>CAJYVD010000031.1 GCA_913778495.1 uncultured Pantoea sp.
CAGGCCTCAGCATTTTATTATGGTGATCCCCTGGGCGAAATGCGCCTGGTAAGCAGAGTTTTTGAAATGTAAGGCCTTTGAATAAGACAAAAGGCTGCCTCATCGCTAACTTTGCAACAGTGCCCTCAAGAATGCGTTCCCGTTCTGCCTCAGCCACGGCGGCCAGAATCTGTATCACCATTTTTCCCATAGTTCCTTCGGTACTGAGGCCGTTTTCCAGAAAACGTATGGCGATCCCCTTTTTATAGCAGGCATCCACAATGTGGATCATATCAGCGGTATTACGGCCCATACGATCCATTTTGGTACACAGGATGACGTCATCCTTTTCTGCCCGTGCCAGCAGCCGCTGCAACCCTTCCCGTGCGTCTGTGGCTCCCGACATCATGTCAGTAAAAATGCGATCGTCCCTGACCCCGGCAGATTTCAGCTCAGAAATTTGCATCGTCAGTTTCTGATGGCTGGTTGATACTCTCGCATATCCCAGTAATGCCATATTGGTCTCACAAATCGATATTGATACTGCGTAGTATCATAAAGCATAAAATACGATTTTTGATACTCATGTTTATACCCATTTAGATAGGTCTCAAAACTTATAATATCTGAGACTGTCAAGAATAGAGCAGATCGCCAGTTTACGAAAGGATGCGCAATGAGTGATGATTTTCTGACCAGAGAACAGACAGAAAACTACGGTCGCTATGTGGCAGAGCCAAATGAGGTTCAACTGGCCCGATATTTTCATCTGGATGAGCGTGACCTTGCTTTTATTAATCAGCGACGGGGAAAACATAACCGTCTGGGGATTGCACTTCAGCTGACTACGGCGCGCTTCCTGGGAACATTTCTTCCTGATCCCCTTCAAATTCCTTCATTCATCCGTTTTTACATTGCGGCACAGTTGAACATCAGCCGACCAGAGATCCTTTCCCGATATGCTGAAAGAGAAAATACCCGCTGGGAGCATCAGGGGCTTATCAAGCTCTATTATGATTATCATGATTTTGGTGATTTCCCCTGGACATTCAGACTGAAGCGTTTGCTCTATACTCGCGCCTGGCTCAGCAATGAGCGCCCAGGTCTGCTGTTTGATTTTGCTACTGCATGGTTGCTGCAAAATAAGATCCTGTTACCCGCAGCCTCGACTCTGACAAGGTTGATTGGCGAAGTACGTGAACGGGCAAGTCGACGATTGTGGCGAAGGCTGGCTTTGTTGCCTGACAGCTGGCAAAAAGCGCAACTGGACGGTTTACTTGAAATACCTGAAGGGCAGCGTATATCGGTGCTGGAGGAGATACGAAAAGGTCCTGTCACTATCAGTGGACCGTCATTTACAGACGCCCTGGAGCGATATACCCGACTGCGTAGCATGGAGTTTTCCCGGCTGAATTTTTCCGGTCTGCCTGCCATCCAGCTGCGAAATTTGGCCCGTTATGCCGGAATGGCTTCGGTGAAATATATTTCAAGAATGCCTGAGGAACGGCGACTGGCCGTGCTTACTGCGTTTGTAAAAGCGCAGGAAATTTCGGCGCTTGACGAGGCCGTTGATGTGCTGGATATGCTTATTCTGGATATCACTCGTTCTGCGAAAAGTATTGGGCAGAAAAAGCGGCTCAGGACCCTGAAAGATCTTGATCGTGCCGCGCTATTACTGGCACGGGCATGCTCGTTATTACTTGATGAGAACACCGATGAAGCAGCTCTGCGGCAGGCTATTTTTCGCCGCATACCAAAGGACAAACTGGCTGAATCCGTCGGTAAGGTAAATGAGCTGGCGCGCCCTCAGGATACTCACTTTCAGGATGAAATGGTGGAACAATATGGACGGGTGAAGCGCTTTCTTTCCGCGATGTTGCGTGACTTACACTTTCAGGCTGCCCCGGCCGGGGAGCACACATTGTCAGCAATCCATTATCTGGCCGAACTGAGTGGCTCAAAAAAGCGAATTCTCGACGATGCACCAGAGCAAATCATTTCCGGCCCCTGGAAACGTCTGGTCTACGACAGAGATGGCAGGATTCTACGAGCGGGTTACTCGTTGTGCCTTCTTGAGCGCCTTCAGGATTCTTTGCGCCGTCGTGATCTCTGGCTGGAGAACAGTGACCGGTGGGGGGACCCGCGTCAAAAATTGCTTCAGGGAGCTGAATGGCAGGCACAACGGATCCCGGTATGTCGGGCGCTGGGTCATCCATCAGACGGAACTAAAGCAGCAGAACAACTGGCTACGCGGCTTGATGACACATGGAAATCAGTGGCTTCACGTTTTGTCTGCAACGCAGCGGTCAGCATAAGCAATGAAGGTAAGCATCCCTCACTGACGATCAGCAGTCTGGATAAACTGGATGAGCCACCGGCACTGATACAATTGAATCATCGGGTAAGAGAACTGATCCCACCCGTTGATCTGACTGAGCTGTTGCTTGAAATAGATGCCCGAACCGGTTTTACCCGCGAATTCAGCCACGTCAGTGAATCAGGTGCACGGGCGCAGGATCTCCAGGTCAGTCTGTGCGCAACATTGCTGGCGGAAGCCTGCAATATAGGGCATGAACCTCTGATAAAGCATAATATTCCCGCGCTTACTCGTCATCGCCTGAGCTGGGTTAAACAAAATTATCTCAGGGCAGAAACGCTGGTTAGCGCTAATGCACGGCTGGTTGATTTTCAGTCCACGCTGCCGCTCGCAGGGTACTGGGGAGGTGGGGAGGTTGCCTCCGCAGATGGTATGCGTTTTGTCACACCGGTTAAAACGGTTAATTCCGGACCAAATCGTAAATACTTTGGTTCAGGACGCGGTATCACCTGGTACAACTTCGTCTCAGATCAGTACTCCGGTTTCCATGGCATTGTCGTTCCCGGTATGCTTCGTGATTCCATCTTTGTACTGGAAGGGCTTCTGGAGCAGCAGACCGGGCTGAATCCGGTAGAAATTATGACGGACACGGCAGGATCCAGCGATATCATTTTTGGCCTGTTCTGGTTACTGGGCTACCAGTTTTCCCCTCGTCTGGCCGATGCAGGTGGGGCGATATTCTGGCGGGCAGATAAAATAGCCCATTATGGTGCCCTGAATGAGCTGGCCCGGGGATGTGTTGAACTTTCAAAAATAGAATCCCAATGGGATGAAATGATGCGAATGGCGGGCTCACTGAAGCTTGGGACCATCCATGCATCAGAGCTTATTCGTTCACTGTTGAGAAGTAGCCGACCATCTGGTCTGGCTCAGGCGATTATGGAAGTGGGCCGGGTCAACAAGACTTTGTATCTTCTCAACTATATCGATGATGAGGATTACCGGCGTCGGATACTCACTCAGCTCAACCGGGGAGAAGGACGCCATGCAGTGGCTCGAGCCGTTTGCTACGGACAACGTGGTGAGATTAGAAAACGCTACCGTGAAGGTCAGGAAGATCAACTGGGTGCTCTGGGCCTGGTGACCAATGCGGTTGTGCTGTGGAATACACTTTACATGCAGGAGGCGTTGTCACATCTTCGCAAATCGGGGGAAACACCTGAGGAGGAGCACCTGGCAAGATTGTCGCCGCTGATACATGGCCATATAAATATGCTGGGGCATTATACGTTTTCGTTACCAGACGATATTTTGAAGGGCGAGTTAAGACCATTAAATTTCAATACAAACAATGAATTAACCTCTTAGCGTGGTTTTTTACATCATTGGACCTCGAACCCCGGTTATCACGGCGCACCAGAAGCCGCCATATCAGGTTCTTTAACAGGTAGCCCGAAGCGGCCCGGTTAGCTTTGCCTCTATAACTAAAGTGCGCATAACTCTATTTATGTTAAATAATAGTGATTTAAATGCCAAAGCCGCGTACTCGATTCGCGGGCCTACTACGATTAAGAACTTAGGATTTGATTTCCAGATCTGGGGATAGGCGAAGAATTGTTTGCAACGCTAAGCGGAAGCGTGTGCCGCCTGTGCGTAGACCTTGCTTAGTCGGCCCCACCGCCGCACAGTCATCAGCGGCAAAAAAACGGCTGAGCAGACGTCTGCTCAGCCGGAATAAGAAGGCGGTTTATTTCGCCAACAGTTCGCGGCGCACGATGTCCGCGCCGGCGCTCAGGGCATTAAGTTTGCCGTTGGCTACGTGGCGCGGTAATGGCGTCATGCCGCAGTTGGTGCACGGATACAGCTTATTGGCATCCACAAACTGCAGCGCTTTGCGCAGCGTCTCGGCCACCTGCTCAGGCGTTTCGATGGTGTGCGTGGCGACATCGATCGCACCGACCATCACTTTTTTACCGCGAATCAGCTCAATCAGCTCCATTGGCACGCGGGAGTTCTGGCACTCCAGCGACACGATATCAATGGCGGATTTCTGCAGCTTGGGGAAAATCTCTTCATACTGGCGCCACTCGGAGCCCAGCGTTTTTTTCCAGTCGGTGTTGGCTTTGATGCCATAGCCGTAGCAGATGTGCACCGCAGTTTCGCATTTTAGCCCTTCCACCGCCTTTTCCAGCGCCGCAATGCCCCAGTCGTTCACTTCGTCGAAGAACACGTTAAACGCGGGCTCATCGAACTGGATGATGTCTACGCCGGCAGCTTCGAGCTCTTTGGCTTCCTGGTTCAGGATCTCGGCGAATTTCCACGCCAGTTTTTCGCGGCTTTTATAATGACCGTCATACAGCGTGTCGATCATGGTCATCGGGCCCGGCAGCGCCCATTTAATAGGCTGGTCGGTCAGCTGACGTAAAAATTTTGCGTCGTCCACAAAGACGGGCTTCTGACGCGCCACGTCGCCCACGACGCTCGGCACGCTCGCTTCATAGCGATTACGAATTTTGACGATCTCACGCTTTTCGAAATCCACGCCGTCGAGGTGTTCAATAAAGGTGGTGACGAAATGCTGGCGGGTCTGTTCACCGTCGCTGACGATATCGATCCCGGCGCGCAGCTGGTCGTCCAGACACAGGCGCAGCGCATCCCGTTTGCCGTCAACCAGCTCGCCATCCTGCAGCTTCCACGGCGACCACAGTGTTTCCGGCTGAGCCAGCCAGGAGGGTTTGGGTAAGCTGCCGGACGTTGACGTAGGTAATAACTTTTTCATCACAAATAACCTTTTTAAAATAAATTACAAAGCAAACTGTGCAGACCAGGCTTCCAGGATCGGTTGGTAAGGCTTAATGAAATTCGCCTCGGTGAATTTACCTTGCTCGACGGCCAGCAGGCTGCGCTCCTCGCGGTCATAAACGATGCGCGTCAGGGAGTAATCTTGCTGCGTCAGGCTTGGCTGGTAGCACTGCCCTGCCGGTGAATTGGCATTGTAGATCTCTGGGCGGTAAATCTTCTGGAACGTTTCCATGGTGGCGATGGTGCCGATCAGTTCAAGATCGCTGTAATCGCGCAGCAGATCGCCCATGAAATAGAACGCCAGCGGTGCGGCACTGTTGGGCGGCATGAAATAGCGCACTTCCAGACCCATTTTGCCGAAGTAGTAATCGGTTAAGGAACGCGCATCTTCCTGCAGATACTCAACCCCTAACACCGGGTGGACGTTGGTGGTGCGGTGATAGGTGTTCTTGCTGGAGACGCTCAGGCAGATCACCGGGGCTTTGCTGAACTGCTGGGTGTAGGCTTCCGATTTCAGGAACGCCTTGAAAATGTTCCCGTGCAGATCGCCGAAGTTCTCTGGCAGGCTGAAGTGCGTCTGCTGCTGGTTGTGCTCCGGCAGCAGCACGCTGAAATCGTAATCACGCACGTAGGAAGAGAAGTTGTTGCCCACAATGCCTTCGCTGCGCGCGCCGGTCAGGGTATCCAGAATGGTGGTTTTCAGGATTTCAATGGCGGGAAAAGCGTCCTGGCGTCCATCATGCGCAATGTTCAACACCACCGAGATAATATCCAGCTCAACGGCATACCGATCGCTTTTGGGGTTATCCCACTGGGCCAGCGAATTAAAGCGGTTATTCATCATCACCAGCGCATTGCGTAAATTCTCCTGGCGCTTATCGCCGCGCGCCAGATTTGCAAAGTTAGTGGTGATACGCGTGTTTTCAGAGGGGTTGTAGTTCTCGTCAAAACGCAGGCTTTTTACCGCAAAGGTCAATTCGTTGTTCATGGCAGTCGGTATCCTAATCTTGATCTAAACGCGCTGGTTTTGCGTGAAGCAGCCGGTTTATCTCGTGTGTTGTGGGTCGGTATGACTACGTTATGCCCGTAACGCCGGGGGAAAAACAGTGATTTAATTTCACCGAACGTGAAGGAAATTCATGTTCATTTGGAAGTCTGGATGTTTATCCATCCGCAGCCCGCGTGGCGTCTGGGTTGTGGGGTTTTTCGCGGATGACGCTCAGCATGTGCATGACCGTGCGGGCCGGATGCGAATGACGCCAGGCAAAGGCGATATCGGTAAACAGCGTGTTGTTTTCTATCTCACAGAACACGACGTGAGGATTGCTCACGCAGGCCATTGAGTGCGGTACCAGCGCCACGCCGCCGCCTGCTCCCACCATACCCAATGAGGAGCCGATCTGCGGGGCTTGCTGTATCCGCGCGGTGGAAAAACCGGCGCGCAAGCAGGTGCTGACGATCAATTCATACAAGCTGGGCGCCACGTCGCGCGGAAACATCACCAGCGCCTCCTCGGCCAGCGCGGATAACGCAACGCTGCGCTGGCCGCTCAGCGGATGCCCGGCAGGCAGCGCAATTAACATGCGCTCAGTGGCGATCACATGCAGGTTGAAAGCATTGCTGCTCTCACAGGGCAGGCGAATAAACGCCGCGTCGAGCAGCCCTTCCCGTAAATCCTGCATCAGCAGGGCCATATTCTCTTCTCGCGTGCTCAGCACCATGGCGGGATAGCGCGTTTTGAACCGCTGAATCAGCGCAAACACCGGTGCGGCAAACGCCACCGAGCTGGCGAAACCCAGCGACATTTGCCCGCTCATGCCGCGCGCCACGCCGCGCGCTTTCTCCAGCGCGTGATCGGCAAGCTGCACGATCTGCAGGGCATCCGGCAGGAAGGCGCTGCCGGCTTCCGTCAGCGAGACCCCGCGCGTTTCACGCTTAAGCAGCGGCGTACCGATTTCGTGTTCAAGGCGCTGAATTTGCTGGCTAAGCGGCGGCTGCGATATGCCCAGCATCTCCGCAGCGCGGGTGAAATGTAGCGTCTCGGCCACGGCCACAAAGTAACGCAGATGACGCAGTTCCATATCAAAAACGTCTCAAAGTTAACAGGGTTTGCTATTGGATACCTTGAGCTGGCTGGCTCACTATAAGGTTAACACGGCTTAACTATTTTTTTGTGAGGCAGCGCATGTGTAATTTTGTATCTGATTGTTCTTGTGAAGGTCAGCTAACGGAAACGATCGCCCGACTGGCGACTGAATCGGCAGAAAAAGTTATCTATCAAACCTCCCTGATGAGCGCACTTCTTCACGGTGTCTATGACGGCACCACCACGGTGGCGCAGCTGCTGCAAAAAGGCGATTTCGGCCTGGGTACGTTCAATCAGCTGGATGGGGAGTTAATCGCCTTTGATCGCCAGGTTTACCAGCTGCGCGCGGATGGCAGCGCCCGACCCGCCAGTCCGAACCAGAAAACGCCGTTTGCCGTCATGACCTTTTTTACGCCCGAGCATCAGCATTGCTTTGACAGCACCGCCTCGCGCGAGGACGTACACCGCGCCATCGACGCGCGCATCACCTCGGATAACCAGTTCTGTGCGCTACGCATTAGCGGCCGTTTTACCTCGGTGCGCACCCGTACCGTGCCCTGCCAGTGTCGGCCTTACCGCGCCATGCCGGATGTGATCAACAACCAACCTACGTTTGATTTCACCGCGCGCAGCGGCGAACTGATCGGCTTTCGCACCCCTCAGTACATGCAGGGGATCAATGTGGCGGGTTATCACGAGCACTTTATTACCGACGATCGCCAGGGCGGCGGCCACATCCTGGACTACGTTCTGGAGCACGGCACGCTGACCTTTGGCGCCATTAACAAACTGGTGGTGGATTTACCGCAGGACCGTGAATTTCTGCAGGCCGACCTGACGCCGGACAACCTGGATGACGCGATCCGGGCCGTTGAAAGCTAACCGAAGAGGACGCGATGAAAACAGTAAAAACTCCTACGCGCTGGAACAGCGGTGCCGATCTGGTGGTCGCCCAGCTGGAAACGCAGGGCGTTAAGCATGTCTTTGGCATCCCCGGCGCGAAAATCGACAAAGTCTTTGATTCGCTGGTGGACTCTCCTATCCAACTCATTCCCGTACGCCACGAAGCCAACGCTGCGTTTATGGCCGCGGCTGTGGGCCGGCTAACGGGCAAAGCGGGCGTGGCGCTGGTGACGTCCGGGCCAGGGTGCGCCAATCTTGTCACCGGCATGGCCACGGCCACCAGTGAAGGCGATCCTTTAGTGGCATTGGGCGGCGCGGTGAAACGGGCCGACAGCGCCAAACAGGTTCATCAGAGCCTGGACACGGTGGCCATGTTTCGTCCGGTCACCAAATTTGCCGTTGAGGTCACCGATGCGCCCGCGCTGGCGGAGTGCGTCTCTAACGCTTTTCGGCAGGCGGAAAACGGCCGCGGCGGTGCGGCCTTTGTGAGTCTGCCGCAGGACATTGTCGATCAGCCGGTCACCGGCGCGCCGTTGCAAACGTCCGGTCACATCCAGCTGGGCGCCGCGCCGGACGCGCTCATCGACGCGGTCAGCCGTGAAATCGCCCGGGCGAAAAATCCGGTGATCCTGCTGGGGCTGATGGCCAGTCAACCGGAAAACAGCGAGGCCATTCACGCGCTGCTGAGTAAAACGCAGATCCCGGTCACCAGCACCTATCAGGCGGCGGGCGCGGTGCGCCAGGCGCACTTTTCCCGCTTTGCTGGTCGCGTGGGGCTGTTTAACAACCAGGCCGGCGATCGCTTACTGCAGCAGGCCGATTTGATCATCACCATCGGCTACAGTCCGGTGGAATACGAACCGGCGATGTGGAACAGCGGCAGCGCCATTTTGGTCCACATTGACGTGCTGCCTGCCGACACCGATAACCGCTATCTGCCTGATGCCGAACTGGTCGGAGATATTGCGCAGACGGTGCGTAAGATCGCCGATCGTGTCACGAGCCCGCTGCAGCTGAGCGAGGCGAGCGCCGCGGTGCTCAACGATCGCCAACAGCAGCGTCAACTGCTGGCGCTGCAAGGAGCGAGTCTGGACCAGTTCGCCCTGCATCCGCTGCGCATTGTGCGCGCCATGCAGGATATCGTGAACAGCGATGTGAGTCTGACGGTGGACATGGGCAGCTTCCATATCTGGATAGCCCGCTATTTGTATAGCTTCCGGGCGCGTCAAATCATGATTTCCAATGGACAACAGACTATGGGCGTTGCGCTGCCGTGGGCCATTGGTGCCTGGCTGGTGGATCCCTCACGCAAAGTGGTGTCGGTGTCCGGCGATGGCGGCTTCCTGCAATCCAGCATGGAGCTGGAGACCGCCGTCAGGCTGGGTGCCAACATTTTGCACATTATTTGGGTCGATAACGCCTACAACATGGTGGCGATCCAGGAGGAGAAAAAATACCAGCGCGTCTCCGGCGTTCAGTTTGGCCCGGTGGACTTCAAGGCCTATGCCGAAGCGTTTGGGGCTGCGGGCTTTGCCGTCAACAGCGCTGCGGAACTCGAGCCGACCCTGCGGCGCGCCATGGAGGTTAACGGCCCGGCGGTGGTCGCGGTGCCGGTTGATTATCGCGATAACCCGCTCCTGATGAGCCAGCTTCATTTGAGCCAGATCCTGTAATTTCACGTGTGTAAGGAGAACAACATGCAAAACAGAGTCGCTTTTGTTACCGGCGCCGGACAAGGCATTGGCGCGGCCATTGCGCTGCGCCTGGCGCAGGACGGCTTTGCCGTGGCGGTTGCCGATTATAATGCGGATACCGCGCAGCAGATTGCGGACCGCATCATCACGGCGGGCGGAAAGGCGGTGGCGCTGCGGGTGGATGTGGCGCAGCGCGAGCAGGTCTTTGACGCCGTGGAAGAGGCGCGTCGGACGCTGGGTGGCTTCGACGTCATCGTGAATAACGCGGGGATCGCGCCGTCTACGCCGATCGAGACCATCACCGAAGAGACCGTTGATAAGGTCTATAACGTCAACGTCAAAGGCGTGATCTGGGGCATGCAGGCCGCCATCCGCGCTTTTGCCGCTGAACAGCACGGCGGCAAGATCATCAACGCCTGCTCGCAGGCGGGACACGTGGGCAATCCCGAACTGGCGGTCTACAGCTCCAGCAAATTTGCGGTGCGCGGGCTCACCCAAACGGCTGCGCGCGATCTGGCGGCACAGGGCATTACGGTTAATGCGTTTTGTCCAGGGATTGTGAATACGCCGATGTGGCAGTCTATCGATCGCGAAATTTCAGCGGCGGCGGGAAAACCCGCAGGCTATGGCACTCAGGCGTTTGCCGAGCGCATCACGCTGGGGCGATTGTCCGAGCCGGAAGACGTTGCCGCCTGTGTCTCTTTCCTGGCGGGGCCGGATTCGAACTACATGACCGGACAATCGCTGCTGATTGATGGCGGGATGGTCTTTAATTAAGTGGCCCGGCCCTTCCCCGCCATCGATAAAAGCGATGGCGGGGAAGATCACCGGCGCGGTCATCGCGCCGGGTGCTTATTGCGGCAGCGCGTAAACCACCACCTGATCGCCCACCTGATCCTTCAGAATGGTATTACCGCCAGCCACAAAGGCCACATATTGACGGCCTTTGTACTCATACACCGACGGGTTGGCCACGGCCGGCGCTTCAACTTGGTCTGACCATAGCTCTTCGCCGTTGGCTAACGAATAGGCGCGCACTTTCGCGTCCATTGACGCGCCAATAAAGATCACCCCACCGGCTGTGACCGCCGGGCCGCCAATGGTTGGCGATCCCCAGCTCTCCGGCATAAAGAAGCCGTACTGCTGCGATGCCCCCACTGGACGACGCCACTTCACGTCACCGGTGTGCATGTCCAGCGCCACAATCTCCCCAAACGGCGGCTGCCAGCACGGCATGCCGAGCCAGTTGTTGGCCACCATAAGACGCAGGCCGTAAGGCGCTCCCTCCTGAGGGGCAAAGCCGCTTTCGTTACCCGCGTTTTTATCCGCTTTATCGTAATCTTCACGGCTGTAGAGCTTCACGTACTGCACGATGTGCGACGTATTGACCACGGCAATCTGACTCTGCGGGTCAAACGCCACGCCGCCCCACTGTACGCCGCCAGCGCTGTCGGGATAGGTCAACGCCCCTTCGCCTTGGGTGGTCGGTGGCGTGTACATACCTTCATAGCTCAGCTTATCCCACAAGCGCGAGCACTGTCCGGCACCCACAATATCCGCCAGCTTCCAGATTGCCGGTTTTTTAGACTGATCGAGCAGCGGTGCGGGTTTGGTCGGGAAGGGCTGAGTAGGCGAAAGCTTTTCGCCCTGCACCGAGCCATCGCCCTGCGGCACCGGACGCTCCTCAATCGGCCATACATCCTCGCCGGTGAGGCGATTGACCACGAACAGGAAGCCCTGCTTGGTCGCCTGAATCAGCGCCGGGATCTGCTTGCCGTTGACGGTGATATCCATCAGCGTCGGCGCGGAGTTGATATCGTAATCCCATACGTCGTGGTGCACCCACTGGCGCGACCACACCACTTTTCCGGTGTTGATATCCAGCGCGGTGGTCGAGGTGGCCAGCGGAATGGGTGCGGTGCGGTTGCCGCCCCAATAGTTGGGCGACGGCGAGGAAACGGGCAGATACACCAAGCCATTTGCCTCGTCGGCCGACATGTGCGTCCAGACGTTGGCCGTGCCGGTGCGCGCACGAATGTCAGCGGGCAGGGCTTCGAATGTCCATTCGCGCTCACCCGTTTTGGCGTTGATAGCGAACACCGTGCCCGGAGGCGCTTCGGCGTAGGCCCAATCTTTACCCGCCCAGCCTATCAGCAGATGATCGCCGACGACGGTAGGCGGTTGCAGCAGCGAAAGCGGGTATTTGGCGTTAACGGTGTTCCACTGATCCACATTGAGCACGCCGTGGTCCGCAAAGTTCTCACACGGTTTGCCCGAATCGGCGTCCAGCGCGTAAAGTTTGGCATCCACGGTGCCCATATAAACGATTTTCTGACACGCTTCGCCAGCCACGGGCTGCTTTGCCTGCCAGTAAGAAACACCACGATTTTTCAGCACAGGCTGCGTCAACGCCTTACGCGGTGATTTTGTGTCGTAATGCCATTTCTCTTTGCCGGTGCCGGGATCCAGGGCAATCAGCCGATCGAAAGGTGTCCCAATGTAGATCGTCTCATTGGCAAAAATGGGTGTGGCTGACCAGACGGTCGCGGGCGTATCGCCTTTGCCGTCCGACACGTCGCCGGTGTGAAACTCCCATACTTTTTTCAACTTGCCGACGTTCTCTGCGGTGATCTGCTTGAGTGGGCTGTATTTCTGTGCGTTTAGCTGGCCGTGAAAGCTGTCCCAGGTGGCGCTTTGCGGTACCAGCGGCGAGCCAGGATGCGCGGCAGCGTCCGCGCCTTGCCCCTTCTCGCCAGACGACGCTTCATCCGTGGTGTGGGTGGTGCCAGGCGACTGTTGATCGGCGGCATCTACGTTGAGTTTCTCTTGAGTGCCCTGCGAGGCTTCGGTCGCGTTATCCTGGGCCTGTAAGGTAAGCGGGGTCACCAGCAGAGCCAGGGCGGTAAGGCTGCTTTTCAGCAGCGGTGTGGCGTGAGTGTATGACACGGGCGGTTCCTCAGTCTCTAACGTAGCGTGATGATTGCGTGGCGCGGCGGCTGAGGAGAATTAACCCCACTAAGCCGAGCACCATGGCAGCGGTAATGAGTCCTTGATGCAGCAGCAAGGCGGCAAACCCGATACCGATCAGCACAAACAGCGTGACAATAATGCAGAACAGGCGCGCGCCATGGCGCACGGTGCGACGCAGCGCAAGCGTCAGCAGCGCTAAAACGACGCTGGCGATGACAACGCCCAGTGCGCCGAGGGTACCGGTCACGCCGGTTAACGGCGTGAGCCAGGCATAGAGCGCGAGCCCAAAACTCACGAGTGACGCCAGGAGCAGCAGCAGGCTGCCCAGGCGGGAAGATGACGTGTGCGACATACCCAGTAATCCCCTGTTAGAAACGCCATAGAAAGCGGCAATCATACCCGCGCGCTGAGACCATTTAAGCGTGCTTGCTGTCGTCAACGCGTTAACGCCGTGAAGTATAGATGAGATGCATTTAATCGCTTTTTAACCACGCACCGCGTGACATCAGGGCGACCAGATGGCGCATTGCGCGTAGCCAAAGCGAGGCGCCGCAAGGGAAAAATGTCCTTTGGCGCTGTCATAACCTTAGACCATGCGCATAATTGATGTATGATCTCTGGCTGCCTGCACTCATAACCGACACTTATGCGAAAAAATACGCTTCGCGCCCCTGGCCGGACGCTGTTCAAGACCCCTTTGGGCAAGAGCATGGCTCTGTTTTTACTGCTCACCAGCCTGTTTGTGATTGCCATTAATGCCTGGGCGCTCTGGAACTCGTGGCAACAAACCATCAGCGAAAAAAAGGACGATGCACGCAATCTCTCTGTCTCGTTGGCTAAACAGGCAGAAGATGCCTTTTTACAGGTGGATATCACCCTGGCGGACGCCGTCAGGCAGCTGCGTCAGCGCGGAAATGACTATGCGGCGACGCCCGCCTTTCTGCATCAGCTGAAAGAGCAGCAAAGCAAGCTGCCGCAGCTGCACGGTCTGTTTGTTTACGACACGCAGGGGCACTGGATCGCGTCATCGGGCAACTTTGTCCCCACGAATGCCAGTAACGCCGATCGCGACTATTTCATTTGGCATCGTCTGCACAACGACACCAACCTGTTGATTAGCCGAGTGATACGCAGCCGTTCAACCGGCGATCTGGTGATCCCGGTGTCGGTTCGGCTGAATGATGCGGCCGGGAATTTTGCCGGTGTGGCGCTGGCCACCGTTCGCGTGGACTACTTTCGGCAGTATTACAATTATTTTGCGTTGGGCAATAAAGACACGCTGGGGCTCATTCTGGCTGACGCCAGCGCACTTTACGTGCGCCCCTTCCCGGATGCGTATATCGGGAGAGTATTATCCGCGAGCCCCCTGTTTAAAACGGAGCTCAAGGCGGCGTCCAGCGGCAACGCCATGTGGCGATCTACCCTTGACGGTGTGGTGCGGGTATTTGGTTTTACGCGCCTGGAGCGCTACCCGCTGATTGTCACCGCTGGCTACGATCTCGATACCATCCGCATGCACTGGATGGCCGGCAATCTGATTAACGTGCTGCTAAACCTGGCGCTGCTGTTCGCCATCACCGGCATGGGCGTAATGGTGCTGCGCCAGGTGGGCACCAACGCCAGGAGTCAAATTGAGCTGACCTTTGTGCGTGATGAGCTCACCAGTATCAACCACACCCTACAGTCGCTGGCGCTGGTCGATGGTCTGACTGGCCTGGCAAATCGCCGCCAGTTTGACGCACTACTGGAGCAGGCGCTGTTGCGATCGCACAAAAGCGGTGACCCGCTGGCGCTGGTAATGATCGATGTGGATCATTTCAGGCTCTATAACGAAACCTACGGGCATGTTGCCGCCGATGAGTGTCTGCAGGATATCGCCCAGGCGTTAAAAGAGAGTGTCCATTACCAGGGGGATGTGGTGGCGCGTTACGGTGGGGAAGCCTTTGCCCTCATCATGCCCAATACCGATCGAACCGAAGCAATGATTGTGGCCGAGCGGGCGGTGAGTGCCGTGCGCGAATTGGGCATTGCCCATGAGACATCAGGCCTGCCGGCGGGTGTGGTGACCATCAGCGCGGGATGCAGCGCACTGTTTGCTGAAGGGCGCGAAACGGATGCGGAGACGCTGATTAAAGCTGCCCAGCAGGCACTCCAGCAGGCGAAGCGCACGGGGCGCGATCGTGCCTGTGCGGCGGTCTGACGCGTCACCACGCCGCATGACGTAGCCCTTAACAGCGACCCACTGAATTCTCTGGTGTTTAATGATAATGGCAATTATTCTTATTCGCCTTGCAGGGTTCTTTTGCTCACTTAGGGGAATAAAATGGGTCGCAACCTGATGAAAGGTTTCCTGTTATTAGGCTGTTTGTTGGCCAGCGGAGCCAGCTTCGCTGAGGTTATTACACTCAACGATGCCGCTGGGCGTGATGTGAAAGTGGATGTTCCGGTAAAACGCGCGGTGCTGGGCTTCTATTTTGAAGATTATATGGCGGTAGGCGGTGAAAAGGCCTATGACCACGTGGTGGGTATTTCGCGTGAAGCTTGGCGCGGCAAGGTGCCGGCGAACTGGAACATGTACGTAAACCACCGCCCTTCTCTGGCCACCATTCCGGATATCGGCGAGATTGATCTGCACAATGTCTCCATTGAGAAGCTGATCAGCCTGAAGCCGGACGTGGTGATCCTCGCTAACTGGCAATATATTGCGCTGAAAGCCGAAGTGGCCGAACTGGAAAAACTTCATATTCCGGTGGTGGTGGTGGATTACAATGCCCAGACGGTGGCGCAGCACGTCAAATCAACCCATATTTTTGGCCAGCTAACCGGTAATACTGCCCGCGCTAATGAACTGGCTGATTTTTATCAGTCCAGCATCGCTGAAGTGCAAAAACGCGTCAGCGCCGCGCACCAGGCCAAGCCCAAAGTCTATTTTGAATTTGGCAATCGCGGGCCCGGTGAGTATTCCTTTACCTACGGTAAAAATATGTGGGGCGCCATGCTCGATCTGGCCGGTGGCAATAATATTGCTGCCCCTTATATTGAGTGGTGGGGAAAATTGAATCCGGAGAAAGTGCTGGCATCCAGTCCGGATGTGCTGTTCTTTTCTGGCAGAGAGGATAACGCTATCGCTTCGGCGCTGCCGATGGGCGTAGGGGTAAAAAAAGCGGATGCGGAAGCCAAGCTCGCGGCATTTACTCAACGACCGGGCTGGAGCGATTTCCCAGCGGTAAAAAATCACCGTGTATTTGCGGTTTACCAAGGCGCTTCGCGTACTTTATCGGATTTTGCCATGGTGCAGTTTATTGCGAAATCGCTTTATCCGGCACAATTTGCCGATGTTGATCCGGTAAAAAATTACCTTGATTACTACAAAAAATATTTACCGGTAGTCCCGGTCGGAACATTCGCTATTTCGCTCCAACCTGAACAATAACCAGGTCGGGCATTGCCGATACAAATAATCGGCAGTGCCCGACGCGTTGTTGGCTTAGCCGCCATTTGACACCGCCTGCGAGGTAATATGTCGCGATCGTAAGGCGGACAAATGTTCAACTCCGTTCCCCCATGCTTAATTTCTTTTCGCCTGGGTCGTCTTGATAACCGCTGTACATCTGAAAAAAACTATTTAACGGATTCCGTTCCCACGGCGATGAAAGGCGTTATGCTCCCAAGTTAAAAATCTCTTAAAAACGGCACGCGTCGCGCTTTATTATTGAATAGCGATGTGATGTACTGTATTTCAGTGAGATTAATCATCACTCCGCTCACCAGGAAAACCGTGTTTTTAATTTGTATAAAAATTTATCTTTAGCGTTCTGCGACAACCTTTTCAGGAGAAGTTAATGAGTGATTCACTTAAAGCGTTAAATAATATCCGCACGCTGCGTGCGCAGGCGCGCGAGGTTCAGCTGGCTGAGCTGGAAGAAATGCTGGAAAAATTCTCCGTCATTGTTTCTGAACGTCGTGAAGAAGTGAACGCCAGCGAAGCCGCGGTGCGTGAAAAAGAAGAAAAGCTGGCCAAATACCGTGAGCTGTTGATGCAGGACGGTATTGATCCTAATGAACTGCTGGGTGCACTGCAGAGCAGCGGTAAAGCTCGCGCAAAACGCGCGCCGCGCCCGGCAAAATATAAATATGTTGAAGAGGGTCAGGAAAAACAGTGGACCGGTCAGGGTCGTACACCGGCGGTTATTAAAGCTGCGCTTGACGCCGGTAAATCGCTCGATGATTTTCTGATCTAACATCTCTTACGCGATACACGCGGCGCCCGGAATATCGGCGCCGCGTTTTAATGACATTACGCTTCTCTTCTCTTCTCTTCTCTTCTCTTCTCTTCTCTTCCCTTCCCTTCGCCCTTTGGGCCTGACGCTTCCGCCGTGATCTGTGCGTAAAATTTAGTTGCGTATTATTCGGTTATAAGTCCGATCATCCACGCTATGCTACACGACTCACTCTTTAAGCGGCGGCGACCGCATTTGCTCAGTTAAAAAAAGGAACCTGATGTCGCGCGTCAATAAAAAATCAGCCGCCCTGCATCAGCAGATGGCTGGCCGTTTTCTGCTTATGCAGTCCCTTTTTCGTCGGGATTCCACGCCCGTTGCGCTATTGCTATTGGCGGCGCTGGTTGGATTGATTACCGGTTTAGTGGGCGTCGCGTTTGATCGCGCCGTGATCGCGGTAAGTCAGCTGCGCAGCGGCATGGTCGAGCGCGTCGGTGAATCCGTGCTTCTTCATGCGGTGACCGCGTTTGCCGCCGCCGCGGTGCTGGGGGCAATCGGCTATTATCTGGTGCGTCGCTTTGCTCCTGAGGCGGGCGGTTCAGGCATTCCGGAAATTGAAGGCGCGCTTGAGGGCTTACGTCCGGTGCGCTGGTGGCGCGTGTTACCGGTGAAGTTTTTTGGGGGCATGGGCGCGTTGGGCTCCGGTATGGTCTTGGGACGCGAAGGGCCGACGGTGCAAATTGGCGGAAATATTGGCGGTATGTGTGCCGACGTGCTGCGGGTTCGGGGGGCTGAATCACGGCATACGCTGTTGGCTGCAGGCGCAGCGGCCGGTTTATCTGCGGCGTTCAACGCCCCGCTGGCGGGGATCCTGTTCATTATTGAGGAGATGCGCCCGCAGTTTCGCTACAACCCAGTTTCAATCAAAGCGGTGTTTGTGGGCGTCATTGTCTCAAGCGTCGTATTTCGCCTCTGCAACGGTGATGAAACGATTATCCAGGTTGGCCAACTTCGCAACGCGCCGACCGTCACGCTGTGGCTCTATTTGCTGCTGGGCACCCTCTTTGGCGCCGTTGGCGTGGCGTTTAATCGCCTTATTTTCCTGATGCAGGATCAGTTTATGCAGCTGCATAAGGGGCGTTTGCGCCGCTGGGTGCTCTGCGGCAGCTTACTGGCGGGCATGTGTGGGCTCCTGGGCACCGTGGTGCCGCAGGCGGTCGGCGGGGGGATCGCACTGATTCCGGATTTTGCGTCGGGTCACTATGGCATTCAGACGTTATTTTTGCTTTTTGCCTTACGCATGCTGGTGACGGTCTGCTGCTTTGCCTCTGGCGCACCGGGTGGCATTTTCGCGCCGATGTTGACGCTGGGGACGCTTTTAGGCACCTGCTATGGGCAGTTGAGTCATAGCTGGTTTCCCGATTGGCAGCTGGATCCCGCCACGTTTGCAGTCGCGGGGATGGGGGCGCTGTTCGCGGCCTCGGTCAGGGCACCGCTAACTGGCATTGTGTTGGTGCTGGAGATGACGGATAACTATCAGCTGATCTTGCCGATGATCATTACCTGTTTGGGCGCCACATTGACGGCCCAGTTTTTTGGCGGTAAACCGCTCTATTCGGCGCTGCTGGCGCGCACGCTGGCAAAACAAGCGTCCGCTGAGCCCGCGTTACCTGACGCGCGCTGAATCACTGCCGCTGCACGCTTGTGAGGTGCGCCCGGCTTAATATCGGCCGGGCGCAGGTGGTGGCCACTCTCGCAGTATCGTACAGATGTTATCCGGCGGTTGCATTGGTATCGGTAGGTTTCACGCGGCGGCTAACTTTACCGCCTTTGCGACCCGCTTCGATCGCCCGTTCGGGATTGTTACGAAAATTTCCACCGCTTACCGTACCGCCTTTACGACCTGCTTCACGCGCGCGTTCTGGATTTTCTGCAAAATTGCCTGCGCCGCCTCGTCGATTACTCATCTTATTTCCTCGCGTTGAAGTGAATACCGTATCAAACTGCTTACAGGGCTAAATGTTGTACAGAATGACGGGGTTATCCAGCGCGATGACGGCCATCGATTTTCTAAGAATGCATTAACGGTTCGTTATTAAGCCTGGAAATCAGAATATATATCTTTATAAAGCAAAGAGAACAGGATTATATTTGTACATATTTTTCTATATTGTACAATTTTAATTAAAATTGAAATTAAGAAGATTCCTGGTCGAGAAAGGAAGGATCAGTTTCTTATGAAAAAAAAGCGTGCGATCGGGTGAGAATAACGGGTGGGATGTTACGGCTGCGCTTAACGGCTTAATAAACGCAGCGGTAAGCAGCGTATTTGCAATGAAATACGGAACGGCTATTTCAATGTTTCGAAGAAATCGCTCGGCAATTGCCCCGGCGCGGCATTGATAACCTCATTATTATTGGCACCACGATTTGCCATGTGCGTTATTTCTGCAAACTCCGAAATAATGATGTAAGGATAAGCCGGTCCTTCGTCGCGGAAGCGGTGCATATCTTCAATGAAGTCGTTTTGATAACAAATCGTTTTTTCTGGATGCTGCCCTTCTCCCGCTATCCATTGTGGAAAGAAAATCGTGCCATGCAAATGTCGTTGACCCATATCAAACGTCAGGCTGACGCATGTTCCGGTTGGCTCATGCCAGTCAGCGCGAAAAATACCTGGCGCGAACTGCACGGCGTGCATGCTTTGATGCGTCACCCATCGCCCACCTACCAGGCCCTGATGAATACGGTAATCACAGCTGCTTTCATTGCGTGCATACCATTCATATTTCCATCCGTTGGCATAGGTGTAGATAAAATGCATACCCACGAATGAGGTGAGATCCTGCGTCTGCGCGACATAGTCATGATCTGACATGGTGAAATCCCGATTTAAAATGGAGTGAGACATTACCTACGCGGTGGCTCGTAGAGGTCCGCAGAGGTAAGCGGCTGCCGTTACGCTTCTGGCATAGGGAAGTATAGCCATTTGCGGCCGGAAACCGTGTTGCAGGGGAAACAGAAAGCTAGACGCGATCGGGGCCAGAGAGGCCCCGATCGCACCTGAGCCAAAACGCAGGCTCAGGGCGCGTTACTGCTGTTGTTTGCTGTTTTGCTCTTTTTGTTTTTTGTTCGCCATATGGTGTCCGACTGCACAGCCTGCGGCGGCACCCGCTACGCCATGATGGGCCATATGACCCGCTACACCGCCCACCACTGCGCCTTTCAGGCACCCTTTTGCTTCAACCTGTGTGCTCATGACCAGCAGCAGAGTTGATACGGCCACAACAACGGGAAATTTAAACATAGTGTTCGCTTCCTTAAGCGGAGTGATATTGCGCTGAGCGTAGCAAATACTGGCATCCCTGGGAGCGCGCGGGCATAAATGCAAATGCTTAGTAACGGCGTGTTACGGTTTACCGCGTTGTCCTGCCAAGCTTCAGCCGCCTTCTGCCTTTCACCCTGGCGGGTATCTCCCCCAACGTCCCTTCCCGGCCCTGTAAGGATAACGGCTTGCCGCAATCGGTTTGTTAAAAAAGAACGGGTTGAGCGCCAGAGATCGCCAGCAGAAACGGGGAATTCCCTTTTAGTTACAACAACCTTTTACCATGTACTGTAAAACTCTCGCCTCGTTCAGCGCGATCTCGTTCCTTTCCCCTAAACGCATGTTGCTTCTGTCGAAAACCCCAACCGGCTGGCCCTTGAGGGCCGGAAGGGGATGGGTAATGATTGTAGTATGCTGTAACTATTCACGCGTTGTTTGCGGGAGTTTTTTTAAATCACCTTTATCAGTCCGCACTGCCGCTATGCCATGATCACTATCCCGCTTTAACGGATAATTGAGCACACCAAGGTTAAATACCACGCCTGTTTTTAATTAAAGAAACTGAACAATTTGACGATATTTCCAGAGATACCATTCGTTGTGAAAAGGAGGTGAAACATGAATGCTCTGGACGCCAACCGCACGCTTGATGCGTCATCTGTCAGCTTATTGAAGTATCCGGGTTATACGCATCCGGAATCTGCCCCGATTAACATTGATCTCAGCCAGTTTCGGCCAGCAACACCGTCATCAGGCAGTGAAATCAGCCAGGAAGCGCGCGACAAAGCGCTCAGGGAAGTGGCAAATACCAAGAGTCAAATGATACAGGCGCAGGCCAGTCATTCATTGTTGATTAACGATCCGCAGATCGGTGAATGGGTTAATGCATTAGAAGACCACGCCCCGATCGGTATCAATGATATGGCAGGACTAATCAGCACCGCACTCAACGCGCCCGCCGGCAGCGGCACGGCTAACACGCTCTCTCAGGATCTTGCCCTGAGCAAAGCAAAATTAAACTACCTGGTAACCAAGTTTATCCCTCCCGCGCAGCAGGGTGCGGCAGGTGCGTTGGTGGACCGCTACATTGAGCAGAAAACGCAGGGGCAGGATAACGTCTACATTGCGCTAAAAAAAACGCAGCTGGCGATCGATAAGCAAACCGGGAACGGCGAGGAAACCCAAACTCAGCAGGCGCTCGATGCGCTCCAGCACGGCCAGGCGGCCCTGCAGACACAGCGCAGCGCGATGCTGCACCTTGTCGATGACACCACCAACAGTGCCGACTGGTTTACCACGCTGCGCCAAACCCTGCCCGCCTCATCCGGTGACTATGATCCCGGCCACAGCATTGAGTTAGCTCATATAGATGCCCTGCAGGCGCAGTGGGAGGCCTTTACCGCAGAGGTGGCACGCTTGACGGCCTCCCACGCATAAATTGTGGCGAACGTCTGCATCGCCTTATAAAGGTGTGACACATAACGCGTTCGGTAACAGATCGCCTATCAGATTTAAGCATCTCTGACCGGGGCTTACAGTGGAGTCTGCAACATAGTGCCTGTCTGATAACACAGGAGAGAAACGATGCGTTCGCCCTACCGTATTGCCCTGTTCTTTTTGTTTATGACCTTTGGATCGCTGGCGAAAGCGCATGTACCAGACACGCTGTCCGTTGGCCACCGCGTGGGTTTCAATAGCCACAGTGGTGTGGCCGACACGGCAGAAACGCCGGACGAGCATATTCGGGAAGAGGATCATTTTCACCACTGGAGAGCGCGTTAAAAAGTCTGTGACGATAAACCGCAAGAAACCGTGCGACGGCGGGCTTGGGTGCGTTTCACCTTCCACTGCCCGCTACAACACACGACAAAAATGCCAGCGACGAACGCTTTCAACGCCCTTAACAGAAAATTATCGCTTAATAACACAAATTGAGCTCCACTTACTGCGTTGCGCACCTTTTTAAAAGGCAATAACAGAGCATATTACGCACAACCCGTTTAACCCGGCACGCGACTATTTAATTAATTTTCTGGATTCGTCATTGCACTGAGCCATCGTGGAAAATGTATTTCGTCTCCAACCAGAGATGTAAATTAAGCGCAACTTTATCTGAGGGGTAAATCTTGACGGCCTTAAGCTGCAACGTTGAGCTGAATCAATGATTTATTATTTTAACTGCCGCTAACCTCTTTGAATAAACGGGCCGAGAGCATGACGCGGCACGTTGCGCTTTTCATGCCGGGAGCCGGGCATTAATGCACCAAAGTGAAATTAAAATAAAACTGGCGTAAATAAACCGTTTTCATAATCGAAAAATCAATACCCTCTGCTTGCAGCCTGTTATACTCCTAACAAAAGACCTCTTTTGCTTTCTTTTATTCGCAGCAAGTTAATTTCGTTACGGCTGACACATTTATTTTTTTATATTCGTTTCGCTTCGGAACCAGGCCGTAGCAGGGGTCATTTATGCTCATTAATCTTGAAGGCGACAGCGATCGCCGCGCGCGCGCGCTCGCTGCACTGCGCGATCCAGACGCAAGCCGTGACGAGGTGCTACAAAAATTTGTCAGACTCGCCAGTCAGGCGCTCGGCATTCCGGGCAGTTTTATTTCTGTATTGGATGATCATCATCAGTACATTCAAGCGGCCCATAATTTCTCCCTGAAGCATTCCCCACGTGAGCTGTCGCTTTGCCGGCACGTGGTGGACAGCGACAATATTGTCGTGGTGAATGACACCCTGCTTGATGCGCGCTTTTCGTCACATCCGCTGATTATTGGCGCGCCTTTTATTCGCTTTTATGTCGGCGTGCCGCTTAAAAACGCCGAGGGGATTGTGCTGGGAACGTTGTGCGTCACCGATACCTCGGCACATCCTTTCAGTAATGAACAACGGGATATGTTGAAGCGGTTAGCCGCGCTGGTGATGTCGTTTCTTCAGGCCTGGCACTCCGCGGGATTTATTGATGCTCTTACCGGGCTGCCCAATCGGCAAAGACTTATCCGCGATGTGCAATTGCTGGCCGCTTCAGAACAGCCGCTAACGCGGCGACTGGTGATCATTGACTGTGTTTCCCTGCCCCGCGCCATTGAACTCGCGCGATCGATGGGGATCGCGGCAGTGGAAAATCTGCTAAAAGATGTGGCCACGCTTTTGCCGCTGCGCCTCAGAGCCTGTGCTGGCGAGGTATTTTATACGCTCACAACCGGACGCTTTGCCGTACTCACCCGCGCCGACACTCTTCTGAATGCCGGCTGGGTTACGGACAAGCTGGCGGGGATCAGCGCCGACATTGGCGAAGGCATGCAGGTGGCGCTCTCCACACACGCCGGGGAAATCACTTTCATTCCCGGAAAAATTGCCGCTCAGGACGCGCTGCGTTTTGCCATCAATACTCTGCACGAAGCCGTGAGTCGTGATGTCCCCTCTTTGCGCTTCACGGATATCGAGGAGACACAGCGCACATTCGGCGGTACGCGATTCACTGGCACCCGCGGCATGAGTTTGGTGTATCAACCCCGGATATGCCTGCGCAGCGGCAGGCCGGTAGGCCTTGACGCGCTGATTCGCTGGCAAGATCCTGCGCGCGGTGAACACGCAGCGGGTTTCTTCATGCCCCTGACCGAACAAACCGAGCGCCAGCATGCCCTGACGCCCTGGCTCGTGGATGAGGTAATGACGCGCTTGAAGCGGCTGCGCAACACCTGTATCCAGCTGCCCATCACGCTCACTCTGAGTAGCGCTGTTTTTGCCCAGGCCGGCTTTGCAGAAGCGCTGGCAGAGAAAATGCACCGTAGCAAAATTCCCACGGCGCTGCTGGGCATTGCCTGTTCTGAACCTGAGCGCCTTATCGAAAGCGATGAGGCACTTGACGGTCTGGAAGCACTTAAGCGGCACGGTTTTACGGTGTCGCTCGACGATGTCGACACGGCGCAGAGCACCGTTTATAACCTGCATCGCATGCCGTCTGATGCGATCAAACTTGATCGCACCTTGTTCAACGATATGTCTATGGATACAGCGGCGCGCATTATTGCATCCGACATTTTTTCTCTGCTTAAGGAGCGTGATTACACCCTGCTATCTGAAGGCACAGAAGAGATCGAAACGGCGGAGACGCTCACCCCATTTAGTGATGATCGGGTTAAAGCCAGCTTCCATGCTCGCCCGCTGCCTGAACGTGAACTGGACGAATGGCTGTCGTGGAAACTGCGCGGTCAGTGTTAATGGTCTGGTGCTGCTGAATCGATAAATAAGAGTGAACTTTATCTGCCCGCATGTAATGCTAAGACGATGCGGCATCAACTGTCTGGTGCCGGGTGGTCAGGTTCTCAGGGAGGAACGGCATGTTGCAGTCGGCTTACTATTATTTATGTCCCGATAGCGAAACGCGTGGAGAATTGCACAAGCAGGGATGTTTTATGCTGAGCGAAGCGCGAGAGCGAATCTTTTTAGGCTCGGTTTATACGCGCTACCAGGCGGTAAGTTTAGCAAGAAAGTACCGCACAGCGGTGTACGTGTGCCCACACTGTCTGAATTAACGTCTTCGTCTGCGCAGGACCGCTTTACGCAACGCGTTCAGCGGTTTCGCCATGCCGTGACGCTCCGCAATGATGGCGAAGAGACCTAAGTTCGGCAGCCACTTCAGCCAAAAATTTGGCTGCTTCCACCAGCCAGTCTGTGCACGACGCGATCACGCATGAGGACAGTAAGGCGGAGCAGGCCATCAAACAAATTGTGTCGCCAGAAGATGCTCACCCTGGCGACACTTTTGCTTATTACCCGCGGCGGTTAAGGCTTGAGAATCACCTTGGTCCAGCCTTCATCCCGGTCGTCGAAATGCTTGTAGGCGTCGGGTGCTTCTGCAAGCGAAAGGCGGTGAGAAATGATCTCGCCAGGTTTGGCTTTACCCTGATGGATAAGGCGGGCCAGCTGACGGTTGTAGGCTTTGACGTTTGCCTGCCCGGTCCGGATCGTCTGCCCTTTGAACCAGAAACTGCCGAAGTCAAACGGCATCTTGCCCGCTTTGGCCAGGTCGGTTGCCGCGCCCGGATCCTGCGGAACAAACACGCCGACCACGCCAATTCCGCCCGTGGCTTTGGTTGAAGCGACCAGACTGTTCATGGTGGCCGAGTTATCTTCGTGACCGTGCTTGTTACAGCACTGGTAGCCCACGCATTCACAGCCGCAATCGGTGCCGCGCCCGTCCGTAAGGTCAAGGATCCGCTGCACGGCTTCATCGCCGCTGGCCTGAATGGCCGTGGCGCCCAGTTTCTCCGCCAGCGCCAGACGATCTTTATGCGTATCGACCACAAAGACCTGCGACGCTCCCTTAATGATGGCGGAATGTGCCGCCATCAGCCCCACCGGCCCCGCGCCGTAAATGGCTACGCTCTCGCCGGGCTTTAAACCGGCAAGTTCTGTTGCATGCCAGCCGGTAGGGAAAATATCAGACAGCATCACATAATCATCTTCTTTCTCTACCGCATCGGGCGGCAGCACCAGACAGTTAAAATCGGCAAAGGGTACCCGCAGCAGCTCCGCCTGACCGCCCTCCCAGCTGCCCATTTCCGCGAATCCATACGCCGCACCCGCAGTCCCTGGGTTGGTGGTGAGACAAAAACCCGTTAACCCTTTTTCACAGTTCTCACAAAAGCCGCATCCCACGTTGAACGGCAGGCAAACATAGTCACCGACCTTAACGCGTTCGACGCCCGCGCCCACTTCCACCACTTGCCCCAGATTCTCATGGCCCAGAATGCGCCCCTGCTCAAAGCTGGTGCGCCCTTCATACATATGCAAATCCGAACCGCAAATGTTAGTGGTCGTAATGCGCACCAGAACATCCGTGGGCCGGACAATTTTTGCATCCGGTACGTCTTGCACTTTGACATCGTAAGGGCCGTTATAGATCACTGCTTTCATGTCTTTCTCCTGCTTGCGTTCGAAAAGCCACTGCTGTCCGGACGAGTGGGTGTCGCCTAAGCGTAGTTGCCATGCGCAAAAGCGCGATCGGCATCAGGAGGATCGGGAAAGTTCTTAACGTTATAAATCAGGTCAGCGCGTAGAGCGTGGGAAGGGAAACACCTCATTGCAGGTGGGCAAAAGCGCCGTTGCGGCCTGCAACGTGCCATAATGAACCACCCGTTGCGCCTTTGCGTCCACTGTCACGCCGATAAACCTCTATAGCGCGAATTTTATACTGTTCCGGTGCGGCGATTTTCCCGGCACGTCAATGTGGGAGACGTCGCGGGCGCACTGACATTAGCGAAGGTCAGTTACAACTGGACAACCTGTTATTCATTAATCGATTAGCGGGCAAAGGTGTTGGCATAGCCGATGATCCTCCAGCTACTCCACGCCCAAGTTATTCGCGCTGTTCGATATAAAGTCGTGCGCAGCGCCGTAAGAAAAGACCAATGAAAGGGAAAAGCCGTTTATGAACATCCCGTTATCCTTAGACGCACTCGGTCCACGTATCTGCATCATGGGTCCTTCTAACAGCGGAAAATCAACGCTGGCCAGTGCAATAGCGTTAAAAATGTCTTTACCGCTCATCCATTTGGACCAGCTTCATCATTTACCGGCCTCGCAATGGCTTCCCAGGCAGCCCGCTGAGTTCTATCGCTTACACGCCGAGGCGGTGAATCAAGATAAATGGGTGATCGAGGGCAATTACACAAAATGCATACGCCAACGATTTGACCGCGCCACGGGATTGATCTTGCTGGATATCTCAACGCCGATTGCGCTGGTGCGTTATATACGACGTTGTTACGCCTTAACGCCTCGCATTGGCGGCCTCCACACGGGCAAAGATCCGGTTACCTGGGCGATGCTGAAATACATTACGTTGAGCGCCCCTAAAAATCGGCTGCGCCATCGAGAACTGTTTGAACAGACCTCCCTTCCTAAACTGCTGCTGACATCGCCCCGCGCGATGCGTGCCTGTTATCGTCAGTGGGGACTCACACAATAGCGACTTTTTCGCGCAAATCGCGTTTATCAACAGATGTGATTGGCGGCTTCAATGACATGAGAGGGTGCGGTAAACCTCAACCACCACATGCAGTTGGAGAGAGGAGCAACACGCTGCCCATCAGGGCGTCGATATTAGCGTTTCTCAAGCCCAGCCTCACTGCGCGACCCTCACACATCAGCCAGATCCTCGCGATCGCCGCGCGGCGTAGGGTGCGAAATCACCAGAAACTCCACATTATGAGCGCTGTCGTTGCGAGCCTGATGTTTAGCGCCGGGAGGAATTTCAATGCCCTGCAGGGGGCTAATCTCGTGTTGCTCCCCCTCAAGCTCCATGGTCAGCACGCCCTGAAGCACATAAAAAAATTGCCGGGAAACGGCGTGAACGTGGCGTTTTTCATAGGTGCCGGGCGGCATCTTTTCATGAATAATCAGCAGGTCTTGACGATTGACTAAATACCACCCGTCGCAGCGATCGCCCCAGATATAGTGCGCGGCATTCTCTTTAGAGATCATTGTCCCTCCTGCGCTCAAAGCCCATTTTTGTGCGTTATAACATAGACTTAAACCGACCTATACGCCAGCGGCAAAACATGTCATCGGGTGTCGCACCTGGCAAGATATTATCCCGCTTGCTTAGCGTGGTCGGTTAACGGGCGACGATAACACCATGACAGCGCTACCCTCTACGGGTAGGTTACAGGCAGAGTCACGTGAATAAATAAGGATATCTAAGATGACGATCCCGACGTTACACACTGAACGCTTACTCCTTAAACCGCTGGCGGCGGATGATGCGCCGCAAATACAGCTGCGCTATCCGCACTGGGAAATTGTGCGATACATGGTGTCTTCGGTGCCGTGGCCTTATCCGGCCGACGGAGCGGAACAGTATGTCAATAACGTGGCACTCCCGGATATCGCCAAGGGCATTGCCTGGTTTTGGGCGATAAGAGATCGCACGGCGACAGATAACCTGATGGGCGTGATCTGCCTGTATGACGTAGAGGATAACAACCGCGGATTTTGGCTGGCACCGGAATATCAGGGGCAAGGCTATATGCGTGAAGCCAGTCTGGCGGTGACCGATTACTGGTTCAATACCCTGGATAAACCGCTACTGCGCGCCCCCAAAGCCGCTGCAAATCAGCGCTCCCGGCGTATCTCCGAACAAAGCGGGATGCGGCGGATCCGCACCGAAAAGAAGGCCTACGTCGGTGGCGTGATGGATTCCGAAGTGTGGGAAATCACCCGTGACGAGTGGAATGCCCGTCACGGTAAACGCTCGCATCCCTGACTGGGCGGCGTGCGCGCCGCGTTATCGAATGGCCGCCTCGCCCTGATCGTCTCTGCAATCGGTTCAGAACGTATAGGTGATCGCCAGCAAACCCGTGCCCTCGTTGCGGCGTGACACCAGCGGACTGTCCGCTGCATGAGCGCTCAGCCAGGTGTAACCCGCACTCACCAATGTCCCCCAGTGGGCATCAAACTGATGATCCCAGATGAGGCTGGTATTGGTGCCATAGAAGCCGGCGGCGGCATCGTAGCGGCTAAACCGGCTGCGGCGACTTTGTTGCTCGCTGACGCCGTACCATGTGTTCATATAGCGGCCATCACCGAACAGCGCCGCGGTCTGCAGGGCAACCGTATCCGACTGGCTTTGCAGCGGGACCAGCGTGAATGAGGCTTGATAATTCACACCCTGGCTGTCGCTGAGCGGCAGCACCGCCTTGCCCTCTATGCTAAACCAGGGCGTCAATTGCCATCCCAGCGCCAGGCCGGTATTGACGGTGGCCGCGATATCGCCCATACCGCTGAGCCGATCGGCGCCGTCACGCCAGTCAGAATGGCGGTCGGCGCGCCCCAAATCGTAGCCCAGCGTGTGCTCCAGATAGATACCGTTGGCACTCTGCAGATCGTAACCTATCCCCTTTTGCGCATCCGCGAAGAGGGCGCCCTGCCTCGCCTGCAGCACCGGCACCGGCTGCATTCGCATCGCATCCGAGCCGCTGTAGCGTGGCGCATACTGCGCGCCCACGCCCACCGTGACGCCATCCTGCGGACCGCCGTCCGCATGCACCGCTGCCGCTGTTATCAGCGTCAGCGCAGCCACACCCTGCATTATCTTGCTGCTCATCACGTCTCCCCGTTATTCGCTCACGCCGCGCCCTGGATTGGGCGGCAGCCTCTGCAACGGAGTATTGCCTGGCTTTGTCAACAAACCGCCAGGGAATAATGAAGAAACGGTCAAGGCGCCTCTCTGACGAAAATGCGAGGGGTAAAGGGCCAAAAAATTCGGCCATCTTGACATTACCTTGACCGTTTATCGGACGATCCTCGACAGTGCAGCGCTGTAATGGCGTGGTCTTGTAAAAGGAACCGCGCGATGACTGATGAACTGACCCGCCTACTGAAACACAGCCTTGAACACTTACTGGCGGCGCGCCGCCTCAATGGCATATTGCTTCTCCTGCGCTGCCTGATGGCGTGTGCGCTTATCCTTACCGGGTGTGGGCAGCCCCCCGTGCCGCCGCCCGTTCCGCCCCGTCCGGTGAAAACCGTCGTGGCGTCCGTGGAGGCTGACGCGGCGTCCCTGACGCTGACCGGAGAGATACGCGCTCATGATGAAACCGCGCTGGGTTTCAGGCTGGAAGGGCGCGTGCTGACGCGTAGCGTCGACATCGGTACGCGGGTGCACGCCGACAGCGTGCTGGCCACGCTGGACGCGCAGACCGTGCAGAACCAGGTGGTCAGCGCGCGATCGGAGGTGAGCAGCGCCCGCGCCGCTGAGCAGGTCGCTGCACTGAACCTGCGGCGTATGCGCGCGCTGATGCCCTCCGGTGCCATCGCCCGGGCGCAGCTGGATTCGGCGCGCTCTGACTGGCAGTCCGCCCATGCGCGGCTGGAAAGCAGTGAGGCGGCCTACAACACGGCGCAACAGAGCCTGAGCTGGACGTCGCTGACGGCGCCCACTGATGGCGTCGTCACCCGCGTCAGCGTCTCTCCCGGTCAGGTGGTCAGCGCCGGACAGACCGTGATGACGATCGCCGCCGGTGACGGTCGCGATGTCATCATCGATGTCGCCGATCCCGGGCGCATCCCGCAGGGAAAGGACGCGCGCTTTCAGGTCGCGCTGCTCAGCGATCCTGGCGTAACGGCCGTGGGTCGCCTGCGTGACATCAGTCCGCAGGCCGACCCGCAGACGCGAACGTGGCGGGTACGCATCACGCTGATCGCTCCGCCGCAGCCCATGGTGCTGGGTGCCACGGTCACCGTGACGCTGCCAGATGGTGGGTCACCGGCCATCGCCCTGCCCGCCTCCGCGTTAACCTGGGTAGCGGGTCAGCCCGCCGTTTTTGTTCTCGACCCCGCCCGCGAACGGGTCTATCGACATGTCGTGGTGCTCGATCGCTATTCCGCCTCCACCGCCTTTATCCGCGACGGTATTCCGCGGGGTGCCCGCGTGGTCACCGCTGGGGTCAGCACGCTCCGCAACGGCGAACGCGTCGCAGCTGAAGAGGAAAATATCTGATGCAGCAGCCGTTCAACCTCTCTGCCTGGGCTTTGGCGCGCCCGCAGTTAATGGCGTTTTTGATGCTCATGCTGATGGCGATGGGCGTGTTTTACTATCAACAGCTGCCGCGTAACGAAGATCCGGCGTTTACCATTAAAACCGCCGTGGTGACGGCGCAATGGCCAGGCGCTCCGCTGGATGACACGGTCCGGCTGCTCACCGATCCGCTGGAAAAAACCCTGCAGGAGGTGCCCTGGCTGGATTATGTGCAGAGCGAAACGCACGCCGGCCGCAGCGTGATTTTTGTCAATCTGCGCGATGACACCCCACCGGACAAGGTGCCGGATCTCTGGTATCAGCTGCGAAAAAAAATGCAGGATCTGGCGCCCGCCTTGCCGCAAAGCGTGCAGGGCCCGGCCGTGAACGATGCGTTCGACGACACCTTTGGCACAATTTACGGCTTTACCGCCGACGGCTTCTCGCTGCGCGAACTGCGCGATCGCGTAGAGGCTATCCGCCGCGATGTCATGAGCCTGCCGGACGTGGGCAAAGTGACGCTACTGGGCGAGCAGGAGGAGCAGATCGTGGTGGCGTTTTCCTCGCGCCAGCTGACCGCCATGGGGCTGAGCCTGCAGCAGGTAGCGGATGCGCTGCAGGCGCAGAACGCAGTTGAACCCTCAGGCACGCTGCGCACCGATCGGGATAACGTCGCCCTGCGCGTGAGCGGCGCCTTCAGGAGCGAGGCGAGTTTGCGCGCCGTAACGCTGCACGTCAACGGCCGCTACGTGCCGCTGACCGATATTGCGACCCTGTCGCGCCGCGCCGCCGAGCCTCCCGCCCCACTGTTTCGCATCAACGGACAACCGGCGATTGGGCTGGCGATCGCCATGGCCCCCACCGGCAATATGCTGGATTTTGGTGCGGCCCTGCGCGCGCAGATGCACCGCGAAGCGCAGCGCCTGCCGCACGGTATGAATGTGGTCCGCGTGGCTGACCAGTCCGCCGTGGTCAGTCAGGCCATCAGCGCGTTTATGCGGGTATTAAGCGAGGCTGTGGTGATAGTGCTGGCCGTCTCCTTTGTGTCGCTCGGCCTGCGTGCCGGGCTGGTGGTGGCTGCCGCGATCCCGCTGGTGCTGGCGATGACTTTCACTGGCATGCATCTGGCCGGTATTGGCCTGCAGCGCATCTCGCTGGGCGCGCTGATTATCGCCCTCGGTCTGCTGGTGGATGACGCCATGATCACCGTCGAAACCATGGTGTCACGGCTGGAAGCGGGTGATTCACGCCGTCAGGCCGCCACGTTCGCCTTCAAAACCACCGCGTTTCCTATGCTGACCGGCACGTTGGTGATGATTGCCGGCTTTATTCCGGTGGGCTTTGCAGCCTCCAGCGCCGGGGAATACTGTTACACCTTGTTCGCCGTGGTGAGCCTCGCCCTGCTGTGCTCCTGGATCGTCGCGGTGCTGTTTTCACCGCTGATCGGCAGTTGGCTGCTGCCGGCGACGCTGGCAAAACACGCCGCCGGGCCAGGCTTGTTGGCTACCCATTACCGGCGCCTGTTGGGCTGGGTGCTACACCACCGTTTGGTTACCGTGGCCATCGCCCTGACGGCGCTGCTGTTAGCCGGCGTGGGCACGCGCTATATGCAGGGCGAATTCTTTCCAGCCTCCGATCGCCCGGAGCTGCTGGTCAACCTGTCGCTGCCGGCTAATGCCTCACAGGCCGCCACGCTGCAGCAGGTAACACGGCTGGAAGCGGCGCTGCAGGGCAATGCGAATGTAGAGCGCTATTCCGCCTATGTCGGCAGCGGCGCCGTGCGCTTCTATCTCCCGATGGACGTCCTGCTGGACGACGAAAACACCGCCCAACTGGTAGTGGTGGCCAAAGATCTGGCGGCGCGTGAACGCTTGCAGGCACAGCTGAACGCGCTACTGGCAAAAGCGTTCAGTGCGATTACCACGCGCGTCTCGGCGCTGGAGCTGGGGCCCCCGGTGGGCTGGCCGGTGCGCTATCGCGTCACCGGACCGGATTATGCGCGGGTGCTAACCCTTGCGGAAACGCTCTCGGACGCGCTTGGCAATTCTCCCCTTACGCGCGGCGTGAATCAGACCGCGGGAGAGCCAGAGCGCGCGATCACGCTGGAGGTGAACCAGACGGCTGCGCGGGCCGCCGGGATCTCTTCCGACGCGCTGGCACAGTACCTGAATACGCTCTGGTCCGGGCGCGTGGTCACAAGCGTGCGCGACCGTAACCGCCTCATCGACGTGGTGCTCAAAGGCAACGATGCCGAGCGAAACGATCTCAGTTTACTGTCGACGCTGGTGCTGACCGGCGATAACGGCGCAAAAATTCCGCTGTCACAGGTCGCTCATCCGCGGGCGGGCCTTGAGGCGCCGGTGATGTGGCGGCGGCAGCGGCTGCCGTTTATTACCGTTCAGACGGATGTTGCGCCGGGTCTGCGCGCAGAAGCCGTCTCGTTGGGCCTGCGTCCTACGGTTGATCGTCTGCGGGCGCAGTTGCCGCCGGGTTACCATATTGTGGAAGAGGGCACGGTGGCGGAATCCGATAAGGGTAACCAGTCGGTAATGACCCTGCTGCCCGTTACGCTGCTGGTGATGCTGGTGCTGTTGATGATCCAGCTGCAACGCGTCTCCCGCATGGCGCTGGCCCTGCTGATGGCCCCCTTTGGGCTGCCCGGCATCGTGCTGGCGATGCTGCCCACCGGCACGCCAATGGGCTTTGTTGCACTGCTGGGCGTGATTGCGCTGGCCGGCATGATCATTCGCAACGCGGTGATGCTCATCGTCGAGGCAGACGGGAATGTCGCGGCGGGACTGCATCCTGACAAGGCGATTACCCAGGCCGCGCTGCACCGCGCGCGGCCCATTTTGCTCACCGCCTGCGCGGCAATCCTCGGCATGCTGCCGATCGCGCATCAGGTTTTTTGGGGACCGATGGCTTTCGCCATCATCGGTGGCTTGCTGGTGGCCACGGCGGTCACGCTGACCTTACTGCCTGCGCTGATGAGCCTGTTGCTGCAGGCTGAGGCCAGGCGAGATCGATAAAGCGAGGCGCAGGCGCGGTTGGCGCCTGCCCGTTGCTTAACGGCGGGTTAGCGCCAGCCTGATACCCAGCGCGATAAACGTGGCGCCAACCATGCGATCCAGCGCCTTTTGCAACCGATAATTGCCTGAGACGACGCTGGCGGCGCCGCCAGCCAACAGGGCAAACGTGCAGTCGGTAAGAAAGGCAATAAGGGCGTAAGTCAGCCCCAGCAGCAGAAAGGATTCCGTGTGATGTTCCCCTTCCGGTGAAACAAACTGCGGAAAGAAAGCCACAAAGAACAGGAGCACCTTGGGGTTAGTCAAGGTGGTAATAAACCCTTTAGTCAGCAGCGAATACGCGCCGCGTGTAGAACGGCCAGCACGGCTACTGGCTGCTTCCTGCGACGCGTTTTTAAACGTGCCAATGATCATTTTGCCGCCCAGGAAGATCAGATAAGCCCCGCCGAGGTACTTGACCGCCGTAAACATCACCGGTGACGCCGCCAGTAGCGCGGTGAGCCCTAACGCGCTGGCAACCGCATGGGTGCAGCTGCCCAGCGCCACGCCGGTCGCCGAGAGTATGCCAGCACGTCGCCCGTTAGCCACGCTTTGTCCAATCACGTAGGCCATATCGGGGCCAGGCGTCACGGAAAGCAGAAAAACAGAAAGTGCAAACAGCCCAAACTGGGTGATATCCAGCATCTTGTCCTCACATAGCAATAAAATTCCACGCCTGAATGTATCGGGATGAGGGCAAGAAAACCAGACGCTGGATGGCGTTGAAGCGAGCGTGATATCGGCTCGCAGGCCATAAGGATCAGGTTTTCAGCAAGGTTGTTCGGAATGCAGGGGTCGCAGCCCACCGAACAACCGGTTTAATACGTTGGGATCTCCGCTTACATCGCCATGTCTTGAGCAGATTTCAGGTGCTGCTCAACAACCGGTGTGTGCGCCTCGGCGAGCGCTTTTACGTCGGGATCGGTGATCTTGCTGGCGTCTTTTTGCAGCGTGGACAGCACCCTCTGGTGATCCTGGGTTCCGGCGTTTTCCATGTACAGCTTGTCAAACGCGCTGCCGCGCTGCTTTTCCAGCGTGGCGGCCAGGGTTTTGTGTTGGCTGTCTGGCTCTGTGGGCAGAGTGACACCCTTTTGTTGCGCTACCGTCTGCACCTTGGTGAGCGCCGCGCTGTGATCGTCCACCATCTTCTGCGCGAAGGCTTTGACGTTGCTGCTTTGGGCTTTGTTCAGGGCAATTTTCGCCGCGGCAATTTCATTGATATTGGCTTGCGCCATGTCTTTTAGCGCGTGTTGATCCCCGGCGCTCAGTCGCGCACCGGATCCGCTTTGGTTTGCGGCAGCCGGCTGTGCGGCGCTCGCGGGTGCCTGTGCCTGCACGCTGGCGGCGTTTAATAAGGTGGCCACAACCGATACGGCAAGCAGCCCTTTTAACGTGTGATATTTTTGCATTGTCTTCTCCTGAAATAAGGTGAAAGGCGCGTTACAGAGAATAAACTCTGCACGCCCCTTACAGGAAAACTGCAGGTACAACGGTAGTATAGTGGCACGACGTGCGATAGCTGCATTTAATTCAGGGATATTGACTTCCATCAGCATTAAATAAGGATTGCCGTATGGCTTTGATGGCCGAACACCAACCTCCCTTTATTACTCAACGCAAAATGAACACCAGAAAGGTTGATTTTTATGATAAAAAAATACTTACCTCACCCTGTCAAATAACTTCATGAATTTAATTTCGCGTGCGAATTTCGTTTCGCTTTCACTATTTCTGAATAGGGTGTTTTACCGCTGGGCTTTATTTAGCTTGTGTAGATGATGATAATGTAAAAATAGTATTCCGCAGCTCTATTCGACGAAGAATTATCAAGCGCACTGAGGAGGCAAAATGGATATCCGGTCTTCACAGACACGAGAAAGGATCCGTTCGGTAATTGGAAACGCAATATGCAGCCTACTTTCCGCTGGCAAACAGGTGGAAAAAAACGCGCTGCTGGCACACCTGAAAACCGCCGAGATTCACGCCGTCGACGGCATGAAAAAGGTATACGGTGCCGCCATTCATCTGGTGAAAAAAAGTCCGAATTTGACAGAGGATTAAGCGGGGATGATGCGCTAAGGGGGAAGCGGTTTTGCGCCGCGCAGACGCCTTTATCCGTGCCTCTGTCGCAAAAAAGAGGCGTTAGACATCGCGCTTTACGCGCAAGCCTCGGACACGGCGTAACTGTCTTCAAACATGCGGAACCGCGTGATCAGCCCTTCTTCTATTAGCATGTCGAGAACAAATTCGGTTTCAATAAGTTTCTGCGTTTTTTTCACCCGTGATGCCAGCGACCCAATCGCCACCAGCCGCGTTGCTTTAACGAGGATCTCCTTGATTTCGAAATGCTCGGGTACCAATTCTGCGCGAATTTGCGCATAGAATTCTGCGACCCCCGCTCTGCCGTGCTTACGCCCTACCCAAGGGACGCGCTGCGTATTACCCGGCACCAGCCAGTCAACGTCATCGCTCACCAACTCCGCGATCGCAGAGACCTCCTTCGCCGTAGCGATACGGTGAAAAAATGCTTCTGCAACGGCCTGTGGCGTCTGAATAGTCATCTCCAGTCTCTCCCGATAAGCGTGATGAAAGGGCTACAGACTAAAAGAAAATTTTCATCAGGCGTTTAACCCACGGTGCGGTTGAGGGACACATTTTGCACCAGAGCTGCCAGAACATTGCTAATCCGAAGGGCAGCGTGTTAGGGTGACCGCACTGGATTATTTCCGGGTCACATTCGGTATCAGGCGGATCAGCCTTTGAATCGTTACCAGGTCACTCTCTCAAGCGCCGATTAAGCGGCTTCCATACGCGATCATCCTGCTGATGCAGTACGCCCGACAGCGTCCGAGCGCGATGTATTTCGCAGGGATCCTTCACGGCATTGGCACACAACATCACGCTTTTTGCATCGATCCATTCCTGGGAGGAAGGGGCCGTTTGCTTGCAGTTAAGGTTTACTATGCCGAGGAATTCATCCGACACGATTACTGCCAACACGCTATCCGGTGACGATGGCGCTGAATCAGCGCTCGTCGCCCCCGCGAGCGGTGTCCGTACGCGCTACGACAGCCCGCAGGAGGCGGTCGGCGCCATGGTGCGATCGTTAATGGCGGCCGGGAAGCGTGTCAGCTTTGAGGAAATCCAGCTGATGCTGATTGTCCGTCTCAAAATGGCAACCGATCTGTCGCAGCAGGCGATCCTGCAGGACGCGCTGGCACTGCTGCAGACGGCGGGTCAGCGTTAATTAACAGCGCGCCCCGTCCAACAAGCTCTACTCTTCATCCCACGTCTTATTCTCAGCATGAAGGCCACGAGCCGCTTCTCACTTCACGCCGGCGTTGCTTTCATCTGCTTACATTTTATCCCCGCCCTTAACCCGAATTGGTTGTTCAATTTGCCACCAAAACGAAAGGGAATGTCTATTCTCTAAAACGGAACGGCAAACAATGAGAATAAAGCCATTGACGGCGGTACACCCTTGCCTGTTCAGCCCGACCTTATTGAGATAAAGCGCCTAAAAAAGCGCCACATCGTTTACCTGCACAGCATCCAACTTTGACGAGACTTTTATGAAAAACACCAGCATTGGAGTGCGCCTCGGCGCCGCGTTTGGTTTTCTACTGATCCTTCTCATCCTCATCGCTACCACCGGGTATACACGCATTCAGTCACTGGGTGATACGGCACAAAGCCTTGCGGGCAGCCGCTATCAAAACGTGTCGGCGGCTCTGAGCCTGCGCTATAACGCCATCGATATGACCCGACTGGTGCGTAACCTGGTGATCCTGAATACCGGCTCCCCTAAACAGCAGGCGTTTAAACAGGACTATGATCGCCTTCGCGATCGCATGAGCCGTACCACAGCGCAGCTCCAGCAGACGTTGCAAGGGTCCGAACCCCCCGCTGAGCTGGCGGCGCTGCAGACCACCTATCAGGCTTATCAGCGCTTCTCAGATGATGTCGTGGCGCTCGCGATGGAGAAAAGCGGTGAAGAAGATGCCACGCTGTTATTCGGCCCGCGCTTCCAGACGCAGATGGATTACATGAACGTTATCAGCAACATCGTTACCCATCAGGAGGCCGGCATGCGTAAAGCCGCCAGTAACGCTGCGGATGAACGTCGTCAGGCCTCGCGCATCCTGAGCGCCCTGAGTATTGTCGCTATCCTGTGCGCCGCGCTGCTGGCGTGGCGAATCACACGCAGTATTACGCGCCCGCTCGGCGTGGCGCTGGCGGCCTCGCAGCGCATCGCGCGCGGTGATCTCACCACGGCGGTGCCGGTACAAGGCCGGGATGAAACCGGCAGGCTGCTGAGCGCGATCCAAGCGATGCAGGCGGCGCTGGTGCAAACGGTCAGCACCGTCCGAAATAACGCGGACAGCGTGGCCACGGCCAGCCTGCAAATTGCGCAGGGCAACGCGGATCTCTCGCAGCGCACCGAGGAACAGGCCAGCGCGCTGGAGCAGACCGCCGCCACCATGAGCGAGCTGAGCGTGACGGTACGCAACAACGCCGATAACGCCCGTCAGGCGGCACAGCTGGCGGTCAATGTCCGCAAAGTGGCGCAACAGGGCAGCGAGGTTACCACCGACATTAACGGCACCATGAAGAACATCGGTGAAAGCTCAAACCGTATCGCCGACATTACGGCGGTGATCGATGGCATCGCCTTCCAGACCAATATCCTCGCCCTTAACGCCGCAGTAGAAGCCGCGCGTGCCGGTGAGCAAGGGCGCGGTTTTGCCGTGGTGGCAGGTGAAGTGCGAACGCTGGCGCAGCGCAGCGCCACTGCCGCCGGGGAAATCCGACGTCTTATCGAAACCAACTCCGCCAGCGTCAAGGCCGGCAACGACCTGGCGGAACGATCGGCTTCCACCATGGCGGAGATTGTCTCTGCGGTCGGGCAGCTCACCGATACCGTGGAGGAGATCCAGGCGGCCAGCGCCGAACAGGCGCGCGGCATCGAGCAGGTCGGCATTGCCGTCACGCAAATGGACGGCGTTACCCAGCAGAACGCCTCCCTGGTGGAGGAGTCCGCCTCGGCGTCACAGAGCCTGCAGGAGCAGGCCGCCCTGCTGGTGCAGTCGGTTTCGGTATTTAACCTTGCGGCGGTAGCTCGTGCCCCCGCTGCGCCCCCCCTTGTCGCGCGGCCTGCACTCTCCGCAGCCGTGCCCGCCCTGCGCCCGGCCGCCGCGGCAAGTGAAAACTGGACCACGTTTTAAGCGCTCGCGCAGGGCGGTTATCCCCGCTCCTGATGGCAGTGAATAGCGTGCGCGTCGCTGACGGGCTTCGTCTATGAGGGCTGCAACCGCAGCCCTTTATTTATCACCCCGCACCCTTGTTCCGGGTGGCGTGAAGAGCGCGGACGTGGCGTGCCCGCCCGATGCGTAAAAATACCGTTGGCGTAAAACCTGGTGCCCCCCTTACGGGCTTGTCATATCATACGCAGCTGCCCCGCCCTTGCGGTCTGACGCTGCGGGGCCAAAACGCGACCAAACGGTTGTCACGCGGAGGATCTTGACATGGCCCCTTTTTATCATTTTTCAGCCACCCGCTTGCGCGGCAAGCCGGTATCGATGGCTGACTTCACGGGCAAGCTGGTGCTGGTGGTGAACACTGCCAGCCACTGCGGCTTCACCCCGCAATATGCCGGTCTGGAAGCGCTCTACAAAAAATACCGCGCGCAAGGGCTGGTCGTGCTGGGTTTTCCCTGCAACCAATTTGGCAAGCAGGAGCCCGGCAGCGCCGACGATATCGCCCAGACCTGCCAGATTAACTACGGCGTCAGTTTTCCAATGTTTGAGAAAGTGGACGTCAATGGCGCCCGCGCGCATCCGCTGTTTCGTTATCTTAAAAAAGCCCTGCCCGGCGTGCTGGGTGGCCGCATCGTGTGGAATTTTACCAAGTTCCTGATCGCGCCAGACGGTACACCGCTCAAGCGTTTTGCGCCGCTGACCACGCCTGAGAAAATGGAGCAGGCTATCGTTACGGCACTGGAACCCCAGGCAGGCGGAGAGTCAAGGTGAACGCGCTGACGGTACGCTGCCTCACTGAGCAAGATTGCGAGGCGTTTAAACAGGTACGGTTAGAGGCGCTGCGCCTGCATCCGGAGGCGTTTGGTGCGTCCTATGAGGCGTGGAGTCAGCAACCCGCGACATTTTTCGCGGAAAAATTGCGCAGCAATCTGGTCTTCGGCGGATTCGACAGTGAAAACACCTTACAAGGCGTGATTGGATTGCGCTGCGAGCGCGCACCCAAACTGCGCCATATCGCCACCATTTGGGGCATGTATGTGCGCGCCGACCTGCGTGGATCAGGCCTTGCCGCCCTGCTGATGACAGCAGCCCTTGAGGCGGCCGGCCCCGCCAGAACGGTAAAGCTCGCCGTGGTGACCACCAATCAGGCGGCCTGTGCGCTTTATCGCGCCTTTGGTTTTATCACCTGGGCCACCGATACGGCCGCGCTCTGCGTCGACGGCGTCTTTTATGACGAGTTTTTGATGAAGCGCGAGGCGCATCCGCTCAGCCGTTAGGCCATTACAGCACTTTCGCGAAACACAGCGCCTCGGGGCGGTTGACATAGGGCCCGTAGTTTTCGATGCGTACGTAGCCATGTTGAAGATAAAACTGCACCGCCTTGTGGTTAACCCGGCGGGTTTCCAGCCACAGAGTCCGGTAGCCTAAGCGTTTTGCTGATGTCTCGAGAAACGTGAGTAACGCATGACCAATGCCGGGTGCGCTGCGGTCCGAAAACATCCTTTTCAACTCAGCAATATCATCCCGGAGCGGCCGAATCGCGCCACAGCCCACCGCGTCTCCCAGAGGGTTGCGGGCCAAAACCCACAGCGCACCGGGATGATCCATGGCGTCGGGACTGAAATGGCTGCCGCCGCTGTCGCCGGTGATAGCGTGGAGTTCGGCGGACAGCTTATCAAGGAGCATACGTGATGCGGAAGAGGTCAGCTGGGCGGGTGCGACGGTGATCATGCTTACCTCTTTTTTATCGTGCGCCACACAGCGAAAGACGCTGCACTGGCCGCGTTAAAGACGGAACATCTGCTGAATGGTTTGCGCCAGGAGCGCGACAATCTCATCATCGCGCGCGGCGGCACTGCGTATCAATAAAATATGGTGATCGGGGATGGCCGGCATCTCGTCCAGAATCTGCATGCGTCTGGAGATCTTACCCCGGTCGATCAAGCTGATGGCCAGACCTGCCTCGACGCAGGCTTTCACGGCCTGGCTGGAATGGCTTTCCAGGACGATGCGCGAGCGTCTGCCAGACGCGTCCAGCGACGCGGCCATGGCTTTACGATACACGCAGGGCTCAGCATAAACCGCCAGCGGCACGGGATCCTCCTGCGCCACCCGGCGGTGCGCCGCCCCGACCCAGACGGGCGTCGTGGCCATCAACAACTGCGCATCCGGGTATGTCTCGCCCTGCGGCTGTACGATCACCGCCACCTGCAGCTCTCCGCGTTGCGTCCATGCTTTCAGCTGGTTGCTTGGCCCCAGCTTGAGCTCCAGCACCACGTTTGGCCAGGCGTGGCTGAACGTCGGCAAAATCTCTTCAATCACCTGAGTGGCATATTCGTCAGGCACGTCGAGGGCGACGCGTCCAACATAGTCAGTGCCATGCAGATCCGCCAGCGCCCGATCGTGCGCGCGCAGTAACTCTGCCGTGGAGTGTAACAGGCGCTTGCCCAACGCAGTCAGCCTGACGGACTGATTATCGCGCTGCAGCAATTGCCCCCCCGCCACCGCTTCAAGCCGTTGGATATGGGTGCTAATGGCCGCCGGGCTTTTGTGCAGCAGGGCGGCAGCGGCGCTGAATTTGCCGATCCGCACCACGGTGTGAAAGGTCCGCAGCAGATCGATATGTAGACTCGCGGTCATAGTTCACCCTTTCTAAATAACTTATACAGGTTATTTTGATTTACCATATTATCGCCTTTTCGTAGCCTTTGACGATGAACACAACACCTTCATTGCAAAAAAAGCGGCCTGCCCGTCGCCGCTGGCTCTACCCACTCCCGCTGCCTCTCCTGGAGGCAGGTCTCCTGTTGTCATGGAGTTCGGGGTTTGTCGGGGCGCGCTTCTCAATTGAGTATGCCTCTGCGCTGCTGGTGGTATTCTGGCGCTGCGTGGTCATCATGCTGGTGCTTTTTCCATTTGTTTACCGATCGCTGCTGAAAACGCCGCGTTGGCTGTGGGTCAAACACGCCGGTATTGGGCTGCTCGCCATGGCGGGGTACATGCTTGGCGTGACCCAGGGTATTGCATTCGGTGTTCCCGCAGGACTGGCCGCGCTGTGCGCAGATATGCTGCCGTTGGGTATGGCGCTGATTGCTGCGCTCTTTCTTGGCGAACGTCTGGGGCGCCAGATTTGGCTGGGTCTGGTCATCGGCATGGCGGGCGTCATCGCCACCACGTTAGGTGTCCTAAGCGTGGGGCACGCGCCGCTGTGGGCTTACGCGCTGCCTATAGCCGGTATGCTCTCGCTGGCCATCGCTACCCTGTGGCAGAAACGCCTTCGCGCTGCTCACACCCTGCCACTGCTGCCCAATCTTTGGCTGCAGTGTTTTGTCTCCAGCATCGCGTTTGCCGTGATTGAGGGAAGTCAGCACAGTCTCGCTCCGCCGCCCAGCGTGGGCTTTGTCTTGAGCGTTCTGTGGACCGTAACCCTCCCCACGTTTGGCGGCTATGGCCTTTACTGGCTTTGCCTGCGTCGCAGCTCGGCTACCCGTGTCGCCACGGTGCTGTACCTCAGCCCACCTGTCACAATGCTTTGGGCGTGGGCGATGTTTGGCGAACCTTTGTCGTGGCAGATGGCCCTTGGCATGGCGATCTCCAGCATCGGCGTCTGGCTGGTGCTGCGCGCCGAGGCGCGACAAGCGGATGCCGGCACAGCCTGAAACATCGCTTGCCGCAGCGTTATTCAGCCATGCCGCACCCGACACAGCGAAAGGCACATGATTTTTAAGTGACGCGCGCGATAATAAAAAAGAAATCCTGTTGCACGGTAAAATAACATGCGAGGGTGCGAATAAACGCGTTACTCCCGTCAAGGCGGTTAATGCGAAGAGGATTAAATTACTCACATAGCATAAAATAAAAAATTTTATTTAATTACCTATAATCCTCGCTATTTTCTTTAACTGTGCCACCTCGCCTGCAAAAAACAATATATTGATTTTAAAGCATAAAAAACAAAATATCCGCCACAGAAAAATCGAAGCGACATACATTCACATTAAAAATTACAAAGTAGCCCATTATTTTCACGCTTTAATTCGGCGCATTGAGCAACCCTGATAGAAATTAACCTTTTCGCCACGCGGTTAATTTGAACTGTGTTCAGTTCTTCTTATACTTTCTCTGTTCTCGCGACAGATTGCAGATTGTTAACACCCAACCGTTCCTCCACTTTAAGCCCTTCAGCCAGGGAGATTGTCACATGGATCACACCGCATTTATGATCGGCTTTTCGGTCATGGCGCTCGCGTCATTGGCCCTCTATGCCACCGGCGGTAAAACCGCTACGTCTTATCCGCACACGTTATTGCATGCATCAGTGCCGTTTATCGCCGCCACCGCTTATCTGGCGATGGCGTTAGGTGTCGGTAATGTGCTGCTGGCCAACGGGACTCCGGTCTATCTGGCGCGCTACGCAGACTGGTCCATCACTACGCCGCTGCTGCTGGCCGGCTTGGTTATGCAAGCGTCAGGCGATCGCGGCAAACCCGCTGAAACAGGCGGTCTGATCGCCGCCATTGTGGTGCTGGATGTGATGATGATCGTGACCGGCTTGCTCTCGTCGCTGGCTGAAACGTCGCTGGTGAAATGGGTATGGTACGCGTGGTCTTGCGCAGCCTTTCTCGGCGTGCTGTACCTGTTGTGGCGTCCGTTGCGCACGCTGGCGGCTGAAAAAGGCCACGCCGCGTCTGCCGCCTATGCGAAAAACGTCGCATTGCTCACCGTGGTCTGGTTTATCTATCCCATCGTCTTTTTAATCGGACCAGAAGGCATGCGCATTATCACCGACAGCGCCTCCATCTGGTTATTTTTGGTGCTGGATATTACGGCCAAGGTTATTTATGCCTTTTATGCGGCGGCGAACCTGGAAAAGGCATTGCGCCACACGCATCAGGGTGTAGGTCGGCCATGATGCGTCGACAGCGGCACGCTGCGTGGCTGGTCTTCGCCGCTGCGGCGCTGGCAGCCGCAGTCAGTCCGCAAAAAGTTCAGCTGGTGTTTGCGGGCGTCGCTATCGGATTGGTCGGCATGGCACACGGTGCCAGCGACCTCGCCATTGTCCAGCCTAAAAAGCAGCGGCTATTCCTAGCCTGCTATGGGCTGGTCATTGTGCTGTGTTTGGTCTGGTGGCACCAGAGTCCCGCGTGGGCGCTGCCCGGTTTTTTAGTGGCGTCAGCGCTGCACTTCGGCTGGGAAGATGCGCCTGATGGCGCGCTGCTGGAGCGTATTGGCCGCGGCATCAGCCTGATAGCGACACCCGCTGTGTGTTACCACAGTGAATACCGCGCCATTCTCACCGCCGCGGGTCTGGCGCCTGCTGCGCGCGATCTCCTGCCGGTCGCGCTCGCTGTGACGGGCGCCATCGCGGCCAGCGGGCTGCTGATCATGGGGGCCTTGCGCGGCAACGCACCGTTGCTGGCGGGTACCGCAGCGCTGCTGTTACTGCCGCCTTTTGTGGGCTTCTCTACCGGCTTTCTCCTCTTGCATGCGCTGCCGCAGACGGAACAACGTCGGCGGCAGCTTGGATGTGCGGATTACGCGGATTATCTGCGGGCAACCTGGCCGGTGTTGACGAGCGCCATCGCGCTGGCCGCAATGGCGGCCTGGGTCACCTTTCCAACCGAGTCGGGCGGGGTGCGCGCGCTGTTTGCGGCGCTGGCGGCGCTGGCGATCCCCCACCTGCTTGTGACTCCTTGGTTTGCTTCACCGCTCGCGCCACCGCACGGCGAGACTCACTAACCTCCGCGCGGGCCGGTCGTTATCGACGCGTAGAGAGCGTTTGGAGCACGTGCAGTTCAGCCACCGCTTCCTGCATGGCATCCATGCCTGCCGTCAGGGTCCGCAGGCTATCCAGCTGTCGCGTCATGTCGGCGCGCTGATCGCGCGTACGGTGGCTCATGGCTGCAATGCTATCGGCCGCATGGATACTGCGCTCGGCCATATCCGTCGCGGTCAATACCGTGTTGGTCGCAACATCGCGGATACGTGAGATGGTGCTCACTGCATCGTGGATATTGCTTGCCGTGGCTTCCGCCTGCTCTTTGGAAGAGTGGGCGAGGCGGCGCACTTCGCCCGCCACCACGGCAAATCCCCTGCCCGCTTCGCCCGCACGCGCCGCTTCCACGGCGGCGTTGAGCGCCAGGATGTTGGTCTGAAAGGCAATGTTGCTGATGCCGTGCGTAATGACGCTGATGCCGTTGGAGATCGCCTCCAGATCGTCAAGCCCTTCCCCCAAGCGGCTCTGCGCCTGTTGACTCTCTTTGGCGCTATGGCTAATGGCACGGATCGCGCTTTCGGCCATCTCCAGCGCGTCACTCTGACTTTGCGTAGCGGCTTCCAGCACCGGCAGAGCCTGCACAATGGGGGCTAACTCTTGCTGGTAATTGACCACCCGCGCCAGCACGCCTGACTGTACGCGGTTCAGCGTCTCCCAGCGGCGGAGCGCGCGTTGGGCATAGTGCGCCGCATAGCTGGCATACTCCACGGGAAAGTGCGCCATCGCGTTCGCATCGTGGTTAAAGAACACCAGCGCTGACAGCGTCTGGTTGATAGGTACGCCGAGGATTTCGCCGAAGCTGGAGAAGCCGGCAGCGGGTATGCCCTTGAAGAAATGCGCATCGTGGAGTTGGTCGGCGTTGCCCACGCGCCGCAGAATACAGTCGTTCATCAGGATCGCCGCCGGTTTGCCGCGGCGCTGGGTAAAAGCCTGCCAGTCACGCTGCGTAGCCTGCTTGAAATCCGTTTCACGCATTAAATAGAGTCGATCACCAAACTCCAGATCGCAGAAAAACTGCACGCTGTTGGGGGTCAGTTTGGCCACAGAGCGAATGAAAAACGCCTCACCGACTTTTACGGCAAATGTCAGTCCTTTTAGCCGCTCAGTCAGGTGATGCGCCTGGCAGTCAAGATGCTCTGCCAGCGCCTGCGTAAAGGATTGCTGCTGTCCCTGTTGATTAAATACAGACGTCAACGTGCGCGTCACCGGATCGGCCTCGGCGATGAGCCAGCTTTTATTGAGCGGCTCAAAGTTCTGACTTTTGAACGGCGAGAATGACTTGCCTGGCGCCATGCGACAAAAAACAATCAGGGCCTTACCTTGCAGCACTCGTCCGCCAAGCCCCATCCAGGTGCCGTCAAACGTCGTGCGCCCACCCGCCGAGCCACCAATCGCCAGGCAGGGAAAACGGCCGGTGTTATACCAGGCTTGCATCAAAAATCCTTCCGATGCCGACAGGCCGTCGCAGTAAATCATGGCAAAGGTACGATCGGCCGAGAGCGGCATACGCACTTTCAGCGCAGCCAGTTCGTTTTGAATAGCACTGATGCGATCGGTAGCCGTGTGGGTGTCATGAAGATGCAAATCAACCACGTGCGTTTCATGTTCCGCAATCAGGCTGCGCGGCAACCAGAGCCAACTGCCCTCCTGCCCTTCTCCTTTACAATAAGTGGTCTGTTTGCCACTGGCGCTAAGCGCACCGTTGGAAGAGAGGGTGATGACGGTGAGATCCGCGGAAGTAAAACGTTGCCAGGCCTGGTTGACCTGTTGAAAGTCGGCCTCTGGCGGCACAAAGGTCAGCAAAATACCCGCGGCCCGCTTGCTGAGTCCAATAGCGGAGAGCGCGTCAGGGAGATTCTGGCAGCTAAAGATGCCGTCAGCGGGGCGTGCGCGCGTAGCAAAACGGGAACCAAGGACGCTCCTGCCCAGTGTCGTGATCGCAGACATAATCGTATTTCCACAGTAATTAAAAAGGTGCTGATGTTGTAAAAAGAGGGCTAAAAGCAGGTCCGTGCGCAATCAGTACTCATGAGTCCGGTTCAGCGGCAAAGGTGCGCTGAGCAGGTGTTATCGACGTTGAACGTCAGAGCTTCAGCAATTACTGTGATTGGCATCACAAATTATAGAGGGCTTGGCGTACTTATCGGGGAGATTGGCCGTAAAAGCGCGTCCTCTGTTAGTTTAAAACCGCATCACCAACTGTTATTGAGAGACAGGCGATGTTAAGTTGCAGGTCAGCGCGCTTTACCATAAGGATCCAACATGCTCACTGTGTGGGGACGAAAAACGTCGTCAAACGTTCAGGCGCTGATGTGGTGTATTGGGGAAATGCATCTGCCGCATGTGCGCCATGACGTAGGACACCACTTTGGCGGCACCGATACCGCCTTCTTTGCTGCGCTTAATCCCAATCGCACAGTGCCGGTGCTGCAAGAGGGAAACGATCCGCCGCTGTGGGAAACCGGCGCGATTTTGCGCTATCTGGCAAATCGCTACGGCACCGCGTGCTTCTGGCCAGCCGATCCCGTTGCCCGCGCCAATGTGGATCGCTGGGCTGAATGGGCGAAAATCAATGTCGCCATGGCTTTCACTGCCCCGGTGTTTTGGCGTGTTGTGCGCACGCCGCAGGCGGAGCGCGATGACCGCGCGATTACCGAGGCGATGGCGCGATTAGAGGCCGCGCTCTCTATTGCCGAGCACCAACTTGCAGCGCACCCGTTCCTGGCAGGTGACACCTTTACCCTCGCCGATATTCAGCTGGGGCATATCCTCTATCGATACTATGACATTGATGTGGTGCGACACCCTCTCACGCAATTACGTGCGTATTACGCGCGTCTGCTGGCCCGTCCGGCCTTTCAGGAACACGTTGTGGTTTCGTATGACGCGCTGCGGGTCACATAAGGCGAGACCGGCGCACCGAGGCCCCGTTTTTCTGCTGTCCTCCCTATAGTCCGCCATGGCGGGGACCGTGCTTGCTACAGCGGCAGTCGCGCAATCTGCACCAGCCATCGTCTGATGATGGCCTCATCTTCCGGCGTGACATCAGCAAGCAGGCCCGCTTCCGCGCTACGCACCGCCTCTTTGCTGCGGGCAAGCCCCTCATGCCCTGCGTCTGAGAGTTCAATAAGCTGAATTCTGCCGTGCTCTGCGTGCGGACGCCGAAGGATCATGCCGAGGTGTGCCAGTCCCGCGCCCGATGCGCCAGGATATGCGGCAAGCATGGTCATCACTGAGAACTGCGGTGGCCGCACAATCAGGCTATAATCCGCGGCGGAACGTATTGACGAAACGATAAGGAAGAAGATATGAAAACAGGATTATTTTCTCTGGCGTTACTGAGCGCCATGCTGCTAACCGGATGCGACGACGGGGCGAAAAGCGTGGAGTGGTATCAGGCGCACGACGAAGCGCGCAGCGCCAAATTTGAGGCGTGTAAGAAGGATGCCAATCCGCGCGGCACGGAGGATTGCCGCAACGCTATCGACGCAACCTTCCGCAGTGGTTCTTACACCAAGAGCCCCGAAAAAGGCTGGTAAGCCGTTAACAAGCCGCCGCAAGGCGGTTTTTTATGCTTCAACGGCCTACAGCGCGTGTTATTCAATCAGCTGAACCTGGAAGTGCGGCGCGTGATTCCAGGAAAAGAGCACCAGGTGGCGGCCTGGCAGTCTGGAGCCGGACAACGTAAACGCACACTAGTCCGATTGCCCGATAAAAAATCCTGTCGATGTCGCGACAAAACCGCGTGATATCCATGAATCTGTCTCACTGAATGGGGAAGATCATCACTGTCTAACGAACGTGGCATGCCTTCAATCCCCTTTAAGCGTCTCCCCCTGTCGCACACGCCGGCGCGGCACGGCCAGCAGCGCCGCTAGGACAATTGCGCTGCGCTGTAAGAGATAAAGCCTGCGGAAGTGGCCATTATCACCTTATTTCGCCCGGCGTGTTTGGCTTCATAAAGCGCTTCATCTGCACGGCGCAGCACGACATCAATCTCCTCGTGCCCTTCAAAACTCGCCACGCCGGCCGACACGGTGATCTCCCCGGCATAAGAGAACGTCGTGGCCATGACCGCTTTACGCATGCGCTCCGCGATGCGTGCAGCGGCATCCAGCGCGGTGAACGGCAGCAGCAGGATGAACTCCTCTCCGCCAAAGCGGCTTATCACATCACCGCTTCGCCCGGCGTCACGAAGCAGGCTGGCGATCTGGACCAGCACGGCATCGCCGGCATCGTGGCCGTACCAATCATTCACTTTTTTAAAATGGTCAATATCAATGGCCATCACGCAGAGGGGCTGTTCGCGCTCCCATTTCTCTATGAGCGTGTAAAAGCCGCGTCGGTTTAGCAGACCGGTGAGCGGATCCGTCATCGCTTCGTCATGCAGCACGGCCAGACGTCCGGCAACGGCGTGTCGGTGCTGTTGCACCGCCTCTTTTAAGCGGTCTGCTTCGTAATACCAGCCGTTAATCGATTCCAGGGAAGCGGCCTGCGCGTCGCTTCCTCCATCACGCACGCGGTCCGCCAGCTTTTCCAGCGGAGAGGCCACGCGCCCCGCTAAAAGCGCCATGACCGCAGCCGTCAAAATAATGATGCCCAGCAAGAACCAGCAGGCGTTGAGCACCGTTTTCATCAAAATACTTTCTACCGTTTCAGATGTGCCAGCGATAAAAATATTCCAGTCTGTCACGTGCATGCTGGCATAGCCCGTGAGCAGCACCTTGCCGCCACTCTTTTCGCTAAAACGGCCAGTTTCGTTGGTCGCCACCTGTTTCAACAGCTGCGCATTCAGCTTCATCCTCTCTCCTACGCGGGCAGGATCGTGGCTAAAGATGATCAGCCCATCGTTGCTGACAATACTGACGGTCGCGCTTCTACCGTAAAAATGCTGACTCAGAATGTTGCTCAGCATGCTCTGTTTTTTCAGGTAAATAGTCCCGCCAATGTACCCCAGATAATGGCCATCCGACGCCAGCAGCGGCTGAGAAATGAACACCACATAATTGCCCGACACCGAGGTATAAGGCGCGGAGATAAACGGTTTTTGCGTGCTTATCGCCCGGCGACTGACCTCTGAATACACCTTTACGCCCACCATATTAAGGCTGTCGGGTGAGATCGCGGTAATCACGGCGTTATGATCGACCACCACCACGGAATTAAAAAAGCCAGATTGGAGCCGCAGCCGCTCGGTCTCTTCGCTCAGCAGATTGGCATCATCCAGGCGGCGGATTTGGGTGGCGCTCCATGCCAGCTCACGCTGCGCCGTCGCCAGATAAAGATCGGTGGTTTCCGCCAGCTTACGCGCATAGGCGATGTTGCTTTCGAGCAGGCTGCTCTCGATATTGCTTTTTTGGAACAGCAGGAGTGCACCCAGCAGAACGCAGGAGGTAAAAACGATGCCACCCACCGAGAGCGTGATAAGCAGTGTGCGGAGGCGAAACTTTCTCAGAGGCATAGCGCAGGCCTGAATTTTTTGCTGAGTGTAGCGAGACAGGCCGTAAACGATCGGTGAAATAACCCCCATTCTTACCTTCTGATTGCACGCTATTGCGGAGAAAACCGCTCAACCGAGGCCGTTGGGTATGGGCAGCGGTACACATCCTGCGGTGTTTTTTTCATTTCACACGGTGGCAGGCTGTGCAAATAAACCGCACAAAGTGAACAGGAATGTTAATTTTGTATGGATTCTGTTTAAGATCCATTTAATATGATAATAACCATAGTAATTATTAACAATAAAACCAACTAACGCATCGCAATTATCACCTTTGGTTATCATGGTTTTGCCTGCTTTCCGGTGATTTTGAGCAGTGTTGATTAACAGGGATACATCATGTCAACTTCACGTGACCTGCCAGCAGGCCATGTCCACTTATCGCGTCGGCAGGTTTTACTGTCAGGGGCGGCAATAGCGGCAGGCGGACTGGTCAGCGCGGCGCTGCCGCGTTGGGCATTCGCCGACTCCTCACTTCATTTTATTCCGTTTATGCAGATCTCGCGGCTGCTGGTGAACCACGATCTCGACGACGCGGTGGGCGCACGCATGCTGGCGTTATTGCAGGTGGACGATCCTCAGCTGGGGCAAAAAATTAGCCAACTGTTGGCCATTGCGCGATCGCGTGAGGCGACAGTCGTGGAAGCGTTCTTCCCCGCCATCCCCGCCGGTCCGATACAGGCTCTCGCCTATCGCATCATCTTTGGCTGGTACACCGGTAGCCTGACAGCCACGCGCGATGCGAAAAGTTTTGCGTTTGAGCAGGCCCTCACGTGGCGCACCACGCAGGATATCCTGACCATTCCCTCTTATGGCATCAGCGGTCCTAACCAGTGGCAACGCGCTAACGTCCCGGTGCATCCCGTACCGCATTTCTGACCTGACAAAGATGATAAAAATGGCTGAGTCTTCGCAATCACCTGTCGTAATTGTTGGCACCGGCGTGGTCGGTGTGGTTATCGCTGAACAACTGCTTGATGCTGGTATCCCGGTGCTGATGCTGGAAGCTGGCCCGCGCGTCTCGCGGGCGGAAATCGTGGAGAACTATCGCAATCTGCCGCTGGCGGCCAAGGGCAATCCCATTGAGTGTTACCCTTCCCGCCCTTGGGCACCGCACCCTGAGCCGGCAGGCGCGGGAAAAGGTTACCTGCAATTAAGCGGCACCGATTCCTATGCGCAAAGTTACGTACGCTATGCCGGAGGCTCGACGTGGCACTGGGCGGGGACCTGCTGGCGTTTAACGCCTGCCGACATGCAGCTGCACTCACGTTATGGCGTGGGCCGCGACTGGGCTTTTGATTACGCTACGCTGGAACCTTATTACACGCGCGCCGAATACAAGCTGGGAATTTGTGGGCCAGACGATCCGGCTCTGCAATGGCCACCGCAGCGTTCAAAACCTTACCCGATGCCTGCCTTGCCGTTTGGCCCGGGTGAGGCTCGCTTTACCGAGGTGGTGCGTGAAAAGCTGGGGCTGAACAACATTCCCACGGCACAGGCGCGTAACAGCGGCATGTCCTATGATGAACGCCCTGCCTGCTGCGGCAATAATAACTGTGTCCCGGTCTGTCCGATCGGCGCGAAATATGACGGCGCAATCGCACTCTCGCGGCTGGAAGCCAAAGGTGCCGTTATTCGCGACAATGCGGTGGTGTGGCGTATCGAGACCAATGCCCAAAACCGCATTGAGGCGGTCCACTATTATGATCCGCAGCGGCAAAGCCATCGCGTCAGCGGCACCTTATTTATTATCGCTTGCAACGGCCTGGAAACGCCGAAGCTGCTGCTGATGTCTGCCGACGCGCGTAATCCGGACGGCGTTGCTAACCGTTCAGGTCAGGTTGGACGCAATATGATGGATCATCCCCAGATCACCATGACGGTCACACTGCAGGAGCCTTATTGGGCGGGCGTCGGGCCGGTGGTCAACAGCGGCATTATGGAAACCTCGCAGGGCGATTTCCGCGCTGAGCACGCGGGGGCCTATTTCCGCTTTAATAATTTCGCGCGTAATCGCTTTGTGACTTTCGATGCGTTGCAGAAGGGCTTGGTGGGTAAAGCACTGGACGAAGAGATCCGCCGCATGACCGCCTGCACTGCCGATATCGTACTGGCACACGAGATCCTGCCCGATGCCAATAACCGTTTGACGCTAAGCGATAAAAAAGATGCGTTGGGACTGCCGAAACCCGCCATTCACTATGACGTAGGTGACTACGTGCGCCGCTCGCTGGAGGTCTATTCCCTGCCCATCGCTAACCGAATTGCCGATGCGATGGGCGCTACGCACCGCGTCTTCTCCAAACAGTTCAACCAGAGCAAGCACATCATGGGCGGCACCATCATGGGCCTCGACCCGGCCAATTCCGTGGTTGACGCCGAGTGCCGCGCGCACGATCACCCTAACCTGTTTCTGCCCGGGGGAGGTGCTATGCCCAGTACCGCCTGCGGCAATAGCACGTTGACCATGGTCGCCCTCGCCTTTAAAGCCGCAGATGCCATCGTCAAACAGGCGCAGGAGGTGTGAAGATGCTTAAGATAAAACTCATTACGCTCAGCCTGCTGCTTATCGGCGGCACAGCCCAAGCCAACGATGAGGCGCTGATACAAAAAGGACAGTATCTGGCTACTGCGTCTGACTGCACCGCCTGCCATACCGCTGAACAGGGTCAACCTTTTGCTGGCGGCAAGGCGATTGACTCGCCGGTAGGGCAAATTATCGCCACCAATATTACGCCGTCCACAACAGCCGGCATCGGCACCTACACAGAGCAGCAATTTGCGGATGCCTTACGCAAAGGGATTCGCGCCGATGGCGCACGGCTTTATCCCGCCATGCCCTACACCGCCTATGCCACCTTGACCGATGATGATGTGCACGCGCTTTATGCGTACTTTATGTCGGCGGTCAAACCCGTTGACCGCGCCACTGAGCAGACTCACCTGCCCTTCCCGCTCAATCTGCGTGTCTCGCTGTTCTTTTGGAACGCCCTGTTTTTAAATGCGCCCGGCTATACGCCAGATACCACAAAAAGCGCCGCCTGGAATCGGGGCCGTTATCTGGTCGACGGTGCAGCGCACTGCAGTACCTGTCACACGCCGCGTGGTTTTTTGATGCAGGAGAAAACGCGTGAGGCGTTTACCGGCGCACAGGTTGGTGCCTGGTACGCGCCCAACATTACGGCTAACGCCACCACCGGTATTGGCGAGTGGTCACAGCAAGATTTGGTTACTTATCTCAAAACGGGCCGTCTGGCGGGCAAAGCGCAAGCCGCGGGCAGTATGGCTGAGGCCATCACGCACAGCTTCCAGTACCTGTCAGAGGACGACCTGGCGGCTATCGCCGAGTACATGCGGAGCGTTGGGGACAAGGGCGCGCCTGCCTCGGGCGTATCGCGTTTCCAGCAGGGCACAGCGGCGAACGGCACGGCATTTCGCGGCGATCCCCTTTCAACCCCTGATATCCATGCAGGTGCACGCCTCTACTCGGGCAACTGTGCATCCTGCCACGGTACGCACGCACAAGGCACAAAAGACGCCTTCTATCCCAGCCTGTTTCATAACAGCGCTACGGCTGATGAAAATCCCTCAAACCTGATTGCCACTATCCTCTTCGGCGTGCAGCGCCATACCGCTGAAGGTGACGTCTATATGCCGCCTTTCGGCGCGCAGCCTAATGCGATCAACCCGCTTGACGACCAGCAAATCGCGACCTTGTCCAACTGGATTTTGCAGCGGTATGGCAATGCTGATGTGACCGTGTCACCGGAACAGGTGGCGGAGATCCGCCGTGGCGGTCCTGCTTCACCGTTGGTGATGATGGCCCAGGCGGGTACAGGCATTGGCGCGCTGCTTGTGGTTGTGCTGATTATCATTGGGTGGCGACGCCGTCGTCGTTAATTTATTTCCGTCGTCGATCGTCACGGTGGGCGACCCCTTAAACCAGGAAAGAGAACAATGCACTACTCACGACGCCGTGCGCTTAAGCTGATCGGGCTGGTTACCCTGACCAGCGCTGCCGGTCAGTTTCTTGCGCTCCCCCGTCTCAAGGCCGCGCAATCCTCAGCGTCCCCTGCGGCGCTGAACGATTTTCTTCAGGTGTCACGCCTGCTCACCCAGCAGGATGAACTCAGTACAGCCGTGGCGCAGGCACTGCTGCTGGCGCTGGATCACACCCACCCCGGCTTCGTCAGCGCTCTGATGCAGCTTAAAAACCTGCTCCAGCGTCAACCTGCGTTATTGCAGCAGGATCGATTGACGTTTTCTACTGCGGACGCAGAAAGCGAAAAACTCGCACAGGCCATCCTCGGCGGCTGGTACAACGGCGTGGTGGGAAAAGGCAAAGGCGCACGCTATGTGACCTACGTGAACACGCTGGCTGCGCACGTGGTCAGTGACAAATTAGTGCCACCGAGTTTCTCGTATGGCCGCATCGGTAGCTGGGCGCAACAGCCCTGATTGAGAGAGTGAACATCTTATGAATAATCCCCTTTCCGCCGATGTGGTGGTGATCGGTGCGGGTGTAACCGGTTCGTTACTGGCTACCCGGCTGGCCAAAGCCGGCAAGTCTGTGCTGTTGCTGGAATCAGGTCCTAAAGTTGATCGCGACCAGTTAGTGGCGCGCTACCGCGCCTCGGCATTTAAATCCGACTTTATGTCACCCTATCCTTTTTCCCCTCTGGCCCCGCATCCTCGCTACACACCTGAGCCAGATGACTATTTACATCAAGCCGGTCCGCATCCTTTTGCAGCGCAATACATCCGCATGTTTGGCGGCACCAGCTGGCATTGGGCAGCCCAGCTGTGGCGATTTGTGCCAAACGATTTTCGTCAACACAGTCAGTACGGCATTGGTAAAGACTGGCCGATCGGCTATGACGATCTTGAAGAGTATTACTATCAGGCAGAATGTATTGCCGGGGTCGGCGGCTCGCCTGATAACGGCTCACCGCGCCGTCATCCTTACCCTATGGCGCGAGTCCCGGCGTCCTGGCTGCAGCAACGCGTCACTGCCCGCCTCGCGCCTGAGTTTACCGTGCTGGATGACAGTACAGGTCGAAACAGCCGCAGTTTTGATGGGCGTCCGGCCTGCTGTGGCAACAATAACTGCATGCCCGTCTGTCCGATTGACGCGCAATATCACGGCGGCATCGCCGCACAACAGGCAGAAAACAGTGGCGTCAAAGTCATCACTGAAGCGGTAGTGTACAAACTTGAGCATGATGCCCGGGGCCGCATTATCGCTGCCAATTACTTTGACTGGAACAAAGTGAGCCACCGCGTCACCGCGGAGACGTTTGTGCTGGCAGCCAACGCCATCGAGACGCCAAAGCTGCTGCTGATGTCTGTGAGTGACACCTTCCCGCAGGGCATCGCAAACGCGCGCGGCATGGTTGGACGCAACCTGTGCGATCATCCGGCCATCGGCGTGACCTTTGATGTGGATGAAGAGATTTGGCCTGGACGCGGGCCGGTGAGTCCCTGCTCTATCGGCCAGTTCCGCGATGGCGCATTTCGGGGTGAACATGCGCCCTTCCGCATCGATATTTCCAACGCATCCCAGGTCGCGGCCGTAACAAAAGAAGCGCTAGCAGAGGGCTATTTTGGTAAAAAACTCCAGGAGCAGATCCGCTTCAGAGCCGCTCGCCGTCTGAGCATCAAAAACGCGCTGGAGCAACTGCCCGACCCAAATAATCGCGTGACGCTGAGTGACAAAAAAGATCCGCTGGGTCTACCGACGCCCTCACTGTTCTGGAACATCGACGACTATGTGGTAAAAGGCACGGCAAAAACCCGCGAATGCTATGACGCCATCGCCGCTAAACTTGGCGCCTCAAATATTCGTCACAGTAAAAGTGGCAAGTTTTCCAATCGCCAACACATCACTGGCACCTTATCGATGGGGCTTGATCCCGCGACCAGCGTCACCGATGCGTGGGGCTGCGCACATGACCACCCAAACCTCTTCATGGTCGGGACTGGCGTGATGCCCACCGTGGGTACCTGCAACGTAACACTCACGGCGATGGCATTGGCATTGCGTACGGCAGACAAGATTTTGCAGGAGACTCAGCATGGCTAACTACTGGACCACCTTAGGTGGCGCAGGCGTGCTACTTTTTGCTGCGGTGCAAGCACATGCGGTTGACCAAAGTGAACAGATTAAACGCGGCGAGTACTTAGCGATCGCCGGAGATTGTGGTGCCTGCCATACGGACGAACATCGCGCCCCGTTCAGCGGCGGGCATGCGATCGCCAGTCCGCTCGGCACGATCTTTAGCACCAATATTACGCCCTCAAAAACGGCGGGCATTGGCAACTACAGCGAAGCACAATTTGCCGCTGCATTACGTAAAGGGGTCCGCGCCGATGGTAGCCAACTGTATCCCGCGATGCCTTACACTGCTTACGCCCGGCTAACCGATGACGATGTTTCCGCGCTTTATGCCTATTTTATGCATGGCGTGCAGCCGGTGGACACGCCAGCAGAAAAGACCGCACTGCCTTTCCCCTTTAATTTGCGTTTTAGTATGGCGGCATGGAATTTGCTGTTTGCGGATAACCGAGTCTTCCAGCCTGATGCGTCACAGTCGGCGATGTGGAATCGCGGCGCCTACCTGGTGCAGGGATTAACGCACTGCAGCACCTGCCACACGCCGCGCAATGTGCTGATGGCAGAGCAACCATCGAAAAATCTGCAAGGTGCTTCACTGGGCACGTGGTATGCACCGGATATCACGGCTACCACGCTTCAGGGAAAATCGCAGTGGACCCGAGAGATGCTTGCAGAGTACCTCGCAACCGGCCATGCGGCTAACGGTGCAACGGCAGGTGGGCCGATGCGTGAAGCCATTGATAAGAGCTTCTCGCGTATGACACCGCAGGATCGCGAGGCAATTGCAACCTATCTGCTGCCTGTCGCCACCGATATCCCCGCATCGTCAAAATCTACGGGGCTTACGCCCGTTCAGGGTGATGATTTTCCTGACACCCTGGCAAAAATGAGCGAAGGTGAGCAGGTTTACCGTAACAACTGCGCATCTTGTCACAATCTTTCCGGACAGGGGCTTAATGGACTGCCAGCCTTGCAGGATCACCCCATACTCAATAAACCTAATGCGGATAATGTGGCGATGGCCATTCTGCAGGGTGTTTGGCCTGAGCATGGACAAGGGATGATCGGCTTCGCTGATTCGCTAAACGATGTGCAAGTTGCGGCCGTCACCAATTATGTGATGCACGATATAGGCCACAGTTCAGTGCAGATCAGTCCCGACCGAGTTAGCGTGCTTCGTGCTGGCGGGGAGACGTCACCGCTATTGATGCTGTCGCGGATAGGGATGGGATTGGCAGTCGCTGCAGTAATTCTCACACTGTTTTGTTGGCGAAAAAGGCGGGCTTCACGCTAATGTCAGGGATCCCGCTTGGTCAAAAAAAGCGGGATTTTTTTTACTCGTCATTTGCGTTTGATATTCACTACCCAGCAGATGCGTCGCACACGTTGACGCAAAGTAAAGCCGCGAAGGAAGCGTTACGATGAAAGAGTTTGAACAATCGCAGTTTGAGGTACGCCTGGAGTGGGGAGCGGCGGCCATCAACGCAATGGCAGGCAGCGTAGACTGCGTAATCATCATTGACGTGATGTCATTTTCCACCTGCGTCAGCTTAGCGGTAGAAAAGGGCGCGCGTATCTATCCTTATCCCTGGAAAACGGCGTCTGCAGACGCATATGCTCAGCGACGCGGGGCGCAGGTTGCCAGCTCGCGCAGTCGATTCACGGGAGAAGGTTATAGTCTTTCCCCTACCTCCATTCAACACATCCAAGAGGGAGAAGATCTGGTTCTTCCTTCCCCGAATGGTTCATCGCTCTCGTTTCAGGCTCGCAATACCAACGCGACGGTTTTCAGCGGGTGCTTTAGAAACCTTTCGGCCACCGCGGCGCTAACCGGTAGCTTCAACCGCATTTTATTCGTACCGTGTGGCGAACGGTGGCCTGATGGTAGCCTGCGTCCCTGCCTTGAAGATTATATTGCCGCGGGCGGTATTATCGCGGCCACCGGGCGCGACGCTTGCTCACCCGAAGCAGAGGCTGCGGTAGCGGCATGGCGTGCTTGTCAACTGCGCAAGCTGGAGCCGCTGTATCACTGCTCGTCTGCTGTTGAACTTCAACAACGCGGTTTTAGTCAGGATGTGGCGTTATGTTTAGCTACGGATGCCGCTTCACTGGGCTGTCAGTTATATAACGAGTTCTATGCCTCCGCCCAAGCGTAAAGTCCTCTCTTGGATCATCGTCTCCTAGCGTGGATTGTCTGGCAGATATCTATACCCCTAAGCCTCCCTTTTCAGCGGTCAACTGTTAGTTAATTGCAACATGATGGCTGCTCAGACAGCCATCGACATAGCGATGAATCATCATCATAGATGGCTCAATCGCAGAAGGTACAATGGGCGTTCCAAACCACAATGGATTCGCCGGACAGATGGCTCCGCACAGGCTGGTTGGGATCCCTGCAAACGTGCCAGCAGCCGGCCGATGAACATGGCCTGTCGCAATCGCCAAAATTCGGCCGGGATGTTTACTCAATAAATTTGCCAGGTCATCACTGTCCTGACACATAGCGGCATCTAAGGCAGGAATACCCGACGGAAAAAGGTGATGATGAACAAACAGCATGATGTGCTTGGGCGCAGATTGCAGCAGATGTTCATCAAGCCAGGATAACCTATCGCGCAAGCTGCCATGCGCATAACCGCTTACTGTCGAGTCAAGACCGCACAAATCAAGGTTTTGCGTGCTATAGCAAAAATGCAGCAACGAGGAAGAACTGTCGCGCCTCCAGAATGCATTACTCCACGTCTGACGCATCAACGCCGAATCATCTGAATTACCCGGTATCAGCAGCGTAGGGTAGGGTTGATGAGCCAGCAGAGCAGCAATTTTTCGATATCCTTCGTCCCAACCGCCATCCGTCAAGTCCCCCGTTAGCACTAACACATCCGGTGACCATTGGCTAAGCCGCAGTAACGCCCGCTCGAAGCAATCTAAAAATTGATTGTCGGCTGCAGCGTGAATATCACTCATCTGCGCAATTAGCATATTTTTCCTTATGTCTGTCTGGATCACGTTAAGCCTGTCCGCGCTAGTGACCATACCGTGTTTATCAGCTTAGTGTAGTTTCGTTGCCGGGCTGATTAAGATGATGTATCGATAGAATGAAACGTAGAGTGAGATAAGCGATATTCACTGCGTGAATGATGGTGTTAAGCACCTAAGCATTAACGCCGTTCAGCTAAAGGAGGGGAGGGGAGGCGCTGATTCAGCATAAAGGCATATAAGATTAATGAAGTACAAAGCGTTGGGATTGAAGGTACAAATCTCACATTCTTTGCGTGAAACGCCGGGAATTTCAATCTGAAATATTTCAACTTTTTTTATAAAAAACAATTAATTATACATTAAAACCACTTGGGTATTTTTGCGAATTTGACGCCACGCTCAATGGCAGATGGCAGTCGGACTTTGCTCCCAGCCACGCGATCAAAAGATAATTGCACGTCAAAGATTTTATGATTTTTCATTAAATGTTGCACAACACATCCATCTCTGTACACTAACAAAAAAATGCCAACGGAGCGAAAAATGAAAAGTCATTACGGCGGGGTGGATGAAACAGCGCGCAGGGCCAACGCGATGCTTCGTAGTATGAGTGATGATATCAGCGACAGACGCAGCGAGTTTGGTTTGAATCAGTACTACCAGACCTTTACCCGTAATTCGGTCGCCAATTTACCCAAACTGAGCCGCCGGGCCGTTGAACAAGCCATTGAAGAGATGGAACAGCAAGGGCACGTTTTCGGCAAGAAGGACGCAGGTAATGCCCGGCATTACGCCCTGACTATTCAAGATGTTGTCGACATTTACGCGCACCGCAAGGTTCCTAAATACCGCGACCTGCACGCTGGCGAAGGTCCGTTTGTGATGTTCGTCGTCAACCTTAAAGGTGGCGTTTCGAAAACGGTCAGCACGGTTACGCTGGCGCACGGACTGCGCGTCCATCAGGATTTACTACAGCATGACCTGCGTATTTTGGTCATTGACCTCGATCCCCAGGCCTCCAGCACCATGTTCCTTAATCATGCCAATAGCATCGGTTCTATTATGGAAACCGCCGCACAGGCCATGCTCAACGATCTGGATGCCGACCAGATAAAAGAGGACATTATCAAGCCGACGATTATTCCCGGCGTTGATGTGATCCCGGCTTCAATAGACGATGGGTTTATCGCCAGTCAGTGGAACGATCTGGTGCAAGAGCATCTGCCCAATATGCTCCCTTCAGAAGTGCTGCGTCGCACGCTGATTGATCGGGTCGCAGATGATTATGACTTTATCTTTATCGACACGGGACCACACTTGGATGCGTTTATGCTCAATGCGTTAGCCGCCAGTGATTTGTTGCTGACACCTACGCCTCCCGCGCAGGTCGATTTTCACTCCACATTGAAATATTTAACGCGCCTGCCTGAAATGATTGAGCAACTCGAGGAAGAGGGGATCACACCGCGCATAAAGGGCAACATCGGTTTTATGTCCAAAATGACGGCTAAGCGCGATCATGAAATGACCCACGGCTTGGCTCGCGATGTTTTCACCTCGCACATCCTCGACGCCACATTGCCTCGTCTGGATGGCTTCGAACGTTGCGGTGAGAGTTTTGATACCATCATCAGCGCCGATCCCAGCTCCTATCCCGGCAGCGCCGAGGCACTGAAAAATGCTAAACGCGAGGCAGAACGCTTCACCCAAGCGGTGTTTAAACGGATTGAATTTGTAAGGGGTATGAAATGAAAAAGGGCATGGTCAAGCTGGGCCGTCAGTTAGGAAATTCCAGCTTTTCTAAAATGATGAATGAGTCTGACAGTGAACGTATTTTTACGCTCAAATCAGGTGCAGAAGCGCGCTTCACGCTGACAAAAATTCTGCATGACGACATTGAATCGCAGACTTTTATTGATGCCGCGGTAAATGGCCGCGACCAGGCATTTCTGACGCCTGAATCAGTCAGTGATATCGCCCGTACCATCAAGTTGCAGCAATTCTTCCCTGCTATCGGCCGAGAGGTAAACGGCCGCATTGAGATTCTTGATGGTTCGCGTCGTCGCGCAGCCTGTATTTATCAGGGCACACCTTTTGAAGTGCTGGTAACGCGCGACGCGCTGTCTCTGGCTGATGCCAGACAGTTGGCCGTAGATATTCAGACTGCTCGCGAGCACACGCTCCGTGAATTAGGTAAACGGCTTCGCCTGATGTATCCGGAAGGGACCAGCCAGTCTGATATTGCCGCTGCAGAAGGCCTTTCGCCAGCGAAGGTGACTCGGGCTTTTCAGGCAGCCTCCGTCCCGGACGACGTGATAGGCATTTTTCCGGCCGTAAGCGAACTTTCAATTAACGACTACCAAACGCTACTGGATGTGGTTGAGAAAGCCAGCCTTAAAAATATCGATGCCGCTGACCTTGCCGCTGCCGTCCGTGCTCGGTTGGGCGATGAAGCCGGAGCTGTCACTGACGATCCAGCAGTTAAAGCGCGCATTCTTCAGCATTTTCGCGCAGCGATAGCTGATGCCAAAACCGCCCCCGCACGCAAAAAGATTGTGACGGAAAAACTGGCTGACTTTACCGATAAAAAGCAATTTGCCCGTAAGAAAACGGATACGGAAAAGCGTCTTGTCACTTATGAGTTTTCGCGTGTTCCTGCTGAATATCAGGCGGAGCTCGATGCAGCGGTGCGCGCGGTTATCACGCGTATGCTGGCGGAAACACGTTAAACGTCATTCAAGCAAGAAGGGGGTGGCCCCCTTCTTATCGGCTCATCTTCCCCCGTTAGTAATCCGAAGATTACCCAAACGAATCTTTATCTAACCTTCTGTGTCATAAGATAAAAACGCAACATTTCACATTGAAATTCCCATCGAAGGCCTGCTCGTTGACTCCCCCTAAAGCTAAGTTGCCCTCAGGATCAGGTGCGCAAAAAAATATTATCTGCACGGGCGCTTTCCCATACGATAAAGAATCACGCTCTTACTCCATTCCCGTCTTGAGAAAATGACAAGTCGTAGCGTGAAATGGGCAAGGTATTTACTTTCATGCAGCACTTACTTAAGACGAGCATGTAAATGCCTTCATAGCCCGTTTCAGATCTGAAAGAGGGCGGTGGTCCCTTCTTTTGGACGCAAGTCTTGCTCGATAAATATCGCACCTGCTAGACAAAGCGAACCCTGAGACAGGTGCAACATAGGTTTGCAAGTGCTCACATTCTTTCAAAGAGGAGAAGTATCCAGTCACATGTACCTCCCTCAATGCGCTCTCCAAAGGTATTCACTTTCATGCATTGGTCGGTAGAGGGGATGGAGAATCGCGAGAAGTATTCACTTTCATGCGACATCAAGGGTGACAAGGTCACAAAGGTATTCACTTTCATGAAAACGTGGGGGGCAGTGCATGAAAGTAAATACTTTAGCGGCTGCGCGCGTCATGAAACCTGAATACAGGCGCCCCTGCAACATGCAAGCACATACCTTACGACGCATACCTCATGAAAGTAGATACTTTTTGCGGGGGTTACATGCAAGCAGAGACCTTTCTCCACAAGCATGAAAGTAGATACTTTTTACTTAGTTACCTTGTAACGCCTGCAATTTAGGGGAACGACTGCTTATAACGAACTGAATTTCTCGGCCTTTCTTCAGTTCAGCGAAATCGATATAGCCAATTTTCTGTAAGTCTGCCATGGCACGACGGATAATGGCATTTTGCAATTTTACTGGCGAACCCATTGCCAATCGCTCCCGCAGGCGCTTCATAGAAACAAACAGGGTACCCGCTGGCATGCTTTCGAAATAGATGTAGAGCGACTGGGCAGCTTCTTTGCGCGACAGTTCCGACAGCGCCTTCAACCCCAGTAAAACCTTGTGGTCGTAGCGATAGAGCTCCCAGAGATTGCTGTCAGCCGTGATCTCTACGGTGTCGGTATTCATATTGAGCACAGCGCGCTGTACAAGATGGGAAAACATCGACTTTTTGCCGTCTTTGCTGCTAAAACCCAGCGTTACGCTGGAGATATTGAACAGCGAATCATGCAGGCGTTTGCGCGAGCGCGCGTTCAGATCGGAGGATTTAATGCCACACATCTTAGCAAATTCGGTAAAAGGCAATTTAATGGTCTCTGCGCTGTAACCATAGGTGGAGAAAGCCATAATGATCCCTATCCACGTTTTGAAATCAGTAGACATACTGAGCTTGGCGCCCTGGATCTTTATGTCGGTATAGCCCTCGCGCTTCGCCACTTCAAGACTTGAAAGCTCCTCAGATGCATCGATCATGAAGTCGCGTTTGCCCTTTTCTTTAGGCGCAACCGGCGTAAAGACGCTCAGCCTGAGCAACGCAACGGGTTGAACGGTCTTGTTGCTGTTAGGCTCCAGTAGATAAACGGTGTCCGAATCTTTCTTCACAATGGAAAAAGGGTTGTTCATGTCTATGAAATTGTTATCATTTTCCACTTATCCACATCCTTACCTGGCAAATCGGCGCTAACATGAAAGTAAATACCTTTGTGTCATGAAAGTAAATACCTTTCGCATGAAAGTAAATACCCTCAGCATGAAAGTGGATACCCGATCCATGAAAGTAAATACTTTTTGCATGAAAGTAGATACCAAAAGTGCCTATTTCATAATACTTTTCAATAAGATACACGCGCGGTGATCTTTTATGATCTCTTCTTGATCTCTTAATGATCTTCTCTTGATCTTAAAACCATTGATCTATTCAGTGGATATGTTGATAACGATCCGGCTGGCAGCGTCAATTAGTCTTCTCAACACAACCCTCTTCTCCTGATTCACTGCATTATCAAGGTCCAACGCGAGAAGCAAACACACTTGTACGCCATCACGATTATTGGGCTCATTTAAAGGCCAACAGAGCCGATAACCTACAGAAAACAGATTGAGAAAAAGTCACATTTTTCACGCAAATCACGACAACAATTCACAGGGAAAACCACAATGCGCATCGCTATACTGGCTTTAGAGGGAAGTGTTTTATCCGCCATTTCCGGCATCGCGGATCTCTTTTGGATCACCAATATTGCGATCAAAGGTTCACCTGTCCACACCGCGCTATTTTCAGGGAAAACTTTTGAAACCGTGATTGTTAGCGCTGACGGCGCACCCGTGTGGGATACGGAAGGACGCCTTATCCACATTGATAGCTCGTTTCAGGGAGCAGGTCAGGTTGATGTGGTGATTGCTCCGGGGATGTTGCTCACGCCGGATCTGCAGCCGCTGAATTTGGCCAACATTCACCTGGCCGCGAAGTGGGTTAACACACTTTATCAGCAGGGTGCCCTAGTTGCCGCTTGCGGCTCCGGGAGCATTGTTCTGGGTGAGGCGGGGCTGCTGGATCACAGAGCCTATGCCACCACGTGGTGGCTTAGCCATATGCTGAGAGAGAGGTATCCCAGCGCACGTCCTTCACGCGGCAAGGTGCTGGAAGAAGAGGGCGGGATCGTCACCACAGGAGGCTGCTTTTCATGGATTGCCCTTGCTCTGCACATCATCGAAAAAGGGGCGGGTGAAGACGTTGCTCAACTTACTGCGTCAATGTCGCTGACCGATAATCCCTTTCTGCGTCAGCACGCGGGGCTTTTGCCCCGTTCCACTCAGGGCAGCACCACTTTTCTGCTGCGCGCGCAGGAGATCATTCGTTTTCAAAACCCCGCCATCAATGCGGCTCAGCTCGCAATCGCGCTGAATACTACCGAACGTACGCTACAGCGAAAATTAAGGCTGCTCTCACAAGAGACGCCAAAAGAGTTCATCACCCGCGTTCGTATTGAGTTAGCTTGTACCATTCTTCTCACCACCCAAGTAAGCATCAAACAGGTCGCTGCCGAGTGTGGTTATTCCGAAGATACTGCCTTTCGCAAAGCGTTCAATCAGGTAATGGAGATGTCACCGGCTCAGTATCGTCAGTGGATGGTTACGCGCGCCAACACAGGCTGATTACCGCGTGAGCAATTCAAAAAAAATGCGCCTTTTTCACCAATCTTTGTGCATATTTTTGAAATAAACCATGCGTAAAGCGTGCCGATTAAACGATAGACACATCCTCTTATTCTCTCACCACCAGGTAAAAAGATGACTATCACGCAAAGGCTTACACTGGCTTTTCTTTTGCTTTCCGCTGCGCTTATCGCCACAGGCATTGTTTCACTGAAACTGATGGCGGGGTTTCAGGATCGTTTCGAATATGTGCAGGTCAATGCTCTCCCCTCTATTCGCGATCTCGGCGAACTCATCGATCGCAGTAATAAACTGTCGCTGACGCTCTATCAGCACCAAAGCCAGACTGACAACCGCCGCATGCCTCAGGTCGAAGCGCTGATTACGCAGCGTATCGCAGACATTCGAAAACTGGCTGACTATTACCTTCAAAATGATATCTCCAGTGAGGAAGATAAGACCTTGACTCAGAAGGGGATGGCAACGTTGCAGCTGATTGAGGCGCGTCTGCCAGCGTTTTTTACCGCCTCACGGGCACATCAGGACGAAATTACCCTGGCGATGTTGGAAGGCGCAGACGGGAACACCATTGGCAACGCCATTAACCAACTTAAAGAGGGATACCGGAGCCAGCTGGCTCTGAACATCACGTTGTCAGACCAACTGCGCGCACGCAGTAATCACATCTATCAGCGCACGCTGTGGATGATGTCTGCGGGCATCACGCTGGTCATCGTCCTGTTAGGAGCCTTTACAACCTTAACGCTGCTGCGTATTCGCAGACGTCTGTTGCGCATTGGCGAGGTGATGCTGCACGTGGGCAACACGCTGGATTTAAGCGTGGCCGCAGACGCCCGGGGTCAGGATGAGATTGGGGTGATGGCGAAAGCCTTTAATCAACTGTTGGCGCGGGTTGGCGGCGCATTAACCTCAGTCAGTACGGCGTCACTTTCCGTAAGCACGGCTTCTGCACAAATCGCGGCAGGCAACGAGGATCTGTCATCGCGTACCGAGCAGCAGGCCGCTTCGCTTGAACAGACCGCCGCCAGCATGGCGGAGCTGAGCGAAACCGTCAGACAGACCGCGGAAAATACGCAGCAGGCCAGTCGCCTGTCAGGCAGTGCATCCGCTCTGTCGGATGCCAGCGTGGCATCGCTGGGAAGTATGCTTGAGACCATGACTGAAATTCGCTCCAGCGCCAAAAAAATCACCGAAATCGTCACGCTTATTGAGGGGATCGCGTTTCAAACCAACATCCTGGCGCTGAACGCCGCGGTAGAAGCGGCGCGGGCAGGTGAACATGGCAAAGGGTTTGCCGTGGTGGCGGGAGAAGTGCGCAATCTGTCACAGCGCTCTACGCAAGCTGCCCGCGAAATTAAACAGCTTATCGACACGTCTTATCATCTGGTGGAGTCGGGGGCTGTTCAGGCTGAAGCCGTTGAAGGCAACATGTCTGAACTCAAGGCAGCGTTTCGGCAGGTGAACGATTTGGTGAGCGAAATTGCCGCTGCTGCGGAAGAGCAAAACACCGGCATTACGCAGGTTCACCTTGCTATCAGCCAAATGGATGACGTGACGCAACAAAACGCCGCCCTGGTTGAAGAGGCTTCTGCCGCGTCCTCGTCGCTGCAGGATCAAGCTCAGGCGCTTTCCGGGCTGGTTAGTCAATTCCTGCTGCCCGGGGATGCTGCACGTCCCGCTACGCGCGACATCAGCGCGCCCAAGGCGATACCGGCGGTGCCGGTGCCCACGGTAGTGCTCGCAGCCCGTGATGCCGATTGGCAGCACTTCTGAGTGCGAAACCTCCTCAGCCGCCCTTGCTGTTTTTAAAAGCCATGCGGTGAGGTGAGAAAGCGTAGGGCGAGGTAGTCGATCGCCCCACGCTGGTTTACGAAGTACAGGGCACGCTGACGCCGTATCATGGCTGCGGACACTTCTTGCAGCGCACAGAAATCAACGAATATTTATCTTCAAAGCAAAATTCATCAAGCGTCATGGCACGATTTTCATCATCAATTAAATACGGCATTCGACGTAAAATATTCATTAAGAATGCATATTTTACAAGCCAGACTGCATCGATTACCATCCCGCTCAGTTTATTTGTTACGCCTGTTACGCGCGCTTAATGCAGTGGCAGGAGGCAATGCAGCAACACGATGTACTTTCATTTCCATAAATAATAGAAATTTATATTCATTCATTATTTTTATGCCATTTATTTCAGTCCACTGGCGCAAAGAAATTAATCTTGGATGCTTTCCGACTCACTTATGAAGCGAGCTGAAACAGAGCGCGCAGCGCATGAACAGGCAGGGGATAGGTTATATGGATAATGATGAACGTCTGGCGCGTGTGAAATTTGAAAAACTCGCCTGTTTTATTGGTGAGGCCGTTATTTATCTTGCATTAGAAAATCAGGAGACGCGTCGCGACAACATTCTGACGTTTATCCAGCAAGCACGTCATGAGGCTGAGGACAAACCGTGGGATGATGAAAAGCGGGCGCTGGCGCAGCTTGCGGCTAAGCTGTTGCAGTAATTTTTCTTATCGCGGAGATGACCCCCACCTGCAGGTATTTTGGTGAAAACGGTGCGTCGCAACCGTATTCACATTGTAGGCGGCCGCTACGCTCAACCTGGCGATGCGCGGTACCGCATTTTGCCCTCCCGTGGCACGTAAATTCTCATCACGCGTTTTCGCCACGCGACACTAAGCTAACGGCAGGGTGATATGAATACGCAGCCCGCCCTGTTCCGGCAGGGAGGCGCTGATTTCGCCACCGTGCGCCCGGCATATCGCCCGCGCGAGTGAAAGGCCCAGACCGCTCCCGCCCGAGTGGCGCGCCCGCGATCGCTCTCCGCGTGCAAAGCGCTCAAACATGGTGGCGAGAAAGGCCGGATCGACGCCCGGTCCGTTATCCTGAAAAACAATCAGGACGCGGCCGGATGCCTGCTGAAGCGTAATACGCAGGCAGCTGCCCGCGCCCGCATAGCGGAGCGCATTTTCGAGCAGGATAGTGAACACCTGACTTAAGCGCATGGGATCGGCGTAGAGCAGCACCGGCGAGGTTTCCTCTGGCTGCTCAATGCGCATCTCCGCCGCGCTAAACTGTGGCGCTATCCACGCGATGCGGTCCCGCAGTAGCTCCGCAGGCGAGCACGGTACTTTTTCCAAAATTAACTGGCCGGCATCCGCCAGCGAAAGCAGATGTAAGTCGTCTATCAGGCGACTGAGGTAGCGCAGTTGGCTCATGATCATCGCAGGATGTCGCGGATCGGCGTCAAATACGCCATCCATCAGGCCCTGCAGGCGACCAATGGCCGCGGTTAACGGTGAGCGCAGCTCGTGCGCCATGGCGACGTGTGATGCGCGTAGCTCACGTTCATAGTGCGCCAGCTGGCGACTCATGGCATTGAAATCACCGGCAAAATGCTGCACTTCGGCTGGCGCGGCATTTACTAAAGCAGACTCTTCCCCAAAGCGGCCCGCCGCCACCGCTTCTGCGGCACGCCTGAGCTGACTGAACTGCAGCGACAGCGGTCGGGCATGGCGCAGCGCCATAAAAACAATAAAGGGAATGGTCACCAGCACCAGAATCCCCACGGCGATCCAGTCTGATGAGGCGACAGACGGATCTGAATAGCGCACCCCCCACCATGTATCGACAATGTAGTGAAAGCGCGCCGGATCAATCGCCGGATTTTCCCGCAGCGTTAAAAATTCCTGCAGCACCGACGGCGGCATATGATGAGTGATCCAGAGATATTGCACCGTAAAACGTAGCCACATGCACAGCGCGATCAGTACCACGGTACCAATAGCCAAAGTCAGAATACGCAGGCATAGCCAGCGCCACAGTGTTTGAGGATGTTGTCTCATGGCTGACGGAACCTGTAGCCTATGCTGCGCACATTGATCAGGACATCGGTGATGCCCGCGCCCTCAAGTTTGCGTCGCAGATTATAAATATGGGTGTCCACGACGCGCTCCAGCGCGTCACTTTCCGGCAGGCACTGCTCGAGCAGCGTCTGCCGGCTCAGCGCACGTACAGGTGCGCGCATTAGCGCAACCAGCAGAGAGAACTCGGTAGGCGTCACGTCAATTCGCTGCAAAACACCTTGCGCGGTGGTCACCGTGACCGTCATGGCCGCCGTATCTACCGCTAAGGTTTGCCAGCGCAGTACCTCGTCAGGCTGCGATGCCGCGGTAAGCGCGCTGCGCCGCAGAACCGCCTGAACGCGCGCGACCACTTCTCCCGGATGATAGGGTTTAACGACATAGTCATCAGCGCCGTAGCGTAGGGCACCGATACGATCGGGTGTGTCGCCCATGGCGGTGACCATGATCACCGGCACGTCGCTGGTGCGCCGCAGTTTCGCTAATACTTCCGTACCGTTGAGCATCGGGAGCATCACATCCAGCAGGATCAGATCCGGTTGCCAGCGCTCGGCTTGTGCCAGCCCGGACAGCCCATCGGTGGCGAGTTTAACATCATAATTCTCACGACGCAGGTAAGCCTCCAACACCTCCGCCGCATCGGCATCATCCTCAATAATCAAAATCATCTTCTGCTGCATGGCTCACCTTGAAAAGGGATTCGTTACGCTGGATTGTTTGTGACCTATGCCGCATACACCAGGCGGATTTCGCACTGTGACGATAATAACCAGAAAAAACCGCTTGTACATGCGCGCGCCAATGGGAACGCGCTGTCAAACGCACCGAGGATATCGTCTAAAAAGGCAGCACCGACGCAGTGTGATGGCGGCAACATCTCTGCATAAAATTGTCATGTGACGCTGTTTCCGCTGCGCGGGCTGTGCATAATGCTCAGTAATGGCTAAACCGATTTAGCTTTATTTAAGGAGAAAGAATATGACAAACCGCGTTTGGTGTCTGGGGGATGCCGTGGTGGATTTACTGCCGGATGAGGCTGGGCGCCTGCTGCAGTGCCCCGGTGGCGCCCCGGCAAATGTGGCGGTCGGCATTGCCCGGCTGCAGGGCAATAGCGCTTTTATTGGCCGGGTTGGCGACGATCCCTTCGGTAATTTTTTGCGCCGCACGCTTGCGGATGAGCGGGTAGATATCGCTTTTATGCAGCGCGATCCGGCGCAGCGCACCTCCACCGTTGTGGTCTCGCTGGATGAGCAGGGCGAGCGCGCCTTCACCTTTATGGTTCGTCCTAGCGCCGATCTTTTTATGACGATTGAAGATTTACCGCCTTTTTCGTCGGGCGAGTGGCTGCACTGCTGTTCGATTGCGCTGGCGCAAGAGCCCTCCAGAAGCGCGACGTTCGCTGCCATGGTGCAGGTTCGCGCGGCAGGGGGATGGGTGAGTTTTGATCCGAACATTCGCCACGATCTTTGGCCCGATGAAGACCACCTGCGCACCGTCCTGAGTCGGGCGTTGACGCTGGCGGACGTGGTGAAACTGTCTGAGGAGGAGGCCGTGTTTATCAGCGGCTGCGCCGATTTGGCGACAGGTATGCAGGCGCTGGCCGTCCGCTATCAGATCCCGCTGCTGTTGGTTACCCGGGGCCGCGCTGGGGTGTTGGCATGGTACCAGGGGATCCTGACGCATCACGCCGGCACGCCGGTGAACAGCGTGGATACCACCGGCGCCGGCGATGCCTTTGTGGCTGGACTGCTGTGGCGTCTGGCGCAATACGGCCTGCCGACCGCGCCTGCGCAACTCGCGGGGCACCTGCACGTAGCGCAAGCTTGTGGCGCGTTGGCCACCACGGCGAAAGGTGCGATGACCGCGCTACCAACGCGTCATCAGCTGGAGCAGCATTGCGGTCCAGCCTGAACATTGCGGCTTTTTTGCGAGTGACTTCACATCCGGCAATGCAGATCCGCAAAATTGGTTGCGCAGCGAAATTGGTCATGATTATGATTCGCCGCCTAAACCGGTTTAGCAAGCACATCTGACGACAGCCTTTGCCTCAGGGACATAAAAAAGTGAAAAAAAGTCTACTCGCGCTGAGCCTCAGCGCACTTTTCAGTACCGGTTCAGCATGGGCCGCCAGCGACATGAACGCCATTGAGGCGCGTCTGGCGGCTCTGGAACAGCGGCTTGCCGCCGCAGAACAGCGCGCCAATGTTGCTGAAAGCCGCGCCCAGGCGGCGGAGAAACAGGCGCAGCAGCTGGCCGCGCAGCAGCAGCAAACCCAAACCGCTACGGCGCAGGTGGCGCAACGCACCACGCAGTTGGAGCAGCACAGCGCCAGCGACGAGAGCAATGGCTTTGAGTTTCACGGTTATGCCCGCTCCGGATTGCTGATGAACAGTTCGGCGGCGAAAACGCAAGGGGGGCCTACCGTGACGCCCGCCGGTGAAACTGGCGGTCACGTAGGCCGTTTGGGCAATGAACCCGATACCTACGTTGAGCTCAATCTGGAGCACAAGCAAACGCTTGCTAACGGTGCGACGACCCGTTTCAAAGCCATGCTGGCAGACGGACAGCGTACCTACAATGACTGGACGGCCGCCAGCAGCGACCTCAATCTGCGTCAGGCCTTTGTCGAGCTTGGCCAGCTGCCGGACTTCAGCGGTGCTTTCAAAGACGCGACCGTGTGGGCAGGTAAGCGCTTTGACCGCGATAATTTCGATATCCATTGGATCGATTCCGACGTGGTGTTTCTGGCGGGCACCGGAGCGGGAATTTATGACATGAAATGGGGTGATGCCGCGCGCAGCAATCTGTCGCTGTATGGCCGCACCTTTGGCGATATCGAAAACAATGACAACACGGCGCAAAACTACATCCTGACCCTGAATAACTTCGTAGGACCGCTCCAGCTGATGGTCAGCGGCATGCGGGCTAAAGATAACGATCAGCGCACCGATCTGGACGGCAACCGGGTTAAAAGCGATGCGGCTAACAACGGCATGCATGCACTGGTCGGTTTGCACAACGACAGCTTCTACGGCCTGCGTGAAGGGTCAGCGAAGACTGCGCTACTGTATGGCCATGGCCTGGGAGCTGAGGTCAAAGCGGTGGGATCGGATGGCGCGCTGCTGCCTGATGCTGATACCTGGCGTCTGGCCACTTATGGCATCACGCCGCTGGGCGGCGGCTGGCATATCGCGCCTGCGCTGCTGGCCCAGAGCAGCCAGGATCGCTACGCGAAAGGCGACAGCTATACGTGGGCCACGGCGAATCTGCGGTTTATTCAGGAAATCAGTCAAAATTTCGAAATGCAATATGAAGGTTCGTACCAATACATGGATCTGCGCCCGCAGGGCTACAACAACCGCAACGCGGTCAGCGGGAATTTCTACAAGCTGACCGTCGCACCCACGCTGAAAGCGAGCGAAGTCGGCGAGTTTCTCAAGCGTCCGGAGATACGCCTGTTCGCCAGCTGGATGGATTGGGATCACCGTCTTGACAACTATGCCAGCGACGATGCCTTTGGCAGCAGCGGTTTTAAAGCCGGTGGTGAGTGGAGTTTCGGCGTGCAGATGGAAACCTGGTTCTGATGGTCCGGCCCCTGAGGGGGCCATTTATACATGACAGCGCATAAAAAAAGACAACGAGGATACTATGGATTTTGTTCAGATTGCCCGTTCACTGCTGCCGCTGTTGGGCGGCAAAGCGAACATCGCCAGTGCGGCGCACTGCGCCACACGACTGCGGCTGGTGCTGGTGGACGACGCGAAAGCCGACACCACCGCGATCGGTAAGCTCGACGGCGTCAAAGGCTGTTTCCGCAATGCCGGACAGCTTCAGGTCATTTTTGGCACCGGCGTAGTGAACAAAGTGTACGCGGCGTTCATCGCTGAAGCCGGTATCAGTGAAGCCAGTAAATCGGAAGCGGCGGATATCGCGGCGCGCAAGCTGAATCCTTTCCAGCGCATCGCGCGCCTGCTGTCAAACATCTTTGTGCCCATCATTCCCGCAATTGTCGCGTCGGGTCTGTTGATGGGCCTGCTGGGGATGGTGAAAACGTACGGTTGGGTACAACCGGATAACGCGCTGTATATCATGCTTGATATGTGCAGTTCGGCGGCGTTTATCATTTTGCCGATCCTGATCGGCTTCACCGCTGCGCGCGAATTTGGTGGCAACCCGTTCCTTGGCGCCACGCTGGGCGGCATTCTGACCCATCCGGCGCTTACCAATGCCTGGGGCGTGGCGGCGGGTTTCCACACCATGAACTTTTTCGGTATCGAAGTGGCGATGATCGGCTATCAAGGCACGGTATTTCCGGTCCTGTTGGCGGTGTGGTTCATGAGCATGGTGGAAAAACAGCTGCGCCGGGTCATTCCGGATGCGCTGGATCTCATCCTGACGCCGTTCCTGACGGTGATCCTGTCGGGCTTTATCGCCTTATTGATCATTGGTCCGGCAGGTCGCATGCTCGGTGACGGCATCTCTTTTGTGCTCAGTACGCTGATCGCCCATGCCGGCTGGCTGGCCGGATTGCTGTTTGGTGGCCTCTACTCGGTGATTGTGATCACCGGTGTGCACCACAGCTTTCATGCTATTGAAGCCGGATTGCTGGGCAATCCATCGATTGGCGTCAATTTTCTGCTGCCGATCTGGGCCATGGCCAACGTGGCGCAAGGCGGCGCCTGTCTTGCTGTGTGGTTTAAAACGCGCGATGTCAAAATCAAAGCCATTGCGTTACCTTCGGCCTTCTCCGCGCTGCTGGGGATTACCGAAGCGGCGATCTTCGGTATCAACCTGCGCTTTATGAAGCCGTTTGTTGCCGGGCTGGTCGGCGGCGCACTGGGCGGCGCATGGGTGGTATCGGTGCATGTGTATATGACCGCAGTGGGATTAACCGGCATCCCCGGCATGGCGATCGTCCAGGCGAGCTCGCTGTTAAACTACGTCATTGGCATGGTCATCGCGTTTAGCGCGGCTTTTGCCGTCTCTTTTCTGCTTAAATACAAAACGGACGCTGAATAATGGCTGCCTCCACGTTATTGCCCGCTGTTCTCACCGCCGTGATGCGCGGGCAGCCGCGCGCGCTGCGCGATCCGCACTATCCGAGGTGGCACCTTGCGCCCGTCACGGGTCTGCTCAACGATCCCAATGGCTTTATCCATCATGACGGACGCTATCACCTGTTTTATCAATGGAACCCGCTAGGCTGCCAGCATCGGCACAAATGCTGGGGGCACTGGAGCTCCGCCGATCTGCTGCACTGGCAGCACGAGCCCCTGGCGCTGATGCCAGAGGAGAGCTACGACCGCAGCGGCTGCTACTCAGGCAGCGCCGTGGATAACCAAGGCGTGCTGACGCTGATCTACACCGGTAACGTAAAGTTTGACGACGGCACGCGCACCGCGTGGCAGTGTCTGGCAGTTCAAAATAGCGAAGGCGGTTTTGACAAGCTGGGCCCGGTGATGGCGCTGCCGGAGGGCTATACCGGACACGTACGTGATCCCAAAGTCTGGCGACACGGCGAGCGCTGGTACATGGTGCTGGGCGCGCAGGATCTGCAGCGGCGGGGTAAAGTGCTGCTGTGGCAGTCAGACGACCTGCATCACTGGAAATGCCATGGCGAGATTGCGGGCAGTGAATGCGGTGGCTTGGGTGAAGCGGGTTATATGTGGGAGTGTCCTGATCTGTTCGCGCTCGACGGCACGACATTTTTGATCTGCTGCCCGCAGGGTATCGCGCGCGAACCCACGCGGTTCCGCAACGCCCACAGCGTGGGCTGGCTGGCTGGCGATCTGTGCTATCAGACGCACCGCTTTACCCACGGCAGCCTGCACGAGCTGGATGCCGGATTTGAGTTTTACGCGCCGCAAACCACGCTCACGGCCGACGGCCGCCGCCTGCTGGTCGGCTGGATGGGCGTACCGGACGGGGAGGAGATGGCGCAGCCCACCGTGGCGCAAGGGTGGATCCACCAGATGACCTGTCTGCGGGAACTCCGCGCGCAGGACGGCAGGCTCTACCAGCAGCCCATCGCGGAACTGCGGACGCTGCGCAACGATGCGCGGCAGTTTCAGGGCCGCGCAGAAAACGCCCCACCTATGGATGCGCAGCAGCTGGAGGTGATGCTGGAGGGTGCAGGCGGAATGGCTCTCAACTTTGCCGACACCCTGCTGCTGACGTGGGAAGCCGACGGCCTGCAGTTGGCGCGACGCAGCCTGCTCAGCGGTGAGTGGGAATACCGCACCTGGCAGGGCGCGGCACGACATCTGCAGATCCTGTGCGATTGCTCCAGCGTGGAAATTTTTATCAACCACGGCGAGGGCGTAATGAGCAGCCGCTATTTTCCCCGTCATCCCGCCCAATTAACCCTGTCCGGTGACGGAGAAGTCGCGGTGCGCTACTGGTCGTTACGGTCGTGCATGGTAGAATAAGGCATCGATCTCTTGAATGATGCCTCACCGTGAGAAAAACCAAACGCGTTACCATCAGCGATATCGCGGCCCTGGCCGGGGTTTCTAAAGCCACGGCCAGCCTGGTGCTTAACGGGCGCGGCAAAGAGCTACGCGTCGCTAAAGAGACGCGCGAGCGGGTGCTGAGTCTGGCTCGCGAACACCATTACCAACCCAGCATTCACGCGCGTCTGCTGCGCGACAACCGCAGCCACACGCTGGGGCTGGTGGTCCCGGAGATCACCAACCACGGCTTCGCGGTTTTTTCCCACGCGCTGGAGAACCTGTGTCGCGAGGCTGGTCTGCAGCTACTGATCGCCTGCACCGATGAAAACGCCGGCCAGGAAAGAGTGGTGGTGGACAATCTGGTGGCCCGGCAAGTGGATGGCCTGATTGTGGCATCCAGTATGCTCAACGACAGCGACTACCGTAAACTCAGCGAACAGCTGCCGGTGGTGCTGTTTGACCGTTACATGAGCGAGACGCAGCTGCCGCTGGTGCTGACCGATTCGATCACGCCCACCGCCGAGCTGGTAGAGCGCCTGGCGCGCGCCAGTGCGGAGGAGATCTACTTCCTGGGCGGTCAGCCTCGCTTGTCTCCCACCAAAGATCGCCTGGAGGGCTTCAGGCAAGGGCTGGCGCGGGCCGGTGTTGAGCTGCGCTCCGAATGGATTGTGCACGGCAATTACCATCCCAGCAGCGGATATGAAATGTTTGCTGCCCTGTGCGCGCGCCTCGGCCGTCCGCCTAAAGCGATTTTTACCGCAGCCTGCGGATTGCTTGAGGGCGTGCTGCGCTACATGAGCCAGCACCAGCTACTGACGCGGGATATCCACATCGCGAGTTTCGACGATCACTATCTCTACGATTCGCTCTCGGTGGCGATCGATACCGTGGCGCAGGATGTGCCGCGCCTCGCACAGGAGTGCTTTGCGCTGGTGACTGCAATGATCGCGGGCGAGGAACCGGCGCATCCGCAGACCGTGCTGCCTGCTACACTGCGTTTCCGCGCCGGCAAAGCGCGCTAAAGCGCGCGCATCGCGGTCTGAATTGCCGTCTGCGTGTCCGCGATCACCGCTTCCGGCACGGCATCGCCCAGCGCGCGCGCCGTGATGGCGAAACCCCTGGCTGCCTCACACACTTCGTCGATCAGCGCATTGATGCGCTTTTCGCTGATATCGGCCGCTTTTGCGGCTTTGATCAGGGCGGCGCGCGGAATGCGATGGCCGTAACCCGCCACCGACGTTTGATGCTGGCCGCCCGGGCCGTGTTGAAAGGTCAGATCATAGGCCGGGGAGACCTGCCATGTTTGTTGATCGTTCAGCATAAAAGCAAAGTTCTTGGCGTGATCGTCCTGGTTATGCATGATGACGTTGAACACCATGCGGCGCGCCTGCACCTCGCGCGCCACGGCCGAGCGCGTCACCATTGCCGTTGCCTGCAAGATGTCGGTGTAGTCCAGGCAGGGCAGGCGAAAATCCGCCTGCAGCGCGCCCGCCATGCTTAAAATGGGCACCCGCACCTCCTGCTGACGATCGAACCGCTGCACGCCGAAAGCCGACAGACCCTGCCCGAGATCGAACCAGCGGCTGGGCGGAAAATCGATGCCGGCCCGACGCGCGATACGGGCGTAAACCTCTTCGAGCGCGCAGACCCAAGGCGCTTCTTGCGCGGCGGGAAATTTAATCAGCCAGGGCTCGCTGCCCGCGAAGGGCGTGGAACTCACCTGTCCGGTTTGCGCATCAAACGCCAGCAGCACTTTTGGCCGCGCGCCGTGTGGTGAGCCGCCCAGCCTGACCAACTCCGGCAGCACGTCGGAATCCTGTCCAGCCACTTCGGTTTCAATGTCGCGCGCCAGTCTGATAAGATCGTCGATCTTATTGCGCTGCGCTGCGGTATCGGATAGCGCGACCACGGGGCGATAGGTTAGCGCGCCCATGGTATTGCTGCCCAGCATCGCCAGGCGATCCAGCGGCGAGAGGCGAGCCGGTTCAATGCCATGACGGCGCAGCAGCCGATCCATCAGCAGGCGTCCCCAGCCGTCGGGCAGCGAGTCGGCGATAAAGCCGGGTATGCCCTCTTGATGGCGTTCAAAGTTACTGTACGTAACCGGCGCAAGCGGATGCAGCAGCGGAGAAAACGCGATGCCCTTGTCGAGGCTTTGCGTTGAGTACTCAAACAGCCACTCGCCGCGCCGCTGACCCGCCGCCAGTATGCCAAGCGGCCACTGCTCGCCCCAACCTTGATACAGCACTTCAAGCCGCTGCAGGGGAACGTGATCAATTTTCATCGTAGCCTGCCTTCTTTACGTGTGGCCGACGCTTTGCTGCCCGCTGGCGTTGAGGACGCTGCAGCGCCTCGACCTGGGCGATGGTCATGGCGGGCAGAAGAAACAACTCACGCATCTCGTGCTCCAGCCGCAGTGCAAAGACCACCTTCATAAAGCTCTCGAGTGTGACCTGGCCGTCGTGCTCCAGCTTCTTCAGCGCTGACACGGAAATGCCCGCCTGCTCCGCCAGCTCTTTCTGCAGCAAATTGCGGCGCAGCCGTTGGGCGCGCAGGCGCTGACCCAGCTCAGCCAGTAAGGATGACGCGGAATAAAGATTAAGGGTCATATTAACATCTCTTAAAGAACTAAAATGTCATTAAGAGCAGGTGAAAAAGCTCTTGTTAATCAGGCTATACGCTTAAGACTAATGTTAATTATAGGGGTTTTTAAAAAGCCCTAAAAGGGGTAATAGACATTTAAAGTGTTTTTTAAAAGCTGTTAAAGGTGTAATCGAACTTGTTCTCCAGACTGTTTGTAGAAACAGCGTGTCGGGAGACGATGTGCCGTGCTGGTCCAAAAAGCGGTCATGAAGTGGGTCACAAAACAGAAGAGACCTTTTCAGCGGGCCAGCATGGCGTAGCCGGGGTGCAGCAATGTTAAATCCCTGTAAAAAAACGTCATATTGTCGGGGTTAGTGTAATTGATGCGCTAAACACATCAGTCAATGACTTTATTGCGCTTACTAACGGCGCGTATCTGATCCAGTCTGCCAAAACAGACGCAACCATAAAGCGTTGATAACACTCTGGAGATACAGATGCACGCTTCTACCTCACCCATGAATACCCGGTCACGCATAGGCGCCATCCTGCGCGTTACGTCAGGCAATTTTCTTGAGCAGTTCGATTTTTTCCTGTTTGGTTTTTACGCAACCTATATTGCGCACACCTTCTTCCCAGCCAGCAGCGAGTTTGCGTCGCTGATGATGACCTTCGCCGTGTTTGGCGCGGGTTTCCTGATGCGTCCTATCGGGGCCATTGTGCTGGGGGCTTACATTGACAAAGTAGGGCGCCGTAAAGGGCTTATTGTGACGCTGTCGATTATGGCAACCGGCACCTTCCTGATCGTGCTGATTCCATCGTATCAGACGATTGGTCTGTGGGCGCCGCTGCTGGTGCTGATGGGGCGTTTGCTGCAGGGCTTCTCCGCCGGAGCGGAATTGGGTGGCGTCTCGGTGTATCTGGCTGAAATCGCCACGCCGGGCCGTAAAGGCTTCTATACCAGCTGGCAGTCAGGCAGCCAGCAGGTGGCTATCATGGTGGCTGCGGCGATGGGCTTTGCGCTGAATGCCGCGCTGGAGCAAAGCCAAATCAGCGACTGGGGCTGGCGTATTCCGTTCCTGTTTGGCTGCCTGATTGTGCCGTTTATTTTTGTGCTGCGTCGTAAGCTGGAAGAGACGCAGGCGTTCAGCGCGCGCCGTCATCATTTGGCAATGGGCGACGTGTTTAAAGTGCTGGTGAAAAACTGGCCGGTGGTGATCGCCGGTATGCTGATGGTCGCCATGACGACCACCGCCTTTTATCTGATCACCGTTTACGCGCCGACCTTCGGCAAGAAAGTGCTGATGCTCAGTGCGTCCGACAGCCTGCTGGTGACGCTGCTGGTGGCGATCTCAAACTTTATCTGGCTGCCGATTGGCGGCGCGTTATCCGACCGTTTCGGGCGCAAAGCGGTGCTGGTCGCCATGACGCTGTTGGCGCTGGCAACCGCTTATCCTGCGCTGACGCTGCTGGCGAGCGCCCCGAGCTTCTCAATGATGTTGAGCGTGCTGCTGTGGCTCTCCTTCATGTATGGCCTCTATAACGGGGCGATGATCCCGGCGCTGACGGAGATCATGCCGGCTGAGGTGCGGGTAGCAGGCTTCTCACTGGCCTACAGCCTTGCCACGGCGCTGTTTGGTGGCTTTACACCGGTGATCTCCACGGCACTGATTGAATACACGGGCGATAAGGCGTCACCGGGTTACTGGATGAGCTTCGCCGCGCTTTGCGCGCTGGTGGCCACCCTGTATCTCTATCGCCGCCGCGCGTTAACGCTGCAACCGGCACAACAATAAGGATGAACACGATGCGTACATTTCCCTCTTCGCTGCTGGCTACGCTGGTATTGGCCTCACTGAGCGGTACGGCCGCGGCCGATGATGTGACGGTTATGATTTCGGGCGGCTTCAAAGCGGCGCTGGAAAAGCTGGCCCCGGACTATGAGAAAGCGAGCGGTCACCATCTGGTGATTGTGCCGGGGCCTTCTATGGGCAAAACACCGCAGGCGATCCCCAATCGGCTTGCGCGCGGTGAAAAAGCGGATGTGGTGATCATGGTCGGCGATGCGCTGAGCGATCTGGAGCGCGCAAAGCGGACGCAAACGGGCTCTCGCGTTGAACTGGCGGACTCCCCGATTGGCGTGGTGGTGAAAAAAGGGGCGCCGGTGCCAGACATCAAAACCGACGCGGCGCTGCGCGCAACGCTGCTGCAGGCACGCTCTGTCGCCTATTCCGATAGCGCCAGCGGGCGCTACGTCAGCACCACGCTGTTCAAGAAGCTGGGTATCGATAATCAAATGCAGACCAAAGCCAGGATGGTAGAGCGTATCCCGGTGGCGTCTGAGGTGGCAAAAGGGACCTATGCGCTGGGCTTCCAGCAGGTGAGTGAGCTGCTGCCGGTTTCCGGCGTGACCTTTGTCGGCGAGCTGCCGGATAACGTGCAGTACATTACCCGCTTTGCTGGCGCCGTCACCGCGAATGCAACCCACCCGCAGGCCGGTAAAGCGCTGCTGACGTTCCTGGCCTCACCGCAGGCACAAAAAGTGGTGACGGCCACGGGCATGCACACCGTCAAGGCTGCGGCGAAAGCGACGGATACTGTTCAGTAATCAATCTTTCCAGCTCTGTCGCCACGTAAGACTGGATGCGACCGCGGCGGCGAATCAGCCCCACTGAGCGTTTGACCACCGGATCGGTCAGCGGCACCTGCGTCAATAACGCGTGACCAGAGGCCGGGAGTGACATCGCGGGCACGGCGGCAATGCCGATGCCCGCTTCCACCATCCCCAGCAGTGTCGTGACGTGGCGGGTTTCGCAAATGCTCGGACGGGCGGGCGTGAGGTGGCCCAAGGCTTGATCAAGCAGCGTACGGTTGCCCGATACCTTATCCAGACCGATATACTCCTGTTCAAAAAAAGTTTCCCAGCGCAAATGCGATCGCCCTGCAAGGGGGTGGTCATGGCGGCAGACCGCCACATACACATCTTCTTCCAGCGGCGTAAACATCACGGTGGCAGGAAGGTTTCGGGAAAAGCAGATGCCAAAATCCGCCTGACCGCTGCTCACCGCCTCAATAACATTCCCGACGCTGCTGTCGATGAGTTTGATGCGCACACGCGGGTAGCGGGTGCGGAACCGGCGAATCACATCGGGCATAAAATAGTAGGCTGCCGACGGGACGGTGGCGACGGTGACCAGGCCGGTACGCTCCTGGCTGACCTGATTAACATCCGCCAGCACGGCTTCCACGTTGGCGAGCAGCTGCTCCGAGCGCTCTGCAAAACTCTGCCCGAACAGCGTCAGGGTCACGCGGCGGGTGGTGCGATCGAACAGTCGGGTGCCCAGCGCGGTTTCCAGTTTTTCAATGCGCCGGCTCAAGGCCGACTGTGACAGGCAAATGGACTCCGCCGCGAGACGAAAATTGCCGTACTCCATCAACGCGCGAAACGCATACAGGTCGTTAAGATCAAAATTCACGGGCATAAAAGCACACTTCCTTTCTGCGGGGATCGCGATAAGCCATCCGAAAAGGGCTGGCGAGGCGCCACCTTACTGGTTTTCCCGCGCGGGCCCACGCATCACGGCCGTTTGCTGTGATTAAGGTCACGTAACTGAGCGCCGCGGGCGGAGAAAAGCTCGCACGCCAGCTTATCCGCGCGACCCTTCGCGGCGCCGTTTCGCCTCGCGCCGGCAGCGTTCTGAACAGAACTGCACCTCGTCCCAGCATTTTTCCCACTTTTTACGCCAGCTCATGGGGCGTTGACACTGCTTGCAGTCGCGCACGGGGAGCGTACGCTTATTGCCTTTGAACATGCATTGACTCTCCTCTGGCGGATGGCCTTGTGACCGCCCCTCGTGCACAACCACACACATTAGCGCGCGGCGTAAATAACGCTGAATCGTCTGACTATCGTTATTTTAAAGCGTATAAATAAAAATAGGCAGTGGGATCGCGCAACGCTGAAAAATAGTATTTATATTCGCCCTGCATTGCGTTGAGAACGCGATATGCTATTCCCTGTGGCGTAGAACATAATAAATAAATGTCAAAGAAATGGGGCGTTTTTTTATTATTTAAATTGCGCCAAGAAATTGTTTTTCTGCTGGAGTTCTTTCTGGTTTATCCGATAACAACCTTTTAACCAGGAGAAACGAATATAATGAAAATATCGACCCGTTTGGCCCTTAGTTTTGGAACGCTCATCGTGCTTTTTATTATTTGTATCGCCGTTGCTTACAGCGGTCTGGTAAATTCGCGCAGCGAGCTGGAAAAGACCGTCAATATTAACATGCGTAAATATCAGTTAGGAATGGGGCTTTATAGTGGCCTGCGGGATATGGGCATCGCCGTGCGCAATATCGCGTTGCTGACGCAACCCGAGGAAATGAAACCGGAACAGACGCGGGTCGAGAAGCAGAAGGCACTGTTTCAGGAAGATTTAAATAAGCTGGCTGCGATTCAGTCGGTGCACGCAACGGAAAAAGGGCAGGCCGCATTCAATAACGTGGTCGCGCTTGAAGCCGATGTGCTAAACACATTAAGCAGTGCTGCCCAGCTGGGTTTGCAAAACAAACAGCAGGAAACCATTAATTATTTGATGCACACGGTGAGGCCACGCCAGGCGCAGCTGCTCGCTGCGCTGAAAGAGTTGACCACGGCACAGCTTGAGGAGAGCGAAGCTGCGGTAGAAAAAACCGGCGACTATGTGAGCCGATTGATGACGTTACTGGCGGTATTGGGTGCGCTGACGGTAATCGTGTCCATTGCGGCCGCCAGCCTGATTATTCGTAGCCTGATGAAGCAGCTGGGCGGCGAACCTGCTCAGGCGCAGGCGGTGACTGCGGCGATTGCCGCAGGCGATCTCACCACCCGCGTACAGCTGCGCCCGGGCGACAACACCAGCCTGCTGGCCTCGCTGGCGACCATGCAGGGCGATTTACGTCAGTTGGTGATCACCATTAAAGAGAGCGCCGCGTCGGTTGCCATGGCCTCCGATGAGATCGCCGAAGGCAACACCGAACTCTCCTCGCGCACAGAGGAACAGGCAGCGGCGCTGCAGGAAACCGCCGCCAGCATGGAGCAACTTACCGCTACCGTGAAAAGCAATACCCTTAGCGCGCAAACCACCGCCAGCAACGCACGCGATGCTGCCGAACTGGCGCAGCACGGCGAAACGGATGTACAGCGCATGACGGCCACCATGAATGATATCTCGCTGAGCGCCACCAAAGTGCGCGACATCACGGGTGTGATCGAGAGCATCGCGTTCCAGACCAATATTCTGGCGCTTAATGCGGCAGTGGAAGCGGCGCGCGCCGGAGAAGGGGGGCGCGGCTTTGCGGTCGTGGCGGGGGAGGTGAGAACGCTGGCACAGCGCAGCGCCACCGCGGCAAAAGAGATCAAAGAGCTGATTGAACAGGCGGTGGAGCAGGTTCACAGCGGCGTTGACGTTGCCGCCGGCACCGGCAAGAGCATTCTGAAAGTGGTCAGCATGGTGGGTGAACTGGCGTCCGCGATGGATGAGATCTCGCTGGCGTCGTCAGAGCAGATGCAGGGCATTTCGCAGGTCAGCATTGCGGTCAGCCAGATGGACGGCGTCACGCAAAGCAATGCCGCGCTGGTGGAGGAGTCGTCGTCGGCCTCGCAATCGCTGGCAGGGCAGGCGCACGCTCTGCGCGGGATGGTCGAAGCGTTTAAAGTCTGACAGCCCACGCGGCCAATGCGTGTCGCTTGTGCGCCACGCATTGGCTACCGCGGTTTAACGCGGCGCTTCAGCGGGCTTGCCAGCGGTTAAACGGCTGCCTGCCCACCAAATCGCCAGCGCACTCAGCGCAATACATCCCAGTACCGCAAAAGCCACGCTGTAAGACCAGGTGGAGGCGATGCTGCCTGCCAGCGCTGGGCTCATCGACGCACCAATCCCCTGCATCACCATGATCATCCCTTGACCGGCGTTGGTGTGTCCGCTGCCGGCGAGTATTTTAACGATGTAGGCCGGCACGGCCACGCCGAGCAAACCGGCGGCCAGACCGTCTAAAATCTGGATAGGGATCATGGCATAGGCATCCGAATAAGCAGAGGCGATGGCGGCGCGCACCGGCAGGATCAGCAGCGCGGCGGTGATGAGCCAGCCATAGCCCACTTTCTCCGCGCGCGCGGCGGCAAAGAGCGCAACCGGGATCATCACCAGCTGAGAGATAACCACGGTGGCGGCGGCGTAGACACCCGCGGTGGCGGCGCCGCTGTGCGAGGCTGCCACGCGCATGCTCAGCATGGGCAGCAGGGCGGCGTTGCTGAGGTGGAACAACAGCAGGGTCAGGCCAATGATGAGGATCGCCGGATTGCGCGCAATCAGCGACAGCCGCGGCATTGTCATCGCGCCTTTTTCATCGCCAAGGCCGCGAGCCATATGGTGATCGATATCTGACGGTCGGATTGCCGTTACCGCCAGTGCGGCAAACAGCGCCATGACCGTCATCAGCACAAACACCGCGCCCGTGCCCCAATACCAGAAGGCGAAGCCGGCAATGATCGCCGCGAACATGTTACCGCCGTGGTTGAACGCTTCGTTAATCCCCATCTGATGGCTGAATTTATTCGGGCCAGTCAGACCGAGCGTGATGCCGGTCAGCACCGGACCAATCAGCGCTGCCGCCATGCCGGTCATGACCTGCGATGAGACCGCGATCCCGGTCTGGGGAAAGAACCACAGCATCAATGTGGCCGCCGTGATCGCCAGCGACCCCACCATCAGCAGCAAACGCTTATGCGTGGTCGCATCGGTAATTAATCCGGCGGGAATGGTCGCCACCAGGCCAGCCAGTCCGCCCGCCGTCATCACCCAGCCAATGGTGTCGGCTTGCCAGTGGTGCTGTGTGAGAAAAATCCCTAAAAAAGGGCCCAATCCATCCCGTACATCCGCCATAAAAAAATTAACCAGGCACAACGCCTGAAGTGACCGCAGCGTCATAACGTCCTCATGAAAAAGTTAATTTATTCCCGCTGCGGTTAAGCATGGCATGACAGGGCATAATTGCCTGCAAAGTCATGCGCAATCTTGACTCGACGCGCGGTTAGCCTTATGGAACAACGCTAACCGCAACGGACAATCGTGTAAATAAGTGTAAGGCAGGCGTGGATGTGCGTCAGGACGTCAGAGAAAACGGTCAGGATAGTCCGCCTCCAGAGGATGCACGCGGTCGTACTGGCCGAACAGCCGATAACGGTTTCGGGCAATGAGATCGTACAGGTGGGTGGTTAGCCGGTCGGGCAGTCTGCGTAAGATCGCAAGCGCGCGCCACGGCCACGGCATATGGGCCATGGCGCGACAGACCGCCTGCGCCCGCAGCCAGTGGCCATCGGCATTGATCAATACCAACGTGCTAATTGTATCGCCGGGCAAGCCGACAGCGTGCAGCAGCGCCTGACCTTTATCACTCTGAATGGCGGCAAAGCGAATACGTGGCGACACGCGGTGCCGCAGTAAAAAACGCACCCATGCGTTACACAGCCTGCAAACGCCGTCATAGAGGATCACCTGATCCCCTGAATCCAGATAGGGGAGTGTAAACATAAGGACCTCCGAAGAGGGTGCGGTTGCCCGCACCGGAACGGATTATGACGATGTGTCGGTGAGCGTACCTTTCAGGCCGTGCGGTTCAGAGCGCAAATACTGCGCAGGGGCATGCGCCTGCTCTTTCAACGCCGCCGCCGCGTGCCACGGCCAGCGCGGGTCGTACAGCATGGCGCGCGCCAGCGCAATAAAATCGGCGTCCCCCTGCGTCAGCGCCGCTTCGGCCTGATGCGCATCCGTGATCAAGCCTACGCCGATCACCGGGATACCGATCTGCGCACGGATGTGCCTGGCAAACGGCAGCTGGTAGCCAGGGCCCACGCTGATCTGTTGGTCGGGAGACAATCCACCACTGGAGACGTGAATGTAAGCGCAACCGCGCGTTTCTAACTGCTGGCTGAACACCACCGACTGTGCTTCGTCCCAGCCGCCCTCTACCCAGTCGGTGGCCGAGAGGCGGACACCCACCGGGATCGCGGCGGGTACCGCTTTGCGTACCGCCTCGAAGATCTCCAGCGGCAGACGCATCCGGTTCTCCAGTGAGCCACCGTAGTTGTCCTGGCGCTGATTACTGAGCGGAGAGAGAAACTGATGCAGCAGATACCCGTGCGCCGCATGCAGCTCAATCAGCTCAAAGCCCAACCGCACGGCGCGCTCGGCGCTGGCGACAAACGCGGCTTTAAGCTGTTCCAGCGCCGCCGTGTCCAGCATCGACGGCGGCTGTTCACCGGGCGCATAGGCCAGCGGCGAGGGGGCGACGGTCTGCCAGCCGCCACCGCTCAGCGGCAGCTGTTCCCCGCCCTGCCAGGGCGCACTGCAGGACGCTTTGCGCCCCGCATGTCCCAGCTGAATGCCAAGACGAATGGGCGACCAAGCGCGAATATCGTCGACCACCGTTTTCAGTGCGGCTTCGTTATCGGCATCCCACAGACCCAGATCGCCCGGCGAAATGCGCCCGCGCGGCTCTACCGCAGTGGCTTCGAGGATCAGCAAGCCCGCGCCTGAGAGCGCCAGATGTCCAAGATGAATGCGATGCCAGCTGCTGGCGCAGCCTTCGGTTGCGGAATACTGGCACATTGGGGCAATGACAATGCGGTTTTCCAGCTTCAGTTCGCCCAATTGCGATGGGCTAAACAGATGACTCATTGTGACCTCACGTCGGGTTTAGGAGTGGGTGGCTTCAACCTGGCTGTCGCGCGCGTCACCAAAGCGCTGGCGCATGTGATCTTCGATCTGCTCCAGCGACTTGCCTCGCGTTTCAGGCAAGATCACCATGACAAACGCCAGCGACGCCACGTTGATCGCCGCGAAAATAAAGAACGCGCTATTGCCAACCATAGACAGCAGTGGCGGAAAGGCAAACGCCACGGCCGCATTACACAGCCACTGAAACGACACGGCGGAGCCGGTGAGGACGCCGCGCACTTTCATTGGAAACAGCTCCGACATCATCAGCCAGTAAACCGGTGAAATACACATCTGCATGAAGAACAGAAACACCAGAATGCAGCCCAGCGCCAGCAGGCTCTGCGTCAGCGTTTGCGGTAATAGCGTCAGGGTCGCGCCCAGCGCAATCTGCATAGCGATCACCACCAGCAGGCCCGCCATCAGCATATGGCGCCGATCGAAATGGTTGATTGCCTTGATGCCGGCAAAGGTGGCCAGCACCGAGACCACACCGTTACCGATGGTGGCGGCAATGGCGGCGCTGGTGCCGAGCCCGGTATTTTTCAGGATCACTGGCGTGTAGTACATGAAGGCGTTCACGCCGGTGAACTGCAGCACAATGCCCATCGTGGCGCCGACCAGCAGCAGGCGAACCACCCATTTTTCCTGCAACAGGGCGCGTGCCGAGGGGCCCTGTTGCTGCGCCCGGGCATGTTGGCGCATCTCGGCCATCTCTTTTTTGACCTCTTGCGGGTTTTCCCGCAGCTTGCGCAAGATACGTAACGCTTCGCGCACGCGCCCCTCCGACACCATCCAGTGGGGTGACGCGGGCACAAAAAAGGTGCCAATAAACAGCAGCATGCCCGGCACCATGGCCAGCGCCAGCATATAGCGCCACATATGGCCGTCATGCAGCAGCAGGCTCATGGCCGCGCTCACCACGTACGCTAACAACTGTCCGGAGACGATCATTAACTCATTGCGGCTCACCAGCGGCGCGCGCTTTTTGGGGCCAGCGATCTCAGCGATAAACACCGGCACCGTTGAGGAGCCGCCCCCCACCGCGATCCCGAGAATAAAGCGCATCACCACCATGGTGGCGATATCCGGGGCCAGCGCAGTACCCAACGCACCGGCAACAAACAGCAAGGCAAGGCTGCGCAGCGTGATGCGGCGACCGAAACGGTCGGAGACGTAACCGCTAATAAAGGCGCCGATCGCGGAACCAAAGGTGAGGGACGCGGTGACGAGACCTTCAGTAAAGGGCGTGAGATGAAGTCCGCCTTCGCGGGCAGACAGCTTCATGTAAGGCAAAGCCCCGGAAATAATGCCGGTATCGTAGCCGTAGGCCAGTGCGCCCATAGTGGCGACCAGTACGACGAAAAACAGGCGCTGCTGTACGCTCAGCGTCGTGGTCTGCGTGTCATGTTCTTGAGACGGGTGTGGCATGTCGTCATCCCTGTTTAATAAAAAAACGCAGCAGGCTGCGTAAAGTGAGAAATCAGTATAGAAAGGGATTTCAAAGTGTGATCTGTGTCACATGAAGGTTGTGGTTAACTCTCTAATTATAAAAGAAATGTTTTAACGCTTCGGTTGGTGTCGACCCTGAAAGTCGCACAGCAACCCTTGTCCGATGCGCGAAGAAAGCCAGAGCGGCGGGCTGCCGGCCAGGGTTCACGGTGGGCCGCCGTGCGCGTTGTCAACGACGATTGAGGAACGCCTGCTGGTCAGCGTTTAACCGATCGCTATCTGTCACCGCGAAGCCGTGGTGTCATACACCTTGCGCGGTTGATGAAAAAAGCAGGACTGATGCCGCACGGTCACGACGGCACGGCATTTCACGTCATTCTGAGTGTAGCGTTCATGTATGCGGTGAGGGATTGGCTCAAGCGCGCGGTTATTCCGCGCCGGGCACCCTACAGGCAGTGTTCAGCGACGCTTCCGCGTCCGGAGGCGTAAGGGTCAGGCTGGCGGTAATGGCGGTGAGCTGCTGGCGGAGCCGCCGGTGCAGCTCCCGAACGGCGGGTGAGAATTGTTCGCGGTGCGGGCAGACAAGATGCAGCGGCGCCGCCTCGCCGGGCTGGCTTGGCAGCAAAATCTCAAGACGACCGGCATGCACGTCTGCGCTGACGTCAATCCAGGATTTATACGCAATTCCCATGCCCGCCACCGCCCAGCGGCGGACCAGATCGGCGTCGTCACACACCATTCTGCTGTTAACCGTTAGCTGTCGCACGGCACCGGCCTGTGGAAACGCCCACTTATCGTAAACCTGATCGTTGAGGCTATAGAGCAGGCAGGCGTGGCGGAGGAGATCATCCAGTTGCGCCGGTTTGCCGTGGCGCTGCAAATACGCCGGGGCGGCAACCAGCACGCGGCGATTCTCTTCCGCCAGCGGCAGCGCCACAAAGCGGCTATTTTCCAGCGCACCGTAGCGAATCGCGATATCTACCGGATCGCGAAACACATCGCTCAGCCGATCGGATAGCGCAATGCGCAGAGAAATCTTCGGGTACTGCTCACAAAAATCGGTCAAGACGGGCAGGATCACATTGCGTCCTAGGTCTGACGGGATCGCCATTTTTAGTTCGCCCTGCATCGCGTCACCGGTGGCCTGTAGCTGCGCGGTGCCGGCCTGCAGCAGCGCGAGCATCTCCTGCGCGTAGGGCAGCCAGGTTTCGCCTTCTGCCGTTAAACGCAGACTGCGCGTCGAGCGGGCAAACAGGCGGCGATTCAAATCACGCTCCAGCCGACCCACCGCTGCGCTGACTTGGCCCGGCAGAATATCCGCCTCTCGTGCGGCACGAGAAAAACTGCCCAGCGCGGCCGCGCGCACAAACAGCGTCACATCTTCAAGACGAATCATGCCCACTCCTGCGGAGATGTCGGTTTTGAGTCAGCGGCCAGTTTTAGCAGAAAGCACGCGGCAAGACTAGCGGCCACGTGGCAGCACTTTTTACATTGCAAGCAGACAGGTCTCGGAAATTTCAGAGATTTTTACAGAAACAGCGCACCGGCGAGGAGACGGCCTAAGATTGCGCCATCTATCACGCAAATAACGGAGAAACCGATGAATATGTCCTCTTCTGTGCTGGCTCTGCTGGTCATGGCGACGGCGACAGCCGCTTCTGCGGCCCCCGCGGCCCCCATGAAAAATCCGCTCAGCGTGCACGTACTTAATCTGCAAACGGGCGTGCCGACGGCGGGCATTACGGTCGAGCTCGATCAGAAACAGCATGAAAGCTGGACCAGGCTGGCCAGCGGCGTGACCGACGGCAATGGCCGCATCAGCGCGCTCTATCCGGCAGATAAGCCGGTAGAGGCGGGCAGCTATCGCGTGGTGTTTAAAACCGGCGACTATTATGCGCGCCGCGGTGAAAAAACTTTTTTCCCGCAGATCCCCGTTGAGTTCACCATGGAGAAATCGGGCGAGCACTACCACATTCCGCTGCTGCTCAGCCCGTTTGGTTATTCAACCTACCGCGGCAACTAAGGGTGCGCCCCGCGTAAGCGCCATCGCCGGCCCGATCGTCTGAACCGGACGGTTGGGCGGAGGGCCGCGTGAGCGCGTGCTGCCGACGATCGCACAAGGAGACCGATAAAAAAGGTATCCGCGCCGCTTGAAACAGCAAAAATAGAAATTATATTTGTAAGCGCGCAGAAAAAACTGCGGCGATGAGCTTTTGAATGTTTGACTAATTCAGGAGGTTATCACCATGAAATTCAATACGTTCCCTCTCGTTTCTTCGCTTGCGGACAATGTGCTGTCCGATCGCATCAGTCGCCTCGATCGCTTGTTCAGCCAGCTCACGGGCGATGTCCCGTTGTCAGCTACTCCTTCCTACGATCTCAAGCAGCTGGACGACGAACACTATGCGCTGACCGTGAGCGTTCCCGGCTGGCAGGAGCACGAGCTGGAAGTGGAAGTCGCCGGCGGACGGCTCTCTGTCAGCGGACGAAAAGCGCAAAGCGATAGCGACAGCGAAGCGGAGCAGGACGCCGGCGGCTGGATCCACCGCGGCATAGTGCGGTCTGACTTCCACCTCAGCTACAGCGTGCCCGAGCATATGCACGTCACCCAAGCTCGGCTGCAAGATGGGCTGTTGCGCGTTGAGTTGCGGCTGGAAGTGCCCGAGAGTGAAAAACCACGCCGTATTCCCATCGCGCATCATGCGACCGAGGCGATTGAGCATCAACAAGCGGGATAATCCGTCCTGACGCAAAGAGAGGCTCTGAGCCTCTCTTTGCGCTGTGTTGAACACTGAGGAGGTCACGATGTCTGCTGTTACGGTTTCGGCCTTTTCTTCGCGCATCCCATCCCTGGAAGCGAAGACGGTGATGAAGGCGACGCTGAATCTGCCTGGCTGCACAATGAACATCTGCTGGCAGCGGGTGCCGGGCGGCGTGATGCCCGAGATCGTGGTGCGCTTCAACGGTGTGAAAGGGGGGCAGGGCAGCTTGCGCTATCACCTGCCGCCTGACTCGCCTGAACGCACGGAGCGTCGCATCCGCTTACTGTTACGCCTGCTCCAGCAGCAGTTTACGCCCCCGCGCACGTCGCTGGCTGCCTGAGCCCGGTCGCATTACCTGCACATGCAACGAAGAGGAGGGACACATGCTCACCGCACTTTGGGTCAATGCCTCGTTTGCGGCCACGGTACTGGCGCTAACAGCTGAGCTGCTGCGCAACATTGACGTTAGGCCGCATACCCGCAGCGCGCCGCAGGCTTCGCGTTTGCGGCGCGCTGCGGTTCGTGTGCCACCGGACGCGTCAGGCTGTACTACACTCACTTGCACTGACTTGTACTTACGTGCTGACGCTCAGGGATTGCCCTGAAACCGCCGCTTCCCTTTTCTGCAGGAGATCCGATGCACGCTCTGGATTTGCAGGTGCTCAACGCCGGGCGCCAGTGGTTACACGCGCACACCGTCTGGCTTTGCACCGTTATCAGTACATTCGGGTCATCGCCGCGACCGCCGGGCGCTATGATGGTGATCCGCGCAGACGGACGCTACAGCGGCTCGCTTTCCGGGGGCTGCGTAGAAGAGAGTTTCATCGAACGCATTCAGGCCCAGGCGTTCAATGCGCCCAGCCAGCTCATCCGCTATGGCGAAGGCGGCTACGCACCCGATCAGGCGCTGCCCTGCGGCGGAAGCCTGTCGATTTTGGTGGAGAAGCTTCCGCCGGGTGCAGAGAGTCAAGCCTATCTGACGACGATGGTCGACGCCCTCACGCAAGCCACCGCGCTGGTCAAGCGCGTCACCCTGCCCGAAGCCTGCACGTCACTGACGCCAGTCGGCTTTAGCGGAAAGACCGAGGCCGAGGTGTGCGGAGATGCTATCACCTTGACGCTGGCCACGCCGCCGCGGTTGATCGTGTGCGGTCTCTCGAGCGTGGCCGTTTTTTGCGCCAACTTTGCCCTGGCGCTGGGCTTTGAAACGCTGGTGTGTGAGCATCGACCCGACACCCTCGTCACGCTTGCGCCAGGTCTCAGCGAAGGTATTACGCTGCTTGAGGTATTTCCGGCGCGCTATCTGGAAGAGCACGGCTGCCACGCGGGTACGGCTATTTTATCGCTGACCCACGATCCGCGCATTGACGATTTGACCATGATGGAAGCCGTGCAGCTGCCCGCGTTTTACCTTGGTGCAATGGGGTCGTTACGCAATAGCCAAAAACGCCGCGAGCGGCTGGTGGCGTTCGGCGACGTCACGCCAGAGCAGCTGCAGCGCATTCATGCGCCAGTGGGGTTGGCGATCGGCAGCAAGACCCCGGCGGAGATCGCCCTGTCGATCATGGCCGATATCGTGCGCCATAAAAACGGCGTGGTGAGCGACGCGGAGGCGAGCGCCGTCGCGGTGCCCTGCACGGGCTTAGCATGAAGCACGCTATCCTGATCATGGCCGCCGGCCTGAGCGAGCGATTTCGCCAGGCGGGTCAGGGCCACAAGCTGACGGCAATGCTGCAGGGCAAACCGGTGTTGCAACACACGCTGGCACATGCCACTGCTACCGGTCTTGATGTGTTTGTGATGACGCGCCCCGAGGATCACGCCATTCACGCCTTGTTGCCACCGTACTGCCTTTTAACCTGCTGCAGCGGCGGGCTGGGCGACTCCATTGCCGCCGCCGTGGGGGCGGTACCGGACTACGACGGCTGGCTGATTGCGTTAGGTGACATGCCGTTGATTGCGCCTGCAAGCTACCTTGCGGTCAGCGAAGCGCTGCGTGCCGCGCCTGTGGCGCGCGCCGTGGTCAATGGCGAAGCGGCGCATCCGGTGGGGTTTGATCGGTCCTGCTATGCGCAACTGCGTGACCTGCGCGGAGAAACAGGGGCTCGGGCTCTGCTGCGAAACGCTGCGTTACGGCGTGTGGAACTGCAGGACAGCGGCTGTCGGTGGGATGTGGACACCCCTGACGATCTGCAGGCGATTGCGGCGCTGGCCCGCCTATAAGTGGCGCCGCCCTGGCAGACGGCGTCACTCAGGCTCAGGCCGTTTCGGGGAGTCCTGCCAGCAGTTTATCCAGCGTAACCGGATAGTCCCTGATGCGCACACCCGTGGCGTTGTAAATGGCATTCACAATCGCCGCACCCACGCCGCACAGTCCTAATTCGCCCACGCCTTTGGCCTTCATCGGCGAGGAGATCGGGTCGGTGTCGTCCAGGAAAATGACCTCCTGGCGCGGCACATCGGCGTGCACCGGTACTTCATACGTCGCCATATCATGATTGACGAAAAAGCCGCGCTTGGTATCTACCGCCAGCTCCTCCATCAGCGCGCCGCCTAACCCCATCGTCATGGCACCGATCACCTGGCTGCGTGCCGTTTTCGGATTGAGGATCCGGCCTGCCGCACACACGGCCAGCATGCGGCGTACCCGGACTTCACCGGTGGCGATATCTACCGCCACTTCGGCGAAATGCCCGGCAAAGGTAGATTGCTGGTAGCGTTCATCCAGATCGCCAAACTCGATGGTGTCTTCAGCGACCAGCGTTCCGTTGACGACGGCGTCGGTGAGCGGACGGCTATGTCCTGCGGCACGGACCTCGCCCTCAACGAACTCAGCCTCCGCCGCATCCATGCCGAGCGCCTGGGCCACCTGCTCGCGCAATTTGACGCACGCCGCGTACACGCCCGAGGTCGAGGTGTTGGCGCCCCACTGGCCGCCGGATCCTGCGGACACCGGGAAGTCGGAGTCACCCAGCCGAACGCGGACCTGCTCCAGCGGCACGCCCAGCATCTCTGCCGCCGTTTGCGCAATAATGGTATAGCTGCCGGTGCCAATATCGGTCATGTCCGTTTCCACCGTCACGGTGCCCGACGCCTCCAGCTGCACGCGCGCGCCGGAAGCCGACAGCAGGTTATTACGGAAACCGGCCGCCATCCCCATGCCCACCAGCCAGCGTCCGTCTCTGACCTGCGCAGGTTGCGCCTTGCGCTGCTGCCAGCCGAACGCCTCACTGCCGGTTTGCAGACACGCCACCAGCTGGCGGCGCGAGAAAGGACGCTGCGGATCGGCAGGGTCAACCTGCGTGTCATTGAGAATGCGAAACGCCACCGGATCCATGCCCACTTTCTCGGCGATTTCATCTATAGCGATTTCCAGCGCCATCAGGCCGGGCGCTTCGCCCGGCGCGCGCATTGCGTTGCCCTCGGGAAGATCCAGCGTCGCGAGGCGCAGCCCGGTAAGACGGTTGGCGCCCGCATAGAGCAGCTCCGTCTGCTGCACCGCCGTTTCCGGCGTACCGCCGGGCAGGTTCCCCGACCAACTCAGGTGTGAGAGGGCGGTGATATGGCCTTCGGCGTCGGTCCCGATGCGAATATGCTGACGCGTTGCCGGGCGGTGCGTGGTGTTATTGGGGATCATTGGGCGCGGCAGCATCACTTTGACGGGGCGCTTTACGACGCGTGCGCCGAGCGCAGCCAGCAGGGCATCACTGCGCAGGAACAGTTTGCCGCCAAAGCCGCCGCCAATGTAGGACGAGATCAACCTTACTTTTTCTGGCGGAATATTCAGCGTTTTCGCCAGGTCGCTGCGACCCCAGTTGATCATCTGATTAGACGTCCACACCGTCAGAGCGTCCTGCTGCCACAGTGCCGTGGACGCGTGAGGCTCCATGGCCATATGGCTCTGATCCGGCGTGGTATAGACCGCATCCAGCGTCACGCTGGCGGTACGCAGTGCCTGCTCAACATCGCCCACCGCTTTATCCGGCGTGTCTTCCGGCGCCTGAGTGACGGACGATTGCGCCTCAGCGAGGTCATACGCACCTGGCTCACGTTCGCTGTGCACCACCACCAACTGGGCCGCCGCGCGCGCCTGCTCAAAGGTTTCTGCTACCACCAGCGCCACGGCCTGGTGGTAGTGTTCGATGTGGTATTCCGCCAGCAAGCGGGCGGTGTTCATGTCGCCGATTTCCAGCTTGCCTGCCTGCGCGGCGGTGATCACGGCGAGCACGCCCGGCGCGCCTTCAGCGGCGTCGGTTTCTACCGCGATAAGCTTACCCTTGGCGATGGGGCTCATCACCGGATAGCCGTAGACGGCGTCGGGCGCTTCACGATGGCGTTCATAGGCGTAAGGCGCACTGCCGGTGGTTTTTAGCGGCCCGTCGATGCGGTCGCGCGGTTGACCGATGTAACGCTGGCGGTCAATGGGATTAGAACCTGCGGGTTTATCGAACTTCATGGTGTGGCTCTCCCTTCTGCCAGGACGGCGGCGAGCGTACGCTTCGCCAGCACGAGCTTGAATGCGTTGCTCTCGGTGGGGCTGGCGTCGTGGAACAGGGCATCAAACACCGGCCCGGCGCCTTGCGCCATCGCCAGGTCTGCAGCCTCGCGCCGCCAGGGCTGATGCGCCACGCCGCCGAAGGCGACGCGTCCGGTGCCGTCAGGCTGCACCACGGCGGCCACCGAGATCAGCGCAAACGCGTAAGAGGCACGATCGCGCACTTTGCGATAGATGTGGGTACCACCCAGCGGCGGCGGCAGCACCACCGCGACGATAAACTCGCCGGCTTCCAGCACCGTTTCCAGATGGGGCGTGTCACCGGGCGTACGGTAAAATTCGGCGAGCGGGATCGCCCGTTCGCTGCCATCAGGACGCACGGTTTCTACCGTGGCGTCGAGCAGACGCATCGCGACCGCCATGTCGCTGGGATGGGTCGCAATGCAGTGTTCGCTGGCGGCGACCACCGCAAGCTGGCGGCTGTAGCCGTCGCGCGCGGCGCAGCCGCTGCCGGGCGCGCGCTTATTGCACGGTTGATGGGTATCATAAAAATAGGGGCAGCGAGTGCGCTGCAGCAGATTGCCAGCCGTGGTGGCCTGGTTGCGCAGTTGACCGGAGGCTCCTGCCAGCAGCGCGCGCGACAGCACCGCGTAATCACGACGCACGCGCATGTCCGCCGCCAAATCGGTGTTACGCACCAGCGCGCCGATGCGCAGACCGCCATCCGGCGTGGTTTCAAGGGTGTCCAGTGCCAGGCCGTTCACGTCGATAAGGTGCAGTGGCGTTTCGATCTCCAGCTTCATCAGATCCAGCAGATTGGTGCCGCCGGCAATGAATTTTGCACCGGGCGTTTGCTGGGCGCAGCGGGCCGCCTCTTGCGGCGAGCCGGCTTTCTCATAAGTGAAGGCTTTCACGATGTCTGGCCTCCCGCGTAGTCTTCAATGGCGTCCAGGATGTTGGCGTAAGCGCCGCAGCGACAGATGTTGCCGCTCATGCGCTCGCGGATCTCATCTGGCGTCAGGGCTGGCGTTGCCAGTAAATCACCCGAGACGTGGCTGGGAATACCCGCCTTGATCTCCGCCAACACCGCCAGCGAGGAGCAGATCTGTCCCGGTGTACAGTAGCCGCACTGATAGCCATCGTGCCGGATAAACGCGGCCTGCAGCGGATGCAGATCCTCGGGCGTGCCCACCCCTTCGATGGTGGTGACCTCTGCCTCGTGCTGCATCACCGCCAGGGTCAGGCAGGCATTAATGCGGCGGCCATTGACCATCACGGTACAGGCGCCGCACTGGCCGTGATCGCAGCCTTTTTTGGTGCCGGTGAGGTGCAGGTGCTCCCGCAGCGCGTCCAGCAGTGTGGTGCGGCTGTCAACGTGAAGGTGGTGCGGCCTGCCGTTGACGTTGAGCGTCACCGGAAGGGTGTGCGGTACGGATTCAGGCGGCTTTTCAGCATCCTGCAACATAGGGGTGTCGTGTGGGGTGCTCATACCCGCCTCCAGATCAAAAAGGGGGTGCCTGCGCACCCCAGGTTATCGTTGTTTTAGGAAACATTAAGCATAGACGGCGCAGGGGTAATTGGGAGGCGGTTCAGGTTTTTGCTGAGAAAAGCGCGTTGCTGAAAAATGCGTGCCCCTTTTTTTTTCACCGCGGTAGTGGGCGCCGCCTTATCAGGGGCGGCGCGCTCGCATTCACACCGCAAGCGTGAAGCCGGGGAGGCTGCGGATCAGTGAGGCATAATGTAGCGATCTTTGTCCTCTTCCCGCACCGTTTCTTGCAGAGACACCCGCCAAATCCGGCCGTCAAGCTTAATCTCGCTCACGCGAAAACACGCCAGGGGTGAATAGAGGCTCTCATCCTCACGGTGATCAAATGCCAAGCCGTTAGGGGGGTAGATGTGACGGCTGCTATTTCCCGTGAGAGTAAAAATCACGCGCCCCTTGCCCTGCGGCGGATCTTTATACACTATATTTTTTACGTACTGCTGATTTGACGAAGTGGAGTAAAACTGACTCACTTCATACACAGCGTCAGGCTGGTTTTTAAACCGCTGGTTCAATTCATTAATACCCTCCTGCGTCATATATTCACCCCGGTACGTGGTTATTGTATTTTTACCTTTGTTGTTATAAAACAGTTTTGCATAGGGGGTTATGTCCTGATGAATACTAACTGCTTCATTTTCAATGTGATATTTTTTAATCGGGTTGTTGTAAAATATTTCTGGGCCTTTTGCTTTCTCATATTCTCGGATAACTTTTTCTCCAAGCTTATTACCCGCTTTCTCAGGATTGCCGGGATCATAGCGAGCGCGCAGCGTAAGGATTAAGGAATTTATTGCGTAACAACCTGAATTTGTATGATAAATAACACCGAATCTCTCAATTCTTTTTAGTTCATCTTCTGTTAAGGCTTTTCCTGCTGTTGCGGTTACGCTGCCCGAGGGCGTCGTCTTTGCTCGTTTGGCGCCAGGAGTATGCGCTTCCAGTGCCCTTTCAATAGCATTCTCCTTGTGTAAAAGTTCCTGTAATTTGCTGACTAACTCGTTGATTTTATTTTGTGAGTTATGGATATCTTGGTTCACTGCGGACAGTGTGTGCTGATACCGCGCGACGGCTTCTTTTACCCGAATTTCAGGTGCCGCAGAACCGGCTGCTTGCGCCGCAGCGCGTCGTTCAGAAGCATAGCGATTTTTATATAAATGCTTCTTAATAAAATTCTGGTTTTCACCATTTTTAAAAAAACCATTTTTTAGTCTTAATAGCGGGTCGTTGTCTTGTCGCGTCGAAATGCTTTTTACCTGACTAATGTCGAATTTTATTCGATTGCTTCTGTTTCGTTTATCCTCAAGGGAAAATTTCAATTCATCTTGCTTGTTAAATACGAGATTAATTTCTGAGGCAATACGTTTCTTCTCAGTTTTCAACTCTTGTAGTGTAGGAGGTATCTGCGCCACGACTGGCGTGTTTATAGCTTTAATAGGCACCTTATCTTTTCCTTATGAAAATTTTTATCACGATGAACCGTAAAGTATTTCAACATTACGCCCTGGCGACGCTCAAAAAGCGCCCTTGTGGCACCGCATATTTTTGTCAAAAGGCATACCTACCCTGGGAAAGTGAAGAAGTCTCTTCGGCTCCTGATCTTTTACATAAAGCTGAGAGTCAAACTGACCTGTAGGTGATAACTTCATATAATGGTACTTATATGAAGCTAGGATCCCTGTAACGATCCCGCTATACTGAGCGGGTTAGCCTGTTTTCTCCGGTGTGTGGATAAAAAACAGGCAGCGCTACGTAAAATCTGACCGGGTAACCCCGCTGTTGCAGCATCAGAATTTACGTAGCATCGCCCGAAGCGCAACCTGCGGACGCCAACCGATGACCAAGCTCACCCCGTTTGACGATCTCTCCCTCGCCACGGAGGATGACAGCGCGATACGCGCGCAGCTGCACGCCTTTGTGCGCGATAAAGACGCGTTCTCCGCCAATACCTGGACACAGCTGATGAGCGTGATGCGCATGGCTGCACGCTGGTCGCGCGAGCACAATTGCGCTTTTTTGCCGATGTCACCCCACGACCTGCGTGAATACCTTCTGTTTTTACAGCGCAGCGGACGCGCCTCATCCACCGTCAGCACGCATGCGGCACTCATCTCTATGTTACACCGTAACGCAGGCCTGACGCCGCCCACCGTCTCGCCGCTGGTGTTTCGCACGATGAAAAAGATCAACCGAAACGCCGTTCTTGCAGGGGAGCGCGCCGGCCAGGCGATCCCGTTTCGCATTGGCGATCTGCTGGCGCTGGATGGCAAATGGGCGAGTTCGCCGCGTTTGCAGCACGCACGCGATCTGGCTTTTTTGCATGTGGCTTACGCAACGCTGTTGCGCATCAGCGAGTTAGGCCGCCTGCGCGTGCGCGATGTCACGCACGCCGCTGACGGACGTATCGTGCTGGACGTGGGCTGGACCAAAACCCTGGTGATGACCGGCGGCCTGATTAAAGGGCTGGGCACACTTTCTTCTGAGCGCCTGACGGCGTGGCTAAAGGCGTCCGGTCTGATACAGACGCCCGATGCCTTTCTTTTTGCGCCTGTGCACCGCAGCAACCGCGCGCTGGCCGTGACGGATAAACCGCTGTCGACCCGGGCGCTGGAAGATATCTTTGCGCGAGCGTGGCGTGAAGCCGGGCCGCAAGCGGCGCAAGCCAACAAAAATCGCTATCGCGGCTGGACCGGCCACAGCACGCGCGTCGGCGCCGCGATGGATATGGCGAAAAACCGCTACAGCCTCGCACAGATCATGCAGGAAGGCACGTGGAAAAAAACCGAAACGCTAATGCGCTATATTCGCCACGTTGATGCCCACGCAGGCGCGATGGTGGACTTGATGGCGCGCTATGCCTGAAAACCCGTGGCGTTCGAGGCCGTTAACGATGGCTGCCACCCTATGCCTCTGGCACCAAATCGCGTTCTGCTTCCCCGCTCTCCAGTAGCGCGAGCAGCGCATCCGCCACCTGCTCCGGCGTATGCGCGATCGCCGCGATGGCGCTCTCCTGCGCGCTGGCCTCTGCATGACCGGCTTTTACGGCTCGGTAAAATTCCGTCTGCGTCACAAACGGGTAGAGCGTGGAAACGACGATCCCCGCCGAAGCCAACTCGAGGCGGGCGACGCGTGACAGCATATTGAGTCCGGCTTTGGCGCTGGTATAGGCAGCCGATCCCGCGTAGGTGCTTAGAGTAGCGCCTGAACTGACGTTAACAATGCTGCCTGCGCCTTGCTGACGCATAACGGGGATCACCGCCTGCATCATCCGTAGCGGCGCCACCAGGTTCAGGTCCAGCAGGTCAGTGAACGCATCGTCCGCGATCGCCTCAATGTTGGCGTGCAAGCCCTGTCCGGCGTTGTTGACCAGCGCGTCGATGCGACCAAAATGCTCGAGCGTGCGGCGAACGCTGCGCGCGATGTCGTCTGGGCAGGTGATATCACAGCGCAGCGGCAGCGCATGGTCTAACCCCTGCGCAAGCGCGGTCAGCCGTGCTTCCCGACGGGCCAGTAGCACCACCTGTGCCCCTGCGCGCGCGGCGGCACGGGCTGTCGCTGCGCCAATGCCCGAGGAAGCACCGGTTATCACAATCACTGCATCTTTTATTTTCATGGGGTTTCTCACGTGGGTGGACAAGAGGAAGGGCGCGTGGCCTCCGATATCCTCAGCGTAACGCGTGCGCGGTTGCAGCGCAGCGTGGATTGTGTCTAAAATTTGCCTGATCCTGCTCATTTTGGGCGGGCGAATACAAGCACGCGACGATGACTGGGTCACTGGAAAGGCTGCGGCAATGGGCGCAGAACTGGGCGGAAATGCCTGCAAAAAATCTGTTGTTATCCCGGCTCGATGTCTACAAGGTGGTACAACCGCTGACGCTGCCGTCGGAGGTTTACCCACCGTTTGTTAGCCTGATCCTGCAGGGCGAAAAACAGCTGCGTCTGGGAAGCAAGGTCGTAAGCTATCGCGCCGGGCAGACATTTGTTGCTGCCATTGACCTGCCGGCAAGTGGCCACATTCTGAGCGCCAGCGAGGCCGCGCCTTATCTGGCGGTGCGTTTGACGTTTGATCTCGCGGTGATCCGCACCTTGATCGCTGATCTGCCTGACGCTGCTGAGACGCCGGCGGCCCAGGGTGAGGTCACGGCGGAGGCCAGCGAGGCGCAGTTGGACGCCTGGCTGCGGCTGTTGCAGCTGCAGGCGCGTCCCGAAGACGTCACGATCATGGCCCCGCTGCTGGAGCGGGAAATTGTCTATCGCCTTTTACAAGGGCCGCAAGGCCCTTTGTTGCGTCAGATGACGGATACCTGCGGCTATTTTGCGTCAATACGCACCGCTGTTGACTGGCTTAAAATCCATTACGCTACGCCGGTGTGCATGGCGGCGCTGGCGCAGAGGGCCACGATGAGTCTGTCGGTGTTTCACCGCCGCTTCAAAGCCAGCACCGGCTTCTCGCCGCTGCAATATCAGAAGCATCTGCGGCTGTATGCCGCGCGCGATCGGTTGTTTCGTCAGCCGGGTAATGTGGCCGCCGTGGCGGCAGCAGTGGGGTATGAAAGCCTGACGCAGTTTACGCGGGAATATACGCGTCTGTTTGGCTGCCCACCGGCCCGTGATGTCAAACGCAGGGCCAGTCGGGCGTAACGCGACGGTGGTTATCTTCGCGCCAGAGCATCCTGCCAGCGTCGGGTCAGATAGTTGTGCTCGTCCATCACCGCATTCCACACGGCAATGTGGCTCATGCGCTGCGTATAGCTTCCGCCATCGCGCGTTTCACCTGCCGGGATCAGCGGAGCGCCCCAGGCGTCATACAGCATCTCAGCCGCGGGCTGCCCGTCGTACCAGAAATCCCACTCGGCGGCGGAGAGGTGAGGGCGGCTGCGTGCCGGATTAGAAATGTAGTACCCCTGACGCGCCATTACCGCCCCCGGCCAGCCCGATTGCCACCAGTTAAGGTAGTCATAAGCCGCATCCTTGATTTTGCCGGTGGCGCAGCGGGAGAGCGAGAGCCCGCCATACCACGCGCGGTAACCTTCGCGCGGGTGCGCCATTTTGTAGCCACGCTGGTGAAAATGGTGGCGAAAATAGATGGGCGCCCACAGGCTTTGCAATTCTACCTGGCGATTGTCAATTAATTCACACGCCTGCTCCTGTGAAGACCAAAAGGCGGCGAAATGGCCCTGACGATTCAGGCGCGTCACCCCCTGCGTGAGCAGATCGATCTCCTCCAGCGTCAGGTTGCCAACGTTAGTGAATCGCGCCAGGCCAGCACCCTGCATCGCCAGTGCGGCATCCAGGCCACCCATCGCCGCATCCTCTTGCAGGGCGACATGACCGCTGAGCGCCTCATCAAACAGCCAGCTCCAACTCTCTGGCTGGTCGCGCAGCACCGCGGGCAAGCGATCCACATGATAAGCAAAGCTGTCGGCGTTATGGGTCAGCGGCAGCATGCTGATGCGATCGCTCGGCTGACTCGACAGCGTGAGATCGCGCTGCACGTAGAGACGCTTAATCGGCACGCTGCCGTCGGCCAGCGCTCCGTCAGGGCGCAACGTGCCGCATTTGGCCAGCGCGTTGACTTCATCCCAGTAGCGCAGCCGTTTGATCTCCAGCGGCTGGATCGCGCGCGCGGGCCAGACAAAATCGATGTTATGAAACCACTGATCGTAAAGGTCATAACGTTCCGGATGCATCACGGCGATCCGCTGCGCATCTTCGACGCTGTGCAGCAAGTACTCGATTTTAATGCCCAGGTCCTGCTCGGCGCGCACGCGTAACAGCTCAAGCAGCGTAACGGACGTGCCCAGCACGCGCAGCGTGAGTTGATTATTGACCTTCGCGGCAGAATTCATGGATTAAGGCTCCTCAAGGGGCTGCATAAAGCGGTGAAACGCCTGCAGCAGGCGCTCAGCCTCCAGGCCACGTAAAATAAACACCAGCTTAGAGCTTTCCAGTTCGCCGGGCCAATCCTGAAGATGCACCGGCGGATGCAGCGTGTGCTGCACGCCGTGAATGACAATTGGCGCTGCGCTGTCGCGCACGCGCAGGATGCCTTTCATGCGCAACACCGCTTTGCCGTGGCAATGTAACAGCAGCGAAAGCCAGATGGCAAAAGCGGGCCAGTTTACCGACGTCTGCAGGGTGATCACGCAGGTTTGCGTCACCGGGTGGGCCGTGTGATGCGCGACGGGGTTCAGGGAAAAATCGTCGCTGGCGCAGGTCCCCAGCCAGCGAAAACGCTGCGCGCGTGAACCGTGCCCAATCGCCAGCTGGAACAGGCGGTGCGGCGCGTCGCGCATCGGTGTGGTTTCACTGAGTTCTGCCAGCGGATTGAGCTGCGCCAGCCACTGGCGCAGGGCCTGCGTCTGCGCCTCGGTCACGCGATCGCCTTTGCTTATCAGCAGCTTATCAGCGGCTGTGACCTGTGCCAGCCATTCCGGCTGCGCCTCCGCCTGAAGATGGGCGTGTTCGGCGTCCACCAGCGTGACCAGCGTGCCTTGGGTAAAATGGTGCTGCAGCTGGCGATCGTGCAGCAGGGTTGAGAGAATGGGGGCAGGATCGGCAAGTCCGGTGGTTTCGAGGATCACCTGCGTGAAGGGCGGTAAGTGACCGCGCGCGCGCCGCTCATAGAGATCGAGCAGCGCGCTTTTTAACTCGCCGCGTATCTGACAGCAGACGCAGCCGCTGGGCAGCAGCACCGTATCAGGCGCCACTTCGTTGAGCAGGTGGTGATCGATACCCACCTCACCAAATTCGTTCACCAGCAGCGCAATATCGTCCAGATTTTGCTGCGTCAGCCAGTGCTTGAGCAGCGTGGTTTTGCCGCTGCCGAGAAACCCACTCAGCACGTGCAGCGGCAGTTTTTCTTCATAGGACATTAGGTTTCCTGCGCCAGCGCAGCCAGCCACTGTTCATCAAGGGGATCAAGCGGACGACGCAGCAGGGTTTCCGCCTCTTTCCACAGCGCATCCAGCGAATTGACCAGCGTTTGCTGGCCGGTAGGGCTGCACAACAGCCAGCTTTGGTGAAATTCGCTGAGACTGAGCCGCCAGGGTTTCAGCACGCGATTAAGCAGTGCCAACTGCTGCAGACGCAGCTGGCGACGCGGCAGATCCTGCCCCAGCGGATCGCTCCACTGTGGTCCGGCATCCAGTAATCCACAGATCCCGCACATACGCGCCTCCTTATGGCATCACGTCGCCTGAATTAGGGCCAAGCGTCTGGCCCACAAATAAATTGCCGCCCGGTTCGCTTGCCAGCAGCAGAGCGACGGGCGCCACCTCTTCCGCGCGGCCAAAGCGGCCGAGCGGCAGCTCAGCGGCTTTGGCCGCCTTCCATGCCGGATTAAGACCGTCGATAAGCGGTGTTTCAATGGGGCCGGGCGCGATCGCATTCACCAGAATGTTATGAGCAGAAACTTCCAGCGCCAGAGATTTGGTGAACCCGATGACGCCGGCCTTCGCTGCAGCGTAGTGGCACAGCTCGGCGCCGCCTTTAATGCCCAACTGGGAGGCCACATTGATCACGCGTCCCCAGCGCTGGGCCAGCATGGCGGGCAGCGCGCGCTGTGTGGCGAGAAACACGCTGCGCAGATCGACCGCCATCATGGTGTCCCACATGGCAAGCGTAATATCTGTACAGCGCGCCTGCGTGAGCATGCCGGCGTTATTGACCAGCACATCAATGCCGCCGAACGCGTCAAGACAGCGGTCCACCGCGGCGGTGGCACCTGAGACCTCCCCGACGTCAGCGACCACGGCCTGGCATATCGCGCCCTGCTGCTGACAATGGGCGACGGTAGCGGCCAGTTTGGCTTCATCGCGATCGGTAAGCACCAGCCGTGCCCCTTCTCGCGCGAACAGGTGCGCAGTGGCGGCGCCTATGCCGCTGGCGGCACCGGTGATCACACAGCGTTTATGGTGCAGTTGCATGCCTTCCTCCTATTCCGGCCAGCGCACGGTCAGCCCGCCATCGACAATCACACTCTGCCCCGTGAGATAACTGCTCTCTTCACTGGTGAGAAAGGCAATGACGCGGGCCACTTCGTCCGCGCGACCCACGCGCCCTAGCGGAATGGCGCTAGCGGCCTGAGCCAATCCCGCCGGGCCAAGCGAATTCTCAGCGTCCAGCGACTGTGGCGTCTCAATCAGCCCGGGGATCACCGCATTGCAGCGGATGCCGCGTGCCGCAAGCTCAACCGCCAGAGAGCGACACAGGCCGGGCACCGCGGCTTTTGCTGCCGCGTAATGCGCATGGTCTTGCCAGCCGTAGACGCCGCCCGCAATGGAAGAGACGGCGACCAGGCTCGCGCCCGCGCCAAGATGCGGTGCAGCCGCACGAAACAGGCGCATTACGCCGCTGAGATCCACGTTCAACATCGCTTCCCAGCGCGCATCGCTCATCTCTTCGATCGCCGCGCGCCGCAAGATCCCGGCGTTAGCAATGGCGTAGTCAAGGCGACCAAAGTGCGCGAGGCCGGCGGCGATGAATGCGTCCACTGACGGCGTGGAGGCGACATCTAACGGCAACCAGTGCGCTTCCCCGCCTGCGGCCTCAATGTGCGCGGCCGCCTCTGCGGGATCGTGCGGGTCGGCAGGGTAATAGCCCGCTATTACGCGGACACCGCGCTGGGCGTAAAGCGTTGCCAGCGCCAGACCGATGCCGCTGGCGGCGCCGCTGATGGCGGCAACCGGACGCGTCGATACAGATTGCATAAAAGCTCCTTAGGCGGTGGTCTGCGTTTTCACGTGGGACTTCACGTCTACGCTGGGGTGCGCGCCCGCGCGTGCGAACAGCATGATGATGCCGGAGATAAAGCAGGGCACGGCGCCAAACCACAGGGCCGCATCCTGCCAGTGTCCGCCGTGGCTCAGGACGCTGGTGGTACCGAGGCTGGCCACCACCGCACCCACCGGGCCCATCGCGGCAATCAGCGCGCCGGCTGTGGCCCGGATGGACGTCGGGAAGCTTTCGCTGATAAAAAACAGCGCTGCCGCATAGGGGCCGATCAGGAAGAACAGACCGACGCTGTACAGGGCGACGATGATGGCGAAGTTATCCGGGCAATAGAGCATGCCGGCAAAGGCCACGCCGCCCAGCATCCAACCGAACGCGATGGTATTGCGGCGGCCAATGCGATCGCCCAACCAGCCGTGCGCCAGATAACCGCCATAGCCGACCAGGTTCGACAGGATCAGAATCAGCAAGGAGTTATCAAAGGAGACCGCATGGGTTTTGGTGATGACCGTGGTCCCGAGGACGCTAAATATCTGAATGGCAAACCAGTTAATCAGGAAAGCGCCACCCAGCACCAACGTGGCGCGCAGCGAGGTGCCACGAAACGCAGCGGCCAGGCCGCTACGCGCCTGCTCTTCGTAGGCGACTTGATAATCTGCCGCGACCTGACGCGCATCGTGTGCATTGCCCTGCTCACGCAGCTGCTGGATTTTCTTTTGTACCTGAAACTGCGGCGTCTCTTTTAATTTCAACGCCAGCACGGCGATGGCCAGCGAAGGCAGCGCGGCAAAAATAAAACTGCCCTGCCAGCCGATAAGCGGCAGTAGCACGGCGGTCAAGGCGGAGGCAACCAGCGCACCCACCGGCCAGCCGCCCTGCACCAGGCTATAAACAAAGCCTTTGCGCTTGTTGAGCTTGGGATCGTCCAGCGCGGTATAGAGCTCAGATAAATAGGTAGCGTTAACCGTTTGTTCGGCATAGCCCAGTCCGGCCACCGAGCGAATGGCCGTTAAGGCGCCTTTACCGCCCGCGCCGCCAATGGCGGTCAGCAAGGAACACAGCGCTGCGCCCCCGACCGTGATAACGATCCCCATGCGCCGGCCAAGGCGATCCACCAGCGGACCGATGGCCAGGGCGATCACCGCGCCGCCCACGGCGACCCATGTGGCAATCTCGGCCTGTTCCACTTCACTCCAGCCAAAATGGCCGCCGATTTCCGGCAGCAGCGTGCCGAAAAGAATGAAATCGTACACAGCGAAGACCCAGGCAAAAAAAGCGATCCAGGTGGCAAATTTCACATCCTTGATGGTCAACTGCTGCGGCTGCCAGCCGTTTACAGACGTTTTCTTGAAGATGCTCATAGCGCTATCACTCTGTCGGGGGTTAAAGGGCGTTATGCCGAGCGCGGATGGCGCGCTTTATAGTCATCCGCGATCTCATCAAAGGTGACAAAGCGCACCCCTTCATGACCGCGAATATATTGGATCAGACGCTCCAGCATCAGCAGTACCTGCGGACGGCCTGAGACGTCGGGGTGGATGGTCATGGTGAATACCGCGTAGTCGTTTTCGCGATATACCCAGTCGAACTGGTCGCGCCACATCTCTTCGAGATGGCGCGGATTGACGAAACCGTGGCTGTTAGGCGATTTCTTGATAAACATCATTGGCGGCAGATCGTCGAGATACCAGTTGGCGGGGATCTCGACTAAATCGGTCTCCACGCCGCGCTGCAGGGGTTTCATCCATGCATCAGGGTGCTGGCTATAGTCAATTTTGGTCCAGCTATCGCCCACGCGAACGTAGTAGGGGTGGAAGTCGTTGTGCATCAGGCTGTGGTCATACTTAATGCCTTTCTTCAGCAGCAGCTCGTTGGTGACGTTACTGAATTCCCACCAGGGCGCAACGTAGCCGGTGGGCCGCTTGCCTGAAAGCTGGGTCACCAGCTCAATGCTGCGATCCAGCACGGCTTCTTCCTGCGCGGGCGTCATGGCGATGGGATTTTCGTGGCTGTAGCCGTGGATCCCGATCTCATGCCCTGCGTCGACCACGGCTTTCATTTGCGACGGGAACGTCTCAATGGAGTGGCCGGGAATAAACCAGGTGGTGCGTAACTGCTGTTCTGCGAACATTTTCAGCAGGCGCGGTGCGCCGACCTCACCGGCAAAAAGGCCGCGCGAGATGTCATCCGGTGAGTCTTCGCCGCCGTAGGAGCCTAACCAGCCGGCAACGGCATCTACGTCTACGCCAAATGCGCAAAGAATGTCTTTAGCCATATTTCTTGTCCTTCAGGGTTGGGTAACAAAGTCACGTTGGGCAGGATTGCCCGGCATTAGTACCGCCGCCGCTGCATTGGCCGCCGCCAGCAGACGGGCATCTTCCCCGGACGGCAAGGAGAGCAGCAGGCTGGTGAACAGACCGGTCTCTGCACCGCCGCTCGGCAGGGCGACGCCAGGCATATCCAGCAGGCTGCCCGGCATGGTTAAACGCAGCGTGGCGCGGTTGGTTTGGGCAAATGTCGCCGCGTCCTGCAGCGGTGACAGCAGGGGGGCCGTGTGGGCGATCGTCGGCGTAATGAGCACGGCCCCGGCTAATTCGTCCGCGAGAGCGTGCTGCCACTGCATACGGTGCTGTAAAAATGTCGACAGCACCTCGGGGCTGAGGCGCCCGGAGTCGAGCAAACGCTGACGAACGAGGGGATCCATTTTTTCCGCCTGCGGTGAGGCGAGCACGTCAGCATGCAGTTGAAACGCTTCAACCGCGCCGGGCCAGCCGTTGTCGGCAATCCACGCCAGCGCACTGTGCATCGCCGTCACGGCACGGTATGAAACGCGAAGGCCCGCGGCTTCGAGCTGCGCCAGGGCGAAATAGCCGTTTTCGCGCACGGGCGCTTCGCACTGATCCAGCAGGACGGTATCGGCCACAAAGTGGGGGGGAGCGAAGGCGGCGTTGGGGCCGCACCAAATAGCGTCCAGCATCTGTGCATCACGCACGCTGCGGCACAGCGGGCCGAGCGTATCCAGCGAGGCAGCCAGGGGAAACACGCCGCGATCGTCGTAGCGTCCGCGGCTGGCGCGGTAGCCGACCACGCCGCTGAAGGCCGCGGGGATGCGTATTGAGCCGCCGGTATCGGTGCCGAGTGCCACACACACCAGCCCTTCGGCGATGGCGCGGGCGGCACCGCTCGACGAGCCGCCCGGCGCGTGTTCGCTGCCATCTGCCGTGCGCAGTCGCGGTGTGCCAAACGTTGGGTTCAGCCCCAGACCTGAAAAGGCGAATTCGCTCAGATTGGTTTTGCCCAGCGTCACCATGCCCGCCTGGGCGGCGCGCGCCACCAGCGGTGCGTCTTGGTGGGCGAGCGGCGCATGTTGGCGAAGCGCTGACCCGGCGGTGGTACGGGTGTGTGCGACATCGAACAGATCTTTCCATGCCACCGGAATGCCATCAAAGGCGCTTAACGGGGCGCCGCGCTGCCAGCGCCGCGTTGCCGCCGCGGCCTCTTCGCGCGCACGCTCCGGCGTCAGCGTGATAAAAATGGCCGTTGCGCGCTGGGCCGCCGCGAGGCACGCGTCGGTGAAGGCAAGGGGGGTGATCTCACCTCGCGCGAACAGGGCGGCTATCGCGCAGGCGTCAAGCTGGCCGTGCTGCAACTGCTGGCGAATGATTTCAGCGCGCATAATTTTCCTCAAATGGATATTTGACTATAAAATCCATTTAAAGGTAGCAAGCTGAATGCCAGATCCTTCATAGAAAAGTCATTAAAATGTGATCTTAACGGAGTTATTTTGTCTTTTATTTGCTTTATCAAGGGGTTGTTTGGCGTTATTGACGGCTGCGGTTATACCCACATCATGCCGCAAGGTGTATTTTTAAATGTATTTTGTAATTTATGATCCGTTATTGTGCAGGCGTGCACCACGAGGGTGCCAGGCGTGCCTTCCGCGTCTCAGCGCCCAAAATGTGTTACTGTTACGCGAGGAAAACAGGATGCAACTCATGACCATGCGAACCCCGAGTGCCCCCGCGTCAACGGATGAGAGCGGCACTGCGCGCTATGAAGCTATTCGCCAATTTTTGCGCAACGTATTGCTCCAGAAGAAAATTCCGCAGGGCCTGGTGCTGCTGGAAGGGCCGCTGGCGCAGCTGTTTGGCACCAGCCGTGTTCCTGTGCGCCGCGCCTTAAGCCTGCTGCACGAAGAGGGGCTTATCGCCCGCTTTGAAGGACGCGGTTTTATCGTGGCGCAGGAGGCGGAAGACGTTGAGCCGCTGCGTATCGCACTCACGCGCGAGCTCTTTGGCATTCACGACCAGCAGGAGCCGGTGGATACCCGCAGCAGCGGGGAAAAAGTGCTGGAGAATCTGCAAGAGGTGCTCTCAACCGCCATGGTTTTTGGCCGCTATCAGGTCGATGAACACAAGGCCGCACAGCATTATCACATCAGCCGCTCGGTGATCCGGGAAAGCCTGATGCGCCTGCGCGACAAGGGGCTGGTGACCAAAGAGCCCTATTCGCAGTGGCTCACCGGGCCGCTCACGGCGCGTGAAATCGCCGATCACTTCGAAATTCGCGCCAGCCTTGAACCCACTGCGTTATGCAAAGCGGCCCCGCAGCTTGACGCGGCGTGGCTCACCGCCGCACTGGACAACGTACACAAGTCGAAAGGCCAACACCTCAGCGCGGCGCAGCTGGAGCAGCTGGAAGAGAATTTGCACGTGCGCTGCCTGGAACCCGCCGGCAACAAGCTGATGATGCAAATTCTGCGGCAAAATCAGTCGCCGTTTATTGTGACGCGCATTTTTTACGACTTGCTGGCCATTCCGGTTGAAAACGTCCTGTTAGAGGAGCACGCGCTGGTGTACGAGATGCTGCTGAAAGGCAACGCGTCCCTGGCGGCGGCCTGCCTGCGCGATCACCTTGAACGCGCGCAGCAGCGCACGCTGCAAAGGCTTAAGGTGATCTCCGTGTTGCCCGTGCCCGCATTGCCCGGGTTTATGGAAGCGCAGTGAAAAGGGAGTTCAGGTTATGCGTATCCGACTTAAAGGATCATCGAACCGCGCCGGGTCGCAACGCAATATTCAATGCTATTCCGCTTGATCGCGGTAGCCTCATTTACTCAAACACGGGTTAGGGGTTTGAGGGCCATTGATGTAAAAAACCACGCTAAGAGCTTTCAGATTGCGGATATTTCCCCATATACCCACTTCTTATAAACCCCATTAGGCATTGACCCAATTCCATTGGTAATTGGCTGGCAGGCTACTCACCCTGCCATGAAAGTGTCCTTATACTGGCATAGTCACAGGTTTCTGGCTCATCTGGATGAATAAAATCACCCGATTGAACTCTATCAGGCCTCATAACTCACTTTGTTATCTGCTCGTTAGGACGCTTTCTCAGACAGTAAGGAAGTCAGAGTCTGACACTCACTATAAGCTGATTTCAGTATCTTCAGGAGCTTCACAATAATGTTAAATATGCATCGGCAAGTCCTGATACTTGCGGGTTCTCAGGCCCTTTTCCAGTCAATATCGGTTCTGATAATGACCATCGGTGGGCTGGCCGGCGCACTATTAACGCCCAGTCTTTCGTTGATCACTGTCCCGCTCTCAATGGCGAGTCTCGGAACGGTGTTAGTCATGTTTCCTGCGTCTTTATGGATGAGCCGGGCAGGTAGAAAAATAGGCTTCATCACCGGCGCTCTGTGTGGAATAGTTGCGGCAGTCATTTCCATGATCGCAATGTTCCATCATTCATTCATTCTGCTATGTCTCGGGATGTTCTTTCTGGGGATCTTTCAGGCTTTTGCGCAGTTTTATCGCTTTGCGGCGGGAGAAGTAGCACTTCCGGCATTTCGTACTAAAGCTATTTCGCTGGTACTGGCCGGCGGCGTTGTGGCAGCCCTGTTAGGACCGTTTCTGGCCAGTCGCGGCAGTGTATTGTTCAGTGTGCCCTATGTAGGCTCATTCCTCTTTATGGGCATACTGGCCTCGCTGGGCCTGTTGTTATTGTCACGTTTGCAGATACCGGTCCAGCCTGGTGAACCTTCCGGGCAAGTGCCGGCAAGGCCGTGGAAAAAAGTAGTTTCTCAGCCTGCGTATCTTGTCGCCCTTTTTTCCGGCGCATCCGGATTTGGAATAATGGTTCTGGGCCTGACGGCAACGCCCATTGCAATGAAGCATTACGGTTTTGACTTGTCACAAATCGCCGTCGTGATCCAACTCCACATACTGGGCCGTTTCGTACCGTCGTTTTTCACGGGAAAACTGATCGACCGGTTCGGTGTCATTAACATTAAGCTGACGGGCGTTCTTCTCATGCTTGCCTACATTGCTCTGGCTGTTTCGGGCGTTACGTGGGGGATATTTGCCATTGCATTAGTCCTGATGGGGATAGGGTGGAATTTTCTCTACATCGGCGGAACCAGCCTGCTGGCAACAACTTACACCACGGGAGAAAGGGGGATTGCACAGGCGGCAAATGACATGAGCGTCTTTATCTTCAGCCTTCTTTGTTCTCTGGGAGCTGGCCCGCTGCTCAATGCTTATGGTTGGAAAACCATGCACCTTCTTTTAGTGCCCTGGGTGCTTGGCCTTGCGGTACCCCTGCTTTGGCTGGCTTTGTGTAAAAAACGTCACGCTATAACAGAGGAAGAGGTCACTTTGCCGTTGCCGTAAGGCGGGATACCTGATCTTATGAAGAAATACACAGGAAAAAATAATTTTTTATTGGCCCGCTCCCATCGAAATTTGACTTTACGCCCCCTCACGGGATTGAGTGTTTAGTTGCTAGTTTTTAGGTCACTCTGTGACCCTTTCGACAAATAAATCCCAAGGACTGAACATGAAAAATGCACTGATCGTTATCGATATCCAGAATGATTATTTCCCAGGTGGTTCCTTTCCACTTGAGGCGCCTGAAACAGCCTGTAAAGGTGCAGTTAACGCGATTGAAAAAGCGCGTGAGGAAGGCTGGTTGATCGTCGGTATTCAGCATATCGCAACAGCCGATGCACCAGGCACTGTTGCAAAGTTAGCGATGAGGCAGCCTTTTGTCTTATTCAAAGGCCTTACATTTCAAAAACTCTGCTTACCAGGCGCATTTCGCCCAGGGGATCACCATAATAAAATGCTGAGGCCTGGCCTTTGCGTAGTGCACGCATCACCTCAATACCTTTGATGGTGGCGTAAGCCGTCTTCATGGATTTAAATCCCAGCGTGGCGCCGATTATCCGTTTCAGTTTGCCATGATCGCATTCAATCACGTTGTTCCGGTACTTAATCTGTCGGTGTTCAACGTCAGACGGGCACCGGCCTTCGCGTTTGAGCAGAGCAAGCGCGCGACCATAGGCGGGCGCTTTATCCGTGTTGATGAATCGCGGGATCTGCCACTTCTTCACGTTGTTGAGGATTTTACCCAGAAACCGGTATGCAGCTTTGCTGTTACGACGGGAGGATAGATAAAAATCGACAGTGCGGCCCCGGCTGTCGACGGCCCGGTACAGATACGCCCAGCGGCCATTGACCTTCACGTAGGTTTCATCCATGTGCCACGGGCAAAGATCGGAAGGGTTACGCCAGTACCAGCGCAGCCGTTTTTCCATTTCAGGCGCATAACGCTGAACCCAGCGGTAAATCGTGGAGTGATCGACATTCACTCCGCGTTCAGCCAGCATCTCCTGCAGCTCACGGTAACTGATGCCGTATTTGCAGTACCAGCGTACGGCCCACAGAATGATGTCACGCTGAAAATGCCGGCCTTTGAATGGGTTCATGTACAGCTCCATCAGCAAAAGGGGATGATAAGTTTATCACCACCGACTATTTGCAACAGTGCCTTCTTGAGCGTACCAATGATGGCCGGGTAATAGCTATGGCTGCTGGTGTTAAATTCGGGCGAAAACCCCATAGCAAATCTGTGATTGCCCTGCAATTTATACGTCAAAAAATGACGGCTGAAGCTGTGATGAACAAAACGGGGATTTCGCGGGCAACCTATTATCGTTTGAAAAAAGTAGCACTAAATCCTTTTTAAATCGACGCTAAAGAATGAGCAAGTTCACTCATTTCAGGAACAAATTTTCATTCCGGTATCAGGTTGCCAGTTTTTAAAACTATTCTGATTTCTTAGCTTCCGCTCAGGCCTTTTCCTGATCAACAGGTACAGGACCGCGAAATGCCCGGCGCCATTCGCTTGGGCTGACGCTGAATTTCGCCTTAAAACTCTGGCGGAAAGAGATTGGCGACTGAAACCCGGCCATGTCAGACACGCTTTCAATACTGCTGTCCGTAGTTTCCAGCAACTCCTGGCTTCTCTGAAGACGCTCAGCGTTTAGCCAGTCACCCAGCGTTGTCCCGGTTGCCTTAAAAAAATGACGGGTAAGTGTCCGCCTGCTCATGCTGGCAAACCCCGCCAGCGAGTCGAGGTCGTGCGGCTTGTCCAGATTGCGACGCAGGTAGTCCATCAGCTCATTCATTTTTCCGTCCCGCGTAGATACAGGGACCGGGCGTTCAATAAACTGTGCCTGACCGCCTTCCCGGTAAGGAGGAACCACCATTCTTCTTGCTACCCGGTTTGCAACCGCTGAACCGTAATGATCCCTGATGATATTAAGACAGCAGTCAATACCGGCGGCGGTGCCGGCAGAGGTAATAAGGCGTTCATCGCTGGTATACAGCGAGTTGCTGTCCAGACGAACGGCGGGAAATCGTTCAACGAAGTCCTGCTCGAACTCCCAGTGTGTTGCAGCCCGGTGCTGATCCAGCAAGCCGGAATACGCGAGCACGTAAGCTCCCAGGCAAAGCCCCACCACTTCTGCGCCGCGCTGCCATGCGTTTATCAGCTTATCAAGTAACGCCTGAGAAGGCCGCTCTTCCGGATGATTCCAGTAAGGCACGATAATAATGTCTGCGACGTCAAGTAACTCAAGGCCATGTTCCACATTGATTGACAGGCCAATATCTGACAGGACGACGCCCGGTTTTTCAGCACAAATTTCCACGCGGAATAAATCCGGCTGCGGCATAGACTGTCCGAAAATAATACAGGGGACTGAAAAGTGAAACGGGCTGAATCCGGCCGTGGCAATCACGGCGACCGTCAATGCAGACATAACGTTAACCTTACCGTAAAGGATAGCCACCGGAACACCGGCGGCAGTATTGCTGATTCCGATTGATCAGAGGATAACAGGTGACCTGTCGGAATACATTCTTCCCCTGAATCAATCTTATTGGCTTATCAGAAAGCCATTGTTTCACCGTCTGCAGGAATAAGAATCTTATCTTCAATACCGTGTTCAAGTGAGAACTCGCGTAATTCTGCGCGGGTAAGGAGGCAATGATTGATTGATTCCATGTGAGACGCCACGATGGTCGCAGTCGGCAACATCTTAAGCGTGCGCAAGGTATCTTCTTTGCCCATGATGATCGGACCGTACAGGTCGTTGACCGCATAGCCGGTATTGAGTACCACAATCTCCGGCTTGAAGCGCTGAAGGCTTTTTACATAAGGCTTAACCCAGACAGTGTCACCGGCGATATAAAGCGTTTTTTCATCATGATGCGTGAAGACCAGACCGCATGCGTCACCCAGTAAATCACCCAATTGGGCATCGGCGTACAGTTCGTTACTGCCGTGCTGGCCGTCAGTTTTATAAATCGTCAGTCCGTCAACAAAATGATTTTCATCTTTCAGTACCCGGATGTTAAAAAAGCCCTGAGAACGGATCAGCGCCGCATCTTTTTCATCCTGCGTATAAATAAGCATGTCTTTAGGAACAGCCTGCTGCGCTGCTTCGTCCCAGTGATCGGTATGAGTGTGGGTCAGGATAACGGCATCAACAGCCAGTAAATCTTCTACAGGCACAGGCAAAGCAACCATGGGATTACGCAGGTGCGGGCGAGCACTCCCGGCAAAACCATCCCAGGCTTCCTTTTCTGCCAGCATTGGGTCGATAAGGAATTTTTTACCGGCATATTGCAGCACGAGAGTGGCATTGCGGATTTGCGTTAATTTCATTAGTTGCTCCAGGGATTCATCAGATTTTGAGGCTCAGCCACTGCGTTCGACTGGGTGGCTGCGAGTGGCTTTACTATAAGAGCAGGAAGGGATAGGCCGTGATATGCCCACAGGTCACAAGTCGATGAAATCAGGTCAATCGCAATGGTTAAGTTTTCTTACTGTCCTTTCTCCGCTGCCAAAAGGCCTGTTCAAAGGTAATAGAAAAAAGGGATCAAAAAGGGAACAACCAGCGTCGTGATCCCGCCCATCAGAACAGCAAAAGGGACATAATCCGCGCCGCAGTACTTCTCAATAACTGGCAGCGTCACATCAAGAGCCGTTGAACCGGATATAGCGATGGTGGCGTTACTGTAACCGAACCGCGAAATCAGCGGAATGAGCATCAGCGCAGATATCCCGCGAAACAGATCGCTTAAGAAAGCCACGGTTCCTAACAGAGGATTGCCCATTTTGGTGAACAGCGTTCCAGAAAGGGTATACCAGCCAAACCCGGATCCGATCGCAAGAACCTCATGGAGCGGCACGTTGATAAACAATGATGCCAGGGCGGCCCCCATAAATGATGATAATATCGTGACCAACGTCAGCCTCAGGTTAGCTTTGTTTAACAGCACGCGTTTAATACTGATATTCGAATACGATAATTTTACCGCGACGGAAAATATCAACAGATACAGAAGCAAAGATATAATGCGGTCTGCGTCCAGGTCGGGCATTAACCCTCTGAACCCCAGTATAAAGCCGGCCGCCGCCGTGATTATCTGAGTAAGCGTGGGAAGAAAAATTGACAGCAGATCTGAATGACTGTTCTGCAGGTGTGAAGCATTACGGAGAAGCCGTTTTTCTCCACTCAGCTTGCCCACAGCGACCAGGGTAATAAAGGTGACCACCGATGTACCTGACGCAATGATCAGAGCATTAAAGCCCGCGACGGAGAGTTGCCCCTTAATATCAGGGATCTCGCCAACCGTGGCCCCCATAAACAACAGAAGCAAATACAGAGACAGCATTGAAATTTTATCAAAGAAGGAAGGGTGACTATTTTTAACGACTTTTTTCAGGTTAAGTCCGCCCGCAAAGGCCAGGAAAATAGGCAGCAGGCTGTATAAGGCGATGAGCATTTTTTCCTTAATAAATTAAGCAGATGTTTATATGAATAAGCGGTCGTACACCGTAAATAGCCACGATGAAGCCGGGAGGGTTATCAAAGAGAGGGCTGTGTTATCGGGTAACAACACAACCCATATATAGACCTGCGATTTTTACAAACCAGAGAGTTATTTTACGCTGCAGCGCGCACTCAGCCCGAACAGGGCAAGGTCGCTCAGTGCTTTGGTTGGCGCAGCGCACCCTTCAGGGCACTGTTGCAAATAGTCGGTGGTGATAAACTTATCATCCCCTTTTGCTGATGGAGCTGTACATGAACCCATTCAAAGGCCGGCATTTTCAGCGTGACATCATTCTGTGGGCCGTACGCTGGTA
>CAJYVD010000032.1 GCA_913778495.1 uncultured Pantoea sp.
CGCGGATTGCAAAGGGCCGCGCCCATCGGCCCTTTGCCCGTACGCCGCAGCGGTGCGGCTGAAACTGCCGTGCGGTTAGCGGGCGGAACCCGCTCAGGGTCATACCGGCTGAGCGGCCGGAACCCGCTCAGGGTCATACCGGCTGAGCGGCCGGAACCCGCTCAGGGTCATACCGGCTGAGCGGCCGGAACCCGCTCACGATTTACCGGCTTAGCGGACGGAACCCGCTCAGCGTCCGGCACCCGCCTGGTGCCTTACCGGCTGAGCGGCCGGACACCGCTCACGATTTACCGGCTTTGCGGGCCGGACTCCCGCAGCGTCCGGCCCCCGCTCAAAGTTACCGAAGACGCTTGCCCTCTTGATCAAACAACAAGCCGCGTCCGGCGGCAATCCGGTAGCTAACACGCTCCCCGATCGGCCGTTCGCTTGCCTGGCGCTCTTCTATCACCAGCAGCTTCTCTTCACCGATATCCAGATAGAGATAATTGGTGTGCCCCAGCATTTCACTGAATGACAGCTCGGCGCTGAAGTGCAGGGCATCCGATGCGGCGTGCGCGGCTTCGAAATGCTCGGGACGCACGCCGAGCGTGACTTTCTGCCCTTCGTTGCAGGGGGCGTCAATGTTTACTGTGAGATCGCGAATGCCTAACGCAGGAACCCGCAGTTGAACCGCACCGGGCATGGTGGCGGAGACTTCCGCCGCGAGGAAGTTCATCTTCGGCGAGCCAATAAAGCCTGCGACAAAGAGATTATCAGGATCGTGATACAGCGTCATGGGCGCGCCCACCTGCTCAATGCGCCCCTGGCGCAGCACCACGATGCGATCCGCCAGCGTCATCGCTTCCAGCTGGTCGTGGGTCACATAAATCATGGTGTTACCAAGCGAGGCGTGCAGCCGCGCAATCTCAATACGCATTTGCAGACGCAGCTCCGCATCCAGGTTTGAGAGCGGTTCATCAAACAGGAAAATGCGCGGATGACGAATAATGGCGCGTCCAATAGCGACGCGCTGCCGCTGACCGCCAGAGAGCGCGCGCGGAAGGCGATCCAGCAGCTCTGTCAGCTGCAGCCGCGCGGCGGTTTGCGCTATCGCCTCGGTGATTTCGGCTTTGGGCCGCTTCATCACCTCCAGCGGATAGGCGAGGTTGCCGCGCACCGTCATGTTGGGATAGAGCGCGTAGGACTGAAACACCATGGCGATGCCGCGCTCGGTGGCGGGCTGGTGCGTCATATCGGCGCCTTCGATCAGCAGCGTGCCGTCGCTGATCTCCTCAAGGCCGGCGATCATGCGCAGCAAAGTGGATTTGCCGCAGCCGGAAGGGCCAACAAACACCACAAATTCGCCGCTGTTGATGGTGAGATCGATACCGTGAATCACATTCACCCGATCGTAGGATTTCTTCACATTTTGCAGATGCAGGCTGGTCATCGGTTGCCTCTGTCAGAGTCGTTGGCCCATGTAGATGGCGTTACTGCGCAGAATGGGGGTAAACCCGAGGCGCTGGTAAAAGCCGCACACCTGCTCATTTTGCAGGCTGACGCCAAGATGAACGCCCGGTACCCCTGCCGCACGGAGCGTCTGCAGCAGCTGTTCAATCAATTTGCGTCCCCAGCCGCCGGCTTGCGCCGCAGGCAGCAGATTGATATGCAGGTGCGCAGGCCATTGGCTCACCAGCGCTTCTGCAGCGGCGTCGGGGTGCTGAATCGCCTCCAGCACTTTACTGTCCAGCGCGGCGCGTGGCGCGTAATCGCGGTAGGTTTGCTGCAGCATCGGCCACCAGTTTTCAGCCAGCTCGGCTTCAAACGCGCGGGTATCAGGCGTGGCCACGGCATAGCCCACCACCTCGCCGCGCTGCTCAAGCACCAGGGCATAATCAGGGCAGAAGCGCGCGTAGGGGATCACAAAGCGCAGGCCGGGCAGGGCCGGATCGGAGTAGAGCGCAGTCGCGTCCTTTCCGGCATTGGCCGTCTCTAAGCAAATACGCGACAGGGCGGGAAAGTCCGCCTCGCTGGCGCGACGAATAACACCTTCAGCCGTCATAGCGTGCCTCAGTGGTTAGGAGATAGACAGATTTTACGGTAAAGAAAGCTGACTTAGTTTTCAAGACGTAATAATTGCGCCAGCGCACAAAGCTGAGCGGCAGGTGTCGAGTTCGCGACGCTGCGCAAGCAGGGCGAGGGTTGACTGCGCCCGTCTGCTGCGGGTTTTTTTAGGCTGTCGCCACCGAGCGTCTCAGGCGTGGGCTGAATTAATATAGTATTTTCATATGATCTGTCAGAGGGTTAATTCATTCCCGCTTCTTTGAGTTAATTATGCTGTCCGGGCGGGTGTGCAATCGTCCTGAGCGGTGCGAACGCGCGTAAAAGCAGCATTCCCTGCTGATTTTGCGGCTTTTCTTCTCACTCTTTGCACTGCATCACAGAGCAAAAAATCCGCGCAGGGGATGTTTGACTTTCTTTTGCTCATAAAGTAAGTATGAATTAACGCTGTTACTGCTGCTGAATCCGCCTGTCAGGAACGACAGGTGTCGCGATGAAAGGATGCCCGTCATCTGTTGGAGAAACCGAGCATGATGTGTGATTCAACCCAAGGTTCGTTCCGTGTGAAACAGTCTCTGCGCGTACTCTCGCGTCTGGTTTCGGCGGCGGTGTTATTCGGTGCGACCCTCGCGTCAGCGCAGGCGGTCACGCTAAACGAATGGGATATTTATAACTATCCTCAGCAGACCGCTGCAATGGATGAGGCGGTCAAAACCTTCCAGCAGAAAAATCCGGGCATCACCATTCAGCGCTCGGTGCATTCGTTTGAAGATACGCGCATTCCGCTCAAGCTGGCGTTAACCGCAGGCGATGGTCCGCAAATCGCACAGGTCAACCAGGGCGGCGGCGATATGGGCTCGCTGGTGAAAGACAAGCTGCTGTGGCCGCTGGATGACTATGCGAAAACGTACGGCTGGACCACGCGCTTCCCGGACTCAATTCTGAAGCGTAACCGCTGGTCGGATAAGCAAGATTTCGGCAGCGGTAAACTGTACGGGGTCGCCAGCCTCGGCGAGATGGTGGGACTCTATTACAACAAAGCGCTGTTGGATAAGGCCGGAGTCGCGGTGCCCAAAACGCTGCCGGAACTGGAGGCGGCGATGGCGAAGCTGAAAGCCGCCGGCACGCCGCCGATGATGCTGGGGTTACTGGATGGCAACATGGGCCAGCAGCTGCTGAGTACGCTGTGGGAAGCGCAGATTGAGAGCAAAGATCGTAAAGCGCTGGATGACCTGATTTATGACGTGGGCGGCACCTTTAAAGACGCCAAGCTGGTCAAAGCCGCCGAGATGATGAAAGCCTGGAAAGACAAAGGCTATCTCTTCCCGGGCTTTGAAGGTATCGGCCATGACGATGCGGCCACGCTGTTCCAGAATGGTCAGGCGGCGTTTTTGGTCAGCGGCACCTGGTATCTCGGCCAGTTTAAAGACAATAAAGATCTGCACTTCGCGGCGATGCCGATGGGCGAGGGCGTCCAGCATGCACTGATGGTAGGGGGAACCGACCTGGCGTTCTCAATTACCAGCACGGCGAAAACCAAAGAGCAGCAGGATGCGGCGGCGAAATTTATCGATTACGTAGTGTCCGACGAGATGGCGAACCGCTGGCTGAAAGTGGGCTTCCTGCCTGCAGGCACCAGCAAAAACGCGCAAATTCCTGCGGATAATCCGCTGCTGGCTGAGGCTTACCAAGTCTGGGTGACGCTCAACGACTATGACGGTTTAGGCCACTATCTCGACTGGGCGACCCCCACCATGAACGCTGAGCTGAATCAAAACGTGCAGCTGCTGCTGGCGGGACGCATAACGGCAGAACAGGCCACCACCAACTTTGATAACAACTACCAACGTTACCTGAAAACCCTCAAGCACTGATATCGTTCGGCCCGGCAGCGATGCCGGGCCGGGAACAGGCCCGCAAGCGAGTACGGTTATGCTGAATAAATCTGCCTGGCGCAATGCGCTCTATCTTCTGCCTGCGGTAGGCGTTTACGCGGTGTTTTTGCTGTTTCCGCTGCTGGCGTCGCTCGGGATTAGCTTTACCGAATGGGATGGCACCTCGCTGCCCGTGTTTACCGGCCTCGCCAACTACCTGCGCATGTTTCAGGATCCGGTGTTCTGGGTGGCGCTGGGCAACAACGCGCTCCTGATGCTGTTCTACACCTTGCTGCCAATTGGTGTAGGCCTGCTGCTGTGCAGCTTCCTGTATGAAACGCGCAGCAACAAAGAGCGCAGCGTACTACGTATTCTGTTTTTCCTGCCGTATATCATGCCGATGGCGGTGCTGGGCGTGGTATGGCGCTGGCTTTACAACCCGGCGTTTGGCCCTATCGATCAGTTTTTACGCGCCATCGGCCTGCCGCAGTTGGCGCTCTCGTGGCTGGGGGATTTTACCTGGGCGCTCCCCGCCGTGGGGCTGGTAGCAACCTGGTACTTTTTTGGTTTCTGTCTGGTGCTGTTTATGGCGGGGCTACAGCGTATGGACCCGTCGCTGCTGGAAGCGGCGGATCTTGATGGCTCCTCGCGCCGACAGAAGTTTATGCGCATTACGCTACCGTCGCTGCGGCCCGAGCTGCGTATTGCGCTGCTGCTGACGGTGATCGCCAGCCTGAAAGCCTTTGATTTGGTCTACGTGATGACCCAGGGCGGCCCGGGCACGTCCACCATGGTCACGAATATCTTTATGTACAAGCAGGGCTTTGACCTGCATTACTTCGGCTATGCCTCCGCCGTAGCGGTATTCAGTATGATGATCGTGTTAATGATCAATGGATTAATCCACCTGTGTTTAAGGGAGCGTCACTGATGCGCGGCACACCGATAGCCTCACGCGCGCTGATTTGGATTGTCGCGCTGATGACCATTCTGCCGTTTTTAATGGCGCTGATGACCTCGTTTAAAACCCAGATGGAGCTGTTTCAGGGGGTATTTACCTTGCCCTCATCGCTGAATTTCAAAAACTATGTCACCGCCTGGCAGCAGGGACATTTCAACGTCTATTTCATGAACTCGGTGCTGGTGGTGATCCCAGTGGTGGTCAGCAGCATTCTGCTGGGCATTCTCGCGGGATTTGGCTTCGCCTGGCTGAAGATCCCGGGGAAAAAGCTGGTGGCGGCCCTGCTGGGACTGGGCATGGTGCTGCCCAGCGAGGCCTTTATCATTCCGCTCTACCATGAGCTGCGCTGGATGGGATTGACCAATACCTACCTGGCGCTGATTCTGCCGCAGATTGCGCTGTCGCTGCCGTTTACCACCTTAATGATCGCGACGGCGCTGCAGCAGGTGCCGCGTGAGCTGGTGGAGGCGTCGGTAATGGACGGCGCCTCGCGACGCAAAATTTTGTGGGGCATTCTGGTGCCCGCGATTTGGCCCACGCTCTCCACGCTGGCGCTGCTGCTGTTTATCTGGACCTGGAACGAATTCCTGATCCCCCTGATTCTGGTCAACAAAGATGAACTGCGCACGCTGCCCATTGGCATGATGTTCTTCCAGAACAAAAACACCATTGATATTCCGGTGCTGATGGCGGGAGCGATGATTGTCATTCTGCCGCTGGTGGCGGTGTTCCTGGTATTCCAGCGCAAGTTTATCAGCGGCGTCACCGAGGGTGCGGTGAAGTAACGTGCAGCGAAAAATCGCATCGCCTGGCGATGCTTAAGGAAAACCGATGCAGATTTCTCTGGCTGATTTCTCGCCCGTTGCCGACGGCGAAACGCGTGACACCGCCTGTTTCCAGCGCGCGCTGGATCACCTTGCGGCACACGGCGGCGGCACGCTGTCGGTGCCGCCGGGCCGCTATGTGCTGGGCACGGTGACGCTGGGCTCCCATACCCATCTGCATCTGGAGGCGGGCGCGACCCTGCTCGCCAGCAGCCGCGTGGAAGATTACCAGCGGCAGCTGGCGCAGAGCGAGGCGGAACTGTCGCGGCACGTGCTGCTGTATGCGGTAGGGCAGCGCAACATCACCGTCAGCGGCCAGGGCACCATTGACGGCGGCGGCGATGCCTGGTGCGCCGCCGAAAAAGACGCGCAGGGCTATCGGGTGCCCCTGCCGCAGCGGCCACGCATGGTGGTGTTTGAAGCCTGTGAGCACGTTACGCTGCGCGACTGCTCTGTGGTGCAGGCACCCATGTGGACAGTGCATCTGGTGAGCTGTCGTCATGTGCATATCCACCATCTCACCATCGACAACAGCATGACCATTCCCAACACCGATGCGCTGGATATCGACAGCTGCGAAGCGGTGTTCGTCAGTGATTGCTATTTGAGTGCCGCCGATGACGCGATCTGCATCAAAACCACGCAGAAACCTGCGGCGCTGCGGCGGCCTGCGCGGCAGATTACCATCACCAACTGCCTGCTGCGCTCCTGGAGTTGCGCCTTCAAAATCGGCACGGAAACCGTGGACGATATAGAAGATGTCACCCTGTCTGGCTGCACCATCTTTGACTCCAATCGCGGTATTGGGCTGGTGTCGCGCGATGGCGGGACCTTCCGTCGCCTGCTTTTTAGCAATATCACGCTCGCCTGCCACATGGCGCCACCGTGTCACTGGGGGAAAGCCGATGCGCTGTTTATCTCGGTGCGCGCGCGCGATCCTGCGGTGGCGCCCGGACGCATTGAGCTGGTGCAGGTCACTAACCTGTGTGGAACCATGGAAGGGGCGATCAATCTGCACGCTGAGCAGCGCGGGCAGATTGGCGATGTCATGTTAAGCAACATTCAGCTGCGTCAGACGGTGGCCGAGCAGGCGGAACAGGGCCATTACGATGTGCGTCCGCCCTGCAATCCGCACTCACCCACCGGCATGGGGCTGGATAACGCCTATAAATTGGATAGCCGCACCGGCTTGGCCTACGGCGTGGCGGCCTATCCAGAGGGCTTGCCTGGCGTGTATGCGCGTGGCGTTGAAAACGTGCAGTTGAATAACGTGACGATTTCGCGCCCGCAGCCTCTGCCGCCGGGCTGGCGGGCAGAGGCCATTCAGATCGAAACCTAGATGTGGCGGGTTCGAGGTGAAAGGATTAGACGCCTTTCACCAAAATGACGCGGTAATTGGCGCCTTTCAGACGGTGCGCTTTCGCTTCCTGATAAGCGGGGCTGTGATACCAGGCTTTGGCCGCGTCAACATCCGGGAACTCCAGCAGCACCACGCCTTCGGCATCGCGGCCTTCCAGCACTTCCATATCGCCATAAAACGCCAGCGGCGTCAGCGGATGATCGCCGCGCGCGGCACCGGCTTTCTGTGAATAGGTCGCCAGCTCATCTTTATCCAGCGTTTCGTCCTTAATCATAACCATATAAGCGGGCATTATTTCTCTCCTCGGGCCTGTCGTTTGTCTTCGGTGTTGTGGTCAAAATCGGCGGCGTCGTGGCGTTCCAACAGCTGATCCTGCGGCGCTGCACCAAAGGCGCGGTTCACTTTACGGCCGCGGATGACGGCGGGACGCGCGGCGATCTCGTTCGCCCAGCGCACCACGTTCTTATAAGACTGCACGTCGAGGAATTCTGCGCCGCCATACTGATCGTTCAGCACCAGGTTGCCGTACCACGGCCAGGTGGCGATGTCTGCGATGGTGTATTCATCACCGGCCAGGAAGCGGTGTTCGGCGAGCTGGCGATCCAGCAGATCAAGCTGACGCTTGGTTTCCAGCGTAAACCGGTTAATGGCGTATTCAATTTTTTCTGGCGCGTAGTGATAAAAGTGACCAAAACCCCCGCCCAGATAGGGCGCAGAGCCTTGCAGCCAGAACAGCCAGTTCAGGGTTTCGGTGCGTTTAGCCAGATCCTTCGGCAGGAAGTGACCAAATTTTTCTGCCAGATAGAGCAGGATATTGCCGGATTCGAAGACGCGTTGCGGTGGCGTCACCGAGTGGTCACGCAGTGCCGGGATTTTCGAGTTCGGATTGACCTCAACAAAGCCGCTGGAGAACTGATCGCCGTCGCCAATGCGGATCAGCCAGGCGTCATATTCGGCCTCGCTTACGCCCAGCGCCAGCAGCTCTTCCAGCAGAATCGTGACTTTCTGGCCGTTCGGTGTGCCAAGGGAGTAAAGCTGCAGGGGATGTTTGCCCACAGGCAGCGCTTTTTCATGCGTCGCGCCCGCGGTCGGCCGGTTGGTTTTTGCACCGTTACCTTTGGCTTCCGGGTCCCAGGTCCAGACTTTTGCGGGCTGATACTGATTTTCCGACATCGTAGTTTCGCCTTGTGGTTGTGAGGTTTTTTTTGCTGTTAGTGAGTGTAGCAGCGTGGGGAGAGGGCGATTTAACCGCGCTGGCGGTGAGGCCAGCGCGGGATCAGATGCCGTTCTCCTGGGTAAACAGCATGAAGTCCACTTTGCCCGCCTGATAGGTTTCCGGCTGTTCACCCTGCTCCAAATGGCGCAGCAGCAGGGTAAGCGCCAGCTGCGCGTGACGCTGGGCGTTTTGGTCGAGCGTTAACGTCAGCACGCGCTGGGCCAACAGCTGTTGCGTGGTGGGGTAGAGCTCATGAGTGACGTAAACCACGTTACCACTCAGGCGATGGCGCGCCAGCGCTTCCGCAATCTGCGTATTGCCTCTGCCGGTGTTGTAAAGTCCGGCGATGCGCTGCGATCCGGCCAGGGTTTTTTCCAGCAGGCGGCTGATGCGCGCGGGCTCGTCCTGGCCGGCGAGGATCTCACGCAGGCGAAGCTGCGGAAACCGTTCGGCCAGCACCGACTGAAAGCCTTCAATACGTTGCCGATGGGCGGAGTAATCGGCGCGACCACTCACTAACACCACGTCGCCCGACGCGGGCAGCATGCTGCCCAGCATCAGTCCGGCGGTGCGCCCCGCTTTGTATTGATCGATCCCGACGTGACACAGACGCGGCGCATTTGGCAGATCGGTGACGAGCGTCACCACCGGCACGCCGCGCGCGTGGCAGGCGGCCAGCGCGTCGTAAATGCGCGGATTTTCGTGGGCAAACACCATCAGTCCGTCACGCGTTTTGCTGCTGGCTTCAATGTGCGCCGCCAGTTTTTCCGGGGCGTTTTCCGGAATCAGCGTGCGGTGCAGGCATACGCGACGATAGCCGAGTTGATTGGCAAGCGTGGCGAAATCCTGCGCCAGCTGTTGAAAGAAGAAGGATTGGCTGCCGCTCAGCAGCACTTCAAGCTGCCAGGCGGGGCGATGTTCCTCTGGCAGAACGCGTTTTAGACCGGCTTCACGCGCCGCCTGTAAGATTTTGCGGGTCAGGGCGGGCGACACGCCGCCGCGATCGTTCAGCACCCTGTCTACCGTCGCAACGCCGACGCCCACGCGCTTTGCCAGCGCTGCCAGCGTAACTGCTTTCATCTGAGTGAATTCCATCAAAAACCGCGTTCAGCTAGCCTGCCAGAACCGACTATTTTGGCAAGACGGGTTTTGCCAAAATGTGAACAAAAGGAGCGTTAACATGCGGATGCCGCAGCGGTTTGCTTTGATCGGCGGGGGATTTATTGGCCAGGTGCACGCAGCGAATCTGGCGGCGCACCCGGGCTGCGAACTGGCGCGGGTGTGCGACATTGACGCGTCGCGCGCCGAGGCGCTTGCCCGCGCGCACGGTGCCCAAGCTGTCAGCGTCGCCCAGGCGCTGGAGAGCGATGCCATCGATGCCGTGCTGATCGCCAGCGCGACGCCCACACACGCTGAGCTGCTGGCGCAGGCGGTGCGCGCCGGAAAAGCGGTGTACTGTGAAAAGCCCATCGACCTTTCGCTGGCGCGCGCGCGTGACGTGGTGGCCACGCTCTCTCCGGTATCTGTGCCGGTCACGGTGGGCTTTAATCGTCGCTTTGACCACAGCCATCAGGTGCTGAAAGCGCAGGTAAAACAGGGCGCTGTGGGCATGCTTGAGCTGATTCAAATGGTGTGCCGCGCGTCCGAACTGCCGCCGCTGAGCTATCTTCAGGCATCCGGCGGGCAGATGCGCGATCAGGCGATCCACTTCTTCGATCTGCTGCGCTGGTTAACGGATGATGAGGTGGTGACGGTGGGGGCCATGGGCGCGGCGCTGGCGATGCCCGCGATCCGCGAGTTTGATGTGGACACATCCGTGCTGATTATGCGCATGCAGCAGGGCGCGCTGGCGCAGCTTGATAACGCGCGACGCACCGCCTATGGCTACGATGAACGCATCAGCATCATGGGCAGTTCAGGCATGGTGGCTTCAGAAAGCCAGGCGGTGCGCGGCGTTACGCGCTACCAAAACGGCAGCATTACGCAGCCAGGCCTGTGGCCGGACTGGTTTAGCCGGGTAAAATCCACCTATTACGCGCATCTCGACGCGTTTGTGCGCCATCTCAACGGTGAGCTGGTGGGTGATTTACCCACTCTGCACGACGGGCTGCGCGCTCAGGCGATCGCCGAAGCCGCGCAGCATTCGCTGACGCGGGGCGAATTTATCGAGGTGGCGGAGGTAGAGAGATAAGCCGAGCGCGGTTGCGGGGCGGCGTCAGGCCGCCCGCACGTCAGCGGTTGAGCAGCTCACGCTCGATGCGTTCGCGGGTTTCCACCGCCTGATAGCGCATCTTCTCTGGATAACCAAACAGCGCGGCGGCAACGATCGCCTCGCCACCGACTTTGAAGGTGCGATTCGCGAAATCCATCTCACGCAGCGTGGCAAACAGCGTGTCAAAATCGACCTCGCCTTCGCCCACCGCCACATGCTGGTGGACGGCCGCGTCCACGCCCGGCGGATTGACGATATAACGGCAGTGGCGCGTGTGGTTCATGGTATCGGCGATCAGCATGTGGGAGAGATCGTCGCCGGCATACTGCAGCAGGCTTTTCACATCGCCTTTGCCTTGGTCGTAGTAGAAGGTGTGCGGCGCGCTGTAGATGTATTTGACGTTGTCGCTGCGAAACGACTTAACAATATCGGCGGTTTCGTTGCTTTCTTCGCAGAAATCCCACGGATGCGCCTGAATTTCTACGCGGATACCTTCCCGTTCAAACAGCGGCAGCAGCGTTTCCATGGAGCGATAGAACATCTCTTCGCACACTTCGGACTCATTGGGGTTGCCGGAGAGCTCGGTGTTGATCACCTGCACGCCCATCTCCACGGCAATTTCCACCATGCGCGTCCAGTTCTTGACGGCGGCCTGACGACGCAGCTCATCCGGGCCGGACCAGCGATAGACGGTAATAAATGAAGAGATTTCAACCCCGGTGGCGCGCAGGGCGTTTTTGTATTCGCGGATAATTTCGCGGCTGGCTTTGGGGTGTTTATAGAACGGGTTGATTTGCGGATGCGGCGACTGTTCGATGTATTTATAGCCCCATTCGGCCACCTGGTGCACCATCCGCGTGATGCCCATGTCTCGAATAACGTCCACATCAAAGGCGATTTTCATGCTGTTCTCCTGAGCGGTTACGCGCCAACGCGCAAGTGAGGAGAGCACTATAAAAAGGGGAGGGGAGACGCACTATCGCTTTACTGATGGAAAACCATCAGTGGGGGGCTGGCACACACTAACCCAACGTGGGTTAGTTTGCGGTCGCTGGCTATCACCAATCAGAGTCATGATACAGCGCCAAATGAGACATGTTTTTAGTGATATCTCATCGGCGCTAATAGCAGTCATAAGCGAGCATGCCGTTGATGAGTCAGAGAGGCAAAACATGCATCGGCATGTTAAGCGCTCAGGTTGCTGGGGAGGTGGCTTCCAGCGTTTTTCTCTCTGGCACAAGGATGAAAATGAGAGAAATGAAAATTAAGCCGCCGCCATAAACATGCGCCAAAGATAATTTTTCGCCTAAAAATAGTGCGCCAAATATCACGCCAAAAACAGGGACTAAGAACGTCACACTTGAGGCTTTGACGGCCCCAATGTCCTTGAGCAGTCTGAAATAGAGAATATAGGCCACGGTTGAACAGAGAAGTCCTAGCGCTGCCAAGGCGAGCCAATCGTCGCCGTTCAACGGAATGGTTGCATGGTCCGTAAATAGTCCCCATAAGAAAATTGGCGTCATGACAAAGGTTGCCCCAAGTTGGCTTCCCATCGCCACCAAAGCGTTATCAATAGTGACGCTTTTATAGATCCATTTGTGTGAAAGATAACCTGCAAGACCATAGCAAGCAGCGGAACCTAAACAGGCCAGGGCGGCAAACACTTGGTGGGCACCAAATGTGACCGGTCCCACGCCAGAAAGCGTGACAACGCCTAGCAACCCAATGAAAACGCCGAGCAATTTTCTGGTATTAACCCCGTCATGAAAGAAAATCGCGCCGATGAGAATGGCCATTATCGGCGTTGTCGCATTGAAAATTGCAGAATAGCCCGCAGGTAAGAACTTAGCGGCCGCACTGTAAAGCATAAATGGAATCGCTGAATTGATGACCCCTAACATCAGAGAATATTTAAATTTACCGTAATATGAAAAGGATTTGCGATTCAGAACAACAATTAAAATAAGCCCAAGCGCACCAATCAATTCACGGAAAAAAGAGGTGGAGATGATGCCTGATTGTGGTACCACGTAACGCATAAAAATAAAACTTGAACCCCAGATTGCCGACAAAGACAACAATCTCAAAAAGTCAGATAACTTCATAATATCCTCAAATTTAAAGGTGAATACCTACAACAGTTAAATCCTTAATCTTGCCATTCAGGTTCGCAACGCCGGGAAGCTCTCCCCAAACTTGAAAATCGAATTTTTTAAATAATGAAAGACTCTTTTTGTTAGATGAGAAAATAGTTGTTGCTAAAACATGAATACCTAAAGTAGGCGCTACTTTTAACGCAGAGGATAAAAGAAATGAGCCTAAACCTTGGCTTTGATAATTAGGGTGCAAATAGATAGCTAAGTCAGAGGTAATCTTGTAGCCTTCACGTGCATTAAGAAAATCAGAAAAGCAGAGATAACCACATATCTTCGTTGGATCGCCAACGACGTAGGCAACCCACAGCGGTCTGGCTGGATTATTTATATGATCTCTTAGCCAAGTGCGCCGTGATTCAATCGACACTTCACTGACATCACACGTTGACTCAAACGTACCTACTGCGTAGTTATAAATTGTAACCAGATCTTGTAAATCACCAGGTTTGGCTTTTCGGTAATTGTATTCAACGTGGTGAGGATTAGCAATTTTCATATAAATTCCCTTCTAATATGCTTTCAACTTTTCCCGTAAGAAAAATGTTCTTTTCATCATCAATTTTAACTAAAAGAGTTCCGCCCGGCATTTCAACCAAAACTTCATCATCTAAAAGAGTATGGGTGTAGTAGTGAGCAACGGCAGCGCCAGCGCCATTTGAAGAAGACAAGGTATATCCTGCTCCTCTTTCCCAGCTTTCGAGATAGATATTTTTTCTGTCTTTAACTTCCACAAAGTGGACATTGGATTTATGGGGGAAAATTTTACTTGTTCCAATGTGCTGGCCCACTTTTATAATTTGGTTTTTTCCCCCCTTCGGTATACCGTCTATGATAAGATGTGGGTTTGATAAATTAATTCCAAAAGTGACATAGTGCTCTGACTCTACAGCATATTTCATGCCATCTATGTTTAGATCACTATCTCGAATGAATGAGGACATGTCATGACTAAATTTTCCAATGTTTACTTCAACATACTCATTAGGAAGACATGTTGTCGTGACATGCCTGCCTGTACTCAGCATTTTCAAGGAGATAATATCTTTATCGGTTTGCTTGGTCTTTTTTAGATGATAAGAAAAAATTCTTAACGCGTTACCACTCAGTAAACACTCACTGCCATCATTATTATAAATTCGTATTCCATAGTTATTTTTCTCAATCCAGGGTCCAATGATAATCCCATCAAAACCTATTCCCCAGCGAGCATCGGCCAATAATGAAATATCTTCAACGTGCTGTCCCTCCCAGTGTTCTGGCGAAACGACTACGTAACAATTGCCTAAAGACTGATATTTATGAAATTTCATTAGGAATCCCTTTCAAGCTAAATGTTTACACAGATGGCTTCATCGAAACCTAACATGATGTTTAAATTTTGCACCGCCGCACCAGACGCTCCTTTTCCAAGATTATCTAACTTCGCAGCTAACAAAGTTTGACCCGTTTTTTTACTGCTAAAAACATATAATTCCAGGTTATTAGAATTATTAAGGTCTTCCGGGTTCAATACGTATTCGCGTGCACTTTCATCGGATACGGATACGACCTTAACAAACTTCTCATGCTCATAATGATTCATAAGCGTACTGACAATTTTCTCGCTCTCATGAGTAAAATTCAGCGGAATGAAAACCAGCATACCCTGTTTAAAATTACCAACAGCAGGTTGGAATAGGGGCCTATTAATGAGGCCACTCCATTCTTGGATTTCAGGAATGTGCTTATGATCAAACGCCAATCCATAAGGGGAGAAGCCAATAGGTGCGTCGCTGGTTTGATAGCGATCGATCATTTTGTTCCCCCCGCCACTAAAGCCAGAGACGGCATTAATGGACAGTAGGGATTCTGCTTGTAGTGCGTGATGATCAATAAGCGGTGCCAGCAGTGCGATAGCGCCTGTCGCGTAACAGCCCGGGTTAGCGACGTAGGTTGAGGTGTTAATCAATGTTCTTTGTGTGTGATTCAACTCTGGATAACCATAAGCCCAGTCTGTGTGGGTGCGATGGGCAGAGCTTGCATCTAGGATTCTTGTGCCTGTGCCATGAGAAATCTGTACTGCTTCTTTAGCTGCATCATCAGGCAAACATAATATGGTCACGTCAGCATTTGACATTAACTCTTTTCGTACAGCGACATTCTTCCTGTTCTCACTTTCGATTTCTAATAGTTGTATATAAGGGTGATTGGACAGTCGCTGTTTAATCTGTAAACCGGTAGTACCTGCCTGACCATCAATGAACACAGTATGCGTTTTATTCATTTCATTATCCTGTTAAACATACATTAATGTTTGTACGAGCGAAGACTTAAGGCACTTAAGGCCGGTATTCAGTTGTTCAAGGTCTCTGCAGAAAGTAATTCTTAATCCATGCTTGAGTCCAAAAACTTCTGCAGGCATCACTAAAATTTTGTGCTCATAGAGCATTCGTCTCGCAATCTCAAGAGAGCTATATTGCTTATCTAATAACAGCCAAGCAAATGGTGTATCCTGAGGTTCAATCCAGCGGACAACGTCATTATTTTCGCTTATCCACTTTCTTAAAACCTGAAGCCCTGCATTACGCATATTTTTATAGGATGAAACAAATTCGGACTGCCGTTCTAATATTTTTGAGGCGAGAGTCTCACAGAGTATAGAGTTTGTAATTGTTGTGTAGTGTTTGAGCCGCATAATGCCGTTGAGTCTTTTTTTCTCACAGCAAATCCAACCAATACGTAATCCCGGCGCACCATAAATTTTAGAAATGCTCGATACTGAAATGACATTCGGAGACAGATGGAACATGGAATCTGTTAGATCGCTTAGATACTCTTCATCAACAACAAGCGTTAAGGCGTATTGTTTTACTAAATCTAATAACGTTGCTTTATCGTGTTGAGACAATGTTGTCCCAGAGGGATTACAGGGTGAGTTTAATATAATTAGCTTGGTTTTAGGAGTAATAGACTGAGCAAGATCGCTGAGATCAAAGCACATATCCTTATTTAACCCGAGCGTGGTTACTTCGCAACCAATACTTTCCGGCACCTTCCATGCCTGTTCCCATCCCGGAGTCCAGGTTATAACGTGATCACCTTTATCTAGCAAGTCATTATAAATTAAATAAAGGGCTTCTTGAGCACCGTGCGTCACACCAATATTATGTGTCGATGCACCATATAAATTGGCGACTAATCGGCGTAGTGAGTCTGTTCCTATATTTTTACCATAATTAAGTTCAACATCCGGAAATGAGCCGAGCTGATGTGACGTTAAGCATGGTGCATTGCTATCGCCAAGATCAATGTCGTACCTACCATAAGCCTCATCGAAAACCCATTGCTGCATGCTGAACTTTTCCATTGCGTCCTCTTTAAATTTTATGTTCTTTAAAAATCCCGGCCCGGATATCAAACTGATAACACCACGGGACAGGTCTAAATCCAAAATCAATTCCCAGTAATAACATCAGTGCCAAGTGTGAGCCGTAAGCGGTAGCCATAAGGCACGACGCACTGAGTGAAGCCACTTTTTTTTCCTTGAAATCGAGTGAAGGGGAATCACAATATGTTTTATATAATTCTGCAGGTGTCAGCCCATTACCGAACCGTGAAAGCTGCTCTTCCTCAGTTTGATCATCAGAAATTTTAAAATACTCCTCGAAAGAGAGGCTTTCTGGAGTAAATACGTGAGCCGTAACGCCAAAGGCTACTGGACAACAAATCACAACGGGAATGTGGTTGGCACGCGCAGTTTGATAGAGAATACGCCGCGGTTTGATCACAAAGAAATCGAGGGTGTCACAAACCACATCGACGCCCGCTAAATAAGACTCGATGTTTTCTTCATCAATAAAATCAACAACGTCTACAATAATCTCAGGGTTGATGGATTTGAGCCTTTCGGCAAGTACCTCTGATTTTTTTTTACCTACTGTTTCGATGGTACAGCCAAACTGCCGGTTCATATTTTCTGGCCCGAAACAATCAGCATCAGCAATTTTTATCCTACCCACGCCCATACGTGCCAGACATTCAGCATAGGTGAAACCTGTTCCACCGCAGCCTGGTATGGCAACGACCTTGGTCGCAAGAGAATCTAAATCACTCTCCGTAATGAGGCCGATCATTCTGCTAAATAATATTTCTCTTGGATACATTTTAACGTCCTTTAATTAATTCGTTTCTGCGGCAACTTTATTTTCAAACTCTTCACCATGCCAACGATCAGCCCAGCGAGAAAATGCCACCACAAAAATATCCCGATAGCCTTCATCTTCATCAGGAACAATATCAGTGACGTAATGGATCAATTCTCTATCATTTAGCAAAGCTGCTTGCTTGTCTTGCAGCGTATAATTGAATATCGCGTTATCTTTATCATGTAACTTGAAGAGTGACATTTTCGCACCGGTAATTTTGTGACGCTTTATCACTGCTATCATGACAAAATCATGTCCGTCTTGATGCGGCCCTTCGGGTACTGTCACACCTTGCAAATCGGGTCTGGTGTAGACGCGATATTGATGAACATTAATTTGCCACGCATCTGCGGTGTCTAAGGGGATTTCATTAGCGGCTTCACCAATCCATTTGGTAAAATCCACCTGCAATGGCTCGTAATAACGCTTAATGCCTCCGGCGACCTTATTGAATTTAGAGAATGTCATATAAGGGCGATGTTCGAGCTTTTCAAATTTCCACTTTCCATCATGGTTCATTTTGTATTGTGAAAATCGTCTGAACCTGTTTCCGTTCCCCATGTATTCATCAAATTTAAGATCGGAGAAGCTTTGTTCAATATCCTTACCAATATCTTTTAGATCTATGATCTTATATCCTTCATTATTTAAATTCATATTAAGTTCCTTTTAAGCTATGGTCAGTTCTTTTGTGAAATTTTCATAAAGCTGATCAAGGTACTTCTCAGAAGAATTAAGTCTGATTAGTGCTCCCTGAGCAATCTCGATGCCAACGTCGGGGTTTTCATCAATTGATGGTATAACCACATTATTAAACCAGCCATTAGCATGGCCAGCGTCAATAACAATGTGGAGGTCGTGATAGACAATGCCGACATCCGGGAGATTATTTCTTTTCCAGGCATTCACTACATGTTTAAATCGGCGAGGAGCCATATACTCGGTTACACCGTAGTATCCCACTGCTTTAAAGTAATGACGGCGTGATAGCGCTAGCGCAGCGGAAACATTCCCGCAAACCAAGGCCGCATCCAGGCGGTTTTGCTTAACAAATTCCTCATCAATATTCAACGCCGTCATAGCCTGGCTGAAAAGGGAAGAATGCACTAACTCAACTTTTCCATTACCCATTTCGTCATAATAGTTATTGGCAAGTTCCATTTTTTGCTGCACGGGTAATCCAATTTGCATCATTGCTAAAATATCATCAAAGCGTGGGTCCAGCGTTGACTCTTGAGTTATATAAGATGCTAAATGTTCTTTTGTTGCATGATTGGCGAGAAAATCATTGTAAAACGGATGCAAATTAGATTTATGACCTGCAATTAATTTCTTGAGCCATTTTACATACGACTTACCATCAGACGGCATATCGTCGAGCAGTGCACTGTCAATCGCTTTAAGTTCAGCACGGAGCATGAATTTTTCAAGGATCGCAGCAATATCTCTTAATACCGGTTGCGTCTCCATCTCGGTATTTAATTTGGCCGCGCTAGCAAAATCCTGCATGTAAATTATTTCTAAAACACGATGTGCTTCTTTAAGCGATTTATTTTTATTTTTTTCCCAAGCATCCGTTGCCAAGGCCAAACATAATTGGCAAATCATCTCTCTATATTTAAAGTTCTCATTAATTTTTTCCCACTCTCCAGCGCTGGACGTAAGCATTTCTTCCAGCCATGCGGAAATGTCATAATTAATTTGTTCCATAATGTTCCTGGTTATTGAAGGTCTTTGGTTTTAAATGAGAGAGAGTTCTTCATTTAGCTTGATATATGGATCATGCTGGTTGTCTTCATCTTCTGCATCCCCAATCGCTTCCACTGGACACACAGTTTCGCAAACGCCGCATGAAATACATATTCTGGGATTAATGACTAAAATTGTTTCGACGTCGATAAATGCGTCTACAGGGCAGGCTTCTGCACATATTTTCGACTTACATGTCTCACATGACTCTTTTACATAAAAAGCCATAATCTGTTCCTTTAAAGCTATCATTCCCTTGCGTTTCGCAATGTTATATCGGAGTTAAAAAATAATTTCAAACTACAAAAAAATTTAACCCTAGCGGATTTTCAAGCACAGAATGCTTTGTAACATTCAGATACATGGTTATTCTTAAAAATGAATGTTTATTCATTTTTAATTTTTGTTAAAAATTATCTTTAAAATCAATTTTGTTTTTTATGTAATTGAATTTTGATGATTTTTATAAATGCATCCTTTTTGCTATGTGGGAAAATTTCATCTGAAATTATTTATTTATCTGTAATCTATGAATAAATATTCATTTTAAAGCGTTTTGTAATTTTGCGCTGAAACTTTTGCTTTTGGCCAGACCTCACTAAGATAATTCACCATGATTAACGTTTTTGCGATATATCATAAAAAATTAATCAATGTGAGTCCAAGCCAAATATTTACCTTACTTTTTTTTTTAATTAATTATTAATTATTCTAATAATGTCATGATGTCCTTGTTTGGCTTTACAGACACGGGCAGTGCTGCCTAAACGCTGTGGGCCTGTTGAGGTGGCACAGAGGTGCTTAGGTGATCTTGACTTCATAGAGCAGCGCCAACATCTTGTCCACACGAGAATGCCTTGTATAACGCGTGGAGAAAGGGCCGCTGTTTTGAGCCGGGTTGCTTGTCATCTAAGGTAGGGCGATAACCCTAAGAGCGACTTTAGTCAGCTACGTTATGAGTGGAGTTCGGTAACGGTGAGCGGGGAAGCAGAGGTCTGCTCTGCGCGTTCTAGTCTTGGGTTAAAGCAGCGGAAATGACAGAGTACTTTGCCGTGCGTAGCTTTATTCACAATTGTCGGGTAGGGATGGCACCACGTTGTGAGCAGGATTATCGGCCATTGTTCTGAACGACCAGACATGTACTTTGCCGAGAACAGCCTAAACGGAACGCAATCTCAGCAGGTTCGTGGCATAGATGTAAGATAGTCATATTGAAACGTAGCGGGGAAGGCGGTTGATAAGGCAGAAAACATCGTAGCGGTAAGTTGTGCGGAATAGGGATATTGCGTGTAAATGAAAAAAGGGTACCGGCGCTAGCCAATACCCTTTCTAGAAGAAAGCTGTGTTTAACTTTGAAAAATACATTTATCAAAATGCATTAGTCGTTGCTTTTAAACACCCTCTTATCTTCAACACCCGTTAAAAAACCTCTCTAACCAGTGCGCTTCAATTAATGGTGCCCGGACGCGGAATCGAACCACGGACACGGGGATTTTCAATCCCCTGCTCTACCGACTGAGCTATCCGGGCAACGGGGCGCATTAAACCCTAATGGCTTTCGGTCGTCAACGGGTTTCGTAAAAAAACCGTCGCAATCGTGATTGATTGCCTGCTTTTCAGGCAGGCTGGGCAAAAATAATCCGCCTGCGGGCACCAGGCGGTGCTGTTTAGGCCAGCGCGCCATTTTGCCGACACAGCGCGATGCTCAGCACATCTTCCGCCAGACGCCGCGCGGTGGCGACATCGTGCACATTGCGCGAGATCAGCAGTTTGCTCAAACAGCCCTCAAGGATCAGTTCCAGCTGATCGGCGACCATCGTCGGGTTGTCCAGCGCCAGCTCGACCAGGATTTCATGGGTAAACTGCCAGGCGTTACGCTTTTGCTGCTGTGCCAGCTGATGCAGCGGCTGTTCCGGCTGCGGATAGAAACTGCAGGCGGCGATAAACAGGCAGCCGGGGAAACGCCCTTTGCCCACGTGGTCGTGCAGCACGTCGTAGCGCGCCAGCAGCTTTTGGTGCGGCGAGCGCTGCGGATCGTGCTGGACCTGCTGCCGCCAGCGATCGATTTGCTGCGCGTGGTGGTGCAGGGCGTCATAGAGCAGGGCATCGCGGTCGGGCCAGAGATGCGTAAGCTGCTCCAGGTTCAAATCCGTTTCGCCCGCCAGCTGTTGCAGGGATGTGGTGGCCGCCAGGCCGTTTTGCTCAAGCACATTTAGCGCATGCTCAAGAATGTGTTCGCGTTGCAAATGACTCTCCTCGTGCGTGCGGCCCGCAGATATCAGCGCGGGCAAAGTGATGACCCCCAGTGTCGTTTACCGCGCCAGTTTCTGCAAATGTGCCTGAAACGCCGCCGCATCGAGAAAACCGGTGACGCGCGAGTCGGGGATCTCATGACCTTGCGCATCAAAGAACAGCAGGGTCGGCAAGCCCAGAACGTTGAGATGCTGCAGCAGCGCGTTGTCTGCGGCGCTGTTGGCGGTCACATTCGCCTGCAGACGCTGCATCGGCTGGAGCGCGTCGCGCACCCCGGCATCGCGGAAGGTGTACTTCTCAAACTCTTTGCAGGCCACGCACCAGTCGGCGTAAAGATCCACCATCGTGATGCGCCCCTGCGCCTGCTGTAGGGCGCGCTCCAACTGCTGCACGTTGGCAACGGGCTGGAAGGGGAGCGCCGAGGCGGTTTGCGTGCTGCTACTGCTGCCAAATGCCCAATCCTGTAACGGACGCGCCACCACCAGCGCTGCCGCCAGCATCGCCACCGGCACGATGCGCCATTTGCCGCGCGCGGCCAGGCTCAGGCTAAAGGCCCAGCCAAAGAAGGCCACGCCGAGCAGGCTCCACAGACGCAGCCCCCAAACATCGCCAATCAGGCGCGTCAGCAGAAACACCGGCAGCGCCAGAATCACAAAGCCAAAGCCCTCTTTGACATGCTGCATCCACGCGCCGCGCTTCGGCAGCAGCTGATTGCCGAACAGCGTCACGGCGATCAGCGGCAGGCCCATGCCCAGCGCATAGAGCCACAGCGTGCCTGCACCGGCCCACAGGTTACCGCTCTGCGCAATGTAGAGCAGGATCGCGCTCAGCGGCGCGGTGGTGCAGGGCGAGCAGATCAGGCCGGCCAGCGCGCCCATAATGAACACGCCGGGCAGCGAGCCGCCTTGCTGACGGTTACTCCACAGCGTGAGGCGCGTTTGCAGACTCGCGGGAAGCTGGAGCGAAAACAGCCCAAACATGGAGAGCGCCAGCACCACAAACAGCGCGGACAGGCCGATCAGCACGTAAGGATGCTGCAGCGCCGCCTGAAAGCGCAGGCCCGCGGCGGCTACAACCACGCCCAGCAGCGTATACGTCAGGGCCATGCCCTGGACGTAGACCAGCGCCAGCGCCAGCAGGCGGCCCATACTGTAGCGTTGCGAGCCGCCTAAAATCAGGCTGGAGATCAGCGGGTACATCGGCAACACGCACGGCGTAAAGGCCACCCCGATACCGATCAGCAGCGCCCAGAGCGGCGAGAAAGGCAGTGCGGGACGCTGAGGAGCAGGCTGCGAAGCTATGGTCGGCGCGGCAGGTGTCGCGGCCGCAGCCACGGCGCTGAGCGGGACGCTGCGGGTTTCCGGAGGATAGCAAAATCCCGCGGCGGCGCAGCCTTGCCAGGTCACGCTAAGGGTGGCGTTTTTGTCGGCCCGCAGCAGCGTCACAGGCAGCGTAATGTCCTGCGGATAGATCTCGCTTTTGCCATAAAACTCATCTTCATGCGGCTCGCCCGGCGGTAACTGCGGCGGCGCTATCTGCGCCCGCTGCGGCGTAATGTGGAACTGCTGGCGATAAAGGTAATAGCCCGGCTTCACCTTCCAGCTCAATCTGACTTGGTCGCCCTGCTGATTGAAATCAAAGGCAAACGCTTGATCGACCGGGACAAAACCATTGGCGTTGTGATTGGGGCTAAAGAGGGAGGCCTGCGCGGATACGCTGAGCAGCAGTGCCAGGCAACAGCCCATCAGGCGAAGGAAGATGACAGCCATGACGAAATATCCAGCTCCACAAGCAAAAGAGCCGCGATGATACCACGCACACTTTTCCGGTGGGATGGATCAACGCGAATGCGCGCGCAGCCGGCGGCCATGAGGTAAAAAAAAGCACGCCAGGTTAATCCCTGACGTGCTCGGCATGCGGCGATGACGTAACAGGCTTACTGTTCGTTCTCGTCCGTATAGCGTTTGGCTTTATAAGCCGGATGCATCAGGTTTTGCACAGAGAAGATGTCGTCCAGCTCCGCTTCGGTCAGCAGGCCGCGCTCCAGCACCACCTCGCGCACGCTTTTACCGGTTTCGGCACAAATTTTACCGACGATATCGCCGTTGTGATGGCCGATGTACGGGTTCAGGTAGGTCACGATGCCGATGGAGTTAAACACGTAGGCTTCACACACCGCTTTGTTGGCGGTGATGCCGTTGACGCACTTCTCCAGCAGGTTGTAGCAGGCGTTGGTCAGGATGCTGATGGACTCAAACAGCGCCTGGCCGATCACCGGCTCCATCACGTTGAGCTGCAGCTGGCCCGCTTCAGCGGCCATGGTCAGGGTCGTGTCATTGCCGATCACTTTGAAGCACACCTGATTCACCACTTCTGGCACCACCGGGTTGACTTTAGCGGGCATGATGGACGAGCCCGCCTGCAGTTCTGGCAGGTTGATTTCATTCAGGCCAGCGCGCGGGCCGGAGGAGAGCAGACGCAGGTCATTACAGATTTTCGACAGCTTCACCGCCAGGCGTTTCAGCGCCGAATGCACCATCACGTAGGCGCCGCAGTCTGAGGTCGCTTCAATCAGGTCTTCGGCGGGCACCACCGGCAGGTTACTGACTTCCGCCAGGCGCTGTACCGCCAGCTGCTGATAGCCGTCTGGCGTATTCAGGCGCGTACCGATGGCCGTTGCGCCGAGGTTCACTTCAAGCAGCAGTTCGGCGGTGCGCAGAATGCTGCGCGTCTCTTCGTTCAGCAGCACGTTGAACGCATGGAATTCCTGGCCCAGCGTCATCGGCACCGCATCCTGTAGCTGGGTACGTCCCATTTTCAGGATGGTTTCGAACTCGACGGCTTTACGCTGGAACCCTTCGCTCAGCTGACCGATCGCGTCCAGCAGCTTCAGGATAGAGGCATACACGGCGATGCGGAAACCGGTGGGATAAGCGTCGTTGGTAGACTGACACTTATTCACATGATCGTTGGGATTGAGATACTGGTATTCGCCTTTCTGGTGGCCCATCAGCTCCAGGCCAATGTTCGCCAGCACTTCGTTGGTGTTCATGTTCACCGAAGTGCCTGCACCGCCCTGATAGACGTCAACCGGGAACTGATCCATGCACTTGCCGTTATTCAGCACTTCGTCACAGGCCTGAATAATGGTGTTTGCGATATGACGCGGAATGGTTTGCAGCTCTTTGTTCGCGAGCGCGGCGGCTTTTTTTACCATCACCATGCCGCGGACAAATTCAGGTATATCGCTGATTTTACTATTACTAATGTAAAAGTTTTCAATCGCACGCAGAGTATGAACACCGTAGTAAGCGTCTGCCGGAACTTCGCGCATGCCTAACAGGTCTTCTTCGATACGAATGTTGTTCGCCATGATTACCTTCTTATTATTTCTGCGTTGCTCGCGCGCGCCCAGAATGAGCGCGCGACAGTAGCGTGCAGGTGAAGCAATTATATTGTCGTGGAATGCCAGTGCCGACATTTTATCCATCTTCGGGCTGGCGGGCACGATCATATTCTGTTGTTACAAAATTGTTTGTGCACAGATCACTTTACGGGCATTTACTGTTCCCGCGGTAATAACGATATGTGATGTACTTCGCATTTTTAAGTCAGTGGGAAAAATTTGCCGCGGCCGGTTGAAATCCCCGCCAGGGATGACCATTTCTTGCTATACGGTCATGTGGCCCCCTCTTTTGTTGCCTTGCTCTGTGCGAGGCAACCCAACTCACAGGAGATATCGGTGCGCTGGTTACCGTTCGTGATTTTTTTTGTTCTGGCCTGGATTGAAATCACACTCTTTATTCAGGTCGCGCATGCGCTGGGCGTACTGCTCACCATGCTATTAGTGATTTTTACCTCGTGTATTGGTGTCTCGCTGGTGAAAAACCAGGGCATGAAAAACTTCATGCTGATGCAGGAGAAGCTGGCGCGTAATGAAAGCCCGGCGGCCGAGATGATCAAAAGCGTGTCGCTGATTATTGCTGGTTTTCTGCTGTTACTGCCGGGCTTCTTCACCGATTTCCTGGGCCTGCTGCTGCTGTTGCCCCCGGTGCAGAAACACCTGACGCTCAAGCTGATGCCGCACCTGCGCGTGTGGCGTGGACCGGGCGCAGGACCCGACAGCGGCTACACCATGGACGGTGAGTTTGAGCGCAAAGATCAGGACCGTATCGGACACGATAACGAGCACGATCGATAAGCAAGGCGGCTAAGGCCGCCTTTTTGCTGCCTTTTACAGCACTTCTCTTCTAAAGATAAATTTTTTTATTTTTTGCCCTTGAAAGCATTTTTAATGCCCCTATTTCTCTCACCACGAGGCCGGAACCCTCAAGCCCGGCGTTCAACCCCAAAATGAATGATTGGACTTCTCAAAGGAGAGCTATCAAATGAAAATTCGTCCGTTGCACGATCGCGTTATCGTCAAGCGTAAAGAAGTTGAAGCCAAATCTGCTGGCGGTATCGTTCTGACCGGCTCTGCAGCAGGCAAATCCACTCGCGGCGAAGTGCTGGCCGTTGGCAATGGTCGCATCCTGGACAACGGCGACGTGAAGCCGCTGGATGTGAAAGTGGGCGATCTGGTGATCTTCAGCGAAGGTTACGGCGCGAAAACTGAGAAGATCGACAACGAAGAAGTTCTGATCATCTCTGAAAGCGACATTCTTGCGATTGTTGAAGCGTAATTCACTGAACGAAACGAATTTAAGGGATATTTGAAATGGCAGCTAAAGACGTAAAATTCGGTAATGACGCACGCGTAAAAATGCTGCGTGGCGTGAACGTACTGGCAGATGCAGTAAAAGTTACCCTGGGCCCGAAAGGCCGTAACGTTGTCCTGGATAAATCTTTTGGTGCACCGACCATCACGAAAGATGGCGTGTCCGTTGCGCGTGAAATCGAGCTGGAAGACAAGTTCGAGAACATGGGCGCGCAGATGGTGAAAGAAGTGGCCTCTAAAGCGAACGACGCTGCGGGCGACGGCACCACCACAGCAACCGTACTGGCACAGTCTATCGTTAACGAAGGCCTGAAAGCCGTTGCCGCAGGCATGAACCCGATGGATCTGAAGCGCGGTATCGACAAAGCGGTTATCGCTGCGGTTGAAGAGCTGAAAGCGCTGTCTGTACCTTGCCAGGATAGCCGTGCTATCGCGCAGGTTGGTACTATTTCTGCTAACTCCGATGAGAGCGTCGGCACCCTGATCGCCCAGGCGATGGATAAAGTGGGTAAAGAAGGCGTGATCACCGTTGAAGAAGGCACCGGTCTGCAGGACGAGCTGGACGTGGTTGAAGGTATGCAGTTTGACCGCGGCTACCTGTCTCCTTACTTCATCAACAAGCCAGAAACGGGCGCAGTGGAGCTGGAAAGCCCATTCATCCTGCTGGCTGATAAGAAAATCTCCAACATCCGTGAAATGCTGCCGGTGCTGGAAGCGGTGGCTAAAGCCAGCAAACCTCTGCTGATCATCGCGGAAGATGTTGAAGGTGAAGCGCTGGCAACGCTGGTGGTGAACACCATGCGCGGTATCGTGAAAGTGGCTGCGGTTAAAGCACCTGGCTTCGGCGACCGTCGTAAAGCGATGCTGCAGGATATCGCAATCCTGACTGGCGGAACCGTGATCTCTGAAGAGATCGGTATGGAGCTGGAAAAAGCGACGCTGGAAGATCTGGGCCAGGCGAAGCGTGTGGTGATCAACAAAGACACCACCACCATCATCGATGGCGTGGGCGATCAGGGTGCTATCTCTGGCCGCGTAACGCAGATTCGTCAGCAGATCGAAGAAGCAACGTCGGATTACGACAAAGAGAAACTGCAGGAGCGCGTAGCGAAACTGGCAGGCGGCGTTGCCGTTCTGAAAGTGGGCGCAGCCACTGAAGTTGAAATGAAAGAGAAGAAAGCACGCGTTGAAGATGCGCTGCACGCAACCCGTGCTGCGGTCGAAGAAGGCGTGGTAGCCGGTGGTGGCGTTGCGCTGGTTCGCGTAGCAGCCAAAATCGCTGACCTGAAAGGCCAGAACGAAGATCAGAACGTGGGTATCAAAGTTGCGCTGCGCGCAATGGAAGCGCCTCTGCGTCAGATCGTTTCCAACGCAGGCGAAGAGCCTTCTGTGGTAGCGAACAACGTGAAAGCGGGCGACGGTAACTACGGTTACAACGCGCAGACCGAAGAGTACGGCAACATGATCGACTTCGGTATCCTGGATCCAACCAAAGTGACCCGTTCTGCTCTGCAGTACGCGGCCTCTGTTGCGGGTCTGATGATCACCACCGAGTGCATGGTCACCGACCTGCCGAAAAGCGACGCGCCTGACTTAGGTGCTGGCGCAGGCGGCATGGGTGGTATGGGCGGCATGGGCGGCATGATGTAATTGCCCCCGGCAGCTTAAGCCTCTGAGAACCCCCGATCGGAAACGGTCGGGGGTTTTTCTTTTGGTCACGAACAAGGTATAAGTAAGGGCGCAAGACTTCGGCTTTGCGGGTTTAGGGCAATGAATGTTCAGAAAAAATGTGCGCTTTTCTGCTACGCTGCCGCCCGACAATGATGATAATAAATGGGGATTACAATGCGGATTAACCTCTTACTCGGACTGGCAGTGAGCACCGCGCTTCTGGCAGGCTGTAGCAGCTCTAATCAACTGAGTGCCGGCGGCGAGCGCGTAACCTTCGTCGATCAGCAGCCGGGCAGCCAATGCCAGCTGTTGGGCAATGTCACCGGTTCGCAGAGCAATTGGTTGAGCGGATCGGGCGGTGAAGGCAGCTCGCTGCGTGGTGCGGCCAACGACCTGCGTAACCGCGCGGCCGAAATGGGCGGCAACGTGATTTATGGTGCCACCAGCCCAACGCAGAACCTGCTTTCGGCCTTCGCGCCGCTCGACAGCAAAATGAGTGGCCAGGTTTACAAATGCCCTTAATGGCATCGACAGCATAAAAAAAGCCGCTTACGCGGCTTTTTTTACAGCTATCGGCAACGCTATTCCTGGCGCAGCTGCAAATCCAATGGCGTTTTGCTCGGCTCTCCGCCAATTTCTCGCGCCAGTTTTGGCACCAGATAGCCTGAAACGCGGCTCAGCAGCTCGCGCACCAGTGCACGTGCCTCGTCATCGGAGACAAAGAAGTGCGCCGCGCCCTGGACTTTGTCCAGCACGTGCAGGTAATAGGGCAGAATACCGGCGTCAAACAGCGCGTTGCTCAGGTTCGCCAGCGTGGCCGCGCTGTCATTGACGCCGCGCAGCAGCACGCTCTGGTTCAGCAGCGTCACGCCCGCGCGTTTCAGGCGCTGCATCGCGTCACGCAGTTCATCATCGATCTCCTGCGCATGATTGATGTGCGTAACCATTAACACCTGCAGGCGCGTGTTGCCCAGCCTCTCACAGAGCGCGTCGGTGATGCGCGCGGGGATCACCACCGGCAAGCGGCTATGAATACGCAGTCGCTTCAGATGGGGAATGTTTTCCAGCGCGTCAATCAGCCAGGCCAGCTCGCGATCTTTCGCCATCAGCGGGTCGCCGCCGGAAAAGATAATCTCGTCCAGCTCTTGGTGGCGGGCGATGTAATCAATTGCGGCCTGCCAGTTACGCTTGTTGCCCTGATTATCCTGATAAGGAAAGTGGCGACGGAAGCAGTAGCGGCAGTTGACGGCGCAGCCGCCTTTTACCAGTAATAGCGCGCGGTTTCTATACTTATGCAACAAGCCCGGCACCGCGCTGCTTTGCTCATCCAGCGGGTCGGTGCTGTATCCTGGTGCATCCATAAATTCCTGGCGACGGGTCAAGACTTGCAGCAGCAGCGGATCCTGTGCGTCGCCGCGCCGCATACGTTGAATGAAGGCACGCGGCACGCGCAGCGCGAAAAGCGTGCGCGCGGCGCTGCCTTCCGCATAATCAGCGTGCTTGTCGAGCGCTAAAAGTTGCAATAATTCAGCGGGATCGGTGACAACATCAGCAAGTTGCTGCAACCAATCTTCTCTGACGGGGGAATTTAGGGTTACAATGTGTGCCATTTTTTTGGCTATTACCAGTTAATATCTACAGAGGGCCTTTATGGCGACGTATCTTAGCAACGATTTTCGTTCCGGTCTTAAAATCATGTTCGAAGGCGAACCGTACGCCATCGAATCCAGTGAATTCGTAAAACCGGGTAAAGGCCAGGCATTCGCACGTGTAAAAATGCGCCGCCTGCTGACCGGTTCTCGCGTTGAGAAAACCTTCAAATCCACGGACTCTGCCGAAGGCGCAGACGTGCGTGATATGACGCTGCAGTACTCTTACAACGACGGCGATTTCTTCTACTTCATGCACCCTGAGTCTTTCGAACAGTATCAGGTTGAAGCGAAAGTGCTGGATGACGTGACCAAGTGGCTGCAGGACAACGCGGAGTGTATCGTAACCCTGTGGAACGATAAACCTATCGCCGTGCAGCCGCCGAACTTCATCGAAGCGGAAATCACTGAAACCGACCCAGGCCTGAAAGGCGATACGGCGGGTACTGGCGGTAAGCCAGCCACGCTGTCCACTGGCGCGGTTATCAAAGTGCCGTTGTTTGTGCAGATCGGCGAAGTGGTTAAGGTCGATACCCGCTCTGGCGAATACGTTTCTCGCGTAAAGTAAGTGCAGCACCGTGAATCAGGCGCATCGTTGATGCGCCTTTTTTGTTTTTAGCGGCAGTATATGCAGCTGCGCATAAATAAATGCGCGTCGCGCAGGCGGGCTGAGCGCCAGCAGGACAGATTACGACTATGCTTTTAAAGCTGTACTTTTACTGCAACTAAAAAAAGGACATGGCTATGTTAAAGAAAAGTATTGTCGCGATTTTCTCCGTATTGGTGCTTTCTACCCTGCTTTCTGCCTGCAATACCACGCGTGGCGTCGGCGAAGATGTTGAAGCCGGCGGTAAGGCGATTCAGCGCACCACGCAGTAAGCGTTCACGCCGGTACGCATCTTTCGTACCGGCTTTTACTGTTCCCGCCTGTAGCGCATTTCTCTTCAAGACATCCTACGCGCTGTGCCGTTGTTTGCTGCGATTATTGCGGGTAGACTTCCCTCCCCAATGTGTTCCAGGAGTCATCACCATGAGCGAAACAGCAAGCTGGCAACCAAGCGCCTCTATCGCCAATTTGTTGAAACGCGCCGCGATATTAGCGGAAATTCGCCGTTTCTTTGCCGATCGCGGCGTATTGGAGGTAGACACGCCTGCCATGAGTCAAGCCACCGTAACCGACATTCATCTGGTGCCATTCCAGACGCGTTTTGTTGGGCCAGGCGCAGCGGACGGTCGCGATCTGTGGCTGATGACCAGTCCTGAATACCACATGAAACGCCTGCTCGCCGCAGGCAGCGGACCGATTTATCAGATGGGACGCTGTTTCCGCAATGAAGAAGCCGGACGCCATCACAATCCGGAATTCACCATGCTGGAGTGGTATCGCCCACACTACGATATGTATCGACTGATGAACGAAGTCGACGATCTGATGCAGCAGGTGCTGGAGTGCGACAGCGCAGAATCTCTCTCTTACCAGCAGGCGTTTATTCGGCATCTTGAACTCGATCCGCTTTCTGCGGATAAAACGCAGCTGCGCGAAGCGGCGACAAAGCTTGGGGAAGGGGAGCTGGCGCAGCGCGAAGAGGATCGCGATACGCTATTGCAGCTGCTGTTTATGCTGGGCGTAGAGCCAAAAATCGGCAATGACAAGCCGTGCTTTATTTATCATTTCCCTGCGAGTCAGGCTGCGCTGGCGGAAATCAGCACCGAAGACCACCGCGTGGCGGAGCGCTTTGAGGTCTATTACAAAGGCGTTGAGCTGGCCAACGGGTTTCGCGAGCTGACCGACAGCCGCGAACAGCGTCAGCGCTTTGAGCAGGATAACCGCCGTCGAGCGGCGCGCGGTTTGCCACAGCATCCCATTGATACCTTTTTACTGGACGCGCTAGCGCACGGCATGCCCGCCTGTTCTGGCGTCGCACTGGGCGTGGATCGTTTAATTATGCTGGCGCTGAAAGCCGAGGCGCTGAGTGATGTGATCGCTTTCCCGGTTGATCGCAGCTAAGACGCCAGGGCGCATTCGCGCCCTGCCTATTGTGCCGTGGCGGGGCTGCGGGTTTCCGGGAATTCCTGAATGGTGACCGGCAGCGTCATCTTGCGATCGTTGCGCAGCACCTGCACTTCAATCACTGAGCCTGGCCGTATTTCAGCCACCTGATCCATGGTTTCCTGAGCCGACAGCGCCGGTTTGCCGTTGACCTGCAGCAGGACGTCATTGGCCTGAATGCCGGCACGGTCGGCCGGTCCGCCCGGCGTGACCTCATTAACAATGATGCCCTGTACGCGATCGAGGTTGTTACCTTGGCCGTGCAGCGGGGGCAGTTCGCGACCGGTGATCCCGATATAGCCACGAATGACGCGCCCGTCGCGAATCAATTTCTCCATGATGCGCGTGGCCAGCGCGGTGGGAATGGCAAACCCAATACCTTCTGGCGTTTCTCCGTCGCTGCTTTTATCGAACGTCAACGTGTTAATACCCATCAGTTCACCCAGCGAGTTAATCAGCGCCCCGCCAGAGTTACCTTGGTTGATCGAGGCGTCGGTCTGTAAAAAGTTTTGACGGCCTGATGAGCTCAGACCGATGCGTCCGGTGGCGCTGATGATGCCTTGGGTAACGGTCTGGCCGAGGTTGTACGGATTGCCGATCGCCATCACCACATCGCCGATATGCGCAATGCGTTTAGGGTTAATGGGGATCACCGGAAGGTTAGAGGCGCTGATTTTCAGCACCGCCAAATCTGTCATGGTGTCCGAACCCACCAGCGTCGCCTCAAAGAAGCGACCATCCTGCAGCGCAACGATAATCTGGTCGGCGTTATTGATGACGTGCTTGTTGGTAAGAATGTACCCTTTACCGTTCATAATGACACCGGAACCCAGCGTGGTAATGCCACGGTTGTTATTGCCATGGGCGCTGCGATTGTAAACATTGACGACCGCAGGCACGGCGCGACGCACGCCGGGATTAAAGCTGAACGGCGCTTCATCATCGCTATTGTCGTGGTCAAACGTGACGCTGCTCCCCATGCGCAGCGCAGGGATCGCAACAAGCAGTAAGCCCGCCACAATCAGGCCCATGATCACAGAACGCAAGAGTTTAAGAAACATGGTGTTATTTCACGCCAGGTAAGATCGGACGGCAGAATATCATGAGTGCGGGCGGACAATCACCTGCTTGTCCGCCCGGCATGAAGATTAACGCAACAGCAGGTAGATACTCTCCTCACCGCGCACCACGTTTAAGGCCAGTACCGGCGGCTTGCTCTCCAGCACTTTACGCATCGCGGCCAGGGATTCGACGCGCGTACGGTTCACACCGACGATCACATCGTCTTTCTGCAGGCCCACTTGCTCGGCAGGCGTCCCTTTCGCGATGCTGTCCACTTTCACGCCTTTGTCACCGGTTTTAGTCGCACCGTCGCTTAATGTTGCACCCTGTAAGGCAGGTGACATCAGCTGTGCGCTGGCGGTGGTTTGCGCGCTTTGCTCAAGCGTCACGCTGACGGTCACCGGCTTGCCCTCGCGCAGCAGGCCGATTTTTACCTGCTGGCCCGGCGGTGTGGTGCCCACTTTGACGCGCAGCTCGGCAAAGCTGGTGATCGGTTTGTCGTTAATGGAGATGATGATATCGCCGGACTTAATGCCTGCTTTCTCGGCGGCGGATTTCGGCAGCACTTCGGAGACAAAAGCGCCGCGCTGCGCGTCAACGTTAAAGGCTTTGGCGATATCCGCCGTCATTTCCGTGCCTTTAATCCCCAGCTGGCCGCGCTTCACTTCGCCAAACTGAATGAGCTGCTGCGCAAGGTTCATGGCCATATTGCTGGGAATGGCAAAGCCAATACCGATGTTGCCGCCGCTGGAGGCAAGAATTGCGGTATTGATACCGATCAGCTCGCCGTTCAGGTTAACCAGCGCGCCGCCGGAGTTTCCGCGGTTAATCGCCGCGTCGGTCTGAATAAAGTTCTCCAGACCTTCCAGATTCAGGCCGCTGCGGCCCAGTGCGGAAATGATGCCGGATGTCGCTGTCTGCCCCAAACCAAACGGGTTGCCGATGGCGACGGCAAAATCACCGACTTTCAGCGCATCGGAATCGGCGATTTTTACCTGCGTTAAATTCTTCGCGCCTTCAACTTGAATCAGCGCAATGTCAGTCTGCTCATCATGGCCGATCAGCTTGGCGTCATATTCATTGCCGTCAGCCATTTGCACGCTGATTTTGTCTGCGCCATTGACCACGTGGTTGTTAGTGAGAATGTAGCCTTTAGCCGCGTCGATGATGACGCCCGATCCCAATCCCTCGAAAGGTTGAGGTTGTGATTGACCGGGCGCCTGGCCAAAGAAGCGCTTCAGCGGTTCAGGGATGTCCTGCGCCTGCTGACCGCTATCCGTGCCTTCAACGTGTACGCTGACCACTGCAGGCAGCACCTTTTCCAACATCGGTGCCAGGCTTGGCAGGGCTTGTCCCTGAATTTGCGCGGGCAGGGTAGCCATAGCGCCAGGCGTGGCGGCCAGACTCATCCCAATGCTTAAGGCTAATGCGCTTAAAAATCGTGTTTGTTTTTTCATTGCCAAAATGCTCTCGCTGCGAATAAGGGGATAAACGTGTGACAGTAGTGTGCGGTAGTGTGCGGAAAACAAAAAGGGCACAGCCAAGCTGTGCCCCAAAAGGATTATTTTTGCGCGGTGCGATCGCCGCCGCGCAGCAGACCAGAGGCACCTTCAGAGTAATCACGCGGGATTTGCACCGGCGCCTGATCGTTGTCGGCCTCGGCTTCCGTAAGCTGATAAGCAAACGGGTTTTTCTCGCCAGGCAGGTTGGGCAGCAGATCGTTTGATCCTTTGGCCATGTGCTGATACAGCTGGCGGTAATCATGCGCCATGTTGTCCAGCAGCTCCGCGCTGCGTGCAAAATGGTTGGTGAGCTCTTCGCGATAATCGGCCAGCTCCGCCCGAGATTTTTCCAGTTCATACTGCATACTGCGCTGTTCACGCAGCTTTTTGTTGCCAAAACGCATCACTACCGCGCCGACAATAATACCAACGACTAATCCAATCAGCCCGTATTCCCAGGTCATAATGACTCCCGTGTAATTTCCGTTGTTTCGTAGGGCAGTGCTTCTGCTTCTGTTTCAACTTCAATAGTAGCCACTATACCCGTTAATCTATTGGAAGTGGAACTCCTGGCCTGCATCGCTTAGTGTATAGCGGCCTAATTTTCAGCAACCGAAACGTGAATCGGACTTTTTCAGGGATTCTGAGAGAACCATGCAAACCTCATCTCCGCTTGCCCGCTACGAGCAGGCGCTTTCGCAGGGCGAGTTTCGTCCGGATGACGTACAACGTGAAGCGATTACCCGGCTGGACGCGATTCAACAAGGTTTGGTCGCACGCGCGCACCGCGCGGAACCCGCCCCGACTGGGCTGCTGGGTCGGCTGTCAAAGCTGATGGGAAAAGCGCCATCGCATCAGCAAGCGCCTGTGCGCGGGTTGTACATGTGGGGCGGCGTAGGACGCGGCAAAACCTGGGTGATGGACCTGTTTTTTCAGTCTATTCCTGGTGAGCGCAAACTGCGTCTGCACTTCCACCGCTTTATGCTGCGCGTGCACGAAGAGCTCACTGCCTTGCAGGGCCAAAGCGATCCGCTGCTGATTGTCGCGGACCGTTTTAAAGCCGAAACCGATATCCTCTGTTTTGACGAGTTTTTTGTCTCTGACATTACCGACGCCATGCTGTTGGGCACGCTAATGGAAGCGCTGTTTGCGCGCGGCATCTCGCTGGTCGCCACCTCGAATATTCCGCCGGACGATCTGTACCGTAATGGCCTGCAGCGCGCGCGCTTTCTGCCTGCCATTGAGCAGATAAAACAGCACTGCGATGTGATGAACGTGGACGCGGGCATTGACTATCGACTGCGTACGCTTACCTCGGCCCACCTGTGGAACTTCCCGCTAAACGACGCGACGCACGCGGAGATGGAAAGGATGTTCAAGGCGCTGTCAGGCAAGCCGCGCGAAGACGCGCCGGTGCTGGAGATTAATCACCGTCAGATGGCAACGCGTGGGGTGCACGAAGGCGTACTGGCGATTGACTTTCTGGCGCTATGCGGTGCCGGTCGCAGCCAGCATGATTACATCGCCCTGTCGCGCCGCTTCCACAGCGTGCTGCTCTATGATGTGCCGGTGATGATCTACAAGACCGAGGATCAGGCGCGCCGCTTTCTGGCGCTGGTGGATGAGTTCTATGAACGCCACGTGAAGTTGGTGGTGGCGGCTGAAACCTCGCTGTTTGAAATTTATCAGGGGACGCGCTTGAAGTTCGAGTATCAGCGCTGCCTGTCGCGTTTGCAGGAGATGCAAAGCGAAGAGTATTTGCGTCTGCCGCATCTCCCCTGAGCGCGTGGGAGAAATCGCAGGAAATAGGTGCAAAAAGGTTCGATCTTTGAGTTCGACTTCTCTATAATCTTGCGACCCCACGTTACAGCATCGGTTTTCTTTCCCAGAACTCGATGTGATCCAGTAACTCACTTGAAGGGGTGGCTTGCTGGGCAAAATGGTCGTGTGAGCCTCATTCGTTTACTTAGCGTTTGGGATTTCACCAACGTGTAACTTTTTATTTGGGTAAGCTTTTCAATGAAAACTTTTACAGCTAAACCAGAAACCGTACAGCGTGACTGGTATGTTGTTGACGCAACCGGCAAAACCTTGGGTCGCCTGGCGACTGAACTGGCGCGCCGTCTGCGTGGTAAGCATAAAGCGGAATACACTCCGCACGTTGATACCGGTGATTACATCATCGTCCTGAACGCAGAAAAAGTAGCCGTAACCGGCAACAAGCGTTCTGACAAGATTTACTATCACCACACCGGCCACATCGGCGGTATCAAGCAAGCGACCTTTGCAGAGATGATCGAACGCCGTCCTGAGCGTGTGATTGAAATCGCGGTTAAAGGCATGCTGCCAAAAGGCCCACTGGGTCGTGCTATGTACCGTAAACTGAAAGTTTACGCAGGCAACGAGCACAACCACGCGGCGCAGCAACCGCAAGTTCTTGACATTTAATCGGGATTATAGGCAATGGCTGAAACTCAAAACTACGGCACTGGTCGCCGCAAAAGCTCTGCCGCTCGCGTCTTCATCAAGCCGGGTAGCGGTAACATCGTAATTAACCAGCGCTCTCTGGAGCAGTACTTCGGTCGCGAGACTGCACGCATGGTCGTGCGTCAGCCGCTGGAGCTGGTTGATATGGTTGGTAAATTGGACCTGTACATCACCGTTAAAGGTGGTGGTATTTCTGGTCAGGCTGGTGCGATCCGTCACGGTATCACCCGCGCTCTGATGGAATACGACGAGTCTCTGCGTTCTGAACTGCGTAAAGCGGGCTTCGTTACCCGTGATGCGCGTCAGGTTGAACGTAAGAAAGTCGGCCTGCGTAAAGCACGTCGTCGTCCGCAGTTCTCCAAGCGTTAATTGTGGCTGCTTCGGCAGCGGCAGTTGGCAAAAAACCCGCTTCGGCGGGTTTTTTATTGCTGTTTTTTCCGCTTTTTTAGACCAAAAACGCGAACTTTCCCCGCATTTTGCCCGCAATTCATTATACCCGCCCCACACGCTGTCTAAAATCTGGTAAACTGACTGACACTTTGCGCCCGTGGCCCGGCGCGTTATGTCTCTGTTGCGAGCCTTGGTGCCCCACAGAGCGCAAACGCTGGCTGAGAGCGAATCTGATGAGCAGGTGAGTCGCCGCGTGGTTGGCTATTCGCAGTATTTTTTTGTGAACAAACTTGGAGGTTTTCATGGCTGTCGCTGCCAACAAACGTTCGGTAATGACGCTGTTTTCCGGTCCGACTGACATTTTTAGCCATCAAGTGCGTATCGTACTGGCTGAAAAGGGTGTTAGCGTCGAGATCGAGCAGGTCGAAATGGATAACCTGCCGCAGGATCTGATTGACCTCAATCCCTATCGCACTCTCCCTACGCTGGTCGACCGTGAACTGACGCTGTATGAATCACGCATCATCATGGAGTACCTTGACGAGCGCTTCCCGCATCCGCCGTTGATGCCGGTTTACCCGGTAGCGCGTGGCGAAAGCCGTTTGATGATGCACCGCATCGAGAATGACTGGTACACGCTGATGCGCAAGATCGAAAACGGCAATGATGCAGAAGCGGATGCCGCGCGCAAGCAGTTGCGCGAAGAGCTGCTGGCGATTGCACCGCTGTTCTCACGCACGCCGTTCTTTATGAGCGAGGAGTTCAGCCTGGTGGATTGCTATCTGGCGCCGCTGCTGTGGCGTCTACCGCAAATGGGCGTGGATTTATCCGGTGCCGGTTCCAAGGAGCTGAAAGGCTACATGACTCGCGTGTTTGAGCGTGACTCTTTCCTCGCTTCTCTGACCGAAGCAGAACGTGAAATGCGCCTGCAATCACGGGGCTAACCTATGGAAATGTCACAGCTTACTGCCCGTCGTCCCTATCTGCTGCGTGCGTTCTACGACTGGCTGCTCGACAACCAGCTGACGCCGCACCTGGTGGTGGACATTCATTTGCCGGGCGTGCAAGTGCCGCTTGAATATGCGCGTGACGGCCAAATTGTCCTGAACATTGCCCCGCGCGCGGTGGGCAACCTGGATCTGGACAACGACGAAGTGCGATTTAACGCGCGCTTCGGCGGCGTGCCACGCCAGGTCACTGTGCCGATGGCCGCGGTGCTGGCTATCTACGCGCGTGAAAACGGTGCGGGTACCATGTTTGAGCCTGAGCCGGCTTACGAGCTGGCAACGGAAGAGCAGGAAGGCCAGGAAGAGACCATGATGTCGGTGATTGACGGCGATCGTCCTGACAATGCACAGGATGAAGATCACTCGCCGGATGATGAGCCGCCGCCGCGCGGTGGACGTCCTTCGCTGCGCGTGGTGAAGTAACGCAGACCGCGTTCATGAGGTCATAAAAAACGGGCTAACGTGGCCCGTTTTTTTTCGCCCGTATGGCAACGGGAAAAGAAAAAGGGGCGAGATGGACTCGCCCCTTTTTTCATGCTGCGCGCGAGTTAGTAGACGTCACGCAGGTAGCGTTTATCTTTCTTCAGCTGGTCGACATAGGCCGCCGCACGTTCACTGGAGAGGCCGCCGAACTGGCGCACCACTTCATACAGGGCGGCATCAACGTCTTTCGCCATGCGCGAAGCATCGCCGCAAACGTAAAAATAGGCGCCTTCCTGCAGCCAGGCGTATAGCTCGGCGCCTTTTTCCAGCATGCGATTTTGCACGTAAATTTTCTCTTCCTGATCGCGTGAGAAGGCCAGATCGAGATGAGTTAACAGCCCGCTCTGCTGCCATGCGCTCAGTTCATCCTGATAGATGAAATCGTGCGCCTGATGCTGATCGCCAAAGAACAGCCAGTTTTTCCCGGCGGCGCCGATGGCCTGACGCTCTTGGAGGAAGGCGCGGAACGGCGCGATGCCGGTACCCGGTCCTACCATGATCAGCGGCGCATCTGGGTTGGCGGGCACGCGAAACGCTTTATTAGGTGAAATAAAGATCGCCGGCTTCTCGCCGCGGCGCACGCGCTCAGCCAGGTAGCTTGAGCACACGCCTTTACGCTCGCGCCCGTTGCTGTGATAACGCACAGACGCGATAGTGAGATGCACCTGGTTCGGGTGCGCTTTCGCGCTGGAAGAGATGGAGTAAGCGCGGTGCTGCAGCGGGCGCAGCATGGCAACAAATTCCGGTACGGAGAGGCTGCGTTTCAGCTCAAGCTGCAGCAGGTCCAGCGTATCTTTGCCCCACAGCCAGTTCGCAAGCGTGTCTTTGTCGTCGTGCTGTAATACGTGCAGCAACTCTTGGTTGGCGGTGTTTTGGCCCACCCACTCAATCAGTTTGCGCGACGGCTCAGAGATCTCAAATTGGTGCGTCAGCAAATCGCCGAGGCTACGCTCATAGCCAGAGACCGGCGTTTCGTAATCCGCTTTGAGTTCAGCCAGCAGCAGGCTTACCAGCGCCGCGTCGTTAACCGGGATCACGCCCAGCGCATCCCCGGCTTCATATTTCAGGCCGCTGTCGGTGAGATCAAATTCAAAGTGGCGAATGTCTTTTGCTGAGGCGTCACTGGACAGACGCTTGTTGGTGATCAGCGCGGCAGCATACGGATTTTGCTTGTTGCTGCCCGGGATCACTGGCGCTTCCGGCGCGCTTTCTAACGCGGTGCCGCTGCTGCCCGCGCTGGCGGCGAACTGTGGCATGGCGCTGCCGATCCATTCGCTGGAAGGCTCTTCAAAGTCGATATCGCAGTCGATACGATCGACCACGCGTTTCGCGCCAAGCTGCTCAAGACGCATATCAAAGAATTTACCCGCCTGACAAAAGCCGTCGTAGCCGGTGTCGCCAATCGCCAGCACGGCGAAATGCATCTGCTCCAGGCGAGGCGCGGTGCTGGCAGAGAGCGCCTGCCAAAACAGCTGCGCGTTGTCAGGCATCTCACCTTCACCGTAGGTGGAGGTGACGATCAGCACGTGGCGCATGGTGGCGAACACATCCAGATCCACTTCGCCCAGCGCCTGCACCACCGGCACCAATCCTTTCGCTCGCGCGGCTTTGGCCGCGGTGTGCGCCAGCGCTTCCGCATTACCGGTTTGCGAGCCATACAAAATATGCAGTTGCGTGTTCGCGCTGGCACCGGCTGCCGGCGCCGTTTGCTTGTCTTCTAACACCAGCAGGCGCGAATGGAGGCCCGCGAGAAAACCGGCCAGCCAATATTTCTGTTCGCCGTTGAACGGGGCATCTTCAGGAATGTAAGGAATCTTCATGGATATCTGTACTCAAACCGGTTCATCGAATTCGTCGTCATAGCCCGGTACACCGCCACCGGGCTTCGTCCATTTATTGCGGTATACTCAGGCGAGTTTGCCCACTGCCGCCGCGATTTCAGGCAGCGCAGCCCGAGCAAACAGCTCTTCAAAATCAGGCAGATGACCGAGCACCTCACGGTTGCGCGCATCCTGATAAATGATCCAGCCGTAGGTGGCCAGACTGTCCATCGAGCGAATATTACGCTGCGTGAGGGCGGCCTTATAATCGGCCATACGCTTGGCGGCGATCAGGCTGGCTAACTCGTCATCGCTGTAGCTCTCGATAGCGGCACGCGCGTGGCGTTGCAACTTGCTCACCAGCGTGAAATCTTCCGTCATCAGCAAATTACGCACCGCTTTTTCCACCGCCGGATCTTCCACCGAGGTGCCTTTCGGCAATTTACCCAGCGCCAGCTGCTGCGCGAAGCTCAGCACGGTGTAGTTGTTCAGCAGAACAAACATCTCCTGCGTATCGGTGGCGCCGTAAGCCGGGACGGCGCCGTCGGCAATGGTTTTGCCGGTGCGCCACGCGGATTTGAACTTCGCCACCTGATGCGCGGCAAGCGAGGTTGAGAGCTCTTCCAGCAAATCTTTGCGCGATTTGGCTTTCAGAATTTCAGCACCGTCTTGATAAAGCAGCAGCGAACGCGGCATCACGTAGACAAAGTGCTGGCACTCCGTTTCCCAGTTGTCCAACAGCCAGGCCGCACGCGGCGACTGTGTTGCTTCCAGATGCCAGTGCAGCAGGGTCAGTACGGCTTGCTTGTGGACCTGCGCCATTTCATCGGCGTCGGCAATAGAGCCAAACAGCACCGAGTCACCTGCCGCATGCGCCGCCAGCGATCCGTAGGGATCGTACTGATAGGCGAAGCCGCCGCTCATGCCGTTGCCAAAGCCTTTGCCAAAAGTGCCGAGGTTAAGAATGGCGCCGTTGGTCATGTATTCGCAGCAGAAATCGCCCACACCCTCAACCACGGCGGTGGCGCCGGAGTTGCGCACGGCAAAGCGATCGCCCGCCTGGCCCTGGACAAACAGACGGCCACCGGTCGCGCCAAACAGCGCAAAGTTACCGATTAATACGTTGCCATCGCTATCCTGCGCACCGCCGCCAGGAGACATGACCACCAGCTCGCCGCCGCACTGGCCTTTGCCTACGCCGTCGTTGCAGGTGCCGTAGTGTTTCATCAGCATGCCGTCGTTGCAGAACGCACCGAAGGACTGTCCTGCTGCGCCGGTGGTATGAATATTCACCGTGCGAGGGGCAAGATAGTGGCGGCCGCGATCGTCTTTCAACACCGCCGGCAGCGCAGCGCGCTGTGCGGCAGGCAGCGTGTGATTCAACATCCGTTCGATATCGATCGCCAGCTGGCCGCCAACGCTTTTGTTGCGATTATTCAGCACAATGCCGTCGCCCAGCGCCACTTCACGTCCCGCCGCGTCAATCAATGCCGCGTTCACGGTATCGAGCCAGCCGTCGTCGAGCGTAAAGTCTTTTTCCAGATACACCGGCTGCTCAACTTTTTGTTCAGGAACCACGGTCAGCATGGCGCGCAGATCCAGCTTGCCGACTTCAAGAGGGTGATCCATCAGGTGCAGCAGATCGGACCGCCCGCGCGCTTCACGCAGCGAACGCAAGCCCAGTCGCGCCAGAAACTCGCGCACTTCTTGTGCCACGTTGATGAAGTACTGCGCCAGCTGACGCGGATCGCCATCAAAGGCCTCGGCGTTGGTTGTTAAGCCGGCCGGGCATTTCACGTTGCAGTTCTTCGCCATGACGCATTTCAGCATCATCAGCGCGGTCGTCCCGAACTCGAAGCTGTCGCCACCGAGCAGAGCCGATTTGATCACGTCGCTGCCGGTCTGCTGCGCGCCAGAGCAGCGCAGCTGCACTTTGTCGCGCAGGCCGTTAGCACACAGCGCCTGATGCACTTCGGCGATGCCGATTTCCGCCACGCGACCGGTGTATTTCAGGCTGGTGACGGATGCCGCACCGGTGCCGCCGGTGTTACCGGCCACGTTGATCACATCCGCACCGGCTTTTGCCACGCCCACGGCAATGGTGCCAATGCCTTCAGAGGAAACCAGCTTCACCACGACGCGCACGCGCGCGGCCTTGCAGTCGTGGATCAACTGCGCCAAATCTTCAATCGAATAGGTGTCGTGGTGCGGCGGCGGTGATACCAGCTCGACGCCCGGCGTACCGCCGCGCGCAGCGGCGATCTCGACGGTGACTTTCGGCGCCGGCAGCTGTCCGCCTTCGCCCGGTTTTGCGCCCTGACCAATTTTGATTTCCAGCTCTTCCAGCATCGGATCGGCCAGGTAGGCAGCCCAGACGCCGAAGCGGCCAGACGCCAACTGCTTGATGCGTGAGGCGCGCAGGGTGCCGTGGCGCGAGTAGTGCTCGCCACCTTCACCGCAGTTGCTCATGCCACCCACCATATTGGTGCCGTGCGCCACCGCTTCGTGCGCCGGGGCCACCAGCGCGCCGTGGCTCATCGCGCCGGAGGCGAAGGTACGGGTAATCTCGTGCGCAGGCTGGATTTCGTCCAGCGGCAGCGAAGGCTGTGCGGTAAAGATTTTTGACAGGTATTCGGCCGCTTTGCCGTAGGCGGTGATATGCAGCACACCGGCCTCAACGTGGCTACGCTCAATTTCGTCGCTGAAACGGGTTTTCAGCGCCCGCGCCAGCGCGTTCAGGCGCTCCTCTTCGGGCTTGAGACCTGCAATCGCATCGATCAGCCGCAGCTCAAACTGATTGAGGCTGTCATCAACGGCCTTGCATGCCAGACCGCGCGTCGCAAAGCCGTTGTTGATCAACGAATAGCGACCCAGCTTGCGGCCAAACTCCGCCTCGCTGTCCACGTGCGTTAAATCGCAGGGCAGGGCGAGAATATCGCGCAGCGCCGCAGGACGACGTTTGCGTTCGGCGTGCATCAAGCTGGAGAACTGACGGTAATCCGGCGTAATCGTGAAGTTATCAATCACCGCGTTTGGAATACGCTCAAAGCTGCTGTCCTTGAAGGCATCGGCGTTGATATTGAACGCATTATCCAGCTTGGCCAGCGTCATCAGGCGAATGAAGTTATCCTCTTCACGCGCTTTGTCGGCGAAACGAATCGGCTGTTCCGTCATGTCGATAAAGGTGCGCACGGCAATGGTGCCGTAAGAGTGACCTGCTCCTTCGGCGCGCTCTTTGAACAGCCCCAGCAGCGGCACTTCCGCTTCGCCCTGAATTTTCAGGGCGCTCTGATGCCAGTCGACCGCCATTTGGGCGATAGCCGGGAACCCGGCGCCGCCCACCGGCGTTTTGATATTCGGGAAATACTTTTTCAGCACCGGATCCTCGGTGTCGAGGAAGTTTGGCTCAAAGAACTCACCGCAGCTGTAGCTTTCCACGGTGCACAGGCCCACTTTGCCCATGGTTTTCATTAGCGCTTTTTCAGCGGCTTTGGCATAGCGCTTAAAGGCCTTGTTACCCTCTTCGCCTTCCCCAAATTTCTCTTCGGCACGCATCTGCACGCCAAGCGGATAGACCGCCGAGGCACCAAAGCCGAGCGTGGCGGCAATGTGGTGTGAAGAGATGCTTTGTCCGCTCTCCACCACCAGGGACACATCCAGACGTAAACCTTCCTGCACCAGGCGCTGGTTAATGGCGGAGACCATCAGCAGCATCGGGATAGCCGCCTGCGTCGAGGAGATATGGCGGTCAGTGATCACCGCGATCCCGCCTTGCTGACGCGCAAAATCCACCACCTGCTGCGCCAGGTTATCGATGGCTGCTTCCAGCGCTTTGGCGTTGGCGGCGCGGCTGACGATATCTTTGCCCGTAACCGGCTGATACAGCATGTCAAAACGTGCATAAGGCGCGACGGTCTGTTCACGCAGACGCAGCATATCCAGATGCGTGAGGATCGGGCTCGGTACGATGATCTGTTGGCCTTTGCTGCGGCCAAGATGCGGTTTCGCACCCAGCGCCACGCGCAGCGTCATGCCGTCCGCTTCACGGATGGAGTCCAGCGGCGGGTTGGTCACCTGCGCAAAGCGCTGGGAGAAATAGTGTGCCATGCCGCCTTCGTGATCGGACAGGCCATTGATGGCGTTGCCGTAACCCATTGCGGAGATTTTCTCTGCGCCGGTTTGCAGCATCGGGTCCATCATGAATTTAAAGCTTTCCTGGTTGTAGTAGTAAGCCACAAACCGCTGGTACGTTTTGAGATCGCCGCGATAGCGCAGCGGCGATCCAAGTTTCTCCGCAGGCACTTCCGGCAGATCCTGCAGCTCAACGCGCGCCGTGCGCAGCAGAGCAGGATAATCTTTTTCAGCGGCCAGTTTTTCCAGCGCTTCTACCGTGGTATAGGCGCGTTTTTCGCGGTGATCGTAATACAGCATACCGCCCGCTTCGATACGTCCACGACGCAGCACGCTCTCCGGCGGGAAGGCAATCTGACCCGCTTCAGACATCGCACCGATATACTCGGCGGTTTCCACCGAACGCAGCGGACGCAGGCCAAGACGATCCAGACGCGCACCAATCACTTCGCCGTTGCCAAAAATCAACGCTGCCGGACCATCATTCTTCTCTTCGTACAGCGAGAAATACTCCAGCATGGCACGCACGTTGGCGGAGAGCGACGTGTCGTTTTCCCAGGCGGGCGGCATCATGGAAACCACCGCGTTGATCAAGTCGAGGTTATCTTCCATCAACCGGCTATGAATGCTCTGGTCGAGGCGTGAGCTGTCTGACTGGCCTTTTGGACGCACAATCTTCTTGCCGCGTGCCAGCATCAGAGCGGCTTCCGCAATGCGGTTTTTACGATCGGTATTGAGCTCACCGTTGTGCGCCATCAGGCGGAAAGGCTGCGCCATGGTGGTGTGCGGATCGGTATTGGTGGAGAAACGGGTGTGGAAAAACAGCCCGCGCACCTGATGATCCTCATCGGTGAGATCTTTGAAATAGGGGATGACTTCATTTGAGTTCAGGCGCGCTTTAAACACCTGGGTGCGCGAAGAGAGCGACAGCGGGTAGAGACCGCCAAATTCCTGCTCGGTAAACGCTCGCGCTTCAATATCCAGCAGCGCGCGATAAATATGACGCTCAAATTCATTTTGATCGCCAACCTCCTGCGGAGCAGCGAAGATCCACTGCACGATCGGCAGCTGGTACTTGACTGCCGCCGGACGGGTGACGCTGTTATCCAGCGGCATATCACGTTTCATCAGCACCGGCAGGTTATGCGCCGCCAGGGTTTGCTCGACCAAACGCTCGGCGTTGGCGCGCAGCTCGGCATCTTTCGGCACAAAGAAGTTGCCCACGCCAAAGCGACCCGCTTCCAGCGGCTGACCGGTGACTTTACGGAAAAAGCGCAGAGAAAGGTCAACGTTAACGCCGGCACCATCGCCGACACCCTCCGCAGACATGCCGCCGCGATGCGGTACCGTGCACAAGGCACTGTGCGCCATACGCAGAATCTCATGGGTCTGCTCGCTGTCCTTTCGCGTAATGAAACCTACACCACAGCTGTCACTTCCGGCTGAGGGATCATACAAACCATAAGGATGAGGTTTTTGAGTGGACATCGAGGGTCTCCTTAAACTGCTTTAGACATTACCTGCATTCGTTCGAGCACAGCGCACAGCTGCGTGCTTTATCATTTCTTTTCGCGCGCTAACCGCGGGCGTCGCAACACTGAGCAAAGGCTCTCAGGAATTACGCTTCACGTCCTTGATGAGCTGCTCTTTCTTCCGGTCTCTTATGGGAGATAACTTGCATCCAGAGGGAGTTTCTTGCTGCATAGATATGCCGAGACTCAGCTCCAGCTGGAGAGCTTCCAGCGGCATTCCAACTTATCGGGAAAGCGAACAGAGGTCAAATAGGCGGCCTTAAGGCACGTAATACGCAGTTAATCTACTTAACTTAATGATTTAAATGAAGATAATAAGTAAATTTATGTCAGTCTGACGCTGAGGAGGAGGTTACAAGACGTGAGCCGTCTCACTGTGAGGAAGGCCGCATATATCTAAACAATGCTGATAAGGGGTAATTAAACAGCATGAAATTCTGTTGGTGCCGTTTCGTGCGCAGCATGTATCTGTTTTTCTTATGGCGCCTGTTTTGAATCAAAAAGCCGGTAGCATTAGCAAAATTAATCAGCGCAATTTTGGATAGGCAGGCATTAAATTTGAATGGATATGCAATAACGGCGTGAAACCATCTGCGGAGAGGGCGGGTAGGGGATTGATTAGCTCTGTTGTCTTGATAAAGGCGGCAACTGCGCGGCCTTTCAGATTATTCAGTTGGCAGAATTAGTCAAGCGCTTTGCGCATAACGCGTGGAACGTCGGCGAAACATACGGGTTTTGCACCATAATGGAGCAAACTCAGCATGTTACGGCGCGATAACGGCATATTTAGGATATGATGAGCCTGATTTCGTCCAGAGGGCTCGTCATGAAACAAATTCGTCTGCTCGCACAATACTACGTTGACCTGATGGTTAAGCTGGGGCTGGTGCGCTTCTCCTTATTGCTGGCTTCTGCGCTTGTGGTACTAGCTATGGTGGTTCAGATGGCCGTCACCATGGTACTGCGCGGTCATGTGGAAAGTATCGACGTCGTGCGCTCGGTCTTTTTCGGTTTGTTAATCACGCCTTGGGCCGTGTATTTCCTTTCCGTGGTGGTCGATCAGCTGGAGGAGTCACGCCAGCGCCTGTCGAGGCTGGTGGATAAGCTGGAAGAGATGCGGACGCGCGATTTAGAGCTGAATCAGCAGATGAAAGAGACCATCACGCAGCTCAACCACGAGATCGCCGATCGTATTAAAGCGGAGCAGGCGCGCGAGCAGGTGATGGATAAGCTGCGTGAAGAGATGGCGCGCCGCGAGCAGGCGCAGATCGAGCTGGAGCAGCAATCCTCTTTTCTGCGCTCTTTTCTGGATGCTTCACCGGATCTGGTGTTTTATCGCAACATCGACAAAGAGTTTTCCGGCTGTAATCGCGCCATGGAACTGTTAACGGGCATGAGCGAGAAACAGCTTATTGGGCTGACGCCACGCGATATTTACGACGATGAAGCCGCCTCTAAAGTGCTGGAAACCGATGAGAAGGTGTTCCGCCATAACGTCTCACTGACCTATGAGCAATGGCTGCAGTATCCTGACGGGCGCAAAGCCTGTTTTGAAATCCGTAAAGTTCCGTATTACGACCGCGTAGGCAAGCGCAGTGGTCTGATGGGCTTTGGACGTGACATTACCGAGCGTAAGCGCTATCAGGACGCGCTGGAGAACGCCAGTCGCGAGAAAACCACCTTTATCTCTACCATTAGCCATGAGCTGCGTACGCCGCTCAATGGCATCGTTGGCTTGAGCCGGATTCTGCTGGATACCGACTTAAATCAGGAGCAGCTCAAGTATCTGAAGACCATTCACGTGTCAGCCATCACGCTGGGCAATATTTTCAACGATGTCATTGAAGTGGACAAAATCGAGCGACGTAAGGTCCAGCTTGATAATCAGCCGCTGGACTTCACCGGTTTCCTGGCCGATCTGGAGAACTTATCTGGCTTGCTGGCACAGCCTAAAGGGCTGAAATTCGTGATGGCGCCTGAGCTGCCTCTCCCGCATAAAATCACCGCTGACGGCACCCGCCTGCGTCAGATTTTGTGGAATCTGATCGGCAACGCCGTGAAGTTTACCCAGCAGGGCGAGATCGTTGTCCGCGTGGCTTATCGTCAGGATGAAACGCTGCATTTTGAAGTGCAGGATTCCGGTATGGGGATCCCACAGGAAGAGCAGGACAAGATTTTTGCCATGTATTACCAAGTGAAGGATCAGCACGGCGGCAAACCCGCCACCGGCACCGGGATTGGCTTGGCGGTTTCACGCCGTCTGGCGCAGGCGATGGGCGGCGATATCACCGTCAGCAGCGCCCCCGGTCAAGGTTCCTGTTTCACGCTGGAGATCAACGCACCGCGCGTCGCCGATGAAATTGAGGATGAGGATCTGGACAACGATATGCCGCTGCCTGCGCTGCATGTGCTGCTGGTAGAGGATATTGAGTTGAACGTAATCGTCGCCCGCTCAGTGCTGGAAAAGCTAGGCTGCAGCGTTGAGGTGGCCATGACCGGCGGCGAGGCGCTGGCGATGTTCGATCCGTATGAGTTCGACTTGGTATTGCTGGATATTCAGCTGCCGGACATGACCGGTTTGGACGTGTCACGGGCTATTCATCAACGCCACGCTGGCACCGCGCTGCCGCCGCTGGTGGCGCTGACCGCGAATGTGCTGAAAGATAAAAAGGAGTACCTCGATGCGGGCATGGATGATGTGCTGAGTAAGCCGCTGGCGGTGCCTGCCCTGACGGCAATGATCAAAAAGTTTTGGGATGAGCAGCCGGAGCCAGCCGCACTTCAGAACGCGCTTTCCGAAAACACCTCGCGCGGCCTGCTGGACGTTGAGATGCTGGAGCAGTACATCGAACTGGTAGGCCCAGGCTTGATTACGCAGAGCCTGACGATGTTTGAACAGATGATGCCGGGTTATTTGGATGTGCTGGAGTCCAACATGATGGCGCGCGATCAAAAAGGCATTGCAGAAGAGGGGCATAAAATCAAAGGCGCCGCAGGTTCTGTTGGGCTGCTTCATCTCCAAAAATTGGCTAAACAGATTCAGTCACCCGAATTGCCGGCGTGGTGGGACAACGTACAGGAGTGGATTGATGAGCTTAAGCATGCCTGGCAGCATGATGTGAATGTGTTACGCGAATGGGTGGCTTCTAAGGAAAAATAAGGGAGCAGAAAAAAAATGACCCCAGTCGAAACCGGGGTGCGCGAATACTGCGCCAACACCAGGGAAAAGGGCACGGTTGCTGTTATGAGAAGACGTGTACAAGAGCAACAGTGTGGTATTGGTTTACGCTTTCGTATCACCTTAACAAATCCATCAGCGGTTGCGACAAAATTCATTAAAGAGTGTGATGTTGAGCAGCGTTTAAATACAGAAAACATTAATTTGCCAACACAGTCAAGCAAGGAATTAATTTCTTGGTCGTATTGCACTATTTTTGATCAAAAATTCTGAAATCAGCCTGGTTTTACCGCAAACCTAAGCATGAAAAACTGCCTTATCGCGCCATCGACCGTATTGCAGCGTGAGGCGCAAAAAAACAATTTTAATCAGCTGATTTAAAAAGAAAATAAGGCGATTTTAACCGTTTCGCCCAAAACGTTTTGGAAAGTGCGTCCTTAAAGAGCCTGTTAAGCGCTGTGATTGGCTTAAAGAGGTCATCGTCAGCGGGTATTATTTTCCCCTCTGAGCGGAGTCCCTTATCGTTTCGGATGAAAACGTTGGCCATTCGGGCGGTGAGAAAGTGGTCTTTAACGCTCTTTTTATAAAGTCATAGTTAAGGTTTGTGAAAGGTTTTTTGTGATAGCTATCACTTATGGTTAAGTATGTACTTCAGCTTGCAATGATTAATTCCTGACCATGGAACCGATTCCTTAATAGCGGAAGTGCTTGATGTTAATGGCTCTACTCAATAAACGGCTTAAATGAGATAAGCCATTTCGCTTCACGGCATTGTAAAGTGACAGAGAGAATTTATCGGACGGGCCCAACTTCAGGTGATTGTGACCTGTGTGATTGATTAATGCGGCGAAGGTAAGGGAAAAGGTGATGCGCAAGAATAAAGGGAAGCTAAGGCAGCGAGTTAAAAGCATAGTTGTTAAGGGCGCACTGGGGGTACTGGGGGCGTGGCTCACTGCACTGGTGCTGTTTGCCTTTTTACCGGTGCCCTTCTCAGCGGTGATGGTTGAGCGCCAGCTCGGCGCCTGGTTCAGCGGCGATATCGGATACGTTGCCCATTCTGATTGGGTTAGCATGGATGAGATTTCCCCGTGGATGGCGTTAGCGGTCATTGCTTCCGAAGATCAAAAATTCCCGGAACATTGGGGATTTGACGTCAGCGCTATTCAGCAGGTGCTGGATAGCGACGAGGGCGAGCGACTGCGCGGCGCGTCCACGCTGTCACAGCAGACGGCGAAAAACCTGTTTCTTTGGGATGGCCGCAGCTGGGTGCGAAAAGGACTTGAGGCCGGGCTAACGGTCGGCCTGGAAACGGTATGGACCAAGCGCCGTATTTTGACGGTCTATCTGAATATCGCGGAGTTTGGCAACGGCGTATTTGGCGTGGAGGAAGCCTCACAGCGCTATTTTCATAAGCCAGCCAGCCGTCTCACTATCGCGGAAGCGGCACTGTTAGCGGCCGTGTTGCCCAACCCAATACGCTTCCGTGCCGATGCGCCTTCGGGTTACGTCCGCCAGCGCCAGCAGTGGATTATGCGCCAGATGCGCCAGCTAGGCGGTGAGGGATTCCTGACGCGCTATAAGTTGCACTGACGCCTTAATCTTCATCAAATCCGGCTTCAAATAGCTCGATGACGGCCGCCAGCGCCTGCGCTTCCTGTGGGCCGCTGGCTTCAATTTCAATATGGCCGCCTTTCGCCGAGTCGAGCATCAGCAGGGCAATCACGCTACTGGCTTCCGCTTCAGTACCGGCTTCGTTGCGCAATAATACTTCGGCATCAAAGCTTTGCACCAATTCAAACAGCTTCATCGCAGGGCGCGCGTGCATCCCTAATTTATTGCGGATCTCTACGGTTTGTTTCACGGTCATGATTTGCGTTTTTCCAGCGTGCGATGGCGAGACTGTACGTTTTTTCCACGAGAGCGGAAGTAATCGGCTAGCTGCTCGGCGATGTAAACGGAACGGTGTTTACCGCCGGTGCAACCAATCGCGACCGTTAGGTAACTGCGGTTGTTGGTTTCCAACATCGGCAACCACAGTTCCAGATAGCTGCGCGTTTGGTAGATGAAATTGTGCACTTCGGTATGGCGATCGAGGAAAGCGGCCACCGGACGATCAAGACCGGTCATCGGGCGCAACTTGGGATCCCAGTGCGGGTTAGGCAGAAAGCGTACGTCAAACACATAATCCGCGTCAATCGGAATGCCATGCTTAAAGCCAAAGGATTCGAACACCATGGTAAGCTCGCGCTCACGCTTGCCCAGCAGGCGCGTGCGCAGCATTTCGGCCAGCTCATGCACCGACATTTCCGAGGTGTCGATGATCAGATCGGCACGCGATCGCAGCGGTTCCAGCAGATCGTTCTCTTCATCGATGGCACTTTCCAGCGACAAGTTTTTGCTGGAGAGCGGGTGCAGGCGACGCGTATCGCTGTAGCGGCGAATTAAGGTATTGCGATCGGCATCCAGGAACAGCAGCTGTGGTGAAAAGGAGTCAGGCAAATTGTTCAGTGCGTTTTCAAAAATTTCCGGCGATTCCGGCATATTACGCACATCAATGCTGACCGCTGCAGAGATATTGCGCTCGGTTAAGGCATGCGCCAGCTCCGGTAATAGCACCACCGGCAGATTATCGACACAGTAGAAACCCATATCTTCCAGAGCGCGTAGCGCAACGGATTTTCCTGAGCCTGATCGACCGCTAACGATCATCAGCACCATTCCATTTCTCCCGTTTTAAACCGGCACCAGGGCCGGTAAAAGTGTTTGATGCTTAAGCGTGATCTTCCTGAGCTTCTGTGATGATGGCGTAGAGCTCTTCGTCACTCTGGGCCGCGCGCAGGCGTCGGCACACCGTCTTATCGGCCAGACGTTTTGCCACCAGCGAGAGCGTATGCAAATGTGTTTTACACTGATCGGCTGGCACGAGCAGCGCGAACAACAAATCAACGGGTTGATTATCGACGGCGTCGAACGCAATCGGCTGATCAAGGCTGATAAAAACGCCAACGGCGCGCAGGGTATCCTCTTCCAATTTGCCGTGCGGAATCGCGATACCGTTCCCGATGCCGGTACTGCCCATGCGTTCACGTGTCAGAATGGCGTCGAAAAGTATCTGGTGAGGCAGATTTAGCTGCTTCGCAGCCAGTTCACTGATAATTTCCAGCGCGCGCTTTTTGCTTTGGCAGTGTACGCCGCTGCGGGTGCAGTCCAGTGCCAGGACCGAGCTCAATTCCAGTGTTAGATCGTTGTTCATCATCGTTTCACTTGCGAGTTCACAGAGCCGCAGAGCGTATCACCGCACAGAAAAGCTTGGGTGAGCAGGCTCCTTGGCGCTTGCGCAGATGACAAAACGGGGCGGAAAGCCCGCCCCATTAATGCTCTAAGTGTCGATCCTGTCGGCACCCTGCAAGCGTGAAGGTTAGTGTTTTTTCAGTTTATCTTTGTGCTTGGTCAGCTGACGGGCCAGTTTATCAATCAACCCGTCAATGGCCGCGTACATGTCTTCCGCTTCCGATGTGGCGTGCAGCTCCCCGCCGTTGACGTGCAGTGTTGCCTCCGCAATCTGCGTGACCTTTTCCACCTTCAGAACAATATAAACCTGATTGATACGATCAAAGTAGTGTTCCAGTTTGGCAAATTTGGTATTTACAAATTCACGCAGTGGTTCGGTAATTTCAACATTAAGTCCGGTAAGGTTTAGCTGCATAGGTCTTCCTTCTTCATTCGTTCAAACCAGCTGTTTACGCTGGTTCGAGGGCGGTATAGACAAAGACTCGCGATATTTAGCAACGGTGCGGCGTGCCACCATGATGCCCTGATCGGATAACATGGAGGTCAGTTTGCTGTCGCTCAAGGGTTTTGCGGGATTTTCCGCAGAGATCAATTTTTTCACCAGCGCACGTATCGCCGTTGAGGAAGCTTCACCTCCGCCTTCGGTATTGACGTGGCTGGAGAAAAAATATTTCAGCTCAAAAATGCCGCGCGGGCTGTGCAGATATTTTTGCGTGGTTACGCGTGAAATGGTTGATTCATGCATGTCCACCGCTTGCGCGATATCCGCCAGCACCATGGGGCGCATAAACTCCTCGCCCTGTTCGAAAAAAGCCTGCTGCTGTTCGACAATGCAGCGGGTGACCTTCAGCAGCGTATCATTGCGGCTTTCCAAACTTTTAATCAGCCATCGGGCTTCTTGTAAGTTACTGCGAATAAACTGGTTATCGCTGTCACTTCGCGTTGTTCCGCCCATGGCAGCGTAGTGCTGATTGATCTTTAGACGCGGCAGGCTGTCGGCGTTTAGCTCAACAGCCCAGCGCTTACCATTTTTCCGCACTAACACATCAGGAATCACATATTCCGGTTCGCTGGTATTCACTGACTGACCGGGACGGGGGTCAAGTGATTGAATCAGCAGCATCGCCTCTTTGAGCACATCTTCTTTAAGACGCGTCACGCGCATTAGGCTGCGGAAATCGTGATTGGCCAGTAAATCGAGGTGTTCACTGACAATCAGGCGTGCTTCGGCCAGCATTGGTGCATCACTGGCATACTGCGACAGCTGGACCAGCAGGCAGTCACGCAGATCGCGCGCGCCGACGCCAACCGGGTCGAAGCGCTGTACGCGCTTTAGCACTGCTTCTACTTCATCAAGCGTTAGCTCTTCATCACCAATACTGTCACAAATCTCTTGTAACGTGACGGTGAGGTAGCCGGTTTCGTCAATGGCGTCCACGATGGAGGTAGCGATCGCGCGGTCAGTGTCGGTGAAAGGCGTGAGTTCCACTTGCCACATCAGGTAATCCTGCAGCGACTGTGTGGTTTCACCCTGATAAATCGGCAGTTCGTCGTCCTGATAATCAGTGCCGGTGCCAGAAGGGGTGCCCGCGGTGTAGATTTCATCCCATGTGGCATCGAGCGGCAGCTCATCGGGCATCTCTTTTTGTTCTAGCGCTTCCCGCGTGTCTAATGCGTCGCTGTCCTGATTTTCGTGCGCGTCAATTTCGTCATGCAGGTCGGTTTGTTCAAGCAGCGGATTGCTTTCCAGCGCGAGCTGGAGTTCCTGCTGAAGTTCAAGCGTAGAGAGCTGCAGCAAGCGGATTGCCTGCTGCAACTGGGGCGTCATCGCCAGCTGTTGGCTGAACCTGAGTTGCAAACCTTGCTTCATAATCCGGCTTGAGTATCCTAAGCAAACGTCGGGTGTAGGAACACCTTATCAGAGTCTGAACTCTTCACCCAAATAAACCCGCTTAACCTGCTCATCTGCAAGTATTTCGTCTGGCGTACCGTGCGCGATCAAATGCCCCTGACTCACAATATAAGCGCGTTCGCACACTGCGAGGGTCTCGCGCACGTTATGGTCAGTGATCAAGACGCCAAGCCCGCTGTCGCGCAGATGTTCGATGATCTTTTTGATATCAATAACCGAGATGGGGTCGACGCCCGCAAAGGGCTCATCAAGCAGAATAAATTTGGGGTTTGCGGCTAGCGCGCGGGCAATCTCAACGCGACGGCGTTCGCCGCCTGACAGCGCTTGCCCCATGCTGTCGCGCAGGTGCTGAATGTGGAACTCTTCCATCAATTCATTGGCGCGATCCTGACGCTGCTCTTCGGTTAAATCTTCCCGCACCTGCAGTACCGCCATCAAGTTGTCGTAAACACTCAACCGACGAAAAATAGAGGCTTCCTGCGGTAAATAACCGATTCCACGGCGCGCGCGCGCGTGCAGCGGCAGAATACTGATGTCTTCTTCATCAATGACAATGCGTCCGGCATCGCGCGGCACAATGCCGACCACCATGTAAAAAGTGGTGGTTTTACCGGCCCCGTTTGGACCGAGCAGCCCGACAATCTCACCGGATTTAACCTGCAGGCTCACGTCCTCAACTACGCGGCGGCCTTTATAGGCTTTTGCCAGGTTTTCAGCGATTAAAGTGGCCATAGCTATCAGTTACTCTTTTTGGGGCTCGTAGATGAACCGTTTTTATCCTGCAGCTGCGATGGAACCAGCACCGTGGTCACGCGCTTGCTTTCGCCTTGGCTATACGCCTGCATTTTTTGCTCTTTCACCAGATAGGTGATGCGATCGCCTTTGATGTTGCTGTCCAGCTGCTGGATATAAGCGTTACCGGTCAGCTCAACGAAATCATTCGCCAGCTCATAATGCAATTTAGAGGCATGGCCCTCTACAGGTTTGCCGCTGTCCTGCATTTGGTAGAAGGTGGCAGGCGCACCGTAGGCGTCAACGATGGTTTTTTTGCTGTCGCCGCCTGGACGCGTAACCACCACTTTATCTGCGGTGATCTTGATTGATCCCTGCGTGACAATCACGTTGCCAGTGAACGTGGCGACATTGCCCTGCAGATCCAGCGCCTGATTCGTCGAGTCGATATTAACCGGTTTATCAGAGTCGCCAGTGAGTGCCAGCGCCGGCAGGCTCGCTGCCAGTAAGCCGCTTACCAGTAACAACTTAAGGCTGTTTTTGTTCATTTTGGATTTCATAGGAAGTTTTGACCTTTTCAAGCAGCTCAGCATTTTTTGTCCGTAAGTTGCCGCGCATTTTCATGCCAGTGGAATTGAAACTGCGGCCAAAAAGGGTGACCTGATCGTCAGACGTCACATCTTGTGTGACCAAATTGACCTGAGCGTTATCAGTGAGAATGCGCTCAAGCTGTGAATCTTGAGTCAGCGTATTCACTTGAACGTTGCCGTACAAATAGAGCATACGGTCGTTGGTGAGTTTCGCTTTGTCGGCCCGTACCGACCATGTCGGCACCTTGTTTTCGTCGTACGTGGTCATGACCGGGTGATCAAACCAGCTTACCTGTTCGGCAGAAAAATAGGTCACTTTATCCGAGATAAGCTTATAAGCCAGCGCGCCCGTTGGGTTGTACACCACGGTATTGGATTTTTCGCTGGTATAGGTTGGTTCCTGATCGTTGGTGTTCACAGGAAGCTTTGTGTCATCCTGGTTGGTGAGATTCCAGCCAATCAGCACTAGTGCGATCAAGCCCAGAATCAGCGTTATCCAACGCCTGCTCTTACTCATACTGATTGCCCTTTGGCATCCTCAAATTTATTCTGCGCGATCAAAATGAGATCGCACAGTTCACGAACGGCGCCGCGTCCCCCTGCGATGCGGGTGACATAATGCGCGCGCGTCAGTAACACAGGGTGAGCGTCGGCAACGGCAACGCTGAGGCCAGACTGCGCCATCACCGGCCAGTCAATCAAATCATCACCAATATAGGCGACCTGATCGGCAGACAGAGACAGTTTATCCAAGAGTTCGCGCCAGGCCAAAAGCTTATCTGACTGCCCTTGGTAAAGATGCGTAATGCCCAGCGTGTCGCAGCGATCTTCCAGCAATTTTGCTTTGCGGCCCGTAATAATAGCGACTTCGGTGCCAGTGGTCAGCAAACAGCGAATACCGTAGCCATCACGCACGTTAAACGCTTTGAGCTCTTCGCCGCTGTTGCCCATGTAAATCAATCCGTCCGACATCACGCCATCGACGTCACAAATTAGCAGGCGAATCTTGGCTGCGCGCGCCATCACATCGGCGTGAACTGGGCCGTAGCAGGTATCAACCATGGCTGTATCAGCACTCATTTTTCATTCCTGTTCAGACTACGCCTGCGCGCAGCATGTCATGCATATGTACCACACCCAGCAGGCGATCGTCATCGGCCACCAGCAAAGCAGTAATGTTTTTGTTTTGCATAAGATTAAGCGCGTCGACTGCCAGCATGTTTGGGCGAACCCGTATGCCGCCACGCGTCATAACATCCTGGATTTTTGCTGCCTGAAAATCGATGCCCATGTCGAAAATACGGCGTAAGTCACCGTCGGTGAAAATGCCTTCAATTTTCATTAAATCATCCACAATCACCGTCAGGCCAAGGTTCTTACGGGTGATCTCCAGCAACGCATCGCGCAACGATGCGTCACGGCTCACGCGGGGAATCTCATCGCCGCTGTGCATGATATCGCTAACGTGCAGCAGCAGCTTACGGCCCAGCGCGCCGCCGGGGTGGGATAACGCAAAATCTTCCTGCGTAAAGCCACGCGCCTCCAACAGCGCCACAGCCAGCGCGTCGCCCATCACCAGCGTCGCGGTGGTGCTAGAGGTCGGTGCCAGTCCCAATGGGCAGGCCTCTTGCGGCACTTTCACGCACAGGTGAATATTCGCTGCGCGTGCCATGGCGCTCTCTGGTCGACTGGTGAGACAAATCAGCGTGATATGCTGACGTTTCAACACCGGAATAAGCGCCAGAATCTCGTTGGACTCGCCGCTATTAGAGATGGCAATCACCACATCGTTACGGCTTACCATGCCGAGATCCCCGTGGCTCGCTTCTCCCGGATGCACAAAGAAAGCGGGCGTGCCGGTGCTGGCAAAGGTCGCGGCCATTTTGGCACCGATATGTCCCGATTTACCCATGCCCATGACCACCACTTTCCCGCGGCAGGCGAGCAGGGTTTCGCACGCTCGGCTGAAATCGGCGTTAATGTATTGATCAAGCTGTTCCAGGCCTTCACGCTCTATTCGCAGCACCGCTTTACCGGCCTGCTGAAAATCGAAATCCGATTGCTGAGATGACATGGTGACTCTGTCCTTAATAGCTGGCGATAAATGCGGGGCTGAACCACAGCCACAGCACCCACAGGATAAATCCGCTAACGAGCAGCGTGCCCGCGGCCCGGCCTATACGTCGTTTGCGCAGCAAACAGAGCAGGGCGAATAAAACGCTTACGCCCAGCATCACCCAGTAATCGCGCGTAAACGCATGCGGATCGATGCTGCCGGGATGGAGCAGGGCGGGCAGGCCGAGCACAATGGCTAAATTGAAGATATTGGCGCCAATCAGGTTACCAATAGCGATATCATCTTCACCCTTAAGCGCGCCGGCCAGTACCGTGGCGAGCTCCGGCAGGCTGGTGCCCACGGAAATGAGTGTCAGGCCCATTACCAATTCACTGACGCCAAAATAGTCCGCAAATACGGTGGCGTTGTCGATCACCATCCGTGTCGACATAGGAAGAATAATCAGCGCGACGGCCAGCCAGAGGAAGGCAACGGTATTGCCGGTTTCATCACGCGGCAGTTCGGCCAGCTGTTCACGGGTTAGCGTGTCGTTATTGTCGCGCTCGGCGCGCCGCGCGATTCGAATCACGGCGAATAAGTAAGCAAGCGCAATGAACAGCAGCGCAACGCCATCAAGCCGACTAAGGTGATTATCAAACAGCATGATGCCGCTCAGCAGTGAAATCAGCAGCATTAGCGGCAATTCGCGGCGAATCAGGTTGGAATGGAGCGTAAGCGGATGCAGTAGCGCTGCACTACCCAAAATTAACAGGATGTTCGTGATGTTTGAACCCAAAGCGGTGCCCACGGCAAGATCCATCTGACCATGCTGTGCGGCCGAAAACGACACGATCAGTTCGGGTAACGAGGTGCCGATGCTGACCACTGTCATGCCGATGATCAATGGCGGGATACCAAAAGATCGACACAGGATTGCGGCACTGAATACCAGACGGTCAGCACCGTACGCCAGTAACAGCAATCCGATAAACAGCAGGGCAGTGGCTACGAACATGAAAAATCCTTGATGGATAGAGTGTCGGCGAACCTTGTCCGACAGCGAAAAGCATTACGCGCGCGAAAACAGGCGCTGATTTTGAACGTCTGAGCGGCAAAAGTAAATTTTAAGGCCGTTTTCGCCACATCATCAGGGTAAGTTTCTGTAAAACTATCGTGCATTGAGGGCTAACGAGCTACCATCCTCGACGTCATTCGCGCCCGATTCGCAAATAGAGGTAGAAATGGTTCAACAACAAACGAATCTGGTGGAGGTTCGTGGCGTCAGCTTCACGCGCGGAGACCGCACCATTTTCGACGATATTTCTTTAACCGTACCGGAAGGTAAAGTCACGGCCATAATGGGCCCTTCCGGTATCGGTAAAACCACGCTGCTGCGCCTGATTGGCGGACAGCTTCAGCCGGATAAAGGTGAAATCTGGTTTCGTGACCAGAATATTCCCACGCTTTCTCGCAGTAAGTTATACGAAGCGCGAAAAAAGATGAGCATGCTGTTCCAGTCTGGTGCGCTGTTTACCGACCTCAATGTGTTCGATAACGTGGCGTGGCCGCTGCGTGAGCATACTCAACTGCCGCCCGCACTGCTGCACAGTACCGTGATGATGAAACTCGAAGCGGTGGGTTTACGCGGGGCAGCTAAACTTATGCCAGCTGAATTGTCTGGAGGCATGGCGCGCCGTGCCGCACTCGCTCGCGCGATTGCGCTGGAGCCTGACCTGATTATGTTTGACGAGCCGTTTGTGGGCCAGGATCCCATCACCATGGGCGTACTGGTAAAACTCATCGATGAACTCAATCATTCATTGGGCGTGACCTGTATCGTGGTTTCACACGACGTGCCGGAGGTCTTGAGCATTGCCGATCATGCCTATATTGTTGCCGGACAAAAAATTATTGCGCAGGGCAGCGCGCCAGCGCTTCGGGAAAATCCCGACCCGCGCGTGCGCCAGTTTATTGAGGGTCATGCGGATGGTCCCGTGCCTTTCCGCTTTGCCGCCGGGGATTATCTCAGCGATCTGACCCGTACAGGGAGAACCTAGGCTGATGTTGTTAAACGCGCTGGCGTCTCTGGGGCGTCAGGGGATCAATACCTGCGCCGCCTTTGGACGCGCAGGTCTTATGCTGTTTCATGCGCTGGTCGGCAAACCGGCGTTCCGTCGGCATGCGCCGCTGCTGATTAAGCAGCTCTACAGCGTGGGCGTACTGTCACTGTTAATCATTGTGGTTTCCGGCCTGTTCATTGGCATGGTACTAGGCTTACAGGGCTATTTGGTCCTGACTACCTACAGTGCCGAAACCAGTCTCGGCATGCTGGTGGCGCTCTCGCTGCTGCGTGAGTTAGGCCCGGTGGTTACGGCGCTGCTGTTTGCCGGACGCGCCGGTTCTGCACTGACGGCTGAAATCGGTTTAATGAAAGCCACGGAACAGCTCTCCAGCATGGAAATGATGGCGGTTGACCCTTTACGTCGCGTGGTATCGCCGCGCTTTTGGGCCGGCTTTATCAGCATGCCTTTGCTGGCGCTGATCTTTACCGCGGTAGGGGTGGCGGGCGGTGCGCTGGTAGGCGTCGGCTGGAAAGGCATTGATTCGGGCTTTTTCTGGTCCGCTATGCAGAACGCCGTGGATTTTCGCACTGACGTGCTTAACTGCGTGATCAAGAGTGCGGTATTTGCCGTGACCGTTACCTGGATTGCGCTGTTCAACGGCTATGACGCCACACCGACCTCGGAAGGGATTAGCCGCGCGACGACGCGTACGGTGGTGCACGCTTCACTGGCGGTACTCGGTTTGGATTTTGTGCTGACAGCACTGATGTTTGGGAATTGATGCAATGCAAAGCAAGAAAAACGAAATCTGGGTAGGGGTATTTATGCTGGCGGCGTTGGTGGCGCTGCTGTTCCTTGCCCTGCGCGTGGCCGATCTCAAATCGCTCGGCACCGAACCCACCTGGAAGCTGTACGCCACTTTCGACAATATCGGCGGGTTGAAAATCAGTTCGCCGGTGAAAATTGGCGGCGTGATTATTGGCCGCGTCACCGATATTTCGCTGGATGAGAAAACGCTGTCACCGCGCGTCACAATGGCTATCAGCGATCGGTACGCGGATAAAATTCCGGATACCAGCTCGCTGGCTATTCGCACGCAAGGCCTGCTCGGCGAACAGTTTCTGGCGTTGAATTTAGGCTTTGACGATCCTGAGCTGGGCTCCGCTATGCTCAAAGATGGCGGCACGCTGCGCGATACGAAATCGGCGCTGGTGCTGGAGGATCTGATTGGACAGTTCCTTTACAAGAGCGGCGATAACAAAAACGACGCTCAAAAACAGGGGGCGGAGAGCGCGCCAGCCCCAGCTGCAACGGAATAACTCAGAGAGGTAAAACACGATGTTTAAACGCTTACTGATGGTGGCGATGCTGGCGATTGTCCCGCTGGCGGCTAATGCGGCGGACCAAAGCGACCCGTATAAGCTCATGAACGAGGCGGCGGAAAAAACCTTCACGCGTCTGAAAAATGAGCAGCCAAAAATCAAGCAAGATCCCAACTATCTGCGTCAAATCGTACGTCAGGAACTGTTGCCTTATGTACAGATCAAATACGCCGGTGCCTTGGTGTTAGGGCGCTATTACCGCGATGCTACGCCAGCCCAGCGCGAAGCCTATTTCAGCGCGTTTGGTGATTATCTTGCGCAAGCCTATGGCCAGGCGCTGGCACTTTACCACGGTCAAACGTACCAGATTCAGCCCGCACAACCGCTGGGCGATGCCAAAATCGTTGCCATTCGCGTCACGATTGTCGATCCCAATGGCCGCCCGCCTGTTCGCTTAGACTTCCAGTGGCGTAAAAATACCCAAACCGGTAACTGGCAGGCTTATGACATGATCGCTGAAGGGATCAGTATGATCACCACTAAGCAGAATGAGTGGAGCGATTTGCTGCGTACTAAAGGCATTGATGGCTTGACCGCCCAGTTGAAAACCTATGCAGCCCAGCCCATTTCTCTGGATAAACAGCAATAATGAGTGAACCGTTACGCTGGCAGAGAACGGCCAGCACGCTCACGCTCAGCGGCAAGTTGGATCGCGATACGCTTCGATCATTATGGGAGCAGCGAGAAACGGTCATGGCGGAGGTGGGAACAATTGATGTCTCTGCGCTGGAGCGCGTTGACACATCAGGCTTAGCTCTGCTGGTGCATCTGCGTGAAATTGCGCGTGCGCAAGGCCACGCCCCGGTATTCAGTGGTGTCACTGACAAACTGCACTCGTTGATCAAACTGTACAACCTGCAGCAGATTATTGTTTCCGCGGAAAAAAGCGCCTGATCGCAGCAAGCCATCCACAAGCCCCTGATTTATTCAGGGGCTTGTGCGTATTTAAGAGTCAGGCGCTTTCCTCTAAGATATCCGCCTTATTATTATTAAGTGAAGTGACGAGCAATGGAAAATAGTGAAGTTCAAGCGGTACTCATGCAGGCATTGCCCCTCGAAGAAGTCCATGTCATCAGTAACGACGGTAGCCATTTTCAGGTTATTGCCGTAGGTGAAATGTTTGGCGAACTTAGCCGCGTTAAAAAACAGCAGGCTGTGTACGCGCCGCTGATGGAATACATTGCGGATAACCGCATTCATGCGGTTTCCATTAAAACTTATACCCCCGCCGAATGGGCGCGCGACCGTAAACTCAACGGGTTTTAAGCGCCTGACAGGCCGTTTTTTGATTCATAATTGAGAGCCGTGTTAATGGACAAATTTCGTGTGCAAGGCCCCACTCGCCTCAGTGGTGAAGTGACCATTTCCGGGGCAAAGAATGCTGCACTGCCCATTCTGTTTGCTGCGCTGCTGGCTGAAGAGCCAGTAGAAATTCAGAATGTGCCAAAGCTGCGTGATATCGATACCACCATCAAGCTGCTCAATTTGCTGGGCGCCCGCGTTGAGCGTAATGGATCGGTCCACGTGGATGCGCGCGAAGTTAACGTCTTCAGTGCGCCTTACGACTTGGTAAAAACCATGCGTGCGTCGATCTGGGCGCTGGGGCCGCTGGTGGCGCGTTTCGGCCAAGGCCAGGTCTCTCTGCCTGGCGGATGCGCAATCGGGGCGCGTCCGGTTGACCTGCACATCACCGGTCTCGAGCAACTCGGCGCTGAGATCAAGCTGGAAGAAGGCTATGTGAAAGCGTCTGTGAACGGGCGTCTTAAAGGGGCGCATATCGTGATGGACAAGGTCAGCGTTGGCGCGACCGTGACCATTATGAGTGCCGCGACCCTGGCCACCGGCACGACCATTATTGAGAATGCCGCGCGTGAGCCAGAAATTGTGGATACCGCGAATTTCCTCAATACGCTGGGGGCGAAAATCAGCGGCGCGGGTACCGACAAAATCACTATCGAAGGCGTTGAACGTCTGGGTGGTGGTGTGCACCGCGTATTACCCGATCGCATTGAAACCGGCACCTTCCTGGTCGCCGCCGCGATCTCACGCGGCAAGGTCGTGTGCCGTAATACCCAGCCTGATACGCTGGATGCGGTGCTCGCAAAACTGCGCGACGCGGGGGCCGATATAGAAATTGGTGACGATTGGATCAGCCTCGATATGAACGGCAAGCGGCCTAAAGCGGTTAACGTGCGTACAGCGCCACATCCGGGCTTCCCTACCGATATGCAAGCACAGTTCACGCTGTTGAATCTGCTGGCAGAGGGGACTGGCGTCATCACCGAGACCATTTTTGAAAATCGCTTTATGCATATCCCAGAGCTGATTCGCATGGGGGCGCACGCGGAAATCGAGAGTAATACCGCGATCTGCTACGGCACCGAACAGCTTTCCGGCGCTCAGGTCATGGCCACGGATTTGCGCGCGTCCGCAAGCCTTGTGCTGGCCGGCTGTATTGCAGAAGGCACCACGCTGGTTGATCGCATTTATCATATCGATCGTGGTTACGAGCATATCGAAGATAAGCTCAGAGCGATGGGTGCGAATATTGAGCGCGTAAGCGGCGAATAACGCGCTTTGAAGCAGCAAAAAAGCCAGCCCCGGCGTCGCGGCTGGCTTTTTTCTTGCGATCTTTCAGAGCTTGCGACGATCTTTGCCCGATCGAATGCGCCTTTTGCGATCCAATAAGGTCTGCGTCACCGGATCGTAGTAGCGACTTGGCCAGATCTCAGACGGATGAACGTTGATCGCATTAGCGATAAGCCATTCGCCTTTGGGCCACGGACGCGACAGGGCGTTGGCCAATGTGGAAGAGCTTAGGCCCGAGTTACGCGACAGTTCGGCCAGCGATGTTCCTTTTTTACGTAGCGCGGCAATAATATCGGCGGTGTGCCAATCTTGTTTCCTCTCGTCTAACACGTATTCTCCTTGTCTGTGTTATTACGTCTGCGCCTGGGCGACTTCCGGGCAGTATTAATTGGAAAAAACAGAAGGGTTATAGCAAATAATTTCCATAAGTTTCCAGTAATTGTTTTGCCGTGAAGCTTTTTTGCGTATCGTTTCGCAAAAGTTATGCAAGCAATGAATAAGACGGGGAAACAGACGATAGGCGTGCAGGCAACGAGGCCGCATGGCCCCGTTGGTGTATCAATCAGAAGTCGCGCTGCACTGACATGTGCGCCAGCGCTTCAAGTGCGCTACGCCAGGGCGATTCAGGCAGGGCTTGCAGGGCAGCGATCGCTTTATCCGCTTCTTCTTCTGCGCGTTGACGCGTCCAGGCCAGCGATCCGGTTTGCTCCATTGCGGCAAGAACGGGCGTAAGCAGATGCCGTCCATTCCCCTCCTGAATGGCGCTACGTATCATCGCAGCCTGCTCTGGCGTTCCGTTGTGCATGGCGTGCAAAAGCGGCAGCGTCGGTTTTCCTTCGCTCAGGTCATCGCCGGTGTTTTTACCCAGCGTTTGGCCATCGGCGCTGTAGTCCAGCAAATCGTCAATTAACTGGAAAGCGGTCCCCAGATAGCGGCCGTAATCCTGCAGTGCTTTTTCCTGTGCGGGCGTCGCTTCTGCCAGGATCGCGGAAGCCTGCGAAGCCGCTTCAAACAGGCGAGCGGTTTTGCTGTAAATCACCCGCATGTAGCTCTCTTCGGTGATATCCGGATCGTTGCAATTCATTAACTGCAACACTTCGCCTTCAGCGATCACATTCACGGCTTCCGACATCAGCGCGAGGATCTTTAACGATCCCATGCTGGTCATCATCTGGAACGCGCGGGTATAAATAAAATCACCCACCAGCACGCTGGCTGCATTTCCAAACGCCGCGTTTGCCGTGGCTTTTCCACGGCGCATATCGGATTCATCCACCACATCATCATGCAAGAGCGTTGCGGTGTGGATAAATTCGATCAGCGCCGCGTTAGTGATGTGCAGCGATCCCTGATAGTTCAGCGCACGTGCTGACAGCACAGCAATCATGGGACGAATGCGTTTGCCTCCACCGCTGATGATGTAGTAACCCAACTGGTTGATCAGGGAGACATCTGAATTCAGCTGGTCGAGGATGGTCTGGTTGACGGCCGCCATGTCTTGCGCGGTTAATTCGTTAATCTGTTCTAGGTTCATTCGTCTGTTCAGCTTTGACTCGTTTTTTGCATGCTAAGCGCTTTTACCCAGCGTGAGTTCAGGTAATCTGTTACTGATTGTACTTGAAAAATTGGGTTGAGAAACGTTTGCATGCGTTCTGCGCTTTTTTTCTGCAAGAGAGTGCAAAGTGCACTTGTCTTCTGTTGGAGATTTGCGTAATATTCGCGCCCTATTATGAATATTTATCGCGCCGCCTGATGATCAAGAAAGGCATGCGCAGAAGCGGAGTTTTATATGTACGCGGTTTTCCAAAGTGGTGGTAAACAACACCGAGTAAGCGAAGGTCAGACCGTTCGCCTGGAAAAGCTGGACATCGCAACCGGTGAAACCATCGAGTTTGACCAGGTTCTGATGATTGCAAATGGCGAAGACGTGAAAATCGGCGCGCCACTGGTTTCAGGCGGTGTGATCAAGGCAGAAGTTGTTGCTCATGGTCGTGGCGAGAAAATTAAGATCGTTAAGTTTCGTCGTCGTAAGCACTACCGTAAGCAAGCTGGCCATCGCCAGTGGTTCACTGATGTGAAAATCACTGGTATCACGGCGTAAGAGGAGATCTGACAAATGGCACATAAAAAGGCTGGTGGTTCGACTCGAAATGGTCGTGACTCCAATGCAAAACGTCTGGGTGTAAAACGTTTCGGTGGTGAATCTGTTCTGGCAGGTAGCATCATCGTTCGTCAGCGTGGTACTAAATTCCACGCCGGTAACAACGTAGGTTGTGGTCGTGACCACACCCTGTTTGCTACCGCAGACGGCAAAGTAAAATTCGAAGTTAAAGGTCCGAACAACCGTAAATACATCAGCATCGTTGCTGAGTAAGGTTGTCGTGACGCAGACGTTTAACGTCTGAACGCACGAATTAAAGGCCCCGCAACGCTTGCGGGGCTTTTTACATTCTGTGACCCCTTGCCCGACAGGCGACATCGCCTGAATATTTGCTGTACACTTTATGTACACGCTGGCGTCAGTCAGTTTGGATTTATCCGCCGCTGGTCGCGCAGAAGACCCTGGCGGACCCGTCTGCAGCGTATTGCAGACGATTGTGTGACGGAGAAAGAAAATGAAGTTTGTTGATGAAGCGACAATTTTGGTCGTCGCAGGTGATGGCGGTAATGGCTGTGTCAGTTTCCGCCGTGAAAAATATATCCCGAAAGGCGGCCCGGACGGCGGTGATGGCGGTGACGGCGGCGACGTATTCTTAGTGGCTGACGAAAACCTTAACACCCTGATCGATTATCGTTTCGAAAAATCTTTCCGCGCTGAGCGTGGTCAGAATGGACAGAGTCGCGACTGTACCGGTAAACGCGGCAAAGATATCACCGTTAAAGTCCCTGTCGGGACCCGCGTTATCGACCAGGGAACCGGTGAGACCCTGGGCGATATGACGCGTCATCAGCAAACGCTGATGGTGGCAAAAGGCGGCTGGCACGGTCTGGGTAACACCCGCTTTAAATCCTCGGTTAACCGCAGTCCGCGTCAAAAAACCATGGGTACGCCCGGCGAGAAACGCGACCTGCAGCTGGAACTGATGCTGTTGGCGGACGTGGGCATGCTGGGCTTACCGAATGCCGGTAAATCCACGTTTATCCGTGCAGTTTCTGCGGCGAAGCCGAAAGTCGCTGACTATCCGTTTACTACCCTGGTGCCAAGCCTTGGCGTGGTGCGTATGGATAGCGAGCAGAGCTTTGTGGTGGCCGATATCCCCGGTCTGATTGAAGGCGCAGCCGAGGGCGCAGGTTTAGGTATTCGCTTCCTGAAGCACTTGGAACGCTGCCGCGTGCTGCTGCACCTTATCGACATTGCGCCCATTGACGAGAGCGATCCGGTTGAGAACGCCCGTATTATTTTGGCTGAGCTGGAGAAATACAGCGATAAGCTGTTTAACAAGCCGCGCTGGCTGGTATTTAACAAAGTCGATCTTATTGATGAAGAAGAAGCTCAGGCGCGTGCAAAAGCCATTGCTGAGGCGCTGGGTTGGGAAGATAAATACTATCTTATCTCTGCCGCCAGCCGTCAGGGCGTAACCGACCTGTGCTGGGACGTCATGAGTTTTATCAACGCCAATCCGAAAGAAGCTGACGTTGAAGAAAAACAGCCGGAGAAAGTGGAGTTCATGTGGGACGATTACCACAAAGAAGCCATTGAAACCGCGGCGGTTGAAGAAGATGAAGAGTGGGATGACGATTGGGATGAAGATGACGACGAAGGCGTCGAAATCATCTACCAGCGCTAGACCGCTTATGACTGCCCCCTTTCCACCGGAACGGGGGCAGATTTCTTTCAGGGCTGCGCCAGCACCGCAACGGTAAACCGTGCGCGACAGCATAATTTATCCTGATCGTGACGAATCCTACTCTGCCACGTCTGGTTCCGCTTCCCCACATCCAGCGGACGACAGATACCGCGCACCCGCCCACCTGAAACGGCCCGATGATGGCTGGCATTTACTTCGATGCCCGCCACGCGGCAGCCATCCTCTGATGCCAGATAACCAGCCACAGAGTCCGGGGTTTCGGCTAACACTACTGAGGCACTGCCGTGCAGCTGGCCAAAGGGCTGCCGAGTGCGGCTGTCTACTGGCATGGCGGTTTCAGGATAGGCATTACCCACTGCGGTAAAAATGATGTCTACATGCACTATCAGCGTATGCGTGCTCTGCGCATTGGGCGCATCCAGACAGACCACGCGTTTCCAGAGCGTTGCCATTGTCAGGCGCCCCAGGGCTGCGTCATCGCCTTCCACACGACGATGTCACGTGACGTAACGCAGAGGCGAAAGAATTAGCGTAGTGATAACCGCCCACGGCTGTCCTGTTTTACATCAGCATGGCATCTCAAGGGTAAAAGAAAGGTGTTCACTGGGCCGGGCGACAGGACGTTGCCGCCTCTGCCTGCGATCCCCGTTAGCGTCCCTGAATCCGGGAGGGGTCGGTTAAGAAAATTTATGCGATTACCCAGAGTGCCAGCGTGAGGCGGGGCGCAGATAACCCACTAAACAAGTGCCGATTCCGCGAGAGCCGGGCATAAGAAAAGCCATGCGGCCAGTGGTGATGCGACCTGGTGCACAGGCGAAGCTATCCTGAACAGGTTGTTGCGCGCCTGAAGCCGAGGCGTTACCCCTGACTTTTTGGCGATAATAAAAAAAAGCAGCAGGTGCTCGCCCGCTGCTCTTCATCACATAAATCAGTAATTCTTATTAATATCGCGATAGAGCCGGCTTTCAAACCGCACCAGCGGAATACGGCGTGTGCGCTGATCCTGCGGTGGAAC
>CAJYVD010000033.1 GCA_913778495.1 uncultured Pantoea sp.
CAGGCTGGCGCAGGGCGCGGATTGCAAAGGGCCGCGCCCATCGGCCCTTTGCCCGTACGCCGCAGCGGTGCGGCTGAAACTGCCGGGCGGTTAGCGGGCGGAACCTGCGCAGAGTCAGGCCAGCGCAACGGCCAGCGTCCGGAACCCGCGCAGAGTCAGGCCAGCGCAGCAGCTAGCGCGCGAGCTCGCGCAAAACAAACCGGCTTTGCGGGCCGGAACCCGCTCAGAGCCCTGCTCCCCCAACCGAATGCCGACGCACCAGCGTCGGACTGAACATATTGGTGACTTCCGGCAGAGCTGTGCCGTGCGCCAGCGCCAGCGCCAGCTGTGCCGCCTGCTGCGCCATGGTCACGATGGGATAGCGGATAGTGGTTAAGCGCGGGCGCACGTAACGCGACACCAGCACATCATCGAAGCCGATCAGCGACATCTCCTCCGGCACGCGAATGCCGTTGTCGCTCAGGACTGCCAGCGCACCGGCGGCCATAGAGTCGTTGTAGCAGGCCACGGCGGTAAACGGTTTGCCCCGTCCCAGCAGTTCGGTCATAGCCTGCTCACCGCCTACTTCGTCCGGTTCGCCCCAGGCTACGAGGCGATCGTTGCACGGCAGGCCGTGCTCTTTTAGCGCATCGTAATAGCCCTGGAGACGATCTTCGGCATCCGAGATGGTGTGCGTTGAGCAGAGAAAGGCGATCTGCGTATGACCCTGCTGGATCAAATGGCGCGTGGCGAGCCAGGCACCGTAGCGGTCATCCAGGGCAATACAACGCGACTCGAATCCTTTCAGTAATCGGTTCAACAGCACCATGCCGGGCACCTGTTTCATCAGCACTTCAAGATCGGCATCCGGCACTTTTTTGGTGTGCACCACCAGCGCCGCGCAGCGATGGCGCATCAGCTGCTCAATCGCCTGACGCTCTTTTTGCTCATTGTGGTAACCGTTACCAATCAGCAAAAAGTTACCGGTTTGTCCGGCCACTTCATCCACCGCTTTCACCATCGCGCCAAAAAAAGGGTCTGACACGTCGCCGACCACCAGCCCCAGGGTTTCAGTGGACTGTTGGGCAAGCGCGCGGGCATTGGCGTTGGGGTGATACTGCAACTGCTCCATCGCCTGACTGACCGCGAGGCGGGAGCTTTCGCTGGCTTTGGGTGAATTATTGATAACGCGGGATACGGTGGCAACCGACACCCCGGCCATGCGGGCAACATCCTTAATGGTAGCCATGCGATAACTGGTATCCGGGTAAACGTTTACACATCTGCTCAGTGTTACGGAAAACAGTACCTGTCGCAAGATGCGAGAATGTCAGCGCTGTCGCAAAAGCACGGAAAACAAGGGGATTTGCGCGGGCTTTAGCCGCAGCGTCCGCGCATGCTATGCTGCCAGCCATCATCACACCTGCCTGCCGGATCACATCATGAAAAAACGCGTACCACACCTGGCGCATTGGGGTGCTTTCACCGCCGTAACCGAACACGATCGCCTGATTGGCTGCGAGCCCTTTTTTGCCGACGCCGATCCTTCCCCCATGCTCAATACGCTGCCAGAGCTGGTCTATTCAGATAAACGCATACGCCAGCCGATGGTGCGGCGATCGTGGCTGAAATCGCGGGAAAACAGCGATCGCAGCCTGCGCGGGCGTGAAGACTTCGTCGCGGTGGATTGGGAGACCGCGCTGGATCTGGTGGCCGAAGAGAACCGGCGCGTGCGCGATCGCTACGGCGCCTCAGGAATTTTTACCGGATCCTACGGCTGGTCCTCGGCCGGACGCGTGAACCATGCGCGCACGCTGGTGCGCCGCTTCTATTTCCAGGGCGGTGGCGGCGTTGATCAGCAGGGCAACTATAGCTGGGGCGCGGCGCAGTTTTTCCTGCCGTATGTGATTGGCACCTATATGCCGCTGACCGGACGCGTCACCGACTGGCCGGAAGTGGTGGAGCATGCCGATATCGTGGTGGCATTCGGCGGGCTGGCGCTGAAAAATGCGCAGGTGGCCTCCGGCGGCGCCGGGCAGCATACGCTGAAACCGGCGCTGGAGCAGCTCAGCGCCAAAGGAACGCCGATTATCAATATCAGCCCACTGCGCGATGACTGCCCGGAATTTGTTAATGCTGAGTGGATCCCCATCCGCCCCAATACCGATGTGGCGCTGATGCTGGCACTGGGGTATGAAATTTTGCACCATCAGGCGGTGGATGAGGCGTTTCTTGCCAGCCACTGCACTGGCTGGCCGCAGCTGCGCGCCTATTTGTCCGGGGAAGCGGACGGGCTCGCCAAAAGCGCCGACTGGGCCAGCGCCATCACCGGTGTTCCGGCGGCTCGCATCGCGCGGCTGGCGCAGCAGCTCATCGGTAAACGCAGCTTTATCACCTGTTCGTATTCGGTACAGCGCGCCCACCGGGGCGAGCAGCCTTACTGGATGATGATCGCGCTCTCCGCCATGCTGGGGCAGCCTGGCCTGCCGGGCGGTGGGTTTTCCTTTGGGCACGGCTCAATGAACAGCGTGGGCAATCCGCGTCAGGAAGGGCCGGCACCGCTCATGAGCACCGGCCCAAATCCGGGCAACCTGTCGATTCCGGTGGCGCGTATCAGCGACATGCTGCTGAATCCGGGCCAGCCTTATCGCTTTCAGGGCGAAACGCTGCACTATCCCGATATTCATCTGGTGCATTGGGCGGGCGGTAATCCGTTCCATCACCATCAGCAGCTCAACCGCCTGGTAGAAGGGTGGCAGCGGCCCGATACCGTGGTGGTGCAGGATATCGTGTGGACGCCCGCCGCGCGCATGGCGGATATCGTGCTGCCCGCCACCACCACGCTGGAACGCAACGATATCGGCGGATCGTCGCGCGATCGCTTTGTGCTGGCGATGCATCAGGCGATTAAACCGCAGCATCAGGCGCGCAATGACTTTGATATCTTTGCCGATCTGGCCGATCGCCTTGGCTACCGTGAGGCCTTTACGGAAGGGCGCAATGAAATGCAGTGGATTGCGCACCTTTATCAACAGTGCGCGGTTGCCCATGCACGCAAAGGGATCGATTTCCCAGAGTTTGACGCATTCTGGGCGCGCGGATTCGTTGAAATTCCGCAGGGCGGTAAGCCCTTCATCTTTATGGATGACTTCCGCGCCGATCCGCTAGCGCATCCTATTCAGACCGCCAGCGGCAAGATTGAACTGTTCTGCCAGACCATCGCCGACTATCAGCTGGACGATTTTGCTGGCCATCCAGAGTGGCGCGAGCCGCGGGAGTGGCTGGGTGCGCCGCTGAGTAAAACTTATCCGCTGCACATGATCTCCATCCAGCCCTCGGATCGCCTGCACAGCCAACTTGACGCCACGCCCAGCGTGCAGGCGAACAAAACCGCCGGCCACGAGACGCTGTATATGCATCCGCAGGATGCCGCCGCGCGCGGCATCGTCGACGGCGACGAGATTGAGGTGAGCAACGCGCGCGGCCGTATGCTGGCCGGCGTGCGCCTCACGGATGGCCTCACGCCCGGCGTGGTGGTGGTGGCAACCGGCGCCTGGTTTGATCCGGGCTTTGGCGGGGAGTGGCAGCCGTGGGATCGCGCGGGCAACCCCAACGTGCTGACGCTGGATATCGGCACGTCGTCGCTGACGCAAGGCCCCAATGCCATGAGCTGCCTGGTGGAGATTCAAAAACACGTCGGTTGCAAACCTGCATAACAATCTCACCGCTGGTTACATTTTGCGGGTAACTGTTGCGTTTGAACGATGGTCGCCACGGTCTGGAGCTTGCTAGAGTCAAGGTCCCAGAGGTATTGATGGGTGAACATCAAAAATTTCTTGATTACACCGACCTGCGCAGATGCGCAGGTTTTTTTTTATGCGCACGTTTCGCTAACGAATCGAAACACAGTTTTCCTGTCATAACGCAGTGCCTTTCTTTATAACAGCGAATATTCAGTCAGGATCTCCCTTTTATCGCAGCGGATTGCCATGCCTCCGATTAAAAAATTTCTGGGCAAAGACCAGATTAAAGCGCCGTTTAACCCGTTCCGTTTTCGCCTGATCTGCCTTGGCGTTTTAGGCTGTATGGGCCTGCTGCTGGCGCGCGTGGGCGATTTGCAATTAATCAATCATCCCATGCTGGAGCACGAGGCCGATCAGCGATCGCTGCGCACCGTGACGTTGCCCACCAGCCGTGGCACATTGCTGGATCGGGACGGCCAGGCGCTGGCGCTGAGCGTCCCGGCGCGCGATATCATTGCTGACCCGCAGCGCGTGCTGGAAGCGAATCCAGATTTTAACAGTGAAAAATGGGCCTATCTCGCGGCGGCGCTCAATCTGCGCCCTGAAGAGATCCGCGCCCAAATCACCGCGAATCCCAAAAAGCGCTTTCTCTATCTGGGCCGAAAAGTTGAGCTGGGCATCGCCAAAGATATCGCCAAGCTGCACCTTAAGGGCATCAGCTCGGTTTACAACGACAGCCGTTTTTATCCAATGAGTGAGGCCGCCGCGCCGCTGATCGGCATTGTGGGCGCGGATAGCCAAGGGCTTAATGGCCTGGAAAAAGGCTTTGATCACGTGCTACAGGGCGAGCCGGGCAAAGAGGTTTACCGCCAGGACGGCGAAGGCAATATCATCGCGATGATAGATTACGAGCCGCCCAAGCAGCCGCCAACGGTGCAGCTCAGCATTGATAAGTTCGATCAGTTCACGCTTTACAGCAAACTGCGTGACGGGGTACTGCTAAACAAAGCGGACTCCGGTGCCGCCGTGTTGGTGAAAATTGACACCGGTGAGATTTTGGCGATGGCCTCTTACCCCTCTTTTAACCCGAACAATTTCGATCACGCCACGCCCGCGCAAATGCGTAATGCGGCGATCAACGACAGCTACGAGCCGGGTTCAACGGTTAAACCGCTGGTGGTGATGGAAGGCTTAGAGCGCCATCTGGTGCGTCCTGATTCGGTTATCGATACCACGCCTTATAGCGTCAACGGCCACTTGATTCGCGACGTGGGTCACTGGCCACGCCTGACTATGACCGGCATCCTGCAAAAATCGAGCGATATTGGCGTATCGCATATTGCCCTGGCGATGCCCGCTGAAGCGCTGGTCAATACTTATCAGGCGTTTGGGCTGGGTAAACCGACCGGATTGGGTCTGACTGGCGAGAGCGTGGGCTACTTCCCGCTGCACCGCGAGCGCTGGGCGGATATTGAACGCGCCACGTTTTCGTTTGGCTATGGTTTGCGCGTCACGCCGCTACAAATTGCGCGTGAATACGCCACATTAGGGTCTTATGGCGTTTATCGTCCGCTTTCTATCACCAAAGTCACGCCGCCGGTGCTGGGCAAGCAGGTGGCTAATCCGCAGGTGGTGCAGACGGTGGTGCACATGCTGGAGAGCGATGTTCTGCCAGGCGGCACCGGGGTGAAAGCCGCGGTGCCGGGCTATCGGTTAGCAACCAAAACCGGTACGGCAGAGAAAATGGGCACCAGCGGAAAATATGACGGGGGATATGTGAACTACACGGCGGGCATCGCGCCAGCCAGCCATCCCGAAGTGGCGCTGGTGGTAATGATTAACCATCCTACCGCGGGCGACCACTTTGGTGGTTCGGTAGCGGCACCGGTGTTTGGCAATATCATGGGGCCGGTGCTCAAGCACATGAACATTGCGCCGGATGCGATTTATAGCAAGCCGCCCTCGGATAAATCTTAAGATTATCAAGATGTAACATCACCGCAGCACGCTACACACCTCGTTGCATTTTGCGTCAATCGGTTGCGTTTTGCCGCTGTCATCCACGGCGTGCTTGCGAGACGATAGCCGTCCCAGAGGTATTGATCGGTGTGAAGATCAGCTGCTGCGGCAGCAATACCCGTCAAAAGGTATCCATCCTGATCGCTTGCACCAACCCACGCGGATGCGTGGGTTTTTTTTTGTCCGCTCGCCGCCGTCTGAAGTCATCTTGCCTCCGCAAGCGCCTGGCGCTAAACGCCTCGGTTCCCCGCGCAGTAGCCCAACGTCGGCCCAATCTCGCATTCCCCGATTCTTTACTTGTCGGGCATCGCCAGATCCTGCATCGTAAGAGCCCTTTTTCTCCGCTGCTAAGGAGCTGGCATGTTACTCACTGTTCTGCGATTCCTGTGTCGCCTGATATGGCGCGTGGAGTTGCGTGGCGATCTCACGGCGCTGCACAAATCCAAGGTGCTGATAACCCCTAACCACACCTCGTTCCTTGATGGCGTGCTGCTGGCGCTGTTTCTGCCTATCAAGCCGGTGTTCGCGGTCTACTCCTCCATCAGTGAACAGTGGTTTATGCGGCTGCTGAAACCGCTGATTGATTTTGTGCCGCTGGACCCGACCAAGCCGATGTCGATTAAATATCTGGTGCGCACCATTAACAGCGGCCGTCCGGTGGTGATCTTCCCGGAAGGCCGCATTACCGTGACCGGCTCGCTGATGAAAGTTTACAGCGGCGCGGGCTTTGTGGCGGCCAAGTCCGGTGCCACTGTGGTACCCATGCGCATTGAAGGGGCGGAGTTTACGCCGTTTGGTCGGTTGGGCGGCGTCTTTAAGCGACGTCTGTTTCCGCGCATAACCCTGAGCGTGCTGCCTGCCACCCACATTCCGATGCCCGACGCCAAACGGGCGCGCGACCGCCGCCAGTTAGCAGGCGAGCACTTACACCACATCATGATGGAAGCGCGCATGGCGGTGCGTCCGCGTGAAACGCTCTATGACGCCTTTCTCAACGCGCGCCAGCGTTACGGGCTGACCAAACCCTGCATCGAAGATGTGAACCTCAAAGCGGATAGCTATACCGGGCTACTGAAAAAAGCGCTGGGCGTTGGCCGCATTCTGGAGCGCTACAGCCAGCAGGGGGAGTACATTGGCCTGCTGCTGCCCAACGCCACGGTCACGGCGGCGGCCATCTTAGGCGCTTCGCTGCGCGGGCGCGTGCCGGCGATGCTCAACTACACCGCAGGCATAAACGGAATGCGCGCGGCGCTCACCGCTTCGCAGGTGAAAACCGTGTTTACCTCGCGCCAGTTCCTCGAAAAAGGGGCGCTGTGGCATCTGCCGCAGGGTTTGACCGAGGTGCGCTGGATATACCTGGAAGACTTAAAAGACACCGTTACGCTCCGCGACAAACTGTGGATTCTGGCGCATCTGCTAATGCCGCGCCGTGCCCAGGTTGAGCAGCAGCCGGAGGCGGCGGCAATGGTGCTGTTTACCTCGGGTTCGGAAGGCCAGCCCAAGGGCGTAGTGCATTCTCACAAGAGCCTGCTGGCGAACGTTGAGCAAATTCGCACCGTGGCCGATTTCACCCCGCGCGATCGCTTTATGTCTGCGCTGCCGCTATTCCATGCGTTTGGCTTGACGGTGGGGCTGTTTACGCCGCTGATGACGGGCGCGCAGGTGTTTTTATATCCCAGCCCGCTGCACTACCGCATTGTGCCGGAGTTGGTATATGACCGTAACTGTACCGTGCTGTTTGGCACCTCGACCTTCCTGGGGAACTATGCGCGTTTCGCTAATCCGTACGATTTTGCCCGCCTGCGCTACGTGGTGGCAGGGGCGGAAAAGCTGCAGGAAGGCACGCGTCAACTCTACATGGAAAAGTATGGCATTCGCATTCTGGAAGGCTACGGCGTCACCGAGTGCGCGCCGGTGGTGGCGATCAACGTGCCGATGGCGGCCAAGTCCCACACCGTGGGCCGCATTCTGCCGGGGATGGATTCGCGTCTGATCGCCGTGCCGGGCATTGAGCAGGGGGGGCGTCTGCAACTGCGTGGCCCGAACGTGATGAACGGTTACCTGCGCGTGGACAACCCGGGCGTGCTGGAGCCGCCGGTGGCAGACAACGGCGAAGGCGAAATGGAACCCGGCTGGTATGACACCGGCGATATCGTCAGCTTTGATGAGGGCGGTTTCTGTCAGATTCAGGGCCGGGCAAAACGCTTTGCCAAGATTGCGGGCGAAATGGTGTCGCTTGAGAGCGTGGAGCAGATTGCGCTGCGCGCCTCCGGTGAGAAACAGCATGCCGCGTCGCTGCGGCCGGATGGGCAGCGCGGCGAAGCGCTGGTGCTGTTTACCACCGATAGCGCCTTGACCCGCGACCAGCTGTTGAGTGCCGCCCGCGCCAGCGGTGCGCCAGAGCTGGCGGTACCGCGCGATATTCGCGTGATGACGGCGTTGCCAATGCTGGGCAGCGGCAAACCTGACTACGTCCGCCTGAAACAGCTGGCGGAGGAGGCCTCGGCATGAGCCTGACATCCCCACGCGACAACGCGCTCTTATCGCGCAGCATGCTGGCGGTGATCGTGGCGCAGTTTTTCTCGGCCTTTGGTGACAATGCACTGCTGTTTGTTACCCTGGCGGTGCTGAAAAACCAGTTCTATCCCGACTGGAGCCAGCCCATCATGCAGATGATGTTTGTGGCTACTTACATCCTGCTGGCGCCTTTTGTGGGCCAGATTGCCGATAGCATTGCCAAAGGTCGAGTGATGATGCTGGCGAATGGCCTGAAGCTGCTGGGGGCGTTGACGATCTGCTTTGGCTTCAGTCCGTTTCTCGGGTACACGCTGGTGGGTGTGGGCGCGGCGGCATACTCACCCGCGAAATACGGCATTCTTACGGAGATCACCCACGGCGAGCGGTTGGTGAAAGCCAACGGTCTGATGGAGGCGTCGACGATTGCCGCCATCTTACTGGGCTCGGTTGCGGGCGGCCTGCTGGCCGACTGGGATCTGCTGACGGCGCTGATCGTGTGTGCCCTTACTTACGCGTTGGCCGTCACGGCGAATATCTTTATCCCCAAATTGCCCGCCGCGCGTCCGGGGCAGGGCTGGCAGCTCGGCATGCTGTTGCGCGCCTTTGCCGCCTCGGTGCAGCAGCTGTGGCGCAACGGCGAAACCCGCTTCTCACTGCTGGGCACCAGCTTGTTCTGGGGGGCGGGCGTGACGCTGCGTTTTCTGCTGGTGCTGTGGGTGCCGGTAGCGCTGGGTATCAGCGACAACAAAACGCCGACCACGCTCAACGCCATGGTCGCGATTGGCATCGTAGTGGGGGCCGGAGCGGCGGCAAAATGGATCTCGCTGGAGAAGGTGCGCCGCTGTATGCCTGCGGGCGTGCTGATTGGCGTGATGGTGACGCTATTTTCGCTACAGCACAGCCTGCTGTCTGCTTATTTGATTTTGATGGTGATTGGCGCCTTGGGCGGTTTTTTCGTGGTACCGCTTAATGCGCTGCTGCAAGCGCGCAGTAAAGCCAGCATCGGCGCAGGGAGCGCCATTGCGGTGCAAAACTTTGCGGAAAATATCGCCATGCTGGTGATGCTGTGCGCCTATACCGTGGCGATTAAACTCGGTGCGCCGGCGGTGGCAACCGGTATCGGATTCGGCGTACTGTTTAGCCTGGCGATCGCCGTGCTGTGGTGGAAAGCGCGGCGCTAACGCTTTTCCATCTGACATAAAAAAACGCCGCCCGGCAGCAGCCGCGCGGCGTTTTTTGTTACCGCAGTTACGGTGCCGGATAGGTGTACTGACGGTGGATCGCCTCCAGTTCTTCAAGTACCTCGGCGTTCAGCGTAAGGTTGAAGCTCTCCACGTTAATTTTCAGCTGCTCCAGCGTGGTGGCACCTAACAGCGTGCTGGCCACAAAGGGCTGCTGGCGCACATAGGCGAGTGCCATTTGTGACGGATCCAGACCGTGCTTGTTGGCCAGCGCCACATAGGCAGCAATCGCCTGCTGTGACTGCTCGCCGCTGTAGCGCGTGAAGCGGCTAAACAGCGTATTACGCGCGCCGGCAGGCTGTGCGCCGTTGAGGTATTTGCCGCTCAGCGTGCCAAACGCGAGGCTGGAGTAAGCCAGCAGCTCGACGCCTTCGTGCTGGCTGATCTCGGCCAAGCCCACTTCAAAGCTGCGGTTCAGCAAGCTGTAAGGGTTTTGAATCGTTACGATGCGGGGCAGCTCGTGCTTTTCGGCCAGCTGCAGGTAGCGCATCACGCCCCACGCCGTTTCGTTCGAGACGCCAATGTAGCGGATTTTACCGGCGCGCACCTGTTCGGTCAGCGCCTCCAGCGTTTCCAGCAGCGTGACGCTGGCATTGGCATCGGTGTACTGGTAGCCGAGCTTGCCAAAGAAATTGGTTTGACGCTGCGGCCAGTGCAGCTGGTAGAGATCGAGGTAATCCGTGTTGAGACGCTTGAGGCTGGCGTCCAGCGCTTCGCGGATGTTTTTACGATCCAGCGCCTGGTGCGGACGAATCGACGCGTCCGCACCGCGAACCGGCCCGGCAATTTTGCTCGCCAGGATGATTTTGTCGCGGCTGCCGCGCTTTTTCAGCCAGCTGCCAATGTACTGTTCGGTTAATCCCTGGGTTTCCGGGCGCGGCGGCACGGGGTACATTTCTGCGGTATCAATCAGGTTGATGCCGCTGCTGACCGCGTAATCAAGCTGTGCATGGGCGTCGGCTTCGCTGTTCTGCTCACCAAACGTCATTGTTCCTAACCCCAGCTGGCTGACTTCCAACGTGCTGTGGGGGATACGGTGATAATGCATTGCCGGCTTCCTTTTTATTATGAAAAAGAATGGTGTGTCATGCAGGACTATAGCCTGTGAAGCAGCGCGGACGAAAGGGGAAAGCGTGGAGGAAATCGCCTGCACGCGGGAAAAAAGGCGCAGGCAATGCATGGAAGCACTTAACGTTCAATAATGGTGGAGACCTCGTCGCCGTTAATCTGCATAACGTGGCCTTGCTCATCGGTATATTCCACCAAGCCAGTCTCTTTATCGATGGTGGGTTTGCCCTCGCTCATGATCATGCGCCCATCTTTGGTCGCCATGACATAATCGCTGCTGCACCCACTCATTAACAGCGCTGTTAAAATCACACCTGCTACACCCACTCGCCCCTTCATGCTCAAGCTCCCTCGTCGCGACATCACCAGCAAAAGTGTAGTAATAAATCGTTTTGCCGCGAGGGTTAATCGCATGATTCTGAAAAGCAGTGGGCGAGCACGCGCCGCACTTGACATCACGATGCGGCGTTTTTCTTACCGCGCATCAGGTTGAGACACTCCACCGCCATTGAGAAGAACATGGCAAAATAAATGTAACCTTTTGGTACATGCACGCCAAAACTTTCCAAAATGAGCGTGAATCCCACCAAAATCAAAAATGCCAGCGCCAGCATTTTTACCGAGGGATGGCGGTCAACAAATTCACCAATTGCCCGAGCGGCAAACATCATCATAATCACCGCAATCACTACCGCCGCCATCATGATAAACAGGTGATCCGAGAGACCCACCGCCGTAATCACTGAGTCGAGGCTGAAAATGATATCGAGCAGCATGATCTGCACGATGGCCCCGAAGAACGAGTGAACGTTGGTCTTGTGCTCTTCTTCTCCGCCCTCGATGGTTTCGTGAATCTCCATGCTGGATTTCCACAGCAGGAACAGCCCGCCAAACAGCAGAATTAAGTCGCGCGCCGAAAACGCGTGTTCCATGATCGAAAACAGCGGATTGGTCAGGCGGACCACCCAGGCTATTGAGGCCAGTAGGGCAAGACGCATCAGCATGGCACCCATCAGGCCAATGCGGCGTGCGCTGTTTTGCTGATGTTTAGGCAGCTTGGCCACCACCAGCGACAGGAAAATAATATTATCAATGCCTAAAACCACTTCCAGAATGGTTAACGTTCCCAGCGCCAGCCAGGCGTTGGGATCTGCAATCCAGTCAAACATGTGAGAGTTCATTCCTAAACGAAAGTTAAACGGCGATTATACACGTCGCGCAGCAACTTGTAGCGCTGCGCTGCGCGCGAAAGGGTGTGGCAAACGGGTGCGTTAGAGAAGAAAGTGGCGCGCCAGCAGCGGGCCAGTAAAGGTTTTTTTGAGATAAAACCCGCGCGGTAACGTCAGGATAGGCTGTCCCTGCTCGCCGATGGCCTCAGTGAGCGCCTTGCTGTTTGCCGCTTTAGGACGAAGCTGCAGCCAGGTGCCGTGCCGCGCAGTAATGTGCTCGACTCGGCCCAACACAATCATGTCCATCAGTTCTTCCCAATCTTCGCGCAGCTGCTGATCCTCTTCCGGGCTGGGCTGCCACAGCAGCGGCGAGCCGACACGACGTTCAGCCAGCGGCAAGGTGCGATCGCCCTCTACGGGAATCCACAATACGCGCGCCAGCTTATGTCGCACATGGCTGGTTTCCCACGTGACGCCGCTGTTGCCCGTTAGCGGGGCGACACACACAAACGTGGTTTCCAGCGGTTTACCTTGGGCATCTATTGGTATGGTTTTTAACTCAATACCAAGATGCGCAAAATCTTGCTCGGCTTTGCTGCCCGCGCTGGCGCCAAGATGCAGTTCCAGCAGCGTTCCAACCCACCCTTTGTCGCGCTTGAGATCGGTGGGAATTGGGAGACCCAGCTGGGCTGCCAGCGCAGACAGCGTTTGGCCCGCTAATTGGTGGGCGCGCTGCAACAGTTCCCCTTCGTGCTGCGGCGCGGCGGGCAGGGATGGCGAAATATTCATCGTGATACTGACCTGGTCGAATATTGTACAGCTTGGTGGGGACGCAGTTTTCCACACAAAGCCTACGAAGACTAAGCTGATAATAGCATGATTCAACATGCTTTTTTTGAAGAATTGTCTGTAAGCCCAATAGGGTAAGGGGCGGTTATCCCAGCTTGTCATCGACAATGAACAGGATCTTACACGCAGTTATCCACAGAAAGGTGGGATAACCGCGCACAGAAGTGACACCTGTTTCCATTTACAGCCTTGACTTTATCGACTTGCACGCTTTTTTTCCTTTTTTTGACCAGGTTTAGGACATTCTCTGTGGATAAATACGGCGCTGGTTACTATTTGACCTGCTGCGTGAGACAGGCTGCTGTTTACAACGGTTGTGGGTAAATGAGGTGAGGAGATTTTTATTTATTTGCATGACAAATAATGGTTTTTTTTGTGTCATGATAGTAGTCGATGAGAATTTTCCGAAGCGGTTATTCAATGCATTCCCGTGTTCTACACATAGCTATCCACAGAAAAGGTGAATAAGATCGACCTTAAAAGCTCCAGGCTGTTTATAAGTTGGCAACATTCTGTGAGTTATCCCACTGTTAACCGACGAACTCCCCTGATATCCAGTGGTTTACCGTCTGTAAGGAGTGTGAAACAATCAAGCCATTCAAATTTAGCTTTGAGGTAGTCCAGTGATCGATGATGATGGCTACCGCCCAAATGTGGGTATCGTAATCTGTAACAGGCAGGGACAAGTGTTATGGGCCAGGCGCTTTGGACAGCACTCCTGGCAATTTCCTCAAGGAGGCATCAATCCGGGTGAAACCGCTGAACAGGCCATGTACCGTGAACTGTTTGAAGAAGTGGGTTTGCACCGCAAAGATGTTCGTATACTTGCTTCGACCCGTAACTGGTTACGTTACAAATTGCCAAAACGTTTGGTGCGTTGGGATACAAAGCCGGTGTGTATCGGCCAGAAACAGAAGTGGTTTCTTCTGCAATTGATGTGCAGTGATGCGGATATCAATGTGCAACACAGCAGCACGCCGGAGTTCGATGGGTGGCGCTGGGTCAGCTTTTGGTATCCGGTACGTCAAGTGGTCTCGTTTAAGCGCGATGTTTATCGTCGCGTCATGAAGGAGTTTGCTGGCGTGGTTATGTCTATGCAGGAGAGTGCGGGGCAGCGCAATAATCACGCCGCCCATCGACGTAAAAGAGGATAGGCCACGCCCTTTATGCTCACTCAGTTGCGCGAAATTGTAGAAAAAGTGGCGAGCGCACCGCGTCTGAATGAAGCGCTCGACATTCTGGTAAATGAAATCTGTTTGGCGATGGAAACGGAGGTCTGTTCGGTTTATCTGGCCGATCACGACCGCCGTTGCTATTACCTGATGGCCACGCGCGGCTTAAAAAAACCGCGCGGCCGCACCGTTACGCTGGCATTCGATCAGGGCATTGTGGGATTGGTAGGACGCCTTGCGGAGCCTATCAACCTCGCCGATGCGCAGAGCCATCCCAGCTTCAAATATATTCCTGCCGTTAAAGAAGAGCGCTACCGCTCCTTCCTCGGCGTCCCGATCATTAGCCGTCGCCAGCTGCTGGGCGTGCTGGTGGTACAGCAACGGGAACATCGTCAATTCGACGAAAGCGAAGAGTCTTTCCTGGTCACGCTTGCCACGCAGATGGCGGGATTGCTGTCGCAATCTCAGCTGGGACAGTTGTTTGGCCAGTTTCGTCAAACGCGCGTTAAAGCGATTGCGGCTGCGCCAGGCGTGGCCGTTGCGCCCGGTTGGGTCGATCAGATTCAGCCGCAGCTCGATCAGGTTACCGCAGCCTCAACCCTGGATGTGCAGCGCGAGCGCGAGCGCCTGAGCCTGGCGATGAGTGAAGCGGCAAATGAATTTCGCCGCTTTAGCAAGCGCTTTGCGGCGAGCGTACAAAAAGAGAGCGCGGCGATTTTCGATCTCTACTCGCATTTACTCACCGATGCGCGACTGAAAAAAGATCTCTTTGCAGAGATCGATCGCGGATCGGTGGCCGAATGGGCGGTTAAGACGGTCATCGAGAAGTTCGCTGAGCAATTTGCCAATTTGCAGGATCAGTATCTGCGCGAGCGCGCAGGCGATTTGCGCGTGCTGGGGCAGCGCCTGCTGTTTCACCTTGACGATACGCTGGTGGGCACCAACGCCTGGCCGGAGCGCTTTGTGCTGGTGGCAGATGAACTCACGGCTACCTCGCTGGCGGAAGTACCGCAGGAGCGCTTAGCCGGCATCGTGGTGCGTGACGGGGCCGCCAACTCGCACGCGGCGATCCTGACGCGCGCCATGGGGATCCCTACCGTCATGGGCGCCGATATTTTGCCGGCCCAGCTCAATAAGCGTTTGCTGATTGTCGATGGCTATCGTGGCGAAGTGTTAATCGATCCCGAGCCGGTTTTGGTTCAGGAATACCAGCGGCTTATCAGCGAAGAGAATGCGCTGAGCAAAATGGCCGAAGGCGTGGTCGATCAGCCCGGTGAATTGAAAAGCGGCCAGCGCGTGCAGGTGATGCTGAATGCGGGCTTGAGCCCCGAGCATGAGCAGGCGCTCGACAGCTGGGTGGACGGCATCGGCCTCTATCGCACGGAAATTCCGTTTATGCTGCAAAGCGGTTTTCCTTCCGAGGAAGAGCAGGTTGCGCAGTATCAGGGAATGCTACAGCTGTTCTACAACAAGCCGGTGACGTTGCGTACCCTGGATATCGGGGCGGACAAGCAGCTGCCGTATATGCCCATCAGCGAAGAAAATCCTTGCCTTGGCTGGCGCGGCATCCGCCTTACGCTCGATCAGCCAGAAATTTTCCTCGTGCAGGTGCGCGCGATGCTGCGTGCGAATGCCGCCTCCGGCAACCTCAGTATTCTGCTGCCCATGATCAGCCACATCGATGAAATCGATGACGCGCGTCGCCTGATCGATCGCGCCGGACGTGAAGTGGAAGACATGCTTGGCTATGCCATTCCAACGCCGCGCATTGGCGTGATGATCGAAGTGCCGTCAATGCTGTTTATGATCCCGCATCTGGCCGCGCGCGTGGACTTCATTTCGGTAGGCACCAATGACTTAACCCAATATCTGCTGGCGGTTGATCGCAATAACACGCGCGTGGCGAACCTGTACGATCCGCTCCATCCCGCCATGCTGCGGGCGCTGCAAGGCATTGCTCACGAAGCCCGGAAGGCCAATCTTGAACTGTGCCTGTGTGGTGAAATGGCCGGCGATCCAATGTGTGTCGCACTGCTGGTGGGACTGGGCTACCATCATCTCAGCATGAATGGCAAGAACATCCCGCGCGTCAAATATCTGTTACGCCACCTGGATTATGAAGAAGCGCAAAAGCTGAGTGAGGAGGCCGTCGAGGCGCATACCGCGTCAGAAGTGCGGCATCGGATCTCCGCCTTTATGGAGCGCCGTGGCTTGGGCGGATTGATTCGCGGCGGGCGTTAACTGTTTACATTTCTGCGGAAATTGTACAAAGCGGCTGTGCTATCATGCGCAGCCTTTTATTATATCGACCCCTTAAGTCAGACCCGTTTCAGGGCAGAAAAAACGATGGTGAATGATGACTAACGGCTACATTTCGTTTCCCCAATTCGATCCGGTGATTTTCTCCATCGGACCGGTTTCACTACACTGGTACGGCTTGATGTATCTGGTGGGTTTTGTCTTCGCGATGTGGCTCGCGGTGCGCCGCGCCAACAAACCGGGCAGCGGCTGGAAAAAAGAGGAAGTTGAAAACTTGCTTTACGCCGGCTTTCTGGGCGTATTTCTCGGCGGGCGTATTGGCTACGTACTGTTCTATAACCTGCCGCTGTTCCTTGAGAATCCGCTCTATCTGTTTAAGGTTTGGGACGGGGGGATGTCCTTCCACGGCGGCCTGATTGGCGTGATCGTGGTGATGCTGATTTTTGCGCGTCGGACCAAACGCCACTTCTTCCAGGTCGCGGACTTCATTGCGCCGCTGATACCGTTCGGGTTGGGTGCGGGCCGCCTGGGTAACTTTATCAACGGCGAGCTGTGGGGCCGCGTGGCGCCTGATTTTAAATACGCCATGCTGTTCCCGGGCTCGCGCAGCGAAGACATTGCCCTCGCTGCCAACAATCCACAGTACCAGTCGCTGTTAAACACCTATGGCGTGCTGCCGCGTCATCCTTCACAGCTCTACGAGCTGGTGCTGGAAGGTGTGGTGCTGTTTATCATCCTTAATTTGTTTATCCGTAAGCCGCGCCCGATGGGCAGCGTGTCAGGCTTGTTCCTGATTGGCTACGGTGCATTCCGAATCATTGTTGAGTTCTTCCGCCAGCCAGATGCGCAGCTCGGCCTGTTTGAAGGCGGCATCAGCATGGGGCAAATTCTGTCGATCCCGATGATTCTGGCGGGCATTATTATGATGGTTTGGGCATATCGTCGCCCGCAGCAACACACACGAGAGGTAAAATGAAACAGTATCTGGACCTGATGCAACACGTGCTGAATGAGGGCGCTGAAAAGGCCGATCGTACCGGCACCGGCACGCGCTCAATTTTTGGCCACCAGATGCGTTTTAACTTGCAGGAAGGGTTTCCGCTGGTCACGACCAAAAAAGTGCATCTGCGCTCGATTATTCATGAACTGCTGTGGTTCCTGAAGGGCGAGACCAATATTGGCTATCTGAAAGAGAATAACGTCACTATTTGGGACGAATGGGCAAGCGAGACCGGCGATCTTGGGCCGGTTTACGGTAAACAGTGGCGCAGCTGGGGCACCGCGTCTGGCGCAGAGATCGATCAAATCACGAAAGTGATTGAGCAGCTGAAGCGCGATCCCGACTCGCGCCGCATTATCGTCTCTGCGTGGAACGTTGGCGAACTGGATCAGATGGCGCTGGCACCGTGCCACGCCTTTTTCCAGTTCTATGTTGCCAACGGAAAACTCTCCTGCCAGCTGTATCAGCGCTCCTGCGATATCTTCCTTGGTTTGCCGTTTAACATCGCCAGTTACGCGCTGCTGGTGCATATGGTGGCGCAACAGTGTGACTTAGAAGTCGGTGATTTCGTCTGGACGGGTGGCGATACGCACCTGTACAGCAATCATCTGGAGCAGGCGCGCCTGCAGCTGACGCGTGAGCCACGTCCACTGCCGAAGCTGGTGATCAAACGTAAACCGGCCTCAATTTTTGACTATCAGTTCGATGATTTTGCAGTTGAGGGATACGATCCGCATCCCGCCATCAAGGCGCCAGTGGCGGTCTAACATCCTCTGCGCGACGCGCACACAACCCTGCCGCATGGCAGGGTTTTTTTTACCCTGAAATCTTATTATCTCCTTTTATTTTTGAACCCATCGCACGCCCCAGCTGTATCTCGCGTAAACACGCTACGCTGCCTGGAAGCTTCATTCCATCATTGCGGTCAGGCGCTTGTGGGGCCACACCGTAAAGCGCAAAGTCATGCGCCATGAACAAATACTCTTTTGCGGGTTTTACCCTGCCTGAACTGATGCTGGTGATGGCGATTGCCGGAATAGTCAGTCTGGGCGGCTTTCAGGGCTGGCAGCGCTGGCAACAGCAGCAACAGCTGCGCGACAGCGCCCACCAGCTGCAAGGCTTTTTGTTGCGTTTGCGGGCGCACGCCAACTGGCATAACCGTGAGGTCAATCTGTGGTTAATGCCGGGCAAGCCGGGTTGTCTCGGCGCAGGAAAACGGCCGGTCATGAACTGTCAGCCGCCGTCGCGCTGGTTATACACACCGCCTTATCCCGGCGTGCGCATTCAAAGCATGGTAGGCGAGCCGGGATTTTATGGTCGGCGTGACGTCGCACGACCAGGCAGCATCGATATTCAGAGCGAGGCCGGACGCTGGCGGGTAATCATCTCTTCGCGTGCGCGCATCCGGCTATGTCGACCGGAGGACAAAAAATGCACCTGAATCAACGCGGCTTTAGCCTGCTTGAAATGCTGCTGGCAATGGCTGTCGGTGCGGTACTGATGGTGAGCGTGGGGCGTTTTTTGCCTCTCCTGCTGGATCATACTCTGCGCCTGCAGCAGCGCGTTCAGCTGCAGCAGGAATTGCAGCAACTCGCCCACACGATGCAAAAAGCGCTTCAGCGCGCAGGCTATTGTCGCGGCGCGTGCAGTGGCCCGGCGCTGCAGCTTGTCGCTGGCGGTGAGTGCGTGCTGCTGCGCTGGGATGAAAACAGCAATGGCCGCTGGGAGGGGGTTGGCCATCGCGAGAGCGAATGGTATGGCTATCGCCTGCGAGAGGGGCAGATTGAGATGCAGCGCGGGGTGGACAACTGCGGCGGCGGCGGGTGGGAGCGGCTCACGGATGGCGCGTTTCTCACCGTCGAGACCTTTCGCGTTGTGCGGCAGGGCGCGCGACTGATCTTGCACCTTGCCGCTTCGGCAGGCAGCCAGCGGGCCACGCTTGAGCACTGGATCCAGGGCATGAACCTGTGAAACAGCGAGGTAGCGGTCCTCTGAGCATGGTGCTGTTGCTCATGCTGCTGGGCGGCATTACGTTGCACGCCACGCGCACGCAGCTTGCGCAGAACCTGCAAACGGTGGTGGATGAACAGCGCTATCACAAAGCGTATTCGCAAGCGCATTCAGCGCTGGAATGGGGGCGGGCACAGCGCTGGCCTAAAGCAGAGGGCTGGCAGTGCCAGTCATGGCGTGCAGAGCAGTGGCAAAGCTGTTTACTGCGCACGGAGGATAATTATGGGTTGCTCTCTGGACGCGGTGAAGATCGCGAGCTGTCGCTGTGGCGCTGGGTCTCTCTGCAAACGGAGATGCCACAGGCCGTTGCGCACGGATGGATTGACTTCTGCCCGCTGGCGACGCCCGCCGAGTGCATGTCGCAAAACGACGACGCAGGGTTTTAGTCTGGCGGAAACGCTGGTTGCCATGCTGCTGCTGGCGCTCACTATCACCTCTCTGCTGCACTATCACCGCGCGTTGGCGCTGGGTTTTAGCCAGCAGTGGCTGCAGCATCAGGCCTGGCAGGCGGCTGCGCAAGCTATGCAAGGGCGTGACGTTGCAGGTTGGCACACGCAGCGTCAACAGCAGGCTTTTTCGGCACGTTGCACGCTGGAACGCGTCACCGTGACGGGGGCACAACAGCGCACCGCCACCCTGGCCCAGCTTAAATGCCGCTAACCTGAGCGCAGCGCGGTAGGCATTGCACCCGATACAAGGTAGAGTGACCAAGCTGTGCTGTTTTGCTCTTGAGGAGAATTATGTTCCGGGTTTACCACTCCAATCAGCTCGATCTTTTGAAAAATCTTGCGGGGATCCTGATTGAAAATCAGCCATTAGATGACCCTTTGGCGGCTGAACAGGTGCTGGTGCAAAGTCCCGGCATGGCGCAATGGCTGCAAATGGAGTTGGCAAACAGCTTTGGCATCGCCGCGAACATCGCTTTTCCCCTGCCAGCGACGTTTATCTGGAGCATGTTTGTTAAGGTGCTGCCCGGTATTCCTGAAGAGAGCGCGTTCAGCAAAGCCAGCATGAGCTGGAAGCTAATGCATCGCCTGCCTGACTTGCTGGAACAGGAGGCGTTTCAGCCGCTGCACCAATACCTCAATGACGATGAGGATAAACGTAAGCTGTACCAGCTTAGTGCCCGTATTGCCGACCTCTTTGACCAGTATCTGGTTTACCGTTCTGACTGGCTAAACCGTTGGGAACGCGGCGAACTTGTCGAAGGGCTGGGAGAAGTGCAAATCTGGCAGGCTGCGCTATGGCGCGATTTAGTGAGTTTCACCGAACAGCTTGGGCAGCCGATGTGGCACCGTGCCAACCTCTATGCGCGCTTTATTCAGGCGCTTGAGGAGGCCACCTCGCCGCCCGCCGGTCTGCCTCAGCGTGTTTTTATCTGCGGTATCTCTGCGCTGCCGCCGGTCTATCTGCAGGCGCTTGAAGCGCTTGGTCGCCATATTGATATTCACCTGCTATTTACCAACCCATGCCGCCACTACTGGGGCGACATTCAGGACTATGCGTTTCTGGCGAAATTACAAAGTCGCCAGCGCCGTCGCCTTCACTCGGATGACGCGCAGCCGCTGTTTCGCGATCCCGAAGCGGCCACCACGCTGTTCAACGAACTGGGTGAACAGCAGCTCACTAATCCGCTGCTGGCCTCGTGGGGCAAGCTGGGACGCGACAATCTGTTTTTATTAAGCCAGATGGAGGCCGCCGCAAACGATGTAGATGCGTTTGTTGAGATGCCCGAAGATAACCTGCTGCACAGCCTGCAGGCCGATCTGCTTAATCTTGAAGATAAGGCGGTCATCGGTCTCACGGCAGATGAACTGGACAGCAGCCGCACCAAGCGCCGCCTGGAACCCGAAGACCGCTCCGTGACGGTGCAGGTGTGCCACAGCGCCCAGCGTGAAGTGGAGGTGCTACAGGACCACTTACTGGCGATGATGGAGGCCGATCCCACGCTCAGACCGCGCGATATCATCGTGATGGTGGCGGACATTGATAGCTATGCGCCGTTTATTCAGGCCGCGTTCGCCAGCGCGCCTGCCGACCGTTACCTGCCGTTTGCGATCTCAGATCGTCGCGCCAGCCAGGCGCATCCAGCGATTCAGGCGCTGCTCTCGCTTCTGATGCTGCCTGAAAGCCGCTTCGCGTCGGAAGAAATATTGGCTTTGCTCGAAGTGCCCGCGCTTGCGCAGCGCTTTTCGGTGGATGAGAGTGGCTTGCGCCTGCTGCGACGTTGGGTGATGGAGTCAGGCATACGCTGGGGGCTGGATGATGCCAGCGTTGAGGCGCTGGCCCTGCCGGTAACGGGTCAGCATACCTGGCGCTTTGGCCTACAGCGCATGCTGCTGGGCTATGCGCTGGAGAGTCGCAATGGAGACTGGCAGGGCATTTTGCCCTACGACGAATCCAGCGGATTGATCGCCGAATTGGCGGGCCACTTAGCCAATCTGCTCGCGTGCCTCGATCTCTGGCGCGCGCGATTAAAAGAGGATCGCCCGCTTGCAGAGTGGATGCCGCTGTGTCGCGAGCTGATCGACACCTTCTTTACGGCGGACGCCGAGAGCGAAGCCGCGCTGCTGCTGGTGGAAACGCAGTGGGCGCAAATCATTGAACAGGGGATGCAGGCGACCTATCAGCAGCCTATCCCGGTGACGCTGCTGCGTGATGAGCTGCGCGCACGTCTCGATCAGCAGCGCATCAGCCAGCGATTCCTGGCAGGCCCCATCAACTTCTGTACGCTGATGCCTATGCGATCAATCCCGTTTAAAGTTGTGTGCCTGTTGGGCATGAACGATGGCGTTTATCCGCGCACGCTGGCACCGCTCGGCTTTGATTTAATGCAGCAGCAGACGCGCAAAGGCGACCGCAGCCGCCGGGATGACGATCGCTACCTGTTTCTGGAGGCGCTTATCAGCGCCCAGGACCAGCTGTATATCAGTTATATCGGCCGCGCCATTCAGGATAATAGCGCGCGCTATCCTTCGGTGCTGGTCACTGAACTGCTGGACTACCTGAGCCAAAGTTTTTGTCTGCCCGGCGATGAGTCCGCCGAGCCCGACATCAGCGAACAGCGCGTCCGTGCACATCTGCAAACGCTGCACAGCCGCATGCCTTTCGCAGCGGAAAATTTCCACCCTGGCTTCAGCGGACAGAGCTTTGCCGCCGAATGGCTGCCCGCGGCGACGGGCAGCGGCGTTGCGCAGCCGGACTTTGTGCAGCCGTTACCGCAGCAAGCGTTGACGAGTCTGTCGCTCGAACAGCTACTCCGCTTTTGGCGGCATCCGGTGCGCGCCTGGTTCCAGCAGCGGCTTGGCGTGTCATTCTGGATGGAAGAGAGCGAGCTACCCGATAGCGAACCCTTTGCGCCTGACAGCCTCGAACGCTATCAAATCAATGCTGAACTGCTGAACGCGCTGGTTGAGGGGGCGGATCCGGCGCAGCTGTTTGCCCGCCACCGCGCCGCAGGCAATTTACCCTACGGCGCCTTTGGCGAACTCTTCTGGCAGCGACAAACGGAAGAGATGCAAGAGGTGGCTGAGAACATCGCGGGGCAGCGGCTGCCGGCCGAGAGCTGGGAGGTCGCGCTGCCTTTGGGCGAGGTTCTCTTGACCGGCTGGTTAACCCAGGTGCAAGCTGACGGCCTGCTGCGCTGGCGGCCAGGGGTGCTGAGCATGAACGATGGGCTGCTGCTGTGGCTTGAGCATCTGGTGTATTGCGCGCTGGGCGGTAGCGGCGACAGCCGGATGTACGGGCGCAAGCAGAGCTACTGGCGCTTCAAGGCGATCAACGCCGAGCGCGCGCAGGCGCTGCTTACCGAGTATGTTGCGGCTTATCAGGCCGGGCTATCTGAACCGCTCATGCTGCTGAATAAATCGGGCAGCGCCTGGCTGGATGCCAGCTTTGACGCGAAATCGCAGCAGCTGTTAGAAGACGAACAGGCCCAGCAAAAAGCGCGTAATAAACTGCTTCAGGCATGGCAGGGCGGTTATCAAATTGAGGGGGAAGGCAGCGATCCCTATCTGCAGCGCCTTTGCCGCACGCTTGACGACGCCGCTGTTGAGGCGATCGTTGCCGCCGCGCGTCGCTGGTATTTACCGGTGCGCCTCGCGCATCACGATAACGAATAACGCACTGAGCGCACGGCGCATTCTCATCATTTTGCCTTGTTAACACGTGTATGTCGCCGTTCACACAGCCGGCGGCAATCAGTAATGAAAGGGGTTTACATGCGGATTCACGCACGCTGGGTAAGCGCGCTGCTATTAAGTATGCTGGCACTGGGGACGACGGCTGCCGCCGATCGCGGCTGGAAACCCGTTAATGACACGATTCGTAAGAGCGAACGCGATCCGCGCAGCTACCAGGCGATCGCGCTGGATAACGGCATGACGGTGCTATTGGTCTCCGATCCTGACGCGCCGAAATCACTGGCGGCCCTGACGCTGCCGATTGGCTCACTTGACGATCCCGACGCGCAGCTCGGCCTGGCGCACTATACGGAACACATGGTGTTAATGGGCTCGCAGCGCTATCCGCAGCCAGATAACTTGGCTGAGTTTTTGAAGAAGCACGGCGGAAGCCATAATGCCAGTACGGCATCCTATCGCACCGCGTTTTATTTGGAGGTCGCGAATGACGCCCTGCTGCCAGCGGTGGATCGCCTGGCGGACGCGATTGCGCACCCGCTGCTGGATCCGGTGAATGCCGATCGCGAGCGTCACGCAGTGAATGCCGAACTGACCATGGCGCGGTCGCGCGACGGTTTGCGTATGGCGCAGGTTGGCGCCGAGACGCTTAATCCGGCGCATCCGGCCTCGCGCTACTCTGGCGGTAACCTTGAGACCTTAAGCGACAAGCCCGAGAGCAATTTGCATCAGGCTCTGGTTCAGTTCTATCAACGTCATTACTCCGCTAATCTTATGAAAGGCGTCATTTACAGCAACACGTCGCTGCCTGAGATGGCTGACATCGCCGCCCAGACCTTTGGGCGTATCGCGAACCATCACGCCAGCATACCGGCGATCGACGTACCCGTGGTGACCGACGCGCAAAAAGGCATCATTATCCATTACGTGCCTGCCCAGCCGCGTAAACAGCTAAAAATTGAGTTTCGCATCGCCAATAACAGTGATCGGTTTCGCAGTAAAACCGACACGCTGATCGGTTACATGCTGGCCAATCGCAGTGAGAATACGCTGAATGATTGGCTGCAAAAGCAGGGGCTGGCAGATGGCGTGAACGCGGGTGCCGATCCGTTTACGGAACGCAGCAGCGGCGTGTTCGCCATCACCGTATCCCTGACCGATAAAGGCCTCGCGCAGCGTGATGAAGTGCTGGGCGCGGTATTCCGCTATCTTACCCTGCTGCGCGACAAGGGCATTGATAAAGCCTACTTCGACGAGGTTTCCCACGTGCTGGCGCTGGATTTTCGCTACCCCTCTATCACGCGGGATATGGATTATATTGAGTGGCTAGCAGATACCATGCTGCGTGTGCCGCTGGAACATACGTTGGATGCGCCTTACCTTGCCGACGATTTCGATCCTGCCGCTATCAAGGCGCGGTTGAATGAGATGACGCCGCAAAATGCCCGCATTTGGTTTATCAGCCCCCATGAGCCGCATAACAAAGAGGCTTATTTTGTCCAGGCCCCTTATCAGGTGGATAAAATTAGCCCTGCGCAGCTTAGCGCCTGGCAGCAACAGGGGGCGAATCTGCCGCTTTCGCTGCCCATGCTCAATCCGTACATTCCTTCCGACTTCTCGCTGATTGACGCGCAGGAAAAAACCTTTTCCCATCCGGTGCCCATTGGCGATGCGGCAAGTATGCGTATTTACTGGATGCCTAGTGCAGCGTTCGCCAATGAACCCAAAGCGGCGATAACGCTGGCGCTGCGCAACAAAAATGCCATCAGCGATGCACGCCAGCAGGTGCTGTTTGGTTTAAATGATTATCTCTCTAGCGTGGCGCTTGATGCGTTAAACAATCAGGCGTCGGTGGCTGGGATCAGTTTCTCCATCGGTGAAAACGAGGGATTGGTCTTTAACGCGAGCGGCTTCACGCAGCGTCTGCCTGAACTGCTGCAAAAGCTGGTGGAAGGCTACGCCCGCTTCCAGCCTACGCCGCAGCAGCTTGAGCAGGCCAAATCCTGGTATCTCGATCGCCTTGACGCCGCAGAGAAAGGTAAGGCGTTCGAGCAGGCCATCCAGCCGATGCAAATGCTTTCACAGTTGCCTTATACCCAGCGCGACACGCGGCGAGACGTGGTGAAGACCATCACGCTTGAGGAGGTGACCGCGTATCGTGATGCCCTTATTCGTGAGGCGACACCTGAAATGATGGCGGTAGGGAATCTCTCAGCAGACCGCGTCAAACAGCTGGCGACACAGTTGCGTCAGCAACTGCAGAGTCGCGGACAGAGCGACTGGCACAGTGATTACGTCGCCATTGATAGTGCCCGGAAAGTGAACTTACAAACCGCGAGCAGCAGCACAGATTCCGCCTTGGCAGCGCTCTATGTTCCATTGGGCTATGGTGAATACCAGAGCATGGCCAACAGCACCTTACTGAGCCAAATTGTACAACCGTGGTTTTACAACCAGTTGCGCACTGAGGAGCAGCTTGGCTACGCCGTATTCTGCTATCAAATGCCGATTGGCCGTCAGTGGGGGATTGGATTCCTACTGCAAAGCAACAGCAAATCACCTGCCTATTTGCTGGAGCGCTTCCGCGCTTTTTATCCGCAGGCGGAGCAGCGGCTGCGTCAGCTAAGTAACGACGATTTCGCGCAGTATCAGCAGGCGTTGATAAACGAGCTTAAGCAGCGTCCGCAAACGCTCGACGAAGAAGCGAATCGCTATGAGCGTGATTTTAATCGGCAGAATTTTGCGTTCGACACCCGCGAAAAAACCCTCGCCGCCATCGACAAGCTCACGCCAACGAGTTTGGCCGACTTCTTCCATCAGGCCGTGCTCCAGCAGCAGGGAATGGCGATGCTTTCCCAAATTGGCGGTAGCCAGCCGTCGACGCATCCCGCCGACTATGCCAAGGTCACGGGATTCACGACCTGGGATCGCGTTGACAAGCTACAGCAGTCGCTGAACGTAAAGCGTGATATGCCATGACGCAGCAGCCTGAAACACTCAACCCCTTAACGCTGCCGCTGCGCGGCGAGCGCTTAATTGAGGCTTCGGCCGGCACCGGTAAAACCTTTACTATCGGTCTGCTTTACCTGCGACTGCTACTTGGGCTCGGCGGCGAGCATGCCTATTCGCGCCCGCTGTCGGTCGATGAAATTTTGGTGGTGACCTTTACTGAGGCCGCCACGGCCGAACTGCGTGGCCGCATTCGCGATAATATCCACGAGCTGCGGTTGGCCTGCATTCGCGGCGCAAGCAGCAACGCGATGTTAAATCGGCTGCTGGAGGAGATTGCCCACCCCGAGGACGCGGCATCGCTGTTGCTGGCGGCCGAACGGCAAATGGATGAAGCCGCGATTTTCACCATTCACGGTTTCTGTCAGCGCATGCTCAATTTCAATGCCTTTGAATCAGGCATGCTGTTTGAACAGCAGTTGATTGAGGATGAACATCCACTGCTGCGGCGCGCCACCGCCGACTTTTGGCGACGTCACTGTTATCCGCTGACGCTGGATATTGCGCGCGTGATCGTCAACGAGTGGAGCGGGCCGGATCAGCTGTTGACCACGTTGCGACCGTGGCTACAAGGGGAATCCCCCGGTTTGCGCTTGCCGCCAGCCGATGATGAAACGCTGGCGTCTCGCCATGCACGTAATCTGGCGAAAATCGAGCAAATCAAGGCGCAGTGGCGCACTGTCGGTGAGGAAGTACTCACCTTGATCAGTCAGTCTGACGTTGATAAGCGCAGCTACAGCAGCAAACATTTGCCGGTATGGGTCAATAAAGTTAGCGACTGGGCGCAAAGTGAAACCCGTGACTACACGGTACCTGCCGAGCTGGCCCGCTTTGGCCAACAGCTGCTGCATGAAAAGACCAAAAAAGGCAGTGCACCGCGCCATGCGCTGTTTAGCGCAATAGACGATTTTTTGGCCCAACCGCTTTCGCTGCGCGACCTGATGATTGCGCGCGCGCTGGTGGAGGTTCGCGCGGCGGTGCACAAAGAGAAGCGTCTGCAGGCGCTGCTGGGTTTTGACGATCTCTTGAGTCGCCTGGATGACGCTCTGCACCCGTCCGGCGGTGAGCGGCTGGCAGAGGTGATCCGCCAGCGCTATCCGGTCGCCCTGATTGATGAGTTTCAGGATACCGATCCGCAGCAGTACCGCATCTTTCGCACCCTCTACCATCAGCAGCCCGATCGGGCGCTGTTGCTGATTGGCGATCCTAAACAGGCGATCTATGCGTTTCGCGGCGCCGACATTTTTACCTATATCCGCGCACGTAATGAAGTGAGCGCGCACTACACGCTGGATACCAACTGGCGCTCATCACCTGAGATGGTTGAGGCCGTGAACCTGCTGTTTTCACGGCTCTCCTCGCCGTTTTTATTCGAGGATATACCTTTTCTGCCCGTGCAGTTCGCGCCGCCTAATCAGTCGCTCTCGCTGACGGTAGACGATCGCGCGCAGCCTGCGCTCCGGCTATGGTTGCAGCCTGGCGAAGGCTGCAGCGTCAGTGACTATCAGCAGTTCATGGCGCAGCAGTGCGCCCTCGACATTAGCCGCTGGTTGCAGGCGGGGCAGCAGGGACGCGCGCTCTTGGGCAAAACCGGCTTGCAGCGGGGCGTGCAGGCCTCAGACATCACGGTGTTGGTGCGCAGCCGCAGTGAGGCGAACCACATTCGCGAAGCATTAAAACAGCTCGGCATTCCGTCGGTGTATCTGTCTAATCGCGACAGCGTCTACACCACGCCAGAGGCGCGTGAGCTACTTTGGCTGCTGCAAGCGGTATTGGCTCCCGAGCAGGAGCGGATGTTACGCACCGCGCTGGCGACGTCGCTGTTTGCGTTTGACGCCGCCCAGCTGGATGCGCTCGATCATGACGCGCGCGCGTGGGACGATCTGGTCGAGACCTTTGCCCGCTGGCAACAGCTTTGGCATCAGCGTGGCGTTCTGCCCATGCTGCGGCAGCTTATGCTGGAGCGACATCTGGCAGAAAACTTGCTGGCATCGGAAAACGGCGAACGCCGGTTGACCGATTTGCTGCACCTTGGCGAATTGCTGCAGGAAGCGGCGGCGCAGCTCGATAGCCCTCACGCGCTGATACGCTACCTGGCACAGCAGATAGCCAATCCGGATAGTCAGTCTGCCAGCCAGCAATTGCGCCTTGAGAGCGATCGTCACCTGGTGCAAATCGTCACCATTCACAAATCGAAAGGATTGCAGTATCCGCTGGTTTGGTTGCCGTTCGCCGCCGGTTTTCGTGAGGCGGATACGGCGCTTTATCACGATCGCGACAGCTTCAATCCGGTGCTCGATCTGCACAGCAACGAGGAGAGCCTGGCGCTGGCAGAAGAGGAACGCCTGGCAGAAGATCTGCGTTTGCTGTATGTGGCCCTGACGCGCTCTATCTTTCACTGCAGCGTTGGGGTGGCGCCGCTGTTCCGCGGCACGCGCAAACGCGAAGGAGCAAGCGATCTGCATAAAAGCGCGTTGGGTTTCTTGCTGCAGCGAGGAGAAGCCGCCAGCGCAGAGCAGCTGGCCGTGCTGCTTGACGAGATCAACCATGCGGGCATCGACGTGGTGAGGGCGGAGAGGGGTGAGGCGACGCGCTGGCACGACGCGCCTCTGCCCGAAGATACGCTGCGCGCACGTACGGTCAGCCGTACGCTGGCCGATCCGTGGCGCGTCACCAGCTATTCCGCACTTCAGCAGCACAGCAGCCACCGTCTGCTGGAGGTGATGCCGGGATTTGATATCGACGCGGCGGGAGAAGCGTCGCAGCGCGAGGAGGCGGAAACGGCGCTTACGCCGCATCACTTTCCGCGCGGTGCCGCGCCGGGTACCTTCTTGCATACGCTGTTTGAATCTCTCGATTTTCCGCACCCGCCGGATGAGGATGCGCTTACGCGCCATCTCCAGCAAAGTGGCTATCCATTGTTCTGGCAACCGATGCTCAGCGAGTGGATTGCCCGCGTGGTCAACACGCCGCTGAACGCGCAGGGACTGCGGCTTGCCAGCGTGAAGTCCAGCGACAGGCTAGTGGAAATGGGCTTTTACTTGCCCATTGACGGCCTGCTCACCGCACAGGAGCTGGATGCGCTGGTACGCCAGGATCCGCTGTCGAGCGCGGCACCCCCGCTGGACTTCCGCCAGGTGCAGGGCATGCTAAAAGGCTTTATCGATCTGGTGTTCCGCTGGCAGGGAAAATATTATCTGCTGGATTACAAATCCAACTGGCTGGGGGATACGCGCGAAGCGTACACGCCAGAGGCAATGGCGCAGGCGATGGTGGATCACCGCTATGATCTGCAATACCAGCTGTATACGCTCGCGCTGCATCGCTATTTGCGTCACCGTTTGCCTGATTACGACTATGAGCAGCATTTCGGCGGGGTGTTTTATCTGTTCCTGCGCGGTATGGACGGCAGTTCGCCTGAAAATGGCGTGTTTCATACGCGTCCTCAGCACGATTTTGTCACACAACTCGATGGCCTGTTTCGCGGGCAAGGAGCTTCAGCATGAGCGGCATTACCGCGCTATTAGAACAGGCGATAACGCTGCGGGCTCTGCGCGCACTGGACGTGCAGTTCGCCCAATTATTGGCTGATGAGACACAGCCGGCGCGGCTGCTGGCCGCAGCCTGCCTGAGCGCAGAGGCGGGAGAAGGGCACGTTTGTCTGCCGCTCTCGCTGCTGCAGCGCGACACGCTGTTTAATGGGCGTCACCCTGAATTGGCGCAGGCCATCTGGCAGGCGGCTGGGGAGCCGGAGGATTGGCCCGCCTTGTTAGCGGGCTGGTCAGCCTTGAGTGACAGCGATTGTGCCGCGCCGCTGGTATTGAATAATGACCGTCTCTATCTGCATCGTCTTTGGCACCACGAAGGCCGGGTCGCGCAGTTTTTCCAGACCCGCGCGGCACCGCAGCAATTTACACCCGAGCGGGTGCGTGCGGTGCTGAACAACCTGTTCGGCGAGCAGCCGGAGGATTGGCAGAAAATTGCCGCCGCGGTGGCGCTCACGCAAAAAACGGCGGTGATTTCGGGCGGACCGGGCACGGGCAAAACCACCACGGTGGCGAAGCTACTGGCCGCGCTGATTCATCTCAGTGAAGGCGCGCTGCGCATTCAGCTCGCCGCTCCCACCGGTAAAGCCGCGGCCCGTTTGACCGAATCGCTGGGTAACGCGCTGCAGGCGCTGCCGGTCACGGAGCAGGAGCGGCAGCGCTTCCCCGCCGAGGCGACCACGCTGCACCGTTTATTGGGCGCACAGCCCGAGTCACAGCGCTTGCGCTACCACGCGGGCAATCCACTGCATCTGGACGTGCTGGTGGTGGATGAAGCCTCCATGGTGGATCTCAGCATGATGGCGAATTTAATTGCCGCGTTACCGCCGCAGGCGCGGGTGATTTTTCTCGGCGATCGCGATCAGCTTGCTTCGGTTGAAGCCGGGGCGGTGCTGGGCGATATCTGTCGCTGCGCCGAAGCGGGCTACAGTCCGGTGCGCGCATTGCAGCTCGCCACGCTAACCGGCTGCGCTCTTGAAGGCCGCGACGATAACGTCGCACCGGCGGTACGTGATGCTATCTGCCTGCTGCGCAAAAGCTACCGCTTTGCGGCTGATTCCGGTATCGGCAAGCTGGCGGCCGCGGTGAACGGCGGCGAGGTGAGCGCCGTTGAGGCTGCGTTTGCCGCAGGCTTCAGCGATATTGAGCGGCGCTCGCTTAACAGTGGCGAAGCTTATCAGGCTATGCTGAGCGAAATCACCGAAGGCTATCGACCGTTTATTGAATTGGTACAGCAGCAGGCGGCACCCAGCGCGATCTTACAGGCATTCGCCCGCTACCAGCTACTGTGCGCGCTGCGGGAAGGGCCGTTTGGCGTGCAGGGGTTAAATCAGCGCATCGAGCAAAAGCTGATGCAAATGCAGTGGCTGCGTCGGCCCAAAAACGGCAGTCGCTGGTATCCCGGACGCCCCGTCATGGTAACGCGCAATGACAGCACGCTGGGGTTATTTAACGGCGACATTGGCATTGCGCTTGAGGATCACGACGGCGTATTAAAGGTGTTCTTCCCGTTGCCCGATGGCACCATCAAAGCGGTGCAGCCCAGTCGTTTGCCGGTGCACGATACGGCTTGGGCCATGACGGTGCATAAATCACAGGGTTCCGAGTTCGATCACACCGCACTGGTGATGCCTGCGCAGTTTGTTCCCGTGCTAACGCGTGAACTGATTTACACCGCCATTACGCGCGCGCGCAAGCGGCTCACGCTGTACAGTGAAGAGGGGGTGTTTCGCCGCGCCGTGCAGTTGCAAACCCAGCGCCGTAGCGGCCTGCTTCAGCGACTGACGGAAGCCTGACCGCCGCGTGCAGCGGAAATGCGGCAGTGACAGGGTGCCGCGGCACGATCCCGATCGCGCCGCGGGCGTCTAGCGTAAATCAGCCATCAGCACCTTTGAGCGGCGCTGGTAGTTGTACATCTGCTTTTTACTTTCAGGTAGCGACTCGATATCCACCGGGGTAAAACCGCGCTCCTGGAACCAGTGTATGCTGCGCGTAGTCAGTACAAACAGTTTTTTCAGTCCCATCTGCCGCGCTTGCAGCGCGACCCGCTCCAGCAATAACTCCCCGCGCGAGGAGCTGCGGTAATCGGGATGTACCGCCACACAGGCCATTTCGCCAATCTGCTCATCCGGGAACGGATAGAGCGCGGCGCAGGCGATAGTCAGGTTATCGCGCTGGATGATGGTGAATTTATCAATCTCCATCTCCAACTGTTCACGCGAGCGGCGCACCAAAATGCCCTGCTGCTCGAGCGGCCTGATCAGCTCCAGGATACCGCCGATATCGTTGATGTTGGCGCGGCGAATCTGCTCGGCGGATTCCATCACGATCTGGGTACCGATACCGTCACGCGAGAACAACTCCTGGAGCAGGGCGCCATCTTCCTGATAGCTAATCAAGTGGCTGCGGCGCACGCCGCTGCGGCAGGCTTTCACCGCACCGCGCAGGAAGCGGACGGTGCCAGAGAGGAAATCGCCGTCGCTTTCCATCTCGTCAATGCGCGCCTGGGCATCGTTAGGAAACAGCTCGGAGATGATCTCGCCCGCGCGATTGGTCACGCCCTGTTCAGAACAGAAACCGATCATCTTTTCGGCTTTTAATTTAATGGCGAGCTGGGTAGCCACTTCTTCTGAGGTCAGGTTAAAGCTCTCACCCGTAACCGAAACCGCGACCGGTCCCAGTAGCACGATGGCGTTATTATCCAGCTGACGATGAATGGCTTCTTCGTCGATACGACGAATGCGACCGCTGTGGCAATAATCGACGCCGTCATCCACACCCAACGGCTGGGCAATGATAAAGTTGCCGCTGACTACATTAATGTGCGCGCCCTGCAGCGGCGTGTTGTTAAGGCTCATCGACAGACGGGCGGTGATGTCCAGCTGTAGACGGCCGGCGGCCTGTTTCACTAACTCCAGCGACTGCGCGTCCGTGACGCGTGTGTGCTTGTGATAGAGCGGCTCCAGCTGCTGCTGCGCCATGCTGGCGTCGATCTGGGGGCGCGCGCCGTACACCACCACCAGACGAATGCCAAGGCTGTGCAGCAGGCCAATATCGTTGACGATGTTAGAGAAGTTTTCATGCTCAATGGCTTCCCCGCCGAGCATGATGACAAACGTCTTATCGCGGTGGGCATTGATATAGGGAACGGTGTGGCGAAAACCCTGTACCAGTTCGGTGCTACGTTCCTTCACGGCAAACCCTCAGTGCATGTTTATTCGAAATTTTCGTATTTTTATTCTCTTTTAGGCTTTTTTGCAAGCCTGCTCACTGACGTTACTTTACGAATTTTCGGATGCATCTCACGCTAACAGACTGCATTATCTGGTTTTTCTCACAAGACAACCCCTTTCATTTTGCGTAAAGTTTTCACCCTCGATTGATCACTTGGCGATATTTTAGACACCACAAGGCAGTTGGAGCAGTATGTCTCAGGCTTTTACACGACGACGATTATTACAGGGCGCGGGCGCGCTATTTTTGCTGAGTGTCACGCGCACCGGCGCGGCGGCGGGTTCCGCGCACATTGTTGCCGTGCGCATCTGGCCCTCATCAACCTATTCCCGCGTGACCCTGGAATCCAATGTCCCGCTGAAATACCGCCAATTTGCATTGAGCCATCCTGACCGCCTGGTGATCGACATCGATAACCTGCATATCAATCCGGTGTTGAAAGGGGTGGATAAGCAGGTGCGCGTTGACGATCCCTTTATCAAAACCGCGCGCGTGGGGCAGTTCGACGCCAATACGGTGCGCGTGGTGCTGGAGCTAAAGCGCAACGTAATGCCAAAAATCTTTACGCTAGCGCCGGTCGCCGGCATTAAACACCGCCTGGTGGTCGATCTCTACCCCAGCCAAGCGTCTGCAGAAGAGGATCCGCTGCTGGCGTTACTGCACGATTACAACCAAGGGGCTCTGGAGCGCGATCAGCCCGCGCAGGCGCCGCTGCCGGGTAAGGCGGGGCGGGATCGCCCGATCATTATCATGATCGATCCCGGCCACGGCGGTGAGGATCCGGGTGCCCACGGCAAATACAAAACGCGTGAGAAAGACATTGTGCTGAAGATTGGCCGTTACCTAAAAGCGCTGATCGAAAAAGAGCACAACATGAAGGCGTATATGACACGCAATGAGGACGTGTTTATTCCGCTGCGCGTGCGCGTGGCGAAGGCGCGTAAGCAGCGGGCCGATCTGTTTATCTCCATTCATGCTGATGCGTTTACCAGCCGTGCCGCGCGCGGTTCATCGGTGTTTGCGCTCTCCACGCGCGGTGCGACCTCTGCTGCTGCGCGTTTTCTTGCGCAAACGCAGAACGAAGCCGATTTAATTGGTGGCGTAAGCATGAGCGGCGACCGCTATCTCGACCACACGATGTTCGACATGGTACAGCGCCAGACCATCAGCGACAGCCTCAAATTCGGCAAAGAAGTGTTAACGCGTTTGGGACGCATCAACCATTTGCACAAGCGCACAGTGGATCAAGCGGGGTTTGCGGTGCTGAAAGCGCCAGATATTCCCTCTATTTTAGTGGAAACCGCGTTTATCAGTAACGTTGAAGAGGAGCGCAAGCTGCGTACACCGCGTTACCAGCATCAAGTCGCGGAGGCGATCTTGCATGGCATTAAAGCGTATTTTGACAAGGGGGCAGTGCTGGCGCATCGGTGAGAAAGGGCGGCAGCATTGCCGCTTTTTTACGGAGGCTAAAAACAAAAAAACACCCGTTAAGGTGTTTAATTGAAGTGGTTGCGGGGGCCGGATTCGAACCGACGACCTTCGGGTTATGAGCCCGACGAGCTACCAGGCTGCTCCACCCCGCGTCCGTCTGTCGCATCGTGCGACGTTCATACTGTGTTCTTCTTAAAGACAATTGGTTGCGGGGGCCGGATTCGAACCGACGACCTTCGGGTTATGAGCCCGACGAGCTACCAGGCTGCTCCACCCCGCGTCCGTCTGTTGCATTACGCAACGCTTCACATTGTCTCTTCAGTTAAGAAGAATTGGTTGCGGGGGCCGGATTTGAACCGACGACCTTCGGGTTATGAGCCCGACGAGCTACCAGGCTGCTCCACCCCGCGTCCGTGGATGCGCACTATACACTCGACGTCTGATGATGCAACCCCTTTTTGTCCTAAGCGCTTAAATTCACGGTCAGTTGATGAATATTTTGTCCATCCGGCGATTTATTGAACAGATGTGATGCAGGCCCTTTGTGGCAGATTTCATTCTCGCGGCCCCTTTGCTATCGTCGCCTGCAAACACGCAATAAAAGAGAATCTCATGAGAGGATATTGGGGCAAAGCTGCCCTTACCGCAGCGTTTCTGGCGCTGCTTGCGGGCTGTAGTTCGAAACCCACCGATCGCGGTCAGCAATATAAAGACGGCAAACTTGAGCAACCGCTTGGGCTGGTGAATGAACCCAATGCCAAAGGTCGCCCAGTCAACGGCCGTGATTTTGGTCAACAGGTCACGCAGATTCAAAACGCCGCCTCGGGCTTGTATGGCCGTAATACCAGCACCTATAACGCGGTGCAGAGCTGGCTGCTTTCAGGAGCTGATACGCGCCAACTGCGCAACTACGGTCTCAATGCTTACCAAATGGAAGGTACCGATAATTACGGCAACGTCCAGTTTACCGGCTACTACACGCCGGTGGTTGAAGCACGCTATACGCGCCAGGGGGAATTTCAGTATCCCATTTACCGCATGCCGCCGCGCCCACGCGGGCAGAAGCTACCCAGCCGCGCGGCGATATACAGCGGCGCGTTAGACGAGCGCTACGTTATCGCGTGGAGTAACTCGCTGATCGATAACTTTATGATGGATGTGCAGGGCAGCGGCTATGTGGATTTCGGCGATGGGCGACCGCTGCGCTTCTTCGGCTACGGCGGTAAGAACGGCTGGGCCTACCACAGTATCGGTAAAGAGCTGATCGATCGCGGCGAAGTGAAACGCGAAGATATGTCGATGCAGGCGATTCGCCAGTGGGCGCAAGACCACTCTCCGGAGCAGGTGCGTGACGTGCTGGAGACCAATCAATCCTTTGTGTTCTTCAAGCCAGAAGAGTATGTGCCGGTGCGCGGCGCCAGCGCCGTGCCGCTGGTGGCCAAAGCGTCGGTGGCCTCCGATCGCTCACTGATCCCCGCCGGTACCGTGCTGCTGGCAGAGGTGCCACAGCTAAACGAAAAGGGCAAATTTAACGGTAAATATGAGATGCGCCTGATGGTCGCGTTGGACGTCGGCGGCGCCATCAAAGGTCAGCACTTTGATATTTACCAAGGCGTTGGCCCGGATGCCGCACACCTGGCTGGTTTCTATAACCACTACGGGCGCGTCTGGGTTTTAAAAGCGGCACCTGGTACCGGTCAGCCGCTGTTTAGCAACCCGCAAAGCAATAACGGTTCACTGCTGATCGGCGCAAATTGATATCCTCCCGGCGGGCTAACGTGGCCCGCTCGTTTGAATAAGGTTAAGTATGACAGTTGTAAGCGACGCCTGGCGGCAACGTTTTGGCGGTACGGCGCGTTTGTACGGTGAGGATGCGCTGCAGCGATTTGCAGACGCCCATTTTTGCGTGGTGGGCATTGGCGGTGTCGGCTCTTGGGCAGCCGAAGCGCTGGCGCGTACCGGCATCGGGCGCATCACGCTGATTGATATGGACGATGTCTGCATTACCAATACCAATCGCCAAATCCACGCGCTGCAGGGCAAAGTCGGGCAGGCCAAAACGGAGGTGATGGCGGAGCGTATTCGCGCGATTAACCCCGAATGTGATGTGGTCTGTATTGACGATTTTATTACGCCGGAGAACGTGGCGGCCAATCTGGCGTCGGGCTTCGATTACGTGATTGACGCCATTGACAGCGTGCGTCCCAAAGCCGCGCTCATCGCCTATTGCCGTCGCTACAAGCTGCCGCTGGTTACCACCGGTGGCGCTGGCGGGCAGATCGATCCCACGCAAATTCAGGTCAGCGATCTGGCGAAAACCATCCAGGATCCGCTGGCGGCCAAGCTGCGCGAAAGATTGAAAAGTGATTTTGGCGTGGTGAAAAACAGCAAAGGCAAGCTGGGCATCGACTGCGTATTTTCCACCGAAGCGCTGGTGTATCCGCAGCCGGACGGCAGCGTGTGCGCATCACGCAGTACGGCGGAAGGCCCGAAACGCATGGATTGCGCTGCCGGATTTGGCGCGGCGACCATGGTCACCGCCACCTTCGGCTTTGTCGCCGTATCACACGCGCTGAAAAAGTTCCTTGCGCGCGTCCGGCGTCAGGCCGTTTGATGCTGCTGCGCAGCGCGTTTTACCGCCTCTGCCAGCGCCTGTAACCCGCTGCTGCGTGAGGCGCTAAGCTGCGCCCGCAGGCCCAGCGTATCAAACAGCGCCAGCGGGTCGTGTTGCAGTAGCATCGGCGGTGTCTGCCCCTCAACCGCCGTCAGCAGTACCGCCAGCAGCCCACGCACAATTCGCCCTTCACTGTCGCCGTAGAAATGCAGCGTGCCGTCACTTTGTAACTGACTGCTGAACCAGACCTGGTTTTCACAGCCGGTGAGAGCGATCGCCGGCGTTTTTAACGCCTCGGGGAGCGCGGGTAGCTGGCGGCCAAGCTGGATCAGCTGGCGATAGCGGTCTTCCCACTGCGGTAAATGGCTAAACGTGGTTGTCAGGCTATCAACTGTGATAGCCCGGCCAAATGGGTGGGGGGCAAGCAAAGGGGTCATTGTCTTATTCACTCAGTATGTCTAGCGCATGATGAGTGGCGCGCACCAGCGCCTCTACGTCCTGCAAATTATTATAAGGCGCAAATGAGACGCGCAGCGTGCCGCTTACGCCAAGTGCCGCCATCAGCGGCTGGGCGCAGTGCTGGCCGGCGCGCAGCGCGATGCCCTGTTCCGCCAGCAGCGTGACCATGTCGCTGTGATGAACGCCGACGAGATCAAACGCCAGCAGGCTGGCATTGCCGCAGCGATAACTGCGAAAGCCGGGCAGGGCGCTCAGCTGCTCTTCTGCCAGAGAGGCCAGTTGCTGACACCATGTTTCGGTAGGTTGAGCGGGATATTGGTTCAGCCACGTTAGCGCCGCATTCAGGCCAATCACCCCTGCCACGTTTGGCGTGCCCGCCTCAAAACACCAGGGCACTGGCTGCGGCGTGAAACCGGAAAAATCGACGTGGGTCAGCATTTTGCCACCGCCCTGCCAGGGCTGCATCTCCGCTAGCCGCTCCGCTTTTCCATACAGCACGCCGATGCCCATCGGTCCGTAGAGCTTGTGGCCTGAAAACGCATAAAAGTCGATATCCAGCGCCTGAACGTCTGGCGGACAGTGCACCACGCCCTGCGCACCGTCTACCATCACTTTGGCGCCCACGGCGTGAGCCAACGTGATGGCCTGCGCCAGATCCGGACAGCCGCCGGTGACGTTTGACATCTGGCTCACCGCCAGCAGGCGCGTTCTGTTATTCAGCAGCGCGGGCAGCTGCGCGATGTCAGGGAGGCGATCCGCGCCTAACGGCCACTTCACGATCCTGGCGCCGTGGGATTCAGCGAGCATGAGCCACGGCACCAGATTGGCGTGATGCTCAGCCTCACTGACCACGATCTCGTCGCCGTGCTGCAGACGCGGTGCCAGCCAGCTCTGCGCGACTAAATTAATCGCCTCTGTGGTGCCGCGCGTCCAGACGATCTGCCGGTCGTCGCGGGCGTTGAGCCAGCGTGCCACGTTACCGCGTGCCTGCTCATACTGTGCTGTCAGCGCGCGAGCCGCGCTAAACTGGCTGCGATGAACGGTGCCGGCGCTCAACGAATAAAACTGTGCGGTCGCGTCAATCACCGCCTGCGGCTTGAGCGCCGTCGCGGCGCTATCAAGGTAGACGCCCGCGTCGCTCAGCGCCGGAAACTGTTGGCGAAATGCCGTGGGGGAAAAAAGGGTCATGTTTATCCCGCTCTGTAAAAATGTGGAGAGCCGAAAGCCCGGGCGTCAGCTGGAAAAGCTGAAAAAGCGCGTTATGCTAAGTATTGCAAGGTTTGAACCCAATCCCGCGCAGTGTAGCGGCTTTAACTAGTCGAATTCTCTGTCTGCTGGCGTTGTCCAGCGCTGCCGGGAGGTTTAATGCAATCACTCTACAAGGAGATAGAAGATGAAAAAACTCGCCGCAGTGCTGGCCGCATGTACTATGGCCTTTACCCTGGCTGCCTGTTCAAGCAATTATGTCATGCACACGAATGACGGTCGCACCATTGTTGCTGATGGCAAACCAAAAGTGGACGATCAAACCGGTATGATCAGCTATAAAGATGCGAATGGCAACGAGCAGCAGATTAACCGTTCCGATGTCAAAGAAATGGTAGAAATGGGGCAGTAATCCTGAATGCACCACGTCCGTGCTGGCGGGAAGCATTCTCGTCAGCGCGGAGCAAGCATCACAGGGATGTGAGGCAAAAAAAAGCACCGCAAGTTGCGGCGCTGTTTAAATCACTCTGGACAGACAGGGTAAATCACAGGAATTAAAAGCTTGATCTGCAATCGTTAGATCAAAATGCAAACACAACATCACGACCACAAGCCAAAAGCTCTCCAAAAGTCTGCGATCTCTCGCACATTCCCAGAAATCTTTTCGTTCCGGCTCAGGAAGTGCGGCAACTATAGGTATTTGCTGGAGCTTCCTCAACGGACAAATTATAATGGCTCGGATAAAAAAAACTAATACGTAACGACTTTGTATAAGTTGCAGTATTGCCTTGTAAATCCGCATACGGAAAACCATGTCTAAACGCCTTCCGCCGCTCAACGCCCTGCGCGTTTTTGATGCCGCCGCTCGCCATTTAAGCTTCACCAAAGCCGCTGAAGAGCTGTTCGTGACGCAGGCCGCCGTCAGCCATCAGATCAAATCTCTGGAAGATTTTCTCGGTTTGAAGCTGTTTCGCCGCCGTAATCGCTCGCTTTTGCTCACCGAAGAGGGGCAAAGCTATTACCTCGATATCAAAGAGATTTTCTCCGCGCTCAACGATGCGACACGCAAACTGCAAGCGCGAAGCGCAAAAGGCGCCCTGACGGTGAGTTTGCTGCCGAGCTTTGCTATCCAGTGGCTGGTGCCGCGTCTCTCCAGCTTTAATCTGGCTTATCCGGGCATTGATGTGCGTATCCAGGCCGTAGACCGCGATGAAGAGAAATTGGCCGACGATGTGGATGTCGCGATTTTCTACGGTCGCGGCAACTGGCCGGGCCTGCGCGTGGAAAAACTGTATGCGGAATATCTGCTGCCCGTCTGCTCGCCGATGCTCCTCACCGGCGCACACGCGCTAAAATCGCCGGCGGATCTCGCGCATTTCACGCTGCTGCACGATGCGTCACGCCGCGAGTGGCAGGCCTACATTCGCCAGCTCGGTTTGCAGCATATCAATGTGCAGCAGGGCCCGATTTTCAGCCACAGCGCCATGGTGCTGCAGGCCGCCATTCACGGCCAAGGCGTTGCGCTGGCCAATAACGTGATGGCGCAGAGCGAGATTGAAGCAGGAAGGCTGGTGTGTCCCTTCAACGATGTGCTGGTGAGTAAAAACGCTTTTTACATCGTTTGTCATGACAGTCAGGCAGAACTGGGTAAAATAGCCGCTTTTCGCCAGTGGATTCTGGAAAAAGCGGCCAGCGAACAAGAAAAATTCCGCTTTCGCTACGAACAATAATGCGTTGTGAGCCGCCTCGCATGCGGCTTCAACTTGAGGATCATTGAATGTCCAGTCGTGCCATGTTTGTATTTGCAGCCATTAGCGGGTTTGTGCTGGTGGCGTTTGGGGCATTTGGGGCGCACGTGCTGAGCAAGTCGCTTGGCCAGGCGGAGATGGCGTGGATTCATACCGGCCTGGAGTATCAAGCCTACCATACGCTCGCCGTTATCGGCTTGGGGGCGGCGATGCTGCGCCGCGCCAATATCTGGTTTTACTGGAGCAGCGCCGCGCTGGCGCTGGGCACCGTGTTGTTTAGCGGTAGCCTCTATTGCCTTGCGCTCTCCCATTTGAAGTTTTGGGTATTTGTCACTCCCGTTGGCGGTCTGTTCTTTCTGACGGGGTGGTTCCTGATGTTGATTGGCGCACTGCGTCTTAAACCAAAGGCAGAACGCCATGAATAAAGTTTTACTCTATTGTCGTCCCGGATTTGAAAAAGAGTGTGCGGCAGAGATCAGCGCCAAGGCGGCGGAGCGGGAGATCTACGGCTTTGCCCGGGTGAAAGAAGACGCGGGCTATGTGCTTTACGAGTGCTATCAGCCCGAGCAGGCAGAAACGCTGATGCGCACGCTGCCCTTTGCCGAGCTGATTTTTGCGCGGCAAATGGTGGTGGTGGGAGAACTGCTGCGCGATCTGCCGCCAGAGGATCGCGTTACGCCGATCGTCGGTATGCTCACGGGCGTGGTAGAAAAAGGCGGTGAGCTGCGCGTCGAGGTACCGGATACCAACGCGGCAAAAGAGCTGACCAAGTTCTGCCGAAAACTCACCGTGCCGCTGCGCGCCAGTCTGCGCGCCAGCAAAATTTTGCTGAACTATGAGTCGCCTAAGCGTCCGGTAGTGCACGTGTTCTTTATCGCGCCCGGCACCTGCTATGTGGGTTACTCGCTGCCCGAGAATAATTCGCCGTTTTATATGGGCATCCCTCGGCTCAAATTCCCTGCGGATGCGCCAAGCCGTTCAACGCTGAAGCTTGAAGAGGCGTTCCACGTTTTTGTTCCGGCCGATGAGTGGGACGAGCGACTGGCCAGCGGCATGTACGCGGTGGATCTTGGCGCCTGTCCCGGCGGTTGGACCTACCAGCTGGTGCAGCGCAGCATGATGGTGTACGCCGTGGACAACGGCCCGATGGCACCGAGCCTGATGGACACTGGACAGGTCACGCACTGCCGTGAGGACGGGTTCAAATTCCGCCCGCCGCGCACCAATATCAACTGGCTGGTCTGTGACATGGTAGAGAAACCAGTGCGCGTTGCTAACTTGATGACCGAATGGCTGGTCAACGGCTGGTGTCGTGAAGCCATCTTTAACCTCAAACTCCCCATGAAGAAGCGCTATGAGGAAGTCACGCAGAATCTTGCGCTGATTGATAGCGCGCTGAAAGCGCAGGGCATTAACGCGCAGATTCAGGCGCGTCAGCTGTATCACGATCGGGAAGAAGTCACGGTGCACGTGCGCAGAATGTGGGCCGCGGTGGGCGGTCGTCGTGACGAGCGTTAAATAGACTGCTGCGATACAGCGGCATGAGTAATCTTTACGGCCCCGATGTCCGCGTTTAAGCAATATCGGGGCCTTTTACTGTCTCGGTTATAATGGGGATTGCGGCGTATAACGTAGCGTATTCAGGTTGCCTTGCAGGACCAGATCGCGCTTCAGCGTCGCCACCCGCTGACAGATCTCTGCCAGTTCCTGCTGCTGCCGCAGTGTCGTTTGCCATTTCTCCGGGAGCTGATCGAGTTGGGCATACAGCGCCGCCAACGAGCCAAACTGCAGGATCAATTCGCGCGCGCGTTTGGGGCCGATACCCGGCACGCCAGGAATTTTACTGCTGCTGATGCCGCATAACCCCCAGTAGTCAGGCAGTTGGGCGGGCTCAACACCAAACGCTTGCTCAATGAAAGGCACATCCAGCCAGCGCTTTTGGAAATAGTCGCGGATGCGAATGTGCGGTGCCAAGAGCTGGCAATAGCCTTTGTCGGTGGAAACGATGGTCGCCTGATGACCGGCATCACTCATTTTCACCGCGAGCGTGGCGGCCAAATCGTCAGCCTCATCCTGTTCCGCTACCCAGCAGCTGACGCCGAGCGTGCGGAAGGCCTCTTGCAACGCGGGCATCTCCGCCTGCAAATCGTCAGGCATCGGCGGGCGACCCGCTTTGTAATCGGGCAATAACTGATGGCGCCAGCCGGGGCGGCGTTCTGCGCTATCGAAAACGGCAACAACGTGGGTCGGACGCGTGTGGCCCAAAAGCTGATGAAGTGCGGCTACGCAGCCGTCACGGCACGGCGAACCCTGCACCGCATGAAGCCGACGGATCAGGTTGAGCGCGTCAATAATAAGAAGATGAAGCGGCATCGCGATTAGGGCAGCCCGCAGGCTGCCATCCTGGAAAGTTATTTAATGATTTCGTAGCAGGGAATATACGCACTGCCCGGCAGTTTCATACGCTGCTGCGCCACAAAGCCCTGTAACAGTTCATCCATGCGGTGCATCAAATCGGCGTCGCCGCGCAGTTGATAAGGGCCGCGCTCGCGGATTTCACGAATACCCATCTCCTTGACGTTACCCGCCACGATGCCAGAAAACGCCCGACGGAGATCGGCCGCCAGCTTTTCCGCCGGTTGATTCGGGAACAGGTTAAGGTTGGCCATGTTCTCGTGAGTGGGATGGAATGGCACCTGGAGATCGGGAGAAATTCGAATCGACCAGTTGAAGCTGTAGGCGTCGCCGGTTTCACGGCGGTACTCTTTGACCTGCGGCATCGCTTTCTTCATCTGGCGCGCCACCTCTGCGGCATCGTCGATGATGATGGTGTAGTGCTTGCGCGCGGCCTCGCCCAGCGTATTGACGATGAAATCATCCAGCACGCGGAAATAGTCAGCGCTCTCTTTGGGGCCGGTGAGGATCAGCGGCAGCACCTGATCGCTGTTGTGCGGATTCATCAGGATACCCAGCAGGTAGAGCAGCTCTTCCGCGGTGCCCACGCCGCCGGGGAAGATCACAATACCGTGTGCGATGCGCACAAACGCTTCAAGGCGCTTTTCAATATCCGGCATGATAATCAGCTCGTTAACCAGCGGATTAGGCGGTTCGGCGGCGATAATCGACGGCTCTGTCAGGCCAATAAAACGACCTTCATGGTAGCGTTGCTGCGCATGCCCTACGGCCGCACCCTTCATCGGCGCTTCCATGACACCCGGCCCACAGCCGGTACAAATGTTCAGTTCACGCAGGCCCATCTGGGTGCCAACGTTGCGGCAATATTGATACTCCACCGCATTGATAGAGTGGCCGCCCCAGCACACGACGGTATTGGGATATTCACCAATGTGCAGCGCGCGGGCGTTGCGCAGAATAGAGAACACCTGATTGGTGATGTGCGCGGAATCCAGCGCGGTGGCGTTGTCGCCGCGTTCCAGCTGACCGTTAACAAACAGAATATCGCGCAGCACGGCAAACAGGTTGGCCTGCAGCGAACGAATAATCCGCCCGTCGACAAACGCCTCTTCTGGCGGATTGATCAGCTCCAGCTTGACGCCACGCTCGCGGCGCAGCACGTTGATATCAAAGCTTTCAAAGCGCGAGAGCAGCTCGTGACTACTGTCGGTCTGGCTGCCGGAGTTAAGCACCGCGAGGGAACAGTTACGAAAAAGCTGGTACAGGTCGCTGCTGGCAGTTTGCTTGAGCATGTCCACTTCAAGCTGAGAGAGCAGATCCATTGAGCCAAGAGGGCTAATATGTGTAATCAAGAGAACTCCTTTACACGCCTAAGCGTGACAGATGACGCTGCGTTTAACTGCCTGAGCGCAGTGACGAAAATCCCTGGGATGCACGCTGTTACCATCGCGCTTCAGACAGAGTAACGTTGTCTGCGGGGAATGCTCAAGCAGAACCGCGCGTCCCTGCGACGGCCTGCCCGCGCGCAGGCACGCGTTTACTGACGCACCAGGCGGGACAAGCCGGGAGTGAAGGGCACATTGCTGCGCCACGGGTTGATATCCAGCCCGCCGCGGCGCGTATAACGCGCATAAACCGTGAGGGATTCTGGCTGGCAAAAGCGGAGAATGTCGTTGAAAATGCGCTCAACGCACTGCTCGTGAAACTCATTGTGCTGGCGGAAGGAGATCAGATAGCGCAGCAGCGCCTCGCGATCGATGCGTGGCCCGCGATAGCGAATCATCACCGAGCCCCAATCGGGCTGATGAGTAATCAAGCAGTTGGATTTCAGCAAATGGCTGACCAGCGTCTCCTCAACGGTTTCGCTGCCCGTTGCGTCGGCGAGATAATCCGCATTGAAGGCGTAATCGGCGATCTCGATATCCTGCTCGTCAATCACTTCGCCGGCGAAATGGCCAATCGGCAGACCTTCTATTTCGCCCAGACGATACAGCGCAACGCGCACGTTACCGTTGGCACAGGCGCGTAAATCACGCTCCAGCGTTTGGCGGACGTCGCCCCAGTCGGCGAAGCGCGTCTGATTAAAACTGTTGAGATAGAGCTTAAAGCTTTTGGACTCAATCAGGTTTTCGCTATCCGCCTCCAGTTGCACCTCGCCCACGGCTACCTGTGGTACGCCTTTACTGTTAAGCCAGGAGAGTTCATACAGCGTCCAGATGTCTGCACCGTGAAACGGCAGAGTATCCGGATAGAGTCCCAGCGGCTCACGGTTCAGGCTGCGCGGCACCGATTGCAGCAGCGTGTTATCATAGCGATCAACATAAGCCGTGGGCTTACCTAAGGTCAGGCCGCTTAATGCCTGCTCCTGAATTTCAGAAGACATACGGTTACCACTTTCCTTTCTTTAAAGGGGCTAAGTGTAACCGATCATACGCGAGAATATGAATCATGCAGCAAACCGCTGATGCGCTGCGGCAGTTTACCGCCCGCTTTGTGCAACACTGGCAGCAACAGACCGGGCGTTTGCCCGCCAGTACCGAATTATACGGCGTGCCGTCGCCCTGTGAGGTGAGCTCGCTGGACGACTACGTGCTGTGGCAGCCGCAGCCCTTCAGTTTGCCTGCGACGTTAGATGCAGTAGAGCGCGCGCTGGATATTCAGCTGCAGCCTGACGTGAGCGCCTTTTACACCACGCAATTTGCCGGCGATATGCCTGCGTTGCACGGTGAGCGGGCGATAACGTTATTGCAGGTGTGGAGCGAATCAGATTTTACCCGCTTGCAGGAGAACCTTATTGGTCACCTGATAATGAAACGCCGCCTGAAACAGAGCCCCACGGTTTTCATCGCTACCACCGCATCCGATGAGTCGATTGTCGCGCTGTGCAACCTCTCCGGCGAAGTTATACTGGAACAGCCGGGCACGAAAATTCGTGAAACACTTGCGCCAACCCTCGCGACGTTTCTCGATGCGCTACAGCCGGTCGCCGCTTAATTTGCAGAGTTTGGGGTGGCCTGCTGTAAGCGATCTCTTACAAGTGCTGTAAGAGATCGTCATTTTGTGTAGGATTATTTACCCAGAACGTTATGTAAAATTATTGTGAATCATTAGCTTATGGCATCATTCTGAAAATAAGCGGTTAACACAGACGATTAACGTATCCCGCTAGCTTGTTATTGCAATGGTTTCTGACAGAATAGTCACCACTGGCATGAAGCCATGGATTGAGAGACGTTCAGGAGAATGTCAGCCAAGAGGCGGGAACGTAACGGATTTTACGTCACAAGGAAGGCTTCAGGATGAAGCAGGACACTCAGGGTTGAGTCAGGGACACCTCCAGGACGGAGAACGTGAGCCATGTGGGACGTGGCGGGCCAGGATGCTAAGGAATACTGTCATGAAGACAGGCAATGGAGCGCACAGGAACAGTTGTCATGGATGAGCAGGGAGCATCGGAGTAGCGGGAATGCTGCAAACGAACCGGGAGCACTGTGTTAACAGTGCTCCCTTTTTTTTTATCCTTTTTTACCCCCGCCGCGACTAATGCTATGCTTGCCGCCCCATTTTCACCGGAGGGCGCTTATGCTGCCGTCTTTAGTTATTCAGCAGCTGCAGCAGATTGAAGCCGTGCTGCGCGAACACGGTCACTGGCAGGCGAACCCGCCTGACGCGCAAGCGTTTGACAGTACCCAACCCTTTTGTCTGGATACGCTGCAACCGCTGGAGTGGCTTCAGTGGGTGTTGCTGCCGCGCCTGCAGGCGCTGATGACCGCCAACGCGCCGCTGCCGACCAATTTTGCCGTGGCGCCGTACTATGAAGTGGCACTGCCGCCTGATACACCGGGCTACAGCGCGCTGGTGACCACGCTCACGCGACTGGATGCGTTGTTCAGCGAGCCTGCCGTCTGATGCTGGAGATTCTCTATCAGGATCCCTGGCTGGTGGCGGTTAATAAGCCCGCCGGATGGCTGGTGCATCGCAGCTGGCTCGATCGCAAAGAAAAAGTGGTGGTCATGCAGACGGTGCGCGACCAGATCGGGCAGCACGTATTTACCGTGCATCGCCTCGATCGTCCCACCTCCGGCGTGCTGCTGATGGGCCTCTCCAGCGACGTGGGGCGCCTGCTGTCACAGCAGTTTGAACAGCACCAAATAAAGAAGACTTATCATGCCGTACTGCGCGGCTGGCTTGACGGCGGCGATACGCTCGATTATCCGCTCATCGAGGAGCTGGATAAAATCGCCGACAAATTTGCCACTGAACCGCGCGCGCCGCAGCCCGCCGTGACCGACTATCAGTCGCTGGCCCAGGTCGAGATGCCTGTCGCGATAGGTAAATACCCCAGCGCACGCTACACGCTGGTGGCGCTGTCGCCGCACACCGGACGTAAACATCAACTGCGTCGGCATATGGCCCATCTGCGTCATCCGATTATCGGCGACAGCAAACACGGCGATCTCCGGCAGAACCGCGCTGCTGCGGCGCACTTTGGTCTGGATCGTTTGATGCTGCACGCCAGCGCCTTGAGCTTCACGCATCCGGTGACCGGCGAGCCGTTGGTGATTCGCGCCGGCATGGATGATGTCTGGCAGCAAATGAGCGCACAGTTCGGCTGGAATGAGCCGATTCTCAACGCCACCGGGGTTGAGTTTGCCCCAGCGTCGGGTCAGGATAAGCCGACCGTTTAAAGGAGCGAGACAATGGCAAAAATAGGCATTTTTACAGGTACCGTTTACGGAAACGCGCTGCTGGTGGCAGAGGAAGCAGAGCCGGTGTTAAAGGCGCAGGGCCACGAGGTCAAGGTTTTTGAAGATGCTACGCTCGCCGACTGGCAGGCGTACAGCAGTGACGTCGCGCTGGTGGTGACCTCCACAACCGGGCAAGGCGATTTCCCGGACAGCATCGCTGGACTGCATCAGCAGATCCGCGACCAGCTGGGCCATCAGCCGGCGCTGCGCTATGGCGTGATTGCGCTGGGCGACAGCAGCTATGACAACTTCTGCGGCGCGGGAAAAACGTTTGATGCCACCCTGCAGGATCAGCAGGCGCAGCGCATCGGTGAGGTACTGCTGGTGGATGCGGCGGAAAATCCAGAGCCGGAAAGCGTGACCACGCCCTGGGTAGAGCAGTGGGGCAAGCTGCTCTGATTGCGCCTTCTCTCCCCGCGCAGTGATAACGCGGAGCGCAGCTTGGCGCACCGCGTTATCAACGTCGCTCAGGTCACGGGCGCGGGGTTAAACACCGCCAGCTGATTATGCAGCCCCCAGCGATCGGACCACGTTTGCTTGCGCCCGCTGGCGATATCCAGAATCAATTCAAATAATCGCCAGCCCACCTGCTCAATGCTCTCTTCGCCGGTGGCGATCGTGCCCGCGTTGATATCCATTAAGTCGTGCCAGCGCTCCGCCAGCGCATTGCGCGTGGCCATCTTGATCACCGGAATAGCCGCCAGACCATAAGGCGTGCCGCGGCCGGTGGTAAACACCTGCAGCGTGATGCCTGAGGCCATCTGTTGCGTACCGCAAACGAAATCGCTGGCGGGCGTCGCGGCGAAAATCAGGCCGCGTCGCGTCGGGCGCTGTCCGGGAGACAGCACTTCGACAATCGGGCTGCGTCCCGATTTGGCGATAGAACCGAGCGCTTTTTCAACCACGTTCGCCAGGCCGCCTTTTTTATTGCCGGGCGAGGGATTGGCGCTGCGATCGGTTTCGCCCATGCGCAGATAGTCGTCATACCACGCCATCTCCTCCAGCAGCCGCTTACCTACCGCCTCGCTCGCGGCGCGCGGCGTCAGCAGGTGAATGGCATCGCGCACCTCGGTCACTTCAGAGAACATCACCGTGGCGCCGCAGCGCACCAGCAAATCGGTGGCAAAGCCCACGGCGGGATTGGCGGTCACGCCGGAGAACGCATCGCTGCCGCCGCACTGTGTGCCCACGACTAAATCCGCGGCAGGGCAGGTTTCGCGCTGCCGCTGATTGAGTTTTTTCAGATGGCGTTCGGCCACCTGCAGAATGTCATCCACCATGCTGCCAAAGCCCACATGGCGCTCATCCTGCAGGCGCACGATGTCATTTTCCTCTAGCGAAATCGCCTGTACGTCCGGCGTACCGAGCAGCAGCTTTTCAGGCTGTAACTTCTCGCAGCCGAGGCCGACCACCATCACTTCACCACCAAAATTCGGGTTGAGCGCGAGGTTGTGCACGGTGCGGATCGGCACGACGGCGGCAGGCGCGTTAATCGCAACGCCACAGCCATAGAGATGGTTCAACGCCACCACGCCATCGACGTTGGGGTAGCGCGGCAGCAAATCGCGCTCGATGATCTTAACCACGTAATCCACTACGCCAGCCACGCAGTGCACGCTGGTGGTAATGCCCAGCAGATTGCGAGTGCCGACGCTGCCATCCGCGTTGCGGTAGCCCTCAAACGTGTACCCTTCGAGCGGCGGCAGCGTCGGCGGCACGTGGGTGGCCAGCGGAAGCTGCGCCAGCGGTGGCGCGTCCGGCAGCCTGACCAGCGACTCATCAATCCAGCTGCCTGCGGCGATCCGGCGCAGCGCGTAACCGATCACTTCGCCATAGCGCACAATAGCGCCATCCTGTGGGATCGCCTGTAACGCCACTTTATGTCCCTGCGGCACGTGCTCTGTCAGCGTCAGACCGCTGTCAAAACGGGTGCCGGCAGGCAATCCCTGCGTATTGACCACAATCGCGACGTTATCGGCGTCATGGACCTGAATAAAGAGCGGTTTCTCGCTCGGCGGTCGGTTCATTACTCACCTTCCTGTTAGGGCGCTGTGCATGGCAGCGCGGTTGCCTGCTTTTATCACGTCATCGTTTGCCAGCCTTAGTATAAACAGCGGCAAACGGCGCAGGCATTGTGCAACTGACTGGCTTTAAGGGAATTTATCGCGTGTGTTTGTTTCATTTATCCAAATGCAAGCGAGCGACTTCACAAACCTGTCGCCTGCCATCGGTTTATCTGCCCTCGGTGGGACAAAAAAGCGTGTTTCGTGAGCTACTGCGCAGCGTTATGTGCATATGCCATAAAACAGGTTTTATTTGCCGAAAAACCTCGGGCGTTCTTCCAATGTTTCAGCGCAGGGCTGTTCCTATACTGATTTCCGTTTTGTCACGTTCGGTTATTCGTCACGACGCATCATCGTTTCGCCATAACAACAATCGCCGTGTTTAACCCAACATCATTCTGATACCCAACGCGATGTGTATGCAGTCAGAGTGAATGTAGCGTTCGCTATATTTCAGGAGTGCATCATGAACAGTTACAGCCAGACTGCGGAAGCGGTGCAAAAACGCACCAATGCGCGCTACTGGATTGTGGTGATGTTATTTATCGTCACCTCATTCAACTACGGTGACCGCGCAACCATCTCGATTGCCGGTTCTGCCATGTCCAAAGAGATCGGCCTTGATGCTGTGGGTCTGGGTTATATCTTCTCCGCTTTCTCATGGGCTTACGTTATCGGCCAGATCCCTGGCGGCTGGCTGCTGGACCGCTTTGGTTCAAAGCGCGTCTATTTCTGGAGTATTTTTCTCTGGTCGCTGTTTACGCTGCTGCAAGGCTTCGTGGATATCTTCAGCGGTTTCGGCATTGTAGTTTCCTTGTTCCTGCTGCGTTTTATGGTCGGCCTGGCGGAAGCGCCATCGTTTCCCGGCAATAGCCGCATTGTGGCGGCCTGGTTCCCGGCACAGGAGCGCGGCACCGCCGTGGCGATTTTCAACTCGGCACAGTATTTCGCCACGGTGATCTTTGCGCCCATCATGGGTTGGCTGGTGGCAGAGGTGGGCTGGGCGCACGTGTTTTGGTTTATGGGCGGGCTGGGCATCATTCTCAGCTTTGTCTGGCTCAAAGTGATGCATGACCCGAATACGCACCCTGGCGTTAACAAAGCCGAGCTGGAATACATGGAACAGGGCGGCGCACTGATTAACATGGACGCTAAAAAAGAGACGCGCAAAGTCAGCTGGGATGAGAAGTGGTTTCAGATCAAACAGCTGCTCTCAACCCGCATGATGTGGGGCATCTACCTCGGGCAATATTGCGTCAACGCCTTGACCTATTTCTTTATCACGTGGTTCCCGGTGTACCTGGTGCAGGCGCGCGGTATGTCGATTCTCAAAGCGGGCCTGGTGGCCTCAATACCGGCGATCTGCGGCTTCCTTGGCGGTGTGCTGGGCGGGGTGATTTCCGATTATCTGATGCGTAAAACCGGCTCGCTGAACATCGCGCGCAAAACGCCCATCGTGCTCGGTATGCTGCTCTCCATCTCCATGGTGATGTGTAACTACACCGAAACCGAGTGGGTCGTGGTGCTGTTTATGGCGCTGGCCTTCTTTGGCAAAGGCATTGGTGCGCTGGGCTGGGCGGTGATGGCCGATACCGCGCCCAAAGAGATCAGCGGACTCAGCGGTGGCCTGTTCAATATGTTCGGTAATTTCTCCGGCATCGTCACGCCAATTGCCATTGGCTACATCATCGCCACCAGCGGCTCGTTTGAAGGCGCGCTGGTCTACGTCGGGATCCATGCGTTTGTGGCTGCGTTCAGTTTCCTGGTGATCGCCGGGGATATCAAACGCGTTGAGCTGAAAACGCGCGCTTAAGGAGAGAGTATGTCCACGCAAAGTTCCCCGATCGTCACAGAGATGCAGGTCATTCCGGTGGCGGGCTACGACAGCATGCTGCTCAATATTGGCGGCGCGCACAGCGCCTGCTTTACCCGCAATATCGTGGTGCTGACCGACAGCGCGGGCCACGTTGGCGTCGGCGAAGCACCCGGTGGCGAAACCATCTTACAGACGCTGAACGCAGCAATCCCACAAATCAAAGGGCAGCAGGTGGCGCGCTTAAACCGGCTGGTGCAGCAGGTGCACAAGGGCAATCAGTCGGCGGATTTCGACACTTTTGGCAACGGCGCCTGGACCTTCGAATTGCGCGTCAACGCCGTGGCGGCGCTGGAGGCGGCCCTGCTCGATCTGCTTGGTCAGTGCCTCGGCGTGCCGGTGGCTGAACTGCTGGGACACGGGCAGCAGCGCGAGGCCGTGACCGTCCTGGGCTATCTGTTTTACGTGGGCGATCGGCACAAAACCGATCTGCCTTATCAGGCGGGCACGCCCGACCAGCACGCATGGTATCAACTGCGTCATGAGGAAGCCCTGACGGCGGACGCGGTGGTGCGGCTGGCGGAGGCCGCGCAGGATAAATACGGCTTTAAAGATTTCAAACTCAAAGGCGGCGTACTGCCCGGCGAGCAGGAGATAGAGACGGCGGTGGCGCTGAAAAAACGCTTTCCTGACGCGCGCATCACCGTGGATCCCAATGGCGCGTGGCGGCTGGATGAAGCGATTGCGCTGTGCAAGGGCATGAACGACGTGCTGACGTACGCCGAAGATCCGTGCGGGGCCGAGCAAGGCTATTCGGGACGCGAAGTAATGGCGGAGTTTCGGCGCGCCACCGGCTTACCGGTCGCCACCAATATGATCGCCACCAACTGGCGCGAACTGCAGCACGCGGTACGGCTCGACGCGGTCGATATCCCACTGGCCGATCCGCACTTCTGGACGCTGAGCGGGGCAGTGCGCGTGGCGCAGCTGTGTGACGACTGGGGAATGACCTGGGGCTGTCACTCAAACAACCACTTTGACATCTCCCTGGCGATGTTTACCCACGTTGGCGCGGCGGCGCCGGGTCAGCCTACCGCCCTTGATACGCACTGGATCTGGCAAGAAGGCGATCAGCGGCTGACCAAAGAACCGCTGCAGATTCGAAACGGCAACATTGCCGTGCCCGATAAGCCGGGTTTGGGCATCGAACTGGACTGGGATCGTCTGCGCCAGGCGCATGCACTGTATAAATCACTGCCCGTCGGCGGGCGCAATGACGCCACGGCGATGCAGTATTTGGTTCCCGGTTGGTCTTTTGACCGCAAGCGTCCGGCCTTCGGTCGCGGTCATGCATAAGGAGCAGCAAATGAGTCAGACACCGAAAATCACCGCCATGCAGGTTATTCCCGTCGCGGGTTACGACAGCATGCTGCTGAACCTGAGCGGCGCGCATGCACCGTTCTTTACGCGCAACATCGTGATCGTCAAGGATAATGCTGGCCATACCGGTGTGGGAGAGATCCCCGGCGGTGAGAAGATCCGTCAGACGCTGGAAGATGCCGCGGCGCTGGTGGTCGATCACACCGTGGGTGAATACAAAAACATTCTGAACACGGTGCGCAGCACCTTTGCTGACCGCGACGCGGCGGGACGCGGTAATCAGACGTTTGATCTGCGTACCACCATTCACGTGGTGACCGGCATTGAGGCGGCGCTGTTGGACCTGCTCGGACAGCACCTTGGCGTTAACGTGGCGTCGCTGCTGGGCGAAGGCCAGCAGCGCGAGAGCGTTGAAATGCTGGGCTACCTGTTCTACGTCGGCGATCGCCAGAAAACCACGCTGCCGTATCAAAGCCAGACGCAGGACGCCTGCGACTGGTATCGCCTGCGTCATGAAGAAGCGCTCACGCCTGACGCCGTGGTGCGCCTCGCCGAAGCGGCGTATGAGAAGTACGGCTTTAATGATTTCAAACTCAAAGGCGGTGTGCTGCGCGGCGGCGAGGAGGCTGAGGCGGTCACCGCGTTGGCCAGGCGTTTTCCTCAGGCGCGCATTACCCTCGATCCCAACGGTGCCTGGTCGCTGAATGAGGCGATTCTGCTCGGCAAGCAGCTGAAAAACGTGCTGGCCTACGCTGAAGATCCGTGCGGTGCGGAGCAGGGCTACTCTGGCCGTGAGGTCATGGCAGAGTTTCGCCGCGCCACCGGCTTACCCACCGCCACCAACATGATCGCCACGGATTGGCGCCAGATGGGCCACACGCTGTCGCTGCAGTCGGTGGACATTCCGCTGGCCGATCCGCACTTCTGGACGATGCAGGGATCGGTGCGGGTGGCGCAGATGTGCCACGACTTCGGCCTCACCTGGGGCTCGCACTCGAACAATCACTTCGATATTTCGCTCGCCATGTTTACCCACGTCGCGGCGGCGGCTCCCGGCGCGATTACCGCCATCGACACCCACTGGATCTGGCAGGAGGGCAATCAGCGCCTGACCAAAGCGCCGTTCGAGATCGTCGGCGGCAAAGTGCAGGTTCCGCAGACGCCCGGCTTAGGCGTGGAACTGGATATGGATCAGGTGATGCAGGCGCATGCGCTGTATCAAAAACACGGTCTTGGCGCGCGCGACGACGCGCAAGCGATGCAATTCCTCGTACCTAACTGGACGTTTGATCACAAACGCCCATGTCTGGTGCGCTAACCCTTTGGCGCTTCCCCACCGGAAGCGCGGTGCAACACAGGAGTGACACTGATGAGTAATGCCTGGCCCAACGCGTTCCGTCGTCGTTTACTGGCGGGTGAAACCCTGATTGGCAGCTGGTGCGCGCTGGCCAATCCCCTGACCACCGAAGTGCTGGGGCTGGCGGGATTTGACTGGCTGGTGCTCGACGGCGAGCACGCGCCGAACGACATCACCACCTTTGTACCTCAGCTCATGGCGCTGAAAGGCAGCGCCAGCGCCGCCGTCGTGCGGCCGCCGTGTAATGAGCCGATCATCATCAAGCGCCTGCTGGATATTGGTTTTTATCACTTTTTAATCCCGTTTGTGGAAACGGAAGAGGAGGCGCGCCGCGCCGTGGCCTCAACGCGCTATCCGCCCGCGGGCATTCGCGGCGTCTCCGTTTCTCACCGCAGCAATATGTACGGCACGCTGCCCGACTATAACGCCACCATTAACGACAACATCACGCTGCTGGTGCAGATCGAAACCCAGCAGGCGGTGGATAACATCGACGCCATTGCGGCGGTGGAGGGGGTGGACGGCATCTTTGTTGGCCCCGGCGATCTCTCAGCGGCGCTGGGCTATCTCGGTCAGCCGGCGCATCCGGAAGTGCTGAAAGTGATCCAGCACGTGTTTGCACGTGCCAAAGCCGCTGGCAAGCCGAGCGGTATCCTCGCGCCCGTGGAAGCCGATGCCCGACGCTACCTTGAGTGGGGCGCCAGCTTTGTGGCGGTGGGCAGCGATTTGGGGGTGTTCCGTCAGGCGACGCAGGCCCTGTGTGACAAATTTAAGCAGTAACTGACCAAGAGGAAAGGCAATGAAAATTGGATTTATCGGCCTGGGCATTATGGGCAAACCGATGAGTAAAAACCTGGTGAAAGCCGGTTATTCGCTGGTGGTGCGCGATCACCATCCGGAAAACGAAGCCGAACTGGTGGCGCTGGGCGCCTCCGTGGCGAAAACCGCCAAAGCGATGGCGGAGCAGGTGGACGTGGTGATCACCATGGTGCCCAACTCGCCGCAGGTTAAAGCGGTGTGCCTGGGCACCGACGGCATTGTGGAAGGCGCGCGCCCGGGCTTGGTGGTGATCGACATGAGTTCGATTGCCCCGCTGGCGAGCCGTGAGATCCACGACGCGCTGGCCGAGAAGGGCATCAAGATGTTAGATGCACCGGTCAGCGGCGGCGAACCCAAGGCCATTGACGGCACGCTGTCAGTCATGGTCGGCGGCGATCAGGCGCTTTTTGAGCGCTGCTACGACGTGCTGAAAGCCATGGCGGGCTCGGTAGTGCACACCGGAGAAATCGGCGCAGGCAACGTCACGAAATTGGCAAACCAGGTGATTGTGGCGCTGAACATCGCGGCGATGTCAGAAGCGCTGTCGCTGGCTACCAAAGCGGGCGTTGATCCCGAAAAAGTATTCCAGGCGATCCGCGGTGGACTCGCGGGCAGCACCGTGCTGGATGCCAAAGCGCCTATGGTGCTGGATCGCAATTTTAAGCCTGGTTTTCGCATCGATCTGCACATTAAAGATCTGGCGAACGCGCTGGATACCTCGCATGGCATTGGCGCGCAGCTGCCGCTGACGGCGGCGGTGATGGAGATGATGCAGGCGCTGAAAGCAGACGGTAAGGGCACTTCCGACCACAGCGCGCTGGCCTGCTATTATGAAAAATTAGCTCAGGTCACCATCGCCCGGTAGCCGCGAGCCCGGCATGTGCCCATGTCGGGCCGCTTAGCTTAAGCCGGACGACGGTTCCGCTTCACTTACGCGCTCGGATTGCCTATGAAAATTGTCATCGCTCCGGATTCATACAAAGAGAGTTTATCGGCCCTGGCAGTGGCTACCGCTATTGAAGCCGGGTTTCGCGAGATATTTCCCGCCGCTGAATTTGTCAAAATTCCGGTCGCCGATGGCGGTGAAGGGACGGTCGAAGCGATGGTGGCCGCAACCCAGGGACAGATTATCAGGCTGACCGTCACCGGGCCGCTGGGACAACCCGTGGACGCATTTTACGGGCTGTCAGGCGACGCACACACGGCGTTTATCGAAATGGCGGCCGCCAGCGGTCTGGAGCTGGTGCCTGCCGCGCAGCGCAATCCGCTGATCACCACCTCTTTTGGCACCGGTGAGCTGATCAAGAACGCGCTGGATCGCGGCGTCGGACATATCATTATCGGCATTGGCGGCAGCGCTACCAACGATGGCGGCGCGGGCATGATGCAGGCGCTGGGGGCCCGCCTGCTGGATGCGCAGGATCGGCAAATTGGCTTTGGCGGCGGCGCGCTGCCTGCGCTGGTGCGCATCGATATCGCGCAGTTGGATGCCCGTCTTGCGCGATGCCGCATTGAAGTGGCCTGCGACGTCACCAATACGTTGATTGGAGAGAAAGGAGCGTCGGCGATATTTGGCCCACAAAAAGGCGCTACGCCGGAGCGCGTGGCGCAGCTGGATCGTGCGCTGGCGCATTTTGCGCAGATCATTCAGCGCGATCTGGATCGCGATGTGCTCGACATCGCGGGCGGCGGTGCAGCGGGCGGCATGGGCGCCGCGCTGCACGCGTTCTGCCAGGCGGAGCTGCGTCGCGGCATTGAGATCGTCACCGAAGCGCTGGGTCTGGCGGAGCAGGTTGAGGATGCCGATCTGGTGATAACCGGCGAAGGACGCATTGATAGCCAGAGCATAAACGGCAAGGTGCCGATTGGCGTGGCGCAGGTTGCCAAACGGTTCGATAAACCAGTGATTGGCATTGCGGGCAGTTTAACCGCCGATGTTGGCGTGGTGCATGAACATGGGCTGGACGCAGTGTACAGCGTGCTGTTTAGCGTCGGCACGCTGGAGGAGGCGCTGGCCAATGCGGCACAGAACGTGCGCCTTACGGCGCGCAACGTAGCAGCCACGCTGCGCATCGGCCAGCAAATCTAAGGTATCCACCGGCGGGAGCGGGCGCTTACGCATCTGCGTCTAACACCCGCCGCGCTTCCCGTGCCACGTTGTCCATCTCATCGCACAGCTCCAACAGCTCCGGCTGCAACGCGGCGATATCACTTGCCTGATGCAAACTGCTTTCTAACTGCTGGCACAGCTGCTTGAGGCGCGGCACGCCGCTGTAGCTGGCGCTGCCGTGCAGTTTATGGATGGTTTCACGCAGGCTGACCACGTCGTTAGCCGCAATACCGTCCGCCACGCGCGTCTCGACCTCGGGCATAAAATCCAGCAGCATTTGCAGCAGATCGCGCGCCAGCGCAGGCTTATTGGCTGCCTGGCGCAGCGCCAGCGACCAATCAAGCGACGGCGGCAGCGTGGGCGTCACCATCGCCGAGAGCGCGCCAACGGGCGCATAGCGCCGCAGCAGCTGGCTGAGTTTGTCCTCGTCAATCGGCTTTGCCAAATAATCATTCATTCCGGCGCTGATCAGCTGCTCGCGTTCTCCGTCCAGCGCATGGGCGGTGACGGCCACAATCGGCGTCTGCGCGTGCAGCGGCAGGCTACGGATGATCTCACTGGCGCGGATGCCGTCGATTTCTGGCATCTGGATATCCATTAAAATCACGTCCAGCCTGTGCTGCCTGGCGTGGTCAATGGCCTGGGATGCGTTATCGCACAGCAGAATGTGCTGCACTTGCTCCTCCAGCAGCGTGCCAATCAGTTTTAAGTTAGCGGGATTGTCATCCACCGCCATCACCGTCAGCGGTAGCCGCGCATCGCCGACGGCGGCGGCGCGCTGGCCGTTGGGCAAATCCAACAGCATCGGCAGCAGGCGCGTCAGGGAAACCGGTTTAGCGATACAGCCTGCAACGCCGCGCGCGCGCAGGTCGTCTGCATAGAGCATCATTTCACCTGGCAGCGCCAGCAGCACCTGATCGGCACGCGCGCGCAGCTGCGCAATCAGCGTGTCAGGCAGCGGAGAATAGGGCGGATTGACCGGCAGGCCCATTAATAGCAGCGGGAAACGCTGATTGGGCATGTCATCAAGGCTGGCGAAATGCGTGACCTGCAGCGGCGTGATGCTCAACATCTCCTGCACCACGCTGGCCACCGCCGCGTGCGGTTCAACATAGGCCAAACGCGTGGCTCGTAGATCGTCCAGCACGCGTGGGATCGCCGGCGCATTGGGATTCAGATCGAGCTGAATCAGCACATGGAACACCGATCCCTGATTCTGCTGGCTGGAGAACGCGATTTCACCGCCCATCTCTTTGACCAGCTTTTGGGTGATCACCAGACCGAGCCCGGTGCCGCCGTGCCGGCGTGAGATGCTGGCGTCCGCCTGGCGAAACGCCTGGAAGAGCTGCGTTTGCTGCTGCTCGGAAATGCCGATGCCGGTGTCGTGCACCTGAAGCTCCAGCCCAACGCGGGTGCCGCTCAGGCTGCGCAGCTCAACGCGCAGATCAATGTGACCGCGTTCGGTAAACTTGATCGCGTTACCGATCAGGTTAATCAGGATTTGCTGCAGGCGCAGCGGATCGCCAATCACGTTGTCCGGCACCTGTTTTTCCAGACACACGGTGATCTCCAGCCCCTTTTCGTGCGCGGAGGGTGCCAGCAGCACCAGCGTTTCATCCAGCGTGGCGCGCAGCGGGAAGGGAATGGATTCCAGCACCAGCTTCCCCGCTTCCAGCTTGGAGAAATCCAGCACGTCATTAATGATGCTCAACAGATTAATTGCCGAGCGCTCAATGGTGGTCATGTAATCGCGCTGATTGGTGCTCAGGCCGGTTTTGAGCATCTGGCGCGTAAAACCGATCACGCCGTTGAGCGGCGTACGCAGCTCGTGGGACATATTGGCAAGAAACTCGGACTTGATGCGCGCGGCTTCCTGGGCGCGTTTTTTGGCCAGATCCAGCTCAACGTTTTGAATCTCCAACTGCTCCAGCGTTTCACGCAAATCGTAGGTGGCCTGATCGATATTCTGCTGCATCTCTTCGTGGTAGGCGGTGAGCGACATGGCCATGGCGTTGATGCCATTCTTTAAAATACTCAGCTCCCCCAGCATGTACCCCTCGACGCGGCTGTCGAGCTGGCCGCGGCGGATGCGGTCGACGGTGGAGACCATATTGCGGATCGGCCCGGTTACATCGCGCATCAGCCGGTAGGCAAACAGCATCGCGATACACAGACAGAACAGCAGCAGCAGCGTGGCCACAAACACCTCTTTGTACTGCGCCAGCCGCACCGATTGCAGATCCAGCGCAATCGCCACATAGCCCAGCGGATTGCCGTCGGGTTTTGCTTCTTCATCCGACTGTTCGTCGAGCGAATAGCCCTCTGCAACGATCGGCGTACGCAGCACCATCAGATTGCCGTGGCGCTCTTCCGACACGCCCTCTCGCAGTGAAGCGGGATCCTCTTTTTGCAAAAGCGCGATGTTTTGGTTGCTGTTGGAGGTGACGTAAACGCGATTATGGTTGTCGAAAACCGTAATGGAACGGACAATATCAGAATGGCGACGGTGCAGCAGGCTGACCAGGCCGCGAATCGAATCCCGGTTATGCCACGTCATGCCGTACTCGCTGGATACCGCCAGCGGTTCGATAATATTGGCGCCGGCATCGCGTACCTGATGCTGCAGTTCGTTGTAGCGATGCACCACAAAAAACGTACTGAGCAGCAGACCGATCATCAGCGTTGGCGCCAGTATTAAAATCATCATTCGCGCCCGCAGGCTGTATTTGGTCATAATTGTGGCCTGGTCGCTCCTGGCATATTTCATTCCTGTGCGCGTCCATCACCGACAGCGCACCTACTTATAGTGAGAATTCACACTACTATGGCGCAATTTTACTCCGCAAAACAGCGGGTGACGACGAAGCAGCGCATCACCGTCACGGTCGACGATCTCGATCCCTTTGGGCAGGGCGTCGCGCGCCATAATGGCAAAGCGATGTTCGTGAGCGGCGCGCTGCCGGGCGAGCAGGCCGACGTCACGGTGTTGGAGGATAAACGACAATTCTCACGCGCCAAAGCCGTAAAAATTCATCATCCCAGCGACGCGCGCGAGACGCCGCGCTGCGTGCACTTTGGCGTGTGCGGCGGCTGCCAGCAGCAGCACGCGTCAATTGCGCTGCAGCAGGCGAGCAAAGCGCGGGCGTTAAGTCGACTGCTGGGCCGCGAGGGCGCGTCACCGGTGCCGGTTGACGCCATCGTCAGCGGCAGCAGCTGGGGCTATCGTCGCCGCGCCCGGCTGGGGTTGCAGTGGCAGCCAAAACAGCAGCGTTTGCTGATGGGGTTCCGTCAGGCGGCGAGCAACGACATTGTCGCGGTGAAGCAGTGCCCCGTTTTGGTGCCCCAGCTTGAGGCGTTACTGCTGCCGTTGCACCACTGCTTAAGCGGCTTACAGGCCGTAAGACGATTAGGCCATGTGGAACTGGTGCTGGCCGATAACGGGCCGCTGATGGTGCTGCGTCACCTCGATCGCTTAAGCGCCGGGGATCGCGCTGAATTGGAACGCTTTTCGCATAAGCACCAGCTGATGCTGTGGTTGGACGACGGCAGCGGCAACCCGCAGCGAATCGGCGAGGGCGAGCCGTTTTATCGCGTTCACGACCTGCCGCTGCAGTTTCATCCGCAGGATTTCATCCAGGTCAATGCGGCGGTCAATCAGCAGATGGTATCGACCGCGCTGACGTGGCTGGATTTGCAGCCGGACGACCGCGTACTGGATCTGTTTTGCGGCATGGGCAACTTCACATTACCGATAGGAAAGTACGTACAAATTGCGGTGGGTGTGGAGGGGGTTGCAGCATTAGTGCGTCAGGCAGAGTATAATGCACAGCTGAATAACATGAGTCATGTCCGCTTTTTCCAGCATAACCTGGAAGAGGATGTTACCCACCAGGTGTGGGCGCGTCAGGGCTTTAACAAGGTATTACTGGACCCGGCTCGCGCCGGTGCCGCAGGCGTAATGGCGCATATCGTTAAGCTTGCGCCGCAGCGCGTGGTCTATGTGTCCTGTAATCCCACTACACTCGCGCGCGACAGTCAGGCATTGCTGTCGGCGGGCTACCATTTGGAAAAGGTCGTGATGCTGGATATGTTTCCGCATACCAGTCATCTCGAATCCATGGTGCTGTTTAGCAAAGAGTAAGCGACGGCAACATCATTACGGCAGGAGAGGATATGGTTGCGGTTAGAAGTGCGCATTTGAATACGGCGGGGGAATTTGCCCTCGACCAGTGGATAGCCAGCTTAAGTATTACCAATCCGCAATCCTGTGAGCGATTAGCGGAAACATGGCGCTACTGTGAAGCCGAAACGCACGGTCATCCCGATCAACCTCTGCTGCTGTGGCGCGGTATTGAGATGGTGGAAATACTGACCATGCTCAGTATGGACATCGACAGCCTGCGCGCCGCGCTGCTGTTTCCGCTTGCCAACGCCGACGTGGTCAGCGAGGAAGCGCTGGAGAAAGCCTTCGGCAAGGGCATCGTCTCGCTGGTGCACGGCGTGCGCGACATGGACGCCATTCGCCAGCTAAAAGCCATCCACAACGACTCCATGGCCTCCGAGCAGGTCGATAACGTGCGCCGCATGCTGTTGGCGATGGTGGAGGATTTCCGCTGCGTCGTCATCAAGTTGGCCGAGCGCATCGCGCACCTGCGTGAGATGAAGGACGCGCCGGAGGACGAACGCGTGCTCGCGGCCAAAGAGAGTACCAATATCTACGCGCCGCTGGCGAATCGGCTGGGCATCGGCCAGCTCAAGTGGGAGCTGGAGGATTACTGCTTCCGCTACCTGCACCCTGACGAATACAAGCGTATTGCCAAACTGCTGCACGAACGCCGCATTGATCGCGAACAGTACATCGAAAACTTCGTTGATAACCTGCGCAAAGAGATGCAGAAAGAGGGCGTGCGCGCGGAAGTGTATGGCCGCCCCAAACATATCTACAGCATCTGGCGCAAGATGCAGAAAAAATCGCTGGCGTTTGATGAGCTGTTTGACGTGCGCGCCGTCCGTATCGTTGCCGAGCGTCTGCAGGATTGCTATGGCGCGCTGGGCACGGTGCACACGCTGTATCGTCATCTGCCGAGCGAGTTCGACGACTATGTGGCGAACCCCAAGCCCAACGGCTACCAGTCTATCCATACCGTGGTGCTGGGGCCTCAGGGCAAAACCGTAGAAATCCAGATCCGCACGCGTCAGATGCATGAAGATGCTGAACTGGGCGTGGCCGCGCATTGGAAATACAAAGAAGGGCCGACCGCCAGCAGCGCGCGCGGTGCCGCCGGTCACGAGGAGCGCATTGCGTGGCTGCGCCGCCTGATCAGCTGGCAGGAAGAGATGGCCGACTCCGGCGAGATGCTGGAGGAGGTGCGCAGTCAGGTGTTCGACGACCGCGTTTACGTGTTTACGCCCAAGGGGGATGTGGTGGATCTGCCTGCGGGCTCCACGCCGCTGGACTTTGCGTATCACATTCACAGCGACATCGGTCATCGCTGCATCGGCGCCAAAATCAGCGGACGCATTGTGCCCTTTACCTATCAGCTGCAGATGGGCGATCAAATTGAGATCATCACCCAGAAGCAGCCGAATCCCAGCCGCGACTGGCTCAATCCGAATCTGGGCTATATTACCACCAGCCGTGGCCGCTCCAAAGTGCACGCCTGGTTCCGCAAGCAGGATCGCGACAAGAATATCCAGGCGGGCCGACAGATCCTCGACAGTGAGCTGAGCCAGCTCGACATCAGCATGCGCGAGGCAGAGAAAGTGTTGCTGCCGCGCTACAACGTCAGTTCGCAGGACGAGCTGCTGGCGATGATTGGCGGCGGCGACATTCGCCTGAATCAGATGGTGAATTTCCTGCAGGCTAAATTGCACAAGCCCAGCGCGGAAGAGCAAGATCGCGAGGCGCTGCGCCAGCTGACGCAGAAGTCGCATCAGCCTGCGTCGTCGCGCAAAGAGAGCGGCCGCGTGGTGGTTGAGGGCGTCGGTAATCTGCTGCACCATATTGCCCGCTGCTGCCAGCCGATTCCCGGTGACGACATCGTGGGCTTCATTACGCAGGGTCGTGGTATCTCCATCCACCGTGCCGATTGCGACCAGCTGAGCGAGCTGATTTCACATGCGCCAGAACGCATCGTGGACGCCGTGTGGGGCGAAAGCTACTCCAGCGGCTATTCGCTGGTGGTGCGCGTCACCGCCAACGATCGGAGCGGACTGCTGCGCGATATCACCACGATCCTGGCCAATGAGAAGGTCAATGTGCTGGGGGTTTCCAGCCGCAGCGATACCAAAAAGCAGCTCGCCACCATCGATATGGACATTGAAATTTATAACCAGCAGGTGCTGGGGCGGGTGCTGGCGCGCCTGAATCAGGTGCCGGACATCATTGACGCCCGCCGCCTGAATTAAGCGTTTTTGCGCAGCGGACCGTACTAACAGGTCGCCTTACCGGCGGCCTTTTTTATCGTGAAATTTGAGGAAATCCCATGACTGCCATCGATCGTCTTCTGACCATTATGCAAACCTTGCGCGATCCGGCGCGCGGCTGTCCGTGGGATCGCGAGCAGACCTTTGCCTCTATCGCGACTTATACGCTGGAAGAGACTTACGAAGTGCTGGACGCTATCCAGCGCGAGGATTTTGACGATCTCCGTGGAGAACTTGGCGACCTGCTGTTTCAGGTGGTGTTCTATGCCCAGCTGGGGGCAGAGCAGCAGCGCTTTGATTTTGATGACATCTGTCACGCCATCAGCGACAAGCTGGAGCGGCGTCACCCCCATATCTTCGGCGATGAAAAGGCCGAAAACGCGCAGGCGGTGCTGCGTAACTGGGAGGCAATAAAGCAGCGTGAGCGGGTGGAAAAGTCCCAGCATTCGGCGCTGGATGACATCCCTAAAGCCCTGCCGGCACTGATGCGGGCGCACAAAATCCAAAAGCGCTGCAGCAGCGTTGGGTTTGACTGGGACAGCCTGGGGCCGGTATTGGATAAAGTGCACGAAGAGATTGATGAAGTGATGCACGAAGCCCAGCAGGCGGTGATTGATAACGACAAGCTTGAAGAGGAAATCGGTGACTTGCTGTTCGCGACGGTCAATCTGTCGCGCCACTTGGGCAGCAAAGCCGAAGTGGCATTGCAGAAAGCCAACGACAAATTTGAGCGTCGCTTCCGCGAAGTAGAGGCGATCGTGGCGCTGCAGGGCCTCACGCCGGCGCAGGCGACGCTGGCGCAGATGGAAGCGGCGTGGCAGCAGGTAAAAGCGGGTGAAAAGAAGATGTAGCGCGCAACGTGAGCGCAGGTGATTATTCCTGCGTTGTGCATAAAATGGGCACTTAAGCTTACTCGATTCAGCTTTCGCCTTAGTTTGTGACGCAGGTCAAATTTCAATGCGCGGGTATCGGCTATGTTGCAGGCTGCAATGCGTGGGAGGATGGTGTGATTCATCAATTGTGGCTGGGGACGACTTCGGGTATACTGTTTTCCCGTCCTGGTTATTCCACCGTCTTTAAACCTAAACTCTCAGGTTCAGCATGACAACGAATTATATTTTTGTGACCGGCGGGGTCGTTTCCTCTCTGGGCAAAGGCATTGCCGCAGCCTCCCTCGCAGCTATCCTTGAAGCACGTGGTCTGAACGTGACCATCATGAAGCTCGATCCGTATATCAACGTTGATCCGGGCACCATGAGCCCTACCCAGCACGGTGAAGTGTTTGTCACCGATGACGGGGCCGAAACCGATCTGGATTTGGGTCACTATGAGCGCTTCATCCGCACCAAAATGTCGCGCCGCAACAACTTCACCACTGGCCGTATTTACTCCGAAGTGCTGCGCAAAGAGCGTCGCGGCGACTATCTGGGTGCCACGATTCAGGTCATTCCTCACATCACCAACGCCATCAAAGAGCGCATCATTGAAGGTGGCGAAGGCCATGACGTCGTTCTGGTGGAAATCGGCGGCACGGTAGGGGATATCGAATCGCTGCCGTTCCTCGAAGCGATTCGCCAGATGGCCGTGGATGTGGGCCGCGAGCACACCATGTATATGCACCTGACGCTGGTGCCCTATATGGCAGCGGCAGGCGAAGTGAAAACCAAGCCGACGCAGCACTCAGTGAAAGAACTGCTCTCGATCGGGATCCAGCCCGACGTGCTGATCTGCCGCTCGGACCGCGCGGTGCCCGCCAACGAGCGCGCTAAAATTGCGCTGTTCTGTAACGTGCCGGAAAAAGCCGTCATTTCGCTGAAAGACGTGGACTCCATCTATAAAATCCCTGGCCTGCTGAAATCGCAGGGCCTGGACGATTACATCTGCAAGCGCTTCAATCTCAACGCCCCGGAAGCGAACCTGGCCGAGTGGGAGCAGGTGATTTACGAAGAGGCGAATCCGGGTGGCGAAGTCACCATCGGTATGGTAGGCAAATACGTTGAGCTGCCTGACGCCTATAAATCGGTGATCGAAGCGCTGAAGCACGGCGGCCTGAAAAACCGCGTAACCGTGAATATCAAGCTGATTGACTCGCAGGACGTTGAAACGCGCGGCGTAGAAATTCTGAAAGATCTCGACGCAATTTTGATCCCGGGCGGCTTTGGCTACCGCGGCGTTGAGGGCAAACTGCTCACCGCGCAGTACGCGCGCGAAAACAAGATCCCCTATTTGGGCATCTGCTTAGGCATGCAGATCGCGCTGATGGAATTTGCCCGTAACGTGGCAGGGATGGAAGGCGCAAACTCCACGGAATTTGTGCCAGACTGTAAATATCCGGTTGTCGCGTTGATCACCGAATGGCGCGATGAGAACGGCAACGTCGAGCAGCGTACCGAGCAGAGCGATCTGGGCGGCACCATGCGTCTTGGCAGCCAACAGTGCCAGCTCACGCCAGAGAGCAAAGTGCGTCAGCTGTATGGTTCTGATGTGATCACCGAGCGCCACCGCCACCGCTATGAAGTGAACAACATGCTGCTGAAGCCAATCGAGGCTGCCGGGCTGCATATTGCCGGACGTTCTGGTGACGATCAGCTGGTGGAAATCATTGAGATTCCTAACCACCCGTGGTTTGTCGCCTGCCAGTTCCATCCGGAATTTACCTCGACCCCGCGCGATGGTCATCCGCTGTTTGCCGGCTTTGTTAAAGCCGCGCACGAACATCAGAAGCGTTTAGCGAAGTAAAAGTTTAACGAACAGCGCGCGAACTTTTCGCGCGTTGTTTGTCTTAGGATTGACTAACTTGTACTGAGGAAAATCGAATGTCCAAAATCGTTAAAGTCATTGGTCGCGAAATCATCGACTCACGTGGTAACCCAACTGTAGAAGCAGAAGTGCATCTGGAAGGCGGTTTCGTTGGTCTGGCTGCTGCGCCATCAGGTGCCTCAACCGGTTCACGCGAAGCACTGGAACTGCGTGACGGTGACAAGTCTCGTTTCCTGGGCAAAGGCGTCACCAAAGCGGTCGCTGCGGTTAACGGTCCTATCGCTGACGCGGTAAAAGGCAAAGATGCCAAAGACCAGGCGAACATCGACAAGATCATGATCGAGCTGGACGGTACAGACAACAAATCCAACTTCGGTGCAAACGCGATTCTGGCGGTTTCACTGGCAGCCGCGAAAGCCGCTGCGGCCTCTAAAGGTCTGCCGCTGTACGCACACATCGCGGAGCTGAACGGCACCCCTGGCAAATTCTCAATGCCGCTGCCGATGATGAACATCATCAACGGCGGTGAGCACGCGGATAACAACGTGGATATTCAGGAGTTCATGATTCAGCCTGTGGGCGCGAAAACCCTGAAAGAAGCGATCCGCATGGGTTCAGAAGTGTTCCATCACCTGGCAAAAGTGCTGAAAGCCAAAGGCATGAGCACCGCAGTCGGTGACGAAGGTGGCTACGCGCCTAACCTGGGCTCGAACGCCGAAGCGCTGGCAGTTATCGCGGAAGCGGTGAAAGCGGCTGGCTATGAGCTGGGCAAAGACATCACGCTGGCGATGGACTGCGCGGCCTCTGAATTCTATAAAGACGGCAAATACGTGCTGGCGGGCGAAGGCAACAAAGCGTTCACCTCTGAAGAGTTCACGCACTTCCTGGAAGACCTGACCAAGCAGTATCCTATCGTCTCTATTGAAGACGGCCTGGATGAGTCTGACTGGAACGGCTTCGCGTACCAGACCAAAGTGCTGGGCGACAAAATCCAGCTGGTGGGCGACGACCTGTTCGTGACCAACACCAAGATCCTGAAAGAAGGCATCGAGAAAGGCATCGCTAACTCTATCCTGATCAAGTTCAACCAGATCGGTTCCCTGACCGAGACCCTGGCAGCGATCAAGATGGCGAAAGACGCTGGTTACACCGCGGTGATTTCACACCGTTCTGGCGAAACCGAAGATGCGACCATCGCCGACCTGGCGGTAGGTACGGCTGCGGGCCAGATCAAGACCGGTTCCATGAGCCGTTCAGACCGCGTGGCGAAATACAACCAGCTGATCCGTATCGAAGAAGCGCTGGGTGACAAAGCCCCGTTCAACGGCCTGAAAGAAGTTAAAGGCCAGGCGTAATCGCCTGCTGATGCTGCCGCGCGCAGCATCGTCGTTATGAAGCCCCGCCCTGTGCGGGGCTTTTGCTTTATAGCGCACAATGCGACAGTGAAGCGCTGCGCAAAATCTGCCATAATCTGCGCCCCAAATTCAGATGCGAGTAAAAAATGTTCTACCCGATTAACGAAATGTTCCAGACCTTACAGGGCGAAGGCTTCTACACCGGCGTACCGGCGCTGTTCATCCGCTTGCAGGGATGTCCGGTGGGCTGTAGCTGGTGCGACACCAAGCACACCTGGGAAAAGCTGGCCGATCGGGAGACCTCGCTGGGCGATATTCTGGTAAAAACCGTGGAGAGCGATGCCTGGGGCAGCGCCGATGCGGCAATGCTGATTGATACCATTGCCCGTCAGGGCTGGACGGCGCGCCACGTGGTGATCACCGGCGGCGAGCCGGCGATATTTGATCTACGCCCGCTGACTCAGGCGCTAGAAGCAGCAGGATTCCAGTGCCAAATCGAAACCAGCGGCACGCATGAGATACACTGTTCAGACGCCACGTGGGTGACGGTATCGCCCAAGGTGAATATGCGCGGCGGTTATGACGTGCTGCCGCAGGCGCTGGTGCGTGCGGATGAAATCAAACATCCGGTGGCGCGTGAGCGTGACGTTGAGGCGTTGGACGCGCTGCTGGCGGAGCTGCACGATGATAAGCCGCGGATTGTGGCGCTACAGCCGATTAGCCAGGGTGATGCCGCGACCAAACTGTGCATCGAGACCTGCATTGCCCGCAACTGGCGGCTCTCAATGCAAACGCACAAATATCTCAATATTGCCTGATAAAAAGGCGGCCATCGGGCCGCCTTTCTGCTGTGCCTTAACCGCGGTAAACGCAACCCGCGGTACAGGTTTCTTTGATCATTACCGCGCTGAGCTCCGGTAACAACGGCTTCATCTCATCCCAAATCCACTTCGCCAGCACTTCGCTGGTGGGATTCTCCAGACCTGGAATGTCATTGAGATAATGGTGATCGAGGCGATCGTACAGCGGCTTAAACGCCGCCTTGAGTTCGGCAAAATCCATTACCCAACCGGTATAGGCATCCACTTCACCGGTAATTTCCAGCCGCACCAGAAACGAATGGCCGTGCAGACGACCGCATTTATGCCCTTCCGGCACGTGAGGTAAGCGGTGTGCCGCTTCAAACTGGAACTCTTTAAACAACGTGGTAGACATAATGGCTCTCTGACGAAAAAACCGCTGAAGTCTACCGCAAAAGCAGATTTTTCGCACTCGCTGGCGCAGAAAAGCGGTTTTGGCTTCAGCATCCTGGCACCTGTATTATCAATGCATTGAATATAAAGATTTTTATCTACCACTTTTTCCGATTTAACCTACCGATAAAACCTCTTAGTCGTTTTGGTTATTATTTATGTCGAAGGCGTATTTAATCGTTAATATACAGCGCAGTAACCTACCGACTCTTCCGTCACTAAACGGGCCCTTTGACCTGGAATTTTTAACGCGATGACGACTCAGGCACCTCCCGCAATGCTTCCACTTTCCCCGGAACAGCTTGCACGCTTACAGGCGGCGACCACCGATTTCAATCCTACGCAGTTGGCCTGGCTTTCTGGCTATTTCTGGGGCATGGTCAATCAGGCCCCCGGCGCGGTCGCCTCTGCACCGACGCCGGCTGCACAGCCCGGTATTACGTTGATTTCCGCGTCTCAGACCGGTAACGCGCGCCGCGTGGCCGAACAGCTGCGCGACGATCTGCTGGCCGCCAAGCTGCAGGTTAATCTGGTCAATGCCGGTGACTACAAATTCAAACAGATTGGCCAGGAAAAATTGCTGGTAGTGGTGACGTCCACGCAAGGCGAAGGTGAGCCGCCGGAAGAAGCCGTGGCGCTGCATAAGTTCCTGCTGTCAAAGAAAGCACCGAAGCTGGACGGCGCCGCGTTCGCCGTGTTTGGACTGGGTGATACCTCTTACGAATTTTTCAGCCAGGCCGGTAAAGATTTTGACCGACGCCTCGAAGAACTGGGGGCCGCGCGCCTGCTGGATCGCGTGGATGCCGATGTTGATTATCAGGCGCAGGCCACGGCCTGGCGTCAGCAGCTCACGGAAATCCTCAAGGCGCGTGCGCCGGCAGCATCCACGGCGGCTGTTGCCCCGGCGGCGGGCGCGGTCAATGATATTCACAGCACCCCGTATACGAAGGAAGCGCCGCTGACCGCGACGCTGGCGGTGAACCAGAAAATCACCGGACGCGATTCGGATAAAGATGTGCGCCACATTGAAATCGACCTGGGTGATGCCGGTCTGCGCTATCAGCCGGGCGATGCGCTGGGCGTATGGTATGAGAACGATCCTGCGCTGGTGGAGGAGTTGCTCGCGCTGGTGTGGCTCAAAGGCGACGAGCCGGTTGAGGTCAACGGCCAATCCATGCCGCTGGCCGAGGCGCTGCAAAAGCAGTTTGAGCTGACGGTGAATACCACGCAGATCGTTGAGCAGTACGCCGCGCTGACGCGCAATGAATCGCTGCTCGCGCTGGTGGGTGACAAAGCCAAGCTGCAGCGCTACGCGCAAGATTTCCCCATCGTGGATATGTTCCGTCAGGCGCCCGGTGAACTCAACGCCGAACAGTTGCTGGGTCTGCTGCGCCCACTGACGCCGCGCCTTTACTCCATTGCGTCTTCGCAGGCAGAGACCGAAAACGAGGTGCACATCACCGTCGGCGCGGTGCGCTACGAGATTGATGGCCGTCCGCGCGGCGGCGGCGCTTCAACCTGGCTGGCCGATCGCCTGGAAGAGGACGCGGCGATCCGCGTGTTCATTGAACACAACGACAATTTCCGCTTGCCCGCCAATCCCGATGCGCCGGTGATTATGATCGGACCCGGTACCGGCATTGCGCCGTTCCGCGCCTTCATGCAGCAGCGTGAAAACGACGGTGCCAGCGGTAAAAACTGGCTGTTCTTTGGTAATCCGCACTTTACCGATGATTTCCTGTATCAGGTTGAGTGGCAGCGCTATGTTAAAGAGGGGTTACTGACCCACATCGACTTAGCGTGGTCACGCGATCAGGCCGAAAAGATTTACGTGCAGGACAAACTGCGTGCACGCGGCGCCGAAGTGTGGCGCTGGATTGAGGAAGGCGCGCACCTGTATGTGTGCGGTGATGCTAACCGAATGGCGAAAGACGTCGAGCAGGCGTTACTGGATGTGGTGGTCGAGCACGGCGGTATGGATCGTGAAACGGCTGACGAATTTTTAAGTGAGCTGCGCATTGAGCGCCGCTATCAGCGAGACGTTTACTAATGAGCGAAAAACACCCCGGGCCGCTGGTCGTGGAAGGCAAACTGTCTGACGCTGAGCGACTGAAAAAAGAGAGTAACTACCTGCGCGGTACCATTCTGGACGATCTGGACAATGGGCTGACCGGCGGCTTTAGCGGCGATAATTTCCTGCTGATTCGCTTCCACGGCATGTACCAGCAGGATGACCGCGACATCCGCGCCGAGCGCGCGGCGCAAAAGCTCGAACCGCGTCACGCGATGATGCTGCGCTGCCGCTTGCCGGGTGGGATTATCACCCCTACGCAGTGGCTGGCTATCGACAAGTTCGCCACGGAAAAAACACTGTACGGCAGCATTCGTCTGACCAACCGCCAGACTTTTCAGTTTCACGGCATCCTGAAAAAGAACGTCAAGCCGTCGCATCAGATGCTGCATGAAGTGGGGCTTGACGCGCTGGCTACCGCTAACGACGTGAACCGTAACGTGCTGTGCACCTCGAACCCGGTGGAGTCCGCGCTACACCAGGAAGCTTACGAGTGGGCGAAAAAACTCTCTGAGCACCTGCTGCCGCAAACCCGCGCCTACGCCGAAATCTGGTGGGATAAAGAGAAAGTGGCGACGACCGATCAGGAGCCGATTCTGGGTCAGACCTATCTGCCGCGTAAATTCAAAACCACCGTGGTGGTGCCGCCTCATAACGATGTGGATCTGCACGCCAACGATATGAACTTCGTCGCCATTGCTGAAAACGGCAAGCTGATTGGTTTCAATCTGCTGGTGGGCGGCGGGTTATCCATTGAGCACGGTAACAAAGCGACCTATGCGCGCACCGCCAGCGAGTTTGGCTTCCTGCCGGTGGAGAAAATCCTTGATGTGGCCGAGGCGGTGGTGACCACGCAGCGCGACTGGGGCAACCGCACCGATCGTAAAAATGCCAAAACCAAATACACCCTTGAGCGCGTGGGCGTTGACACCTTTAAAGCCGAAGTCGAGAAGCGTGCCGGATTCACCTTTGAGCCCATTCACCCTTACGTGTTCACCACGCGCGGCGACCGCATCGGCTGGGTGAAAGGCATCGACGATAAATGGCACCTCACGCTGTTCATTGAAAATGGCCGTCTGCTGGATTATCCAGGCCGTCCACTCAAGCGCGGCATTGCGGAAATCGCCAAGGTGCACCAGGGCGATTTCCGTCTTACCGCCAACCAAAACCTGATTGTGGCCGGCGTACCTGAGCAGCAGAAAACGCAGATTGAAGCCATCGCGCGTGAGCATGGCCTGATGGAACACGTCACCGCGCAGCGCGAAAACTCCATGGCCTGCGTGGCGTTTCCGACCTGTCCGCTGGCGATGGCGGAAGCTGAGCGCTTCCTGCCGTCATTCGTGACCAAAGTGGAGGGCATCATGCACCAGCACGGCGTGGGCGATGAGCACATCGTGCTGCGCGTCACCGGCTGCCCGAACGGCTGTGGGCGCGCCATGCTGGCGGAGCTGGGCCTGGTGGGCAAGGCGCCTGGCCGCTACAACCTGCACGTTGGCGGCAACCGGATCGGTACGCGCATCCCGCGCATGTACCGGGAAAATATCACCGAAGATGAGATTCTGGCCGTTATCGACGAGCTGGTGGCGCGCTGGGCCACCGAGCGCAGCGAAGGCGAAGGCTTCGGCGACTTTACCGTGCGCGCCGGCATCGTCAAAGCGGTGTTGGATCCGGCCCGCGATTTCTGGGATGCGGAGGGCGTATGACATTACCCGATCTGACCTCGCTGAACGCGTCGTCCAAAGTTGATCGCATTATGGCGCTGGCGGCGAGCAACGTGGCGCTGGAGAAGCTGTCGGCGGAGGCGCGCGTTGCCTGGGCGCTGGAGCAGCTGCCGGGCGCATTCGTGCTCTCGTCCAGCTTTGGCATTCAGGCGGCGGTGCTGCTGCATATGGTCACGCAGCAGAAACCCGATATCCCGGTGATCCTGACGGATACCGGCTATTTGTTCCCGGAAACTTACCGCTTTATCGATGCGTTAACCGACAAGCTCAACCTCAACCTGCACATCTTCCGCGCGGAGACCTCGCCAGCGTGGCAAGAAGCGCGCTACGGCAAGCTGTGGGAGCAGGGCGTAGAGGGGATTGAGCAGTACAACATGATCAATAAGGTGGAGCCGATGAACCGGGCGCTGCAGCAGACCGGCGCGCAAACCTGGTTTGCAGGGCTGCGCCGCGATCAGTCCGGCAGCCGCGCCAGCCTGCCGGTGCTCGCGGTACAGCGCGGCGTGTTTAAAATTTTACCCATCATCGACTGGGACAACCGTCAGGTGCATCAGTATCTGAAGCAGCATGGCTTGCCCTACCATCCGCTGTGGGATGAAGGCTATCTTTCCGTGGGAGATACCCACACCACGCGTAAATGGGAGCCGGGCATGGCAGAGGAAGAAACCCGCTTCTTTGGCCTTAAGCGCGAGTGCGGTTTACACGAGGGATAACACGGCTGACGCCGTGAGGGTCCAATTAACAAGAGCGCGAATCTGCGCTCTTTTTTTATGCCTGAACGTCAGCGGGGGCCTGGTCTACACAGAGGGAGGCATTTATCATGGTTATTGCGCTGCCCAGTGCGCGCATGCCGCTCGCGCCGCGCTCATTCAGGCGTCGTTTCTGACTAAAAAAATGTGTCGCTAGCCTATAACAGTAGCTGACTTAACGTCCTGCGCTGTGCCTCGAAACACCAGCAATTTCATTTGTTAAGCACAAATCGTTATCAGCAATCCCGGTGCGTTATTCCATTCGGTAACTACTAATGCCAATTCGTAATTTCATCTGCCAGAAGTCCGGGACGTATAGTCGCGTTAACTTATTGTAAATCTAGCAAGGTTCACGTGGATTATCTGCCTCTCTTCGCCGATCTCAAACACCGCCCGGTGCTGGTGGTTGGCGGCGGCGACATCGCTGCACGCAAAATTGAACTGCTGCGACGCGCCAGCGCGCACATACGCGTTGCGGCGCGTGAAATCGGCCCAGAGCTGCAGCCGCTGCTGGAAACCGGGGCAATTGAGTGGATCGCCACGCGCTTTGAACCCGCGCAGCTGGACGACGTTTTTCTGGTGATTGCCGCCACGGACGACAACGCGCTCAACGCGCAGGTTTTTGACGAAGCCAACGCGCGCCATCGGCTGGTTAACGTGGTGGACGATCAGCCCAAGTGCAGCTTTATCTTCCCTTCTATCGTCGATCGCTCCCCGCTGGTGGTGGCGATCTCTTCCAGCGGCACTGCACCGGTTCTGGCGCGTCTGCTGCGGGAAAAAATTGAGGCACTGCTGCCGGGCAACCTCGGCCAAATGGCGGAAGTGGCAGGGCAGTGGCGCGACAAGGTTAAACAGCGCTATCGCCGCATGTCCGATCGTCGCCGCTACTGGGAGCGCGCCTTCAACGGGTTGTTTGCCAGCCAGATGGCGGCGGGCAATGTTAACGAAGCGCGTCAAACCCTGGATCGCGAACTGGAGAACAGCGACGACCGCCAGGGCGAAATCAGCCTGGTGGGTGCCGGACCCGGCGACAGCGGCTTACTGACGCTACGCGGCCTGCAGGTCATGCAACTCGCGGACGTCGTGCTGTACGACCATTTGGTGAGCGACGAGGTGCTGGAGCTGGTGCGCCGCGACGCCGATCGCATCTGCGTGGGCAAGCGCGCCGGTGCGCACTCGGTGGCGCAGGAAGAGACCAATCAGATGCTGGTGACGCTGGCGCAGCAGGGCAAGCGCGTGGTGCGGCTTAAAGGCGGCGATCCCTTTATCTTCGGACGCGGCGGTGAAGAGCTGCAGGCGGCAAAAGCGGCTGGCATTCCGTTTCAGGTGGTGCCGGGCATCACCGCAGCGGCAGGCGCCACGGCCTATGCGGGGATTCCGCTGACGCACCGCGATTATGCGCAAAGCGTGATGTTCATTACCGGTCACTGCCGCGCCGACGGCGACGGCATTGACTGGGCGGCGCTGGCGCGCGCACGGCAGACCCTGGCTATTTATATGGGCACGGTGAAAGCGGCAGAGATTGCCAGCGCGCTGATCGCTCACGGCCGCGCGGCGACCACGCCGGTGGCGGTCATTGGGCGCGGCACGCGCCAGGATCAGCAGGTGCTGACCGGCACGCTCGAACAACTTGAGGAACTGGCCGCTGCGGCGCCTTCGCCGGCGCTGCTGGTGATCGGTGAAGTGGTGAATCTGCACGCGCAGCTGGCGTGGTTCCAACATTCGGTACAGCCCGGGGCTCGCGAGTCCGCGGTTGTCAATTTGGCTTGAGGAAAAATTATGGACCAAAATCGTCTTACTCATCTGCGCCAGCTTGAAGCGGAGAGTATCCATATCATTCGCGAGGTGGCGGCCGAGTTTAGCAACCCGGTGATGATGTATTCCATCGGCAAAGATTCGTCGGTGATGTTGCATCTGGCGCGCAAGGCGTTCTTTCCGGGCACGCTGCCTTTCCCGTTGCTGCACGTGGACACCGGCTGGAAATTCCGTGAGATGTACGCGTTTCGCGATCGCACCGTGAAAAACATGGGCGCTGAACTGCTGGTACATCGCAACCCGGAAGGCGTGGCGATGGGCATCAACCCGTTTGTGCACGGCAGCGCCAAGCACACTGACATCATGAAAACCGAAGGGTTGAAGCAGGCGCTCAACAAATACGGTTTTGATGCGGCCTTCGGCGGCGCGCGGCGCGATGAAGAGAAATCGCGCGCTAAAGAGCGCATCTATTCGTTCCGCGATCGTTTCCACCGCTGGGACCCTAAAAATCAACGTCCAGAGCTGTGGCACAACTACAACGGCCAGATTAACAAAGGCGAAAGCATTCGCGTCTTCCCGCTCTCCAACTGGACCGAGCTGGATATCTGGCAGTATATCTTCCTGGAAAACATTGAAATCGTGCCGCTCTACCTTGCCGCGCCGCGTCCGGTGCTGGAGCGTGACGGCATGTTGATGATGGTGGATGACGACCGCATCAACTTGCAGCCGGGTGAAGAGATTACGCAGCGCATGGTGCGCTTCCGCACGCTGGGCTGCTGGCCGCTGACCGGCGCGGTAGAGTCCGACGCGCAGACGCTGCCCGCCATCATAGAGGAGATGCTGGTCTCCACCACCAGCGAACGTCAGGGGCGCGTGATCGACCGCGATCAGGCCGGTTCGATGGAACTGAAGAAACGTCAGGGTTATTTCTAAGGAGACGCAGATGAATACCGTAATTGCCCAACAGATTGCCGAACAGGGCGGCGTGGAAGCCTGGCTTACCGCGCAGCAGCACAAAAGCTTACTGCGTTTTCTCACCTGTGGCAGCGTTGACGACGGCAAAAGCACCCTGATTGGGCGTCTGCTGCACGATACTCGCCAGATTTATGAAGATCAGCTCTCGTCGCTGCACAATGACAGCAAGCGCCACGGCACGCAGGGGGAAAAACTCGACCTGGCGCTGCTGGTAGACGGCTTGCAGGCCGAGCGTGAGCAGGGCATCACCATCGACGTGGCCTACCGTTATTTCTCTACCGAGAAGCGTAAATTTATCATCGCTGACACGCCCGGCCACGAGCAGTACACCCGCAACATGGCGACCGGCGCGTCTACCTGCGATCTGGCGATTTTGCTGATCGACGCGCGCAAAGGCGTGCTGGATCAAACGCGCCGCCACAGCTTTATCTCCACGCTGCTGGGCATCAAACATCTGGTGGTGGCGATCAACAAAATGGATCTGGTGGACTACAGTCAGGAGACGTTCGAGCAGATCAAACAGGCGTATCTGGATTTCGCGGCGCAGCTGCCTGAAGATCTCGATATTCGCTTTGTGCCGATGTCGGCGCTCGAAGGCGATAACGTTGCCACGCCCAGCAGCACCATGCCGTGGTACAGCGGCCCGACGCTGCTGGACGTGCTGGAAACCGTAGAGCTGAAGCGGGTGGTCGACACCCAGCCGATGCGCTTCCCGGTGCAGTATGTCAACCGACCGAATCTCGACTTCCGCGGCTACGCCGGTACGCTGGCATCTGGCGTGGTGTCAGTCGGCCAGCGCGTCAAAGTGCTGCCGTCCGGCGTGGAATCCACCGTTGCGCGCATTGTTACTTTTGACGGCGATCTGCCCCAGGCGGGTGCCGGCGAAGCGATCACGTTGGTGCTGAACGACGAGATCGACATCAGCCGCGGCGATCTGCTGGTGGATGCCAGCACCGAACTGCAGGCGGTGCAATCGGCTTCGGTCGATGTGGTGTGGATGGCCGAGCAGCCGCTGCAGCCGGGCCAGAGTTATGAAGTGAAGATCGCCGGCAAGAAAACCCGCGCGCGCGTAGAAAAGATCGTGCATCAGGTGGAGATCAACACGCTGGAGAAGCGCGACGCCGACGCGCTGCCGCTCAACGGCATCGGTCTGGTTGATCTGACCTTTGATGAGCCGATGGTGCTGGATGCGTATCAACAGAATCCCGTCACCGGCGGCATGATCTTTATCGATCGCCTCAGCAACGTCACGGTGGGAGCGGGCATGATCAATCAGCCGCTGCACGATGCACCCGCCCGCACCGGCGACTACAGCGCCTTTGAGCTGGAACTGAACGCGCTGGTGCGCCGCCATTTCCCACACTGGCACGCGCGCGATCTGCTGGGGCGTGACTGATGGCCCAGCATGACGAGAACGTGGTTTGGCATGACCATCCGGTCACGCGCGCCGCGCGCGAACAGCAGCATGGCCATCAGGGCGTGGTGCTGTGGTTTACCGGCCTTTCGGGGTCGGGTAAATCTACCGTGGCGGGCGCGCTGGAGCAGGTGCTGCACCGCGCGGGCGTCAGCACCTACTTGCTCGATGGCGACAACGTGCGGCACGGGCTGTGCCGCGATCTCGGCTTTAGCGAGTCGGATCGCAAAGAGAATATCCGCCGCGTGGGTGAAGTGGCCAAGCTGATGGTGGATGCCGGATTGGTGGTGCTGACGGCCTTTATTTCACCGCACCGCGCGGAGCGCCAGATGGTGCGCGAACTGATCGGCGACGATCGCTTTATCGAAGTGTTTGTGGATACGCCGCTGGCAGTGTGTGAGGCGCGCGATCCCAAAGGCTTGTATAAAAAAGCCCGTGCCGGCGAGCTGGCGAATTTCACCGGAATTCATAGCCTTTATGAAGCGCCCGAGGCGCCAGAAATCCATCTGGAAGGGGAACAATTGGTTACAAACTTGACCGGCCAATTGTTAGACCTGCTTCGCCGCCGCGATATCATCAGATCCTGAACCGACAGCGGCAAACCCGACGGTTTGCCGCGCCATAGCGTCAACAGGATCTCTATGCAGAACGTTACCCCAATGCTGGCACGTAAAGATGAACGCACCCCGGATGAGCCTCGCTCATCGCTGCCGGGGGGCGTGATTGGCTTTCTCTCGTACTGGGGCGCGCTGGCCATTCCGTTCCTGCTCTACGGTTCTAATACCCTGTTTTTCTTCCTGTATACCTGGCCATTTTTTCTGGCGCTGCTGCCAGTGTCGGTGCTGATTGGCATCGTGCTGAGCCTGATCATTCGCGCCCATCTGCTGTGGAGCGCGCTGGTTACCGCTGCCGCCGTCATCTGTCTCTTCTGGCTGCTGTTCTCATTTCTGTCGGGCTGGTAACGCGCGTCTGATGAGCAAACGCATCCTCCGGTTACAAAACTTTACCTGCCACGCCGTCTGCTATCCTGTTTCTCGCCGCCCGACAGCGGCATTTTCGCCGCCACTGTGGAGTCCGGCGTGAACTTATGGGATGATTGAGCCGTTTTTCAGGGGGCGGGGATGGGAAAGCTGACGTTACTGTTACTCGTGCTGCTGGGATGGCTTCAATATTCCCTGTGGCTGGGCAAGAACGGTATCCATGACTATACGCGCGTCAACGAAGACGTCGCGGCACAACAGGCGAATAACGCCAAACTTAAAGCGCGCAACGATCAGCTGTTTGCCGAAATTGACGATCTCAATGGCGGCTCTGAGGCGATCGAGGAGCGCGCACGTAGCGAGCTGGGTATGATTAAACCCGGCGAGACTTTCTATCGTCTGGTGCCAGACCAAAACAAACGCAATGCGCAGCAAGGCGCGCAGAACCAACAACGATAACTCATGAATCCACTCTTTTCTCGTGCGGATGTCATTGCCGTGGTGCCTGCCGCTGGCGTGGGCAGCCGCATGCAAGCGGCCTGTCCCAAACAGTATCTGACCATTGGCGAATTGACGCTGCTGGAGCATAGCGTGGCGCGCTTGCTGGCCCATCCGGCGGTAAAACAGGTGGTGGTGCCGGTGAGCAACGATGACGGCTGGTTCGCCTCGCTGCCGTTGGCGCGTGATCCGCGTGTACTGCGCGTGACCGGCGGCGAGACGCGGGCTGAATCCGTACTGGCTGGCCTGCAGGCGATTGCGCACGGTGAGTGGGTGCTGGTGCATGACGCTGCGCGACCGTGTCTGCATCCCGACGATTTAGCGCGACTGCTGGCCGTGCGTGAGCACAGCCACGTCGGCGCCATTCTTGCAGCACCGGTGCGCGATACCATGAAGCGCGCGGAGGCAGGTAAACCGGCGATTGCCCATACCGTTGAGCGCGAAGCCTTGTGGCACGCGCTCACGCCACAGTTTTTCCCCCGTGCGCTGCTCACTGCCTGCCTGACGCGTGCGCTTCATGAAGGTGCAACCATCACCGATGAAGCCTCGGCGCTGGAGTATTGCGGCTATCACCCGCTGCTGGTCAGCGGACGCAGCGACAACATCAAGGTAACGCGGCCGGAAGATTTGGCGCTGGCGGCCTTTTATCTCACACAGATTCAGTTACAGGAGAGCGCATGATGCGTATCGGTCACGGTTTTGACGTTCACGCGTTTGGCGGCGAGGGCCCGCTGGTGATTGGCGGGGTGCGAATTCCCTTTGAACAGGGTTTTTTAGCGCACTCTGACGGCGATGTTGCGCTGCATGCGCTCACGGATGCGCTGCTGGGCGCTGTTGCCATGGGGGATATTGGCAAACTGTTCCCGGACACCGATCCCACTTATAAAGGCGCCGACAGCCGCGGGCTGCTGCGTGAAGCCTGGCAGCGCATTCAGCAGAAAGGCTACCGCATTGGTAACGTTGACGTCACCATTATCGCTCAAGCCCCCAAAATGCTGCCGCACGTGCCGCAGATGCGCATTAACATCGCCGAGGATCTCGGTTGCCATATGGACGAGGTTAACGTCAAAGCCACCACCACGGAAAAATTGGGGTTTACCGGCCGCGGTGAAGGCATCGCCTGTGAGGCGGTGGCGCTGCTGGTGAAGGCATGACGGCGCTGCATTACCTGCACGGCGTACCGCGCGCCAGCGGTGTGATCAAGGCCCAGCCGGAAGATTTTGTGGTCATCGAAGATTTGGGTTATCCCTACGACGGTGAAGGCGAGCAGGTGCTGGTGCGGGTGCGTAAAACCGGCTGTAACACGCGCTTTGTGGCGGAGGCCATTGCCAAGTTTCTGGGCGTGCCGCCGCGCGATCTCAGCTATGCCGGCATGAAAGATCGCCACGCGGTGACCGAGCAAACGCTCTGTTTTCGCGTGCCGGGCACCGCAATGCCGAATTTGGCCGGCTTCGCGCTGGACGGAGTTGAAATCCTGCAGGTGATCCGCCACAAGCGCAAACTGCGCATCGGTGCGCTGGCAGGCAATGCGTTTCGTTTGGTGGTGCGCGAGGTGTCCGATCGTGCTGACGTTGAAAACCGACTGCAGCGGATCCAGCGGCAGGGTGTCCCAAACTATTTTGGCGAACAGCGTTTTGGGCGCGGCGGCAATAATCTGACCCAAGCGAAACGCTGGGCAGAAGAGGCGTTTCGTCCCCGCGACCGCAGCATGAAAGGCATTTTGCTCTCGGCGGTACGCAGTCAGCTGTTTAACCAGGTCACAAGCGCACGTCTTGAGCAGCAGGGCAGCCTGTGTAAGGTGCTGGCGGGCGACGCGTTGCAGCTTACCGGACGCGGCAGTTGGTTTGTGGCGGCGGCAGAAGAGCTGCCGACCCTGCAGCAACGCGTGGATAACCACGAATTGCGTATTACCGCCCCGCTGGCGGGCCGGGGAGAGCCGGACACGCAAAGTGAGGCGCTGCTCTTTGAGCAAGCCCAGCTGGCAGAGGAAACCGCGCTGCTTGACCTGCTGGCGCGCGAACGCGTTGATGCCGCACGGCGTGCGATGCTGGTGGTGCCATCCTCGTTGCGCTGGACGTGGCGCGATGATGCCACGCTGGAAATGGCGTTTTGGCTACCTGCCGGCAGCTTTGCCACCAGCGTGGTGCGTGAATTGCTGAGCAACGGCGCGAGCGCAGCGCTGGGCGACGAGTAACGTCTTTTGCGCCCGGCCTGCGCGTCGGGCCTCTCTTCTGCCCTGGCTTGCGGTACGCATCCTGGGTCACATGATTTTCGTCTACCACTTCCTGCGACCCGCCGCTAGAATGCAAACATCTTTGCCTCGCGGGTAGCGCACGCTGTCATCACAGCCATTGCCCGGGCAGGCTCAGGGAAGTTGAATCCATAAAGGTCAGGTACAGATGCGGATATTGTTGAGCAACGACGATGGAATCCATGCGCCGGGTATTCAAACGCTGGCGCGCGCGCTGCGTGCGTTTGCCGAGGTGCAGGTTGTCGCGCCCGATCGTAATCGAAGCGGCGCGTCTAACTCGCTGACGCTGGAAACGCCTCTGCGCACCTTTACGCATGACAATGGTGACATTGCGGTACAGATGGGAACGCCCACCGACTGCGTCTTTCTCGGCGTTAACCATCTGATGCAGCCGCGCCCTGATATCGTGGTCTCCGGCATCAATGCGGGGCCGAACCTGGGGGATGACGTGATTTACTCCGGCACGGTCGCCGCCGCGATGGAAGGGCGCCATCTCGGCCTACCCGCTTTAGCGGTGTCGCTCAATGGTCACCAGCACTACGCCACTGCCGCAGCGGTGACCTGCACGCTACTGCGCGCACTGGCGCGCACGCCGCTGCGCACCGGTCGTATTCTTAATATCAACGTGCCCGATGTGCCGCTGGCAGAGATCAAAGGCTGGCGCATCACCCGCTGCGGCAGCCGTCATCCCGCCGATCAAGTTATTTGCACCGAAGATCCGCGCGGTCAGCCGCTTTATTGGATCGGACCGCCCGGCGGCAAGCTGGATGCTGGCCCGGATACGGATTTCGCTGCCGTTGATGCGGGATACGTGTCGCTTACTGCGCTGCACGTGGATCTCACGGCGCATGCCGCCCACGACGTGCTGCACGACTGGTTACGCGAGGCCGAGGTAACGCTCGCATGGTGAACCGGCGTATCGAAGCGCTGCTCGAACAGCTGCGCAAGCAGGGGATTCATGATGAACTGCTGCTCAAAGCCATCGCCGATGTGCCGCGCGAACGCTTTATCGATGAAGCGTTTGAACACAAAGCGTGGGAAAACGTCGCGCTGCCGATTGGCAGTGGGCAAACCATCTCCCAGCCCTATATGGTGGCGCGCATGACGGCGCTGCTGGAACTGAATCCGCATTCCCGCGTGTTGGAAATCGGCACGGGATCGGGGTACCAGACGGCCATTTTGGCGCATTTGGTCGATCACGTTTATTCTGTTGAACGTATTAAAGGACTGCAGTGGCAGGCCAAGCGCCGCTTAAAACAGCTGGACCTGCACAATATCTCCACGCGACACGGTGATGGCTGGCAAGGATGGGCCGCGCGCGGACCTTTTGATGCCATTATCGTCACAGCGGCCCCGCCTGAAATTCCGACTGCGCTGATGGCACAATTAGGTGAAGGCGGCAAAATGGTGCTGCCGGTTGGCGAGGATCAGCAAGTGCTTAAGCGGTTGCATCGTCGAGGCGGGGAACTGCGGGAAGAGATCATCGAGCCGGTGCGCTTTGTGCCGCTGGTGCAGGGCGATCTCGCCTGACCTGTCCATAAGCAAATCGACACAACTGTTACATAGCACGGCGCAGTTGATATTGTTACTATCCTTGTTAATCAATGTAAAAGACCGCATTTGCGCGTTTGCGTAGTTAAAAATGCGGTCAAGAATGTCACATCGTTTTATTCAGGTTGGCCATCACGGGGGATTAATGAGCACGGGAAGCACAACTTTTCAATTACGCCGTCTGGCGACACTTTCACTGGTCGGGTTTTGGCTGGCAGGCTGTAGCTCAGGTGATAACACCCAGGCGCCGATAAGCCAGATTGGCAGCGGTGGCGAGAGCGGTATGTCTGCCCCGGCGAGCGCCCCCAGCGGCGGTATGATGGCTTCACAAAACAGCACCGTTCCGGCGATGCCGCACGGCGGTATGTTGAGCGGTGGCACGCCTTCAACGGCGCCTTCCGGCGGAATGATTAGCGGCGGTACAGCGTCCGCAGCACCCTCGGGCGGAATGGTAAGCGGCAATAATAATGTCACCACGCAAAACGGCCGAATTGTGTACAATCGCAATTATGGGAATATTCCGAAAGGTAGTTACGGTGGTGAGACATATACCGTCAAGCGAGGCGACACGCTGTTCTATATCGCCTGGATCACCGGCAACGATTTCCGCGACCTCGCTCAACGCAATAATATCTCTGCGCCCTATAGCCTGGAAGCCGGGCAGACGCTTCAGGTTGGCAACGGTAATGGTCAAACAATCACCGGCGGTAACGCGATAACCGCAGCGGATGCAACGCAAAGCGGCGTGCCTGGGACAAATACCCAGACGCAAATTAAATCGACCCCTGTTGCACAGCAACCTGTTATTACGTATTCTGATGATTCGGGTTCGACAGGCAGCAAATTACTGCCGTCGAAAGGAGCAAATAATGTGGCAACGACCACAGCTCCTGTTACCGCACCCCCTACGGTTAGCAGCACAACCACCAGCACAACCCCTGTGGGAAGCTGGCGTTGGCCGACCGACGGGAAGATTATCGATAACTTCTCTGCTGCAGAAGGCGGGAATAAAGGGATCGATATCGCTGGGTCGCGTGGACAACCTGTGGTGGCCACCGCATCGGGAAGGGTGGTATACGCAGGCAACGCGCTCCGCGGGTACGGTAATTTGATCATCATTAAGCACAACGATGATTACCTGAGTGCCTACGCCCATAACGATTCAATGCTGGTCCGGGAACAACAGGAAGTTAAGGCGGGGCAAAAAATCGCTACGATGGGTAGCACCGGCACCAGTTCAGTACGATTACACTTTGAAATTCGTTACAAGGGGAAATCCGTAAACCCGTTGCGTTATTTACCGCAGCGATAATCCGGCAGAACCTTGGTGTTCTGCCCTTGGATCACGGGTAGGAGCCGCTTATGAGCCAGAATACGCTGAAAGTAAACGAGTTACATGATGATGCGGAATTCGACGAGAACGGAGCTGAGGTTTTTGATGAGAAGGCTCTCGTTGAGAACGAACCTGGTGATAACGAAGTAGCAGAAGAAGAGCTGCTGTCACAAGGTGCGACGCAACGCGTGTTGGATGCGACACAGCTCTATCTTGGTGAGATTGGTTATTCTCCATTGCTCACGGCGGAAGAAGAAGTTTTCTTTGCCCGTCGCGCACTGAGAGGTGACATTCCATCTCGTCGCCGCATGATCGAAAGTAACTTACGCTTGGTGGTAAAGATTGCCCGCCGCTATAGCAATCGTGGTCTGGCGTTGCTGGATCTGATTGAAGAGGGGAATCTCGGCCTGATTCGCGCCGTAGAGAAATTTGACCCAGAACGTGGGTTCCGCTTCTCAACTTACGCCACCTGGTGGATTCGTCAGACCATTGAACGGGCTATCATGAACCAAACCCGTACTATTCGTCTGCCGATTCACATCGTAAAAGAGTTGAACGTTTACTTGCGTACCGCGCGTGAACTTTCTCACAAGCTCGATCATGAGCCGAGTGCGGAAGAGATCGCTGAACAGCTGGACAAGCCCGTTGAAGATGTCAGCCGTATGCTGCGCCTCAACGAGCGCATTACCTCAGTTGATACACCGTTAGGTGGCGATTCTGAAAAAGCGCTGTTGGATATCCTGGCCGATGAGAAAGACAACGGTCCGGAAGACACCACGCAAGACGATGATATGAAACAAAGCATCGTTAAGTGGCTGTTTGAACTTAATGCCAAGCAGCGTGAAGTGCTGGCGCGTCGTTTCGGCCTGTTGGGCTATGAAGCGGCAACCCTTGAAGACGTGGGCCGTGAAATCGGTTTAACCCGTGAGCGCGTGCGTCAGATTCAGGTTGAAGGCTTGCGTCGTCTGCGTGAAATTCTGCAGACGCAGGGTCTCAATATTGAAGCACTGTTTCGTGAATAAGCCCTAAACGGGAAATAAAAAAGGTGACCTCAGCGGGTCACCTTTTTTTTATGTCTTAAATCGCACAAGGCGCGTTTAGATCAACGTTTTCAGTCGATAGATCCACTCCAGCGCCTGCTTGGGCGTCAGGCTGTCAGGATCGAGCGCTTCCAACGCTTCAACCGCAGGTGAGCTTTCCGCCGCCAGCAGCGGCAGCTGCGATCCTTCCACCGTGGAGGTGGCCGAATTGCCAGACAGCGTTTCCAGCTCTCTCAGCTTATTGCGTGCGCGTTTAATGACCTCTTTCGGTACGCCCGCCAGCGCAGCCACGGCCAGACCGTAACTTTTGCTGGCGGCGCCGTCCTGCACGCTGTGCATGAAAGCAATGGTGTCACCGTGCTCAACCGCATCCAGGTGCACATTCACCACGCCTTCCATTTTTTCCGGCAGCGTGGTCAGTTCGAAATAGTGCGTCGCAAACAGCGTCATGGCTTTGATACGGTTTGCCAGGCTCTCCGCGCAGGCCCACGCCAGCGACAAACCATCGTAGGTTGAGGTGCCGCGACCAATTTCGTCCATCAGCACCAGGCTGTGTTCGGTGGCATTGTGCAGGATATTCGCGGTTTCCGTCATCTCGACCATAAATGTCGAACGGCCAGAGGCGAGATCGTCCGCCGCACCGACGCGCGTAAAAATACGGTCGAGCGGGCCAATCACCACCTCGTCCGCAGGCACGAAGCTGCCGATCCACGCCATCAGCGCAATGAGCGCGGTCTGTCGCATATAAGTGCTTTTACCGCCCATATTAGGACCGGTGATGATCAGCATACGGCGCTGCGGCGCAAGAGAAACCGGATTGGCAATAAACGGCTCTTTGAGAACCTGCTCAACCACCGGATGACGACCCGCCGTGATGCGTATGCCCGGCTTTTCTTGCAGCGTCGGGCAGCAGTAGTTGAGCGTCCATGCGCGCTCGGCTAAATTGGCCAGCACGTCGAGTTCAGCCAGCGCTGCTGCGCTCAGCTGCAGCGCTTCCAGGTGTGGTAACAGTTGATCAAACAGCGCCTCGTACAGGCTTTTTTCCAAGGCCAGCGCTTTGCCTTTAGACGTGAGAACCTTGTCTTCGTACTCTTTCAGCTCGGGAATAATATAGCGCTCGGCGTTTTTCAGGGTCTGACGCCGGACATAGTGAATAGGTACCAGATGGCTCTGCCCGCGGCTGACCTGAATGTAATAACCGTGTACGGCATTAAAACCCACTTTGAGCGTATCGAGGCCCAGCTTTTCACGCTCTCGCACTTCCAGCCTGTCCAGATAATCGCTGGCACCGTCCGCCAGCGCGCGCCACTCATCCAGTTCCGCATTATAGCCAGGCGCGATAACGCCGCCGTCGCGCACCAGAACCGGCGGCGAGTCGATAATCGCCTGCTCCAGCAGCATCCGCAGGGCGCTAAAATCACCCATCTGGCTGCGTAACGTTTTCAGATGCGGCGCGCTCACCTCGGCCAGCAGTTGGTTAAGTTCAGGCAGCTGCTGGAAAGCATGACGCATACGCGCCAGATCGCGCGGGCGAGCGGTGCGCAGCGCCAGACGCGCCAGAATACGCTCCAGATCGCCAACCTGACGCAGCACCGGCTGCAGCGCTTCGCTCATCGACTGCAGCTCGGCAATCGAGGCTTGTCGTTGTTGAATGGTGTCCACATGCCGCAGCGGCATATGCAGCCAGCGCTTCAGCATGCGGCTGCCCATCGGCGTTACGGTTTTATCCAGCACCGCCGCCAGCGTATTGTCAGTGCCGCCCGCGAGATTCTGCGTGATCTCAAGGTTGCGGCGCGTGGCCGCATCCATGATGACGCTATCCTGCTGGCGCTCCATGCTCAGCGAACGGATGTGTGGCAGGGTAGTGCGCTGGGTATCTTTCACATACTGCAGCAAGCAGCCAGCGGCGCGCAGCGCCAGGTGCGCCTGTTCTACGCCGAATCCGCTGAGGTCGCGCGTGCCAAATTGCAGATTTAACTGCTGGCGTGCGGTATCAATTTCAAATTCCCACAGCGGGCGCCGCCGTAAACCACGACGCGTCTCAATCAGCGCCATGGCATGAAAATCTTCAGGGTAGAGCAGCTCTGCCGGATGGGTGCGCTGCAACTCCGCTGCCATCGCTTCTTCATCTGCCGGTTCGCTCAGGCGAAAGCGACCGGAGCTGATATCGAGCGTGGCATAGCCGAAACCGCGCGAGGTTTGCACAATGGCTGCCAGGAGATTGTCCTGACGCTCATGCAGCAGCGCTTCGTCGCTAATGGTGCCAGGCGTCACGATGCGCACCACTTTGCGCTCTACCGGGCCTTTGCTGAGCGCGGGATCGCCGATTTGCTCACAGATGGCCACCGACTCACCCAGTTGCACCAGCTTCGCCAGGTAGCCTTCTACCGCATGATAAGGCACGCCAGCCATCGGAATTGGCTCTCCGGCGGACGCGCCGCGCTTTGTCAGGGAGATTTCCAAAAGCTGCGAGGCGCGCTTAGCGTCATCAAAGAAAAGTTCGTAGAAGTCGCCCATGCGATAAAACAGCAGGATGTCGGGATGTTCGGCCTTCAGGCGCAGATACTGCTGCATCATGGGGGTGTGGGAAGCTAAGTTTTCTAATGTACTCATCGGCCTGTGATATCCATTACCTTGAAATGTAGCGCGCGCATTACGGCTTAACAACGGCGTTGCGGTCATAACGACAGGGCATGATAACGGACTCTGCTGGGCAGGAAAACCAGTGCGGGAGTCAGGGAAGATAAAAGCGTTTGAAAGAGTAAAGCGAAGAACAAAAACGGATGAGAGTGACAGCGCGATCGGCGCGCACGCTGCGATTAAAGGCGGCACCAGGCCGCCTTAGAATCATTTACTTTTGCTGCGCACCGTTTACCAAGATCCACGCATCCTGCCAGTTTGAGCCGACGCCGGGCTCAAATTGATTCGCATTGGCGCTGTAAATCGTGCACCAGCCAGAGTAAGGGAATGGCTTACATTCAAAAATCTGTTTGGTTTTAGGCTGCATAACGCGGGTGCCCGCCACATATTTTTTAATGTTTTCCGGATAGGTGTATTCCGCCTGACCCGCGCCTTCTTGCACCAGTGTTGTATCAAACGACTGTTGGTAATTGATACCCGTTGGCGCACGCCCTTCCACGACAAAGGTGTGTTTACCAGGGAGTGATTTCCACAGATCCACCATGACGGTCTGCTCATCATCCTCAAGCAAGGCGGTACCAAAGCCCACGTTTTCCTGCTTATCGTTGTACAGGCGCGCGTTGATAATCATTTTACCCACCGCTTTCACCTTGATTGGCAGCGAATTTTTGCCTTCGGTGAGCGTGTACTGCGCAGGCGTGTCGGTTAACGTAATGCCAGGGCGGTTATCGCTCTGCGCATTCACTTCGATCTCAATACGTACAATCGGGCTATCTTCAAGCGCATAAAGGGTATTGGCGCCGGCGGCCGGAACCACTTCGCCTTCGCTGTTCTTCACACCGGCACGCACGTGATCGTAAGTGGCGTTGATTTTTTGCGCCAGAGCCAATGACCAGGCGTTGGCTTGACCCGCTTGCTCACTGTCGATCGTGACGCTGACGCTCAAGTCTGGTCGTTCACCTTTGGCATCGAACAGGCGCGCTTTGACGCTGTCACCCTGGCCGAGATTACGTGAAGGTTGAATCGTTCCTACCGTGCGTTTCCACACCGAGGCAACATCATCAAACTCCACGTCGATCACTTTATAAAACGTGGCGGCGGTATCCGACACGTCCCATGCGCCATAAATCACCTGATAGCCACGGCGCTCCGGTAAGTTACACGTGTGCGTGGCTGTGCCACTTGTCTCCGCTGGGCCGCCCGGGATCACACAGAAGGGCGTTAATTCAAACGCGTCGCGCGTCAGAGGATGGTTAGGGTTCCAGTCCTGTTTGGTGATGTAGTAGCGATAGTCGGCGATGGGATGAGCGGCCGTGAAGCGCCAGGTAATGTCCAGCGGACCCGGGGTTACCTTGTGCTTAACCCAGCGGTCACTGCTCTGCTGATTCAGCGCTTCGCCAATCCAGTTGGTTGCACCGCTGCCGCTGGCCAATTCACCGTCTTTGGGGCCTGCGGCGGGAAAGCCATCTGGACCTTCTCCGGTACTTTGTGGTTCATATTGCGCCTGACCACAGCTGGCGTTGGGCGTAGAGGCGTTACGGCACATTTCGTCTCGTGACGCGGGTTCGCTGATATAACCGTGCGCCAGCACACCACCGCTGAACGTCAGTGCCGACATCGCTAATACGATTTTTTTGAGCTTCATCATTTCTCTCTCTGCGTTATTTCATTATCACGACATAGTGATTCCGTTAGTACCTGGCGCAGTGAGAGTAAGTAATGAAATAGCGCGGATTTACTTAATTGTTATTAAAGTCATTAGTCGCTTTTTTAATGGTGATTTTGTTGTGATGTTTTTAAGTGAAGGGTAATCAATGCCGCATTGAAGAATAAAATGCCCTAATGAGAGCGATCACATTGCAATGTCTGCACTGTTTTCAGGAGAGAAAAAATGCTGCTGTGCCATAAAATAAAAGCGACAGTCATACTGTGTTCCTTGATATTAAGCGGCTGTGAAACCCCCCGCCACGATGTCCCTGATAGCCACACGCAGCGTCAACAGCTAGCCGCACTGATTGCATCGGCAAACTGGCTGCGCGACCGCTGCCATCGATTAGATATTCCTGCTCAACCCAAGATCATCACGCATGCGCTGGCGCAGGCGAGGGAAAAAGGGTGGGAAATGAAAAATATCAAACCGCAAAAGCTTCAGCAGGATATCCAAACGCGCTATCAGGCAATAAGCGACGATGAAATGACAACGGTTAATAAATGTGGGGCGCTGAACCGCGCCAGCGCCCCTTTTTTGCAAGGCATTAACCGTTGATGGCGTTATTAATAAAAAGGATGAATCCAGCCAGCGCCAAATAAGGACCAAACGGCAGCGCAAGGTGCAAAGGACGCTGCCAAACCAGGCGCGCAACCAGGGCAGCCACCAAGCCAGTGGATGAGGCAATAATCACCACCATGGGCAGGGCTTGCCAGCCTAGCCATGCCCCCAACGCGGCCAATAATTTTGCATCGCCGCCTCCCAGCGCCTCTTTGCAATAAATGACGCGATACGCCGTGGAGAGTAGCCAGAAGCTGGCATAGCCAACAATCGCACCTGCCACCGCGTCACGCAGCGTGATGGCGGGTAAGATCCCCTGTGTCTGAAACGCCAGACCAAGCCATAACAGACTTAAGGTGAGCGCATCGGGTAACAGCTGATGACGCACGTCGATCAGCGTCAACGCCAGAAGCATCCAGCTAAAAAGCAGGGCCGCCAACAGCAGGCTATTCCACGGCAGTGCCCAGGCCAGCAGCAGCGCGATCGCCGCCGTAGCGGCTTCAATGAGAGGGTACGCTGCGGAGACCGCATGTCCACAGGCGCGACAACGACCGCGCAGAAGTAACCAGCTCACTACCGGGATCAGATCGGCGATGCGCACACCCTGTTGGCAATGTGTGCAGTGCGAGCGCGGCAGCAGCAGCGAGTAACCGGGCTCAGGCGCCAGAATCATTTTGGGAAGGCGATAGATCACCACATTTAAAAAACTGCCCACGCACAGGCTCGCAGCCGTTAACCATAGCCAGGCCGCCATCTCATTTTGCATAGCGCAACTCCATTTGCTCTAACAGGATGTAAGAAGAATGCTGAGTGATCTTTAGCTGTGTGGCATACAGCTGGAAGCGACGTTCAAGCTCATATAGCCAAGCCACCAAATCGTTAAATGAAACGCGGGCGGGCTCAATCAGCACCGTGACGCCATGCTCTTCTTTCAGCTTGATACTTAAGCGATGCGCTTGGGCGCAGGCGTGCGGGGAAGCGCATCCGTTGATGGCTTCTTGCGGCGTTATTCGCAGCTGCGAAAGCGCCTGTTCAAGGTTGGGCATCTGCTGCAGCGCGCGCTGCTCTATTAAGAGCGTCTGCCGAGCATCGTCTCGCCAACGAACGCTGTACGGATAAAGGCTGGCGCAAAGAAGCAGGGCGATGAGCGCGGCGGCTGCCTGCAAGCGATAGCGCTGTTGCTTATCCTGCTTTTGCCACCAGTGGGGGAAAGGTTTCATTGCGATCGGCCTATCGTGACGTTGTTATCCATGATGTTTATCGTGAAACCCGGCGGGATCTGCTGTTGCAGAGTGGTGAGAACAGGTTGGCTGAATGTCAACTCAAGGTCCTTTTTCTCACTGTTCCAGTGCAGCGTCCGAACCGGATTCTCCGCCAGTGAGGTCAGCAGCGGACGAATATCTTGCAGCAGCGCCGGCAGAGAGCGCATGGCTCGATCCCGCTGGCCATTTTGCACGGCTTGCTGGAATTGCCAGCGCGGCCTGTTCGGCGTTTCATCGGGAAAGTAGGCCTCATAGCGGTTAAGCCAACGCTGTTGCAGCTGCGCGGTTTCACGCGTGTATTGCCAGCCCTGCCACAGCGGAAGGAGCAACACCGACAGTAGCAGCGCCAGCGTAGCGCTCAGCGCGATTTTTTGGGCCACGTCGGCGCGACGACGCGGTGCAAACGCGCCGCGCAGTAAGTTATAGGGCGCGGCAATGGCGCCTTCCGCCAGCGCCACCATGTCTTCCGTGTCTTGCCAGCGCAGGGCCTGTAAGTCTGGCCGCGTTTCACGCTGTGGCGCGATGCAGGTGTCGGGTAACGCCCATCGCTCGCCCGTTTCCGTATGGATAAGCCAGCGATCGTTGACCTTCATGGCCGTTCCGGCGGCTAAGGCGAGCGTATCCGACATCGCCCGCGTGGGTTCATATCCTCTTGCGCGCAGCAGATCACAGCGCGCCCGCAACGCGGCGACGTCGATGCTGGCCACCAGATGGGTATCACCGGATGAGGCCAAAATAACCGTGTGGAGCTGCTCTGGCGGCGTCAGCATGTGGGGTTCGAGCTGCCACTGAATACGCTGCGCGTTGGCCGCTTTCAGCGTCACGGAGGTGATGCTGATTTCCTCTCCTGGCAGCAGCAGCAGCGTATTTGCGCCACTGTGCGGCGGCAGGCTATCAAACCCCTCACCGCACAAGCCTGTTTGTTGATCGTACCAGCGAAGGTCTGACGCACCGCTGCAGGGAAAATACATCACCCGCCACTCTCTGCTTTTTCTCATTAGATTCACGATCTACTCTCCGGTTAAGCCATACAGTCGGTAGCGAATGTGGAAATGCTGTTCACGCTGAACAAGGCGCGTGCGCTGTACGGCAAAATCGCTGCCCGAGTGCATCCACAATTCCAGCTCCCACTCGGTGGTGTCGAAACGGGTCACGCTTTGTAAATGAGAGGCCAGCTCAGGGAGCGGACGCGGCAGCGCCTGCATAAATGTTTCTTGTGAGCGCCAGCCCTGTGCCGGACGCTGTGCGATGACGCGATCGGTTTCTGCTGCGTCCAGCAATCCCAACAGAAGGGCGCGAAACAGCGGCATGTTGGCCCTTACAAGGGCATCAAGATTGATAGACAGGGTGGTGTCTGGCAGTACGCAGAGCTGCGGTGCCAGTAGTGGCCACAGCGTGGCGGGAATCAGCCCCGAATGCCGCAGTTGCAAGGGCGTATCCAGCACCGGCAGAGGATGAGAGCCGGACTGGGCCAGCAAGTGGGCGCTAATGATGTGTGTCAGCGAAAGGCTTTGCGCGGGGTTAACGCCGTAAATTTCCAGAAGCGCCGCAAACACGCGCTGGGCCGCCGTCAAACCGGGCGGCGTGCCATTTTTTCCCGCGGCGGGCACGACGAGCGCGTTAAGGTTGAAGCAGGTATTTTTGTCATGCCAGCGATAGCTTACCTCGTGATCCTCCAGCCGCAGCTGCTGGACATTGCCGGGAAGTGGACGCGGCGATCGGTTGAGAATAAGCTGTTCAGCACCGGCCAGCGTCCATTTTGCCTGATGTTTAAAGCGTTGCCCGTGGATGAGCTGACGCGCCGCCGCGCTGTCACGCAGCATCGTCAGCGTGACCGCAGCCATGAGCGTGAGAATCCCCATTACGGTAATCAGCGCCATGCCCCGCTGTGGATTCATAGGCCCTCCGCGTCGAGCAAAAAAATACGCTGTATCGCCCCTGAATTGCGCAGCGTAATGGTGATGTCAATGGCCTCTGGTAGCGCAAAGCCTGCCTGCCAGCGCGCCTGCCAACGTCCGGCAGAATAAAAGCGCAAGAGTACCGAGGTCACGCCGTTGAACTGGGCGGTAGGGTGCAAGGGATCGCCGCTGTAGCGGATAAGGGTGTTAGCGGATAAGCGCCACCGTATACGTTTAAATGACGCATCAGGATTCAGGCTATTACGGCGCACCAGCGCCAGTAAATCCCCCCCTGTGTCCGCAGAAAACGGCGGGTTCGTCAAAGCGATCCCGCTATTGGCTGGGATGAGCGCGTGTTGCAGATCGCGTTCCAGCAGCGAAAAAAGCCGGGTGATATCGCTCATACGCTCAACGTGCTCTGTCAGCTGGGCCTGGCTACGCAGGTGCGTTTGCAGCAGCTGATAGCCTGCGAGCGCTACCAGCGAAAAAAGCGTTAACGCCAGCAGCATTTCCAGCAGCGTAAAGCCGCGCTGTTTCACCGGCTTCATGGCATTTGCTGCCAGCCATGAAGCCGGGCCAGCACCAGCTTGACGTGCGTATCTTCGGCAACCGAGACCTCAATACCGTACACGCCCACCCGATCGGTAGGGCGCACCTGCTGCCGCCAATACCAACGCGTGTCTGCCATCCATGCTTCACCTTGCTGATTCTGCGGGATGCGCGGCGAAGCCAGGCGTGTTAGCGCCAGCTGATTTTCAGCCACCCACATCGCCAGCTGTTTACGCGTAAGCTCATCCTGAAGGCGGAGCTGCTGCTGGCTATTGCCAAGCATGGCGACGCCGGCAATAGCCAACATGGCCATGGCGACCATGACTTCTAACAGCGTCATGCCCGATTGTTTCATGGGGCCGCCTGACTGTGGATAAAGGCCGTGGTTATCGGCAGCTGCACGACGTCGCCCTGCGGCGGCTGGAACGCCAGCGTGACGCCTTCGGTTTCGCCGTCCGGTGAGAAGGTGATAACGGTCGGCGCGCGTTGCAAGGCCGTGGGCGATGCATCAAAAAATTCGCCCTGCGCGATACGTCCCTCTGCGCCGCGAAACGCGACTTTCTGCCAGACGGTATCGGGCAGTGGGCCGGACTCGCCGTGATGTCCGGCGACCAGGCGGCTGAGAAACCAGTGTTGAGCAAAAACATGCAGCCGGTAGGGCACGCCCTCGGTTTGCGCCAGACGGCTGGCCCAGCGCGCGCTGTGCGTCACGGCATCAAAAGGATCGTCAGCCGACGTGGTGGGTAACGCCATGACAGCCAGCCGGGCAAGGGTGCCCAGTATGAGCACCGCCACCATCATTTCCATCAGGGTAAAACCGTGCGATTTAATGCGCATGGCCGCTGCCGTCGAGCTGCCAGCTCGCGACGTCATCATCGGTATCGGGCAGGCCATCAGGGCCAAATGAGAGCACTGAGATCGTGCCATGCCTGGCGCTAAAGCTCAGTTGGTAGTCGTTATCCCACGGATCGCGTGGCAGGCGACGCAAATAGCCACCCTCGCGATAGTTTCGCGGTACGGGGGCGAGGTCAGGCTTGGTTGCCAACGCATTAAGTCCCTGTTCCGCAGTGGGATAGCGACCGTTATCAAGTTTGTACATCTCCAGCGCATTTTCCAGCGTGACCAAATCACTGACTGCTTTTTGCCGATCGGCCCGATCTTTATTTCCCATTAAATTGGGAATGACCATGCTGGCCAGGACGCCCAATATCACGACGACAACCATAATTTCCAGCAGGGTAAATCCGCGCTGTCGATGTAATGCTGATGGGCACGATGTCATAGTATTCTCCGTTATAACAATGAATTAAGTTGTAATATCGGTTGCAGGATGGCGAGGATAATGAACAACACCACGCCCGCCATTGAAACCGTCATTAGCGGCTCAAACAGACTGATAGCCACACGCATTTGGCTGTACATCGTATGTTCCTGGATATCAGCGGCGCGCTTAAGCATGGTATCCAGCTCGCCGCTGCTCTCGCCGCTTGCCAGCATGTGCTGCATCATGGTGGGGAGCAGTCCGGTGTGTTCCAGCGCCTGCGTGAGCGTGGTGCCTTCGCGCACGCGTTCCGCAGCCTGATTAAGCTGCATTTGCATATAGCGGTTCTGTGTCACGGTAGCGCTGAGGCGCATGCCCTCCAGTAGCGGCACCGCGCTCTGGGTCATGATGCTGAGCGTGCGGACATAGCTTGCCATGTTGGTCGCCAGCAGCAGGCGGCCCCAGATCGGGAGGCGCAGCTGCCAGCGATGCCATTGCTGCTGCCATGCGGCGTGTCGCCGCGCCAGCAGCAGCAACACGGCAAAGATCGCCATGACCGCAGCCAGTAGCGGAGCGCTGGCGCGCAGCGTATCACTCAGCAGCATGAGCACGCGGGTGGTCCACGGCAGCGCATGCTGCATATGACTAAACTGCGCAACCACCTCAGGCACGACCGCCGTGAGCAAGATCACCACCACGGTGCAGGCCACCACCAGCAGCAGCACCGGGTAAATCAGCGCTTGCAGGATACGGCTTCGCATCTCTTGGGTTTTTTCGCTGTATTCGGCTAATTGCGTGAGCACGTTGCCCAACTGACCGCTGGATTCACCGGCCGCGATCATTGTGGCGTAAAGCGCAGGAAAGGTTTGCCGATGTTCAGCCATCGCTTCCGCCAGCGAGCAGCCTTCGCAAACGCGGCGGTGCATGTCCTGCAGCATCGCGCGCTGTGCCGGTTTGTGGTGCTGCTGAGTCAGCGCCTGCAGGGTGTGATCCAACGGTAAGCGAGCGCGTATCAGCGTGGCCAACTGCTGCATAAAAGCGGCACGCTCGCGCGGTTTAAACGCGGGGCGTTGGCGACCGCTGGGCTTCGTTTCGGTGATGCTGAGCGGCTGCAGCTGCTGTTCGCGTAGCCATTGCCGCACATGGCGCGCAGATTCACTCTCCATCGTGCCAACGCGCCGCTGCCCCTGCGCATCCAGTGCCCGGTAGCGAAAACGCATTACGCACTCTCCCGCGTGACGCGTAGCAACTCTTCCAGGCTTGTGGTGCCGGCTAATACGGCTTGCCAGCCGTTTTGCAGCAGCGGCACGCGATCCCGTGCGCGCTGCTGCAGCGTATGTTCGCCCTCGCCCGCGCTGATGCCGACGCGCAGCGCCTCATCAATGATCACCAGTTCATGGATACCCGCACGTCCGCGATAACCGGTGTGATGACAGGCGTCACAGCCGCCGGCGCGGTAAAGTGGAATCGTTTCTGGCAGCGTCTCTGAGAGGGCGAAGGGCAGTAAATGTCGAGGCTGTTGTACCGGCTGGCGACAGGCAAGACAGAGTTTGCGCACCAGACGCTGCGCGAGCACCGCGCGCAGTGCGTTCGCCAACAGATAGGGTTCTGTACCCATATCCCGCAAGCGCTCAATCGCGCCCAGTGCGCTATTGGTATGCAGCGTGGAGAGCACCAGGTGCCCGGTTAGCGCGGCCTGAACGGCGATGCGCGCCGTTTCGGTATCGCGTATTTCACCGATCATCACGACATCGGGATCCTGGCGTAAAATTGCGCGTAACCCACGGGCAAACGTCATCTCGACTTTGGCGTTCACCTGGGTCTGGCCCACGCCCTCCAGCTCATACTCCACGGGATCTTCAATAGTGAGAATATTTTTACTGGGCGAACCGATCTCCCGCAGCGCGGCGTATAGCGTGGTGCTTTTGCCCGAGCCTGTTGGCCCCGTGACCAGAATGATGCCGTGCGGCAGCGCCAGCTGTTGTCGCAACTGCTGCTGAAGCGCGTCTTGCATGCCGGTGTTCTCCAGATGGATCGGCATGCCGTTTTTATCCAGAATACGCAGCACCACGCGTTCACCGTGACGCGAGGGAAGGGTAGACACCCTCACGTCAACGCTTCGACCGCCAACGCGCAGCGTGATGCGGCCATCTTGCGGCAAACGACGCTCGGCGATATCGAGCTGCGCCATGATTTTGATGCGTGAAATCAGGAATCGGCTGAGCTGCGGCGGCGGCGACAGAATCTGCCGCAGCATGCCGTCGATACGAAAGCGGACGCTAAGGTGTTTTTCAAAGGGTTCCAAATGCACATCCGAGGCCCCTTCGCGTACCGCTTCACTGAGAATGGCATTGATCACTTTGATCACTGGCGCACCGTCATCGCTGTCCAGCAAATCGTTGTCATCGGGAAGCGCATCGACCAGCGCGGAGAGATCGAGCGCATGTTCCCAGGCATCGACCATTTGCTGTGAGGCGCCATTCTGTTGGTAGTAAGCTGCGGCCTCGCGCTGAAACTCAGCCGGTGACAGCGGTATAAGCGCGGCATCGGGTGCGACGCGCCGCGCCTCTGCAAGGGCAAAAAGCGTGGCGTCTGCGCGATAACAGAGGCGCGGGCCGGCGGCGTCGTTGAGCAATGCTACACCGTGTTGTTCAACCCACGGCCAGGGAAAACGACGATCGCTCATCGCCCACGATCCTGATAAAAGTTATCAATCAGACGCGTGGTCTCCTGCACTGCATCGTGATTACGTTGGCGGGAGAACAGCACGTCCGCCATGCCTTCAACCGCTGTCCGCATGCTGGCAGGTTCATCCTGTGCGCTCAGCTGTGGCACGCTGTGACCAACGTCCGCCGAAAGTTTACTGTGCTGGAGCCGCGTGGTAGCGCGGAAGTCGCGCTCAGAGCGAATAACGGTAGGGCGAATGAACAGCATCAAATTCCGTTTGCTGTCTTTATCCGTACTGGCGCGAAACAGTGCGCCAATCAGGGGGATTTTGCCCAACAGCGGCACGCTGTTTCGGCCTGACGAGCGGCTGTTATCCAATAAACCGCCGACCACCACGGTCTCTCCACTGCCCACTCTTACGGAATTGCGCACCGTGCGAGTATTGAACGTGGGGCCAAGCGAATTATTGTTGCTCTCTTCCTGAACGCTGGAAACCTCCTGCTCGATGTCCATTAATACGGCGTCGCCGGTATTGATCTGCGGCTTGACCTTAAGCTTAATGCCAACGGTGCGGCGTGAGACGCTTTGTAAAATGCTGTTACCGCTGGCGCTTTGTGAGCCGGTGAGCACCGGGACGTCCTGACCTACGTTAAATTCCGCTTCGACGTTATCCAGCGTGACAATGCTTGGGGTGGCCAGAATATTGTTGCGGCTATGGGTTTGTAACGCGGTGAATAATCCCGCCCAGTTGCCCCGATAAAATCCTGCCGCCAGGCCGTTGGTTTTGGCCAGCGCCTGGCCCAATGTGCCCGTGGTCAAGCCAATCACGGATGAACCCGCGCCAGGAAAGAAGGTTCCGCCGCTTTCCGTATTAAACCATTGAATGCCCAGTGCCTGTGCCTCGGCATCTTGAAGCTCGACGATGATCGCTTCAACCAGTACCTGGGCACGATCGATATCCAACTGGTGGATAATGCTTTCCATTTCGTTCAACACATCGGGCGGCGCATTGATCACTAACGCGTTGGTGTGCTTGTCCGCCTTCACCACCACCTCTTTTTGCATGGTGACGGCAGCCTGGGCACGAGAGGCTGCGGGCTGATCGCCCACTTGAGTATCAATGCCGGTCAGGACTTCAAGCAAATTTTCCGCTTTGGCGTGCTTGAGATAAATGACCTTAGCACTGCTGCGCTGGCTGTTTTTACTGTCTAACGCCCGCGCTGCACGACTAAGGGTATCGCGCGAGGCGCTTTGGCCGCTAATCAACAGCGTATTGGTGCGGCTATCTGCCACGGCTTTGGCGGACGCCGGTGCTCCCGGACGATCCTCTGCCAGGTTATTGAGCAACTCGGCCACCTGCGGTGCAGACGCATTTTCCAGCACCACGCGCTCGACCGCGTCATCGGGCGCCCGGTCCACGCTTTCAATAATGGCCGCAAGGTGGTCGATCACCGCCGCGCGTCCCGTCATCAAAATGACGTTGGTGGGATCGTAATGAACAACGCTTCCTGCTCCCATATCATTGAGTTGACGCAGCAGCGGAGCAAGATCTTTGGCGGTGACATGGCGCAGTGGCACCACCCGTGAGACAAGCGCATCGCCTGCTCGCGCACCCGACGCGCTGACCAACGGCAGCGGACTGCTTTTGGCATTTTTAGCGGGAATCACCTTTAACAAATTATTGTCCATGGGAATCACCGCGAACCCATAGACTTCCAACACGCTCAAAAAGAACTGGTAATACTGATCGGCGGAAAGTTTCTCATCGCTGCGTACACTGACATTTCCCTTCACCGTTGGATCGAGAATAATGGTTTTATTCAGGTTACGGCTTACCGTATTAATAAATTCGCCGATGTCGGTGTTTTTAAAATTGGCTTCAAAGTTTTCTGCCCGCAGTGGGGCAGTAAAGAGCAGGAAAAAAAAGAATAACGCCGAGGTAAAAGGGGGAGAGATAACGTTGCATGTTTTCTGATAAAAAAGCATTATTCTTATTGACCTGTTATCGAGATTTTAAATGAAGCGATTCATAGTTACCCTTGTGCTGAATAATGATGTGCTCAGGGTAAATATGGGCGATAAGCGCTTCGGTGCCGGGAAGTTTTTCGCCGACTTTAAGCGTGTGCTGTGTGGCGCCTGATAACAGGATCACTAAAGAACGATTGGCATTTGAACTGTATACGATGCCGGTCACCGTTACGGGTAAGCGCGTCGCGGGTGCGGATTTCACGCGAATATCATCAGGCGCTATCTCGGCTGCATTAAAAGGTGAACGACGGCGGTTTTCCTGGAACAGCGGAATCAGAACCTGGTCGACCGATTTGCGGGTGGTGAGATTGTCAGGCAGCGAGGTCGGGACAGCGTTGGACGACCGTCCTGAAAAGACCGTGACTGCGGCCCAAAAAAGCACCAACGCCCCCACGGCAACTGCTGCTGCGCAATACGTTAAGTTTGTTCTGTGTTTCTCAACCCACTGCTTAAGCATGATCGTTACGTTAACCGGTGTGGATAGCACGCTTAAAAGATTGAGCGGGCAAAGGCTAACAAGCGGGGAAGTAATGCCCGCTGTTTTGATGAGGAAGCCTTTTCATCGCCAGGCGTTTCGTTTTCTCCCTGACACTCAACCAGAGAGCGAAGCAATTGCTCATTGAGTTTCAGACCGTAATTGGGAATAGTAATAATCAGCTCCCCAGGCAATCCATTTCTTTGAAAGAGCGCCCGCATCTGAAAGACCAGTTGATGGTAATTGTTATCGTTAATTCGCTGGTGATTCTCCTGCCAAACTAGCGCGATAATTTCTCGTTTAATATTGATGCCATTAAGTAGGCACAGCAATAACCGCTTTTGCGTCTCATTGAGCACAATACGTAATGAAAGCGTTGGAAAGAATAGCGTATTTAATTGACAGTCAAGCGTGAATATCTGCTCGTAGTCAATTTTTTTTAATGCCATCAATGTCGCGCATTTTTCCATGCTCAGCACCGGTTATCCTCCTCGGTGTTTGATCGTTAATCAAATGATTAATCAATAAGGCGGTAGAGATTATTAAACTATGTCGACACCTTATTAAGGTGACTTAAACCAATGACATCACTTCGATGTGAAATGTATTGCGCGTTCCGCAGATCCTCACTGTACTCCCTGCTCAAGTGAAAGAATCGTTGTGCTCAACTATTCTTCACCGTATGGTTAATCGATTAGCGTAACCATTCTCTTTAACTCGTTGAGTATATTATCCTTTCATGCGCTACTCGTCCCTTTAAGAACGGTCTCAAACTCCCGCCTCGTAAGGCGGTATTTCCCGCGTGCCGCGATAGAAAGGGAGCCGATTTTGCGGGCATGAAGCACTGCGACAAGGGGGGATTTTTGCGTTTTAGTCTGTTTATCCCGCGAGCGAGTGTCTATCATCATTCATTCTCTTTTCTTCCGCGTTTCCAGGGATAACGAATGCGCTTTAAGACAGCACTGCTTCCGCTCATTGTTCTGCTTGCCGCCTGCAGCAGTAAGCCCGCTTCTCAACCGCAAACTGCTGCTGTTGTGCCTGCACCAAAAGGCGGGTTCTTGCTTGAGCCTTCCCACGCAATCCAGCCAATGTTCGGTGATTTTGCCGGTAATCCTGCTGCTGAGCGTTTTATCGACCAAATGGTCGCTAAGCACGGCTTTAACCGCGACCAGTTACACGCCGTGATTGGCCAGGCGAAGCGTCTTGATTACGTGTTGCGCTTAATGGATCAGCAGGCACCAAGCTATACCCCGCCCGCAGGGCCTAACGGAGCCTGGATCCGCTATCGCAACAAATTTATCACGCCGGATAACGTGCAAAATGGCGTAGCGTTTTGGAATCAATATCAGGATGCGCTGCAGCGTGCGCAGCAGGTTTACGGCGTGCCGCCAGAAATCATCGTTGGCATTATTGGCGTTGAAACGCGCTGGGGCCGCGTGATGGGTAAAACGCGGCTGTTAGACGCGCTGGCGACGCTCTCCTTCAGCTATCCACGCCGTGCAGATTATTTCAGTAGCGAACTGGAAACCTTCTTGCTGATGGCGCGTACCGAGCAGGATGATCCGCTTGATCTGCGTGGGTCGTTTGCCGGTGCGATGGGATACGGTCAGTTTATGCCCTCGTCCTATAAAGAGTACGCGCTGGACTTCAACGGCGATGGCCACATCAATTTGTGGGATCCCGTTGATGCTATTGGCAGCGTAGCCAACTACTTCAAAGCGCACGGCTGGCGCGCCGGAGAAACGGTTGCCGTACCTGCAAGCGGACAGGCGCCTGCGCTGGAAAATGGCTTCAAAACGCGCTATCCGGTGACAACCCTGATGGCAAACGGGTTAACGCCTCAGGGCCCGTTAGACGGTAACGATCAAGCCAGCTTGCTGCGTCTCGATTTGGGCACCAGTTATCAATATTGGTATGGCTTACCTAACTTCTATGTCATTACCCGCTACAACCACAGTACGCACTATGCCATGGCGGTGTGGCAGCTGGGTGAGGCCGTGGCAAAAGCGCGGCAGGGCAATCTGCTTTAGCGCTGTCCTTATAAAGTGTGAGGGTATAAGATGGCGGCCCTTTGGCGGAGCCTTTACGGCCTTACACGATTTTTGAGGATGTTTTATGACCACATTACCAGCCTGCCCAGTTTGCCAGGCGGATTACACCTGGCAGGACGGTGAAAACCTTAACTGTCCCTCATGCGGCCATATCTGGTCTGCGGTTTCAGATGCTGCTGAGGAGGGGCTGGTGGTGCGTGACGCTAACGGTAATCTGTTGGCAGACGGGGATGACGTGACCGTGGTGAAAGATCTCAAAGTTAAAGGCAGCTCCTCCACCTTGAAAATCGGCACCAAAGTAAAAGGTATCCGGTTAGTGGAGGGCGACCACGATATTGATTGCAAAATTGACGGCTTTGGCCCGATGAAACTCAAATCCGCGTTTGTTAAAAAGAGCTAATATCAGGACGGCGTTGCGCCGTCCTTTTCGTGACTCTCCCTGCAACACCGCCCGCTGTCGAGGCTGTATCTTATTGGCGCGTAGGCACAATGCCTGCAAAACCGCCTACATCAACGCCCTGTTTCAATCTACCCAAGTTCACCTGCTGAGAGACGTGGCGCGTGCAAAAAAGGGCCATTAAGCACTTTTCATTTCGGTGCCGCGCTGAAATACGCGTAATGTAAGACGCTTCCCCGACAGGAGCACACGTATGCAAGACTGGAATCCCACCCTTTATCGCCAATTTGAAGCGGAACGCACGCGCCCGGCACGCGAACTGCTCGCGCGCATTCCCCAACCTTATGCCGATCGCGTGACTGATTTAGGCTGCGGGCCGGGCAACAGTACCGAGTTGCTCGCGGGAAAATGGCCTGCGGCACATATCGTCGGCATCGATAGCTCAGCGAACATGCTTACGCAGGCGCGTGCGCGGTTGCCTGACTGTACATTTCAGCAGGCCGATATCCGGGACTGGCAGGCACCACTGCCGCAACAGGTGATTTATGCCAATGCGTCACTGCAGTGGTTGCCGGATCACCCGACGCTGCTGCCCCATCTGGTTGAGCAACTCGATCGCGCTGGCGTGCTGGCGGTGCAGATGCCTGACAACTTGCAGGAACCGTCACATCAGCTGATGCGCGAGGTAGCGGCAAGTGAGCGTTGGCGCGATCGAATAGCGCCGCAAAGTGTGGAGCGTAAGCACTTGCTCACCACGGAACACTACGTCGATCTTCTTAGTCAGGCGGGATGTCACGTAGATATCTGGCGCACCACTTACTACCATCCTATGGCGGATGCGCAGGCGATCATTGACTGGCTGAAGGCCACGGGATTACGCCCTTATCTTGCCGCGCTGGATGAGCCCGAGCAGACAGCGTTTTTGCATGACTATCATCAGGCTTTGCTGCCCGCTTACCCACAGCGCGCTAATGGACAAGTATTATTGGCTTTCCCGCGCTTGTTTATGATTGCGGTAAAACAGCCCCAATAATGTGGCACCGCGGCCGCAAAACCGATCGCTGCGCTTGAAAAGCCCGCGCGGCCCCACTATCTATTGCTTACCTTAAACGCCACGAAAGGGAGAAGGCCATGGACGACAAGGGGCTCCAGCAGTTGAGTCGCCGCATTGGCGAACAGTTAGTACAGCGTCAGGCCACGGTAACGGCAGCGGAATCCTGCACCGGCGGCTGGATAGCCAAAGTTTTTACCGACATCAACGGCAGTTCAGCGTGGTTCGCACAGGGTTTTGTGACCTACAGTAATCAGGCTAAGCAGCAAATGGTGGGCGTACAGGCGGACACGCTGGCTCGCCATGGCGCGGTGAGTGAAGAAACCGTACGCGAAATGGCCACCGGCGCCCGTCGAACGGCGGCGGCAGAGTACGGTATTGCGGTAAGCGGCATCGCGGGTCCTGAGGGCGGAACCGCAGATAAGCCGGTAGGCACAGTCTGGTTTGCCATTGCAGGTCCCGACGGGGAAGTGCTGACACAGCGGCGCGTTTTTGCGGGCGATCGCGAGGCGGTTCGTCGTCAGTCCGTGGCGTTTGCACTGCAAACGCTGCTTGATGAATTTCTGATAAATTAAACTTGATACTGTATGGTCATACAGTATAATTGTCCGCAACAGAACGAGCTGGCATATTTCGGTGTCGGCTTACCCAGCATGATTAGGAGTAGAAATGGCGATTGACGAGAACAAACAGAAAGCTTTAGCTGCCGCACTGGGCCAAATTGAGAAGCAATTTGGCAAAGGCTCCATCATGCGTTTGGGTGAAGACCGTTCGATGGATGTAGAGACCATCTCAACGGGTTCCCTGTCGCTGGATATCGCGCTGGGTGCCGGTGGTCTGCCGATGGGGCGTATCGTTGAGATTTATGGCCCTGAATCTTCCGGTAAAACGACGTTGACGCTGCAGGTTATTGCGGCTGCGCAGCGCAAGGGTAAAACCTGTGCCTTCATCGATGCCGAGCATGCGCTGGATCCGGTTTATGCGAAAAAGCTGGGCGTAGACATTGATAACCTGCTGTGCTCTCAGCCAGATACGGGTGAGCAAGCGCTTGAAATTTGTGATGCTTTAGCACGTTCTGGTGCCGTCGACGTCATCATCGTCGACTCCGTTGCCGCTCTGACGCCAAAAGCCGAAATCGAAGGTGAGATTGGTGATTCACATATGGGTCTGGCGGCACGTATGATGAGCCAGGCCATGCGTAAGCTGGCAGGTAACCTCAAGCAGTCCAACACGCTGCTGATCTTCATTAACCAGATCCGCATGAAGATTGGTGTGATGTTTGGTAACCCTGAGACCACGACGGGCGGTAACGCACTGAAGTTCTACGCATCCGTTCGTCTTGATATTCGTCGTATCGGTGCCATCAAAGAGGGCGATGAAGTCGTCGGCAGCGAAACGCGCGTTAAAGTGGTTAAGAACAAAATTGCCGCGCCGTTCAAGCAGGCTGAATTCCAGATTATGTATGGTGAAGGTATTAACACCTTTGGCGAATTGGTTGATCTGGGCGTGAAATACAAACTGGTTGAGAAAGCCGGTGCGTGGTACAGCTACAACGGCGATAAGATTGGTCAAGGTAAAGCCAACGCGACCAACTTCCTTAAAGAGAATCCAGCGATTGCCAACGAGCTTGATACTAAGCTGCGCGACATGCTGCTGACCGGTGCGACCGCTAATGGCGACAACGATCCTTCTGCTGAGAAGTTTGAAGAAGCCAGCGAGTCCAACGAAGAGTTCTAATTATCCGCGGGAGCAGCAATGCTCCCGTTTTCGCATTTCCCGCATCCGCTTTCCGTCCGTCCTCTCTTGCTTTACCCTGCGTATTCGTCAGAACAAGGTAAGTCCCATGACATCATCTTCTTCACCCTCTCCGGTTTCGCCACCCACCTTTTCCCGTTTGCTTGACCGTGCGATGCGTATATTGGCGCAGCGCGATCACAGTCGCGATGAGCTGAAACGCAAGCTTCAGTTATCTTCCCAACGCGCAGCCTGGCTAAAGCAACAGGATAATGAGCCGATACCCGACGCACTACTGGAAAAAGTGCTCGACTGGTGTCAGGAAAACGGCTGGCTCAACGATGAGCGTTTTACCGAACGCTTTATTCATAGTCGTGCGCGCAAGGGATACGGTCCGCAGCGTGTCAGGATGGAGCTAAAGCAGAAAGGCATTGACCGCGACGCGATTCATCAAGCGCTCAGTGAAACCGAGGTGGACTGGAGCCAGCGTGCAGCGGAACTGGCGAAGCGAAAGTTTGGCGAACCCTTACCGCAAACGTGGGCCGAGAAAAGCAAAATACAGCGATTTCTGCTGTCGAAAGGCTTCATGATGGAAGATATCCAAGCCATTTTCAGAAATAGTGATGACTGAAAGACGATGGGATTTTACTTCGTACGGAAGAAAATTTATCTTATTCCCACTTTTTGTTCCTTACTCAGCGGTGGGCCGTGAGGATACGGTTGGCCTGCGAAAGGGAACGTTCGTTAGCGTGATTCCAGGAATTTTATGAGCAAGAGCACTGCTGAGATCCGTCAAGCGTTTCTCGACTTTTTTCATAGCAAGGGACATCAGGTTGTAGCCAGCAGCTCCCTCGTACCGAATAACGACCCGACCTTACTGTTCACCAATGCCGGCATGGTGCAGTTTAAAGACGTTTTCCTTGGTCAGGACAAGCGTGATTATTCCCGCGCCACCACCTCACAGCGCTGCGTGCGTGCGGGCGGTAAGCATAACGATCTCGAAAACGTGGGTTACACGGCGCGTCACCACACCTTCTTTGAAATGCTGGGTAACTTCAGCTTCGGTGACTACTTCAAAAAAGAAGCGATTGCCTATGCTTGGGAACTCCTCACCGGTGAACAGTGGTTCAAACTGCCTAAAGAGCGCCTTTGGGTAACCGTATACGAAACCGATGACGAAGCGTTCAACATCTGGGCCGATGAGATCGGTGTACCGCGCGAGCGTATCATTCGTATCGGTGACAACAAAGGAAGCGCTTACGCTTCCGATAACTTCTGGCAAATGGGCGATACCGGCCCTTGCGGCCCTTGCACCGAAATTTTCTACGATCATGGCGATCATATTTGGGGAGGCCCACCGGGTAGCCCAGAAGAAGATGGCGATCGCTATATCGAGATCTGGAATATTGTGTTCATGCAGTTCAATCGCCAGGCCGATGGCACCATGCAGCCGCTGCCGAAGCCGTCGGTGGATACCGGTATGGGCCTTGAGCGCATTGCAGCGGTGTTACAGCACGTCAATTCCAACTATGAAATCGATCTGTTTGCCAAGCTAATTAAAGCCGTGGCTGAGGTGACGGGCGCGACGGATCTCAACAATAAATCTTTGCGCGTTATTGCTGACCATATTCGCTCGTGCGCATTCCTGATTGCGGATGGCGTTATTCCTTCTAACGAAAATCGCGGCTACGTTCTGCGCCGTATTATTCGTCGAGCGGTACGCCATGGAAACATGCTGGGCGCGAAAGAGGCTTTCTTCTACAAGCTGGTGGCGCCGCTGATTGACGTCATGGGTGCCGCAGGTGAAGACCTGAAGCGTCAGCAGCAGCACGTAGAGAACGCGCTGAAAAACGAAGAAGAGCAGTTTGCAAAAACCCTGGAACGCGGCTTGGCTCTGCTCGACGACGAGCTAGCGAAACTCAGCGGCGATACGCTGGACGGCGAAACCGTGTTCCGCCTGTACGACACGTTTGGCTTCCCAGCCGATCTGACAGCAGATGTTTGCCGCGAACGTAACTTAAAAATCGATGAAGCTGGCTTCGAAGTGGCGATGGAGCAGCAGCGTCAGCGTGCGCGTGAAGCCAGCGGCTTCGGCACCGATTATAACAACGTTATTCGCATTGACTCGGTGACGCGTTTTAAAGGCTATGACCACCTGCAGCTGGACGCTACCGTTCAGGCGCTGTTTGTTGAAGGACAGCAGGTCGAACAGATCCGTGCCGGTCAGGAAGCGGTGGTGATCCTTGACGAAACGCCGTTCTACGGCGAATCCGGTGGCCAGGTAGGAGATACCGGTACGCTGAAAGGGAAGAATGCTGAATTTGCCGTTCAGGACACGCAAAAGTATGGCAAAGCCTTTGGTCATATCGGTAAGCTAGCGCAGGGTGAGTTGCGTGTGGGCGATCGTCTACACGCGCAGGTAGATGAAGAACGCCGTGCGCGCATCATTCTCAATCACTCCGCCACGCACCTGATGCACTCGGCGCTGCGTGAGGTGCTGGGCGATCACGTTGGGCAGAAAGGCTCATTGAACAACGATAAATATCTGCGTTTTGACTTTTCTCATACGGAAGCAGTGAAACCTCAGCAGCTTCGTGCCGTGGAAGATATCGTCAATGCTCAGATTCGCCGCAATTTGCTTATCCAAACCGAGGAAATGGATTTGGACGAAGCCAAGGCGCGCGGCGCAACGGCGCTGTTCGGTGAAAAATATGACCAGCGCGTGCGTGTGGTGAGCATGGGTGAGTTTTCTGTTGAACTGTGCGGTGGTACTCATGCTGCGCGCACCGGGGACATTGGCCTGTTCCGTATTCAATCTGAATCAGGTACTGCAGCCGGTATTCGTCGTATTGAAGCATTAACCGGTGACGCTGCGTTGGCGCAGTTACACGCCCAAAGCGACCAGCTGCATGAGATTGCGCAGGTGGTGAAAGCCAACAGCAGTAATCTCAATGAAAAGGTGCGCGGACTTGTTGATACGGTACGTTCGCTTGAAAAAGAGCTGCAGCAGCTGCGCGATCAGCAGGCGGCGCAGGAAAGCGCCTCGCTGAGCAACAGTGCCGTAGACATAAAAGGCGCGAAGGTACTGGTCAGCGAATTGCGTAACGTTGAGCCGAAGATGCTGCGTACCATGGTTGACGATCTTAAAAATCAACTCGGATCGGCAATCATTGTTCTGGCCACCGTTGTCGATGGCAAAGTCTCGTTGATAGCAGGCGTAACGAAGGATCTCACCGACCGCGTGAAAGCAGGCGAACTGGTGGGTGAATTAGCGACTCAGGTAGGCGGGAAGGGCGGTGGCCGTCCCGATATGGCCCAGGCTGGTGGCACTGATGCGCAAGCGCTCGCGCAGGCGCTGGCTGGCGTGTCAGCATGGGTAAGTAATCGGCTGTAAAGAATTAAAACTAAGTAGCGATCAGGCGTCAGCACCTCCGGTACTGGCGCTTTTTAACGCAATGCACACCAGGTAATGACAAAGTCCGGTTGATGTAGTGTATTTCGGCTAAACTAACTATCAGCAGAATGTATTGGCGTGGCAAAACACAATGGTGTATTTGTCATAGGCATTGTTCAGCGTTATATGATGGATATGGCCGGGAGACCCTACAGGCCCGACTCTTTTAATCTTTCAAGGAGCAAAGAATGCTTATTCTAACTCGTCGAGTTGGTGAAACCCTCATGATTGGCGATGAGGTGACTGTAACGGTACTGGGTGTTAAAGGTAACCAAGTCCGTATAGGCGTCAATGCGCCAAAAGAAGTGTCTGTTCACCGCGAAGAAATCTATCAGCGCATTCAGGCCGAGAAAACGCAGCAGACAAGCTTCTAAGCCAACAGCTGTTAACGGATTCAGCGCCTCGCCCTCTGGCGAGGCGCTACTGTTTTGACGCTCCGCGCGTAATTTCTGTTTTAACTCCTGCCTCTTCTTCCCTGGTTATTTACTTTTGCGATCCCGGTTTTGCTGTTGATAAATCAACCTTTTTGCCGCTAAATCATGCGGATTGTGCGTCATTTGTTCAAACGAACGCGTATCGGAAAAAAGTCGGGAGAAATTGTTTGACTTATAAGTCCGGGAAAGTAATATGTGCGCCACGCAGTGCCGATGAGCAGAAACAACGTTCAGAAGCACGGTTCGCAAGAACGCGTAAGGTGAGGTGGCCGAGAGGCTGAAGGCGCTCCCCTGCTAAGGGAGTATGCGGTCAAAAGCTGCATCCGGGGTTCGAATCCCCGCCTCACCGCCATTTTCCGATGCATCCATAGCTCAGCTGGATAGAGTACTCGGCTACGAACCGAGCGGTCGGAGGTTCGAATCCTCCTGGATGCACCATTCGGAAAAACAAAAAAGGTTATTCCTTTCATGGTGAGTTGCAATCACCCTGCGCTGTACAAGAATTATCTAATGCATCCATAGCTCAGCTGGATAGAGTACTCGGCTACGAACCGAGCGGTCGGAGGTTCGAATCCTCCTGGATGCACCATTCTCGTCACGTTCTCAGGTTGTCGGCAGTAAATCATCGTTAGAAAACTTTGAATGCATCCATAGCTCAGCTGGATAGAGTACTCGGCTACGAACCGAGCGGTCGGAGGTTCGAATCCTCCTGGATGCACCATTCTCGTCACCTTCTCAGGTGGTCAGCAGTAAATCATCGTTAGACATCTTGAATGCATCCATAGCTCAGCTGGATAGAGTACTCGGCTACGAACCGAGCGGTCGGAGGTTCGAATCCTCCTGGATGCACCATCATTCAATTTTGAATCATCTCTCGTATTATGTTCCCCAGCGTATTGCGCTTTTAAGTGCGCCGCCCTGTCTGTGCTAGTATGCCGTGTACCGCAACGCTGTCCCTTGCGTTTATCTTGCCCTCGCCATTGTGATAAGGCTTTTAAACCCTCTGCGTCGATACCGCGCTAAATGGGCTGTTTATCTGTACCGATTGAAATCGTTGATTTTAACGCCAATTATCCCTGGTATCGCGCTCTGACCTTTTTCTGAAAACAAAAATAGCTAATGCATTCAAAGCATTTGCGGTTAATCGCCCCTGGCGACAACCTGAGCGCATTACGCTAAAGTAAGGTCTCATTTTGTGGTGCAGGACGGAGCAAAAATGTACGACCAATATGATGCCCTGATTTTCGATATGGACGGCACTATTCTTGATACAGAGCCGACACATCGAAAAGCCTGGCACCACGTGTTGCGCCGCTACGATCTCACCATGGATGACGAAAAAATGGTGAGCTTCAACGGTGCGCCGTCATGGCAGTTGGCGCAGTTCATCATCGATCTTAATAACGCTTCGCTCGATCCTCATCAGTTAGCGGCGGAAAAAACCACAGCGCTGAAAACCATGCTGCTGGATGATGTCCGCCCATTACCGCTGATGGACGTAGTGAAAACCTGGCACGGTCGCCGTCCTCTGGCGGTAGGCACGGGCAGTGAACACAGTCTGGCGAAATTGCTGCTTGAAGCATTGGGGGTTTATCACTTATTTGATGCCGTGGTCGGGGCAGATAATGTGACGCGCCACAAACCCCATCCTGATACGTTTCTGCGCTGTGCACAGCTTATGGGCGTCGAACCCACGCGCTGTGTGGTATTTGAAGATGCCGATTTTGGGATTCAGGCCGCTAAGGCGGCGGGTATGGATGTCGTTGACGTCCGTTTACTGTGAGCGCGCTCCTCAGCTATGGCGCACTGTTTGGCAGCAGCTTTTTAAGCGCCACGCTGCTTCCCGGAAGTTCAGAAGCCGTGTTGGTTGCTTTACTGGTCGCACAAAAAGGATCGGTCTCCGGATTATTACTGGCTGCATCAGTGGGAAATACGCTGGGTGGTCTTACTAACATTTTACTTGGTCGCCTTCTGCCGCTTAAGACCCAAGGGCGATGGCATGACACAGCAATGACGTGGTTACACCGACTGGGGCCTGCAGCACTGCTTTTTAGCTGGTTGCCGGTAGTGGGCGATTTACTGTGCGTTTTGGCAGGCTGGTTGCGCTTTGCGTGGCTGCCCACCGTACTGTTTCTCGCCTTAGGTAAAACCCTGCGTTATAGCGTTATCGCGATTGCCACCTTACAAGGTATGGAGTGGTGGCATTGATTCGCACAGATTCGAGGCTACGTTTAACATTATGCTGAACAAAAATAAATTATTCGCACAGCGGGAGGGTAATGTGATCCCGGACGTATCTAAAGCGCTCGCCTGGCTTGAGGCGCATCCTGACGCGTTGAAGGGGATTGGTCGTGGCATCGAACGTGAAACGCTGCGTGTTGATCCTGAGGGCCGTCTTGCGACCACGGGTCATCCCGCATCGCTGGGTTCGGCCTTGAAACACGACTGGATTACCACTGACTTCGCGGAAACGCTGCTGGAGTTTATTACCCCAGTGGATCAAAACATTGATCGATCGCTGGCCTTCCTGCGCGACATTCACCGCCACGTCGCGCGTGAGTTGGGAGATGAGCGCATGTGGCCCTTTAGCATGCCGGGTTACGTTGACGATGCGGAAAACATCCAGCTGGCGCAATATGGCAGCTCGAACATCGGCAAAATGAAAACGCTCTATCGGCAAGGGCTCAAAAATCGCTATAGCGCGTTGATGCAGATTATTTCCGGTGTGCATTATAATTTTTCGCTGCCGCTCTCTTTCTGGCAAGAGTGGGCAGACGTTAAAGACGCTGAAAGCGGGAAAGAGACCATTTCGGCGGGCTATCTGCGACTAATCCGCAACTACTACCGCTATGGTTGGGTGATCCCTTATCTCTTTGGCGCTTCGCCCGCCATCAGCAGCTCTTTCCTGCAGGGTCGAGTCAGTAAGCTGCCGTTTGAAACCGATGGCAAAGATACGCTGTGGCTGCCCTATGCCACTTCACTGCGCCTGAGCGATTTGGGATACACCAATAAATCGCAAAGCGGTTTGGGTATTACGTTCAACTCATTAGATGGCTACGTGGCGGCACTCAAAGCGGCCATTAAAACGCCGTCGGAAGAGTTCGCTGCGATGGGCATCAAAGACGCAGATGGTCATTGGCGCCAGTTGAACACCAATGTGTTGCAGATTGAAAACGAACTCTACGCGCCCATTCGTCCGAAGCGCGTTACACGCTCAGGCGAAGCCCCTTCTGATGCGCTGCTGCGCGGTGGCATTGAATATATCGAAGTGCGCTCACTCGACATCAACCCGTTCTCGCCGGTGGGCGTGGACGCTGACCAGGCACGTTTCCTCGATCTCTTCCTGATATGGTGTACGCTGGCTGATGCGCCAGAAATGAGCGCGGATGAACTGCTGTGCAGCCGTAAAAACTGGAATCGTGTGGTGATGGAAGGGCGTAAGCCTGGCCTGATGATTGGTGTAGGATGCAGTGAAACGGAACATGCATTGGTTGACGTGGGTAAAGCGCTGTTCGCCGATCTTCGTCGCGTGGCGGAAGTGTTAGACAGCCACCACGGTGACACGCAGTATCAGCAGGTAAGCGATCAACTGGTAGCATCGTTTGACGATCCTGAGCTAACCTATTCGGCGCGCATTCTCCATGCTATTAAAGAAAATGGATTGACGGGTGCGGGCGCCGCGCTGGCAGAACAATATCACCAGATGCTGCGTGAAGAAGCGTACGAGATTTTAACGGAAGAAGATTTCAGCCGTCAGGCGAAAGAGTCCGTGCAGGCGCAGGCGAAGCTGGAGCAGAGCGACACGCTGGATTTCGAAGCGTACCTGGCGACGCGGGAAGGGTAGAAAAGAAAATGGCCACATCACTGTGGCCAAAAGTAACATCTCTGTTGTCAGGGATGATGATAACAAATGCGCGTCTTTCATATATTCAGACGCTGGGCAAACGGAAAAGTTTCATCTTTTTTTAAAAATTCTCAAAACAGGAGGTGACGTATGCCACTACTGGACAGTTTTACCGTTGATCACACCATCATGAACGCGCCAGCCGTACGCGTGGCAAAGACCATGAAAACTCCGCATGGCGATACCATCACCGTTTTTGACCTGCGTTTCTGCCGCCCGAACATTGATATTTTGACCGAGCGTGGCATCCACACGCTGGAACACCTGTTCGCTGGTTTTATGCGTAATCACCTAAACGGTGACGGCGTAGAGATTGTTGATATCTCTCCGATGGGTTGCCGCACCGGCTTCTATATGAGCCTGATTGGTGCCCCGGATGAGCAGCGCGTGGCAAAAGCCTGGAAAGGCGCGATGGAAGATGTACTGAAAGTAAAAGATCAGAACCAGATTCCAGAATTGAACGAGTACCAGTGTGGCAGCTACAAGCTTCACTCACTCGACGAAGCGCAGCAGATCGCCCGTAATGTCCTGGCGCACGATATCGGCGTTAACCGCAATGAAGATTTAACGTTGCCGGCTGAAAAGCTCAAAGAGCTGCATATCTAACGGTAGACGAGATGAAAAAAACGCCGCTGATTCAGCGGCGTTTTTTATGAGGTTCTGCTCAGGAACCGATTGACGATTTGAGCGACTGATGCGGTGTAATGCGCACCTGCTTCACCATGTTGTCCTGCACATCAAGAATATTGATATCGTATTTGCCAACCTGAACGCGGCGGCCTACGCGGGGAATCTCCTCCAGCGCTTCAAGCAGCATGCCGTTGATGGTGCGCGCTTCTTCCTCCGGCAGCGACCAGTTAAAGACTTTGTTGATTTCACGCACGTTTGCGCTGCCTTCAATCAGTACAGAGCCGTCGTTCTGCGGCATCACTTCTTCTGCCAGCGAGGGCGACATCGATGTGGTGAAATCACCGACAATCTCTTCCAGGATATCTTCAATGGTGACCAGGCCTTTGATGTCACCATACTCGTCGACCACCAGACCGACCTTTTTCTTGTTACGCTGAAATTTCACCAACTGCACGTTAAGCGCGGTGCCTTCTGGCACATAGTAAATTTCATCTGCGGCGCGCAGCAGGCGGTCTTTGTTAAACTCTTTTTTCTCGGTCATCATGCGCCAGGCTTCGCGCACACGCAGCATACCGACGGTGTCATCCAGCGAGTCGCGGAACAACACAATGCGCCCGTGCGGGGAGTGACTCAACTGACGCACGATGGATTTCCAGTCGTCGTTGACGTTAATCCCGACAATCTCATTCCGCGGCACCATGATGTCATCCACGTTCACTTTTTCGAGATCGAGTACGGACAGCAGCATATCCTGATTGCGTCGAGAAATGAGGCTGCGCGACTCATACACAATGGTACGCAGCTCTTCTTTACTCAGCGCGGCGCTCACGGAACCTTCGGTTTTGATGCCCACCATGCGCATTAAAAAGCGCGTAATGGTATTGAGCAGCCATACCAGCGGCAGCATCACATATTGCAGCGGCGTCAGTAAAAAGCTGCTGGGATAGGCCACTTTTTCAGGATAGAGCGCGGCGATGGTTTTCGGCAGCACCTCTGCAAACACCAGCACAACAAACGTCAAAATACCGGTCGCGATGGCCACACCCGCGTCGCCATATAGCCGCATGCCGACAATGGTACCCAATGCTGAGGCGAGAATGTTGACGAGGTTGTTACCGATCAGCACCAAACTTATCAGGCGATCCGGTCTGCGCAGAAGCTTTTCAACGCGGCGCGCGCTACGGTTGCCGCTTTTGGCTTTGTGGCGCAGCTTGTAGCGGTTTAAGGTCATCATGCCGGTCTCTGACCCGGAGAAATAGGCAGAGACCAGCACCATGATGACCAAGATGACGATCAACGTGGTGGTTGAAACCTGTTCCAACGCAAAGTTCCTTTAATGAGAAGTGAGCAGGTGCTGGAGCATACGACTGCCGAAATAGGCCATCGTCAGTAAGAGCGCGCCGCCGCAGTTAAACCACACGACACGGCGTCCTCGCCAGCCTTCATGATAATGGCCCCAAAGCAGAACGATATAGACAAACCAGGCGATGATGGAAAGCACCGCTTTATCGATATTTTCCGCGCTAAACAGGTTGTCCATGAAAAACAGTCCGGTGCAGAGCACCAGCGTCAGCAGCACGACGCCAATTTGCGTAATGTGAAACATTTTGCGCTCAATGCTCAGCAGCGGGGGCATATCCTGCGTGAACGCCAGCTTTTTGTTTTTCAGCTGGTAGTCAATCCACGCCAGCTGCAAAGCATAAAGCGCAGCGATAATCAGCGTGGCGTAAGCAAATAACGATAGGCCAATATGCACCATCATGCCCGGCGTGGTTTCAAGATGCGTAATGAAGGCATTCGGCACAAAGGTGGCAAAAGCAAGATTAATCAGGGCGAAGCCATAAACGATGGGCAGCAGTAGCCAGCCGCGATTGCGCGAGGCCACAATCGTCATGATGGCGCAGATCAATAAACTCACCAGTGAACCGATATTGAGCAGGCTGAGATTTTGCCCGTTATCCACGGCGAAAATGCGCTGCTGCAGCGCCACGGCGTGGGCAATAAGGGCGACACAGGCGGAGAGCACAGCAAAACGGCGCCAGCCGCTGTTGCGTTTAAGCAGGCTGGGGATAATCAGCGCAAGGCTGAGTGAGTAGGCGAACAGCGCTACGATCGCAAAAACGGACATAGATCTTTTCAGGTCTCGGTCAAACAAGGAAAAGAAGTATAGCGCCAGCCGAAGCAGGCTCCAAACGATCTGAAGGTCAATTGCAGAGATCGGCCCGGCTTCGTGTTATAATCCGCCGCATTGTGCCGCTCTGGCGGCCTCGCTACGGGTCTTAAGTGAGAGAGCATGTTTGATAATTTAACCGATCGTTTGTCGCAAACTCTGCGCAACATCAGCGGCCGCGGAAGGCTGACCGAAGACAACATTAAAGACACGCTGCGCGAAGTGCGCATGGCATTACTTGAGGCTGATGTCGCGCTACCGGTGGTGCGTGAGTTCATCAACCGCGTTAAAGAAGCTGCGGTGGGGCATGACGTCAATAAAAGCCTGACGCCGGGTCAAGAATTCATCAAAATTGTCCGTAACGAACTGGTTGCGGCAATGGGCGCAGAAAACAACGCGCTGGCGCTTAATGCACAGCCTCCGGCCGTGGTGTTGATGGCGGGCCTGCAGGGGGCCGGTAAAACCACCAGCGTCGGTAAGCTGGGTAAGTTCTTACGTGAAAAGCACAAGAAGAAAGTGCTGGTCGTTTCTGCCGACGTTTATCGTCCTGCGGCGATTAAACAGCTGGAAACCTTGGCCCAGCAGGTCGGCGTGGATTTCTGCCCTTCTGATTTAAGCCAGAAGCCGGTTGATATCGTTAAAAACGCGCTGAAAGAAGCCCGTTTGCAGTTCTACGACGTGCTGCTGGTGGATACCGCTGGCCGTCTGCACGTTGATGAAGCGATGATGGACGAAATCAAACAGGTGCACGCCGCGATCAATCCGGTGGAAACGCTGTTTGTGGTGGATGCCATGACCGGTCAGGATGCGGCGAACACCGCTAAAGCCTTTAACGAAGCGCTGCCGCTAACCGGGGTGATTCTGACCAAGGTTGATGGTGACGCGCGCGGCGGTGCTGCGCTGTCTATTCGTCATATCACCGGCAAACCCATCAAGTTCATGGGGATGGGCGAGAAAACCGATGCGCTGGAAGCGTTTTATCCTGAGCGTATCGCATCGCGTATTCTTGGCATGGGCGATGTGCTGTCGCTGATTGAAGATATCGAAAGTAAAGTCGATCGCGATCAGGCCGAGAAGCTGGCGAAGAAGTTGAAAACGGGCGATGGCTTCGATCTCAACGACTTCCTTGAACAGCTTAAGCAAATGCGCAACATGGGCGGCATGGCAAGCCTGATGGGCAAGCTCCCCGGCATGGGCCAGCTGCCTGACAATGTCAAATCGCAGATGGATGACAAAGTGTTAGTGCGTATGGAAGCCATCATTAATTCGATGACGCGCAAAGAGCGTGAAAAACCCGAGATCATCAAAGGTTCCCGCAAGCGTCGCATCGCGACGGGATCGGGGATGCAGGTGCAGGATGTCAACCGTTTGCTTAAGCAGTTCGACGACATGCAGCGCATGATGAAGAAAATGAAGAAGGGCGGCATGGCTAAAATGATGCGTGGCATGAAAGGCATGATGCCGCCCGGCTTCCCTGGTCGCTAAGCGGCCACCGAGAAAGACGGAAATTTGACTCTCATAGGTTGCTTTTTACGCCAAAATGAGTAAAATTTTCGGGCTTTTTATATCGCACTCGGGCCCCGTTCCTCGATGGGGCCCGAGTGCTTTATTAACTAATGAGGATGTTATGGTAACAATTCGTTTGGCACGTCACGGCGCAAAAAAGCGTCCGTTCTATCAGGTCGTCGTCACTGACAGCCGCAATGCACGTAATGGTCGCTTCATCGAGCGCGTAGGTTTCTTCAACCCGATCGCTTCTGGTCAGGCTGAAGGTCTGCGTCTGGATCTGGACCGCATCGAGCACTGGGTTGGCCAGGGCGCAACGCTTTCTGATCGCGTTAACGCGCTGATCAAAGAAGCAAAGAAAGCAGCTTAATCTGTCACGGTGGTGAGCATGAGCAGTAAACCTGCCGCACAGCCTCCTGTTAACCCAATTGTATTGGGTAAAATGGGTGCCGCTTACGGAATTCGGGGTTGGCTCAAAGTGTTTTCCTCCACTGAAGACGCTGAAAGTATCTTCGACTATCAACCCTGGTTTATCCAGCACGCCGGTAGATGGCAGCAGGTAGAGCTTGAGGGTTGGAAGCACCACAATCAGGACCTGATCATCAAAGTCAAAGGCATTGACGATCGGGATGCTGCCGCTCAGTTGACCAATTGCGAAATCACGGTTGACTCGACGCAGTTGCCAGCGCTGGAAGAAGGCGATTACTACTGGAAAGACCTTATGGGTTGCAAAGTAGTGAACCTCCAGGGTTATGAGATGGGTAAAGTCATTGATTTGATGGAGACCGGCTCAAACGACGTGCTCGTCGTTAAGGCAAACCTGAAAGATGCATTCGGTGCGCAAGAACGGTTAATCCCGTTTCTTGATGAACAGGTTATCAAGAAAGTCGATCTCTCTACTGGCACGATTGAAGTAGATTGGGATCCTGGTTTTTGATCTCCGGACATTCCGGTAACGCAACGGCGAACGCGATGTGGATTGGTGTTATTAGCCTGTTTCCAGAGATGTTTCGCGCTATTACCGAGTACGGGGTAACTGGCCGGGCAGTAAAAAATGGCCTGCTCAACATTGAAAGCTGGAGTCCGCGTGACTTCACGCATGACCGGCACCGTACCGTGGACGATCGTCCCTACGGCGGCGGACCGGGGATGTTGATGATGGTGCAACCCTTACGGGATGCCATCCACGCAGCGAAAGCAGCGGCGGGGGATGGCGCCAAGGTGATTTATCTTTCACCTCAGGGGCGCAAACTAGACCAATCGGGCGTTTGCGAGCTGGCGACCCACCAAAAGCTGATTTTGGTTTGTGGTCGCTATGAAGGGATCGATGAGCGAGTGATTCACACTGAGATTGATGAAGAATGGTCAATCGGTGATTACGTGCTCAGCGGTGGTGAGTTACCAGCGATGACGCTGATTGATTCAGTCGCCAGGTTTATTCCCGGCGTACTGGGCAAGCAGGCATCAGCCGATGAGGACTCCTTTTCGGATGGATTACTGGATTGTCCTCACTACACCCGACCTGAAGTGTTAGAAGGCATGGAAGTACCGCCAGTGTTACTGTCGGGAAACCATGCTGACATTCGCCGCTGGCGTCTGAAACAGTCGCTAGGCCGTACCTGGCTAAGAAGACCTGAACTTCTGGAAAACCTGGCTCTGACTGAAGAGCAAGCAAGGTTGCTAAATGAGTTCCAGCGGGAACATCAGCAGCAACAAAACGATGAGGTGGAAGAGTCATCTTCCCTGACTATCAGTTTACCCAGGATATGAGATTTAATTATGAGCAACATTATTAAGCAAATTGAACAAGAGCAGATGAAGCAGGACGTACCTTCATTCCGTCCGGGTGATTCCGTGGAAGTGAAAGTGTGGGTCGTTGAAGGTTCTAAAAAACGTCTGCAGGCATTCGAGGGCGTGGTTATCGCTATTCGTAACCGCGGTCTGCACTCTGCATTCACTGTTCGCAAGATTTCTAACGGCGAAGGCGTTGAGCGTGTCTTCCAGACTCACTCTCCGGTAATTGACAGCATTACTGTCAAACGTCGTGGCGCTGTGCGTAAAGCCAAACTGTACTACCTGCGTGAGCGTACTGGTAAGTCTGCTCGTATTAAAGAGCGTCTTAACTAAGAGCTCGCGTAAGCGACTTCTCAAAGTTAATAGCAAACAAGGGGTTGGCCGATTGGCCAGCCCCTTTTTTTGCACGCCGGAGTGCCCGTTTCTAAAGAACGTTGCGTGACTCCCCGCTCTGCCAGTTATCGGGCAGAGGAAGCGGGCATCATTAACCCTTTCGGCGCGTGGCTTAGCGCCCGAATACGGCGGGTAGTATTTTCGAACTGCCTCCGGCACCGCATTAAGCAACGAGTTTTTGAACAAACTACAGTAAAGTCGATGCCAAGCGTGTGTAATTTTAAGTTTACAATATCGATAATGCGTACAATTAATTTTATACATTAAATGTATGTATTTTAATGTTTTTTGTTTGAGGTTATAAGGTTTGTCTCGTTTGTTGGTAATAAATGTGTACACCTATGGATTGCAAAATGTACATGGTTTGATAGAGTGAACACCTTCCCCAACGGGATCGTAAACCGCTTAACGAGTACAAAAGGATCGCTACCATGCAAAAAGACGCGCTGAACAATGTGCACATCGCTGATGAACAAATTCTGATCACACCTCAAGCGCTTAAGGCGAAGTTCCCGCTCACGGCTGCTCAGGAAGCGCAAATCGCGGCATCGCGTCAAACGGTGGCGGATATCATTGCGGGACGCGATCCACGCTTACTCGTGGTGTGCGGACCTTGTTCTATTCACGATACCGAAGCGGCGCTCGACTATGCCCGCCAGCTAAAGCATCTGTCTGAACAGTTGAAGGATCAGCTGTACATCGTTATGCGCGTTTATTTTGAAAAACCCCGTACCACCGTTGGCTGGAAAGGGTTGATCAACGATCCTTACATGAATAACTCTTTTGATATGGAAGCGGGCCTGCACATCGCGCGTCAGCTCTTGGTCAATTTGGTTGAGATGGGCTTACCGCTGGCCACCGAAGCCCTCGATCCTAATAGCCCACAATACCTCGGCGATCTCTTTAGCTGGTCCGCGATTGGTGCGCGCACCACCGAATCACAAACGCACCGCGAAATGGCGTCAGGACTTTCCATGCCGGTTGGATTTAAAAATGGCACGGACGGCAGTTTGGGTACGGCCATTAACGCCATGCGCGCCGCAGCAATGCCGCATCGCTTTGTGGGGATTAATCAGGCAGGGCAGGTGTGTCTGCTGCAAACGCAGGGTAATCCAGACGGGCACGTCATTCTTCGCGGCGGCAAAGCGCCCAATTACGGTCCGGAAGACGTCGCGCAGTGTGAAAAAGAGATGGTCAAAGCAGGACTCCGTCCAGCCTTAATGATAGATTGCAGCCATGGTAATTCTAACAAAGACTATCGCCGCCAGCCTGGCGTAGCCGAATCGGCTATCGCGCAGATCAAAGACGGTAATCGCTCGATCATCGGCTTGATGCTGGAAAGTCACCTGCACGAGGGAAATCAATCCTCCGAGCAACCGCGTAGCGAAATGAAATACGGTGTATCGGTTACGGATGCCTGCATCAACTGGGAAACCACCGAAACGCTACTGCGTGAACTGCATCAGGATCTGCAAGGTGTGCTGTCGGCGCGTCTGTCACACGAGGTGTCATGATTCATGGTGGCTGAACTGAACGCGTTGCGCGATCAAATTGATGAAGTGGATAAAGCCCTGCTTGACCTGTTGGCTAAACGCCTCGCGCTGGCCGCTGAGGTGGGCGAGGTTAAAAGCCGTCACGGACTCCCTATTTATGTGCCGGAGCGTGAGGCCAGTATGCTGGCTTCACGTCGTCAAGAAGCGGAAGCGCTGGGCGTCTCGCCGGATCTCATTGAAGATGTGCTGCGGCGCTTAATGCGTGAGTCTTACGCGCATGAAAATGATAAAGGCTTTAAAACGCTGTGCCCAACGCTGGGGCCAGTGGTGATTGTCGGTGGGCGAGGCAAGATGGGCTCGCTGTTTGAAAAAATGCTGACGCTCTCCGGTTATCACGTGCGGATCCTTGATAAAGACAACTGGGATGAGGCAGAGACGCTGTTTGATGGGGCGGGGATGGTTATCATCAGCGTGCCTATCCACCTCACGGAGCAGGTTATTGCTTCGCTGCCGCGCCTGCCTGACGACTGTATTCTGGTGGACATTGCCTCAGTGAAAAACCAACCGCTGCAAGCAATGTTAGCCGCGCACAGCGGGCCAGTGCTGGGATTGCACCCGATGTTTGGTCCTGATAGCGGCAGCCTGGCCAAGCAAGTGGTGGTCTGGTGCGATGGACGTCAGCCGGAAGCGTATCAGTGGTTTTTAGAACAAATCCAGGTCTGGGGCGCACGGCTTCATCGGATCAGCGCGACGGAGCACGATCAAAATATGGCCTTTATCCAGGCGCTGCGTCACTTCGCGACGTTTGCCTATGGATTGCATTTGGCTGAGGAGAATGTCGATCTCGAGCAGTTACTGGCGCTCTCTTCGCCGATCTATCGGCTGGAGCTGGCGATGGTCGGTCGACTATTTGCACAGGATCCGCAGCTCTATGCTGACATCATCATGTCGTCTGAGAATAATCTTGCGCTGATTAAGCGCTATTATCAGCGATTTGGTGAGGCCATTCATCTGCTTGAGCACGGTGACAAGCAGGCGTTTGTGGCGAGCTTTGAGCAGGTGGCACAGTGGTTCGGTGATTATGCTCCGCGCTTCCTGATTGAAAGTCGCAGTATGCTGCGTTCGGCTAACGACAGCCGTTAAGATAAAAAAGGCATCCACATGGGATGCCTTTTTTATTACAAGCGTGGCTCCACCGGCACGACATTTTCGCCAGGGTAACAACCCAAGACTTTCAGTGAGCGCGTAAGGCCGCGCAGCTCATCCAGCGCCTGCTGCATGCTTTCCGACTGCAAGTTGCTTTGCACATCAATATAAAACATCTCTTCCCACGGATTACCGTTAATGGGGCGGTTTTCCAACTTGCTCATAATCAAATTATGTTTACGCAGCACCAGCAGTGCTTCAACCAGCGCACCCGCTTGCTGACCGGTGGCCATGATCAGTGTGGTTTTTGCCGGTACCTGGCTGGAAACGTCAATCGGTTTACGTGCCAGCACAATAAAGCGCGTATGGTTTTGCTGCTGGTTTGCCAGATTGCGTTCCAGCACCTGCAGGCCATAAAGTTCGCCCCCGGCCTCGCTGCCCAGCGCGGCCACCTGCGGCGAGTTGAGCGCAGCAACCTTTTCCATCGCCGCTGCCGTGCTTTCGGTGTATTCAATTTTCCAATGTGGAAAACGGTTAATGAACTGGCTGCACTGCTGGAAAGGTTGGGGGTGACTGTAAACGACCTTAATCTGCTGCAGATCGGTGGTGCCGTTAACCAGCACGCAGTGCTCAATGGGAATGGTGAGCTCGCCCACGATGGAGAGAGACGTTTGCTGCAATAAGTCATAGACGTCGTTAATAGATCCGGAACTGGTATTTTCCAGCGGCATAACCGCATAGTCCGCCTGGCCGCTTTCCACCTGATGCATGATATCTACAAACTTTTGGCAACCCATTTCTACCATGGAGTCGAAATGACGTGATGCGTATTTACGTGCCGCGAGGTGAGAATAAGAGCCTTTGGGGCCAAGGAAAGCGATACGCGGTGCGTGTGCATGAGGATGGTTGAGGTTTTTTTGCAGCAGCGCCTGCTGAGTGAGTACGGAATCTTCGATAACTAACTGGAACAGGCGAGTAATGTAGTGAGCATCTAACTGATGCTGTTTTCCTAACGTGATCAGGTTTTCCAGCAGGGCGCGCTCACGTTCCACATCACGAATCGGCCGGTGGGTAGCTAACTTCGCTTGAGCCACGTCGACAGCCAGCGCGCGTCGTTCAGCCAACAGACTCAGGAGTTTCTCATCAACGGTGCTGATTTTGTCGCGCAGTGCCAGCAAAGGGTTATCGGGGGTCATGACGCTCACCTGTAAAATGTTCAATAAAAAAGCCTCCCGGTTGGGAGGCTTTGTCGTTCGTCTTCGCTTTCATTTTCGCACGACGCGTCGCCTCCCAGTCAGGGGAAGGTAAAAAAGAAGGCGAAGAAGAACGGCTGAGATTTCATAATCAATTCCTGATAAAAGTCGATTGAGAGTAACCGCTGGGATTTCGCGCTGTCAATAAAAAACGCGCCCGGAGGCGCGTTGGTATAAAAGGGTATTTTATTCTGCTGGGGTAAAGTCTTTCACGCTGGCAGTGGCGCGACGTGCTTCGGGTTTATGCTGCGCTTTATTGAGCTGCCGCTCCAGCTTCGCTATCAAGTCGTTGATGGCGGTGTACATATCAATGTGCTTCGCGCTGGCGACCAGCGTGCCGTTGGGGGTGTTAATTGTGGCATCGGCCACAAATTCCTTCGGCTCTTTCGATAGCACAATGTGCGGATTAATCAGGTGAGTTTGCCATTTTTCTAGCTTGGCGAGACGGTCTTCGACATGGTTGCGTATTGCCGCAGTGATGTCCATTTGTTTGCTGGTAATGTTCAGAATCATCGTTAAACCTCTCTGTCATTTCCGTCTTAGTAGGTCCAGCATACCGTGAAGATGACATTTTTATGTGATTTAGATCACAAAAAAATGTCACTTTTTGTCAATCGCGATGAATTGTGAGAGGGGCTTGGAAACGTGGGGAATTCACTTGAAAGTGCAGACAAGAGGCGGCAAGATTGATGAGTTAACCGCAACGGAACCGCATACGCGGCATAAAAAAAGCAGCCACGAAGGCTGCTTTTTTGTGTACCTATTTGCCCTTACTGATTTGCAGCGATAATTTTTGCAACCTTATCGGCTTCAGCAGTTAACTGCAGCTGGCGGTAGGCATTTTCCATCAATGGCAGCGCCTGACGCGTTGCGTCTGTATCAGGATAATCCTTCATCATGGCTTCCACGCGATTAACAACGGCGACATACGCTTCGCGTTTGGTATAGAATTGCGCCACTGAAAGTTCATACTTCGCCAGACGCTCCTTCAGGAAGGCTTGGCGCTTTTGCGCATCGGCGGCATATTGGCTGTTGGGATAGTTGCGCAGCAGCTGGGAGAAATCCCGGAAGGCATCGCGTGCATGCGTCGGATCGCGATCGGAGCGATCAATACCAAAGAAGCCCTGCAGCGCTGAATCGTCCAGCGCCATATCCGTCAGACCTTTCATGTACATCACATAATCGATGTTCGGGTGCGTAGGGTTAAGGCGCATAAAGCGAGAAATTGCCGCTTGCGCGAGCGGCAGGTCAGCATTTTTATAATACGCGTAGATCAAATCCAGCTGTACTTGCTGCGAATAGGGGCCAAATGGATAGCGGTTATCGAGCGCTTCCAGTTGCTTAATCGCCGCTTTAAAGTTACCGTCCTGCAGCTTTTGCTGGGCTGTGGCATAGATTTCAGACGGCGGGCTGTCTGGGACTGGGTCAGATGAGCCAGAACAACCCACCAGTGCCAGGCTCAATGTGGCAGCAGCCACCAGATGTTTCATACGCGTCATGACGAAATGATTATCCTCAAAATGTTATGGCGGAAGCTGTCCGTATAGCTCCCGGTTATTACCAGGTACGATAGCACATTATATTAAACGGCATCGCCGTGAAAACCCAACGTTAACGAAGAAGCTGTATATGGCACAACAAGTTCACCTCACCGCAACGGTGTCCGAAGCACAACTTGGACAACGCTTAGATCAAACTTTGGCGGAATTGTTCCCTGATTATTCTCGCTCTCGCATAAAAGAGTGGATCCTCGAGCGCCGAGTCAGCGTCAACGGCGTCATCATTGATAAACCCAAAGAAAAAGTCTTGGGCGGTGAGCGCGTATCCATCGAGGCTGAAATCGAAGAAGAGCAGCGCTGGGAGGCGCAAAACATTCCCCTCAATATCGTTTATGAAGATGACGATATTCTGGTGATCAACAAGCCGCGCGACTTGGTGGTGCACCCCGGTGCAGGTAATCCTGATGGCACGGTGCTTAACGCGCTGCTTTATCACTATCCGCCCATTGCAGATGTCCCGCGTGCGGGCATTGTGCACCGTCTTGATAAAGACACCACCGGGCTGATGGTGGTGGCAAAAACGGTTCCCGCCCAAACGCATCTGGTGGAAACCTTGCAGCTGCGTGAAATCACGCGTGAATACGAAGCGGTCGCCATCGGCACTATGACAGCAGGCGGTACCGTCAATGAGCCGATGGCTCGTCACGCCACTAAGCGCACGCATATGGCCGTGCATCCCATGGGCAAACCGGCGACAACGCACTACCGCATTATGGAGCACTTTCGTGCTCACACGCGCCTGCGTTTACGCTTAGAGACCGGTCGTACCCACCAAATTCGCGTGCACATGGCACACATCAACCATCCGCTGGTGGGCGATCCGCTGTATGGCGGCCGTCCACGTCCACCAAAGGGGGCGTCTGAAGCCTTTATCAGCGCACTGCGCGGATTTGATCGCCAGGCACTGCACGCCACTATGCTGCGTCTCTATCATCCCATTACCGGTATCGAAATGGAGTGGCATGCGCCGTTGCCGCAGGACATGGTGGCATTGATTGATGCACTGAAAGCCGACACCGATGAGTTTCGCGATCAGATGGACTGGCTATGAGTCATTGGATCATTCCGGACTGGCCTGCACCCGCTCGCGTCCGGGCATGTTCCACTACGCGTCACGGCGGGATAAGTGCCGCGCCTTGGCATTCGCTCAATCTTGGGGCACACGTGGGGGATGTTGAAAGCCACGTGAAAGAAAACCGCCAACGCCTAGTCGTCAATGCGCAACTGCCGTCTATGCCGCAGTGGTTAAACCAGGTTCACGGTACGGATGTCGTGCGGTTGCCCGCTGATAATGTCTTACCCGATGCAGATGCAGCCATAACGCGTGAATCGGGCGTGGTATGCGCGGTGATGACAGCAGATTGCTTACCCGTGCTGTTTTGCAGCAAAGACGGTGAAGAAGTGGCTGCTGCGCATGCTGGCTGGCGCGGTCTGTGCAGCGGGGTTCTTGAAAAAACGCTGGCACAGTTTCACTGCCAACCCGCAGATATTATGGTCTGGCTGGGTCCGGCTATTGGCCCGCAGGCATTTGAGGTCGGCGAGGAGGTGCGTGCCGCTTTCATGGCGCACGATCCCGCCGCGCAGCAGGCTTTTCGTGCTGTTGGAAACAAATATTTTGCCGATTTATGGCAGCTGGCGCGCCAGCGACTTAGCGCGGCGGGCGTGAATTCCATTAGTGGAACGACACGTTGTACTTACACCGAAAGCGATGATTTTTTCTCCTGGCGACGCGATGGGGTCACCGGACGTATGGCAACTTTAATCTGGCTGAGATAACCTTACGCCGCAAGACGATCCAGTAGCGTATTTTTCGCTCACAACTCAGGTCATTAAACTTGAAAATTTGAGGGATGACCTCATTTTAATCTCCAGTAGCATTCTGACCTGTTTTGGAGGAATTATGCGTCTGGATCGTCTTACCAATAAATTCCAGTTGGCCCTCGCCGATGCACAGTCCCTTGCTCTGGGACACGATAACCAATTCATTGAACCCCTTCATTTGATGAGCGCATTGCTTAATCAGGAAGGCGGATCCGTTTTGCCGCTGCTGCGTAACGCTGGCGTTGATACCGCCGCGCTGCGAACAGCCATCGAACAAGCGATAAGTCGTCTACCGCAGGTGGAAGGCACTGACGGTGATGTACAACCCTCGTCCGACTTAATTCGCGTGCTTAACCTGTGCGATAAGCTGGCACAAAAGCGCGGTGACAACTTTATCTCGTCTGAACTCTTTGTTCTGGCTGCGCTGGATTCGCGCGGGTCGCTGGCCGATCTGCTGAAATCCGCGGGTGCCACCACGGACAAAATTACCCAAGCGATTGAACAATTACGTGGAGGAGACAGCGTGAACGACCAAGGGGCTGAAGATCAGCGTCAGGCGTTGAAGAAATACACCATTGATCTCACCGAACGTGCGGAACAAGGCAAGCTGGATCCGGTTATCGGGCGCGATGAAGAAATCCGTCGCACGATTCAAGTCCTGCAGCGACGCACTAAAAACAATCCGGTGCTGATTGGGGAACCCGGTGTGGGTAAAACCGCCATTGTTGAAGGGCTCGCGCAGCGCATCATCAACGGCGAAGTGCCGGAAGGATTAAAAGGCCGCCGGGTGCTGGCGCTGGACATGGGCGCGCTGGTGGCCGGTGCGAAATATCGTGGTGAATTTGAAGAACGCCTAAAAGGCGTGCTCAACGATCTCGCTAAACAGGAGGGGAATGTCATTCTGTTTATTGATGAGCTGCACACCATGGTAGGGGCGGGTAAGGCCGACGGCGCAATGGACGCAGGAAACATGCTGAAACCTGCGCTGGCTCGCGGTGAACTCCACTGCGTTGGCGCCACCACTCTGGATGAATATCGCCAGTATATTGAAAAAGATGCCGCGCTTGAGCGCCGCTTCCAAAAAGTGTTCGTCGCGCAACCCAGCGTGGAAGACACCATCGCAATTCTGCGAGGGCTGAAAGAGCGTTACGAACTGCATCATCACGTACAAATTACGGACCCGGCTATTGTTGCCGCTGCCACGCTGTCGCACCGCTACATCGCCGATCGCCAGTTGCCGGACAAAGCCATTGACTTGATTGACGAAGCCGCATCCAGCATCCGTTTGCAGATTGACTCTAAACCAGAACCGCTGGATCGCCTCGAGCGGCGTATTATTCAGCTCAAGCTGGAGCAGCAGGCGCTGAAGAAAGAGTCCGACGATGCCAGCATGAAGCGACTTGAAATGTTGGAATCAGAGCTGGAGCAAAAAGAGCGTGACTACGCCGGCCTCGAAGAGGAGTGGCGCGCGGAGAAAGCCGCATTAACCGGTACGCAAAACATAAAAGCGGAACTGGAGCAGGCGCGTCTTTCACTTGAGCAGGCGCGGCGTGTGGGCGATCTTGGCCAAATGTCAGAGCTGCAATATGGCAAGATCCCTGAACTGGAAAAGCAGCTCGCCATTGCGACACAGTCCGAGGGCAAAACCATGAAGCTGTTACGCAACCGCGTGACAGAGGTTGAAATCGCCGATGTGCTGGCACGCTGGACCGGTATTCCGGTGGCGCGAATGATGGAAGGTGAGCGCGACAAACTGCTGCGTATGGAAAACGATCTGCATGCGCGCGTTATCGGGCAGAACGAAGCCGTCGAGGCGGTATCCAACGCGATTCGACGCAGCCGCGCGGGGCTCTCCGATCCCAATCGACCCATTGGTTCTTTCCTGTTCCTGGGACCAACGGGCGTGGGGAAAACCGAGCTGTGTAAAGCGCTGGCCAATTTCCTGTTTGACAGTGATGACGCGATGGTGCGTATCGATATGTCGGAGTTTATGGAAAAACACGCGGTGTCGCGCTTGGTCGGTGCGCCTCCCGGCTACGTTGGCTATGAAGAGGGAGGCTATCTTACCGAAGCGGTGCGCCGTCGCCCTTATTCGGTGATCCTGCTGGATGAGGTTGAGAAAGCGCATACGGATGTGTTCAACATCCTGCTACAAGTGTTGGACGATGGTCGATTGACGGATGGACAGGGACGCACCGTTGATTTCCGTAACACGGTGGTGATCATGACATCAAACCTTGGCTCAGATCTGATTCAAGAGCGTTTTGGCACGCTGGATTATCCTGCAATGAAAGACGTGGTGATGTCGGTGGTTGGCAATCACTTCCGACCGGAGTTCATCAACCGCATCGATGAGGTCGTGGTCTTCCATCCGCTGGGTGAGCAGCATATTGCGTCTATCGCACAAATCCAGCTGCAGCGTCTTTATAAACGGTTGGAAGAGCGAGGCTATCAGTTAAACATCACCGATGAGGCGCTGAAGCTGCTCGGCAAAAACGGCTACGACCCTGTATACGGCGCACGGCCCTTGAAGCGTGCCATCCAGCAGGAAATTGAAAACCCGTTGGCGCAGAAGATTCTCTCAGGTGCCTTTGTTCCCGGGAAACCGATTGAAATGGATGTTGAGGCGGGTGAAATCGTTGCTCATCAGTAAATTCAATCTACAAAACGGGCCTTTTGGCCCGTTTTTCATGCCTGATGAACAGCGTTATGTTGGTTTTTAAAGCGTATTGTTTGGAAAGTGAGCGGTTGTGCAAAAAGTTTAAATTAGCGCTTGTCAGCCAGAATTAACGCCCTATAATGCGCCACCACTGAGACGGCAAAGCGGCAACGCAGACGGCTCAGCAGGGCGCGGAGTGATTCGCCCCACCGGAGAAAAACGCTGAAAAAAGTGTTTGACTCTGAAGGAGGAAAGCGTAATATACGCCACCTCGCGACAGCAGGCTCCACGCCGCGTCGCACTGCTCTTTAACAATTTATCAGACAATCTGTGTGG
>CAJYVD010000034.1 GCA_913778495.1 uncultured Pantoea sp.
GCGAATCGACGCCGGTCCGTCAGGAAGACTGAGCGAGTGAAGGGACCGCGCAGCGGCGAGTGGGGCTGGCGCAGGGCCGGGGAGTGCAGAGGGCGCGGCCCAGGCGCCCTCTGCTCGTGCGCCGCACGGCGGGCAAGGCAACTGCCATTGCCATGGCGAACGAAAGATGCTCCGGGCCTCGCGCCAGCGAAAAAGCACATCAGCCGCTGCCTGCGGCAAACGCCCCGCCACAGCCCGTGGCAAAAGCACCCTGCCGCTGCCTGCGGCTAAAGCCCCGCCACAGCCGTGGCAAAAATTGCACTTTTGCTGGCAACACTGTTGACGTCAGATTATGTTACGGTTTTCTCTTTTTAAGGACATCCCAATGCGCATTCTCATGGTTGGCGCTGGTGCAACTGGCGGGTATTTTGGTGCGCGTCTCGCTCAGGCGGGACGCGATGTCACGTTTCTGGTGCGCGAGGGCCGCTGGCAGCAGCTGCGTGAGCACGGCCTGATTCTGCAAACGCCGGAAGGCCGAGACCTCATCACGCCGCAGCTGATTAAAGCAGAGCAGTTAGCTGAACCCTTTGATGTGATCATCCTGACGGTGAAAAGCTTTGGTCTTGCACAGGCCATGGACGATATTACGCCTGCGGTAGGCGCGCAGACGCTGATCGTGCCAATCCTCAACGGTATGCGCCACATCGATACGCTGCGTGCGCGCTTCGGTGACAGAGTGATTGGCGGGCTGTGTAAGATCAATGCGACCTTGGGCGAACGGGGCGAAGTGGTGCAAATGACGCCGCTGCATAAGCTCTACTACGGTGCGCTGGACGGTCAGAATAACGCGCGTCTGCAGCAGCTGGATGCCACCCTCAAGGGAGCCGGCTTCGACACGGTGTTCACCGAGGATATTCTGAGTGAACTGTGGGAAAAGTGGCTACTGCTGAGTACGCTCGGGGCAGTGTGCTGTCTGGGCCGCGGCAATACACAGCAGGTGCTGCGTTCGCAGGGAGGCGAGGCGCTGCTGCACGGCATCTTCACCGAAGTGCTGGCGGTGATCGCTGCCGAAGGCTATCAGGAACGTCCGGCGAACACCGCCAACATCTATCAGATGCTGAACAATCCGCAGGTCGCGATGACCTCCTCCATGTTCCGCGATTTGACGCAGGGCTATGCCATTGAGGCCGATCAGGTGATCGGTGATTTATTGGCGCGCGGCGCGCGCAATAGCGTCAACACGCCATTGTTAAATGCGGTGTATGTAAATCTACAGGTTTACCAACAACAGCGATAAGCGTCCGGTCTTGAGCAATACGCCGCCCTGCCGCCAAAATTTGCTACACTCGCCGCGACTATTTCTGGAGAGTTTATGACCGCGCGTTCCATCACCCTCGACGATGTCGCTCAGCTGGCAGGCGTCTCCTATCAAACCGTGTCGCGCGTGCTGAATCACTCGCAGCAGGTCTCGCCGCGCACGCGGGCTAAAGTTGAAACCGCCATGCGGCAGCTCAACTACGTCCCAAACCGCGTGGCGCAGCAGCTGGCGGGCAAAGCAACCCGCACGCTGGGGCTGGCTACCAGCGATTTGGCCCTGATGGCGCCTGCGCAGATTGCGTCGGCGGCCCAACAGCGTGCGGCGGCACTGGGCTATCACCTGGTGATCGCGATGGCAACGCCGGGACGCGACGCACAGGAGACGGTGAACGAACTGCTGGCGCAGCGCGTGGATGCCCTGCTGATCAATCTTCCGCTGGATGCCACGCAGGCGGTCAGCATTCAAGCGCAGTGCGCGGGCAAGCCGACGCTGTTTTTGGATGTCGAGCAGCACGCCAGCGTTGCGCAGTGCCAGTATCCCAGCGCGACGGGCGCGCGCCAGGCGGTGGCCCATCTGGTTGCATTGGGGCATCGGCAAATCGGTCTGCTCAACGGGCCGGCAGGATCGGCTTCGGCGCGCGCGCGCTACGAAAGCTGGCTGCAGGCGCTGTCAGAGCATGAACTTGCGCCTTTTTGCGTCCTGCAGGGTGACTGGAGCGCGGCTTCAGGCTACCAGGCGCTGCTCACGCGGCTGCCGGACGATCTGCCGCAAGCCCTGCTGGTGGCCAACGACCAAATGGCGCTGGGTGCGATGCGCGCGCTGCATCAGCACGGCGTGAAGCTGCCCGGCGATATGTCGCTGATTGGCTATGACGATACCGCTGAAAGCGCATGGTACCAACCGCCGCTGACCACCGTCCGCCAGGATTTGCAGCAGCTTGGCGCCGTCAGCGTGGATCGCCTGCTGGCGCAGCTGCGCGGCGATACGCCCCACACCGTGCCGCTGGAAACCGAGCTGGTGTTACGCGAAACCACCGCCCCGCCGCGCTCAGACGCCATGAACGTGGCCGAGATTGCCCAGCAGTTGCGCCTGCTGGCGCAGCAGCTAACGATGAAATAAACATAAAAAAACGGGGCCTTCGGGCCCCGTGATGGTTACTGTGGCTTTGGCTCGCCCATCGATTTCAGTTTTTTCGACAGGTCGCGGCGCTCTTTCGACAGCTCGGCGTTTTTGATGATGTACTCATCCACGCGATCTTCATAATCAACGCGCATTGACGCGATGATCTCCTGCACCGCCTCAATGCTCATGCCCGGCTTAATGTATTCGCTCAGGTTATCCAGCAGCAGTACGCGCTTCTGGTTATCACGGATTTTTTTCTCGTTGTCCGTGATCTCGCGCTGCAGTTTGTTTTTACGACGAAACATACGCACAAACTCCAGAACGTCCTGAAATGATTGCTTGGCATTTTCCATGTTGGCACCTTTCTTAAGGCCTGCCGCAGCAGGCGGAATAGTCATACATTTCAGCTTAGCGGCTGATTTAATGAGGTAGCACTATACACAACGTCTTACGCACCGGACCTTATCTTAGCGCAAAGCCGCTGTCTTTCACATTAAGTCATTGCCTGATAAACCTATTTACGCAGCGCCAGCCGCACCAGATCGGTAACGCGCTCTAACTGACGCGCCTGCTCCAGACTCAACCAGACGTAGCCATAAATCGCCGTGGTTTCGAAACGTTCGCTGCCGCTGGCAATCAGCGCTTCCAGCTCTTGGGTGATCGCCTCCAGCTCATGGCTGTTGGCAATCACCTGCTCTGTCTCACCTTTCACCACCAGCGTCGCCAGCGCGTTAAGCGTGTTTTCAGTCATCTGCTGCGTACGGCGCAGCGTCGGTGCGTTGAGCAAAATTAAATGGCTGGCACGCGACGACCACCACGCCTCAATTTGCATCTGCAATGTGTTGACCATATTGCGGTTGATGGTCTGAATCGCTTCAAATACCGATTTGGGAATGCGCGTCTCTTTGCTTGACGGCTCCAGCAGGGCGCGCATTTTTATCACGCTGGTGAGCAAACGCTGGAAGCGGGGATTGAGGCGCGGTTTTTCAACCAGATTCGGGGAGAATCCGGCGTGGTGAATGGTGGCCATTTCGCGGAACGCATCCGACAGCTGAATACGCCAGTGGGTGTACGCCCGCTGCGCCCAGATGGCGCTGAACAGCAGCGCCATTATCGATCCCAGTATCACATCGCCGCCACGCCACAGCGCGACCGTGAAGTCGCCCGCCGGTGCGCCCACCACCACGCCCAGCGTAATGCCAATCAGCAGCGCCATATAGGGATGCTTACCCAGCGTGAGATAGCCGCAGACAATCATCACCAGCATGCACCAGGCGAGCATCAGCGGCAGGGAAATGAGCTCGAGTTTAAGCGCAATTAGCCCGGAGACCAGCCCGGCGAAGGTGCCGCTGATGCGCTGCACCACGCGCGGCAACACGTTTCCCCACGTGGAGATTGGGCCCATCACCACCACCAAGGTAATCAGCGGCCAGGTGCCTTCCGGGATGTTGGTCAGGCGCACGAACAGAAAGCAGAGCACAAAGGCCACCGCAATGCGCACGCCGTGCACGGCGCGATAGTGGCGATAGAACCAGAACTCAATGGCGGAAATGGGTTTGTCAGCGCGTAACATAACGGTCCGGAAAGGTGAAAATCATGGCCGCTATGTTAGCCTGGCTCCGCGGCGATCAAGAGCAATTTCGGTGACTTTTACGCGTTACAACAGCGGCGTTACATTAATGATTCTGAGCAGAAACAAAGCTGTAACGCCGCGCAGCAAAACCGGCATGTGCATCGCCGGCCAGGCCCTTACAGCTTCTGTTTCAGATAATCGCTGATTCGCGTAATGATCCCCGCTTTCTCCACGCCCTGCAGCGCATAAAGCGGATAGGTCGCCAGCGTCTTATCTTTGTCGATCACCTGGATTTCACCAATTTGCTCATTGGCTTTAAGCGGCGCTTCCAGATCTTTACGGTCAATCACGTACTTCGCCATGACGTTGGCTACTTCCGCGCGCGGCAAGGAGAGGTAAATATCCTGCGTGGTGCCGACATCCACCTTGTGTGGATTACCGTACCAGACGTTCTCGGTACCAATTTTTTTGCCCGCGTGGAACAGCTGCACGGTGTCAAAGGTGTTCTGCCCCCATACCAGCAGCTTGCGCGCTTGCTCTTCCCGCCCTTTCGAACTTTTTCCGCCCATGATCACCGCGATCAGGCGATGGCGCCCGACCACGTTGGAAGCCACAATGTTAAAGCCGGCGCTCTCGGTATGGCCGGTTTTCATGCCGTCGACGTGCAGGTTCTGATCCCACAGCAGGCCATTTCGGTTGTTTTGCGTAATGCCGTTGAAACTCAGGGTTTTCTCGCTGTACATCGCGTAGAAGTCCTGCTCGCCGTTGATGATAGCGCGTGACAGCACCGCCAGATCGCGCGCGGTGGTGTGCTGGCCCGGCGCGTCCAGCCCATGCACGGTTTCAAAATGGGTGTGCGTGAGGCCCAGCTTCTCGACGTAATGGTTCATCATCGTCACAAAACTGTCCTGGCTTCCTGCGACGTAGTCAGCCAGCGCCACGCAGGCGTCGTTGCCGGAATCAATGATGACGCCGCGCATCAGGTCGCGCACGGTGACTTTATCGCCCGGCTTGAGGAACATCAGCGATGAGCCTTTGAACACCGGATTGCCCGCCGCCCAGGCATCTTTACCCACGGTGACAATATCGTCGCGGGTGATTTTTTTCTGATCCACCGCGCGATCCACCACATAACCGGTCATCAGCTTGGTCAGGCTTGCCGGATTGCGCTCTGCGTCGGGGTTGCCCGCCGTGAGGATCTGTCCGGTTGTGGCGTCCATCAGCACCCACGACGCCGCGTCAACCGCTGGCGGCGTGAGCGGAAACGGCATGCTGTCATCGGCCTGCGCCGACGATGCCAAAATAATCATTCCAGTTACAGTTACCAGCAGACGCCTTTTCACACTTCTTCCTCAGATCATAAAATGAATTTCCGCCGCACGTTTTACGGCAATTAGGCCGTTGCAGCTTGAATAAATTGAAAAAAAGTATGAACTGCGAATGAAACGGCCGCGCAGGGGCTCGCGCGGCGCCAATGAGGTTGTGCTGGAAGGATGGGACGACTATTCTGTGCGTTGATTTTTCATCGCCAGGATATCGCCGTGCCCGCCTCTGAGTTCAGCTTCCTTTTTCACGATTACGAAACCTTCGGCAAAAGCCCCTCGCTGGATCGCCCTGCCCAGTTTGCCGGTTTGCGGACCGACAGTGATTTCAATCCCGTTGGTGAACCGCAGGTGTTTTACTGTCAGCCTGCCGATGACTATCTGCCGCAGCCTGAAGCCGTGATGATCACTGGTATCACGCCGCAGATAGCCCAAGCGCGCGGCGTCACTGAAGCCGCCTTTGCCGAGCGCATCCATGCGCTATTCAGCGAACCGCAAACCTGCGTCATTGGCTACAACAACGTGCGCTTCGACGATGAAGTGACGCGCAATATCTTCTACCGCAACTTCTTCGATCCCTACGGCTGGAGCTGGCAAAACGGCAATTCACGCTGGGATCTGCTGGATGTGATGCGCGCCTGCTATGCGCTGCGCCCGGAAGGCATTATCTGGCCGGAAAACAGCGATGGGTTCCCCAGCTTCCGCCTTGAGCACCTCACCCAAGCCAACGGCGTGGCGCACGAGCAGGCGCACGATGCGATGTCAGACGTCTACGCGACGCTGGCGATGGCAAAGCTGGTCAAAGAAAAGCAGCCCAAGCTGTTTGCGTTTCTGTTTGCCCATCGTAACAAACAGAAACTCATGACGCTGATTGATATCCCGCAGATGAAACCGCTGGTGCATGTCTCTGGCATGTTTGGTGCCGCGCGCGGCAACACCAGCTGGATCGTACCGCTGGCCTGGCATCCCGATAACCGTAACGCCCTGATCGTGGCCGATCTGGCCGGAGATATGTCCCCCCTGCTTGAGCTGACGCCGGATGCGCTGCGCGAACGGTTGTATACGCGCCATACAGAATTGGGTGACGCTGCGGCGGTGCCAATCAAACTGGTGCATATCAATAAATGCCCGGTGCTGGCCCCGGCGAGCACGCTGCGCCCTGAAGACGCGGCGCGGCTGAATATCGATCGCGAGCACTGTCTGGCGAACCTGGCGCTGCTGCGCCAGCACGCCGAAGTGCGCGAGAAGGTGGTGACGCTGTTCGCTGAGGCGGAACCGTTTACCCCGTCGGATGACGTTGACGCCCAACTCTATGATGGCTTCTTTAGCGATGCCGATCGCGCCGGCATGAACATCATCCGCCAGACCCCGCCGCAGAATCTGCCGGCGCTGGATCTCACCTTCAACGACAAACGTATTGCGAAACTGCTGTTCCGCTATCGGGCGCGCAACTTTCCCGGCACGCTGGACGATGCCGAACAGCAGCGCTGGCTACAGCATCGCCGTGAAGCGCTCAATCCTGAGCGGGTGCAGGCGTTTTTACTGGAGCTGGAGTCGCTGGCGACGCTGCATGAAGGCGACAGCGACAAGATGGCGCAGCTGAAATCGCTGTATCTTTACGCACAGGCGCTGGTGTCATAACTGCGGTGGTGTGGATATTCGACGCCGTTATATTACGCGGAGTCGGGTTTCCGCGGCGTCAGCGCGCCTGGACAGCAATGAAAAATAAAGCGGTAAAATAGAGCAGATGATAAAGGGATAACTGCGGCGTGACAGGCCTGTTTTGACGTGATTATCGGCTCTCTCTCGCCAAGGAGAGAGAGCCGAGCAGACACAGCGGTTACACTTCTTCGCTGAACTGCGGAACCGGATTACGGAAGGTACGGGTGACAAAGGCGAGGTAAACAATACCAATCGCAGCCCATACCAGACCCAGCACCATCGAGGTTTCTTCGAGGTTGATCCACAGCGCCCCAACCGTCAGCGCGCCCATGATCGGCAGCACCAGATAGTTCAGGTGATCTTTCAGCGTCTTATTACGCTTTTCGCGGATCCAGAACTGGGCAATTACCGACAGGTTCACAAAGGTGAACGCCACCAGCGCACCGAAGTTAATCAGCGCGGTCGCGGTGACCAGGTCGAAATTGATCGCCAGCAGCGCCACGGCACCCACCAGCAGCACGTTCAGCGACGGCGTGCGGTATTTTGGATGCACGAAGCCGAAGAAACGCTGCGGGAACACGCCATCGCGACCCATCACGTACATCAGGCGCGAAACGCCCGCGTGTGCCGCCATACCGGACGCCAGCACCGTCACCACCGAGAAGATCAGGATACCGATCTGCAGCGCTTTACCGGCCACAAACAGCATGATTTCTGGCTGCGACGAGTCCGGATTCTGGAAGCGCGAGATGTCCGGGAAGTAGAGTTGCAGGAAGTAGGAGACCGCAATAAAGATCACCCCGCCAATCAGCGCCGTCAGGAAAATCGCGCGCGGAATGGTACGCTCTGCATCTTTGGTCTCTTCAGACAGCGAACTGATGCCATCAAAGCCGAGGAACGAGAAGCACAAAATCGTCGCCCCGGTGATCATCGGCACCACGTGCGCATCCGGTGACCAGAACGGACGTGTGCTGGTCAGCGTACCTGAACCCACGCCGTGCGCCACACCATACACCACCATACCGGTAATCACGGCCATCACTATCACTTGCAACACCACAATCACGCTGTTGAAGTTCGCCACGGTTTTGATGCCGCGCAGGTTAGAGATGGTCATGAATGCCACGAGCAGCACCACAAAAATCCATGACGGAATGCCGGGCACCAGCGACTCAAAGTAGCTTTTCGCCAGCAGAATGTTGATCATCGGCATGAACAGATAGTCCAGCAGTGATGACCAACCCACCATAAAGCCCACGTGCGGACTGATTGCCTTTTGAGCATAGGTATAAGCGGAGCCCGCAGATGGGAAGCGGCGTACCAGCTTGCCGTAGCTCACGGCAGTAAACAAAATCGCAATCAGCGCGAAGGCATAGGCGGTGGCGACGTGACCGTCGGTCAAGCCTGATACGATACCAAAGGTATCGAACAGCGTCATAGGCTGCATATAGGCAAGACCCATCATCACGACAGGGATCAACGTCAGGGATTTTTTCAGGTGTGCACGCTGTGGTGCGGAGGTGTTAAGCGACATTGTTCAGCCCCCCTACAGCAGCAACTGAAGCCAGTTGTACCACAGGAGTACTGCGCAAAATCTGGCAGTGAGAAGTGATATTAGTGTTTGCGATTGTCGCCGCGCCGTAATCATCACGAAAGCGAGAACCAGCTTGCGCTGGTGCAATTGTAAACAGCCCCATCTTTGTTTTCCTCAATTCCCACGCCCAAGCGTGTTGTCAGTGTCTATCTATCCGGCTACGTGTCCGGCCTCGGTAATTAAGTGGTTGCATCTTCTGCAAAAAAATAACCGACGGGATAAGCGTCGGTTATTTCTCTGTTTTGCAGGGGGCGTATTCTGCCCCAAAATGGGCCTGCGGCACAAGATGTCAGGGACAATCTTCTGCTCATCAGGCGTTCTTTAACATCCAGTCGATTTCGGTGGCGGTAATAAGGCGCTCGAACTGCGCCAATTCATAGGCTTTACAGCTTTGCCATACTCGACTGAAGCGTTCACCGAGCAGCTTTTGCAGCGGATAACTGCTCTCAAACTCATAGAGCGCGTCGCTTTGTCGGGTCGGCAAGGCCAGCCCTTCCGCTTCATGGCCATTTCCCGTCACCGCATGGGGTAAAGGTAGCTGATTATCCAGACCGTGCAAAATTCCGGCAAGAATAGTTGCCATTACCAGGTACGGATTTGCATCCGCACCGGCAACCCGATACTCCACGCGGCGGTTTTCCATCTCGCCGCAGGGAATGCGCAGCGCAACGGTGCGGTTGTTATGCCCCCACGACGCGTGCAGCGGCACATAGGCATCCGGCAGGAAACGCCGATAGGCGTTCACGTTAGGTGCCAAGAGCGCCATTGACGCGGGCATCAGGTTGACCATGCCGGCCAGGGCGCGCTTCATGAGTGGTGAATCACTGCCGTCATCAAGCGCAAAGGCGTTATGGTCGGCTGCATCCAGCATGCTGATGTGCACATGCATGCCGCTGCCGGCATATTCTTCATAGGGTTTCGCCATGAAGGTGGCGGTCATCCCGTGGTTTTCTGCCACCTGACGTACCAGCCTTTTTAGTAAAATGGCGTGATCGCACGCTTTCAATACGTCGCGCGTGTGGTGCAGGTTGATTTCAAACTGCCCCGGCGAGGCTTCGGCCAGCGCGCCATCGGCGGGAATACCCTGCTGTTTGGCCAGATCGTCGATATCACGCAGCACATCGGCAAAATGGTCGAGATTATCCACCGAATAGACCTGGCTTTGCATATTACGTTCATCGCTGCCGGGCGCGCACGGGGGTTGAATGTATCCTTCGGCGTCGCGCTTTTTGTCCACCAGATAGAACTCCAGCTCTACCGCTACCACCGGAAACAATCCGCGATTGCGCAGCTGCTGCCACAACCGATTCAGGACATTCCGGGGTTCAACGTCAAAGGGAGTACCATCTTGGTTACACATGGTCAGCAGGAGCTGGGCAATGCGCTGGGGATCGGCGGCGGAGGGCATCAAGGTGCCAGGTACGGGGAGACAAAGATTATCGGGTTCGCCTAAAGATTGCCCGAGACCCGCCTCTTCGACGGTATTGCCAAGGATATCCATGGCAAATACAGAAGCAGGAAAGTAACAGCCCTTTTCAAGCTTAGCCAATGCGGATACAGGGATGCGTTTGCCGCGAAAAACCCCGTTGAGATCGTTAAGAAGGATATCGACATACTGCGTTTCAGGATGGCGTTCCAGCCAGGTTTCAACTTCCAGCTGGAACGCGCTGGTTCGTTTCTCTTCACTGTGTCGCGTGAAGTCTTCTACTTCTACCAGGTTCGTCATGATCCACCCGCCCTATACCGTTGATGGGAGATTGCATGTTGCTCAAAATAACAGCCACTCACTTAACATAGCGCTAACCCAAATGGTGTGCAAATGTAACAAATCAGTTTGAAAAGCCGTCAGCTGGCTTGCTAGATTGACAATTTATTGCACACTTTTACCAGTATCGGCTCATTCTGGCGAAAATATTGAACAGCAGCGCGGAGACGTAATGGGCATTATTTTTGACAAACCGTTGATTGGCGTAGTGATGTGCCAAAACTCGCTGGGCGCGCATCCTGCTCAAACGCTCCACAATAAATACCTTGATGCCGTTGTGCTGGCGGGCGGCTTGCCCCTGCCTTTGCCGCATCAGCTGATCCAGAGCCCCGAACTATTAGAAAACAGTATGACGCTGCTGGACGGCATCTTGCTCCCCGGCAGTCCAAGCAATATTGAGCCCTGGCATTACGGTGAAAGCGGCGAGGAAGCGGATGCCGATCCGGCACGCGATCGCATGGCTTTCGCGCTGATTACTCACGCAACAGGGAAAAAAATGCCGCTGTTCGGCATATGTCGCGGCCTGCAGGAGATGGTGGTCGCTCACGGCGGCGCGCTGCATCGCCAGCTGCATACGCTTGATCACTATCTCGAGCATCGCGAAAACAAAACGCTGCCGTTAGCCGAGCAGTATGCCGCTGCGCACGCGGTACAACCGGTACACGATGGCATGCTCCATACGGTGTTGGGCAGCGACACTCCGTTTGAGGTGAACTCTCTGCATGCGCAGGGTATCCGCGTGCTGGGCCCTCACCTGCAGACAGAAGCGTACGCCGCCGATGGATTAATTGAGGCGGTGAGCGTGCGGCATCATCCCTTTGCGTTAGCGGTACAGTGGCATCCCGAGTGGCAATCGCAGGCTAATCCGGTGTCTCAACGTTTATTCGCGGCCTTTATCCACGCAGCCCGCTGCTACCACGAGGAAAAACAGCCATGACCGACGCCTCTCTGGCCCCCGGAAGACGCCTGGCGCAGCTGCGTCAGACGCTGGGCTTGTCGCAGCGTCGCGCGGCGGAACTGGCGGGATTGACCCACAGCGCCATCAGTACCATTGAGCAGGACAAAGTGAGTCCGGCGCTGAGCACGCTGCAAAAACTGCTGAAAGTGTATGGCCTGTCACTGTCCGAGTTTTTTTCCGAGCAAAAAGCGCGGCAAACGCCGCGCGTGGTTGTGCTCCCCGAGGAGTGCATTGAGATCGGCAGCCAGGGCGTGTCGCTGCGCCTGATTGATAACGGTGCCAAAAACCGCGCGCTGGCGATGCTGGTGGAGCAGTATGCGCCGGGCGCCAGTACCGGTGAGAAGCTGCGTCATCCGGGCGAGGAGACCGGCACCGTGCTCGAAGGCGAGATCACGCTGGTGGTGAACGGCGAGCGCTACCTGCTTGGACGGGGTGAAAGTTACGTTATTGATACCGGTCTGCCGCACAGTTTTACCAATATGTCCGATCGGCCATGCCGCATTGTGAGCGCGCACACGCCGGCAACCTTCTAATGGCCTGCGCATAAGGAGAATGGGATGCATCACGTGGACAGTTACTACGCCGCAACGGCGAATCAGCATGCCCCATGGCCCGAACTGCAAGACGCGATTCAGTGCGACGTCTGCATTATTGGCGGCGGCTTTACCGGCCTCTCTTCGGCGCTGTTTTTGACCGAGGCGGGCTACGATGTGGTGGTGCTGGAAGCCGCCCGCATCGGCTACGGCGCCAGTGGACGCAACGGCGGTCAGGTCGTGAACTCCTACAGCCGCGATGTGGACGTGATTGCGCAGCGCTACGGCAGTAATGTCGCGAAGATGTTGGGCAGCATGATGTTTGAGGGCGCCGAGATCATTCGCGACCGCATCGATCGCTACGCTATCGCCTGCGACTATCGACCCGGTGGCATCTTTGCTGCGCTCAATCAGCGCCAGATGGGTCACCTGCGCAAGCAAAAAGCCAACTGGACCCAGTATGGCAATTACGATTTGGAGCTGCTGGATGAGCGCGCCATCCGTCGAGAAGTCGCCAGCGAGCGCTACGTCGGTGGCCTGCTGGATCGCCGCGGCGGCCATCTTCATCCCTTAAATCTGGCGCTGGGTGAAGCGGAGGCGATCCGGCGTCATGGTGGACGAATTTTTGAGCAGTCCGCCGCCCTCGCCGTCAACTACGGCGCGCCACACCGGGTGAAAACCGCGAAAGGGGAAGTCAGCGCTACGTTTGTGATCTTCGCCGGCAATGCCTATCTCCCGGCCGAATTAGAGCCGCGCTTAAGCCGTAAAAGCATGCCGTGCGGATCGCAGATTATCACGACAGAGCCGCTGAGCCGCGATCAGGCGCTGGCGCTGCTGCCCAATAACTATTGCGTGGAAGACTGTAACTATCTGCTGGACTATTTCCGCCTGACCGCCGACAACCGCCTGCTGTATGGCGGCGGCGTGGTGTATGGCGCCCGCGATCCCGGCGACATTGACGCACTGATTCGCCCGAAACTGCTGCGCACCTTCCCCCAGCTGCAGAACGTGAAAATCAGCCACCGCTGGAGCGGCAATTTTCTGCTCACGCTGTCGCGCATGCCGCAGTTTGGGCAGTTGGAAAAAAATGTGTTCTTTATGCAGGGGGACAGCGGACACGGCGTCACCTGCACCCATCTCGCCGGTAAACTGATCGCTGAAGTGTTGCGCGGCCGTGCCGAACGCTTTGACGCCTTCGCCAAACTGCCGCATCTGCCCTTCCCCGGCGGACGCCGCTTCAAAGTGCCGCTGACGGCCATGGGCGCGGCGTGGTATGCGCTGCGTGACAGATTGGGAGTATAAAAAAAGGGAGCAGCGCTCCCTTTTTATTGATTTACCAGACTGCTAGTGAAGCGTCAGTGCCCGACTGATGTTACTGCACTGCAGCAGTTTACCCTGGCTGGCAATCGCCAGGCTGAAAATAAAATTGCCTTTGAGCGCTGATGTATCCGCCACCATATCAAAACCTGAGTTGGTAAACTGCGGGGTTGCAAAATGTTGGGCCACATCAGGACGCGCCACAGTATTTAACGCGAGGTATTTACGGTTGCCGGAAGAATCGGTTGCCGTCAGCCACGCTTTATCCGCAGGTGTTTTCGACGCTGCAGAAAAGACTGTCCAGCCAGCGCTGCGCACTCTCGATTTGCTCTCGTTCCTTATTTTAAACGCCTCAGTATCAAATATATCAATCGACGCATCGCAGTAAACAGTCGATTCGCTTAGCGCGTCTGGTTTTTTGTCCGTAAAGGTTGGATACCGATTCTCATAGAGCTCAAGCCCTTCTACAGGATAGTGCTGCCAAACAGCTTTAACCTCATTTTTGAAATAATGCTTGCTAGGGGTCTCAAGCATTATCTGGACAACGCGTTGCCCTTTTTGTGGAAAACGATCAAGCAGCGGAGCAACCCAAACACCGCTTTGCGCGTTGACAATATTGAGACGATAGCGCTTCGTATCACCCGTTGCCATTTTGTAATTGATGTACAGCACGCCTCCGCGATAAAGCATATTTTGCAAGCGGGCAAGCAATGTGAATTGTAAATCTGGCTTAAATTTCACCACGCCTGACTTCACTTCAGGAACATCAATCCACTCTCCAAAACGCAGCGTTACCGTCGCAAGATCCGTGGCGGTCGCGGTTATCGGTGTAGAATTCTTTTTCATCAACATGACCGGCTTATTGCTCACATCAGTAAATTCGCCTACGCGATGATAATGAGTCATGATGGTCATTGCCGTTAATGGATCTTCATTTAAGCTGTATTTCTCATCAAATGCATCGTAGAAGGCACAATCCTTATTCATACAACCTAAGTTGCCGTGCCAAAGAACATATTCTGGAGCTTCATCGCCCGCAAAGAAGTCTACGTTTAGCTTATCGAGCGTTGGCGTCAGGGTCATGTAGTTTTGGAAAGATGGACGGTGAACATAATTTAGCTTGTTGGCAAGGAAATATTCATTTTGATAAGGATAGACATCAATTGAGCTATTGCCTATCTGGGCAAGCATGTCTGCTGGCAGTCTGAACTGTGGGTAGGCATCAGCTTCGCGCTGCGCGGGTGGTTGGCTAAAATCCTCAGGGGCCTTAAACCATGACAGTAAAATGGCATTAGGAAATATTGATGTACTCCCTAATAGTAGCAGCATTGCAAGAATGAAAGGTGACGCTAAGCGCCAGCGACGCTCATACCCGGTTGCGCATACCAGTGCCATTATAGCCACAGGGCAAATGAAGTAACCAATATAATGATCGGCTCGTGAGAATCCCAGCTTAAGAAAAATAAGAAACAGCCCGTTGATAGTTAGTAAAAACGGAGAGCGTTCCTTGATTAAGGATAAATTAAATGCAATTAACATAGCACCTATTATCCACCAAGCCTTACTCTTCATCTTTATATCGAAAGTCATATCCATGGAATTACCAAAACTCAGCTGAGAATTTATAATTAGGTAATTCTTTATACTTCCGATATTATGAAAAACACACCAGCCGATCAGCAAATAAAAAACAACAGCAGCAATCGAGAAAATGAATATTGGTGCGAATTTTTTGTGCAAGGTGCGCGTTGTAAACAAATAACTCGCAAAGGTCAGTATTGCTACCATCCCGTAGAAAAAACGCACATAAAACAAGAAGCCTGAAAACAATGCCAATCCGATAAGGAAATATTTTTTATCCAATAAGCGGTCTTGCTTAGTACTTTTCAAATAAACCAGCAAAAAAAGAGGAAAGGTAAAATAAACTGCGGAAAGCCAAAACCCTTTTAATATAATAAGATAAACTACGGACAATGAAATAACGAATTTATGGTTTACCGCCAACCTTAAAATCATCGCCCAAAAAACAGCTGAATAGATTGATATGAAAAGAGCAGAAAGCCAATATGTCAATTCAGAATATTGAACTACCGTTTGGCCCGCTAACCAAAACAACGGGCCGTAGCTGAAAAGAAAATCCTGTTCACCATTAAAGAAATTGGGCAGAAGATTTCTCCACTGCTCGACAGTGCCAGCAGAGCTGATGTGCAATGGATAACTACTGACTGTGGTAAAAATAATGGCAAAGAAAAAAAATATAAACTGAAAGAGTTTATACAATTCTGAATACAGCGCTCTATTTTCATGAGCATATTTTGCTGGCTGGAACATAACAAACCCTAATAATCAACGTGAAATTTTTGCGTTGTATCTACCAAAGCAGGCTGAAAACAGCGTTTTCAGTACGGACCAGTTACCGCGAACGGCGCTGATTTTTGTTGGCACCTCACCTTTGGGATAACGACGGACGGTAGCAATTTCAATGCAGCGGAAACCCAGTTTAGGGGCGCAATAGGAGAGATACGCCAGTAATTCATAGGTGGAAAAAATATCGCGGAAAGGCGCGACGCGTTCATCAAGCAACATTTTGCTGCTGTAGGCGCGGAACCCCTGCGTGGTGTCCGTCCATTTGAAGCCGGAGAAGAGGCTCAGCATGGGTGCATGAATGAAGCGGATGGCAAAATCACGCGACGCCGGGGTGTTCTCTGCAACACCGCCTTTGATAAAGCGCGAAGCTTGAACGAAATCATAGCCTTGCTTTAACGCATCAATAAAAGTAGGAATGGCGTCTGGATCGTCTTTGTCGTTGCCATCAATGGTGACAATCCCTTGATACCCCTGCTCAAGTGCAAAAGCATAGCCACATCTCAACTGCGCGCTCAGTTTACCCGGCCCGGTTTTCAGTAATAATCCGCTTACCGATAAACGCTGCAGGGCATCCAATTCAAGCGAACCGTCTTTACTGCCGCCATCGACAATAATGATATCAGCATAAGAAGCAACGTTGATCGCCGCCATGCGCGTCAGCAAATTGCGAATGCGCTCACCTTCATTAATGACCGGGATGATCACGCAATAATCGTGTTGTTTACCCTGCCATAACTGTTTTTCATACGCAGGAACTTGCCACTTAGCATTCATCATATTTTTCAACTTATTTAACTTTTAATGTAATCAATGCAACGCCCGCCATGACCATCAAAATCCCGGCAATCGTCGACCAATAAAAAGGCTCTTTAAACAGCACCACAGACAGCAATGCTACGCAGGCAATAGCGCCTGAAGTTAAAACAGGGTGTGCAACATTGAGCGGCAAAAAGGCAAGCGCGGCGGCATATAATAAGAAAGCCATACCGTAGAGAAAGATTCCCAACCAAAGCGGCCAATTTGACAACACTGCAAGCGGATCGGCCAAGCTAGGCAGCTTGCGCGGCGGCGTCATCGCCATTTTGATCAGCACGCTGGCTGACGCATTGGATGCGATGCCCAGAATAAGAATCAACCACTTCATGCGACTTCTCCCACCGCGTCGCGATAATGGCGGGTTACAAACGCCAATGCCTCCTCAATGGCAGACAAGGCGGATTCATTCTGCGGCGTCAGCATTTCAATAGTCGCCACACGTCCCGGAAGTAACCGATTTAGCTGCGTGGCTACATGCTGATGATGCACCTCGCTTCGGCCTAAAGGCATCAGGTTTGGCTCACTCAGATGAACATGTCCGATGTAATTTTGATGCCCTTCGAGAATCTGCTCAACGTTTTCACCGTTAATTGCGATGGCCCCCGTATCCAGCTGCATCTTGATGGCAGGATGATTGATCAGCTGCACCATCTCCCGCGTCTCGGCGCTGCGGGTCATAAAATTGGCCCCGTAGCACTCAGGATTCGGTTCCAGACAAATCACTACGCCTTCTTGCTGGGCGATATCGCCCACTTTAACGAAGAACTCACGCGCCATCGCGTGCGTCTGTTCATCGCTGAGCCCTTGGCGATCGCGGTTTTTAGGTGAGCCGAAAACCAGCGGCTGAATACCCAAGCCCGCGGCGATGTACATCACCGCACGCAGGTGATCCAGCATGTTTTGCTGAACTGCGCTGTCACCAAATACGTTCAGGCCCTGCGTGCCGAAGAGCAATGATTGCATGCCGACTAAAGCGATGCCGCGTGCTTCCCACGCCTTACGCACTTTCGTAATGTCGCTGTCGCTGGCTTTTTTGGGGTCAGGAAAATATTTCCCCGGTGCAATATCGATGGCATCAACATGGTATCGGCTCAGAAGCGCGCTAACGGCGTCATCCTGAGCGGTGTCCCATGCAATGTTGGAGATGGAAATTCTCATGCGGATTCCTTGGTGGCTTCTGACTGCGCATACGCCCGGATCGACATCAGAGATTCACGGTGGCTGTACTGATAATCGTTATTGCTGGTAAAAAGATGAGAGTGGCAGCTTTTCATATCGTAGTGCCCAGGTTTCGGCTGCACGTGATTTTCAAACTCAAAACCAAAACCGAATCTTGCCACATCGGCAACGCTTATGGGCGCAGCGGTAAGATGCAGCAGCTTGAGGCCATTTTGCAGGGCAATCTCGATGTCATACCAAAGGTTGATCATCGGGTAAAACTGAAACACACCGCGACTTTCGATTTGTTCGAGATTATTGTTATTCAAAAAATCATAGATGATATTTTTTTTCAGCCCTGGGCCGACTAACCCCGGTAAACGAACAATCAGCGCATCGGGGAAATGCTGGCTAACAAACTGCTCCAGGTAATAACGATGCAAACCGTAGGCGTGCAGGTCTTCTGTTTCAATCGGTGTATTTTCGTCCACATCAACGGGGGTTTTAAATACATCAACGGTGCTGATCAGAATAAATTTTTTGCAGCTGATCGTTTTCAGCTTCGCAATCAGGCTATTAATTTGCTGTAAATCATCCGATGGATTTTTATTCGCTAGCCATTTTTGGGCCGGAGCAGCAGCGCACACTACCGTATCAAATGTTTTTCCAATAACGTCATCAACGTTGGTTGAACGATAAAGCGCGTCAAATTTACGCTGTTTAAGCAAGGTACAACCGACAAATCCAGAATATCCAATCAGTGCGTCCATTTTCCTCTCCCCTAATTAAGTGTTGCGGCCCGTTTGAACATGGTTGCTGTCGTCCGTGAGCGAGGTATTCAGCACGTTCACGCGGTCAGCATTCACCATCACATCACTGTTGCGTTCATACACCACCGCATATTCAGCTTGGGCACTGCCCTCATCCAACAGTCGACCTAAATACTCGCCGAAGAAGGCCATCATGACAAATTGCACAATGAACATTAAAGACATGAAGAGAACAGTCGTGGTCCACCCTTCCACAACATGGCCACTAAACAGGTGCACCAAAATGCTGTAACACGCAAATAAAAAGCCTACCACACTGCCACAGAAGCCCAGCATTGACATCCAGCGCAGCGGGCGGGCGGAGTTGAAAACCATCAGCCTTAGCAAACGGCGTAAAGATTCGATGATCCCCGCTCCTTCGCTCTCTTTCATTGGGGTGTAATTAAAGGCGCCCGCAGGATAGCCAGTTTTTTGAATACGTAGATAGAACTGGTGATGGAAACGACCAATGCGTGTTACCGCATTAACGGCTCTGCGGCTTAAGCAACGCAACGACGTGGAGTTTGAAGGAATATCATAATCAATGGTGCGCAGTGCGGTATTCATCAATTTACGGATGACGCGGTAGCGAAACGATCGCGGCTTACTTGTCACACCGATAACCACGTCAGTACCGCTTCTACAATGTTCAACGATGGATGGCACGATGTCCACGGGATTGGCTGCTGGGTTCCATAATACGACAAAATCACCGATTGCGCTTTCCAGTCCGGCGGCCAGCGCAACATCGTGATAAACCGGACTGGAGAGCTGAATAATACGCACGCAGTGTATGTTTTTTAAAATACGGTCTTCAATATTCGCGTTGGTGCAATGTAAGCCCGGCGCGATGACCACAATTTCGTAATCAGTGTATTTTTCATCCAGCGTGAGACTCAATCGCTCTAAGGAATCGTAGATTTCCTCAATATGACCCGGAATAACCACAACAACAGAAACAAAAGATTCGCTTTTCATCATTTTTAATTCAACTCTATCAGGCGCTCAATTTCATGTAACGCGTCATAAATGTTGTCAATTTTTCCACCCATGACGCAGTGTAATCCCTTCAAACCATGGTTGGCGCGAAACAGAATAGGCCTGGAATCATCACTATCACTGCGGGGCAAAATTGTTTTTACTTCCCAGATTGATCGCTGGTACTGACACTCGCTTAGACCGGGCACATAACGTTGCGCGTCGCGCAGCATATAGCCCCAAGCCGTTTGGCGAGCGTTTTCGTCGTATTTAGCGTGAGCATCTTCATACGGCGTATGGCCGTTATCACTCCACTGATAATGTGGCGTGTAGCGCACGTGGCTAAAGGAGTGAAGCTGCGCGGAGGGAAAGGGCATCACCGAGAAGAACGGGCCGCACATTACCGTCAGGCCCATTTTTTTAAACGCGTCTGGAACATCAACCAGACACATTTCCGTCATTTCATGACGCAACGGAATTAATTCAAGCCCTGAGCCATTTAACAGGTAGTTAATGCGTGAATAGGTGCAGTTGAAAACGTGGTCGGCATAGACGCTATGTTGCTCACCGGCAATGGAGACCGTGGCCACAAGACCACCGTGGCTTGATTGAACCTTTTCCACTACCGCATCCGTAACGACGTTCACGTTAGCCGCCGCCAGGCGGTCGATCATGGTGTCACGTAACTTGTGCGAATCAAAAGCATATTCTGTGGTGGTGAAAATCGTATCGATTAACGCTGGATTAACTAAGCGCTTAACCGACGCGGGCGCCTCATCACAGTCAGCACCAATGCGCTGACAAAAGCGTTTAAACTGCTCACCCGTGACTTTGCTTAACGAACCCGCAATTAAATAATATTTGGCAAACTCATCGTCAACGCAATCACGAAATTCGTTAACAAAGCGCGGAAATGAGAGGCGGGAACGCAGTGCAGTGAGAATACTGCGCGGGTAGTGATACCCATTGTGTACGCGCGCCTGATTAACGTAAGAAGCGCGCGACATCAGGTGTTGGCTTTTTTCATAGACGGTAACGTTGCAACCCTTAAGTGCCAGCTGCTCGGCCAGATACAAGCCAAAAAAACCGCCTCCAGCAATGACAATATTTTTTTGTGCCACCATCTTCCCTCTCCCAATTCCATCAAAGTCAGGACTGCTCTATCCCATCACGAGCATTGCGCTGTGATTTATTTTTGACGCTATTTTAGTGCTGGGGATGATACTGTCTTTATTATGAAAATGAAATCAAGGGAATGGTTAAGGGCACTAAATTCTGGTGAAAGTGTTTGATAGACTCTGGCGATGTGAGAGGCCGTTTTTGTCTCTAAAAAACCGCAACTCTCAAGGTACAAGAAAAAAATCATCTCCCAAGCATAAGCAGGATTTCATCATTTAAGCTGGATACAAGATATCCGACCGCGCGTACGCTGCAGCCGGCTTGAGACATAATTCGCGCACAGTCAGCGCTAAATATGCGTTAGCCTAGCGGCATATTCATAGGATCGGCATAGCTGTATTCAAAGCCCAGCTCACTGCAGATTTTGGTGCCATCGATAATTTTGCCGCCAGAGGGCGTGGATTCAGGCGCAAAGGTCGGCGGCTGTAGCCCGAGCTTTTTGGTGACAAACGGGTAAAAATCGGCGCGTGACGGGTGTTTGGGTGCGCTCAAATTATAGATGCGTCCGCCTTTGGGCGACTGAAGCAGCAGCACAATCGCCTCTACCACATCGTCGAGGTGCACCAAATTAACGGCGTGGCTGCCGTTTTCCAGGTTGGTTTTTCCCGCGAGAAAGCGTCCGGGATGGCGATTCGGGCCCACAAGCCCCGAGAGACGCAAGATGTCAACGCCCGTGCCCGGCAGGTCGTGCAACCAGTTTTCCAATTCCACCAGCGTCTTACCGGCGACGGTTTCGGGGTGCAGCGCACTGTGCTCTTTCATCACGCCGCCGCTCCCGCCGTACACAGACGTTGAGCTGGTAAAGACAACGCGCGGCACCTTATGCGCCAGCGCGGTATCCACCACGTTCTGAACCGCCTGGAGATACGCCTCGCTGCCTTGCACTGTCCGGCTGGCAGGCAGCGTCACCACGAGCGCGTCCACGGCCATCAATGCATCCAGATCGTCAGCTTCACAGGTGATTTCCGGCGTGAGCACCAGCAGTTTCGCATCAATACCGCAGCGGCGTGCGGCGTCGACGCCGTCAGGCGAGGTCTTACTGCCGCTAACCTGCCAGCCGCGCGCGGATAACGCCATCGCCAACGGCATACCCAGCCATCCCAGCCCCACAATCGCAACCTTTTTCATGTTCTCTCCTGCTTAAGCGCCAATTCCCTCATCATAGTGCCCGGCTGTGTGCCAAACCAGCGCAAACTGTTGCGGAAGGTTCCGGAAACTGACGTTAAAAAAGGGTTGCTAAGTGCGGTTATCTTCGTTAGGTTAATCAGCACGCAAATGAATAGCCATTCAGCAACGGAATTTTTATGACTCGCACGCAGTTCAACCATCATCATCACCATCACCCTGACTAGTCTTTCAGGCGATGAGTGCTGGAAGACGTTCAGGATCTTCCAGCGGCGCGAGTAAAAAAGAGAGCCCCCGGAAGATCGTCTTCCGGGGGTTTTTTTATGGGCTGAGGCGAACCACCCTTTTCAGACAGGACAGAATCAGAGGACAGGAACCATGTTAGATAACACCCGTTTACGCATAGCTATGCAGAAATCTGGCCGTTTAAGCGATGAATCACGCGAACTGCTGGCGCGCTGCGGCATCAAGATTAATCTTCAGCAACAGCGCCTGATTGCGTTTGCGGAGAATATGCCGATTGATATCCTGCGCGTGCGCGATGACGATATCCCCGGTCTGGTGATGGATGGCGTGGTGGATTTAGGCATCGTGGGTGAAAACGTGCTGGAAGAAGAGCTGTTAGATCGCCGCGCTCAAGGGGAAGATCCGCGCTATTTTACCCTGCGCCGCCTCGACTTTGGCGGCTGCCGCTTGTCGCTGGCCATGCCGGTTGACGCGGAGTACACCGGCCCGCAGTGCCTGAACAACGCGCGCATTGCCACCTCTTATCCGCACCTACTGAAGAAATACTTAGATAAACAAGGCGTTGCCTTTAAATCCTGCCTGCTCAACGGCTCGGTGGAAGTGGCGCCGCGTGCGGGTCTGGCCGATGCCATTTGTGACCTCGTCTCCACCGGTGCCACGCTCGAAGCCAACGGCCTGCGCGAAGTGGACGTCATCTACCGTTCTAAGGCGGTACTGATTCAGCGCGATGGCGAACTGCCAGCCGCCAAGCAGGAGCTGGTAGATAAGCTGATGACGCGTATTCAGGGGGTGATCAAGGCCCGTGAATCGAAATACATCATGCTGCACGCGCCCAGCGAGCGGCTGGAAGAGGTGATTGCGCTACTGCCGGGCGCCGAGCGTCCAACCGTGCTGCCGCTGGCAGGTGAAGTCAGCCGCGTGGCGATGCACATGGTCAGCAGCGAAACGCTGTTCTGGGAAACCATGGAAAAACTCAAAGCGCTGGGCGCCAGCTCGATTCTCGTGTTGCCGATTGAAAAAATGTTGGAGTGATCGATGAGCACACTAATGACCCCCGTGTTATGGCAACAGTGCAGCGCCGAACAGCAGCAGGCGCTGCTGGAGCGTCCGGCGATTTCTGCGTCGGCCAGCATCAGTGAAACGGTGCAAAGCGTCTTGCGTCAGGTTAAAACCGAAGGCGATGCTGCGCTGCGTGAATTAAGCGCCCGCTTCGACAAGGCGCAGGTTGAGAGCCTGCGCGTCAGCGCAGACGAGATGCAGGCCGCAGGCGATCGCCTGAGCAATACGCTGAAAGACGCGATGGCCGTGGCCGTGAAAAATATCGAAACCTTCCATAACGCACAGGTTTTGACGCCGGTGGATGTGGAAACCCAGCCCGGCGTCCGTTGCCAGCAGCTTACCCGCCCGGTGCGCTCGGTGGGCCTCTATATTCCTGGCGGCTCGGCGCCGCTGTTTTCCACCGTGCTGATGCTGGCAACGCCAGCGCGCATTGCCGGCTGCGGTCGCGTGGTGCTCTGTTCACCGCCGCCGATTGCCGATGAAATCCTCTATGCCGCGCAGCTGTGTGGCGTCGAGGAAGTGTTCCAGGTGGGCGGTGCGCAGGCGATTGCCGCCATGGCCTTCGGTACCGAAACGGTGCCGAAAGTCGACAAAATTTTCGGGCCGGGCAACGCCTGGGTTACCGAAGCCAAACGCCAGGTCAGTCAACGCTTCGATGGCGCCGCCATTGATATGCCCGCCGGTCCGTCTGAAGTGCTGGTGATTGCCGATGAAGGTGCGACGCCGGCGTTTGTCGCCGCCGATCTGCTGTCGCAGGCGGAACACGGCCCTGACTCACAGGTGATTCTGCTGACGCCTTCGGTCACGCTGGCAGAGGCCGTGGCGCGCGACGTTGATGCCCAGATGGCGCAGCTCCCGCGTGCGGCCACCGCGCGTGAAGCGCTGGCAAGCAGCCGCCTCATCGTGGCGGAAGATTTAGCGCAGTGCATCGCGATCTCCAATCGTTATGGGCCCGAGCACCTGATCATTCAGACGCGCCAACCGCGCGATCTGGTGGACGCCATCACCAGCGCCGGCTCCGTGTTCCTTGGCGACTGGTCGCCTGAATCGGCAGGCGATTACGCCTCTGGCACCAATCACGTGCTACCGACCTACGGCTATACCGCCACCTGCTCCAGCCTCGGCCTCGCAGACTTCCAGAAGCGCATGACGGTGCAGGAGCTGACACAGCAGGGCTTCATGAATTTGGCCGCAACGATCGAGACGCTGGCGGCCGCTGAACAGCTTGACGCCCACAAAAACGCCGTGACCCTGCGCGTTAACGCACTCAAGGAGCAAGCATGAGCCAGAATATCGACGCATTAGCCCGCGCCAACGTGCGTGCGCTGACGCCGTACCAATCGGCCCGCCGTCTTGGCGGCAATGGCGATGTGTGGCTGAACGCCAACGAGTTTCCGCTGCCGGTGCCGTTTGAACTGTCGCAGCAAACGCTGAACCGCTACCCCGAATGCCAGCCCAAGCGCGTCATTGAACGCTATGCGGCCTACGCGGGTCTTACGCCCGAGCAGGTTTTGGTGAGCCGCGGCGCCGATGAGGGCATTGAGCTGCTGATGCGCGCCTTTTGCGAACCCGGTGAGGACGCCATTCTGTTTTGTCCGCCAACCTACGGCATGTACAGCGTCAGCGCTGAGACCATCGGCATTGAATACCGCACCGTACCGGCGCGGGATAACTGGCAGCTGAACCTGCCGGCAATCGCCGCGCAGCTGGATGGCGTTAAAGTGGTGTACCTGTGTAGCCCTAACAACCCCACCGGCAATCTGATTAATCCGGACGACATCCGGACGCTGCTGAACATGACAGCGGGTAAAGCGCTGCTGGTGGCCGACGAGGCGTACATTGAGTTCTGCCCGCAGGCCACGCTGGCAGGCTGGCTCAAGGACTATCCGCATCTGGTGATTTTACGCACCCTCTCCAAAGCGTTTGCGCTGGCCGGGCTGCGCTGCGGTTTTACGCTGGCCAACAAACCCGTCATTGACCTCTTGATGAAGGTGATTGCGCCCTACCCGCTCGCCACACCGGTGGCCGATGTGGCAGGCCAGGCGCTGAGCGAGGAAGGCATAGTGCTGATGCGCGAGCACGTGCGCGAGCTCAACGCCAACCGCGCCTGGCTGCTGGAGCAGCTGCCACAGCTGGCGGTGGTACAGCAGGTCTTCCCCAGCGAAACCAACTATATTCTGGCGCGCTTCAGCGATTCGCCGAAGGTGTTTAAAACGCTGTGGGATCAGGGCATTATTCTGCGCGACCAGAACAAAAATCCCGGCCTTGAAGGATGCCTGCGCATCTCAATTGGCACCCGCACTGAGTGTGAGCGCCTGATCGCCGCGCTACAAGCCTTATCCGTGGAGCAAGCATGAGTCAGAAGACCCTTTTTATCGATCGCGATGGCACCCTGATTTCCGAGCCGCCCAGTGATTTTCAGGTAGACAGCATGGCGAAGCTGGCGTTTGAAAAAAACGCCATCCCGGCGCTGTTGGCGCTGCAAAAGGCCGGTTATCAGCTGGTGATGATCACCAATCAGGACGGGCTGGGTACCGAGCGCTTTCCGCAGGCGGATTTTGACGGTCCGCATAACCTGATGATGCAGATCCTGACGTCACAAGGGATCCAATTCAGCGACGTACTGATTTGCCCGCACATGCCCGAGGAGGGCTGCGACTGTCGCAAACCCAAAACCAAAATGGTGGACGCCTGGCTAGCGGAAGGCGTGCTCGATACCGCCAACAGCTATGTGATCGGCGATCGCCTCACCGACCTGCAGCTGGCAGAGAACATGGGCATTCAGGGCTTGCGCTATGGCCCCGAGGGCAGCGATTGGGATGCCATCCAGCAGCAGCTGACGCGGCGTGACCGCTACGCGCGCGTGAACCGCAACACCAAAGAAACCCAGATTCAGGTTGAGGTGTGGCTGGACCGCGAAGGCGGCAGCAAAATCAACACCGGCGTCGGCTTTTTTGACCATATGCTGGATCAGATTGCAGTGCACGGCGGTTTTCGCATGCACATTGATGTGAAAGGCGATCTCTATATCGACGATCACCACACCGTGGAAGATACCGGTCTGGCGCTGGGCGAAGCGCTGCTGAAAGCGCTGGGTGACAAGCGCGGCATCGGCCGCTTCGGCTTCGTACTGCCGATGGATGAGTGCCTGGCGCGCTGCGCGCTGGATATTTCTGGCCGTCCCCACCTCGAATTCAAAGCCGAATTTAGCTATCAGCGCGTAGGCGATCTCAGTACCGAAATGGTCGAGCACTTCTTCAGCTCGCTCTCTTACGCCATGATGAGCACGCTGCACCTGAAAACCAAGGGCAAAAACGATCACCACCGCGTGGAGAGCCTGTTCAAAGCCTTTGGCCGTACGCTGCGTCAGGCCATTCGCGTGGAAGGCAACACCCTGCCGAGCTCGAAAGGAGTGCTGTAATGAACGTGGTGATTCTTGATACCGGCTGCGCCAACCTCTCTTCGGTTAAGTGGGCGATTGAGCGCCTCGGTTACACGCCCGCAGTCAGCCGCGATCCCGATGAAGTGCTGCGCGCTGATAAGCTGCTGCTGCCCGGCGTCGGCACGGCGCAAGCGGCGATGAATCAGCTGAAAGAACGTGAGCTGATTTCCTTGATTAAAGCCTGCACCCAGCCCGTGCTGGGGATTTGTCTCGGTATGCAGCTACTGGGGCGCGGCAGCGACGAAAACGGCGGCGTGAGCACGCTGGGCATTGTCGATGAACCGGTGTCACTGATGGACACCCAAGGGCTACCGCTGCCGCATATGGGCTGGAACCAAATCACCGCCCGGGCGGGCCATCACCTGTTCCGCGATATCCCGGACGGCAGCTACTTCTACTTCGTGCACAGCTACGCCATGCCAGTGAATGCCGCGACCATCGCGCAGTGTGATTACGGTCTGCCCTTCACGGCCGCCTTGCAGAAAGATAATTTCTTTGGCGTGCAGTTCCACCCGGAGCGCTCTGGCAAAGCAGGCGCGCAGCTGCTGAAAAATTTCCTGGAGATGTAATGATTATCCCTGCATTAGATTTGATCGACGGCAAAGTGGTGCGTTTGCATCAGGGCGACTACGAACAGCAGCGGGATTACGGCAGCGATCCGCTGCCGCGGCTGCAGGATTATGAACGCCAGGGCGCCGCGCTGCTGCATCTGGTGGATTTAACCGGCGCCAAAGATCCCACACTGCGCCAGATCCCTTTGTTGACCACCCTGCTGCGCGGCGTCACGGTGCCGGTGCAGGTCGGCGGCGGCATACGCCAGCGTGATGACGTTGCCGCGCTGCTTGCGGCGGGCGCCAGCCGCGTGGTGGTGGGCTCCACGGCGGTGAAAAATCCGGCAGAGGTCAAAGCGTGGTTTGCCGAGTTCGGCCCCGATGCGATTGTGCTGGCGCTGGACGTGCGCATTGACGCGGCACAGCGCAAGGAGGTGGCGATCAGCGGTTGGCAGGAAGCCGCGGGCGTGACGCTGGAAGAAGTGATCGGCTGGTATCAACCGTCGGGCCTTAAGCACGTACTGTGCACGGATATCTCGCGCGATGGTACGCTCAGCGGCTCAAATGTCGCGCTCTATCAGGAAATTGCTGCCGCCTTCCCGGCGATTGCGTTTCAATCCTCCGGCGGCATTGGCGCGCTGGACGATATCGCCGCCCTGCGCGGCAGCGGCGCACAGGGCGTGATTGTTGGTCGCGCGCTGCTGGAAGGTAAATTCAGCGTAACGGAGGCGATCTCATGCTGGCAAAACGGATAATTCCCTGCCTGGATGTGCGTGACGGGCAAGTGGTGAAAGGCGTTCAGTTCCGCAACCACGAAATCATTGGCGATATCGTGCCGCTGGCGCAGCGCTATGCCGCCGAGGGTGCCGACGAACTGGTGTTTTACGATATTACCGCGTCGTCTGACGGGCGCGTGGTCGACAAAAGCTGGGTGTCGCGCGTGGCGGAAGTCATCGACATCCCCTTCTGCGTGGCGGGCGGGATTAAAAGCGCCGAGGACGCGGCGCGCATTTTGCAGTTTGGCGCCGACAAAATCTCCATTAACTCGCCGGCGCTGGCCGATCCTACGCTGATTACGCGTCTGGCCGATCGCTTTGGCGTGCAGTGTATTGTGGTGGGCATTGATACCTGGTTTGACGAGGTCAGCGGCAAATACCACGTTAACCAGTACACCGGCGATGAAGCGCGCACCCGCGTGACCCAGTGGGAAACGCTCGACTGGGTGCAGGAAGTGCAAAAATTGGGCGCGGGTGAAATTGTCCTGAACATGATGAATCAGGACGGCGTCCGTAACGGCTATGACTTGGTGCAGCTGAAGAAAGTGCGCGATGTCTGCAACGTGCCGCTGATCGCCTCTGGCGGTGCCGGCACAATGCCGCATTTCCTCGAGGCCTTCGAGCAGGCCAACGTGGATGGCGCGCTGGCCGCATCGGTGTTTCACAAACAAATCATTAATATCGGCGAGTTGAAAAACTTTTTGATCGCCAACGGGGTGGAGATTCGCGCGTGTTAACAGCAGAACAGCTGGCCAAACTGGATTGGGCCAAAACAGCGGGCATGATGCCTGTTATCGTGCAGCATCACGTCTCTGGCGAGGTGCTGATGCACGGGTACATGAATCATGACGCGCTGCAGAAAACGCTTAATGAAGGCCGCGTCACCTTCTTTTCGCGCACCAAAAATCGCCTGTGGACCAAAGGTGAGAGTTCGGGACATTTTTTAAATGTGGTGAGCATCACTCCCGATTGCGATAACGACACGCTGCTGGTGCTGGTCAACCCCATTGGCCCAACCTGCCATCTGGGCACCTCCAGCTGCTTCTCGCCTGCATCACCGGACTGGACCTTCTTGTACCAGCTGGAGCAGCTGCTGGCCTCGCGTAAAAATGCCGATCCTGAGAGTTCCTACACGGCGCGGCTCTACGCCAGCGGCACCAAACGCATCGCGCAAAAAGTGGGTGAAGAAGGCGTTGAAACCGCGCTGGCCGCGACGGTCAACGATCGCCACGAACTCACCAATGAAGCGTCCGATCTGCTGTATCACCTGATGGTGCTACTGCAGGATCAGTCGCTGGATCTCAGTACTATCATCAACAATCTGCGCGCGCGCCATCAGTAATCCAACGCACGCCAGGGCGCACCTCGGTGCGCCTTTTTGCTTTAAGGAGCCCGGATGACAACGCATCAACGCCTGCTTGCCTTGCTCGACCAACACCAGGCGCGCTATCGGCTCATGACACATGAGGCAACAGGTAAATGTGAAGCCGTGGCCGCGATCCGTGGGACGGAGGTGGGACAAGGTGCCAAAGCGCTGGTGTGTCACGTAAAAGGCAACGGCGTTAAGCAGCACGTACTGGCCGTGCTACCGGCCGATCGTCAGGCCGATCTGAGTAAAGTCGCCGCAGCGGTAGGCGGACGGCGCGCCTCGCTGGCTTCACCGGCCGAAGTTGATGCCCTGACTGGCTGTGAATTTGGCGCGATCCCTCCCTTTACCTTTCATCCGGCGTTAGCGCTGGTAGTTGATCCGCTGCTGTTTGAACGCTACGGGGAGATTGCCTTTAACGCGGGCCGTCTGGATATGTCCGTCGTGCTTAACGTTAAGGATTACCGCACGTTGCACAATGGTAACGTGATGAAAATAATCCTCTAATTGCCATCGCCAACAGCGGGGGTTACTCTGCGTTATTCGCATATTACAAGGAAGCTCCCGTTTATGGCACGTTCACGTTTTCCCTTACGCCTGCGTCAAACGCTGGCGATCGCCCTGCTCGCTGGCCTGACCTTTGGCGCGCAGGCAAAGATTGACCAGGTGCGTTTCGCCGTTGATCCCACCTATCCGCCGTTTGAATCAAAAACGCCGAAGGGTGAACTGGTGGGCTTTGACATCGACTTGGGTAACGCGCTGTGCGCACAAATGCAGGCCAAATGCGTCTGGGTTGAGAGTCAGTTCGACGGCATGATCCCGGCGCTGAAAGCGCGCAAATTCGATGCGATTTTGTCTGATATGGGCATCACCGAAGAGCGCTTGAAGCAGATTGACTTCACCGTGCCGCTTTACGACACCCATACCCAGTTGATCGCGCGTAAAGGCTCTGGCCTGCGGCCGACCGCCGCCTCGCTGAAAGGTAAAATCGTCGGCGTAGAACAAGGTACGGTTCAGGAGCGCTACGCGCGCGCCAAGTGGCAGCCAGCGGGCGTGCAGGTGGTGCCTTATGGCGATCAGGCGCAGGTAGAGAGCGATTTGGTTTCCGGCCGTCTTGATGCGGTATTCACGGATGCTGCGCAAGCCGCCAACGGCTTTTTGAAACAGCCGCAGGGCAAGAATTTTGAGCTGGCAGGTCCGATCGTACAAGATCCCATCATCGGCCCCGGCACCGCCATCGGCCTGCGTAAAGGCGATGCCGAACTGAAAGCGGCGCTGGATAACGCGTTTGCTGAAATCAAAAAGAACGGCACATTCGATACGCTGCAAAAAAAATACTTCGCCAGCGACATTTCTATTCAGCCGTAACCGCCTGGACGGCTTTTTGCCGTCCTTTTTTTTCGCAGCACTATAATTCTACTCATCAATTTGATTTGGCGTGCTTGAGTCTGCGCCGCGAAAAAAGGATATCGATAGCCTTATGCAACAACAACATCACCCGTTATTCAGCGCCTCACTGGGCACCCAGCGAGAAATTGTCAGTTTCCACTTCGGCAGCGATGCGGAGAAACGCGTTTATATTCAGGCCACCCTGCACGGCGACGAACTGCCGGGCATGGCGGTAGCCTGGTATCTCAAGCAGAAGCTGCAAGCGCTGGAGTCGGCGGGCAAATTAAAAGCCAAGTTTACGCTGGTGCCGGTTTCCAATCCGCTGGCCATGGGGCAACACTGGCACGGGAGTCAGCTGGGTCGCTTCCATACGCCGACCGGGCAAGATTTCAACCGCGGTTTTCCCGCGCTGGGTGAAGTGCTGGCGGTCGAACTGGCCGATTCGCTGACACAGAGCGAATATGAGAACCGACGTCTGATCCGCGACGCCATTGACCGCCACTTCCGCGACACCGTCGCCAAAACCGAATTGGAATCACAGCGCTTTACGCTGATGCGTATGGCCAGCCAAGCCGATTTAATGATCGATCTGCACTGCGATTGGGATGCGATTCCGCATCTCTATACCACGCCGCACGCCTGGCCGGATATCGAGCCACTGGCGCGCTGGCTTGGCAGCGAAGCGCAGCTGCTGGCGCAGATCTCCGGCGGCGAGCCATTTGACGAGGCCTGCTGCGAGCCTTGGCTCACGCTGGCTGCCCGCTTTGGCCAGCAGCACCCCATGCCGCGCGGCTTGCTGCCAGTAACGCTTGAGCTGCGTGGCATTGCCGATGTATCGCCTGAGCAGGCCGAGAAAGACGCGCAGGCCATTATTAACGCACTGACGGAAAGCGGCTATATCAGCGGCGAAGTGGGCGAAGCCCCTGCCCTGATTCATCCGCCGACGGCGCTGTCGGGTTGCGAATATATTTATGCACCGCATTCCGGACTGGTACTTAACCGGCGCAAGCTGGGCGAATGGATTAAAGCCGGAGAGGTGGTGGCCGAGATCGTTGATCCCATTACCGATCAGGTGACGCCGTTGGTAGCGCGCTTTGGCGGCGTACTGTACGCGCGTAATCTGACCAAGTTTGCCACGTCGGGCATGCTGGCAGTAAGGCTGGCGGGGGAAAACGCGGGGCGTGAAGGCGAGTTGTTGGCGGTGTAAAAAAAAGGCTTCCCGAAGGAAGCCTTTTTGCTGTTAGTCCAGCCATTCGGTGTGGAACACACCGTCTTTATCAATACGCTTATAAGTGTGCGCACCGAAGTAGTCGCGCTGAGCCTGAATCAGGTTAGCCGGCAGCACTTCTGAACGGTAGCTATCGTAGTACGCGATTGCCGCCGAGAAGGTTGGCGTTGGGATGCCGTTTTGAATCGCGTAGGAAACCACGTCACGCAGCGCCTGGTGATAGTCGTCTGCGATGTTTTTGAAGTACGGGTCCAGCAGCAGGTTAGCGATGTTAGCGTCTTTCGCATACGCATCGGTAATTTTCTGCAGGAACTGCGCGCGAATAATGCAGCCCGCGCGGAAGATTTTGGCGATTTCGCCGTAGTGCAGATCCCAGTTGTTCTCTTCAGAGGCAGCGCGCAGCTGGGAGAAGCCCTGAGCGTAAGAGACAATCTTACCGAGGTACAATGCACGACGCACTTTCTCGATAAACTCCGCCTTATCACCGCTGAAGGCTTGCGCCTGCGGGCCGCTCAGCACTTTTGAAGCCGCCACACGCTGTGATTTCAGCGAAGAGAGATAGCGCGCAAACACTGATTCGGTGATCAGAGAAAGCGGTTCACCGAGATCCAGTGAGCTCTGGCTGGTCCACTTACCGGTACCTTTGTTGGCAGCTTCATCCAGAATGACATCGACCAGATAGTTGCCGTCTTCATCTTTCTTGGTGAAGATATCTTTGGTGATATCGATCAGGTAGCTGCTCAGCTCGCCGTTGTTCCAGTCAGTGAACGTCTCAGCCAGCTCTTCGTTGTTCAGGCCCAGCGCACCTTTCAACAGCGCATACGCCTCTGCGATCAGCTGCATGTCACCGTATTCAATGCCGTTGTGCACCATTTTTACATAGTGACCGGCGCCGTTTGGACCAATGTAAGCCACGCATGCTTCGCCATCTTCAGCGCGAGCAGCAATTTTATCCAGAATTGGCGCAACCAGTTCATACGCTTCTTTCTGGCCGCCAGGCATGATGGAAGGCCCTTTCAGCGCGCCCTCTTCACCGCCGGACACGCCGGTGCCGATGAAGTTGAAGCCCTGGTCGGACAATTCTTTATTACGGCGAATGGTGTCTTTATAGAAGGTGTTACCGCCGTCGATCAGGATATCGCCTTTATCGAGGTGTGGCGTCAGTGAAGCAATCGTTTTGTCAGTGGCCTCGCCCGCCTGCACCATCAGCAGAATACGGCGGGGTTTTTCCAGTGATTCAACAAACTCTTCAACCGTATAAAAAGGAGCCAATTTCTTGCCTGGATTCTCTGCGATGACTTCGTCCGTCTTTTCGCGAGAACGGTTGAAGATAGAAACAGTGTAACCGCGGCTCTCAATGTTAAGAGCCAAATTGCGGCCCATCACTGCCATACCTACAACGCCGATTTGTTGCTTGGACATTTTTTACTCCTGTCTGGAATCTATATTTTACCGCACATAATCTTGCGAGCATCCAATCTAATCTATACTAACTAAAAGCAAAAGCTATGGGTAGCGGTTAAATTAAAGAAAATCCTAAAATCTGATACAATAAAATAGAAAAGGCAGTAGCGTTTACTTCTAATAGGTTTGTGTAATATTTTATTTCTTCATTAAGAAAGGTGATCTTATTATTGATGGGCGAATCAGATAATTTAAAAACACACCAATAGGAATAAATATTAATGATGGTGGTATGTTACATGGCATCATTAACATCAAAAATCCATATTCATCAACGTTCAAACAGACGAGACTGAGCTTGTTACCATGGATGATATCGGCAACAGCGAAAGTTAATCATACTCCATCAAAAATAAGATAGCATGAGCAAAAGACATGCAACTTAAACTGAACGCTTATTGAAAAGAAAAGAATATCAAATAGACATAACAAGGCGGCACAGCGCGAGTGTCAAAAAAAGGTTATTCAATATTCCATTTAACTCACGCCAAAGCATTTATAACGTTACTACAAAGTATATCTCTATTTAGTACTGCACTCTGTCCATTGCATCATTAAGTTCTCAACGTAACCTTCAATAGAAAGCGGCTCATTGAAATGATAAACAAAATCGTTATTTTTATTAACGATAAAAACATTTAACTTCTGAGCGAGGTCGTCGGCGTTACCTGCTTCAAAAAGCAATCCATTCAACTCAGGTTTAATTACCGCTTCTATTCCTGGGAGTTTTGAACCAATAACGGGAACTTTAGCGTTTTGTGCTGAGTAGATCACTAATGGCGTATTTTCGTACCAAATGGAAGGAACAATCAGCGCGTCGAAACGTTGAAGAATGCGCGTAATGTCAGCGTTTGGAAACGTTCCTTTGAACACTATATTTGCCCCTGAACATTTCCTGCGAATCTCATCATAATATTCTGGAAAGTCGTGGGGATTGCCATAGATTTCAAGTGAAACATTTTCAGCGTTAAGTGAATTGAACGCATCAATCAAAACATGGCAGCCCTTATGGGATGCCAACGTACCGATAAATCCAAAAACAGTATGAGACGTGTCTTTCCTCACCTGTGACTTTATATTATTATCTTTATTAAGCTTAATACCGAAAGGCTGATTTTTAAGCAGTGATTTCTTTACACCATATTTAAGAAAAAGATCGCGCATAAAGTCGTTTGGAGCAAAAATAGCCTGTAATTTGTTAAGCGCTTCCAAAACATTTTCAGTACGCGAGGATAACGCTCTCACCTCATTGCTCATAGGAAATTTTATCAAAGGTTGGTTCTTTGTTACCTTTGAGAGTTGCTTGAACAATGAAACTGGACTTAAATTGATTAGCTTAGAGGCAACGCCATTCACCTGATCGCTTGCAAAATGCTTAATACAATTTCCCGCATAGCGATCAGGCCCATCACAAAATTTCCCCTCACCTAACATCAACTGCGCAGTTGCGCAAAAAGCCCAAAAATCTGTAGGCGTAAAGAATTGAGGAATTTTTTTATCGTATGCATAATTAAGCAAGCCAATACCGAGTCGATTGAGATGGAAATAATGGATAATATCAGGTTCATAGTCGTCGACTATTTTTTTGAAATAGCTTAATGCTAACGCGTTATTATAACCAACCTCAATCTTTGAATATTGCCCCACCATTGGTACGTATGCATGGTGAAAGCGATAAATATGCAAATCTTCATAAACATATTCATCGAACCTTTCTTTTTCACTCAAGTACACCTCACCAGGGTAACCTGTAAATACTTTAACCTGGTGACCTAGTTTAAGAAGCTCTCTTGCGACAGAGAGCGTCAAAACTTCGGTGCCCGCCTGAAATTCAGGGAAAAACTGATGAACAGTTAGAAGAATTCGCATCTAGAGCACTCAGTGATTACTTTTCACGTAAGACTGCTGGACCCACTTTGTTGCTCGTTCTAAGCCTTCCGCCATCGAGACAACGGGTTGCCAGCCTAATTCACGTTGGGCGAGATCGCTGTTTAAGACGTTTACCGCAATGTCAAAAGCGCGGCCGGGCTTGTAGGTCACATTCAATTTTTGACCAAGCACGTTTTCAATCATATGAATTAGATCGTTTAAACTTGTCCCCTTTCCGGAACTGATATTAAAGACTTCCTCAGTTCCTTCGTAGGTGACAGCTTTGGCAAATGCCGAAGCAACATCGCTCACGTGAATGTAGTCGCGCTGTACACTTCCATCTCCCCAGATTTCGATAGGGATGTCGTTCAACGCATGATGGATGAATACTCCCACTGCACCTTGAGCGGTTTCAACACGCTGTCTTTCACCGTAAGGATTTGCCACGCGTAGCGTCACGGTTTTAAGTCCGTGAAGTTTGCCATACATGTGAAGGTATTTTTCTATAGCTAGTTTCGTTATGCCATACGAAACCACAGGCTCAGTTGGGTGTTTTTCATCGATTGGAACATATTGTGGATCACCATAAACGGTGCCGCCAGATGAGATAAAGACGATTCTTTTTACGTTTGCTTTAACCATTGCATTGAGCATATGCAAGCTGGGAACAATGTTTGATTGCACATCATAAATAGGATCATCATTAGAGCTTTTAGGCAGCGTAGTTGATACCAGATGAACGACTGCATCCATTCCTTCAACCGCTGAGACTAAATCATCATTATTGCCGAAATCGCCAGACACCCATTCAACTTTCTCGTTGGCGTTAAATTGACGATAAGCCGGGATACCGGGACGCTCAAATACTTTTAGCTCATGTCCATCATTTAATAGCTTGTCACAAATCGCTGAACCGATAAAACCGCCACCACCAAATACGACTAATTTCATTTTGACTCCTGGGTATTCGAATAATCACAATCTAGAAACATTCGTTATCGAGCATAATATAGCTTCATTAGATCGTGAGTGAGCAATCAGTAAATAGCAAAAGTCTCTTTTGCCATGATTTCAGTAGTCCTTTCGTATGAGGTGGTCAGTGATAGCTGGCTTAGCGTTTCAGGGGTTTCTAAAACTTGCTTGAGCTTTGCGTACAAATCATTTGCATCACCGCGCTTGAAACTGTAACCATTGACGCCTTCTGTCAGAAACTCAGTCATTCCAGCCACATCGGAAACGATGACCGGTGTGTGTGTGGCTAAAGAATTCAGCAACACTAATGGGCTATTTTCGTACCAACGAGATGGAATAACAAATAGGTCAATCTCGTCAAAAATCTCAGCCATACGCTTTTGATCAAATGTGCCCATAAATTCTACGTTAGGAACACCATGACTCATTTGAGTGAGGTTTTCCATGTACGATATAGACTGATCAGTGGGACCATATATGCGTAACTTGGCTTTATTTTCTGGCAAGCGCTTAAATGCATCAATTAAAAGATCTGTGCCTTTATGAGGGGCGATCTGCCCAATAAAAGCAATAACTGGGATATGTCCTGGCCCACGAATCGATTTTGGTTTACGGTCGATATCAATACCAAACCATATTTTATGCATAGGCACTGTTACATTATTGGAACTGTAAGCTTCTTTCAAAAAAGCAGTCGGAGCAACAGCTCCTTTGTAAACGTTATTATATAAGTAATTTAGTGTATTTGGACGCTGTATAAGATCTTCAGTTAAACCCAGTAAATGACCATTTTTCAGCATACCCATTTTTCGAGAAGCAATGAGTCCTTTTGCTAAAATATTGGCCATTGCAGGCACTGCAGCCTTCTTCATCCACCCTTCAGCATATCCGCCCTGTGCTGACTCTTTTAGGTAACACGCGACGCAATTGCCTCGTGTAGGAGAAGGCCCTGCACAAAGGTCACCATCTGCTGCTTCAAGTTTGTTATTAAAGCAAAACCCAAAGAAATCAGTGAAAGTAGCGTAAGTAGGTATATTTAATTTTGATGTAACTTCAAGTAATACCGAAGTGTGATTAATTAGATGAGTGACATGCACCACATCTGGATTAAGTTCTTTAAGAACTTCCTCCAACACCCCTTTCATCTCAGGTTGATAATAAGTTTCCTTGATACGGCTATGCGGAATCTTATTCTTATCAATTGAAATAACAGGAATACCTTCTACCTCATATCGATTGATTAACTCGGCTTGCTCTGGTTCGCCTTGGAATACGGCGCTGACCACTGCAACATCATGGCCCCACGATCGATAATGACTTGCTAAACCTAGGGTATAAGTTTCCGTGCCATAAAAATGGTCGGGAAAAAAACAATGCACAAAAAAAACTATTTTCATATTATTTCACTTTTTCACTGACAACTTCACCATAGAGGTTGTCATAGGCATTGATCATTGCCTGAACAGAGAAGTTCTCTTTGGCTCGGACCTGATGCTGTTTACCCAGCTCATTACGCAAGGAATCGTTATCTAAAAGTTTAATTGCAATATCTGCCAGTGCGTCAGCGTCAGCTGCAGGTGCTAACATTTCTTTTGAATTAACAATTTCACTGATTGCGCCCACGTCATAACCAATCACCGGCACGCGCATGTTCATTGCGAACGGACTTACTTGGCCAAAACTCTCTTTCCATACCGGTGCAACGAACAATGTCATTCGGCGATAGTAATTAGGCAGATCGTCATAACTTACATAGCCCGTAAATTCAAAGTTGGCTTGTAGTCCAGCTTCCTCTACTGCCTTTTGAAAAGGTTCGAGAAGGGTTCCACCGCCGACGATAAGGACCTTCGTTTGTGGTCTTTTCTGAACAGTTTTAATAAAAGGTAAGATAGAATCGGCGTTTAATTTATCCCCTTCAAGACGATAAACCATGCCCAAACAGTCTTTGGGCACGACCTCAAGTTCAGAACGCATAAAGCGTGAAAAATCTGAACCCGGGTAAATTGTCGTATGCTCGGTACTGTTTTGGCCAAAGACATGCTTAACATAATCACTTACGTAAACGTAACGCTTGACCGCTTCTGACATGTGAGGCGCAATGGGGGTATTGATGTTCTCAATTACTGGAATCCCCAATATTTTCGCCGCTTCAATAGCTTTAGCGTACCATGGCTCATCGACATCACCCCAGTAATGGACATGGACAAAATCAGGGGCATGGCGTTTCAAATATTCAATGAAAGGCGCACTATCAACAGGAAAACGGCACTCTTCAATGTTAATACCGCGGTAAGCTGGCGGATCTGGAATGAAGCTAGTGATTATAGCTTGCTGATATTTATCTCCCAAATATTCAATCAAATCAACAACCAAGCGTGAAGATCCACCCGTCATAAAGTTAGCGATAACATGCACGACTTTAGGTGCATTGTCATGAGCCAATGGAACGTTAACCATATAGCCCGTTTCTTCGCACTTTTCTGATACTACTGGGAAAGTTTGCGGTCTTTTTGAATATTTTTCACGCAGCACAGCAACCAATGGTGCGAGTTTACGTCTCACTGTTAACGGCGTAGCTAACGAAGTAAGAAGATAGGCTAGATGCGCAGCCTTTCTTATACTCCAAGGTTGCGCAGCCACTCTGCTAAGCCTGCTCAAACGAGAGTTTTGCTGAAAGTTTAAATGACTAACCTTATCTGTCAGTTCTTTAATTAGCATATCTTTATGATCTAACTCTCGTAACCTGCCGCTTAGCTCATGGATAAGCTGGTCTTTTGTATGCAGATCCTGCAGCTTGTCATTGAGTGTTTGAATAAGCTCATCTTTAATATGTAAATCTTTTAGCTTTGTATTTAGGTCTTGGATAAGCTGATCCTTGACATCTGAATCTTGAAGCTTTTTATGAAGCTCATCAATCAGCTGATCTTTTTCATCCAACTCTTTAAGCTTATCAGTCAGATCTTTGATAGCCATTTCCTTTTGATTTAAATCTTTTAACTTTTCCATAAGTTCGCTAATTTCCTGATCTTTTCTATTCGAATCCTTTAACTTTTCCGTGAACTCTTCAATAATTAGTTCTTTTCTATTCAAATCATGAAGATTCTTTTTAAGCTCATCAATAATCTCATCTCGCTCGTGGAATTCCTTTTCAATGCCGCCAGTAGTATTAATATTAATTTTCAATAGTTCACTTAGCTCATCCTTGTTATTTTCAATTAACTTTTCCAAATCTTTTATAATTGAATCTTTCTGTTCATGCGCAATTTTAGATTCATTAAGAAGTTGTGTTTTCAAAGAGTCGGCATTATTGAATGCGTTATCTTTCATATTTATAACTTCATTGAGTCTGTTAACTTCTTCGCCAAGAAAATGAAGTTTATTCGCTTTTCTTTCTAACATAGTAAATTGGGCATTGCGGTTCCTGCGTATTTGCAGCCACCACCAAGGTTTATCAGCAAAAACATCAATATTCACAAGACCATATGCGCAAGAACTGGCGTAATCAAGTATCGATGCTAATTCAGGCAAACCAAACTCAACTGGATTATCAACTTCACCCAAACTCATATTCCAATCATGAGTAACTGCATCTCGGGCGAAATGAATACCCTTTCTCCAAAAATCACTTGCTTGTGCTTTATTACCGTCAACGAGAGATAAGACACCAAGCATGAGAAACGATTCAACAGTACGGTTTGCCAGTAAAGGACTAAACTCTAATGAATTTATATTTATACATTCCTGAAGAGCCTGTTTCGCTTTATTCTGCTCTCCCGCATTCAGCCACAGTTTTCCTGCCAAGAATTGCAATGAGACCTGCCAACGTAAGGCGTGTGGCGAAGGGGGTTCAGTATGAGTAAACTCGTCGACCTTTTCCTGAAAATCATTCAATTGAGAGATTGAGATCGTTTCTGAATTGAGAAGTTGATAACCCAAAACGCAAAGCGCAGCACCTTTATCCGCAGAACATACCTCGGCAGTTGTGTTATAAATTTCTTCAGCCCGCATTTTTAATAAGCTGGCATCTTTGACTCGGTGCCCAATATCAACCAGTCCACGTACCAGCCATGGATTTTCATAATCTCTGGCAAAGTTAGTGACATTCCAGTTTTTATTATCGAAATTTTTAAATTGGCTTTCTTTATAAGGTACGTCTTTACCTTCGGTGACGGGCCGCATACCCACCGCTAACCACCACTCTGCGCATGGTGCAGATGAAGCATCAATGTCCGTTGCAACATTATATAGTTCACGTTTAGCAGGCAACCATTCCTTACTTCCTAGCCCACTTTTAAAGTGAGTAGCCGATTGGACGGCCACCTGCTCAAGATCAAATTTAATATTAATTTGATCGCGTAATTTATTTAAATCATAAATATGCAGGTGGAAAGGATTGGGATCTTCGCCTGTTTCATCACTCCAATCGTTGGGTACGCTGACAATAACCCTACCTGCTGGCGTAAGCACACGATAAAACGCAGCCAGAAGAGCCTCTGGATCAGGTACGTGCTCAAGCGTTTCAAAGGAAATCACCAAGTCCACCGAGTGATCAGGGATTGAATCCAGAGCCTCAGGAAGCATACCAACGCGAAAACTCAGATTACTCACGGATTGCGAGAAATTTTTAGTCGCATAATCTACCGCGTAGTCACTACCATCAATACCGATTGTCTGTGCTGCTATCGTTCCACACTGAATGAGGTAGCTGCCATAACCCAGTCCACATGCTGCGTCTAAAACTGTGTCGCCTGGCCTGACAAACGTAGCTGCCCATTGATAGCGAGCAATGTGCGCATCCGAACGCTCACCGGCCTCGCGTGTCATATCCATGTGTAGATCGCGTTCTTCTTTTAGGGCTTCGAGCGGATACCGTTCAAGCGCATGTGCAGGAATTTTTTCTAAAAGAATTACAAACTCATTCCCTTCGCGACCCAATGATTCGTAGCTATTGATTAAGTAATAAGAAGGATGTTTACGGAAACCTTGATTGAAGAAAATCATTTCCCACGCTCTTCTATCTTGAATGGTTTCTAAAATGTCACCATACTCTGAGAAGTTACTGATTTTCAAATATATCGAACGTCGACAAACTCGATGGATTTCACTTAGTACTTTTGGTAGATCTTTTGAATTTATTCTTTCAAGATAATCTGTAATAACAACGGTATCGAAAGCATTGTCTTCGTAGGGAAATGAAGTCACTTCCGAATATTGGAAACGATTGGGCATCGAGATGTTATTCGTTTCTGCATCTTTTTTCGTAGATGTCAAACCATATGCGTCCATTCCCATTGAAAGCAGAGAACGAACTAAACCACCTTTATCGTCACCGAGAAAAAGATATTTACTGCCGCCACATGCATTGAGTAACTCATCGGTAACTTGAAGGATAATTTCTTTATTCATGGTATATAATCACTTTATTTAAATTTTCTGCAAAGTTTCCGCGATTAAAAGTAGTAGAAGCCAGTTAATTAACTAATTGGCTTACCATACCCATATCCACGACGCCACCAAAATGGTATGTTTGCGGCTCAAGGGTTACCGTGAAAAATGCTGCTTCATCAACCCAGTGAATCATTCTTTGTTCGGCATAATAAGGCTTACCTTCCTCAGAAATTGAAGCCTGTATTTCATACAGATTGGGACCCAAGCCGCATGTGAAAATAAATTCCACTTTAAAATCTTCACCTTCTCTGAAAGATCTGTCCCAGAAAATCTCTCCTTCAGACAATACGCCGCTTCTGATAGAAATATCTTGATTGAGGGTTCCCCACGAATAGATCTTTACGCCTTCCTTATTTCTAATTCTCAATCCCACGTTGAGATGAGTAAGGTCGGCGTGAGCCTTGCAATGGACCACAATACGCACTTGATCTCTTGGATCGAAATGTGAGGCAGGTTTATCTGTTGAATCAAACAATTCAACATCAATAACTTCAGCATCTAAATCGCCAAATGAAAAAGACTTTAATCTTTGTGAAAATTCTTTATTACTTTCTTCAGCTTTTTCGATTTTATCTTCTTCGATCTTTGATGGCGTTTGCTCAGCGCGATTTTTCTGTGCCTTCTCTTTCAGTGCTTGTGCTGTTTGATTTAGTTTTGCAGACTCAATTTCATGTAATGTTTTGCGATATTCGAGAAGTGCATCCGCTGAAGTGCCTGCGAATTTAACTACGCCATGTTCTAAAAACACAGCTTGATTCGTCATTGTTCGGACTGATTCTTGATCGTGAGAAACAAACAGTAATGTTGTACCGTTTGTTCGCAATTTTTCCATACGTTCAAAGCAACGCTTTTGAAATAATGCATCACCCACCGCTAAAGCTTCATCAATGATCAAGATTTCTGGCTCAATGCAGACCTGTACCGCGAACGCCAGTCTGACAAGCATTCCACTTGAGTAGGTTTTTGTTGGCTGCTCAACAAATTCACCAATGTCAGCAAAATTCAGTATGTCATCAATTTTACTGTCGATTTCTTTCCTGCTTAATCCAAGCACAGCGCCGTTCATGTAAATGTTTTCCCGGCCAGTAAATTCAGGATTAAAGCCCGAACCAAGCTCAAGCAGAGCCGCAATGCGCCCCTCTGTTTTGACTTCCCCCCCCGTAGGATTAAGCGTGCCGCAAATAATCTGTAGCAATGTAGATTTACCTGATCCATTCTGGCCGATAATGCCTACTGACTCGCCTTTTTTTACTTTGAAACTCACATTCTTTAAAGCCCAAAACTCACGAAAATAAGGTTTTGCTGCCGCCCCAACCATTTTAGATAGTCCTGCAAATATCGTCTGCTTCAAACGATCTGCCGGATTATCATAAATGTGATAACACTTACTCACATTATTCACTTCTATTGCATATTTAGAGGACATCAGCAAACCCCTTCCGCGTTTTTTGGAACCATGCGAATCCTAACCAAGCAACAATAAATGCAACTATCCAATAGGTGACTAATACTCTGACATCGGGTGTGAGCCCCCAATAAAGTACGTTACGCGCTTGCTCGATCACTGCGGTCAATGGGTTTAGGTACATCATCGCTTTGAAATTATCAGGCAATATGTCGGCAGAATAGAAAACAGGACTCATGAACATTAGAGCTGTTGTAAAAAGGCCGATAAATTGGCCCACATCTCTTAAATAAACGCCCAAGGACGTTATGAACCAGCTCAAACCTAACGTGATCATAATTAGCGGAATGATAACCAGAGGATAATAAAGAACCGTTAGATGCGGCATTCCATAAAAGAGCAAATATGCCATAAACCATACAATCATGCTGACAAGAGCGTTAAATAGTGTTGAAAGTATATTTACGACAGGTAAAATCTCTAATGGATAAACAACCTTCTTGACGTAATTAACGTTATTCATAATTATCATCGGTGACTTGTTCAGACACTCTGAAAAAATATTGAATACGATCAACCCTGCAAAAAGCAGCAGCGCAAACTCCCCCTTGGAAGATGTACCGCCGTGCCATCTTGCTTTAAAAACCTCGCTAAAAACAAATGTGTAAACGGTCAGCATGAAAAGTGGAGTTAAAATTGACCAAAATATACCTATTGTTGAGCCTTTATATCGACTTTGAATCTCTCTTTTGGTTGTAGCTTTGATAAGATATCGATTTCTCCATATAGAAGAAATCATTTCCAATGGATTAATTGAGAAATGTTGCATCAAAAAACCTTTTAATATATGTACGCACTAATTTTAATTTGTCGCATTTCTGGTTACGTTAATATGGAACAACTACAGCTTACCAAATATCGCAGCCAATATAATACCAAGATTATCGACCTTACTCTGCCTGTATAATCTTAATTTAAAAAATGCATATATTCTTCTCAAGAAAGACCCATAATGAATCTGTTTAAAGAGCAAAAACTTTTCTTTGTTTTCAGCATTCAAAAGAACAATATTTTTCTCTAACGACGTTATATGCAGCCTATTCCATTCTTTATATTGACCCTGGAATATTTTACTCATTCTCAAGATCTTAGCTCTTAGGCCTAAATTTGACCCTATCAGATTATGTTGGTGCTGACGATAATCTAATGTTGCCGACGTATCATGAAAGACTTTTCCGCCAGCACCGCTAATTAGCAGATATATCCACCAGTCATGGCTAATCACATTTGTACAGCCTGCACGAACAATAATGTCACGGGCGGCCTTATTGATTACCATCGTATTGCCACCGCCAATACTCTGAATGAGCGCATTATTAAAGCTGGGTTTTTTTTCAAACAGAGGGGAATAGCCCACGCTTTGGCCGCTTTCATTAACCAGATGCGTTCTTGTACAATATAAGGAAGGAATTGATTCAGGAATTTTATTTAGCCAAGCCACTGCCTTTTCAAGTTTATTCGGATGCCAAATATCGTCCTGATCGCTAAAAGCGAAATAATCATTGTCAATTTCATCTTTCGATAATAATGAAAGAAAATTCTGGACAAAACCTTGGCTTGGCCCTTTATAAATTTTTATGTCAACGTTTTTTTCTTCAGAAAAACACTGAACAATATTTATTGTTTTATCTGTCGAATTATCATCTGATATATATAATTGCCAATTATTGTGCGTCTGCGCTGCTATAGAGACAAGTTGCTCATAGATAAACTTTTCGCCTTGATATGTGGCCATGATTATGGCCACACTTTTATTTTGCGGAGTTAACATATCAAATCTAATACCCTACATTTAAGTACATCGACGTCGAGTTTTTGCTTAAATTAAAGTACATATCAAGGCGACTAATTTTTTCCATTCGCATTGATGCTAATTAAAAGTATTCAGCATCCGCAAATATCACGCCGGCTTTATCCTTTTGTGAATGTTGCAAGGACGGGACGCTTGGCCAATCAATATTTAATTTTTCGTCATTCCAAATTATACAACGTTCGTGCGATGGCATATAAAAATTGGTCGTTTTATAAAGAAATTGAGCCGTTTCGCTCAATGTCAAAAATCCATGAGCAAACCCTTCGGGTATCCAAAGTTGTCGCTTATTATTTGCGCTCAGATGCACACCAACCCATTGCCCAAAGGTTACTGAAGATTGTCTCAAATCGATGGCTACATCATACACTTCGCCCTCAACGCAACGCACCAACTTGCCTTGTGCATAAGGCGCCAATTGGTAATGTAGACCACGTAGCACACCTTGCACGGACATTGAGTGATTATCCTGAACAAAATCAACTTTTTTCCCGATGCGCTCTTCAAATATTTTTTTATTAAAGCTTTCGAAGAAGAAGCCACGTTCGTCACCAAATACCGCTGGCTCGATAATTTTGACGTCTGGAATGTCGGTATCAATAATCTTCATCAAATTTTTCCGTTATAAAGCGCCATCAGATATTTGCCGTAATCATTTTTCAACAACGGCTGCGCCAGCTCTTTCAGTTTTTCCGCGTCAATAAAGCCCATGCGATACGCAATCTCTTCTGGGCAGGCTACTTTGAGGCCCTGACGGGTTTCAATGGTCTGGATAAAGTTATTCGCCTCGTTAAGACTCTGATGCGTGCCGGTATCGAGCCAGGCATGACCGCGGCCCATGATCGAAACGGACAGCTCGCCTTTCTCCAGATAGAGGTTGTTGATGTCGGTGATTTCCAGTTCGCCACGCGGAGACGGCTTCAGATTTTTTGCCATTTCTACCACGCTGTTGTCGTAGAAATAGAGGCCGGTAACGGCATAGTTGCTTTTTGGCTCGCTCGGTTTTTCAACCAGTGAAATGGCTTTACCGCTGCTGTCGAACTCCACCACGCCATAACGCTCTGGATCGTGAACGTGATAGGCGAATACGGTTGCCCCGCTCGCTTTATTCGATGCCTCTTCCAGCTGCTTGTGCAGATCGTGACCGTAAAAAATATTATCGCCCAAAATCAGTGCACAGTTGTCGTCGCCAACAAACTCTTCGCCAAGAATAAATGCCTGCGCCAACCCGTCTGGACTCTCCTGCACTTTATATTGAATCGACAGGCCCCACTGCGAACCGTCCCCCAGCAGGCTTTCAAAGCGCGGCGTATCCTGCGGCGTACTGATAATCAGGATTTCGCGAATACCGGCCAGCATCAGGGTGCTCAGCGGGTAGTAGATCATCGGTTTGTCGTAGATAGGCAGCAGCTGCTTACTTACCGCCATGGTCACTGGATAGAGGCGCGTGCCTGAGCCACCTGCGAGAATGATTCCTTTTTTATTTTTCACAGCCATTTCCTTTATTTATTCAGTTGCCAAGCAAGCACTGCTTAGCTGTAAAGTTCATCAAGCATACGGACTACGCCCTGCTGCCACTCTGGCAGCGTCAGCCCAAATGCCGTGGTAAATTTTTCTGTGTTAAGTCGGGAGTTGTGCGGGCGCTTAGCCGGCGTTGGAAACGCGGTGGTCTCTACCGTGTTGATCGCCGTCACTTTCAGAGGCAACCCTTTTTGCCGCACGTAATCGATCACCAGCGATGCGTAGGCATGCCATGTCGTTTCGCCCGACGCAATCAGATGATAAATACCGGCTTTTTCAGGTTGGCTCAGCGTCGCCTTGATCGCGTGCACCGTACTGTCGGCAATAAGTTCGGCACCGGTGGGCGCGCCAAACTGGTCATTGATCACAGAAAGCGTTTCGCGCTCCTGTGCCAGACGGATCATGGTTTTCGCGAAATTGTTACCTTTCGCCGCATACACCCAGCTGGTCCGCAAGATGAGAAACTTTGCGGTGTTCGCGGTGATCGCCTCTTCACCTTGCAGTTTGGTTTTGCCGTAGGTATTCAGCGGTGCCGTGGCGTCGTCTTCTTTCCATGGACGATCGCCGCTGCCGTCAAACACATAATCGGTGGAATAGTGCACCAGCAGCGCGTTGACACTGTGCGCCGCGCGCGCCAGCGCTTCCACGCTCGTCACGTTGATTAACGTGGCATTTTCGCGGTCGCTTTCGGCTTTATCCACCGCGGTATACGCAGCGGCATTGACGATCACGTCAGGTTGGGTATCACGCACAGTTTGCGCGATACCCTCTGGATTACTGAGATCGCCACAATGCGTGGTTGAATGCCGGTCGAGCGCGATCACGTCACCTAATGGCGCCAGTGCACGCTGCAGTTCCCAGCCAACCTGCCCGTTCTTACCCAACAGCAAAATTTTCATTAGCTACGCTTCTCGTAGTTCTGCTCGATCCAGTTCTGATAGGCACCGCTCTTCACGTGCTCAACCCACTCCTGATTATCGAGATACCACTGCACGGTTTTACGCAGACCGGTTTCAAAGCTTTCCTGCGGTTTCCAGCCCAAATCGCGCTCGATTTTCGACGCGTCGATGGCATAGCGGCGATCGTGGCCAGGACGGTCCGCCACATAAGTAATTTGCTGCGCGTAAGGGGTATCTTTCGGACGCAGTTCATCCAGCAGTTCGCACACTTTGTGTACCACTTCCAGATTTTGCTTCTCGTTATGTCCACCAATGTTATAGGTGGTACCGGTTTTCGCCTGGGTGGCGACAAGGTAAAGCGCACGCGCGTGATCCTCGACGTAAAGCCAGTCGCGAATCTGGTCGCCTTTACCATAAATCGGCAGCGGCTTGCCTTCGAGCGCGTTGCTGATGATCAGCGGAATCAGTTTTTCCGGGAAGTGGAAAGGACCGTAGTTGTTTGAGCAATTGGTCACAACAACAGGCAGGCCATAAGTGCGTCCCCAAGCCCGCACCAGATGATCGCTGGCCGCCTTGGTAGAAGAGTAAGGGCTGCTCGGGGCGTACGGTGTGGATTCTGTGAACAGCGGCAGCGTGCCGGTCATTTCGTCAGGATGCGGCAAATCGCCGTAAACCTCATCGGTAGAAATGTGGTGGAAGCGGAACGCACCCTTACGCGCTTCAGGCAGTGTCATCCAATACTGGCGGCTGGCTTCCAACAATGCGTAGGTGCCAACGACGTTGGTTTGCACGAACTCAGCAGGTCCGGTGATGGAGCGATCCACATGGCTCTCTGCTGCCAGGTGCATGATCACATCCGGCTGATGTTCATCAAGGACTTTCGCAATGGCGATACCGTCACAGATATCAACGTGGCAGAAGGTGTAACGCGGGCTGTCGCTGACCATTTTCAGCGATTCCAGGTTGCCCGCGTAGGTCAGTTTATCCACGTTGATCACTTCATCTTGCGTGTTCTGGATCACATGACGAACCACAGCCGAACCGATAAAACCTGCACCACCAGTAATTAAAATCTTCATGACGTTGGGCTATTCCTGACATTGCGGTCGAGCCATCCCGACCCGCTTAAAGTAGATATTGACTGACAATGGACAATGCTACCGCCCTTGGGTTACAGCTCCCAGCGTGCTGATAGGTAAAAACTGCCCCTAAGCATAGTGCGTTTTACCAGAGCGATGCACTATCTGTATGAAACTCTGTAATTCTGTAAAATCTATTAAAAAGGATGGATTATTTCAGATAAGGAATTTTACCACTGCGGTTTAATGAACACGAACAAAATGGCCTATACCCTTAAGTGATGGTTCAATTATTAACCAATTGTGCGTAACTACACAGAGATATCCTTCATATTGCACCGGATGGCTGCAATCAGAAAGTGACGAAAAGGAGAGTGGCGGGAGAAAGCAATAAAAAAGGCGGGCCTGCTGCCCGCCTCGATCTGTTTCTTGATGAACCCTTGCGATTAATTGAAACCGTTCGGGTTTTTTGACTGCCAGTTCCACGTGTCGCGCATCATGGCATCGATGCCGCGCGTTACGCGCCAGTCCAGCACCTTGTTGGCCAGGGACGCATCAGCCCAGAAGGCCGGCAGATCGCCATCACGGCGTGGCTTGATTTCAAACGGAATCGTTTTGCCAGACGCTTTCTCAAACGCTTTAATCATTTCCAGCACCGAGAAGCCTTTACCGCCGCCCAAGTTAAAGGCGGTATAGCCCTCAACCTTGTCCAGATGATCCAGCGCTTTCAGATGCCCTTCTGCCAGGTCAACCACGTGAATGTAGTCCCGCAGGCAGGTACCATCTGGCGTATCATAATCGCCGCCAAACACACCTAGCTTTTCAAGACGGCCGATGGCCACCTGGGCAATATAGGGCAGCAAATTGTTCGGGATGCCTGAGGGGTCTTCCCCAATCTCACCGGATTCGTGAGCACCTACCGGGTTGAAGTAGCGCAGGGCAATCGCCTTAAACTTCGGCTCGGCTTTGGCAAAATCGCGCATGACAAATTCCGTCATCAGCTTAGACGTGCCGTAAGGACTGGTGGTGCCGCCGATGGGCGTAGTTTCCACATAGGGCACTGGCGCATCGGCGCCGTAGACGGTGGCGGAGGAGCTGAAAATGAAGTTCCAAACGCCCGCTGCGCGCATCTCTTCCAGCAGGACTACCGTACCCGTGACGTTGTTTTCGTAGTATTCCAGCGGCATGCGGGTCGACTCTCCCACCGCTTTCAGCGCGGCAAAGTGAATCACGGCACTGATGTCATTCGCGGCGAACAGGTCGCGCAGGCAGGCGCGATCGCGGATATCACCTTCGATAAACACCGCTTGCTTTCCTGCCAGCTTCTCAACACGACGGATAGCTTCACGCGACGCATTACAGAGATTATCGAGGACCACAACGTCGTCGCCGCGCTCAAGCAGCGCCAGCACCGTATGAGAACCAATGTATCCGGCTCCGCCCGTTACCAAAATAGCCATGTGTACTCCTTTAAACCGCGCCGCGGGCGCGGCACGAACGATTATTTCGCCAGAATTTTCTGAATGGATTCACGGAACTCACGGCCTTGCGCGTTGCTGCGTAAGCCATAAGACACGAATGCCTGCATGTAACCCATTTTACGGCCACAGTCAAAGCTGGTACCGGTGATCAACTGCGCATCCACCGGCTTTTTCTTGCTCAGCGAGGCGATGGCGTCCGTCAGCTGAATACGGCCCCAGGCACCCGGCTCGGTTTTTTCAAGCTCATCCCAGATATCCGCAGACAGCACATAACGTCCAACCGCGGTCAGGTCTGAGTTCAGCGCGTGGTTTTGATCCGGCTTTTCCACGAAATCGGTGATGGTACTCATGTCACCCGGATTTTCCAATGGCTGTTCGGTGGTCAGCACGCCATATTCAGACAGGTCAGCGCCCGGCATATGTTTAGCTAATACTTGGCTGCGTCCGGTTTCTTCAAAGCGCGCCACCATAGCGGCCAGGTTATAGCGCAGGTGATCGGCGGTGGAGTCGTCCAGCAGCACGTCTGGCAGCACGACCACGAACGGGTTATCCCCGATCATCGGACGCGCGCACAGCACGGAGTGACCCAGACCCAGCGGGTTTGCCTGACGCACGTTCATGATGGTCACGCCCGGCGGACAAATAGACTGCACCTCGCTCAGCAGCTGGCGTTTTACGCGCGCTTCAAGCAGCGCTTCCAGCTCGTACGTGGTGTCAAAGTGGTTTTCCACTGCATTTTTGGAAGCATGGGTGACCAGCACAATCTCCTTGATGCCTGCCGCCACACACTCGTCAACGATGTATTGAATCATCGGCTTATCAACGATAGGCAGCATCTCTTTCGGTATGGCTTTTGTCGCTGGGAGCATATGCATACCGAGACCCGCAACCGGGATTACTGCTTTAAGCTTGGTCATATTTAGTCCATTTCATGAAGTGAATACGTGGGTCGATTATGCCGGATCGGCCGAAGCTGCAAGTATAATCTTTATCTGAAAAACCGACACTAACTCTCTGTCACAGCATAAAAAATTCAGAAATTCTCGCACTCGATAAGCGCGGGCGCTAAGTAAAATTCCGACGCTAAATCGCTGAAAAATGGACGCCGATGCGTCAATCATTCCGCAAAGCTGAGTCCACTTTTTTCTGGAAAAGGGGCACTGTAAGAGTGGGTGGTGAAGGGCTGCTATCAGGAAAAGTAAAAGCGGCCCGCAGGCCGCTCAGAAGGGTGTTACAACCAGCCGGCAAACCACTCCGGCATAATAAACAGGTTAAAGTGATTCACCAGTAGCATCACGCCCACAAACACCACTGACACCGAGACCCACTGACGCGCATAAGGCATGAAGCGGATACCGATCACCGGCTTAATAAAGAACGGATGGGCAAAGGCGGAAATCAGCACCTGGGAAATCGACAGCGTCAGCGCCACGTAGAGCACATTCGGCCAGATGAAGGTGGTGGCGAGTACCGCAAGCACCACCAGGCTGGCCACCACGTTCCAGTAAAACTCGACGTTAGTGCGACCATTGGCTTGTGAGATAGCACCGGTCAGACCGCCCATCGGGCGCAGCATACCGAACAGCAGCATCAGTGGAATCAGGTGATAAACCTGCTCATGCGAGGCACCGTACAGCACGCGCACAATCACCGGTGAAAGAATGCCGATAGCCAGATACATCGCGCTACTGAACAGCATGATCAGCAGCGTGCCCTTCAGGAACAGCTTTTGCAGCTGCTCAGGATTGTGCTGCTGCTCCGCAAAGCGCGGCAGCGCCAGGCGGTTGATGACCGGAGAGACCAGCTTCAGCGGCTGCAAGATCAGCTCTTTGGCCAGTGAGTAGACGCCCAACATCTCGGCGCCCATGACCTTGCCGACTATCAGCGCATCCGCCTGGGTTCGCAGCTGGTTGATGGTTTGCGAACCGAGCTGATAAATGCCGTAGCGAACCGCGCTGGCAAAGGTTTTGCCGTCAAATTCCCACGTTGGCCGCCACGACTTTTCGCCGAAATAGATCATGCAAAGAATACGCGTAAAGGCGTTGATAAACAGGCCGAGAATCGCGGCCGCGACGGTTAACGAAGTGAAATAGAGCATCAGCACCGTACACGCAAACGCAAACAGCTTGGTTGCCATCTCAATTTTGGCCAGCAGTACCATGCGCTTGGTTTTGATGAAGTGCGCCTGATACTGCGAAAGGTGCCCCAGCACCAAAAAGTTCAGGCTGGTGAGCATGATAAGCCCGGTCAGCTCCGGCAGATGATAAAACCACGCTACAGGCCAGGCAATCGCCAGCATAATGACGCCCGTACACAGGCTGAGCGACACGTTAACCCAATAGATGGTGCTTTGCTCACGGCGGTTGATGTCCTGGCGGTGGACGATATAGCTGCTCATCCCCATGTCCTGCAGCACCGTCGCGACCGCCAGAATGGCATTGATTATCGCCAGCAAGCCCAACTCATGCGCTTCCAACTTGCGTGCCAGCACGCTGAGTTGCAGCACCTGCAGTAGCGCCGCAAAGCAGGTACTGCCAAACAGCCAGACCGCCTGTTTTTTTAATCCACTCACACCATCCGCTCCAAAACGTTAGCCAGGTCACCGTAAGCAATATGCTGATTAAATTCGGTTTCCACTTTTTCGCGCGCCGCGGCCACCACCGGTGCGACATCCACTTCCCCACGCGACAGCCGCAGCAGCGTCTCCGCCAGCGCTTCGGGATCGTTTTCCGACACCAGCCAGCCGCTGACGTTGTTTTGAATCAGCTCTGGAATACCGCTGTGGTAGGTGGATACCACCGGCAGCCCCACCGCCATCGCTTCCATCAGCGCGACGGGAATGCCCTCCATATCGCCATCGGCGGCCGTTTTTGATGGCAGTAAAAAGATGTCCGCCTCATTCAACGCCTGACGGATCTCTTCCTGCGGCTTAAAGCCCGGCATCGACACGCAGGATTCCAGCCCGGCGCGCGCGATGTGCTCACGCATCATGCCATCCTGCTCACCGTTACCGATAATGGTGAACTGGAACTCGCCGCCTTTGTCGCGCAGGATTTCACTGGCTTTCACCGCCACATCCAGCCCTTTCTTTTCCGTCAGGCGCGCCACAGAGACAATCCGCAGCGGCTGATGGAAGGCCTTGCGCGGCGTAAAGTTAAACTTCTCGGGTTCAATGCCCATGCGCGTCACGTGTACCTTTTCGCGTGGACATCCCATCTCAATCAGCTTGTTTTCCCATAAATGGCTAATGGGCAGCATCAATTCGCTCTGCTTAAACAGATTGAGGTAGTCGAGCTTGTGTTCTTCCAGAATGTGGCGGCGCGAAATATCCGCGCCGTGGAACACAGTGGCCTGCTTCCCTTTCAACACCCCGAGTTCGCGCAGTTTATTCGCTAGCGCACCCGCGTAGCCGAAGTGCACTAAAAAGACGTCCGCGGTAAAGGTCTGCTTGGCATTGGCGACAATGGCCGGCAGCAACAGCTTTTTCGACTGGGCGCCGTAGCGCCCGACGTTAAGCGACTTCAGCAGCGAGCGCTTGCCGATTTTTGGCAGCATCAGCCCAATACGCTGAGTCAGCTTGTCCAGATTCGACACTTTCTCTTCCGGCAGCAGATAGTGCGTGCGGGCCGCCAAATCATACTCATCGAATGCCGCGTGGCGATTGATCATATCGCCAGGAAAAACCGAAATGATCTCTACCTCATAGCCAGCGTCAATAAAGTGCGTCACCTGGTTGAGCACAAACGTCTCGGAGGCAACGGGAAAACGCATGGTGAAAAAGGTTAGCTTCATGACTTACCCCAGCACGTTGAGAATTTCTGCCGTAATGCGGTTACCTATCTCACGCTCCTGCGCTACCGCAGTGTCCACTTTGTGCTTCACGCTGTCGTAATCGGCCAGCACGGTGTGCACTTTGTCGATCAAGGAACCGTCCATCAGACTTTGCACGTCGGTCGCCATTTGCGGCAGGCCAAGCTGCTTCATCACGCCCAGCGACTTGTGCTCGTAGTTGATCGCCACGGCTGGGGTGCCGAAGTTCATGGAGATAATCGCGGAGTGCAAGCGTGTACCGATGGTGAGGTGACACTCACTCAGCAGAATGCCCAGTTCGAGATCGTTGAACTCATCCATAATCACGTGATAGTGCTCAGGCTGTTCAACGTGGTCGCGCAGCGTCAGTGCCACCATGCGATCGTCTTTCGCATAGCTGTCGATGCCGGTACAGGTTGAAAACGCCACCACCTGATAGCCTTCAGCGATCATGGCGTTGATCACGCGACCAAACGCCGCTTCGTACTCTTTTTGCGTTACGCCCAGGCGCTTGTCGAACGGCGCCAGTTCACGCACGGTGATGGCGATGGTTTTGCGCGCACGGATAATGTTTTGCCAGTGCAGCAGGTTGTGGCTCGGGTTCTCGACGCTGCGCGCCTTGACCAAAAACGCGGTGTCCACGCCTTTTTTCACGCGGGAGGTGGTGACGCCGTCCTGCTTGAGGCGATCGAGACTCACCTCTTCACGCAGCACCAGGCTGTCTACGCGGTCAAAGACAAAGTTTGCCAGCGCGTTGACGCGCGGGTTTTCAAACGGCCCTACCGAGTGACCGATCATGTGCAGCGGTTTTTTCGCCATCAGCGCACACAGCGCATGATCAAACTGGGTCACGCCGTAGAGATCCACAAAGAATGAACCGCCGACCTGAATAATGGCGTCATATTGCGCCAGGCTTTGGGTAAAGGCCGCCAGATGCGGTGGCACCGAAAACGATTTGTACAGGCCGCCCTTACCCAGATGCGCCATCATGATGTCGGGCATCAGTCGGTTAGCGACTTTGCGTTTAAAGCTGCCGACCAAGCCTTTTGCCGACTTGCTGTTGTGCAGAAACAGCGAATCCTGCTGGATATGCTGTTGCAGTAAATAACCGGAGCTGGTTGGATAGCGGCTGATGACATCGATATCCAAATCCTCTCGTGCAGACTGCAGGGAATCAATCAGTCCACGTAAAATCGCGCCATCCCCACGATTTCCACAGGTATGGTTACCCACCAATAAAATCTTCATAAAAACTCCAGATAAATTTTTTGTAATTTTTACAACTGTGCCATTTCCTGAACCGGCAAAATGAACGCTGTTAAAAACGTCACGGGACGCAACTGTCCCAAAAGTGTGTAACGTGCAGACAGGGCGCAGTCTCCTGCGCCCTGTCTGCGGCACGCGCGAGGCACGCGCCGTCGTGCTTTATCCTTTCAGAGCAAAATAGGGCAAGGCCACCTGTTCCCCGTTGATCACCACTGAGACAAACCCTTTCGGTTCGCGCGTATCCACCTGCTCAGGTTTCAGCGCACGCGATGCCAAGAGCAGATCGCCCTGCTCGTTGCCGCCAATGCCCGCCTTGCCGTTGTGCAGGCTAAAACGCTGCGGTGCCTGCTGGCTGCCGCTGTCAGGGCTTCCCTTCTCCATCACGGCGTCAACGCGCGCGCAGCGCCCCGCCAGGAAGCGATCTTTGGCAGTACTCTTGATCAGGATAGCGGTGGTGGGCGTCCATCCCGCCAGCTTCACGAACACTTTAGTGTCGGTTTCACTGCGCGGATCGAAGCGCACGTCCACCACCGGTGAACTGCCCTCTGCCGACCAGCTCACCTCGGCGTTTTTGGTTTTGCGCTGGAGGTGGATCACCGCCCGTCCGCCGGTGTTTTTGCCGTGGATAAGATCCATCAACGGCTTATCGTCGCTGCCATTGTTGAACTGCGACTGACCAAACACCTCGATTTCCCAGCTATCGCCCACGGTCGGCGAGTAAAAGTTACCCAACTCAAACCAGGTTTCTTGATTGGTGTTGTTGGTCAGCCGGTAGCGCGACGTGATGTAGTTGTATTTCAGGCTGCCATCGATGGCGACGCCATAGGATTCCACGCGCGTTGAGCCCATTTCCCAAATATTGAGCCAGCGCTCACCCTGCAGCGAGTTATCGATCCAGCTACCGCTTTGCAGGTTGGTTTGGCGCATGTTCAGTCGCGAGTTATGGGCGATGAGCGGGTTTTTGCAATCTTCCAGGCTCAGCGCGTCGATGATCCACTGCCCATTGGAGATATCGCCAGGAAACTCGCTGTGCTCAATCCAGCCGTTATGAATAATCGACTGACTGCAGCGCGGCAGGTTAAGCACCTTGCCCCCTTTGCAGTGCTGGGCATTGAAGTTGGAGAGCTCGATCGCGGTGCTGTGATCCCATACGCCCACTTTTTGCCCGGACCACGTCGCTTTGATGACGTCGCCGGTACAGTTGTCGGCGTACCACTGGTCAATTTTGCAGTCCAGCGTGTCAACCAGATGTAAGCTAACGCCACCCACGCGACTGAAGCGCAGACAGGCGCCGCGGAAAAACTGGCCGCCCGGGCAGGTGTTATGGAACAAGCCCTGCTGGTTCGGGTGCTTGTCGTTGTTGCCGTTGAAATTGAGGTTCGACAGCTCGGTCCAGCGCGCGTTGACCTTAAACAGGAATTCAGACTGCCCGTCAGACACCAGCGTGGTGGCCGGGAAGTAGCCAAAGTTGACCATCGCACCGGAGATGCGGAAAAAGCGCTGCTGCTGGTCGCCAAAATCACAGGCCGAGACGAAGAACGTACCGGCCGGAAACTGCACGCAAATCGGCTGTTCGGCATCCTGCGACCATTTGTACATTGCTTTAATGGCGGGCGCCGCGTCGGTCTTGCCATCGGCGATGGCACCAAAATCAAACAGCGTCAGGCGGTTAAAATCATCCACTACGCGGCGCCAGGTAAAGCCTTCACCGGCGAAATTGACCCCGCCGTCATCCTTGCCTGCGCCGTAGCTGCCGACGAACTCGCCGCCGCCCACTTCCAGGCCTTCGTGCCAGCTTTTGAGCTTGATTTTGGCCCCGGCAAACAGTGGACGGGTTTTACGCAGTTCGTCAACCGACGGGATCTCGCCGATCAGCTGGTAGCCGTTGGGCTGCGCCAGGCGCTGGCTGAAGTTGCTGGCATTCGGGCGAGAGACATCGTCAATGGAGAAGAGCGTGTTGCCGTCATTGTCCTGCACCACCATAGAGTGTGCAGGATCGGCGATCAACGCCGCATTATCATGAATAAACTGCGCGAAATTACCCTTGTTGAGCGCGATCGGCTGACCAATCTGTGACACCTTGCCGCTGGCGTCGCGCAGGTAGACCGGGATCTGGTTGCCGGACTGGCTGGCGTCGCTGCCCGCCTTGCCGATCCACAGTTTACCCTCAAAGTTCTGCCAGAACTGAGGCGGCATGGTATAGACGTTTTCCGGCGTTAAAATCGGCACGTCGCCTTTCGGCACGCTGCCGGGATCAACCGCTTTCAGCACCGGCTGGCCGTTTTTGGCGGCATAGCTGGAAAACGCACTCGCAGAGAGTGCGGCGACAATGGAGGAGGCTGCGGTCTGCAAGACTTCTCTTCTTTTCATGCGTTACATCCCGTGGTCATTATTGAGGCCGCAGAGCGGCCGAAAAGTTATCCCCGGAGGCACGAGAATCGGCACTCACACCAATGCCAGCCAGCTTTGTTTGATCTGATTACCGTCAAACTTCAGCGCCGTTTCTTTGGTCTTCTCACTCATGGCAAACAGCAGGTCGTCGTCGCTCGCCAGCTGATCCATCCGCGCCAGGAACGTGGTTTTGTCGTTCATGGGCACGAGGAAACCATCTTCGCCGTGATTGATGATCTCCTGCGGGCCGGTTGGACAGTCGTAGGCGACCACCGGCAGCGACCAGGATTTGGCTTCCAGCAGCACCAGCGGCAAGCCCTCATAGCGCGAGGTCATCAGCGCCATGTCGCTGTCGCGGTAGTAGTCGTTGATATTGCTGACTTTACCGACAAACTTTACGCTCTGCGTAATGCCCAGCGCCGCAGCCTGGTCGTGCAACTGCTGCCGCAGTTCGCCGTCACCGGCGATGGCCAGCGTCCACTCAGGATGGGTTTTGCTAAAATCGGCCCAGATATCCAACAGCAGATCAAAACCTTTCTGATGGTCAAGGCGTCCCACCGCCAGCGCCTGACGGCTGCGTGTATGGCGCTCAAAGCCTTTGTAAACCACGGGATTCGGGATCTGCTTGCTGGGAATGTGCCAACGGCTAAAGACCTGACGATCTTTTTCCGTTAACACGATGACGCGATCGTAATAGCGCAGCATCAACCACTTCAGCAGCTTAATCGGCTTGCTAAAGGAGTTGATGGCGATGTGCTCGCAGGCGTACGCTTTAAATCGCTTTTTCTTCATCGCCAGCATATTCCAAAACGCAAACATCACGCTCAATCGGCCCATGCTGATCAGAAAAACGGTATCAAAGCCCGCGTCATGAATACGCGTCACCGCCTGTTTTATCGGATTGCTTTGCCCTTCAAAGCTCACAATCTCTTTGACGTGTTTAAAGGGATAAAACGTTTTGCCGTGGCCTTCTAATGAATAAATGGTGACCTCATGATCCTCGCCCAGACACTCCGACATAAAGTTGCAGATGTTCTCTGTGCCCGCATAGGAGTAGGCATCTTTAATCACCAAAACAATTTTTTTCATTTGACGCTTTCTACCTCAGTAAGGCTTAACGCACACCCGCTCCCTACCCGCGCTCGTTATGCACAAACGCGTACCGTGCGGCAGGGAAAAGACAGGTATCAGCGATGTTTCAGGGTGAAGAGAACACCGTTGAGCATGTACCAGCCGTAATAGTAATAGATTTTTAAAGGATTGTTTTTATAGATAATTCTTAATAATTCGAGGTGCCATTTAGCGGCTTTGTTTTTGTTACGCGACAGGGAATCGCCCAGCTCATAGTAATTGACCAGCGTTTTCTGGATCACCCGAGCCTGCTTGTAACGCAAGAACAATTCATAGAGGAACAGGAAATCTTCATGCCCCTTGCGTTCAAAGAAGATGCCCTGCGGAGGACGGCGGAAACAGACCGATGAGAAGCAGACGCGATACTGCTTCTTAACGAAATTTTCCTGCTGTAGGTAGGGTTTACTGTAGAGGATGTCGTGATCGGCTTTTTGGGTTTTGTAGTGATAATGCGTGATCACAAAATTGTCGCCGGCGGCAATGGCCGCGGCCTGCTCAGCGAGTTTTTCCGGCAGCCATTCATCATCGCTGTCCAAAAACGCGATGATCTCTTCTTTGGCCGCACGCAGTCCTTGGTTACGCGTCTCCGCCGCGCCCATATTGACGTCGTTGCTCAGAATGGTAATGCGCGGATCGGTGCAGTGCTCGCGCACCCACGCCAGCGAGTCATCGGTCGACTTGTCGTTGACCAGATAAAGGTGCCAGTCGGTATAGGTCTGGTTGATAATCGACTCAACCGCGCGCAGCACGGTCTGACGCGCATTATACATCGGCATCACAATACCGATGGTGCCAATATGATTTGTCATGGGGATACCCGGAGTGTCAGGAACCTAAAAATTGCCCCCGGAGCGGGAGCCAGTAAATGTATCAACACGCTTATGATGCCGTGCGCCCGCCGCCAAAGCGGGATTTCACTTTGTCGATCAGGCGATTGAGAAAGTAAGCCCGGTTGTCACGGTTCGTCAGGAAAAAGTAGCGCGCAAAGCTCATGCTGGCCTGCAGCGATTTTCCGTCCATTTTGTAACGCAGCGGCAGTTTGAACGCTTTGTAGGTGTGGATATCGCGCGTGGTGAGGTGCGGTTTCATGGTATCCAGCCAGAAGAACGAATATTTCACCGATTCGCCCTTGTGCTTGGAACCAAACTTGGTCACCAGATGGTAGGTCGCCAGCGGTTTGTCGATCATCACAAACGCATACCCCATGCGATCGGCGCGGATACAGAAGTCGTAATCCTGATGGCGGATGTAGCGGGTATCGAACTTGATTTTTTCGGCATCTTCGCGCTTCAGCACGATGGTGCTGGTTTGAATAAAGCCATAACAACCAAACAGATATTCCGCCACCGTCTCATTTTTACCCGGAGGCTGCATCGGCATCACTTTCAGGAACGCGCCGTCCTGATGAATGTTCACCTGGCTGAAGATCAGATAGCGCGACTTGCCCTGCGCTTCGAGTGCGGTGATGGTGCGTTGCACTTCCAGCAGCTTGTCAGGATGCCACTCATCATCGGCGTCGAGAAAACTGATGAAATCCCCTTCTGCCAGCTCGATGCCCTTATTGCGCGCGCCTGCGCCGTTGAGTTTCACCTCAGACAGCTCCAGCTTGATGTCCAGCTCCTGGTAACGCTCGCCACGTACCACCTGCGCCAGTTCGGCAGCATCAGCCGATTTGTCATCCACAATGATGACTTCAAAATTGCGATACGACTGCGCTTTTACGCAATCCAGCGTTGTGACAATTGACTTCGACGCGTTGTACGCGGGAATGACAATTGAGAAGCGGATGTCCTGCATTGCCAGCACCTCTTATAAAGCTGTTCCAGACTTAACGGTAGCGCGGATAGCAAGGTGAAAGAAATCGGCTTTGTTCTGAAAAATCATGCCGTTAATCCTCTTACCTGTGCGAGCCACGTTAGCCACTACGGAATGACCTAAGATTGTGCTGTGTGTATTGATAACGCAAAATTCCCCCGCTTTTAGTCGCCGTCGGGGAAGAAAAAGGGGCGGAAAATCCGCCCCAAATGGTCGTGCTTAACTTTTGGTCTCTTTGCCGTATTCGTAGTTGTAATAGTCGTAACCATACCCGTAGGCATTCGACGCTTTACGTACCACGGCGTTGAGGATAACCCCTTTAATTTCAATACCGTTCTGCTCGAAGCGCTTGTAGCTAACATCCAGCTCTTTCGCGGTATTGGTCTCGAAACGTGCGACCATCAGCGACGTGCCTGCCAGCTTACCGATAATGGATGCGTCGGTGACGGCCAGAATCGGTGGCGTATCGATGAGCACCAGGTCGTAATTCTGACTCGCCCACTCCAGCAGCTCCTGCATACGGCGATGCATCAGCAGTTCAGACGGGTTAGGTGGCACCTGCCCGCGCGGCAGGAAGTCAAAGCCGTAGACACCCTTTTGAATCAGCGCTGGGGTGAACTCGGTTTTGCCGGACAGCACGTTCGACAGACCGATTTTGTTATCTGCACCCAGCAGTTCATGGGTATAGCCACGACGCATATCGCCATCGATAAACAGCACGCGCTGACCTGCTTTCGATACCAGCGTCGCCAGGTTGGCACAGATAAAGGTTTTACCAATACCCGGGCTGGCACCGGTGATCATCAGAATGTTGTTTTTCGCTTCCATCATGGCGAAGTGCAGGCTGGTGCGCAGGCTACGGATCGCTTCAATGGAGAGGTCGGTCGGATTACCCAGCGCCAGCAGCGTGTTGTGCGGATCGCTTTTCTCTTTGTGATGGCCGCGGCGCGCCAGCGCTTCGGTGTCTTTCTTACGCTGCCATTCAGAAAGCGGCACGCTCGCGTAGACGTTCATGCCCAGCTCTTCCAGCTGCTCAGGGTTTTCAATGCCGTGATGGAACAGCGCTTTCAGCAACACCAGACCCACGGAGAGCAGCAAGCCAAGAATCAGGCTGGCAGCAATGATCAGCGGCTTCTTCGGTGCAACCGGGCTACCTGCCGTTTCGGCACGGTCAATGATACGCACGTCACCCACGGTGCTGGCTTTGCTGATGCTCAGCTCCTGCTGACGGTTGAGCAGCTGCATGTAGATTTCCTGACCGGACTGCACATCACGCGTCAGACGCAGAATCTCCTGCTGCGTTTGCGGCATGCCGGCAATCTTTTTGTTCAGCTCAGCCTGCTCTGACTCCAGCGTTTTGCGTTTTTCCAACAGCGCACGGTAGGTTGGGTGATCTTTGGTGAACAGCTGTGACACTTCCGCTTCACGGAACGTCAGCTCATTCAGCTGGCTCTGCACGCTGACTGAGGAGTCCAGCGCAGATTTCGCCTCCAGCGACATATCCACCGACTCGTTCTGACGACGATAGGTATTCAGCTTGTCTTCGGCTTCATCCAGATTAGCGCGAACTTGCGGCAGCTGATTGCGCAGGAACTGCAGACTTTTCTCCGCCTGTTCAGACTTGCGCTCAACGTTCTGCAGCAGATAGTTGTTGACGATCTGATTCAGCACGCGGCTGGCTTGCTCAGGATCTTCATTAACGTATTCCAGACCCAGCACGCCAGTGGTTTTCCCTTTGTCCGCCACGGTGAGTGCGCCCAGCACGTTTTTGATCGCCTGCAGCTCGGTCAGTTTGGTCACGCTGAAGCTGGTGCCTTCATCGGCTTCAATGCCGCTCACCAGCATGGTGACGTCGCCGTGCTGCTCCAGCTGGCCGACACGCCCTTTAAACAGCTCATCGCCGTCTTTGCTCACGGTGTAGGTCTGTGGACCGGTGACTTCCAGCTCGACGGTGCGCTTATCAATAGAACGTGGAATTTCCAGGCGGGAAATAGCGATTTGCGCGGGCTTGTGGCCCATCAGGCGCGAAAGGCCTTTACCAATAACCGGGAAGTAATTTTGCTGTACGACGGTATCCAGACCGAGGTCGTCTACCGTTTTCCCCAGCACCATACGGGATTCAACAATCTGAATCTCGGTATCCGAGGCGGGAGTGGAAGGCAGCACGTCCTGCAGCTCATTCAGTACCGAAGCGGTATTTTTTTGCTCGACCTGAACCATCGCGTCAGCGCTATAGATGGGCGTTGCAAACAGTGTGTAGAGCGTCCCCACCAGCATAAAGAAGGCGGTGACGGCAACAATGATCCAGCGGTGATCAATAAGCTGTCCCACAAGATGCGCCAGATCCCATCCATTCGAATCTTCCTTTGGCGCGGTCATAACCTTGTTTTTGATATTCATGGATATTCCCAACTATCGGCTTAATACGTTGACCCACTTCTGGGTAGCGTTTTCCAGTAACCCGTAGACCTCTTCGAAGGCCTCGCGGCTTTTTTTATACGGATCCGCAATTTCCTGCTGCCCAAGCCAGTGGCCAAGCAGCATCGTTTTGCCGCGAGCGGCTGGGTCGATTCTATTTACCTGCTCAATGTGGCGCTTTTCCATTACCAGAATCAGGTCGTATTCACGGCACATAGGGGCCGTTAACTGCTGCGCCTGATGGCCCGCCAGTGACAGGCCGCGTTCTGCAGCCACGTCAGTGGCGGTCTGGTCCGCCGCGTGGCCTTGCAAGGCACTGAGACCCGCAGAGGCCACATGGATATCAGGTAGCGCGCGCTTGAACAGGCGCTCCCCGGTAGGGGAGCGGCAAATGTTGCCGACGCAGACAACTAACACGGACTTGATCATGCTAAACCTTGCTTCTACCAGTTATGGATACGCTGTGCCGCTGAGGTCGCGTTATCGATACCGACGATGGTTGGCAGCAGCCCCGAGATCACACGGTTCCAACGCGTGATCGGCGTGGAGGTCACGTAGACGATATCGTACGGTTCAAGCTGGAATTCCGTTCCCATCACCATAGAAGCGGCATCTTTGGTATTCAGCTGGTAAACGTTGGCAATCTTGGTGCGATTCGTGCCGCGAATGGTACGAATGACGAAGACACCGGTAGCGTCTGAGGTGGTTTGATCCATACCCTGCGCGTTACCCAAGGCTTCCGCCAGCGTCATACCGCTGCGATCCATTTTCAGCGTCGCCTGCTGCTTCACTTCGCCCATCACAAACACTTTCAGGTCGTCGTTACGCGGCACGAACAGGATGTCGCCCGGATAGAGCAGATGGTTCTGGCTCAGATCGCCGTTTTGCATCAGCGCCTGCAGCGAAATACGCTGCTCGCGACCGTTGTGCGTCAGCACAACGTTGCGCCAGTCGGCATCGGCAGCAAGGCCACCGGCGGCGTTGATGGCATCCAGCACCGTGAGCGGCACGTTGGTAATGGCCTGCTGGCCAGAATTGGTGACGGAGCCCGTCACGTAGGTTTTCTGCGAGCGGAACGCGGCAATGTTCACGTCCACCTGCGGGCTTTCGATGTACTGCGCCAGACGGCGCGAGATTTCGGCGCGAATTTCACCCACGGTACGGCCCACAACGCGCACCTTACCGATGTAAGGGTAGAAGATAGTGCCGTCTGCCTGTACCCAGTTACCGGTGTCGCTGGCGCTGCGATACTGACCGGCGGGCGTGGTCAACTCAGGGTGATCCCACACGGTGACGTTCAACACATCACCGACGCCCACGCGGTATTCATAGCTTTGGATTTCCGTTTGCAGCGCGGGGTTAGCCTGCGCCACATTCTGACGCGGACGCATCTGCTCAACCAGACGCGGCGTGAGCGGAAAGACGTTTACGTATTTGTCGATGTCGAAGTTACTGTCCTGTTGCTCAACGACATCTTTTCCACTGGTGGAAAGGTGCGAACCCGGCTCGATGGTGCATCCGGAGAGAAAAGTTGCGGATACCAGTAAAGGTATCAATTTAGTTTTCATTATCATCTGATTCTTCGCTATCAGTTAATGATCGATCGAGGCGAAAACGCCGCTGTGTAGCGTCTATGTAAAAGTAAACGTGACAAATTAACGACTAAAACTTAAGGCCATTATCATTTGCTCCCGTGGTTTTGCGTCGTCACCGTGCCTGGGACGACGTGCACTAAAGTAGGTTATTGACCTTGCGGAAAATTAGCCCGCTTTATTATGGCTCGATAATGGCCGTTGTCAGATAAAAGCACGCTAAATATCGGCGGTACAGGATGGGGAAGCATACGTTCGTTCCCCTGCCCTGCGGTCAGTAAGCGCCATCGCGTTTCAGCACGACGCCAACCGTCTTAAACAGAATCGCGATGTCATTCCACAGCGACCAGTTTTTGACATACCAAGAGTCGAAATAAACGCGCGTTTCATAGTCCACGTCATTACGACCGCTTACCTGCCACAATCCCGTCATGCCTGGCTTTGCCATCAGGTAGTAATCGACATCACCGGCATAACGACAGAGTTCATCTTCAATAACCGGGCGCGGGCCAACCAGGCTCATATCGCCACGCACGACGTTCCACAGCTGCGGCAGCTCATCCAGACTGGTTTTGCGGATGAAGTGGCCAACTTTGGTGATACGCGGGTCATTTTTCAGTTTGAAATCTTTATCCCACTCGGCGCGCGCAACGGGGTCAGTGCGCAGCACTTCTTCCAGCACTTCTTTGGAGTTGATCACCATTGAGCGGAATTTCAGGCATTTAAATTTGCGGCCGTTCATGCCTACGCGTTCGTGACCGTAAATCGGTGGCCCGCCGTCGCGACCCACCATGAAGCCGAGCACCAGCAGCGCAGGCGACAGAGCGATAATAATGCTGAGCGCCCCGACGATATCGAACGCGCGCTTGAGGAAACGCGAGGTGCGTTTCGCCAGGTTGTTGTTGACGCGCAGGATCATCACTTCATGGCTGAAAATGTACGCCATGTCGGTGCCGTACAGCGGAACACCACGCAGCGTAGGAATCACAGAGACGGAGCGGCAGTTGTGTTTGGCCAGCGTTTTCAGCCAGTTATCACGGTGCTGACTCTGCTCAAATTCCACAGCGACAATAAATTGGGTCTCGGTGTTAGTAAGCTGCCACACCTCTTCTTCGCTGCGCAGCACCGGCACGCCAGCAATGCTTGCCTGAGGGCAACTGCCGTCGACATCAAAGAAGGCGATCACATCAAATCCCATCACCTCTTCGCTTTGCAGCGCCTGCCAGGCTTCCTGCGCGTTGTGGTTACTGCCGATAATGATGGTCTGCTTTTTCCACATGCCATAGTGATTCAGTACTCGTTTGGACAGGGCACGTGCCACAGGAATCAGCACCAGGGCTAATAGCCACGTCAGAACCCAGACAAAACGAGAAATTTGCCACTGCGACAGCGCAGAAATTGACAGATCGATTACAGAGAAAATCAGAACGGTACGAAAAATCTCTTTCAGTTCGAACCAGAAAGGTTTGCGATAGGTGTAATGACGCAAACGCACCCAGAACCATCCGGTGCAAATTATGGATAAGCAAATGTGCGTGGCAATTTTTAAATTCAGATCTTTTTCAGAAATATCTGCCAGGGGAGAATGTGTGAACGAATTAATGAGCGCCAGAGCAATAAACAACGCTGCGTTGAAACAAATTAAATCCGAGCACGCCAGTAAAATTTTTGTCAGAAGACTTTTATATGTAAATTCGTTATCGCGCATATTTAACTCTTTTATTTTAATTCCGTAATCCCTAATGCCTCGCTGCTGCGTAATAAATCAGCAAAACGTTAACTGCAATTCAGGAGGCAATCTGCGGTATCCACGTTGGTGTTAAGCTAATGCTTGCTCAAGTTAAGCAGCAAAATTCTCTTAAGTACCAACAGATTACTCTGACTTCTCTTGCCACTACTCAGATATTTCCGCAGATGAAAAAGTCATTTCAGGCACGCTACCGCCCTTAGCTGTCGCTGCCAATATCGCTTTGGAACCCGTGTTTTTTGGACAAATATTGTGCATTCGCCGCGCACGATCACAATTCACAACATTAAGCAGCCAATACAGCGCGCATAAACATCATTCACGCAGACAATTCCTTACCCGTTGCTATACTAGTTATTACTGGCCTGTTTACAAGTAGGCCCCGTGTCCCCTGCTCTATTTTAGGAAAAAGACTACCAGTCATAAGTATTGCCGCCATCCCCTTTATCCCTCTTCGCTGCAAAATTCAGATTAATTCGATACTCATTGCATAATGCGTCTATCAAAGGTTGCGCCGCCCCGAAACATTGAATTAATGGCGACAACCTGAGATATATCTGATTTAGCTATCGGCAAAACTTATGGACAGCCAATTATCCGACAAATAAAAGGCTAATGCTGTTAGGCCAGCGGTAATGCAACTTGCGGGCTATTTTTACCCTGTAACCTGATTAATTTTCATCAGAATGGGCTTATTTCGTTGATGGAAGGCATGCGTCAAAGGAGGGAAAAGGCTCACGATGCGTGTTAGCGAGAGACACTGCCTGCTCGCACGTTGCGCTTAGCCACGCACCGATAACCTGTTTGGGTATGCTGACGGTAAGCGATACACGGGAATGCGCGCGATAGCGGGGGCAAAGGGAGTCGCGGTTAACGCATGACCCGGCACGCCTTGCGGCTGCGCCGGGCAGGTAGATCAGCGTGAGGGTTTAGCGGGTTGCTGGCGGTCTAGCCAATCATTCAATCTTGCTTTGGCTTTGTCCTGCACCTGCTGGCGCATCACCTCATCAACCGGTAACGCATATTGCAGATTGTCCCAGCGGCCATAGACGCGCAGCGGGATGGATTGTTTGTTTAATACGTCAGCCAGCTGATCATCGCCTTTCCAGCCGCGCAGCATCAGGTTAAGGGTGACATCTAGCTGCTGATTGACCACATCCACGCTGCCCTGCGTTTGCACCGCCATGCGGCTATTGCCGCCGTGCAGGTCGGGCAGTTGTACCTTGCCCTGCTGGAGCGCGATGTGCCCGCTTAACTGCTCAATGCCTTGACTGTCGGGCTGGTCATTGCTGACGCGGTTACTCAGGCGCGTGACCGCACGGCGTACCATTTGCTGTAAATCCAACTGGCTTAACTGCACATTATCCGCTTCGAGATCGGCACTGCCCTGCCAAAAACGTTTGGCCTCCGCCACGCTCAGCCCATCCCCCTGCAGATCGCCTTTCAGCGAGACGCTGCCCTGCAGCGCCGCAGGCAATTCAAAGGCTTTAAGCAGCGGCGCCAGCGCAATATTGTCGAGCTCAGGCTGAAACGCCACTTTGGTGACAGGCTGGCGAATATCCACCGAGCCGGGAATGGAAAAGTGGCCAGGCCCCATATTGCCCTGCAGGGCGTTAAGGGCGATCAGACCCTGCTGGTTTTGGAGATCGATGCGCAGATTGCTGAGCGCGAGGCCACGCCACGTGGCGCTGTCGGCCTCCAGCCGTAGCGACAGGTCGAGGTCGGTCAGCGGCGAATCGGCGTTGTCACGCGTGCGCGGTTCCGCAATCACCGGCGGTCGCATCACGCTGGCGTGTTGCGTCACGCCGCCGTCGGTGCTGGCCGCGCCCACCAGCAGAGCATCAAAGTTTAGCGCACTCGCCTTCAGCGCCAGCGTAAGCTGCTGCGGCAGGGCCAGACGACCTTGCGCGCTGCCCTGCAGAGCGCTGTCATTGGCACTGAGTTGCACATTTTGCAGCGAAAACTGCTGGTTATCGCCATCCCAGTCGCCCTGCCCGCTTAACACACCTTTGATGCCCTGCGGCGGTAAATTCACGCCGTCAAGCGTGTAGGCGAACTCGTCAATTTGGCCGGTGAGCCGATGGGGATATTGCGCAACATTCATCACGCCGTTGAGGCGGACGCTGAGGTTGCGCTGATTGCGCGAGACGCGGGTAGCCAAATCAAGCCGGGCATTTTGATCCGCATCCTGGCTCATCGCCAGATTGAGGTCGCGAAAATTGTATTCGGCCCCGCCGCGCTGCTGCCAAATCAGCAAACTGTCAGCAAGGCGCAGTTTGCCAATAGTAAACGACCAACCGTCACCGCTGGCGCCTGGCGACGCATTGTCGCCAGGCCCGACGGGCGCGCCCTGCGGTCGCTGCGCATCACTGTCTGGAGTAACGCGGATCACGGCATTCTTGAGCATGACCTGGCTGACGCTGAGCTGATGCGACAGCAGCGGCCAAAGATGGACATCGAGGCGCATGTTGTCCGCTGTTACCATCGGCTGGCTGGCGCCCGGTGCGGTGAGGCTCATGCGCCCGGCCAGAATGCTAAGCTGCGGCCATACGTGCCAGCGCAAATCGCCGTTGATCTCAAGCTGATAACCGCTGCGCTGCGCGACCTGTTTGACCATATAGTTACGAAAGTCGTTGGGATTGACCAGCAGCACCAGCGCCGTCATACCCGCGACGACCACCACTAACAGGATGGCCAGCGTGGTTATCACTCTTCTCATTGCATCCTCAAAGTCTTATTGGCCGTCCTGCACCTTTTTACAGATAGGGCAGAAACGGCGGCGCGTTATCCCACCGCCTGCGGCACCCACCGATTAATCTTTATCAATGCGGCTGGCGTCTGCGCCCTGCTGACCGCGATACTTGGCATCTTCACGGCGATTATAAGGACGTGCTGCCGGCCCAGAAAGCGGCTCAAAGCTCAGCGCGCCAATCAACATGCCCGGCCGCAGCGCCAGCGGCAGTTTTCCTGAATTATAGAACTCCAGTACGATACGACCCTGCCAGCCGGGATCGATACGGTGTGCGGTCACGTGCACCATCAATCCCAATCGCGCCAGCGACGAGCGCCCGTCAAGCCAGCCGACTAAATCATCGGGAATGGTCACAGACTCTAGCGTCACTGCCAGCGCCAGTTCTCCCGGGTGCAGGAAAAACGCTTCGCCCTCGGGCAACACGATTTCGTCGCTCATGACGCGGTCCAGCGCGGCGCTGACTTCGTGCTTCGGGCCACTCAAATCGATATAAGCGGCGGTGTGCCCACTGAACGTACGAAACTGATTGCCCAGGCGCACATCGACCGTGGCACCGTTGATACGCTCTACTGGCGGGCGAGGCGAAATGGCTAACTTACCGCTATCCAGCCAAGCCTCAATGTCGCGATCGCATAATCTCATCGCTGAAACTCCATGAATTAAGTGTAGCGAAAGGCTGCGCAAACGTGACAGCCTTGCGTCACGTCCATCCGGACGCACAGTACATCTGCGGCTGAAACATAGCCCGCCACAGAGTGCTCAGCCTTAAAGGTACTGGTTAATTTTGGCCTTAAGGATATCAATGGCAATGCGATTTTTTCCCCCGCGCGGCACGATGATATCGGCGTATTGCTTAGACGGCTCAATGAACTGTAAAAACATGGGGCGGACGGTTTTCTGGTACTGACTCATTACCGAGTCCATCGAGCGTCCGCGCTCGTTGACGTCGCGCTTCATGCGGCGCATCAGGCAGATATCCAACGGCGTATCGACAAAAATGGAGAAGTTGAGCTCCTGCCGCAGGCGCGCATCCGTCAGCAGCAAAATCCCTTCCAGAATGATGACTTTTTTCGGCTTCAGATGAATGCACTGCGCCGTACGGGTGTGTTCAACGTAGCTGTAAACAGGTAACTCAATGTCTTCGCCAGCTTTAAGGGCACGCAAATGCTGCAGGAGCAAGTCGTGATCCATGGCGCTGGGGTGGTCGTAGTTGGTTTTTACCCTCTCTTCCATGGTGAGGTGGCTTTGGTCTTTGTAGTAAGCATCTTCGGGGATCACCCCAATATGCTCGTCACCAACCTGGTCACGGATTTCACGGTAGAGCGTGCTGGCGATAAGACTTTTTCCGGATGCAGATGCGCCTGCAATGCCAACGATCACGCACTGATGGGACTTGTCAGTCATACTTTTTTAAGACCTGATAACTGGAGCACATTACCGCCAAAGCAGCAACGGGCCGAATGAGAGGGTTTGTTGGCGGCAATTATAGGTATTTCATCAGTGCGTTGCCAGAGAAATGGGGCGGCGGCTTTTCAGATTATCCCCTTTATGCAGCCAGACGGTTAATCGATACACTGTTTACCTGTCCGCCTTGTACGCAACGCAGACAGACTCGCCTACTTTTAAGGAAAAATATGAGTTGGAAAACCTTGACCTATTTTGGGGACAGCATGTTGCTTATCCCCACCGCAGTGATTATTGCGTTGGTGCTCCCCTGGAAAAGTGACAATCGCCGCAGCGTGTGGTACTGGCTGCTGGCGTTTGGCCTCGCGGGATTGCTGGTGAGTATTTCAAAAATTCTGTTTTTGGGCTTTGGTATTGGTAGCGCCCGCTTTAACTTCACCGGATTCAGCGGCCACAGCGCGATGTCCGCGACGTTGTGGCCCGTGATGATGTGGCTGGTTTCCGGCCGGTTTTCCGCTGCCTGGCGCACCGTCACCATCGGTATCGGTTATCTTATTCCGCTGCTGGTCGGCCTGTCGCGCCTGGTGATTCACGCGCACTCGTTAAGCGAAGTGCTGGCCGGTCTTGCGCTGGGCTTTACCCTCAGCAGCGCGTTCCTTATCACGCAGCGCCACACAGCCTTGAAAGGCTTTAGCCTCGGCCAGATCAGCCTGGCGCTGCTGCTGCCGTTGCTGCTGCTGACCCACGGACGCGTGGCCACCACGCAACAATTTCTTGAACGCTTCTCCGCCAATCTTGCCGGGCTGGAAAAACCCTTTACCCGTGCCGATCTTTACCGTCGTTGACAGCGCGCCGTCATCATCCTTTTTCAGGTAATCCCTTGAATATCAATTAAAACGATTAATGCGCAGAGATTTTAAGCAGATGTGCTAGCATGAAAAAAAGAAAATCTCTGGCGCATTTTTTGTCGGAAGCGAATGCGCGCTGCTGGATTCGTGCATGACTCTTGAACTCTCGCCTTCTCCGGACAGGCCACACCCTATTACGCGCCAGGCCTTATCGCTGGCCTTGCTGGCTTTTGTGCTGACGCTGTTCTGCCTCGAACTGATTGTGGTCAGCGGGCATATTTCTCCTTTGTGGTACTCAACGGCGCTAATGACGGTGGTGGTGTTTCGTGCCCCCGCGCGACAAGTGCCGCTGTTATTGGCTTGCTGCGTGCTGGGTACCGCCTTCGCCAATATGCTGGTGATTGGCCCCTCACCCAGTAACATAAAATTCTCGCTGCTGAATATGCTGCAGGCGCTGCTGGGCGGGATGATGCTGCGCGCCCTGTTGAATCGCCGTAAACCACTGGATTCGCTCTTGGACTGGGTACGTTTCGTGGCGTGTGCGGGCCTGATTGCTCCGCTGGTGGGCGGGCTGGCCGCCGTGTGGATGCTGAATGTCGGTCAACAGGCTTCCTGGGCGTTCTTTTCCACATGGGTTATCGCGGAGATTGTCGGCGTCCTGGCGCTGGGTCCGGTATTGTTGCTGTGGCCAAACGGCCCGCTGCACAAGGCCATCGCGCCCGAACATCAGCTGGAAACCCTGGTCATGCTCGCGGCCACCCTGCTCGCCAGCTATCTCTCGCTGCGTTTTCTGCCGTGGCCTTTTACCTTTATCGTCATGATTCTGTTTTGCAGCGCCGTGCGGCTGCAAAAGTTCGACGCTTTTTTACTGTTTTTCCTCAATGCGACCTTTATCTCGCTGCTGCTGGCGCTGGGCTGGGTCGATATCGCCCCCAATGCGCGTGCAGCGGGTCACGCCGGCGTGTGGTTGCCCTTTTTACTGGTGCTGCTGCCGAGCCATGTGATGTCCATGGTGATGGACGCATTCCGTCGCGAGAAACACAACATCAGCGAGAGTGAAACCCGCTTTCGCCACGCGATGGAATATTCCGCCATCGGCATGGCGCTGGTGTCGCCGCAGGGCAGTTGGCTACAGGTGAATCAATCGCTGTGCCAAACGCTGGGCTTTCGGGAAGATGAGTTGAAGAAGCTCACCTTTCAACAGATCACCCATCCTGACGATCTCAACAGCGATCTTCAGCAAGTCGCGCGGTTAATCGCGGGCGACATTCAAACCTACACCCTCGAGAAACGCTATTTTCGTAAAGACGGCGAGATTGTCTGGTCGCGTTTAACGGTCTCCTTGGTGCGTGACGCGGATCTTCAGCCGCTCTATTTTATCGCGCAGATTGTCGATATCTCCGAGCTCAAGCAGAGTGAGCAGGTGAATCGCCGCCTGATGGAGCGCATCACGCTGGCAAATGAAGCGGGTGGAATCGGCGTTTGGGAATGGAACCGGCTTTCCGGCGAAATGCTCTGGGACAAACGCACCTATGCGCTGTTTGGCCTGGGCGTGGATCAGCTGCCCACTTTCGAGCTTTGGCTCAGTTTGATTGATCCCGCCGAGCGTGAGGGTGTGATGTCAGTTGTGCAGCAAGCCATTGAGCAACGCAGCGCCTTCCACCTTGAATACCGTATCAACCTGGCGAATGACGTGCGTTACATTCGCACGGAAGCCAACCGCATTCTGAGTCAGGACGGTCAGATTGAACGCATGCTGGGCATCTGCCGCGATATCACGCCGCTGCGCCAGCTTACCGATGCGCTGTTTCAGGAAAAAGAGCGCATGGCGATCACGCTGGATTCCATCGGCGAAGCGGTGATCAGCACCGATGATGAAATGCGCGTCACCTTTATGAATCCGGTGGCCGAGACCCTCAGCGGCTGGCCCCAGGCGCAGGCCGCGGGCGTGCCCCTGGGTAGCCTGCTGCACATCACGCGCGGAGCCGCTGGCGATCGCGTGGAAAATCTGCTGCTGTGCCAACTGCCTGGTGAAAAAACCACGCCGGATCTTGAAGAAGAGTTAGTGCTGCACACGCCGGATGGCGGACAGGTTGAGATTCATTACAGTATTACGCCGCTAAAAACGCTAACTGGCGTGAGCATCGGCGCGGTCATGGTTATTCAGGACGTGAGTGAGTCCCGTCGGATGATGAAACGCCTGAGCTACAGCGCGTCGCACGATATGCTGACGCGCCTGCCGAATCGCCACAGTTTTGAGCAGCAGCTGAAGCGGTGGGTAGGCGACGCCGCCGCGCATGACGCCCGACACGTGCTGGTGTTTATCGATCTGGATAAATTCAAAGCGGTCAACGACACCGCCGGTCATGCGGCCGGTGACCAACTGCTGCGCGAATTGGCGAAGCTGATGCAAACCCTGCTGCGCGAAAGCGACGTGCTGGCGCGCCTCGGCGGCGATGAGTTTGGCGTACTGCTCCCCCACTGCACTGTGGAGCAAGCGCGCGAGGTGGTGCAGCGCATGGTGAGCGCCATCGGCAATTATACCTTTCTCTGGCAGGGCCAGCCCTTCCACGTTGGCGCCAGCGCCGGACTTACGCAGATTGACCAACATAACTGCACCAGCAGCACCGTGATGTCGCAGGCCGATGTGGCGTGCTACAGCGCCAAACATGCCGGGCGCGGCCAGTATCGCGTGTATCAGGACGTGATGCAGTAATCTTGCGTGCCTGCCCATTGCCAGCTTGGCCAGGCTGCGCTAAAGTCGCCCCCTTTTTTCGGGCATGGGGGAAAATAATGTTTATTGGATTCGATTACGGCACAGCCAACTGTTCTATCGCGGTGAGTGAAAATGGTACGCCGCGCGCGCTCATGCTGGAAAACGATCGGCCGCTGCTCCCCTCCATGATTTGTGGCCCGACCCGCGAGGCGATCAGCGAATGGCTGTATCGTCACCACCAGGTGCCGACGCCCGATAGCGAAGGCACGGCGCTGCTCCAGCGCGCGCTACGCTATAACCGCGAAGAAGATATTGAGGTGCTGCCGGGCAGCGTACAGTTTGGATCGACCGCGTTACAGCAGTACATGGTGGATCCGGAAGAAGTCTGGTTTGTGAAATCGCCCAAGTCGTTTCTCGGCGCAAACGGCCTAAAGCCGCAGCAAATTGCGTTTTTTGAAGATCTGGTCTGCGCCATGATGCTGCACATTCGCCAGCAGGGTGAACGTCAGCTGGATGCCGCTATCGAGCAGGCTGTGATTGGTCGCCCTATCAATTTTCAAGGATTAGGCGGCGAGGACGCTAACCAGCAGGCGCAGGGCATTTTGCTGCGCGCAGCTAAGCGCGCAGGGTTCCGCGACGTGGAGTTTCAGTTTGAGCCGGTGGCGGCCGGACTCGATTTTGAAGCCACGCTGACGCAGGAAACGCGCGTGCTGGTGGTGGATATCGGCGGTGGGACCACCGACTGCTCGATGCTGCTGATGGGGCCACAATGGCGCCAGCAAAGCGATCGGCGTGCGAGCCTGCTGGGCCACAGCGGCTGCCGCGTAGGCGGTAACGATCTCGATATTATGCTGGCGTTTAAAACGCTGATGCCGCTGCTCGGCCTGGGCGGACAAACCCAGAAAGGCACCGCCCTCCCCGCCCTGCCGTGGTGGAATGCCGTGGCGATCAATGACGTGCCCGCACAGAGTGATTTTTATGCCACCGCCACCGGCAAGCAGTTGCGCGAGCTGATCCGCGATGCGCAAGACGCCGATCGCGTGGCGCACCTGCTGAAAGTGTGGCAGCAGAAGCTGAGCTATCGGCTGGTGCGGGCGGCAGAAGAGAGCAAAATCGCGCTGTCGGCACAGTCGCACGCCGAAGCCTCGCTGGCGTTTATCGCGCCGTCGCTGCAGGCCACGCTATCGACCGACGTGCTGGAAGAGGCCATCAATCAGCCGCTGGCGCGTATTCTGGAGCAGGTGCAGCTCGCCCTGGCCACCAGCGAAGCGAAACCGGAGGTGATTTATCTCACCGGCGGCAGCGCCCGCTCACCGGTATTGCGCGCCGCGCTGCAGCACGCGCTGCCGGATACGCCGATTGCCGGTGGCGATGATTTTGGCTCCGTGACCGCCGGCCTGACCCGCTGGGCAGACGTTATCTTCCGCTAGCGGTTTCAGCTTTACCGGTCACACCTACGCAAAAGGGCGGCTCTGAGAGCCGCCCTTTGATTTATCCGCGCAGAAGCGGATTAGAAATTGATGTTCGCGGAAATGCCGCCGACAAAGGCATCCTTCACTTCGCTGACGGCGCCGGGCGCTACGACATATTGCAGATTCGGGCGCAGCTGCAGCCATTTGGTGAGCTGGGCGTTGTAATAAATCTCATAGTTGTACTCCGATCCCTCCTGAATCGGCAAATAGGTCGGGCTGTTAAAATCGGTTTCTCCGTTCGCGTTATTCTGCTCACGCAGCGCGCGCGAGTAATCACTGTTCACGTGAATGCGCGCCGCGCCGACGCCAATCTCATCCTGTGGACGCGCGTCAAACGGCCCTTTCCACGTAAAGCTGATGGACTGGTAGTTGTCTGTTTTCGACGTTTTGTGATCGTTCATGACCGCCTGCACGCTGACGCCGAGGCCCCGACTGGCATCGCCGCCCTGCGCCGTAAGCTGCTGCTGCAACAGCACGTAGCCGCCGTAGGCATGATTTTTTTCTTGATACGCGCCGTCGCGCCAGCTGCCGTAGTTGTCGCCGTTGGCCGAGGAGTAGTAATACCCAATGCGGTAGTTGCCCGGCAGCTTATCCGCGCCCAGCGTCGGTTTCCAGCCTAACTCCACCGGCACCAGGTTGCCTTCAGAATGGCTGGTATCAAGGCGGAAACCGTCGCCGCGATCGTAGTTGGCGCGGTTTTGGTTGTAGAAGCCCACCTGGAAGAATACCTCGGGAGTGAAATTGACCTTAACGCGCCCGCCCCACTGCGACACCGGCCAGTTGAACCAGCGATCGCCACGCCAGTTGCCTGCCTGACCGCTGCCAAAGGCGAGGTTCTGGAACTTACTGTCGAAATTATCGAAATCTTCCCCCACCGTAACGCGACCGGCTTTGAGGTTGACCGTGTTGTCAAACAGGCCTTTGCTTAACCAGAACTGCGTTAAACGCCAGGTTTGTCCGCGACCATACACCTCCTGCGTTGAGGAGAGCATGCCGGTACGGCGATCGGCCACCTGATCGGAGATGTTGCGACCGTTACGATCGGTCACGGTCATCTGGAACTGCGCATCTTGCCAGTTAAGCAGCTTATCGAGGTCGAAGTTGGCGCCAAACGCCCACTGATCGCTGTAGCGCATGGAGGTATGGCTATCTGCCCCGCCGCCAAGATTAGACGCGCTCTCCATGGTGTAGTTGACGTCAAATTTCACGCCTGCCTGCTCCCACTGCGTGCGCGTGCCGCCCCAGTCGCCAAACATATAGGGTGAGTCATAGCTAAACGCGTCGGCGGCCATGGCAGAGGTGCTCACCATCGCCAACATCAGGGTGCCCGCTGCCAGGCGGGGCATGTGCTGCACTGCTTTCTGTGTTTTCATCGTCGTTATGCTTTTTTTAGGTAACGGAAAAGGATCGCAAAGAGGATAGTGCTGAGGATATGTCAACTTTTGCAAATATGTGCGCAGCGGATGTCAATGAGGGCGTTAATGCGAGCAACTGTGATACGGGTCTATGAATGATGTTTTTTTTAGGCAAAAGGCACATTTGGTGAGGCAAAAACGGGGCGCCGCGGCGCCCCGCTGGGCTTATGGCTGGCTGGCGCGAGACAGTTCTTCGATCTCTTGCTTGCTCAGCGTAAGCTGCGTGGCCTTTACCAACTCATCGAGCTGTGCAAGCGAAGTGGCGCTGACAATCGGTGCGGTAATGCTTGGCCGGGCAATTTGCCAGGCGAGCGCAACCTGCGTCGCAGAAGCATCGTGCGAGGCCGCCACATCCTCTAGCGACTCCACAATGTTTTTACCGCGTGGCGTGAGGTATTTCTCAACAATGCCCTGACCGCGCGCGCTTTTGTGCGCATCTTCGGGCTTTTTGTACTTGCCGCTGAGGAAGCCGCTGGCAAGCGAGTAGTAGTTAATGACGCCGAGACCGTGCTGCAGGGCCACCGGCTCAAGCTCACTTTCATACGGCTCGCGATCGTAGAGATTGTATTCAGGCTGCAGCGTTTGATAGCGGGCCAATCCTGCCTGCTGGCTCACCGCCAGCGCCTCCTGCAGGCGCGCAGCGCTGTAGTTGGAGGCGCCGATGGCCCGCACTTTACCGGCTTTGATCAGCGCATCAAAGGCACCCAGCGTGTCCACCAGCGGCGTATCCACATCGTCACGGTGCGCCTGATAGAGATCGATGGTGTCGGTTTGCAGACGGCGCAGGGAATCCTCCACCGCTTGACGAATATACGCGGGCTTGAGGCCGGTTTTCTCCGCCGACATCTCCATGCCCACCTTCGTCGCCAGCACGATGCGGTCGCGCTTACCGCTTTTTTTCAACCATTTGCCAATAATGGTTTCCGATTCGCCACCCTGGTTGCCCGGCGCCCAACGTGAATAAACGTCGGCGGTATCAATAAAGAACAGCCCTTTTTCCACCAGCGCATCCAGCAGGGAAAACGCGGTTTTTTCATCCACCGTCCAGCCGAAAACGTTGCCGCCAAAGGTCAAAAGCGGTACCTGGATTCCCGTATCGCCCAGCGGGCGCGTATGCTGTCGAGGCATCATTCTCTCCTGTGGTCGTTGAAAGCGGTGTGCTTATTAGCGTAGCAAATGCCTGCTTCCGGCGAGATTTTCACAAAACATACATACTTAGCGCGGGCGGAACGATATTCTTAATTCCTTCAATTTTTGCCCCTTTAGGGCGACTACAATCATTCGTTTGCGAAATGACCTTTTGCTTTCGCACGTGGGGAAAACGAAACCGCTGGAGAGCACACACATCCATGAACAAGCCTTTTACGCGCACCCTGATTGTCGTTGGCGTGGTTGCCGCGCTGGCCGCGGGTTATTACGCCTGGCAACACACCGCACACTCTTCTGATCCGCAGGCGCAGGAAAAACCGGGCGGCAAACGCGGCGCTAATGGCCGCCGTCCGCTGGCCCCCGTGCAGGCCGCCACCGCGACCACGCAGAGCGTACCCTGGTATCTCAGCGGATTGGGCACCGTGACTGCCGCCAACACCGTCACGGTGCGCAGTCGCGTCGACGGCCAACTTATGGCTCTGCATTTCCAGGAGGGGCAACAGGTGGAAGCCGGTGCGCTGCTGGCTGAGATTGATCCGCGCCCCTATCAGGTGGCGCTTACCCAGGCGCAGGGCCAATTAGCGAAAGATCAGGCCACGCTGGCTAATGCGCGGCGCGACCTGGCGCGCTATGAAAAACTGGCAAAAACCGCGCTGGTGTCGCAGCAGGATCTGGATACCCAGCGTGCGCTGGTCAGTGAATCGCTGGGCACGCTCAAAGCCGATGAAGGCAGCGTCGCCAGTGCTCAGCTGAACCTCACCTACAGCCGGATTACCGCGCCCTTCGCCGGACGCGTCGGCCTGAAGCAGGTGGACATCGGCAACTACGTTACGTCTGGCGACACCAACGGGCTGGTGGTGATCACGCAAACCCACCCCATTGACGTGATTTTCAGCGTGGCGGAAAACAACATCGGCCAAATCCTTAAGGCGCAAAAAAGCGGCCAGCCGCTGATCGTAGAGGCCTGGGATCGCAGCAACAAAACGCTGCTGACCACGGGCACGCTACTCAGCCTGGATAACCAAATTGATGCCACCACCGGCACCATCAAGCTGAAAGCGCGCTTCACCAACCAGGATGACGCCCTGTTCCCCAACCAATTTGTGAACGCGCGCCTCAAGGTAGACACACTGCAGGATGCGGTCGTGATCCCCACCGCCGCGCTGCAAATGAGCAATGACGGCCACTTTGTCTGGGTGGTGAACAGTGAGAACAAGGTCAGTAAAAAACGCGTCACCGCCGGACTGCAAGACAGCGAGAAAGTGGTGATCGCCGCCGGATTAAATGCGGGCGACCGCGTGGTCACTGACGGTCTTGACCGCCTGACCGAAGGCGCCACGGTGGAAATTGTCGCGCCGCAGAGTACCGCCACGCAACACACCCGCGCCTCCCAACCGGCCCGTGGAGAGCGTCAATAATGCAGGTGATGCCTCCCGACGCCAGCGGCGGCCCGTCGCGTTTATTTATCCTGCGCCCGGTGGCTACCACGCTGCTGATGATCGCCATTCTGATTGCCGGCATACTCGGGTATCGCTTCCTGCCCGTCTCGGCGCTGCCGGAAGTCGATTACCCGACGATTCAGGTGGTCACGCTCTATCCGGGCGCCAGTCCGGATGTGATGACCTCGTCGGTCACAGCACCGCTTGAGCGCCAGTTTGGTCAAATGTCGGGGCTGAAGCAGATGGCGTCGCAGAGCTCCGGCGGCGCCTCGGTGATCACATTGCAGTTTCAGCTATCGCTGGCCTTAGACGTCGCCGAACAGGAAGTGCAGGCGGCGATCAACTCCGCCAGCAATCTGCTGCCCAGCGATCTGCCTAATCCGCCGGTGTACAACAAAGTGAATCCGGCCGACCCGCCGATCATGACGCTGGCGGTGACCACCACCAGCATGCCACTGACCCAAGTGCAGGACATGGTGGAAACGCGGGTGGCGCAAAAAATCGCCCAGGTGAGCGGCGTGGGGTTGGTGACCCTTTCTGGCGGGCAGCGCCCCGCGGTGCGGGTGAAAATGAATGCGCAGGCGCTGGCGGCTCTCGGCCTGACCAGCGAAAGCGTGCGCACCGCCATTACCAACGCCAACGTCAACTCGGCCAAAGGCAGCCTGGACGGCCCGGAACGCGCTATTACGCTTTCGGCCAACGATCAGCTCACCTCGGCCGACGATTACCGCAGGCTTATCGTCAGCTATAAAAACGGCGCGGCGGTGCGCCTTGGCGACGTTGCCACGGTGGAACAAGGCGCGGAAAACCGCTGGCTGGGCGCGTGGGCTAATCGCCAACAGGCGATAGTGCTTAACGTGCAGCGCCAGCCCGGAGCCAATATTATTGCCACGGCTGACAATATTCGTGCGCTGCTGCCCTCTCTCACCGCCTCGCTGCCAAAGTCAGTGGACGTTAAGCTGCTTACCGACCGCACCACCAACATTCGCGCCTCGGTCACGGATACCCAGCATGAGCTGCTGTTGGCGATGGCGCTGGTGGTGATGATCATTTACCTTTTTCTGCGCAACGTGCCCGCCACCATCATCCCGGCGGTGGCGGTGCCGCTGTCGCTTATCGGCACCTTCGCCGCCATGTACTTCCTCGGCTTCTCCATTAACAACCTGACGCTAATGGCGCTGACCATCGCCACCGGCTTTGTGGTGGATGATGCCATCGTGGTGATTGAAAATATCTCGCGCTATGTCGAGAAGGGGGAAAAACCGATGACGGCGGCGCTCAAAGGCGCAGGCGAAATTGGCTTTACCATTATTTCCCTGACCTTTTCGCTGATTGCAGTGCTGATCCCGCTGCTGTTTATGGGCGATGTGATTGGGCGGCTGTTCCGCGAATTCGCCGTGACGCTGGCGGTGGCCATTTTGATCTCGGCGGTGGTCTCCCTGACGCTGACGCCGATGATGTGCGCCCGCATGTTGAGTGCGGAATCGCTGCGCAAACAAAACCGCTTTTCCCGCGCCAGCGAAGCGATGTTTGAGCGCATTATCGCCCGCTATGGTCGCGCACTCACGCGCGTGCTGCGCCACCCGTGGCTCACGCTGTCGGTGGCGCTGGGCGCGCTGGCGCTCACCGTGCTGCTGTGGATAGTCATTCCCAAGGGCTTCTTCCCGCAGCAGGACAACGGCATTATTCAGGGCACGCTTCAGGCGCCGCAGTCGGTTTCCTATGCCAGCATGGCCGAGCGCACGCGCGATGTGGCGTCGCGCATTATGCAAGACCCGGCGGTGCAAAGTCTGACCTCGTTTGTGGGCGTGGACGGCACCAACGCGGCGCTCAACAGTGCCCGCCTGCAGATCACGCTCAAGCCGTTAAGCGAGCGTGATGACCGCATTCCGGCGGTGCAGGCGCGCCTGCAGCAGGCGATCGATCGCGTTCCCGGCGTATCGCTGTGGCTGCAGCCGGTGCAGGATCTCACCATTGAAACGCAGTCGAGCCGCACGCCGTACCAGTTCACGCTGCAATCCGGCTCGCTCGACTCGCTGAGCACGTGGGTGCCGCAGCTGCTGACCGAACTGAAGCGCTTGCCCCAGCTGCGCGATGTCAGCAGCGACTGGCAGGATCAGGGCCTGGAAGCCTATGTTCGCGTGGATCGCGACAGCGCCAGCCGCTTGGGTATCGCCATGGCCGATGTGGATAACGCGCTCTATAACGCCTTTGGACAGCGGCTGGTCTCCACCATCTATACGCAGGCGAACCAATATCGCGTGGTGCTGGAGCAGAACAACGATCATACGCCGGGCCTGGCCAGTCTGGAGGGGATTCGGCTTAACAGCAGCGATGGCGGCAGCGTGCCGCTTAGCGCCATCGCGCAAGTAGAGCAGCGCCAGGCCGTGCTCAGCGTGAACCATCTCGATCAGTTCCCGTCGGCCACCTTCTCGTTCAACGTGGCAGACGGCTATTCACTCGGCGATGCGGTTAAAGCCGTCGGTGAGGCGGAAGCGAATCTTGGTTTACCCGCCGATCTGATGACGCAGTTCCAGGGCAGCACGCTGGCCTTTGAGGCTGCACTGAGCAGCACGGTATGGCTGATCGTTGCTGCGGTGGTGGCGATGTATATCGTACTCGGCGTACTGTATGAGAGTTTTATTCATCCCATCACCATTCTTTCCACCTTGCCCACCGCAGGCGTTGGGGCACTGCTGGCGCTGATGTTGAGCGGCAACGAGCTGGATATCATCGCCATCATCGGCATTATTTTGCTGATCGGCATCGTGAAAAAGAACGCCATCATGATGATTGACTTCGCGCTGGCCGCCGAGCGTGAGCAAGGCTTGTCGCCGCGTGAAGCGATTTATCAGGCCAGCCTGCTGCGTTTCCGCCCGATTCTGATGACCACGTTGGCCGCCCTGCTCGGCGCGCTGCCGCTGATGCTGAGCACCGGCGTCGGCGCCGAACTGCGTCATCCGCTGGGCATCGCCATGGTGGGCGGCCTGATCCTCAGCCAGATCCTGACGCTGTTTACCACGCCGGTGATTTATCTGCTGTTCGATCGTTTGGCGCACGCCACGCGGCGTCGTTTTGGCAGAACGGAGGCGCAGTCGTGAGGTTTTTTGCGCTGTTTATTCATCGACCGGTTGCCACGACGTTACTGACGCTGGCGATTGCGCTGGCCGGGATTCTGGGCTTTCGCCTGCTGCCGGTAGCGCCGCTGCCGCAGCTCGATTTTCCGGTGATCATGGTGTCGGCCTCGCTGCCGGGCGCCTCGCCGGAGACCATGGCCTCGTCGGTGGCGACGCCGCTGGAGCGTTCGCTGGGCCGCATCGCGGGCGTCAGTGAAATGACCTCCACCAGCTCGCTCGGCAGCACGCGTATTATTCTGGTGTTTGATTTCAACCGCGACATTAACGGCGCGGCGCGCGACGTACAGGCAGCGATCAACGCGGCACAAAGCCTGCTGCCCTCGGGGATGCCAAGCCGCCCCACTTACCGCAAGGCGAATCCGTCCGATGCGCCTATTATGATCCTTACCCTGACATCGGATATCTACAATCCGGGCCAGCTCTACGACTACGCCTCAACCCAGCTGGCACAAAAGCTGTCGCAGCTGGAAGGCGTAGGCGACGTGACGGTGGGCGGGAGTTCATTGCCAGCGGTGCGCGTCGATCTCAATCCTCAGGCGCTGTTCAATCAGGGTGTCTCGCTGGACGCGGTGCGCACGGCCATCAGCAATGCCAACCAGCGCCGTCCGCAAGGTGCGATTGACGATGTGGCGCAGCGCTGGCAGGTGCAGACCAACAGCGAGCTGCAGACCGCTGCGGAGTATCAGCCGCTGGTGGTGCATTACAATAATGGCGCGGCGGTGCGCCTCAGCGACGTCGCCACCGTGCAGGATTCGGTGCAGGATGTGCGCAATGCCGGCCTGACCAACGGCAAACCCGCGGTGCTGCTGGTGGTGCGCAAATCGCCCGACGCCAATATCATCGAGACCGTGGACCGCATCCGGGCGGAAATGCCGCTGCTGCATGATGTGATCCCCGCCGCCATCGATTTACAGATCGCGCAAGACCGCTCGCCCACCATTCGTGCCTCGCTGCACGAGGTAGAGCAATCGCTAATCATCGCGGTGGGGCTGGTGATTTTGGTGGTGTTCCTGTTCCTGCGTGACGGGCGCGCGACGCTGATCCCGGCGGCGGCGGTGCCGGTGTCGCTGGTGGGCACCTTTGCCGCCATGTATCTGTGCGGTTTTAGCCTCAACAACCTTTCGCTGATGGCGCTGACCATCGCCACCGGCTTTGTGGTGGATGACGCGATTGTGGTGCTGGAAAATATCGCGCGGCATATCGAGTCAGGCATGAAGCCGCTGCAAGCCGCGCTGACGGGCGTACGCGAAGTGGGCTTTACCGTGCTGTCGATGAGCCTGTCGCTGATTGCCGTCTTTTTACCCCTGCTCATGATTGGCGGCATCATTGGGCGCTTTTTCTCTGAATTTGCGATTACGCTGTCGGTCTCGATCCTGATCTCGCTGTTTGTCTCCATTACCTTAACGCCCATGATGTGCGCCTATCTGCTGCGTGCGCCGCGCGCCGCGCAAGCCGAACCTGCACGCGGCTTTGCTCGCCTGATGAGCGGCGTGCAACACGGCTACGCGCGCTCGCTGCGCTGGGTACTGAATCATGCCGTCTGGGTGCTACTGGTGCTGCTCGCCACGGTGGCGCTCACGGTTTGGCTGTTTATTAGCATTCCCAAGACCTTTATGCCTGAGCAGGATACCGGGCGGCTCAACGGCTTTATTCAGGCCGACCAGAGCATCTCGTTCCAGGCGATGCGCGGCAAGATGCTGGATTTCATGAACATCATTAAAGCCGATCCGGCGGTGGATAACGTTACCGGGTTTACCGGCGGAATGGGCACCAACAGCGGCCTGATGTTTGTGGCGCTCAAACCCCTTTCTGAGCGCAGCGAGAATGCCCAAGCGGTTATTGCCCGCCTGCGCACCAAACTGGCGAAAGAGCCGGGGGCCAATCTGTTTCTGAATGCGGTACAGGACATTCGCGTGGGCGGGCGCGAATCCAACGCCAGCTATCAGTACACGCTGCTTTCCGATAATTTGGCCGACCTGCGCACGTGGGAGCCTAAAATTCGCGAAGCCTTCGCGGCCCTGCCGGAACTGGCGGATGTTAACTCAGACCAGCAAGATCACGGCAGTGAAATGGCTTTGACTTACGACCGCGATCGCATGGCGCAGCTGGGTATTGATGTGTCGGCGGCGAACGCGCTGCTGAACAACGCCTTTGGACAGCGGCAAATCTCCACGATTTATCAGCCGCTTAACCAGTACAAAGTGGTGATGGAGGTCGACCCGCGTTACACCCAGGATATTAGCGCGCTGGACAAGATGTTTGTGATCAACAGCGACGGTGCGGCCATCCCCCTCAGCGGCTTTGCCAAGTGGCAGCCGGCTAACGCGCCGCTGTCGGTCAACCATCAGGGGCTGTCGGCGGCCTCCACGGTCTCCTTTAACCTGCCGGAAGGCGTCTCGCTTTCGCAGGCTTCTGACGCCATCGACCGCACTATGACGGCGCTCGGCGTCCCGTCCAGCGTGCGCGGCAGCTTTGCCGGGACCGCGCAGGTGTTCCAGCAATCACAGTCTAATCAGCTGTGGCTGATGCTGGCGGCGATTGCTGCGGTGTACATCGTGCTGGGCATCCTGTACGAAAGCTATGTGCATCCGCTAACCATTCTCTCTACCCTGCCCTCGGCGGGCGTGGGCGCGCTGCTGGCGCTAAAACTGTTTGATACGCCGTTTAGCCTGATCGCCCTGATTGGCATCCTGCTGTTGATTGGCATCGTGAAGAAGAACGCCATTATGATGGTGGACTTTGCCCTTGAAGCGCAGCGCAGCCGCAGCTTGACGCCGCGTGAGGCGATTTTCCAGGCCTGCCAGCTGCGTTTTCGACCAATACTGATGACCACGCTGGCCGCGCTGTTTGGTGCCCTGCCGCTGGTGCTGACCAGCGGCGACGGGGCGGAGCTGCGCCAGCCGCTGGGCATTACCATCGCCGGTGGCTTAGTGATGAGTCAGCTGCTGACGCTCTATACCACGCCGGTGGTCTACCTGATGATGGATAAGCTGAGCCGCCGACGTAACAACGTGGCCCACCTGAATGACATGCGCGCCCGGTAGAAACCGGGCTGGGGAGTGAACGTGGAAACGCAACCCGCCAGCGTGCGCTGGCAGCTGTGGATTGTCGCCTTCGGCTTCTTTATGCAGACGCTGGACACCACCATCGTCAACACGGCGATCCCGTCGATGGCGCGCGATCTCCACGTCAGTCCACTGCAAATGCACGCAGTGATTGTGGCCTACGTGCTGACAGTCGCGGTGATGCTGCCGCTCAGCGGCTGGCTGGCCGATCGTTTTGGCGTGCGCAAGGTGTTTTGCAGCGCCATCGTGCTGTTCAGCTTGGGTTCGCTGCTGTGCGCCCTGGCAGACTCCCGGGATCAGCTGGTGCTGGCGCGCATCGTACAGGGCATCGGCGGGGCCATGCTGGTGCCGGTGGGCCGCCTGACGGTGATGAAAATTGTCCCGCGCGAGCAGTATATGTCGGCGATGACGTTCGTGACGTTACCGGGGCAAATCGGCCCGCTGCTTGGCCCGGCGCTGGGCGGCGTGCTGGTAGAGTACGCCAGCTGGCACTGGATTTTTTTGATCAACATTCCGGTGGGCATGGTGGGTGCCGTTGCGGCTTTACTGCTGTTGCCCAACGGCGCGCTGCCGCCGCGACGCTTTGATTTTATCGGCTTCGCCCTGCTGGCGATCGGCATGGCGACGCTGACGCTGGCTCTGGATGGCACGCGCGGCAGCGGCTCGGCGTGGCGGCTGGCGGCGCTGGCGATCGCGGGGAGCCTGGCGCTGCTGCTGTATCTGTGGCACAGCCGCGGCAACGCGCGCGCGCTGTTCAGCCTCGCGCTGTTTGATAACCGTTTATTCCGCATCGGTCTGCTGGGCAGCTTAACCGGCCGCATCGGCAGCGGCATGCTGCCGTTTATGACGCCGATTTTCCTGCAGGTGGGCCTGGGGTTTAGCCCTTTTCACGCCGGGCTGATGATGATCCCCATGGTGCTGGGCAACATGGGCGTCAAGCGTGCGGTCGTGCAGCTGGTCAATCGGTTTGGCTATCGCCACGCATTAGTGGGCGCCACCCTGGCGCTTGCGGGCGTGGTGCTGCTGTTTCCGCTGGTGGCCCTGTTGCAAGTGTGGTGGCTGCTGCCGGTCGTGCTGTTTTTACAAGGGATGGTGAACGCGGTGCGCTTCTCTTCCATGAACACGTTAACGCTGAAAGATCTGCCGGACGCGCTCGCCTCCAGCGGCAATAGCCTGCTCTCCATGGTGATGCAGCTGGCCATGAGCATCGGCGTGACCGTGGCCGGTTTGCTGCTCGGGGCCTTTAGCCATGACGCGTTAGGCAACGGTGCGGCGGTGCAACAGACTTTTATTTATAGCTGGCTCTGTATGGCCGTCATCATCGCCCTGCCGGCGCTGGTGTTCTGGCGCGTGCCGCGCGACATCAGTAAAAATGTGGTGCTAAGCCGCAGGAGAAAATCATGAAACAGCCGGTCAGACTCGGCATTGGCGCCAAACTGTTTATCGCCATCTTTTCAACCTGCATGCTGGTGATCATCACCATGCACTGGGGCGTGCGCCTCAGCTTTGAACACGGTTTTGTCGATTACATCAAGCGCGGCAACGAGCAGCGCCTTACCCTGCTAAGTGACGCCCTGGCCGATCAGTACGAGCAGCACGGCAGCTGGGATTTTTTGCGTCATAACGATCGCCTGATATTCACGATTTTGCGCTCGCTGGAGCAGAACCCCGGCAGCGGCAATCAGCTACCGCCGCACGGCTGGCGCACCCAGTTCTGGATCATCGATCAGCAGTTTAAAGTGCTGTCTGGCCCGCGTGCGCCGGTGCCGCCGGAAGGGTCTCGACGCAGCATCACCACCAGCAACGGCAAAGTGGTGGGCTGGGTTATCGCCTCCCCTGCCGAGCGATTAACCCGCAGCACCGACATCAATTTTGATCGCCAGCAGCGCCAAACCAGCTGGATGATCGTCGCACTCACCACGCTGCTGGCGGCGCTGGTGACCTGGCTGCTGGCACGTGGCTTGCTGGCGCCGTTAAAGCGACTGGTGGACGGCACGCACCACTTGGCCGCCGGCAAGTTTGCGACCCGCGTGGAAGTAGACAGCAGCGACGAGATTGGCCAGCTGGCGCGTGATTTTAACCAGCTCGCCCGTTCGCTGGAAAAAAATGAGAGTAACCGTCGCGCGTTTATGGCCGATATCTCACACGAGCTGCGCACGCCGCTGGCGATCCTGCGCGGCGAGTTAGAGGCGATGCAGGATGGCGTACGGCCGCTGACGCAGGCGGCCGTGGCCTCTCTGCAGAGCGAAGTGGTGGTACTCACCAAGCTGGTGGAGGATCTGCACCAGCTTTCGCTGTCGGATGCGGGCGCGCTGGCCTACCGTAAACAGCCGGTAGAGCTGGTGCAGCTGCTGGAAGTGGTGGCGGGCAGTTTTGCGGCGCGCTACCGCAGCCGTGACCTGACGCTCCAGCTGACGCTGCCCGCCGAGGCCGGGAGCTTTGGCGATCCTGACCGGCTGATGCAGCTGTTTACCAATTTGCTGGAAAACAGCCTGCGCTACACCGACGCGGGCGGCACGGTTCGGGTCAGCATGGCGCTCGCTGGAGAGCACTGGCAGCTGGATTTTGCCGATAGCGCGCCCGGGGTGGAGGCGACGCAGCAGGCGCAGCTGTTTGAACGTTTCTTCCGCGCGGAAAGCTCACGCAATCGCGCCAGCGGCGGCTCGGGTTTGGGGCTGGCCATCTGTAAAAATATCGTTGAAGCGCACGGCGGCACGATTTCTGCGCTTCACTCTGATTTAGGTGGACTGCAAATCAGGCTAAACTTGCCCTATGTTCCCTATCAGAAATGACTTATGACCCCGGACAGCCACGATCCCCTGATTCTTGTCGTCGAGGATGAACCCAAATTGGCGCAGCTGATGATGGACTATCTGCAAGCCTCTAACTATCGCACGCACCATCTTGCCGACGGCAGCGACGTGCTGAGTTATGTGCAGAATACGCCACCTGATTTGATGCTGCTGGACCTGATGTTGCCCGGCCGCGACGGCCTGACGCTGTGCCGTGAGATCCGCCGCTTTTCCGAGTTGCCCATTATCATGGTCACGGCGCGCACCGAAGAGATTGACCGCCTTCTGGGCCTGGAGATCGGTGCAGATGACTACATTTGCAAGCCGTTTAGCCCGCGTGAAGTGGTGGCGCGCGTGAAAACCATTCTGCGCCGCGTACGCCGCTCGCCGGAAGAGGCGCAGCAGGCTTCCCCGCTGATCATCGATGAAGGTCGCTTTCAGGCCAGCTGGCGCGAGCAGCCGCTCGAGCTCACGCCAGCCGAATTTCGCCTGCTGAAGACCCTGGCGCTGGAGCCTGGCAAGGTGTTTTCACGCGAGCAGCTGCTGAACCACTTGTACGATGACTATCGCGTCGTCACCGATCGCACCATCGACAGCCACATTAAAAATCTGCGGCGCAAGCTGGAGAATCTGGATGCCGACCAGCCGTTTATTCGGGCGGTTTACGGCATGGGCTACCGCTGGGAAGCGGATGTCTGCCGCTTGATCTAGCCGCGTTGATCGCGATCAATTTACATCGCGCCTGCACCCGCCTACAATTCCCCACTTTTTGCAGGGCTGTTTACCGCAGCCCTGTACGGTCATCCAGTGACTGCCCGATTTAACAGCCGTGAGACGCCCGATGTGTAAACCCGAACTCCTCTCTCCAGCAGGCTCGCTGAAGAACATGCGCTACGCCTTTGCCTACGGCGCCGATGCCGTTTACGCCGGCCAGCCGCGCTACAGTTTGCGCGTGCGTAATAATGAATTTACCCACGAGGTGCTGGCGCAGGGCATTGCCGAGGCGCACGCGCTGGGTAAGAAATTCTATGTGGTGGTGAACATTGCGCCGCATAACGCGAAGTTGAAAACCTTTATTCGCGATTTAGCGCCCGTGGTGGCGATGCAGCCCGATGCGCTGATCATGTCCGATCCTGGGCTCATTATGCTGGTGCGCGAGGCGTTCCCTGCCATGCCCATTCATCTTTCCGTACAGGCCAACGCGGTGAACTGGGCCACGGTGAAATTTTGGCAGCAGAGGGGGCTCACGCGCGTGATCCTCTCGCGCGAGCTGTCGCTAGAGGAAATCGCCGAGATCCGCGCGCAGGTGCCGGAGATGGAGCTGGAAATTTTCGTGCACGGCGCGTTATGCATGGCCTACTCGGGCCGCTGCCTGCTGTCTGGCTATCTCAACAAGCGCGATCCCAACCAGGGCACCTGCACCAACGCCTGCCGCTGGGAATACAAGGTGGCGGAAGGCCAGCAGGACGAACTCGGCAATATCGTGGGCATTCACCAGCCCGTGGCCGTGCAGCCGCCGACGCTGGGCGTCGGCACGCCCACCGATCGGGTGTTTTTGCTGGAAGAAAAGATGAAGCCGGGCGAGGTCATGAGCGCGTTTGAAGATGAGCATGGCACCTATATCATGAATTCCAAAGATCTGCGCGCCGTGGCGCACGTAGAGCGCCTGAGCCAAATGGGCGTGCACTCGCTAAAAATAGAGGGGCGCACCAAGTCCTTTTACTATTGCGCGCGCACCGCGCAGGTGTATCGTCGTGCGATTGATGATGCCGCAGCGGGAAAACCTTTCGACACCACGCTACTGGAAACGCTGGAAGGCCTGGCGCATCGCGGCTATACCGAGGGTTTTTTACGTCGCCACACGCATGACAGTTACCAAAACTATAGCCAAGGTTTCTCCGTGTCTGAGCGGCAGCAGTTTGTCGGTGAATTTACCGGCGAGCGCCGCGGTGACTGGGCGCAAATCGCGGTAAAGAACAAGTTCATGGTGGGCGACGCGGTGGAGATCATGACGCCCGAGGGCAACCTTAACGCCACGCTGGAGACGCTGCAGAACGATCGCGGCGACGCGGTGCAGATCGCGCCCGGCGACGGGCACCGCGTTTGGATGCCGGTGCCTGCGTCGGTTGATCTAGCGTATGCCCTGCTGCTACGCAATTTTAACGGCGAAGGCACCACGCAGGCGCCGCGTGGTTGAGATCGCACTTTCGTAAAGAAAACGGCGAAGTTAGAACAGGATCACAGACCGCCCGGCGTACGCGCCTTATTATCGCGCCTGCTGCTAACGAGTAACAACTAACGGCAAGTTCTATCAGGAACCACCTCATTCACCCGCTCGGCTCCCCCGTGCGGGTCTTCTTTTTTTCAGCCTCCGCAAAATAAAGTTTCCGCCGCAGCTATGCTATAACCACTGCACTGAATCACGCATCAAGGAACTGATTATGCAAAATAATTCGCTCACCATGCTGATCCTCAACGGGAAAGGCGCGGGCAATGACGATCTGCGCGCCGCCGTCGCTACGCTGCGTGACGAGGGGTTTAACGTGGCGGTCCGCGTCACGTGGGAGAAAGGCGACGGGGAACGTTACATCCAGGAAGCCGTGGCGCTGCAGGCGGAAACCGTGGTTGCCGGCGGCGGCGATGGCACCGTCAATGAAATTGCTACCGCGCTGGCAAAGCTGCCTGCCGCACAGCGCCCCGTGCTGGGCATTTTACCGCTGGGCACCGCCAACGATTTCGCCACCAGCGTGGGCATTCCAGCCGAGATGGAGCCTGCGCTGCGCCTGGCGCTGGTCGGCAAAGCGAGCGCCATCGATCTCGCCTGTGTTAACGGCGATCGCTACTTTATCAATATGGCGACCGGCGGCTTTGGCACGCGGATTACCACTGAAACACCGGAAAAGCTGAAATCCGCGCTCGGCGGCGTGTCCTATTTTATTCACGGCCTGATGCGCGTGGATGCCCTGAAGCCAGACAGCTGTGAAATCAGCGGACCGGGCTTTGCCTGGCAGGGCGATGCACTGGTGATCGGTATTGGCAACGGACGCCAGGCGGGCGGCGGGCAGAAGCTCTGCCCAGAGGCGCTAATCAATGACGGCGTGCTCAATCTCAGCATCGTGACGGCGCAGGAGTTACTGCCAACGCTGCTGCACTCGCTGACGCGCGACGATGAGAACCCCAATATTGTCACCGCGCAGCTGCCGTCGTTAACCATACGCTCGCCCAATGAGATGACGTTCAACCTGGACGGTGAGCCGCTGACCGGCAGTGAATTTACCCTTGAGGTGATGCCCGGCGCGCTGAACTGCCGTCTGCCCCCGCAGTGTCCGCTGCTGGCGTGATCGCCACGGGGCGCCAGACGCCCCGCTTTTACACCTTGATCCAGCGTCGCTCCACGGCCGAGATGGCCACCGCTTCCAACACTTTTTGCACCTGCAGCCCTTCCGCGAAATCCGGCCACATATGGTCGCCGGCGGCGATGCCGTTGATCAGATCGCGGATCTCCACGGTTTTCTGGTCGTTAAAGCCAATGCCGTGCCCCGCAGACACGCAGAAATAGGCATAGTCAGGATGCGCCGGTCCGGTCAGCAAGGTTTTAAATCCCTGGCGCCCCGCCGGATCGTTGTGATTATAGAGCGCAAGTTCCGCCATGCGCTCTTGGGTATAGCGCAGCGTGCCTTTGGTGCCGGTCACCACGTAAGTCAGGCCCATTTTGCTGCCGCAGGCGATGCGCGAGGTTTCAAACACGCCGTGCGCGCCATTTTTAAAGCGCAGCAGCGCGCTGGCCTGATCTTCGTTCTCCACCGGCAGCAGGCGCGCGGGATCCTTGGGATCGGGACGTTGGGTGATGACCGTCATCATGTCGCCGCTGACTTCGTCGATCTCTCCGACCAGATAGTGCGCCATATTGACGATATGCGCGGCCAGATCGCCCAGCGCACCCAATCCCGCCAGCGCTTTCTGACAGTGCCAGTCCAGCGGCGTCTCAGGACGCGCCAGGTAATCTTCATTGTGGGTGCCATAAAAGTGCACCACCTCGCCAATTTCTCCTGCGGCAATGATTTCCCGCGCCAGTTGGCTGGTGGGATTTTTCATGTAGTTAAAGCCTACCAGGGTTTTCACGCCGGCCTGCTGCGCCGCCTGCACCATCTCTTCGGCATCCGCGACCGAGAGCGACAGCGGTTTTTCAGAGTAAACGTGTTTGCCGTGGCGGATCGCCTCCAGCGCCATCTCTTTGTGCAAGAAGTTCGGGGCGCAGATATCCACGAGGTCAATCTGTGGATCGCTCACCAATTCGCGCCAGTCCCCCGTGGCGCGTGCAAAACCGAACGCGGCCGCCTGCGCCCTTGCCCGCTCGCTGTCCACTTCCGCCAGCATCTCACGCACAATTTCGCCCTTGAGGGGAAAAACCGTCGGCGCTTGCGCATAGGCAATGGCGTGACACCGGCCAATGTAGCCACTGCCGATCATTCCGATTCTGACTTTGTTCATGCTGCACCTGTTACAGGAGGGGAGATGAAGCGGAATATATGTTTCGTTTTTTGCCGTCACAACGGCGAAATGAAATATCTGTGATCATCTTTGCGAGGTATCTGACAAAACCGACAAATCAGGATGTAATTTTGCACAACAACGGTGATTTCAATCACAAACAGCCGTTTTGTGTGCCGTCATCTGTTTGTCGCAATGGCCGATTGACGCTTTATTCAGCAGTCAGAAAAAATTATGAAAAAGGGCTTTGACAACCCCCACCTACCCCGATAATATGCGCCCCGTTCCAAGCGATTCCTCTGTAGTTCAGTCGGTAGAACGGCGGACTGTTAATCCGTATGTCACTGGTTCGAGTCCAGTCAGAGGAGCCAAATTCTTGAAAAAAGCAGCCTTTATGGCTGCTTTTTTTATGCCTGTTATCCAGGCGTGTCGAACTGGCTTTCCCCGACGCGGCGTCTTTCACTGCCCAGCGGCGGCACCGCGCTGCCCGCTGTGAGCCGCTTCACAACCTTCACCCTTATGGTTGTCGCGCAGGTCGCGGGAACGCTATGTTGCCTCTCTTGCTGCGCCGCCCCCACGCGCGCAGGCTTCCCGTGCTGCTGCCCTCTCTTCTGTCGTTCAGGCAACGGTACGCCCGAACCCGCTTGCCGCAGTGCGGGGTGGATTTACTTATCTGACCAGGCTAGCCGTGCTGGTCGTAATAGGGATATTACCGCATGCCGACTGCCTACACTCTCACCGCCAGCGAGCCCATCAATCAGCAGATCTACCGCTATCTGCGCAGAGATATCGTTGGCTGCGCCATTCAACCGGGCACGCTGCTGTCGGAGAAAGAGGTGTCCGCGCGTTTTAACGTGTCGCGTCAGCCGGTGCGAGAGGCCTTTATTAAGCTGGCCGAAGCCGGGTTAGTGCAGATCGTGCCGCAGCGTGGCACCTTCGTGCGCAAAATCTCGCTGCAGCGCGTGGCCGACGGGCGCTTTATTCGCGAAGCCGTGGAAGTGGCCGTGGTACGCCGCGCCGCACAGACGCTGACTGACACCGGCCTGATGGCGCTGGAGCACAACTTGCAGCTTCAGCATCTCGCCGCGACGCACCACGACAGCCAGGCTTTTATGCTGCTCGACGATGAATTTCATCGCCTTATTGCCGAGGGCATTGATTGCCTGCTGGCATGGGAGACGGTCGAGAACATCAAAGCCACGCTGGACCGCGTGCGCTTTCTGACGCTGAATGCGGTGGCGCCGGCAGAGCACCTGATTCAGCAGCATCAGGCTATTTATCAGGCGCTGCTAGCCGGTGATGCCGACGCTGCCGAGCGCGCTTTGCGCCATCACCTGCAAGCGATGATGCTGAATATCGGCCCGATTGCGGAGCAGAACAGCGCGTGGTTTGAAACGCCGTAACGCCGGACAAGTCCGGCCTTGTGTCGGCTGCGGCTTACCACCAGCGATGAAAATGGTGCACCGGCCCAATCCCTTTTCCCACCTCTAGCGAATCCGCATGGTGCAGCGCCTGCTGTAGCCAGGCTTTCGCCGCCGCCACGGTCGTCGCCCAATCCTGATGCTGTGGACGCAGCGCGGCCAGCGCCGCCGAGAGCGAACAGCCGGTGCCGTGCGTATGGCGCGTCGCCACGCGTACGGCGGTAAAGCGCTGATGTCCATGGCGGGTAATCAGCCAGTCGGGACTTTCGGCGTGCTGCAGGTGTCCGCCCTTCATCAAGACCGCCTCACAGCCGAGCTGCAGTAGCGCGTCCCCCTGGCGCCGCATCTCAGTTTCATCCTGCGCCGGGGCACAATCCAGCAGCGTGGCGGCTTCAGGCAGGTTCGGCGTGATGAGTGAGACCTGCGGCAGCAGACATTCACGCAGCGTCGCCACCGCCTCGGGCGACAGCAGCGCATCACCGCTCTTCGCCACCATCACCGTGTCCAGTACCACAAACGGCAACTGCGCCTGCGCCAGCCGCTGCGCCACGGTTTCAACGATGGCCGCCTCGCCGAGCATGCCGATTTTGGCGGTATCGATGCGCACATCATCCAGCACCGCGTCCAGTTGGGCGGCGACAAACGCGGGATCGACGCGATACACCGACCGCACGCCGCAGGTGTTTTGCGCCACCAGCGCGGTGATCACGCTGGTGCCGTAAGCGCCCAGCGCCGAGAACGCTTTGAGATCGGCCTGGATGCCCGCGCCGCCGCTGGGATCGGTGCCCGCAATCGTTAAGGCATTAATGCGTGTCATCCCCTCCCCTCCATCGCGCCCTTGCAATCGGTGAAAAAGGCGTAACAGGCAGGCGTGACGGTGTGGACCAGGCAGCAAACGCATCGCGGTAAGAAGGCTGGCGCACACGGCGTATGGGCAAGAAGGTCAGGTTGATGTGTCATAAGGCTCCCAACCGGCGATCAAGAAGGCGAATGCGGTCAGGCATCTGACTTCCCTACGCTGGCATTATCCAGATCAGGTAATACGGGTATTTCTCAGCCTTCATACGAAGGGCACCCCGAGTCATGTCGTAACAGGCGTTACAGCGGCTCAGCATACGGGAAGGCGCGTAAACCGTGCAAGCCACTTTCGTCGCGCCACGTTGAAGCGGTTGTTGATGGTGTGCGCCGCCCTTTTTCCCTGTGCCAGGCACATATGACAGCCTGCGTTTAACCGCGCCAGATCAAGGCACAGCCGCTGTTGCCTTGCGGCGTAAAACGCGGAAATTGCGCTATTCGACGTTGGCAGGGGAAAAAGCGCGCGGCACGGCTGGAAATTGATGCACATCAACGCCGTTAACGCGTTATACGGGCTTAATCCCTGCGGTTTAACGCCTTTTCTCGCGGACTGAATAATGATTTCACGGCTTCTGGCTTTTCTTCCCCACGCCCATCGCTGGCGGATCATGCATATCACGCGCTGCGGCGCGCAGTTTCCCGGCGGGCGTCAGGGCATGTGCACCGCTGTTCTGGCGCAGTGCACCGGCTGCGGGGTACGACTGCACAAAGTGTTTTATCGCGATATCAGCGATGCCCAGGCGCGTCGGTGGTTAGGATAAAAAAAAGCCCCGCAACAGACGTTGCGGGGCGGTTGCGTGGCTATCGCAACATTATTCAGCCGGCTTGGTGCGGATCAGGTAATCAAAGGCGCTCAGGGAGGCTTTCGCACCTTCACCGCTGGCAATGATAATCTGCTTGTACGGGACCGTGGTGCAGTCGCCTGCCGCGAATACCCCTTTCAGGCTGGTTTCGCATTTGGCGTCAATGATCACTTCGCCCATTTTGTTCAGCTCCACCGCGCCTTCCAGGAAACCGGTGTTCGGCAGCAATCCAATTTGCACAAAGATGCCGCTCAGGGCGATGTCATGGCTGGTTTGGTTAGTACGGTCAATGTAGCTCAGCCCCGTGACTTTGCTGCCGTCGCCTTTGACTTCGGTGGTTTGTGCATTGAGGATCACATCCACGTTTTTCAGGCTGCGCAGTTTATCCTGCAGCACTTTGTCGGCACGCATTTCGCCCGCGAACTCCAGCAGCGTAACGTGCTCAACGATACCCGCGAGATCGATGGCCGCTTCGACGCCGGAGTTACCGCCGCCGATGACTGCCGTACGCTTGCCCTTAAACAACGGACCGTCGCAGTGTGGGCAATAGGTCACGCCCTTGGTGCGATACTGCTCTTCGCCCGGGACGCCCATGTTGCGCCAGCGCGCACCGGTGGCAATGATGATGCTGCGCGATTTCAACACCGCACCCGACGCGGTTTCAAGCGCGTGTAAACCGCCCGCTTTAGCCGCTGGAATCAGTTTGATGGCGCTCTGGGTATCAATCACGTCCACGTTGTAATCTTCCACGTGCGCACGGAGGGAACCCGCCAGCTTCGCACCTTCTGTTTTCGGCACGGAGATGTAGTTTTCGATGTCGACGGTGTCCAGTACCTGTCCGCCGAAGCGCTCGCCCATCAAACCGGTGCGAATGCCTTTACGCGCCGAGTAAATGGCCGCAGCCGCACCTGCCGGGCCGCTGCCGACGATCAGTACGTCGTAGGCCGCGCGTTTGTTCAACTCTTCTGCGGCGCGCTTCTCGGCGTTGGTGTCGACTTTACCGACGATCTCGGCGAGGCTCATACGGCCCTGACCAAACTCTTTACCGTTGAGGTAGACCGCCGGCACGCCCATCACGTTACGTTCGGTGATCTCATGCTGGAACATGCCGCCGTCGATGGCCGTGTGGCTGATGCGCGGGTTGAGGATCGCCATCAGGTTCAGCGCCTGCACGACATCCGGGCAGTTATGGCACGACAGCGAATAATACGTTTCAAAGTGCAGATCGCTGTCCAGCGCGGCCACTTGCTCCAGCAGACTTTGCGCTTCTTTAGAGGGATGCCCACCGGTCTGCAGCAGCGCCAGCACCAGTGAGGTAAATTCGTGGCCCATTGGGGAACCCGCAAAGCGCGGCCCGCCGTTGCGGCCAGGGTTGGTAATCAGAAAAGAGGGTTTACGCACCGGACGATCGTTCTCTTCGCGGAAGCTGACTTTTTCTGACAGGCTGGCGATGTCGGTCAGCAGCGTGCGAATCTCAGTAGATTTGGCGCTGTCGTCCAGCGTAGCAATCAACTCAACCGGTTTTGTTAATTTCTCAAGGTAGGCCTTGAGCTGCGTTTTTAAATTGGTGTCGAGCATAGTGAGTTCCTGTCAAGAAAATCGGGTGCCGTAGCACCCGATTGAGAAAGATCGAAGGGCTGGGCGGTGGTTAGATTTTGCCAACCAGGTCCAGTGATGGCGCCAGCGTTGCATCGCCTTCTTTCCATTTAGCCGGGCAAACTTCACCTGGGTGAGAAGCCACGTACTGTGCAGCTTTCACTTTGCGCAGCAGGTCAGAAGCGTCACGGCCGATGCCTTCAGCAGTGATTTCGATCGCCTGAATGATGCCTTCTGGGTCAACGATGAACGTACCGCGATCGGCCAGACCTTCAGCTTCACGCATGATTTCGAAGTTGCGGGTCAGCGCGCCAGTTGGGTCACCGATCATCGCGTACTGGATCTTGGCAATGGTGTCAGAAGAACCGTGCCAGGCTTTGTGGGTAAAGTGCGTGTCAGTAGAAACGGAGTAGATGTCTACGCCCAGCTTCTGGAACTCTTCATAATGGTCTGCAACGTCACCCAGCTCAGTCGGGCATACGAAGGTGAAGTCAGCCGGATAGAAGAAGAAAACACTCCATTTACCTTCAACGTCTTTTTCGGTTACGTCGATGAATTCGCCGTTTTTGAAGGCGGCATTTTTAAAGGGCTTGATCTTGGTATTAATAATGGACATGAATGACCTCCGTTAAAATATGTGATGCAAGTTACATAATTTTTGGGCCAACATCTAATAAGCAGGCGTTATCACTCAGATAACCAAAAGCTATCAAGTAGCCCAAAGCCAGATTTCATGCGGCTTGCCGCGGCATTCTACACAGGTTAACCCGGCATTTAACAGGCTTTCTCGCGATTGGCGACGCCTGCTACTTTTAGAGTATGACCTCATTGCAGGAGCCTGATGTGGAGATTCGTTTATTTACGGAAAGCGACCGGCCTTTTTTACGCACGCTCTATCTGGCGGCGCGACGCCACAGCTGGACGTGGCTGAAGGGCGACGCCTGGCAGCTGGAAGATTTTGACGCAGTCATCCTGGGGGAAACGGTCTTGGTGGCGGAGTTGGCAGGGCACCGCGCGGGGTTCGCCGGGGTGCTGGATAACGACAACTTCTTACACAGTCTGTTTGTCGATCCGGCCTTTCAAGGGCGCGGCGTCGGTAGCGCCCTGCTCGCGGCGGCGCAGCAGCTATTCACGTCCACCGGCGCGCTGAAGTGCCTGGCACAAAACCGTGCGGCGCTGGCCTTTTATGAAAAACACGGATGGCATCAGGAAGCGCGGGGCGAAAGTGAACAAGGCGAATACGTGCTGATGCACTTTCCGCTGACGGCGCGCGCCAGCGGAAGGGCCACGGGTTAAAGTGCGCGGAAGGCGATATCGCCGGGAATAACGCTGCCCTGCCAATAGAGCTGGGCCGCCACGCGTCCCGCCAACTGACGATACAGCGCTGTAAACTCGCTATCGGGGCGGCGCACGACGGTAGGTTCGCCGTCGTCCAGATCTTCCCGCAGCGTAATGTGCAGCGGCAGTTGCGCCAGCAGCTGGATGTGATAATCCTCCGCCAGGCGCTGCGCGCCGCCGGTGCCAAAAATCGGCTCGTGATGGCCGCATTCGCTGCAAATGTAAATACTCATGTTCTCCACCACGCCCAGCACCGGCACGCTGACTTTTTCAAACATCACCACGCCTTTACGCGCGTCCATCAGCGCGATGTCCTGCGGCGTGGTGACCACCAGCGCGCCGGTCACGGGGACGCTTTGCGCCAGGGTAAGCTGGATGTCGCCGGTGCCCGGCGGCATGTCCAGCACCAGGTAATCCAGTTCAGGCCACAGCGTTTCATTCAGCAGCTGCGTGAGCGCTTTGCTCGCCATCGGCCCGCGCCACACCATGGCGTTGTCCTCGGAGGCCAGGTAACCAATGGAGTTAGTGGCTAAACCGTGCGCGACAATCGGCGCCATGTGCTTGCCATCTGGCGAGGTGGGACGCTCGTGCGGGGTGCCCAGCATACTTGGCACGGAGGGGCCGTAGATGTCCGCATCGAGCAGACCAACGCTCGCTCCCTCTGCCGCCAGCGCCAGCGCCAGATTCACGGCGGTGCTGGATTTGCCCACGCCGCCTTTGCCCGAGCTCACGGCAATGATATTTTTCACGCCGCTGACGCCCGGCAGGTTTTTCACCCGCTTCAGCGTGGCGATGTCGTGGCGCAGGCGCCAGTCGATGGCGCGCGCTTGGGTCACACGCAGCAGCTCGGCGCTGGTTTCGGCTTTAAGTTCGTCAAACGCGCTGCCCCATGCAAACGGCATCAGCAGTTCGATATGCAACGTGTCGTCCAGCAGCGCCACATGGTGCAGCGCTTTCAGCGTGACCAGGTTGTGGCGCAGCGTGGGATGTTCAAAGCGATTCAGGACGCTGATAACCACAGCGCGCAAGGCTTCAGGGGTGTGATGCTGCCGGGATTGTGAAGTCATCCCTACTCCTCTCTTTTCATGGCGCCAGCGATCGGCGATGTGCTTTCAATCATATCAGATAGCCATTAAAAGTGACGTAGCGGAGCAGCCGTGTTTACGCCAGAGGGTGCATCAGTTAACATCTAAACCCGATTTTTCATTCACGGAAAGCTACGCAAATTATGACTCAAGTCACTAAAAAAATTCTGGTAACGTGCGCCCTGCCGTACGCAAACGGCTCAATCCACTTAGGTCACATGCTTGAGCATATTCAAGCTGACGTGTGGGTACGTTACCAGCGAATGCGTGGCAACCAGGTTTACTTCATCTGCGCGGACGATGCACATGGAACGCCGATCATGCTGAAAGCACAGCAGCTGGGCGTTGCGCCCGAGCAGATGATCGCGGAGATGAAGCAAGAGCACGAAGCGGATTTTGCTGGCTTCAACATCAGCTATGACAACTACCACTCTACGCACGGTGAAGAGAACCGCGAGCTGGCCTCGCTGATTTATTCCCGTTTGAAAGAGAACGGTTTCATTAAAAATCGCACCATTTCACAGCTGTACGATCCAGAAAAAGGCATGTTCCTGCCGGACCGTTTTGTAAAAGGCACCTGTCCAAAATGCAAAGCGCCGGATCAATATGGCGATAACTGTGAAGTGTGCAGCGCCACCTACAGCCCTACCGAGCTGATCGATCCCAAATCCGTGGTGTCGGGTGCGACGCCGGTGATGCGCGACTCTGAACACTTCTTCTTTGATTTGCCGTCGTTCAGCGCGATGTTGCAGGCGTGGACGCGCTCCGGGGCGCTGCAAGAGCAAGTCGCCAATAAAATGCAGGAGTGGTTCGACTCCGGACTGCAGCAGTGGGATATTTCCCGTGACGCGCCCTACTTTGGCTTTGAAATTCCTGATGCGCCAGGTAAGTACTTCTACGTCTGGCTGGACGCGCCAATTGGCTATATGGGATCGTTCAAAAACCTGTGCGACAAGCGCGGCGACATCAATTTCGATGAATTCTGGCACAAAGAGTCGACCACCGAGCTGTACCATTTCATCGGCAAAGATATCGTGTATTTCCACAGCCTGTTCTGGCCGGCGATGCTGGAAGGCAGCCAGTTCCGTAAGCCGACCAATCTGTTTGTGCACGGCTATGTGACGGTCAACGGCGCCAAAATGTCGAAATCGCGCGGCACCTTTATCAAAGCCAGCACCTGGCTGCAGCATCTTGACGCCGACAGCCTGCGTTACTATTACGCGGCCAAGCTCTCCTCGCGCATCGACGACATCGATCTGAATCTGGAAGATTTTGTGCAGCGCGTGAATGCCGATATCGTCAATAAAGTGGTCAATCTGGCGTCACGCAACGCCGGCTTTATCACGAAACGCTTCAATGGCCAGCTCGCCAGCGAATTGGCTGATCCGGCGCTTTATCAGACCTTTGTGGATGCCTCCGAGCGCATCGGCGAAGCGTGGGCGAATCGCGAATATAACCGCGCGATTCGCGACATCATGGCGCTGGCCGATATCGCCAACCGCTACGTTGACGAACAAGCGCCGTGGGTGGTGGCGAAACAGGAAGGCCGCGACGCCGATCTGCAAGCCATCTGCTCGATGGGCATTAACCTGTTCCGCGTATTAATGACCTGGCTGAAACCGGTGCTGCCCGCGCTGAGCGAGCGCGCCGAGGCCTTCTTGCAGAGCGAACTGCAGTGGGACGCGATAGCCCAACCGCTGTTGAATCACACCGTCGCGCCGTTTAAAGCGCTGTACGGGCGTATCGAAATGGCGAAAGTCGAGGCGCTGATTGCGGCTTCCAAAGAGGATGCGGCAGCGGCCAACGCGCCTGCGCCATCCGGTCCGCTGGCGGATGCGCCAATTGGCGATACCATTACCATTGATGATTTTGCCAAAGTGGACATGCGCGTGGCGCTGATCGAGCAGGCGGAGTGCGTGGACGGCTCCGACAAGCTGCTGCGCCTGTCGCTGGATTTGGGCGGCGAGAAGCGCCAGATATTCTCCGGCATCCGCGCGGCGTATCCCGATCCGTCGGTGCTGGTGGGTAAAATGACCATTATCGTCGCCAATCTTGCGCCGCGTAAAATGCGCTTTGGTGTCTCAGAAGGCATGGTGTTGTCCGCGGGACCGGGCGGCAAAGATCTGTTTGTGCTGTCCGTGGACAGCGGCGCACAGCCCGGCATGCCCGTGAAGTAAGTGAACAAGCCGCCTGTCAGGCGGCTTTTTTATGGGGTTAAACCTCAGGAGCCTGCTGTGTTAACTGCCTGTTGGCGCTATCTGCGCGCCTTTGTAATTATCTACGCTGCGCTGTATGCCGGTAACGGGCTGGCCAGCCTACTGCCGATTACGCTGCCCGGCAGTATCCTCGGCATGCTGATGCTGTTTATGCTATTGGCGCTGCAAATTTTGCCGGTGGAGTGGGTGAAACCCGGCTGTCATCTGCTGATCCGTTATATGGCGCTGCTGTTCGTGCCGATTAGCGTCGGCGTGATGGGCTACACCGATCTGCTCACCGCGCAGTTCGGCCCGATTGTGGTCTCCTGCACGCTCAGCACGATTCTGGTTCTGCTGATAGTGGGATTGAGCGCGGACCGTCTGCAACGGCGTGGGGAGAAGTCGCATGAGTGACGCCTGGTGGTCGCTGCCGCTGACCGTGGCGGCTTTTTTGCTGGCGCGCAAGCTGGCAAGCAAACTCAAATTGTCGCTGATCAATCCTTTGCTGGTGGCGATGGCGATCATCATCCCCATTTTGCTGCTGACCCATCTGCCTTATAGCCGCTATTTTGCCGGCAGTGCGCTGCTTAATCAGCTATTACAGCCTGCGGTGGTGGCGCTCGCGTTGCCGCTCTATGAGCAGATGCATCAGATTCGAGCGCGCTGGAAAACCATCATCACCGTCTGTTTTATTGGCAGCCTGACGGCCATGGTGTCCGGCACGGCCATTGCGCTGTGGATGGGGGCGACGCCGCAAATTGCCGCCACGATCATGCCTAAATCCGTGACCACGCCGATTGCCATGGCGGTATCGGGTTCGCTGCACGGTATCCCCGCCATCAGTGCGATCTGCGTGCTGATTGCCGGCGTACTCGGCGCGGTGCTGGGACATACCTTGCTGAATCTGTTTGGCGTGCGTAAGACGGCCTCACGCGGGCTGGCTATCGGTAACGCCTCGCACGCCCTGGGTACCGCGCGCGCTGCCGAGGTCGATTACCAGGAAGGCGCGTTCAGCTCGTTGGCGCTGGTGATCTGCGGCATCATCACGTCCCTGTTGGCGCCGTTTGTGTTCCCGCTGCTGATGCGCTGGCTCGGCTAAAACTTTGCGAGAGATCTCGCAAAGTTGAAACAACCTAAGCAACTTGCATTGTCATAGCGACATGGATCACATATAAACCTCAGGCGGCGCGTTGCCGCCACCGCGTTTTATGAGGCCTTCACCATGCATCCACGATTTAACCCGGCATTCGCTACGCTGTCCGATACCTTGCAACACGCCCTTCAGCCGCTGCTGGACGATGAAGATTTTCACGGCGTGATTAGCCCAGAAGCGGTAAAGCAACTGCAACAGGCCACCGGAATGGATGACGATGCGCTGGCACTGGCGCTGCTGCCTGTCGCTGCCTGCTGCGCCGTGGCCCCCATTTCTCATTTCAACGTAGGCGCGATCGCGCGGGGCACCAGCGGCGCGTGGTATTTCGGCGCCAACATGGAGTTCACGCACGCCACCATGCAGCAAACCATTCACGCGGAGCAGAGCGCCATCGCGCACGCCTGGCTGCGCGGCGAGCCTGCGCTGGCGACCATTACGGTGAACTACACGCCCTGCGGTCACTGTCGTCAGTTCATGAATGAACTCAACAGCGGCACCGCCATCCGCATTAGCCTGCCGGGCCGCGCCGTGAATACGTTGGCCGATTATTTGCCGGACGCTTTTGGACCGGCCGATCTCGACATCGTTGAACGGTTAATGACCCCCAATCAGCAAGGTTTCGTGCGGCACGGCGATGCGCTGCAGCAGGCCGCCATCGCGGCCGCAGACCAGAGCCATGCGCCTTATAGCCGCAGCTACAGCGGCGTGGCGTTACGCACCCGCGCCGGAGCGCTTTACAGCGGTCGCTACGCTGAAAATGCGGCGTTCAACCCGAGTTTGCCCCCGCTGCAGGCGGCGCTGATTATGCTGAATATGCATCACGAGGACGTTCATAGCGTGCAGCAGGCGGTGCTGGCGGAGTGTGAGGGCTGCACCCTGACCCAGCGCGACGCCACGCGCGCCACGCTGGCCGCACTGGGCTGTGAGGATTTTTCAGTTACTTTAGTTTCAAAAACATCAGTTTAGTGATCGTTTCATCGCTTTTGTGACCTGCTGTTAACAAAAGCTGTACATCTGCAAGAAATCTCATAGGATCGGGCGCCAGAACGTCGTTAAAAATCAGGTCTGGCGTCTCGCTCTCCCGTCGACGCGCCAGCAGACACTGCAACCGGAGCAAACACTGCATGGAACTCGAGTACGAAAGTAAACGTCCGCTGTATATTCCTTACGCGGGTCCGATCTTGCTGGAATTTCCGCTGCTGAATAAAGGCAGCGCATTCACGCTGGAAGAGCGTAACGAATTCAACCTTAACGGCCTGCTGCCTGATGCCGTTGAGACCATCGAAGAGCAGGCAGAACGCGCCTGGCGACAATTCCTGGATTTCAAAAACAATAACGACAAGCACGTCTATCTGCGCAATATCCAGGACACCAACGAAACCCTTTTCTATCGCCTGCTCGACAATCATCTTGAAGAGATGATGCCGATTATCTACACCCCCACCGTTGGCGCAGCGTGCGAGCACTTCTCGGAAATTTATCGTCGCGCGCGCGGCGTGTTTATCTCGTATAACAACCGCGATCGCATTGAAGACATGCTGCAAAACGCCACCAAGCAGAACGTCAAGGTGATTGTGGTCACTGACGGCGAGCGCATCCTTGGCTTAGGCGATCTGGGCATCGGTGGCATGGGGATTCCGATCGGTAAACTGTCGCTGTACACCGCCTGCGGCGGCATCAGCCCGGCTTACACGCTGCCGGTGGTGCTGGACGTCGGCACCAATAACCAGCAGTTGCTGAACGACCCACTGTACATGGGCTGGCGCCATCCGCGTATCACGGGCGAAGAGTACGAAGCCTTTGTTGACGAATTTATTCAGGCGGTGAAACGCCGCTGGCCCAACGTGCTGCTGCAATTTGAAGATTTCGCCCAGAAAAACGCCATGCCGCTGCTGGAGCGCTATCGCGACGAAGTCTGCTGCTTTAACGATGATATTCAGGGTACAGCGGCGGTCACGGTCGGTACGCTTATTGCCGCCAGCCGTGCGGCGGGCAGCCGCCTGTGCGAGCAGAAAGTGGTGTTCCTCGGCGCGGGTTCTGCCGGATGCGGTATCGCCGAGCAGATTATCGCGCAGATGAAATCGGAAGGTCTTACGGACGACGAAGCGCGCGCCCGCGTCATGATGGTTGACCGCTTCGGCCTGCTTACCGACAAGCTGCCTAATCTGCTGGATTTCCAAACCAAGCTGGTGCAGAAAAGCGACAACCTCAAAGAGTGGGATGTCACCAACGATTCTATCTCCCTGCTTGATGTGGTGCGCAACGCCCGTCCCGATATTCTGATCGGCGTGTCAGGCCAGCCAGGGCTGTTCACCGAAGAGATCATTCGCGAGATGCATAAACACTGCCCGCGCCCCATCGTGATGCCGCTCTCGAACCCCACGTCACGCGTGGAAGCCACGCCAGCGGATATCATTGCATGGACCGACGGCGCGGCGCTGGTGGCTACCGGCAGTCCGTTCTCACCGGTGACCTGGAAGGGCAAAACCTATCCTATCGCCCAGTGCAACAACTCCTATATCTTCCCGGGAATTGGATTGGGCGTCATTGCGGCCGGTGCCACCCGCGTGACCGACTCCATGCTGATGACCGCCAGCCGCGCGCTGGCAGATTGTTCGCCGCTGGTGAACGACGGTGAAGGTCCGGTGCTGCCGGAGATCAAACACATTCAGGGCGTGTCAAAACTGATCGCCATGGAAGTGGGCAAAGCGGCGCAGTTGGCGGGCGTGGCGGTGGTCACCTCAGAGGATGTGCTGTCAAAAGCGGTCAACAACAATTTCTGGCTGCCGCAGTATCGTCACTATCGCCGTACTTCGATCTAACCGCAGGGGTTGCCGGGGCACGCCGGCAACGCTTAAAAAAACGCCAGGCAACTGGCGTTAACTTGCTTACCGCACCCGCCTCAAGTAGCCTTGCTGCATTCGGTTTATCCGCCATCTGAGTGCCTGCGCGCATGATTAAACGCGTTTTCATCGGTCTGATTTTCATCATCTTAACGATGGTGGCGACGGCGCTCGGCCTGGATCGCTGGATAAGCTACCGAACCGCGCCCTATATCTACGACGATGTTGCCTCCCTGCCCCATCGCCAGGTGGGCGTGGTGCTGGGCACCGCCAAGTACTACCGCACCGGCGTCATCAACCAATATTATCTCTATCGCATCCAGGGTGCGCTTAACGCGTATAACAGCGGCAAGGTGAACTACCTGCTGTTAAGCGGAGACAATGCGCAGCAGAGCTATAACGAGCCCGTGACCATGCGCCGCGATCTGATTAAAGCGGGCGTCGATCCTGCGGATATTGTGCTGGATTATGCTGGATTTCGTACGCTGGATTCGATTGTGCGGACGCGCAAAGTGTTTGATACCAACGATTTCATCATCATCACGCAGCGCTTTCACTGTGAGCGCGCGCTTTATATCGCCCTAAACCTCGGCATTCAGGCGCAGTGCTATGCGGTGCCGTCACCGAAAAATATGCTGTCAGTGCGCTTCCGTGAAGTGGGCGCCCGGCTTGGTGCGCTGGCCGATCTTTACCTGATGAAACGGGAGCCGCGCTTTCTCGGTCCGCTGGTTCCTATCCCAGCCGTGCACGACGTCCCGGAAGATGCGCAGAGCTACCCAGCGGTAACGCCGGAGCAGCTTCTGGAGCTGGAAGAGAAGCGACAGAAATAGTGCTTGAGAGAGGAAATAAATAAGGCCGCGACAGTCGCGGCCTTTTGCTGGAGAAACAACGCTATTTTTTACGCGCGTATTTCAGGGAGTCCAGCGCCACGGCGAAGATAATAATGCCGCCCTTGATGATGTACTGCCAGTAAGGGTTAACGCCGATATAGGTTAAGCCGTAGTTGATCACCGTGAAGATGATAACCCCGGTCACCACGCCCGCTACGGTGCCCACACCGCCGGCAAACGACACGCCGCCAACCACGCACGCCGCAATCGCATCCAGTTCGTACATAAAGCCGAGGTTGTTGGTCGCACTGCCGATACGGCCCGCTTCCAACATCCCGCCGAACGCATAGAACACGCCAGACAGGGCATACACCAGAATCAGGTTCAACGGCACGTTCACGCCAGAAACTTTAGCCGCTTCCGGGTTACCGCCGATGGCAAAGATATTTTTACCAAAGCGCGTTTTGTTCCAGAGGATCCAAACGAACACGATGGCGATAATGGCGTAGAAGGTGATGAACGAGAGTTTAAAGTCACCAAAGCGCAGAAAGCCTTGGGTGAATTTAGAAAAGCCTGCGTCGAACCCGGCAATCGGTGACGCGCCCACGAAGTCGTAATAGAGCGAGTTGATGCCGTAAACGATGATCATGGTGCCTAACGTCGTGATAAATGGCGTCACTTTGAGGTAGGCGATGATCACACCGTTAACCAGACCGATAACCCCACCAATGATGCACACCGTCAGGATAACCAGCGGAATCGGCACGGTCTCCAGATGCGGGAACACTTTGTTGGCGTTATCCATGGATTGCAGCAGCGTGGCGGCAACCACCGCAGCCAAACCCACCTGACGTCCGGCAGAAAGATCGGTCCCTTGTGTAACAATCAGTCCGGCGACGCCCAGCGCAATAATAATACGCACCGACGATTGGGTCAGAATGTTACTCAGGTTCATTAAACTTAAAAATGTAGGATCCTGGAAAATAATAATTGCCAGCAGTACGAACAGGACAACATAGATGCCGCCCTCTTTTAACCAGGTCAGCGCATTCTTTTTAGTAGTCGCTTTCATGTTAAAGCCCTTGCTTCATTAAAGGTGTAATGACGCTAAACGCAGGATTTCATTCTGCGAGGTCGTTTTGGTATCAACAATGCCCGCTACCTGGCCATTACTCATCACTAAAATACGATCGGTAATTCCCAGCAGTTCTGGCATTTCGGAAGAAATAATAATGATGCCTTTTTCTTTCTTAGCCAGTTCAGCAATCAATTGGTAAATTTCAAATTTCGCACCCACATCAATACCGCGCGTTGGCTCATCCAGCATCAATATTTCTGGCTGAGTTAATAACCAACGTCCGATAATGACCTTCTGCTGATTTCCGCCCGACAGCGATCCAATTTGCGTGTGATGTCCCGGCGTTTTCACGCGCATAGAATCAATTACCCATTGGGTATCGCTCTTCATGCGTTTATTATCAAGCAGCCCCATGCTGGATTTATACTTTTTGATATTCGAAATAAGCGAGTTAAATCCAATATCTAAATACGCATAAATACCGGTTGAGCGGCGCTCTTCGGTCACCAGCGCGAAACCGTGATTGATGGCCTCGTTGGCGCTGTGGTTATTGATCGCCTTGCCGTGCAGCTTAATGGTGCCGCCCGACTTTTCGCGGATACCAAACAGCGTTTCCACGATATCGGTACGCTTGGCACCCACCAGTCCGGCAATGCCCAGAATCTCACCTTTATGCAGGTCAAATGAGACATCGCGGATAGACGGCTGACGCAGTGAGGTTAAGTTACGCACCTCAAGAATCACTTCACCCGGCACGTTGTGCTTATCCGGGAAGCGCTGGTTCAGCGAACGCCCCACCATCATGGCAATGATCTTGTCCATATCCAGCCCTTCCAGCGACTGGGTGGCGATCCACTGGCCATCACGCAGAATGGTGATTTCATCACACAGCTGGAAAATCTCTTCCATTTTATGCGAGATATAAACAATGCCGCAGCCGCGATCTTTCAGCTTACGGATAATGGTAAACAGATGGTTTACCTCTTTTTCCGTCAGCGAGGAGGTTGGCTCATCCATAATCACGATTTTCGCGTCATAAGAAAACGCTTTGGCAATTTCAATCATCTGCATTTGCGAGACAGAGAGATTGGCCACTTTATCGCGTGGATCGATATCAATATCTAATTCATCAAAGATCGCTTTGGTGTCGCGATACATTTTATCCTGGTCAACAAAAACGCCTTTTTGTGGATAACGGCCCAGCCACATGTTATCCATCACGCTGCGCTGCAGAACCAGGTTTAATTCCTGATGCACCATTGACACGCCATTTTCCAGCGCCTCTTTGGAGCTTTTGTAATCAATTTCCTCACCCTGAAACAGGATGCTCCCCGTATCCTTTTTATAAATACCAAACAGGCATTTTAATAATGTCGATTTACCGGCGCCGTTTTCGCCCATTAAGGCATGGACCGAGTGCGGCCGCACTTTTAAATTCACATTATCTAAGGCTTTCACCCCTGGAAATGATTTCGAGACATTCGTCATCTCCAGCAGATATTCACGCTGTGTGGTCGGATTCTCACTGGCCATAATTTACCTGGCTAAAAAAGCGTTGTTCAGAGGCAACATGGCGCGGCGTTGATCCGCCGCGCCCGTGATGAATTACTTCACAAACTGAGACAGATTTTCTTTATCAACCGGCACGTAAGGAACGCGTACCACTTTATCGACCAGCTTGAAGTTGGTACCTACCGTTGGCTCTTTGCCCTGCGCCAGGTTGTTAGCCATATCAATGGTGGCTTTTGCCTGGTTTTCGGCGTCATTCAGCACGGTACCCGCCATCGCACCGGATTTCACCAGCGCCAGCGCTTCTGGCAGCGCATCCACGCCAAATACCGGAATGGAGGTTTTGTTGTGCGCTTTCAGCGCTTCAACCGCGCCCATTGCCATGGCGTCGTTGTTCGCGATGACCACTTCAATTTTGTTGGCATTTGGACCGGAGAGCCACGCATCCATTTTGTCTTTGGCCTGCGCGGTATCCCACATTGCGGTATCCATCGCCAACTGCTGCGTTTTGATGCCGTCTTTGTTCAGCGTATCGATCACGTATTTGGTACGGGCTTCCGCATCCGGATGACCAGGTTCACCTTTCAGCAGCACGAACTGGATCTGACCATCTTTGTTCAGATCCCATGCTGGGGTCGCTTTCCAGTGTTTTTCAATCAGCTCACCCTGCTTGATGCCTGACTCTTTAGAGTCAGTGCCCACGTAGTAAGCTTTGTCATAGCTGGCCAGCACTTTGGCGTTGGGTTCTTTGTTGAAGAACACCACCGGCACATCGTTAGCGCGGGCTTTGTCGATCACCACTGCCGCAGCAGCCGGGTCAACCAGGTTAATGGCCAGCGCTTTCACGCCCTTCGCCATCAGCACGTCAATCTGATCATTTTGTTTGGACTGGTCGTTCTGCGAGTCATTCATCAGCAGCTGAATACCGCCGAGGCTTTTCGCTTCTTTCTCGATGTCCTTACGTACCATCGACATAAAGTTGTCATCGTACTTGTAGATGGTCACGCCAATGCGGGTATCGGCGGCGTGCGCGGCTGCACCAAACATCATGCTGGCAACCAGTGCTGTGAGCGTGAAAACCTTCTTATTCATGGTATCTCCGGTTTTTTTATGTAGGGCATATCATCATTGCGCCTGCGGCCTGCGGGCCACCTGCGCCGTCGGTTACAATCGGTGTGGTGCGGACGCGTCACGCAAAACCGGGCCACGCGTACTGGCCTGACGTCCCGATGCGTAAACGCTTCCTGATGCATGTTGTGTGCTTTTTCAATCGGCTGCTGAAACAGGCCTGCGTGCGGGATGCGCTGTTACATGCTGTTTCAGTCCGGTGAGACGCTGCCATCATAGTGAGGGGTCTGTTAATTAACTGTGAATACAATCACAGATTGGAAACGGTTACACGGCGGTATCACCCGAATTAGTGACCGACTCCACAATTTGCCGCTGAGCCACTGAGTGACGACGCACCAGCGTCGGCAAGAAGCAGTGCACACCCAGCGGATCCAGCTGGCCTGCAGCGCCTTTGAGCGCCAGCTCGGTGGCAAGTTTTGCCATAGATACAATGGGATAGCGCACTGTCGTCAGTTGAGGATCGGTGTAACGGGAGATCGGGATATCATCAAAGCCGATCACCGAGAAATGCTGCGGCACCTGGATGCCGTTATCTTTTAGCGCGGTCAGCGCGCCCGCGGCCATGCCATCGCAGTAGGAGAACACAGCGGTCAGGTGCAGATTTCGGCCCAACAGCTCGACCATCGCCGCCTCACCGCCCTGCATGTCCGGTTCGCCGTGGGCGATCCACGACTCTTGCGGCGTAATCCCTTGTTCTGTCAGGGCTTGCAGCCAGCCTTCTCGGCGCTGGCTGACATCTTCAATCGGATGGCTGGAGCTGAGATAGCCGATGCGCTGATGGCCCTGTTGTAACAACATGCGCGTAGCGACCAACGCGCCGGTGGTGTTGTCGAGGCACACACAGCGGTGGGCATAACCGGGAATGGTACGATTAATCAATACCATGCCCGGCACCTGATCCATGAAACTCGCCAACTCTGCGTCTGAAAGCGTTTTCGCGTGCACAACCAGCGCGTTACAGCGCTGGCGAATCAGCACCTCAATAGCGTGACGCTCTTTCTCTTCCTGATGCCATGAATTACTGATGAGCACATGTTTGTGCATACGCTGCGCCACGGTATCCACCGCTTTCACCAGCGCACCAAAAAAGGGGTCGGAAACGTCCATCACCACCACGCCAATGGTGTCGCTGACCTGCGTGGCCAGCGCCTGCGCGTTAGCGTTCGGGCGATATCCCAATGACTCCACCGCCTGCAGCACCGCGTCGCGGGTGTCGGGCGTGACGGCACTGCTGTTGTTAAGCACACGCGAGACGGTGGCAACGGATACACCGGCCTGACGGGCGACATCTCGAATCGTTATCATGCAGTGATTCCACAGAGGCTAAAATGCGCAGGGTGCGCGTAACGGCGCTATTCTGGCAGGCTGAGGCAGGACACTACGTGAATCACGTCACATCAATGAAAGCGGTTACATGCAAATCTGTAACCTTTGTGATGCAGGTCATTATCTGATTGACGAGGATGCGGCAGATTTCCCAGCGACCTTATGCGTGAGCTGACGCCACAGCCACTCCATCGGACCCTGACGAAAGGTGCGCAACCATAGCACGGAAAAGAGGATATTAACCAGCCAGATGGCAGGTACCAGCGCCAGCAGCGTCAGGCGGTCAAATTTCATAAACAGATCAAAGCGGTAAAACAGCGTAGTGCAGATCAGGGTCTGCAGCAGGTAGTTGCTGAGCGCCATGCGTCCCACGCACTGAATGGCACGACTGATGCGGGTCGCGCCGATGTGCGGCCATAGCGCGAAGCAGAGTGCGGCATAGCCGAGGCTGATTAGCGGGCTGGCGAGATCGCGCGGCAGCTGCAGGTAAAACCCGCTGTAGCGAAAGTCCCATGCCAACCACCACTGCCCTACAATGCCCGGTAGCGCGATCAGCCAACCTACCGTCAGCAGCAGCGCCGCGGCGCGTCGATAGTGCTGGACGCTAAACTCCCCTTTCAGCCAGCCGCTGCGCAGCAGCGCGCCGCCGATGAGCATCAGTCCGGCCAGCTGCCAGCCGTACTGCGCGGCGAGCGCCATTAGCCCTGACGAGAGCTGTTGAAGTCGGTTTTGCACCGCTTCCCAGCCGCCCTGCACTTTCCAAAAATGTTCGTATTCCAGGGTCGCAGCACCCGGCAGCCAGTTTTGCGGCGCGGTTGGACTGGAAACGACACCAAAAGCCAGCAGTGCGCCACAGCCCATAAGATAGAGCAGCGCGCCGGTTTGCAGCAGCGCCCGGTTAGAGGGAACGTCGCGCAGCATGCGCCAGACGATCAGTCCGATCACGCCGTAGTCCAGCAGGATATCGCCATCCCAGAGAAACACTGCGTGCGTGAAACCCAGCAGCACCAGCAGCGTCAGGCGAGCGGTGATCCAGCGCGTGCCGCGCGCTGACTGCAATGCCAGTCCGGCACCAAACAGCAGCGCGAACAGCGTTAAAAATTTGAGCTGCGCCAGGGCATCCATCATCGCCCATGTCCAGGCGTCGGAAAGAGAGACGCTGCCCTGCCATGCCGGATTAAGATAAGCCGCTGACGGCAAGCCAAACGCCACGATGTTCAGCAGTAAAATGCCGAGAATGGCGCAGCCACGAATAAAATCCAGCGCAAGATAGCGTTGCATGCGAGCCTTAGGCGTAAAAAAGGCGGCTGGAGTGCCGCCCGAAGATCAGCTGTGACGCACCGCGCGCAGGAACTCCTGACGCGTGTTCTGGCTGGATTTAAACAGGCCGCCAAGCGACGTGGTGGTGGTGGCGCTGGTGGCGTCTTTCACCCCGCGCGCTTTAACGCAGTAGTGCACGGCGTCAATCGATACCGCCACGTTGTTGGTGCCGAGCAGCGTTTGCAGCGCCACCAGTACCTGCTGGGTCAAGCGCTCTTGCACCTGCGGACGCTGGGCGAAAAACTGCACGATGCGGTTGATTTTAGACAGGCCGATCACCTTGTCTTTCGGGATATACGCGACCGTGGCTTTGCCGTCGATAATCACAAAGTGGTGCTCACAGGTGCTGGTCAGCGTGATATCGCGCACCGTCACCATCTCATCCACCTTCATCTTATTTTCGATCACGGTGATTTTTGGGAAGTTGGCGTAGTCCAGGCCGGAAAAGATCTCATCCACATACATTTTGGCAATGCGATGCGGTGTTTCCATCAGGCTATCGTCGTTCAGATCCAAATTCAGTAGCTGCATGATTTGGGTCATGTGATCGGCGATTTCGCGCTTGCGGGTTTCGTCATCCATTTCGCGCACCGGGGCGCGCAGCGGCGTTTCCAGGCCACGCGCCAGTAACGCTTCATGAACCAAGGCGGCTTCCTGACTTAAGGTGCTCATCGTACTTTCTCTCCGGCTGGTGATGCACCCGCGGCACACAGCCTGCGGGGGAAATTCTGAGCGCGTATTGTGAAACACAATACGCGCGTAATCCAGCAATCAATCCGATTGGACAGGATCGCGATTTAGCGCGTCGTGCGGCGCATCACCAGCGCACCCGCGACCAGTAAGCCGATCGCGGCCACCCAGAGCGCGGGATCGAGCCGCTGCCACAAGGAGGTGGCAATCCATGACAGTAGCGGTCCGCCCAGCTGGCCCAGCGCGTAGCCGGTGGTGAGCAACCCCGCCAGGTAGCGCGCATGCTGCGGCGCCAGCTCGCGGCCATATTGCAGCGCCATCTGCACCACGCATAAAAAGCCGCCGCCCACCAGCAGCGCGCCTGTCAGCAGTCCCGCCAGGCCAGGAAGCATCAGCGCCGCCATCACGCCCAGCGCCTGCGTCCACAGTACCAGCGCCAGTCGCAGATGCGTACTGCCCCAGCGGCGCGTCAGGATCCCCAGCGCAATGCCGACCACCGACGCGCCGCCGAACACCGGCCAGACAAACTGGGCAAAGGCGCTATCGGGAAAACGCGCCGCCGCCATTTGCGACAAAAACGTGGCGGGCAGAATATAGCCGAAACCTGCCAGGCTATAGCTCAGCACCAGGCGTTTAAGATCGCCGTTCAGTACCAGCGGCGCGGGCGCTTCGCGGGGGCGATGCAACTGCCCGGTGCGCGGTAGAAAGCGCGCTATGACCGCAATCAATAACAACGCCATGACGCCATAGGTTGCCCAGGCGACGGCAGCGCTGACGCCGCTGGCATGCATCACCACGGCAACGATACCACTGAGGAAAATGCCGGTGCCGGGGCCGGCAAACACCGCCGCAGACAGCCCCGGCCGCCCGTGATGGTGCAGCTGCTCATTGCTCCAGGCCGCCACCAGCACCAGCGCCCAGCCGCTGGCGCAGCCAATGAGAAAGCGAATCAGGCCGTGCAGCCACGGTCCACTGACGCAGGCGGAGAGCAGCGTCAGCGCTACCGCGCCCCATACGCCCGCCTGCAGTCGCCACTCCACGCGGCGCCGCGCGCGCATGGCGTCGAACGATCCGCAGAGATAGCCGAGATAGTTGAACGCCGCCACCAGGCTAGCGCTGCTCAGGGTCAGCTGATGATCGTGAATCATCAGCGGCACCTGCGGCGTAAAGGCAAACCGACCAATTCCCATTGCCACCACTAAACTTAAGAACGCGCTCAGCGCGACGCGAAATGCCATTCCGACCTCAAAGACATGTGATTGACCCTTGCCAGCAGTATGCCGGATGCTTATACTCACGAAAAGTGAATATTATTAACAAAGTTGTTTACGAGGAGAGAATGTGGATCTGGTACAGCTTCGTATGTTCTGCTCCGTGGCCGAAACCGGCTCCCTGGCGCGCGCGGCTGAAGTGCTGCATCGCGTGCCCTCTAATCTCACCACGCGCCTGCGCCAGCTGGAAGAGGAAATTGGCGTCGATCTGTTTATTCGTGAGAAACAGCGGCTGCGCCTGTCGCCCATGGGACACAATTTTCTGAATTACGCCCAGCGCATTCTGGCGCTCAGTGACGAAGCGCTGAACATGGCGCGCGCCGGTGAGCCGGGGGGCAATTTTGCCTTCGGATCTATGGAGAGCACCGCCGCCACGCGCCTGCCGGGGCTGCTTGCCGCGTACCACCAACGTTATCCTAGCGTGGCGCTGTCGCTGGTGACCGGCACCTCCGGTGACATTATCGATAAAGTGCGTGCCGGTACGCTGGCGGCGGCGCTGGTTGACGGCCCAGCGAGCCATGACGATCTCAATGGCTGTATCGCCTTTTACGAAGAGATGGTGCTGATTACCAGTCTCGATCATGCGCCAATACACAGTGCGCGCGACGTGCAGGCGGACACGCTGTTTGCCTTTGGCACCAGCTGTTCATATCGCACTAAACTGGAATCATGGTACCGCGAAAGCCAAACCGCGCCGCACAGCGTGATGGAAATTCAGTCCTATCACGCCATGGTGGCTTGCGTGGCCGGCGGCGCGGGCGTGGCCATGATGCCCGCTTCAGTGCTGGCGCAAATGCCCGCGCAAGCGCGCGTGCAACAGCACGCGCTGCCGCCCGCCTACCGCGATACCGCCACCTGGCTTATGTGGCGACGCGACGCGTTCACGCCCAACGTGGAAGCGCTGAAATATTTGATTATCGATATGTTTGACGATCGACCGCTCAACGATGAGCTCCTGCACCCGCTGCAGGCAGCCGAATGAGCGTTTTACGCTGTACTTCACCACGACATCAAAGGAAGAGTGTATGAACATGATTAAAACCCGTGCTGCCGTTGCCTGGGCAGCGGGCGAACCGCTGAAAATTGAAGAAGTGGATCTCATGCCGCCGCAGAAAGGCGAAGTGCTGGTGCGCATCGTCGCCACCGGTGTTTGCCATACCGATGCGTACACGCTCTCCGGTAAAGATCCCGAAGGCGTGTTTCCCGCCATTCTCGGTCACGAAGGCGGCGGCGTAGTGGAAGCCGTGGGTGAAGGCGTCACCAGCGTCGCGGTGGGCGACCATGTGATCCCGCTCTATACCCCAGAATGCGGCAAATGTAAGTTCTGTCTGTCCGGCAAAACTAACCTCTGCCAGGCCATTCGCGCCACGCAAGGTAAAGGCCTGATGCCAGACGGCACCACGCGCTTCTTTAAAGACGGCAAGCCGATCTTCCATTATATGGGCACCTCTACCTTCTCAGAGTACACCGTGGTGCCGGAAATCTCGCTGGCGAAAATCAGCAAAGAAGCGCCGCTGGAAGAAGTGTGCCTGCTGGGCTGCGGCGTCACCACCGGCATGGGCGCGGTGATGAACACCGCGAAGGTAAAAGAAGGCGATACCGTCGCTATCTTCGGTCTGGGCGGCATTGGCCTCTCGGCGATTATCGGGGCGAAAATGGCAAAAGCCGGACGCATCATCGCCATCGACATCAATACCAGCAAATTTGACCTGGCGCGCAAGCTGGGCGCGACCGACCTGGTAAACCCGAAAGATCATGACAAGCCGATTCAGGACGTTATCGTTGAGATGACCGATGGCGGCGTGGACTTCTCCTTTGAGTGCATCGGGAACGTCAACGTGATGCGCTCGGCGCTGGAGTGCTGCCACAAAGGCTGGGGCGAATCGGTGATTATCGGCGTGGCGGGCGCGGGCGAAGAGATCTCCACACGTCCTTTCCAGCTGGTGACGGGGCGCGTATGGCGCGGTTCCGCCTTCGGCGGCGTCAAAGGCCGCACGCAGCTGCCGGGCATCGTGCAGGATTATCTGGACGGAAAATTTGCGCTGAATGATTTCATTACGCACACCATGCCGCTAGAAGCGATCAACGACGCCTTTGACTTGATGCACGAAGGCAAGTCGATCCGTTCGGTGGTGCACTTCACCAAATAAGCAGGAGGCGTAATGACTGGCAATCTGGAGCTGTTGGAAGAGCACCGTATTTTTGGCGGCTGGCAGCAGCGCTGGCGTCACCCGTCAGCCGTGCTGAACTGCCCGATGACGTTTAGCATCTTTCTGCCGCCGCCAAAGCAGGATACGCCGCCACCGGTGGTGTGGTTTCTGGCGGGATTGACCTGTAACGACGAAAACTTCACCACCAAAGCGGGCGCGCAGCGCGTGGCCGCCGAGTTGGGGCTGGTGTTGATCATGCCCGATACCAGTCCACGCGGTGATGCCGTCGCGGATGACAGCGGTTACGATTTGGGGCAAGGCGCGGGTTTCTACCTCAACGCGACGCAACAGCCGTGGGCGACCCATTACCGGATGTTCGATTATCTCAGCGCGGAGCTGCCGGCGCTGGTGGCGGATAATTTCAAGGTAAGCGATCGTCAGTCGATCATGGGCCATTCGATGGGAGGACACGGCGCGCTGGTGCTGGCGCTGCGGCTCGGGGGGCGCTTCGCCTCCGCCTCGGCTTTCGCGCCGATTGTTAATCCGATGGAAGTGCCGTGGGGACAAAAAGCGTTTGCGGCCTATCTGGGTGAAGATCGCAGCACGTGGCGTGAGTGGGACAGCTGCTGGCTGATGCAAAACGTCGAGCAGCGTCTGCCGCTGCTGATCGATCAGGGCGATGGCGATCAGTTCCTCGCCGATCAGCTGCGCCCCGAGCAGTTAGACGCGGTGGCGCAGTCGCAGGGTTGTCCCTTCACGCTGCGCATTCAGCCAGGCTATGACCACAGCTATTTCTTCATCGCCAGTTTTGTTGAAGATCACTTGCGCTTCCATGCGAAGCACCTGTTAATCTAAGCCGTGACTTGGGCGCGCCGCACATGGCGCGCCCAGCTTAGACCAGCGACTCCGCAACCAGCCCGTCTATCATCACCTGCGGCATCCCTTTCGAACAATGCTCAATGCGGCCACGCACACCGTACACGTGCGCCAGCGTTTCAGCCGTGATCACCTCGGCCGGCGCGCCCTGCGCTTGCAGCGCGCCGTCTTTCAGCATCAGCGCGTGATCGGCGTGGCGCAGCGCGATGTTGATGTCATGCACTACCACCACTGTGACCATGTTTCTCAGGCGCGTTTCACGACGCACCAGATCCATCACGTGGAACTGGTAATTCAGGTCCAGCGCGCTGAGCGGCTCATCCAGCAGCAGCAGTTCAGGGCGACGGATCAGCGACTGCGCCAGCCCGACCAGCTGTTTTTGACCGCCCGACAGCTGGTCAAGGTAGCGCATCGCCAAATGCGCAATGCCAAGCTGCTCCAGCAGATGCATGATTTCCGCTTCGCTGGATGCGCTGTGCAAGCCGCCAGACGCGCGCTGGGCAACGATAATCGATTCCAGAACGTGCAAATGCACACCCGCTGGCAAACTTTGCGGCAGATAAACCACCCGCTGCGCCCTTTTGCTAAACGGCTGGCACATCAGCTCTTCGCCGTTTAACCACAGCTCGCCCTGCCCTTTGCTCAAACCGGCCAGCGCGCGCAGCAGCGTTGATTTACCGCAGCCGTTAGGGCCGAGCAGCACGGTGATGCGGCCACGCGGCAGCGGCGTAATGCTGAGATCGTCGATGACGTTGCGTTTGGGATAACCGGCGTGGAAATGACGCAGTTGTAAACCCTGTTCCATCAGACGCTCCCCCGGTGGCGCAGAATAATACTCAAGAAGAACGGCACCCCGACCAGGGAGGTCACAATGCCCACCGGAATGATGACTCCCGGAATCAGGTTTTTCGACGCGACCGAGGCCAGCGACAGCACCAGCGCCCCCACCAGCGCACTCGCCGGCAGATAATAGCGGTGGTCTTCGCCAAACATCATGCGGGCAATGTGCGGAGCCACCAGTCCGATAAAGCCGATGGGGCCGACAAACGCAACCGCCAACGCGGAGAGAATACTGATGCGCAGCAGCGTCGCCAGACGCAGGCGACGCACATCAATCCCAAAGCTTACGGCGCGGTCTTCCCCAAGGCGCAGCGCCGTGAGTTTCCAGCTGCTGAGCAGGGAAAAAGGAATCAGGATGGCAAACGCGGCGGTGAGCACGCCCAGCTTCTCCCACGAGGCGCGCGCGAGACTGCCCATGGTCCAGAACACCAAGCCCTGTAAGGTATCTTCGCTGGCGATAAACTGCATCATTGAGACCAGCGCGTTAAACGTGAAGACCAGCGCAATGCCAAACAGCACCACGCCGGAGGTTGAGACTTTGGTCCAGCGCGTTACCGCGTCCAGCATCAGGGCCGCGAAAAGGGCGAACACAAAGGCATTGGCGGAGATAAACCACTGATCGGGAATACCGGGAATGCCAATGCCAAGAATGATCGCCAGCGCAGCACCAAATGCCGCCGCCGACGAGACGCCCAAGGTAAAAGGACTGGCGAGGGGGTTATTCAGGATGGTTTGCATTTCCGCCCCGGCCAGGCCGAGCGAGCAGCCCACCACCACCGCCATCAGCGCGTAGGGCAAGCGGATATCCCAGACGATCACGCGCGTCCCGGCGTCCATGGTATCAGGCTGCGTTAAGGTTTGCCACAGGGTGTCCAGCGACAGGCCGGCAGGGCCCAGCGTGAAATCAAGAACAACGGAGGCCAGTATCATCAGGACCAAAACGCCTATCATCAGCAGGCGCTGACGCAGAATCTGACGATAATGCGTCATGGTTTCAGCTTCGCGGCGATTATCCGCCATGAGCGCGGAGTCCGTGGTATGCATTTTTCATCCTGTTTCTTGTCGAAATCGTAACGGCTGCCACAATAGTCCAGGTGATAATAATTATCAATTATAACAGTGTTACAAATCCCAAAAAAAGCGGGAGAGCCAGCCGATCGTGCGGCGCTAAAAACGCGGCCTCGGCCGCGTTTTTAAGATCACTCTTTGAAGACAGGAAACTCCATTTCACTGTATTTCACGATGCGCGTGCGGCGCACCAGCCGATAGGCGAGCCAGATCAACAGGAACAGCGGAATGCCGATATAGGTTGCCGCTACGCTGTACCAGTCAATGGTGTCGTTGAGAAACGCCTGATAGTTTTGGCCCAGCGTAATAACCAAACACAGCACAAAGGCAAAAATCGGGCCCAGCGGAAAGAAGCCGGAGCGATATGGCAGGTCGGCAACGTCATTGCCCTGCGCGATATAGCCGCGACGGAAGCGATAGTGGCTAATGGCGATGCCCAGCCAGGCGATGAAGCCGGTCATGCCGGAAGTGTTTAGCAGCCACAGATAGACTTCCTGGTTGCCGAACTTCGAGCTGAGGAAGCAGAGCGTCGCCACCACCGTCGTGGCGATCAGCGCGTTGCGCGGTACACCGCCTTTAGAGAGACGGGCAAACAGGCGCGGCGCCTTCCCTTCCAGCGCGAGGTTATACAGCATACGCGTTGAGGCATACATGCCGGAGTTGCCCGCCGACAGCACCGCCGTCAGGATTACCGCGTTCATCACCGCCGCGGCCGAGAGCAAACCGGCGTTCTTAAATACCAGCGTAAACGGGCTGACGCTGATGTCGGTGACATCGTTATGCAACAGCTGCGGATCGGTGTAAGGCAGAATCAGGCTGATAATCAAAATGGCAAAGATGTAAAACAGCAGAATACGCCAGAATACTTGCCGTACCGCGCGCGGGATGTTTTTCGCCGGATCTTCTGATTCGCCTGCGGCAATGCCGATAAGCTCAGTGCCCTGGAACGAGAAGCCGACAATCATCGCCACGCCTATCATCGCCGCAAAACCGCCGGCAAAGGGCGCTTCGCCCACCGTCCAGTTGTGCCAGCCCGCGTGCTCTGCGCCGCGCAGGATGCCGGTAATCATCAGCACGCCCACCACGATGAAAATCACCACGGTAACCACTTTAATCAGTGAGAACCAATATTCGGCTTCGCCAAAGCCTTTGACCGAAATAACGTTGAGTAAAAACATCAGGCCGAGGAACAGCGCGCTCCAGATCCAGCCGGGCGTGTCCGGGAACCAGTAATTCATCACCAGTTGAGAGGCCACCAGATCTACCGCGATAGTCACCGCCCAGTTGTACCAGTAGTTCCAGCCCAGCGCGAAGCCAAAGCCTTCTTCGACATATTTGGCGCCGTAAGTTGCGAAGGAACCGGAAACCGGCATGAAGGCGGCTAATTCGCCGAGGCTGGTCATCAGGAAGTAGACCATCAAGCCAATCAGCGCATAGGAGAGCAATGCTCCGCCGGGGCCGGCTTGGGAGATTGTCGCACCGGAGGCCACAAACAGCCCTGTGCCAATCGAACCGCCAATGGCGATCATGGTGAGGTGACGCGCTTTTAAGGCTCGGCGCAGGCCAGGTTGTTGTGTTGTTTTTGTGTCATTATGCATGTGTAAACGCTATAGCGGATAAAAATAAGGCGCGATTGTAGCAGCTAACCCTTAGCTGTATAGCATTCCCAGCGGGTTATTAGTTACCTTCATAATCGCCCGCTGATTATTAGCCCGGACCGGGTTATTCCCGGCAATACGTGAGGAAACGCTGCAGCGCGTTGGACAGGTGCTTTTGCCGATGATGAATACGATAGAGCGTGCGCGTTAGCCGCGGCAGCGGAGCCTTCACCTCAACCAGCAAGCCGGTATCCAGCAGATCGGTAATGACGCGGCGCGATAGGCAACTGATCCCCATGCCGTGCCGTACCGCGTGTTTGATCGCTTCTGAATTGCCCAACTCCATGCCGAGTTGGAACGGCGGCAGGTGCGACAGCAGCTGATAATCTACGATTTCTCGCGTACCGGAGCCGCGCTCACGCAGAATCCAGGGCGCAGCGGCAAGCGTTGCCGACGTCACCGGCTGCTGCAGGATCGCGGCGTCGGGCGCGGCGAAAATCACCAGCTCATCCTCCAGCCACGGCTCACTGATGATCTCCGGCTCGTGACACGGCCCTTCAATAAAGCCAATGTCGACGCGAAAATCCGCGACGGCATGGATCACATCCTGGCTGTTGCCGACGCTCAGCTCCAGCGGCAGGTGGGGGAAATCGCGGCGGTAATGGGCGATCATGCCCGGCAGGAGATAATTGCCAATGGTGCTGCTGGCAAAGAGCCGCACGGCACCGTTGTCTTCGCTGAACAGCTGTTCGATTTCGCCAGCCTGCTCCAGCAATCCCACCGCGCGCGGATAGAGTAAGCGTCCGTGCTCATTCAGGACCAGACGTTTACCCACGCGATCAAACAGCTGCACGCCCAGCTGACCTTCTAAATCCGCCAACGCAGCGCTCACCGCGGATTGCGACAGCGCCAGCACCTGCGAAGCTTGGGTGGTAGACCCGCTTTTCAGCACTTCGGTGAAGACCTCAATCTGACGCAGCGTGATATGCAAGCGTCCTCCTTACAGTGCGTAATGCTTAATAAAGTACGCGATAGCCGCCAGCCACATCAGCACCACTATGGCAAGGCCGCTACGACTGATAATTTTTTTGCCTCGCGCGCGCTGCACCTCGGCCCGTTCCGCACTGCTGATGCGGATTTCACGCGGCAGCAGGCGCAGCAAAATGATCACCCCGAGCGGCACGATGATCGCATCATCCAGTAACCCCAATACGGGAATAAAATCAGGAATGAGATCGATGGGGCTGAGCGCATAGGCCACCACGCCAAACGCCAGTAGCTTAAACCACCACGGCGTGCGCGGATCGCGGCAGGCAAACCACAGCGTCAATACATCCCGTTTTATGAGCCGAGCCCAGCGGCGCAAGCGCACGAACATTGCTATTCCTCTTATCACGGCGTGTGGTTGAAAACCTATCGCGTGGGTCGTTAGGGTATGAAACTGGCAGTACCACGATTGCAGGCGCTACCATACCCTGATGCAGACGGTTCCGCTATGATGAGCGCTTCGTTTCACCTATCGCCCATCAGGAGAGCGGCATGAAATATATCGGCGCACACGTCAGTGCAGCAGGCGGCGTAGACCAGGCAGTGCTCCGCGCCCATGAGCTTGAGGCCACCGCCTTTGCCCTGTTTACCAAAAATCAGCGTCAGTGGAAGGCAGCCCCGCTGTCAACGCAGGTGATTGACGCCTTTAAACGCGCCTGTGAGCAGTATCATTTTACCTCGGCGCAAATCCTGCCGCACGACAGCTATCTGATTAATCTCGGCCATCCCGTGCAGGATGCACTGGAGAAGTCACGCGAGGCGTTTCTGGATGAAATGCAGCGCGCCGAACAGCTGGGGCTGACGCTGCTGAATTTCCATCCCGGCAGCCATCTGCAGCAGATTGATGAAGAAGCCTGCCTGAAACGCATTGCTGAGTCGATTAATATCGCGCTTGATAAAACGCACAATGTGGTGGCGGTGATCGAGAATACCGCGGGCCAGGGCAGCAATCTGGGGTTCCGCTTCGAGCACCTCGCCACGATCATTGAGCACGTTGAAGACAAATCGCGCGTGGGCGTCTGTATTGATACCTGTCATGCCTTTGCTGGCGGCTACGATTTGCGTACGGAAGCGGCGTGCGAGCAGACGTTTGACGCGTTCTCACGCATTGTCGGTTTCCAATATTTGCGCGGCATGCACCTTAATGACGCTAAAAGCGCGCTGGGTAGCCGGGTTGACCGTCACCATAGTTTGGGTGAAGGCAACATTGGCAAAACGGTGTTTAGCTGGTTGATGAAAGATGCGCGTTTTGACGGCATCCCGATGATTCTGGAAACCATCAATCCGGATATTTGGCGCGATGAAATTGCCTGGCTGAAGGCCGAACAGCGCGCTGAGGTGGGCGCATAAAAAAAGGGAGCCAAGGCTCCCTTTTTGATTGCCGGTCGCGCTTAAGCCGCTTTGGCCAGCTCTTCTTCCGGACGTTTCAGAATGGCGTAGCCCAGGCCCGCAACCGCTGTACCGATCACAATCGCCAGCAGGTAGCCCAGCACTGGCGTGATGGCGCCCGGGATCAGCAGCACGAACAGCCCACCGTGCGGTGCCATCAGCTTGGCACCAATCGCCATGGAGATGGCGCCGGTGATGGCACCGCCCACGATACAGCAAGGCAGGACGCGCATCGGGTCACGAGCAGCAAACGGGATCGCGCCTTCAGAGATGAAGCACAGACCCAATACCAGCGCGGCTTTACCGCCCTCCTGCTGACCTTTGTTAAATTTACGACGCGCAACCAGCGTCGCAAGGCCCATGGCCAGCGGCGGAACCATACCGGCCGCCATGATCGCCGCCATTGGCGCGTAGGTTTGTGAACTCAGCAGCCCAACGCCAAACGCGTAAGCCACCTTGTTAACCGGACCGCCCATGTCGGTGCACATCATGCCGCCCAGAATGGCGCCCAGCAGCACGGCATTGGCGGTGCCCATGTTGGACAGCCAGTGCGTCAGACCGCTCATGATGCCCGCCACCGGTTTACCTACCACGTAGATCATCAGCAGGCCGGTAATCAAGCTCGCGACCAGCGGAATAATCAGGATAGGCTTCAGCGCTTCCATACTTTGTGGCAGTTTCAACTTACTGCTGATCAGCTTCGCCGCATAACCGGCAATAAAGCCCGCGATGATACCGCCCAGGAAACCTGCGTTGATGCTGGTGGCGATCATGCCGCCAATCAGGCCTGGCGTCAGACCCGGACGGTCTGCGATGGAGAAGGCGATAAAGCCAGCCAAGACCGGCACCATCAGCGCAAAGGCGCTACCGCCACCAATTTGCATCAGCGCGGCGGCCAACGTGCCCTGCTCTTTAAACGCGGTGATACCGAAGGCAAACGAGAGCGCAATGCTCAGGCCACCGGCAACCACCATAGGCAGCATGTAGGAAACGCCGGTCAGCAGGTGGCGATAGGCACCTGCTTTCTCTTTGCTGTCGCCTTGGCTGCTGGCGGCGGCGCTATTGCCCGAAGGCTGATAGGTTTTGGCTTCGACCTGCGCCTTGTCCAGCTCCTGCGCGGTTTTTTTCAGCGCCAGGCTGGTGGAGGTGCGGTACATCGGTTTGCCCGCGAACTTCGCCAGATCGACATCAATGTCGGCCGCGACGATCACCAGATCGGCTGCCGCTACTTCTTCTGGGGTAATCGGATTACCTGCGCCCACTGAGCCGCGGGTTTCGACTTTCACCCACCAGCCGCGCTTTTTGGCTTCAGCGTCAATGGCTTCAGCAGCCATAAAGGTGTGCGCCACGCCGGTTGGGCAGGCGGTTACCGCCACGATGCGTTTTGGCGCGCTGCTTGTCGCCGGCGCAACCGGTGCCGCACTCGGTGCCGCTGCCGCCGGTACCGCCGCAGGCTGCCAGGTTTTCGCCTGGGCTTTGGCCTGCTGAATAGCAGCCAGCGGATCGCGCAGCACCTGCTGAACATCTACCAGTGCCAGCGATTTTCCGGCCAGGGCCGTATCTTGCGGCACCTGATGACCCGCAACCAGCACCAGCTCGGCGTCGGCAGCGTTGTCGGTTATCGTCAGGCCTGCCTGACCGGCACTGGCGCGCAGGCGCTCAAGTGCCAGGTGTGCGGAAGCAAGGCCGAGTGAAGTATCTTTTATCAGCAGCGTTTTCATTATCGCTCTCCTGCTGTTAGTTAACGGGTTGTAAGTCGACGCGTGCCATCATGGCGGCCAACTGGGTACGATCGGTTACGCCAACGTTGCTTTGGCTGACGGCCATTGCCGCCACCGCCGTAGCCAAACGCAGCGTATGTTCACTGGATTCGCGCATCAGCAGACCGTAAATCAGGCCGCCAACCATGGAATCTCCGGCGCCCACCGTGCTGACCACTTCGCACGCAGGCGGTTTGGCGATCCATTCGCCTGAGGCGTTAACCCAGAGCGCGCCTTCCGCCCCCAGAGAAATCACCACATGCGCAATGCCCTGCTCGCGCAGTTCATGTGCGGCGGCAATCACATCCTGCAGCGTAGGCAGTTTGCGATTAGCCCAAATTTCCAGCTCGCGGCGATTCGGCTTCACCAGCCACGGTGCTGCTTTCAGTCCCGCTACCAGCGCCTCGCGGCTGCTGTCGAAAATAATGCACGGGCAGAGCGTACGCAGATCGCTCATCCACTGCGTGAAGGCTTCTGGCGCCACGCCCTCGGGTAAGCTGCCGCTGACGCACACCATGTCGAACTGCCCGAGCCAGGTGAGAGAATCGGTGGTAAAACGCTCCCAATCCTGCGCCGTCACGGTAAAGCCTGAGAAGTTGAGGTCGGTGACTTCGCCATCTTTTTCGGTGAGTTTGACGTTAATGCGCGTCCGGCCCTGCACTACTTGAAAACGGTTCGCAATGCCGAGCTCGCTAAACAGCTGCTGAAAGCCGTCCTGATTCTCCTTACCCAGGAAACCGCCGACGGTGACATCAATGCCCAAATCTTTCAGGACTTTGGCGACGTTGATGCCTTTACCCGCCGCGTGCAGGCCGGTGGTTTTCACCAGATTGACTTCACCGCGTTCGATCTCAGGCGTGTAGCCCACCAGATCGTAGGCGGGGTTCAGTGTAATGGTCGCAACACGACGGCTCATGCCACCCCCTCGCCCAAGCCGCTGTTGATGGCTTCACCAATGGCGTCGATCGCTTGCTGCGCATCGTCGCCGCTGGCGGTAAAGCGCAGGCGGTGGCCTTTCTTCACGCCCAGCGCCACCACTTTCATCAGGCTGCGTCCGTTGGCCGGTTTACCGCTGCCGTCGAGGTTGGTGACGGTGATGTCGCTGTTGAACTGCTTGATAACGGTCACCAGCGCCGTGCCCGGACGTGCGTGCAGGCCGTGTTCATTGCGGATAGTAAATTCAGCGGTCAGTACGTCCGCCGTTTCATCCACTTCACTGGTCAGCAGCGCCAATACGCCCGCCGCATCCGCGTCGATCAGACGCTGGGCTTTGTTGTTCTGCAGCAGCGCACTCAAATAGCGCAGGACGTCAAGCGGGCGATCGTCCGTGGCGGCGACGGTCAGCAGCATGGCCACGTTTTCGCCCTGATGCGTAAACGGTGTCGCGGCACGGCTCACGGCAATCGCGCTCTGAAGGTTGCCTTCGGCGCTATCGTTGAGCCAGATGCCCTGCCCCAGACTCAGCGGCGGGGTGGAGATGGCCTGCGCCACAAAGCGCGCATCCACGGCACCGAGGGCCTGGAGACGGCCTGCGTTCAGCGCCTGCAGCATCATCAAATCGTTTGCCGCGACATCAACGGCAATAAGCGAGGTATCAAAGCTAAATTCCGCCGCCTGCTTCTCGCCCATTAGCAGCGCGCGCAGCTCTTCGGCGGAGGCCGTTTTCAGCTGGGCCGCCACGCTGTCATCGCTCAGTACATGCGTGAGCTGGCGCAGTAGCGCAAGGTGTTCGTCAGATTTCGCGGCGATACCGATGGCCACATAGGCCGTTTGACCGTCACCCCAATCCACGCCTTGCGGGAACTGGTAGACCTGTACGCCGGTTTTCAACACAAGGTCGCGGGTATCCGTGGTGCCGTGTGGGATCGCAATCCCGTTGCCCAGAAACGTGGTGGTTTGCTGTTCACGCGCCAGCATGCCGTTGACGTACCCTTCGGCGACGTTTCCGGCGGCGGTCAACGCCGCGGCAACCTGACGAATGGCCTCTTCTTTGTTTTGTGCGCTGGCACCGGTATGAATGGCCTGAACTTCGAGCTGGAACATATCTCTCCTCGCTTGCTGAATTGAATCGTTTCAGCCTGATGGCGACATAACGCGTTGCGCGCGTCGGGCTGAGCCCGCGAGACAACGCTGAAACGTTTCAGGGAATATGGAACAGCGCCCGCTTACAGGCAAGAAAATGTGCGAACGGATTAGCAGATTTTTGACGTTACGCACACTTCATTCGGGATTTAAGAATTTTCTTGCTAATGAGGCTGAACAAGGTGCTGTAAGCGAAACGGTGCACCGTTTATGCCCGTCAGCAAGGCGTCAGCTTTTAGGGAGCCGTGTCGGCTTCCAGCGTCAACAGGTAGATCATCGCCGCGTCACGATCGGTGCCACACATTTCGCGGCTGGGTTGTAGACCGGCGCAGACAGCAGGCCGCAGCGGCGAGCCAAAAATTTTACAGCGCTGCTGATCATCAAGCTGTACGCAGCGGGTATTGGCCGGCTTGCCGTGAGGCATACCTGGAATGGGAGACGATATAGAGGGTGCGGTGCAACAGGCGCCGCAGTGGTCACGACATAACATCAGCTGCTCCTGTAAAAATCTGGCGCGACAATAGCAGTCTCCTTATGCAATTACTATGCGCGGGCAACAATTTTACGTCGGCTGACTTGCCTGTTTTTCAGCGCGGGCGTAACGTGGCGCGCATCTTTATTCCGCTAACGAGAACGCATCATGCCCAAGGCAAATGAAATAAAAAAAGGAATGGCTGTCACCTGGAACGGCAAACTGCTGCTGGTGAAAGACATTGACGTGCAGAGCCCCAGCGCGCGCGGTGCCGCCACGCTGTATAAAATGCGTTTTACCGACGTGCGCACCGGTCTCAAAGTCGAAGAGCGCTTTAAAGGCGACGACATTATTGATGCCATCCAACTGAGCCGCCGCGCCGTGACGTTCTCGTATATTGACGGGGACGAATACGTCTTTATGGATGATGAAGATTACACCCCCTACTCCTTCAAAAAAGATCAGATTGAAGACGAGTTGCTGTTTATTCCTGAGGGCGGCATTCCTGGCATTCAGGTGCTCACGATGGACGGCCAGGTACTAGCGCTGGAACTGCCGCAAACCGTGGATATGGACATTGTTGACACGTCACCCGGTATCAAGGGCGCTTCCGCCAGCGCGCGCACCAAGCCCGCCGCCATGAGCACCGGCCTCTCAATTCAGGTGCCGGAATACCTGAGCAATGGCGACCGCATCCGCATTCATATCGCCGAGCGTCGCTATATGGGCCGCGCCGATTGATTACCCGCTTTTCCGGCTGCGGCGGGCTGTTATAATATAACAGCCTCGTCCGCGCTGGGCCTGTTGCTCCGCGCGCTAACACAGGGAGTCATTTATGACGCGCGTTAATATTCTCACGGGCTTTCTTGGCAGCGGCAAAACCACGACGCTGCTGCATCTCCTTGCGCACAAACCGGCCGACGAAAAGTGGGCGATTTTGGTCAATGAGTTCGGTGAAATTGGCATCGACGGTGCGCTGCTGGCCGATCGCGGCGCCACGCTAAAAGAGATCCCCGGTGGATGCCTGTGCTGCGTCAACGGATTTTCGCTGCAGGTCGGGCTGAATATGCTGCTTAAACAGCAGCAACCCGATCGCGTGATCATTGAACCCACCGGACTGGGCCATCCCAAGCAGCTCCTCACGCTGCTGCGCTCCGCGGTCTATCAACCCTGGATAACCGTGGAGGCGACACTCACGCTGCTGGATCCACGCCAGCTCGCCGATGCGCGCGTCGCTGAAAACGACACCTTCCGCGATCAGCTCACCGCCGCCGACATTATTATTGCCAACAAGCGCGACCGCTGGTCCGACGAAGATCGCGCGCGCTTAACAGACTGGCAGCAACGTTCGCTGGGCGACCGTATGCTGGTTGAAACGGCATGGGGCGAGATCGATCCGGCCCTGTTACAGCAATCGGCATTGGCGGATCGTGCGGTACCTGATGCCCTTCACCACACCCATGCCGCCCCGCGCAACGGCTTGGCCGCGCTCAAGCTGGATAATTCTGCCCGCTGGCGTCGTGCGCTTAACGAAGGTCAGGGCTATGCTTCGTGCGGGTGGATTTTCGATGGCGAGACGGTGTTTGATACCATTGCCGCGCTGGAGTGGGCCCGGCACGCGCCGGTTGATCGCGTAAAAGGGGTGCTGCGCACGCCAGACGGCGTGGTCACCATTAATCGTCAGGGTGAAGACCTGTTCATCGAAACCCGTCCGACTTCACCGCCAGACAGCCGCATTGAACTGATTCATCATCAGCCGGCTGACTGGAATAGTTTGCAAACCGCGCTGTTGAAGATTCGTTTAAATTAGCTGCGTTAGCTTGCCCCGTTGTTTTTCTTTTTGAGTTATTTCTTATGCGCGCAACACGTTTAATCACGATCCTGCTGCTCAATGCGCTGGGCGTGATGCTTTTTCTTTCTTGGTATTTACCTCCCGACCACGGCTTTTGGTTCACCATTGATAAGGCAATTTTTTTCGGCTTTAACGATCAAATGGTGGATCACCACGCCTTTGCACTGCTGGTGGCAATCACCAATTTTCGCGGCTTTGACGCCGTATCGCTGCTGGCGATGGGGCTACTCTATTTGCACTATTGGCGCCGGGAAACGCCACAGGGACGACGTCGCCTGTTTGCCGTGGGCATCACCATGCTGCTTACCGCAGTGGCGCTCAATCAGCTTGGTCACCTGCTGCCGGTCAAACACGCCAGCCCTACGCTGTTTTTCGACAACGTGCACCGCGTCAGCGAGCTCACGGGCATCCCTGCAAAAGACGCCTCTAAGGACAGCTTCCCCGGCGACCACGGCATGATGCTGATCATCTTTGCCTGCTTTATGGCGCGCTATTTTGGCGCAAAGGCTTTTCTCGGCGGCGCAGTGATTGTGGTGCTATTCTCGCTGCCGCGCGTCATGGCGGGGGCACACTGGTTTACCGATATTGCCGTTGGCTCACTCTCCGTGATCCTTGTTGGCCTGAGCTGGTGGTTGTTAACGCCGGCAAGCGATGTGCTGGTTAACTGGTTATATCGCACGCTGCCTGGCAAATATAAGCCACAACGGTAATTGTTAAGCGCGGGTGAACTGGCTCGCTGAGTGATATCCCCCGCGCTTATCAAAATTTTATCAATAATTATTAGCAACCTAATTTTTCATTGATAAAAGAAAAGATTATGACACCCCCTGCTCTGCTAGCCTTTATCTGAAGTCTGTCCACCCAGAACCCTCTTAAAATCGGCGTTAGCCGGAGAAATAGCGCCTGTTCCTGCCGCTAATTGGCCGGTAAACACGGCCAATCGATGATAAAGTAGCCAGAGTGTTACAAATTGATTTCACATCAATAAAAGCTATCGAAATTTATATAAAAGCACTCGCCACGCGGCCTGTAATCGGTTAACCTCGATTCCGATCTCAAGCATGCAGCATAAAATGCGGTGCCTTAAGCAGCAAAAAATGTGTGCATTAACACATTTTAGTAATTAAGGAATTGTCTTAGAGAGTCGCTCTTATTAATCTCGACCCGTTTTGTCATCTGGCTGGCGACATTTTGTCGTAAGGACATCGAAGGAAATCACCGATAATGGTCAAGTCTCAACCAATACTGAGATACCTCAGACATATTTTACCCGCAGTAGCATTAGCAACACTTTTATCGGCATGTAGTAGTACACATAACGGTCAGAGCGCGAATAACGAGAATCATGAAGTTAACAACCAGAATGGTTTTTTACTTCAGGCGTCTCAAGACGAATTTGAACAAATGGTGCAGAACGTGGACGTTAAGTCCCGCATCATGGAACAGTACACCGACTGGAAAGGCGTTCGTTACCGTTTAGGCGGTGACACCAAGCGCGGCATCGATTGTTCTGCTTTTGTTCAGCGCACCTTTCGCGATCAGTTTGGTTTAGAACTGCCGCGCTCCACGTCAGAGCAGCAAGATACCGGTAAAGAGATTTCACGTAATAAGCTGCGCCCAGGCGATTTAGTCCTGTTCCGCGCCGGTTCCACCGGTCGCCACGTGGGCATCTATCTCGGTAACGACAACTTTGTCCACGCGTCCACCAGCAGCGGCGTGATGATTTCCAGCCTGAATGAGAGCTACTGGAAATCCCGCTACCGTGAAGCGCGCCGCGTATTAGCCAAACACTCAAGCTAATTCACGCCTGATCTCCTTCTCAGCCAGAGAAAATAAAAACGCTGCCCGTGCAGCGTTTTTTTTTGCCTAAAATAAACGCAAGCGCTGCAGAAAAGTAATTGGAATCAAAAATATAACGAGACTTTTTTTACGCGGTCGGTATATCCTCATTTGCTTGCTGACCGCAACAATCAGCGGTGAAATTAACGGCCTGACGTCGCGCGCATCGCGATTCCTGTCGCCGCCTGAGCAGCTATTAAAAAGAAAATGGCGTCATAAAGAGGAATGCACTCCATGCCACTGTCGGGGACGTTTAAACGTCATGCCACCTACGCGCGCCGGGTCGCCTGGCTGAGCGCGCTAAGCGGACTGGGGTTTTTTCTGCTGTTTGTCACCGTTTTATTGACCTTGACCTGGCATAAACGCATTCAACAGCACGAACAGCTGCTCATCGAGAGCCGCGACGATCTTCAGCAGGTGATCACCACGCTGGAAGAGACGCTCTCCCCCTTACAGCCCTATTCGGAGCGTCCCTGCGCCAGCGTAAGCCAGGCATTAACGGCGCACGCCGCGTTTGTCAGTAATTTGCGCGCCATTGTCCTGGTCGATCGCGGTAACGCGTATTGCTCGTCGGCTACCGGCGCGTTTATGCTGGCGGTTAACCGCATTTCACCCGACTCCAACCTGCAGCGCGAGTTTGATATCCGCTTGCTGGATGGCACGCCGATGCAGCCGATGAAACCGGCGCTGGCGCTGTGGATGAAGCGTCCCGGTGCAGCCGAGAGCGGCATGCTTGCCACTCTCAACATCACGCTAACGCGCTATCAGCTGCTGGCCTCGTATCACCCTGAAATCACGAAGTTAGCGCTGGTGATAGGTGACAAGGCGCTATTGAGCGGCAGCAATCAGGTGATTAACGTTAGTGAGTTGCCCCCCGCCCTCACCACGCTGGCGGTTAACCATAACGACATCCAGTTTTTGCTCTACGGCAGCACGATCTCATCTGGGGATCTGCGCATGATTTTACTCAGCGGCCTGCTGTTTTCGCTGCTGATGGCGGGCACAAGTTGGCTGCTGTTGACGCTGTGCCAGCGGCCTGGCAAAGAAATTTTGCAGGGCATAAAGCGCGGACAGTTTCACGTTGAGTACCAGCCGTTAGTGCTGGCGCATAACGGTCAGCCCTATGGCGTAGAAGCGCTGCTGCGCTGGCGTCACCCCACTGAGGGCATGATTCCGCCTGACGCGTTTATCAGCAGTGCCGAGGCGCAAAACCTGATTGTCCCCCTGACGCAACATCTTTTTGCTTTGGTGGCGCGCGATGCCCACACGCTGTGTCAAACGCTACCGCGAGGCACCCGCATGAGCCTGAATATCTCGGCCCTGCACCTTGCCGCAGCGAATTTCCGCCAGCACGTACAAACCTGGGTTGACGCCATGCCAGCCGACCATTTCAGTTACGTGTTTGAAATCACGGAGCGCACCATGGTGGGAGAACACCACGCCGGCGATCATTTCGCCTGGCTGCATCAAAACAACATTAAGCTGGCAATTGATGATTTCGGCACCGGCCACAGCGCGCTGCTCTATCTGGAAAAATACCCGTTCGACTACCTGAAAATTGACCGCGGCTTTGTTCAGAGCATCGGTAGAGAGACCGTCAACTCCCCGGTGCTGGACGCGGTACTGCTGCTGGCAAAACGGCTCAATCTGAAAACCGTGGCAGAGGGCGTCGAGAGTGCCGATCAGATGACGTGGCTGGTTAACCACGGTGTAACCCATTTGCAGGGCTATTTATTCAGCCGTCCGTTATGCCCAACAGGGTTGATCAACTATTATCAAAATCCGTCGCTGTTGGCCTAACAGGCTCGCTTACCCGCCTGGTGTTCCATGGAGAATCCTCGTTCATGCTGCTGCGCATTGTTACTGCTCTGATTCTAAGCTGCGCGCTTCCCCTGCAGGCCGCCACCGTGGACGAGAGTCGCGCGTTCGCTAAATTGGGTACGCCTAAATATGGCGTCGATTTCACGCACTATGACTACGTCAATCCCAACGCGCCAAAAGGCGGCAAGCTCTCAGTAGCGGTCGTCGGCACCTGGGATAACTTCAATCGCTATGCGTCGCGCGGAAATCCCGGCATGGGCACCGAGACCCTGTATGACGGACTCTTTACCTCATCCGACGACGAACCCGCCAGCTTCTATCCGCTGATTGCGCTGTCGGCGCGCTATCCTGCGGATTTTCGTTGGATGGAGGTGACGCTTAATCCGCGCGCGCGCTTCCACAATCATCTGCCTGTCACCGCACAGGACGTGGCATTTACCTTTGATAAGTTTATGAAGGAGGGCGTGCCGCAGTTTCGCGTGGCGTTTCGCGGTGTTGAGGTCAACGCGCTGGATCAGCGTACCGTGCGTATCACCATGCCCAAGCCAGACAAAGACCTGATTCTGAGCTGGCTGACGCTGCCGGTGCTGCCGCACACCTTCTGGCAGAACAAAAAATTCAACGAACCGCTTGGCTATCCGCCGCTCTCCAGCGGCCCCTATCGCGTCACCGCGTATAAACAGGGGCAATATATTCAGTATGGCCGCGTCAAGGATTACTGGGCCGCCGATCTGCCGGTTAATCGCGGGCGCTATAACCTCGATACGCTGCGCTATGACTATTATCTGGATGACAACGTGGCGTTTGAAGCGTTTAAGGCAGGCGCGGTGGATCTGCGTGAAGAAGTTTCGGCGAAAAAGTGGGCCACCCAGTATCACGGCCGCAACTTCACTCAGCACTTTATCGTGCAGTCCACCACCCCTAATCGCGTGACCACGGATACCCGCTGGCTGGCGTTTAACAACGAAAAGGCGCTGTTTGCCGACCGCCGGGTGCGTCAGGCCTTAACGCTGGCTTTTGATTTCGAATGGATGAACAAAGCGCTGTTTTACGGCGCCTACCAGCGCGCCAGCAGTTATTTCCAGAACACCGACTACGCCGCGCAAGGCCTTCCCGACGCTGCACAGCAGCGCGTGCTCGCGCCGTTTAAAGCACAGCTGCCGCCGGCGCTGTTCACCGAGCCTTACCTACCGCCGCGCTCTGACGGCAACGGATTTAACCGCCCAAACCTGTTGAAGGCTTTGCGCCTGCTGAACGACGCCGGCTGGCACGTTAAAAATCAGCAATTGGTTAACGATAAAACCGGTCAGGTGTTCCGCTTTGAATTGCTGCTACGCAGCGGGGCACAAAATGACTGGGCGCTGCCGTTCCAGCACAGCCTGCAGCGTTTGGGGATCAGCATGTCGCTGAGACAAGTCGATAACTCGCAGTTTCTGCGGCGCCTGCGCAACGGCGATTACGATATGATTCAGACGCTGTATCAGGCGATGCCGTGGCCTTCCACCAGCCTGCAGACCATCTGGCAATCGCAGTTTATTAACTCCTCATGGAATACGCCGCGCGTGAAGAATCCGCTGGTGGATAACCTGGTGCAACAGATTGCCGATCGCCAAGGCGATCGCACCGCCCTGCTGCCGCTTGGGCAGGCCCTAGATCGCGTCTTGCTGTGGAATGCCTATATGATCCCGATGTGGTATGACGCCGAGCAGCGGCTCGCCTGGTGGGACAAGTACGCCTCGCCTGCGATCAAACCCGCCTACGCCACCGGGCTCGAAAACTGGTGGTATGACGGCGCGAAAGCCGCCCGGCTACCCGCCGATAAACGTTAAGGAGAGCCGCGTGGCGTCCTATTTTTTGCGTAGACTGTTGCTGGTGATCCCCACGCTGTGGGCCATCATCACACTCAACTTTTTTATCGTGCAGATTGCCCCCGGTGGCCCGGTGGATCAGGCACTGGCCAACGCCCAGTTTGGTCACAGCAGCGGCTTTGCCAGCGGAGGCGCACCCGCCGCCGGACGGAGCGTGCTGGCAACGGACAATCCCGGTGACAGCCAATATCGCGGCGCACGCGGGCTTGATCCCGAAGTGATTGCGGAGATCACCCACCGCTACGGCTTTGATAAACCCCTTTTACAGCGCTATGGCGAGATGCTGTGGAACTATCTGCGCTTCGATTTTGGCGACAGCCTGTTCCGCAGCGCCTCGGTGCTGCAGTTGATCAAAGAGAGTTTACCGGTCTCGATCAGCCTCGGCCTGTGGAGCACGCTGATTATCTATCTGGTCTCGATTCCCCTTGGCATCAAAAAAGCCGTGCACAACGGCAGCCGATTCGATATCTGGAGCAGCACCTTTATTATCATCGGCTACTCGGTGCCAGCATTTTTGTTCGCGATTATGCTGATTGTGCTGTTTGCCGGTGGCAGCTATCTCGACTGGTTTCCACTGCGCGGCCTCACCTCGCCTCAATTCGATAGCCTGACGTGGTATGGCAAACTCGGCGATTACCTGTGGCACATCGCGTTGCCGGTGCTGGCTACGGTGATTGGCGGCTTCGCCACGCTGACCATGCTAACGAAAAACGCCTTTTTGGATGAGGTGCGCAAACAGTATGTGGTCACAGCGCGCGCCAAAGGCCTTGATGAAAAACGTATTCTTTACGGTCACGTTTTCCGTAATGCCATGCTGCTGGTGATCGCCGGCTTTCCCGCCACGTTTATCAGCATGTTCTTTACCAGTTCGGTGTTGATTGAAGTGATGTTCTCGCTCAACGGCTTGGGCCTGCTGGGCTACGACGCCACCATTCAGCGCGACTATCCGGTGATGTTCGGCACGCTGTATATCTTTACGTTGATAGGTTTGATCATGAATATTCTCAGCGATCTGACGTATACGCTGGTGGATCCGCGCATTGATTTCGAGGGACGCCAATGACGCTGTCACTGATTAACCAGCAGCGCTGGCAGCGCTTTCGCCACAATCGGCGTGGTTACTGGTCGCTGTGGATTTTCCTGGTGATTTTTATGCTCTCTTTGGGGGCCGAGCTACTGGCCAACAGCCAACCGCTGCTGGTGCGCTATCAGGCGCGCTGGTATATGCCGCTGCTGCACACCTACAGCGAACGCGATTACGGCGGCGAGTTTGCCACGGCGGCAGATTATCAGGACCCGTGGCTGCAGCAGCGCATCGCACAGCAAGGTTGGGCAATCTGGGCGCCGATCCGCTTTAGTGACAGCACCATCAACTTCGCCACTCAGGTGCCTTTCCCCTCGCCACCTTCTGCGCAAAACTGGCTGGGTACCGATGCTAACGGCGGCGACGTGCTGGCGCGGCTGCTGTATGGCACCCGCGTGTCATTGCTGTTTGGCCTGCTGTTGACGCTGTTTTCCAGCGTGATTGGCGTGGTGGTCGGCGCGGTTCAGGGCTATTTTGGCGGCCGGGTAGATTTGATCGGTCAGCGCCTGATTGAGGTCTGGTCCGGCATGCCCTCGCTGTTCCTGCTGATTTTACTTTCCAGCGTGATTCAGCCCGGTTTCGGCTGGCTGCTGCTGGTGACGGTGCTTTTTGGCTGGATGAGCCTGGTGAGCGTGGTGCGCGCTGAGTTTCTGCGCGCGCGCAATTTTGACTACATCCGCGCCGCCCGCGCGCTGGGCGTCAGCGACGTGCGGATTATGCTGCGCCATATTTTGCCCAATGCCCTGGTCGCCACGCTGACCTATCTGCCCTTTATCCTGTGTGGCTCGATCACTACCCTCACCTCGCTGGATTTCCTCGGCTTCGGCTTGCAGGTGGGCTCACCTTCGCTGGGGGAATTGCTGTTGCAAGGTAAAAACAATCTCCAGGCACCGTGGTTGGGTCTTGCCGGTTTCTTCACGCTCGCGCTGCTGCTGTCGCTGCTGATTTTTATTGGCGAAGCCGTGCGCGATGCCTTTGATCCCAGTCGAGGTCATTGATGAGTCTGTTATCCGTCAAGCATCTGGCGATAGCCTTTGCTGGCCAGCCCGTGGTACACGATGTCTCGCTGCACGTTGAGGCAGGCGAAACGCTGGCGCTGGTGGGAGAGTCCGGTTCGGGGAAAAGCGTCACGGCGCTGGCGATCATGCGCTTGCTGCCGCAGCCGCCGGTGAGCTTTCCTCAAGGCGAGATCGTTTTTGCCGGGCGCGACATTTTACGGGCCAGCGAGCGCGAGATGCGCGGCCTGCGCGGCAACCAAATGGCGATGATTTTTCAGGAACCGATGGTGTCGCTGAATCCGCTGCACACCCTTGAAAAGCAGCTGTATGAAGTGCTCTCTGTGCACCGGGGTATGCGGCGCGAAGCCGCGCGCGGCGAAATACTTAGCTGTCTTGATCGCGTTGGCATCCGTCAGGCCGCGTCGCGCCTGCACGATTTCCCGCATCAGCTGTCGGGCGGAGAGCGGCAGCGCGTGATGATTGCCATGGCGCTGTTAACCCAGCCTACGTTGCTGATTGCCGATGAGCCCACCACCGCGCTGGATGTCACCGTACAGGCGCAGATTCTCCAGCTGCTGCGTGAACTGCAGCGCGAGCTGAACATGGGCATGCTGTTTATTACCCACAACCTGACCCTGGTGCGACAGCTGGCGCACCGCGTCACGGTAATGCGGCACGGCCGGGAAATCGAGAGTCAGGACTGCCGCGCCCTGTTTCTGCAGCCGCAACACGCCTATACGCGTGAACTGCTGGACGCGGAGCCCGAGGGTTTGCCTGCGCCGCTCGCGGAGGCACCGCCGCTGCTCGAGGTGAAGCAGTTGCAGGTCCGTTTCGCGATTCGGCGCGGCCTGTTCAAACGCACGGTGCGCGAGAAAACCGCGCTGGACACCCTCAGTTTTACTCTCAAGCCCGGCGAAAGCCTGGGGTTGGTGGGAGAATCAGGCTCCGGCAAAAGCACCACCGCGCTGGCGCTGCTGCGCTTAATTGCCGCGAGCGGCGAAATCTGGTTTGAAGGCCAGCCGCTGCATCAGCTCTCGCGGCAGGCGCTGTTACCGCTGCGCCAGCGCATTCAGGTGGTATTTCAGGATCCCAACGCGTCCCTGAATCCGCGCATGACGGCGCAGCAGATTATCGCCGAAGGGCTGGCAGTCCATCGGCCTGAATTGCACCTTGCCGAGCAGGAGGCGCGCGTGATCGCGGTTATGCAAGAGGTCGGTCTGGATCCGTCCAGCCGGTCACGCTACCCGGCCGCGTTTTCCGGCGGCCAACGTCAGCGTATCGCCATCGCGCGCGCCCTGATTTTGCAGCCTCGTCTTATCGTACTGGACGAACCTACGTCTTCGCTCGATCGATCGGTACAGAAGCAAATCCTTACCCTGCTGCGCCGTTTACAGCAGCAGCATCAGTTAGCCTATGTGCTTATCAGCCATGATTTACAGGTGGTGCGCGCGCTGTGTCACCAGCTGGTGGTGCTTCGCGAAGGAAAGGTGGTGGAGCAAGGCAGCAGCGAGGCGGTGTTCAACGCACCCGCCAGCGACTATACGCGCCAGCTGCTGGCTGCAGCGTCGGTCGCGCAGTGATGTCAGTGTCCTTCAAAGGTTTCCGCCATGGCCACGCCCTGATTTTTCAAACAGCAGCTGGTGGCGCTTTCATCGCCACGCCGAATCAACAGGCACGGCTGGCCTTCATGCTCGGCAATTTTACCGTCCACTTGAATCTGCGCCAGCGTCTCTTGCAGCTGGTGTAGAATTTCCAGCGCCAGCAGGCCTTCATGGCTCAGTAAGCGCAGCGCCACCAGCCCTTCATCCGCGGTGCCGCTGAGGGCATCCTGCTGTTCAATTTTCCCTACATGATCCAGCGACCACCGATAAAGCTGCGGTAGACGATGCATAACGGAGAGTTGCAACATAGGTCCGGTCTCCAGAAACGTGTACGGGGTTCACGGCGATGGCTGTAGCGCTAAGTCGGTAAATTGATGTCAAGGCGAGCCTTCGCGTTTTGTTAACGTAGCGCGCTGAAGATTTCCTTTTTGCGGGCATCCTCGCATTTAAGCTCATCCTGGCGCGGTTCGCCAGCCATCGACATTCATTTTAGACGCAATTTCTTTACTTTATTTCTTATTATTTTTCACAAGAAAGAAACATTTACTCTTATCTGCGGCAGAGGGGCCGCGAAGCAGAGCGTCAGACGAGGCGCAGCAAGTCGACCCGTCTGACGAGCGAAGCGCAACGCGAAGAGTTAATTCGCGCGCGGTGGACGGGAGGCGTAGCTAAACAGGATAAGGGAGAGTGTGGCGCACAGCGCAATGGTACCCACCATGGGCCAGGCGCTGTTCAGGTTGAACAGTGAGAGCAGCGCCCCCACCAGCGCGCCAACGCCAAAGCGCAGCGTACCCGCCAGTGAAGACGCGGTGCCCGCCATGTGCGGAAAGGCGTCGAGGATCACCGCCATGGCATTGGAAGAGACCACGGCCACGCAGCCGATAAACATCGCGACGCCAAACACCAGCGGTAAAAATCCCAGATCGAACGCGCTGACCACCAGGAGCCACAGCCCCATGGAAAATTGAATCAGCAGCCCCAGCCGGAACATCGTCAGCGGACCAAAGCGGCGCACCGCGCGGCTGTTGATCAGCGTCATAACAAACAGGAACACCACGTTTAGCCCGAAGTAATAACCAAAGTTCTGCGGCGAGACGTGATTGACTTCGATATACACAAACGGGCCGGCGTTGAGAAAGGTAAACAGCCCCGCAAACGAGAAGCCACTCGCCAGCATATAGCTAAATGCCCGCTTGTGCCGCACCAGCGTGACAAAATTGCCCAAGGTGGTGCGCAAATGAAAACGCTGGCGCTGTTCCGGTTTTAGCGTCTCACGAATTTGCGTCACCACCAGCACGGTGGTGACCAGCGCGGCCAGCGACAGCGCCCAGAAAATGGCGTGCCAGTTCCACAGCAGTAACAGCCAGCCACCGATGATCGGTGCCAGCAGCGGCGCGATGGTGGTGATTAACATCACAAACGACATCATGCGCGAGAAGTCCTCTTTAGAGTAACTGTCGCGCATCAGGGCGTTAATTACTACGCTTGCGGCCGCCGCGGATAAACCGTGCAGAAAGCGCATCAAGATCAGCTGATCGATGGACTGCGAGAGCGCACAGGCCCCGGCCGCGCAGGCAAAGATCAGCGTTCCCAACACAATCACCGGCTTGCGGCCATAGCTGTCGGCCAGCGGCCCGTACACCAGCTGTCCGATGGCGAACCCCAGGATATAGAGGTTGAGCGTCATCTGTACGCTGCCCGGCGCGACGCCAAATTCACGCGCAATTTGCGGCATGGCAGGCAAATACATATCAATGGAGAGCGGCATCAGCATGGCCAGCAACCCCAGTATCACCACCAAGCCCGCCGGTGAATTTTTTTCCTTACGCACGGCCTATCCTCTTTATTTAGACTGCTTGAGCTCGTCAGGCAGCCCGATGCTGTCGACCTCTTCCTGAGTTAACTCACGGTACTCGCCTTCACCCAGCGCATCGTCCAGTACAATGTCGCCAATGCGCTCACGGTGAAGCGCGACCACGTGATTGCCCACCGCGGCGAACATACGCTTGACCTGATGGTAGCGCCCTTCGCTGAGCGTGACGCGCGCGGCTCTCTCATCCAGAATTTCAAGCTCGGCAGGTTTGGTCAGGGTTTTCTCATTGTGCAGCTGAATCCCGGCGGCAAACGTCTCCACCAGCGCGGGATCGAGCGGCGCTTCCAGTTCCACCAAATAGCTTTTCGCCAGGTGATGGCGCGGCGAGGTAATGCGGTGCGACCACTGACCGTCGTCGGTGAGCAGCACCAAACCGGTGGTATCAATATCCAGGCGGCCCGCGGCGTGCAGCTTGAAGGCCGCAGGCTCATCGATAAAGTAAAGCACGGTAGGATGATCGGGATCGTCGGTGGAGCAGACGTAGCCTTGCGGCTTGTTCAGCATAAAGTAGCGCGGGCCTTGCTGCACCACCAGCGGATGGCCGTCGTACTCGATGGCGTCCTGCGGCTGCACTTTGTACGCGGTGTCACGCACCACTTCGCCATTGAGGGTGATTTTTCTGGCGCGTATTTCACGGCCTGCAATTGCGCGGCTAACTTCCAGCTGCTGAGAGATGAATTTATCGAGTCGCATGAATTCGTTTTTTGCCTGTTACTGCGGAGGGAAATGTCACGGTGTTGCATCCCGTTGCGCCCGGGGCGCAAATGTGTCGAGAGACCCGTAAAAAATGTCTCGGCAGTATAGCCTTTTCCTTCGCCTGCTAACAGTAGGACGCCTGCGTTTCCACGCCTTTCATGGCATACTGGGTGTCCATTCAGTAAAAAGTAAATCTCGATGTCATTTACGCTCCGTCCTTATCAACAAGAGGCCGTTGACGCCACGCTTGCGCACTTTCGTCGTCACGCGACGCCTGCGGTGATTGTATTGCCTACCGGTGCCGGTAAAAGCCTGGTGATCGCCGAACTGGCACGCCTGGCGCGCGGCCGCGTGCTGGTGCTGGCGCACGTGAAAGAGCTGGTTGAGCAGAATCACAGCAAATATCAGGCCTACGGGCTGGAGGCCGATATTTTTGCAGCGGGCCTGCAGCGCAAAGAGGCGCGCAGCAAGGTGGTATTCGGCAGCGTGCAGTCTGTGGCGCGCAACCTCGACCAGTTCGATAGCGCCTTCTCGCTGGTGATCGTGGACGAGTGCCACCGCATCGGCGACAGCGAGGAGAGCCAGTATCAGCAGCTGTTCGCCCACCTTCGCCAACACAACCCGTCGCTGCGCCTGCTCGGCCTGACCGCCACGCCGTTTCGCCTCGGCAAAGGGTGGATTTATCACTTTCACTATCACGGTATGGTGCGCGGCGATGCACAGGCGATGTTTCGCGATTGCATCTTTGAACTGCCGCTGCGCTATATGATCAAACATGGCTTTCTCGTACCGCCAGAACGGCTGGATATGCCGGTGGTGCAGTATGATTTCAGCCGTTTAGTGCCGCAGAACAGCGGCATCTTCAGCGAAGCCGATCTTAACCGCGAAATTACCCGGCAGCAGCGCATTACGCCGCAAATCATTCGTCAAATCGTTGAGTTTGCTGAGGAGAGCCGCGGTGTGATGGTGTTTGCCGCCACGGTGGAGCACGCGCAGGAGATCTTGTCGCTGCTGCCGGAAAACAGCGCGCTGATCTCGGCGAATACGCCGGGTAAAGCGCGCGACCAGATCATCGCGGCATTTAAAGCGCAACAGCTTAAGTTTCTGGTGAATGTCGCCGTGTTAACAACCGGCTTTGATGCGCCGCACGTGGATTTGATTGCTATCCTGCGCCCCACGGAATCGATCAGTTTGTACCAGCAAATCGTTGGGCGCGGCCTGCGCCTCGCACCGGGAAAAACCCGCTGTGTGATTCTGGATTACGCGGGTAATCCGCACGATCTTTTCACGCCTGAAGTGGGCACCCCCAAAGGCGCCAGCGACAATCAGCCGGTGCAGGTGTTTTGCCCCGCGTGCGGCTTCGCCAATACGTTCTGGGGTAAAGCCACTGAGGATGGCCACGTAATCGAGCATTTTGGTCGCCGCTGTCAGGGCGTGCTGGAAGATGACGACGGCGAGCGCGAACAGTGCGACTATCGCTTTCGCTTCAAAAACTGCCCCGACTGCAACGCCGAAAATGATATTGCGGCGCGGCGCTGTCATCAGTGCGCACGCGTACTGGTTGATCCTGACGATATGCTCAAGGCCGCCCTGAAACTCAAAGATGCACGCGTGCTGCGCTGCGGCGGCATGACGCTGGAGCAGGGGCACGATAGCCAGGGCGAATGGTTGAAAGCCACCTATTACGACGAGGACGGCACCAGCGTCAGCGAGCGCTTTCGTTTACAGACGCCCGCGCAGCGTAAAGCCTTTGAACACGTGTTTATGCGACCGCACCAGCGCGCGCCCGGCGTGCCGCTGGGCTGGCAAACCGCCGCGGACGTCATCGCCCTGCAGCCGCTGCTGCGCCACCCCGATTTTGTGGTGGCGCGCGCCAAGGGCCACTTTTGGCAGGTACGCGAAAAAGTGTTCGATTATCAGGGCCGTTTCCGCCGCGCCAACGAAATGCGCTAAGCGGCGGAATCATTTGCCCCCCTGCCCCGATGCGGCTATAATGCCGCCCGCTTTTGCATTCGTAAAAGCATTTGAATAACCGTTCTGTTGCTGGGTCGCCTGTAACAGGAATAACGAAGAGATATCACGATGTTCACTATCAACGCAGATGTACGTAAAGAGCAGGGTAAGGGTGCGAGCCGCCGCCTGCGCGCAGCAAACAAGTTCCCGGCTATCGTTTATGGCGGAACTGAAGCACCCGTTGCTGTTGAACTGGATCACGATCTGGTCATGAACATGCAGGTTAAGCCTGAGTTCTACAGCGACGTGTTGACTCTGGTTGCTGACGGCAAAGAGATCAAAGTAAAAGTTCAGGCTGTTCAGCGTCACCCGTTTAAGCCAAAACTGCACCACATCGACTTCGTCCGCGCGTAATCGCTGCGAGTTGAAAAAAAACGCCGCATTTGCGGCGTTTTTTTATGGCTGTAGATCAGCCTGCCCGACGGGGAAACGTCCCGTCGGGCGCGCGGACTTACTGGCCGCCGGTGCGGCGCTGTAACTGATCGCGCAGGTTTGGCGGCGTGCCCTTAATGGTTAAGGTGTCGGTCGCCGGGTCCCAAAAAATACGCTCGCCCAGCAGCATCGCGTCAAAATTCAGCGTCAAGCCCCCGCCGCTGCCGGCAAATTTGGTTAGCTGGCGAAGCGTACTGCGATCCGCAGGAAAGTGTTCCTCAAGCGCATAGCCCTGCTCTTCGGTAAAGGCCTGGAAGGTTTTCTCACCCAGCGGCGGCAGTTCGCTGGAGAGATCCTGCAGCGCAATCTCCTCGCCGGCCTGCAGCTGTTCATTGCAGTAGCTGTACACTTGCTGGCGATAGTTTTGTCGTTCTGCTTTATCCAGGTTGGATTCCGCACAGTAGTCATCTACGGCCTGCAGTAAACCGCGGTTCTGCGCTTTGGTATCCAGCCCCACGCTGGCTCCGAGGAAGTCCATGAAAAAATCCGCCACTTTGCGCCCAACGCGACCGCGCAGGAAGGTGAGGTAGCGGGTTGAATCAGGCTGCGTTTCCCATTCGGTGAGATCGATGCGCGCCACGATATCGGCGTGGTTAATGTCGAGATAGTGCGTGCTGCTGATATCCAGCTGCTCGTTGACGCGCATGCTGGACTGGCTGTTCAGTACGGCTATCAGCAGATACTCTACCGCCAGATAACGATAGTGCAGGAAAAGCACCACGCCGCCTTCGGCAAACGGGTACTTGCTCAACTCGTCGCGCAGGCGTCCGGTGGCGGCGCGGCTGAAAGCCAGAAAGTCATCCTGACCCTGACGGCATTGACGCAGCGCCTCGGCCAGTTCGCTCCCCTCGTTGAACAGGCCGTAAGCTTTGCTTTTGGCGCTATAAACGCGGTGCAGCTCTTCGGCCATCTCTTCGACCGCACGCGTGGCGGGAAGCAGCGTATCGCGTAACACCAGCTCCAGCTGATTCTCATCACGTTTCACTAACTGATGCAGGGCAATCTGGTCGATATCCAGACTCATGGTAAACTCTCCTTTGGGCTCAGGCGCGTATTCAAACACCGCCCGAGGCCGCTTTCAACTCTGCGCACAAAGGGATCGCTTTGCTTGCGATAAAAGTGCGGAAAAAAGGGCGTCGTTACGGTACTATATCGCCCTTTCACACTTGATTAATCGACGATATGCCACAATCATCCCGTTACAGCGACGAGCGCGTTGAACAGCTGCTCGCACAGCTGGCGCAGGTTCTTGAAAAAGACAAAGCGCCTACCGATCTTTCCCTGATGGTATTGGGAAACATGGTCACTAATTTGATCAATACCAGTGTCTCTCCGGCCCAGCGCCGTAGCCTGGCACGCTCTTTCGCGGACGCGCTGCAGTCTTCCGTGCGCGATGACAACGCCCATTAAATTGCATATTTGACCTCATACATATGGTAACCAATCGGCAGCGCTACCGTGAAAAAGTCTCCCAGATGATCAGCTGGGGGCACTGGTTCGCCCTGTTTAATATCCTGTTCGCGCTGGTATTGGGCAGCCGCTATCTGTTTGTTGCCGACTGGCCCGCGTCGCTTGCGGGCCGCATTTATGCTTACACCAGCTGGATTGGCCACTTCAGCTTCATTGTTTTCGCCGCGTATCTGCTGATCGTTTTCCCGCTCACCTTTGTGGTGATGTCACAGCGCCTGCTTAGGGTGCTGTCGGCGACGGTCGCCACAGCCGGATTAACGCTGATCATGGTCGACAGCGCGGTGTTCAACCGCTTCCATTTGCACCTTAATCCGGTGGTCTGGGAGCTGGTGATCAACCCCGATCAGAGCGAGATGGCGCGCGACTGGCAGCTGATGTTTATCAGCGTGCCGCTGATTTTTTTGGTGGAGATGCTGTTTGCCACCTGGAGCTGGCAGAAGCTGCGCAGTCTGAACCGCCGCAGCTTTGGTAAGCCGTTGGCGGCGCTGTTCATTACCGCGTTTTTTGCCAGCCACCTGCTGTACATCTGGGCCGATGCCAATTTCTATCGACCGATTACGATGCAGCGCGCTAATCTGCCGCTCTCCTACCCGATGACGGCACGCCGCTTCCTTGAGCGCCACGGGCTGCTGGACGCACAGGCTTACCAGCGCAGGCTGGTGCAGCAGGGCGATCCTGAGGCGCTGTCGGTACAATATCCGCTCAGCGATATCACCTTCCGCGATGCGGGCTCGCGTCATAATCTGCTGGTGCTCACGGTAGAGAGCCTCAACAATGCCACGCTGAGCAAAGCCCTCCCGACGCTGGAGCAATTTGCCAGCGAAAATGTGCGTTTTACCCAGCACTACAGCGCGGGTCTCCAGCCGGAAAAAGGGCTGTTTGGGCTCTTTTACGGCATCTCGTCGAGCTATATGGATGGCGTCCTGGCGATGCGCATGCCTTCGGCGCTGCTGTCGGCGCTAACCCATCAGGGCTATCAGTTCGGTCTTTTCTCCTCTGACGGCTTCAGCCAACCGCTGTACCGCCAGGCGCTGCTCGCCGACTACACCTTGCCGGACGCGAACGGACAACCCGACGGCACCACGGTGAGCCAGTGGCAAAACTGGCTCAAGGGCCAGCAAGATAACAGCGCGCCGTGGTTCTCGTGGATAGCGCTCAACGGCGTCAATGCTAAAGGCGATAACCTTAAAGCGCGCCAGCGTAGCTATCTGCGGCAGGCGGCGGGCGTCGACCAGCAGATCGCCGCCGTGTTGCAAACGCTTCAGCAGCGCGACCTGCTTAAAAACACCGTGGTGGTGATCACCGCGCAGCGGGCGCTGGCGTTGGACGACAAAGAGGACAACCCCGGCAATCGTGCAACCCTGCAGGTGCCGCTGGTGGTGCACTGGCCAAACACGCCCGCACAAACCATCAACACGCTGACCGATCAGCAGGATGTGATGACGACGCTGATGCAGCGCTTGCTGCACGTGCGCAACAGCCCTGGCGACTATTCGCAAGGCCAGGATCTGTTTGCCGCTCCGCGCCAGCATAATTGGGTGGCCAGCAGTGAAGACGGCAAACTGGTGGTGACGACGCCCAACGTCACCCTGGTGCTGAATAATAACGGCAGCTACAGCGCCTATGACGCCCAGGGAAATAAGCTTAAAGATCACAAACCGGAGCTGGCGCTGCTGTTGCAGGTGCTGACAGAAGAGAAACGATTTATCGCTAACTGATTAAATATAAGGCAGTTAGCGCGTCTGCATATTGCAAATGCGCGCGAAGTCAGTAGACTACCACTCCACGATCGGCACGTAGCGCAGCCTGGTAGCGCACTGTCATGGGGTGTCAGGGGTCGGAGGTTCAAATCCTCTCGTGCCGACCAAATAATCCCAAAAAAAGCAGCCTGCTAAGGCTGCTTTTTTATTGCCTATTTTTTGGGGCCGATTTTCATCTTGTCATCCCACTGTGCATTATCGACCGCATCCAACTCCCCTTCCTGCAGGATAAACTCGCCGTTTTGCTGCGCGATCTGTTCACCGGTGTCGGTGATGGCGTTTTGCAGGAACAGCGACGCCTGCGCGCCATTCACATAGGTTAACTGGTGAAACGCGGTTTTTCCGCCCCAATCCTGCGATGGCGCCGAAATATAGCGAATGGTGTAGGTTTGATCTTTAACGCTGCCTTGCTGCACATACAGGCCGTAGTGGTTCTCTCCCTGCGACAAGATCTTATAGACCCCATTGCTGTAGTAATAGATCACCGCATCGGGAAACGGCTTCTCCTCGTAGAGTTTGCGATAGTGCAGTTTATGCAAGAACAGCAGCTTGCCGGGCTGCATTTCAATATTGCCCTGAGAATTGAGAAAAGAGAGATCCGCCGCCTGTACGGCGGTACTGCTCATCGCCATGGCCAGCAAGAGGCTCGAACCGGTATGCATACTTATAACTCCCTATTAAAGTCATGCAGGTAACATCAGCGTAGCGGTGCAGGGTGACGCCTTTATGGCAGCGAGAGCCGCCGCCGCCGCCGCCGCCGCCAGCAGGTCGATAAAGGTAAGTTATTATTTATGCATATAATCAAGCGGTTATTTCAAGCAATCCCTTCTGATCGCGATCACGTTTTCACGCGTTTTTCGCAGGACTTCATCAAACTGAAACAAAAACGTCACACAATCGTTTTACTCTGGTCTCCCCTGTTTGAGATGGACAACGATTATGGTTATCAAAGCAAAAAACCTGCAGGACGCAGAAGAGCTTCTGCATTCTGGCATCAGCAAGGTCGAACTGGCTTATGATATCGATAGCGACGACTTCTTCCGCCTGGCGTCACGCTGGTGCGACCGCGGTGCGCGCATTACTAAAGGGCATCAGCATTTCGTAGTACAAATCAAAGGCATGGCTATTCCACCAAACCATTGAGTGACTGTCCGCGCCTTTGGCTTGTCCACCGCGCGGCTGGCGGGTAAAACAGGGCTTTTACCCGCCAGCCGCAATGTGTGCTATTTCCCCTTCGCTCATCCTCTTGATCCTGGCCGCCTCTCTCTTAGCGCATTCCCTTGAAACGAAAAGGCATTACGCCCTGCTCGACCTGCTGTTCACTGGCCGGTGTCGGTGCGCTGGACCGCATCAAGCGTCGCCAGATCACGTTCGTGGCCAACAAGTTCAACCAACTGTCCGTCACGCATTTCCAGCAGGCGGTCAGCATGGGCAAAATAGTGATCGTCATGACTGATAGCAAACACGGTTTTTCCCGCAGCTTGCAGCCAAGGCAGCAGTTCTCGGTAAAAAATACGCCGGAAATGCGGATCTTGATCGGCGGCCCATTCATCAAGCAGCAGAATGTCACGCTCCTCGGCCACCGCCAGCAGCAACGCGAGACGTTTGCTTTGTCCTTTTGACAAGTGCAGATCAAGGACCCGATTGCCCTGCAGCAGCAGCTTGTTATGCATCTTGAGCCGATTCAGCCACTGTTCAACCAGCGCAGGATTCGCTGGCTGCGCACCCTGCGTAATCAAACGATCAAACAGATGCACATCGGTGAACACCGCCGAGAAGTGCTGGCGATAGCTGTCGATATTGCGCCAGTCAACCACTTGTCCATCCAGCAGCACCGTGCCAGCGGTAGGCTGGTAAAGCCCGGTCAGCAGCATCGCCAGCGTGGATTTGCCGCTGCCGTTGCCGCCAATCAAAAATACCAGCTCGCCGCGGCGCAGCGTCAGCGTAATCGGCCCGATATGAAAGCCCTGCTCGCCATAGTGAAAACAGACGTCGCGCAGTTCCAGCGTCTGCCAGCTCGACGCGGCAACGGGCGCAGCGAAGTCACGCCGGTAAGGCTCGAGATCGAAAAGATGGATTTTGCGAAAGGCGACCTGCGCACTCAGCAAAGTGGGCAGCGCGCCCACCGCCGCCAGCAGCGGCGTGCGCAAGAACAGCAGCGTCAGTGAATAGGTGGCGGCCACAGCGGTGTTGGCCCAGCCCAACCCATTCGCCATGTAAAACACCATGCCAATTGCACCGAGCATCATGATATTCGACCAGTTCACTGCGCTCAGATGGAACGTATCGGCCCGCACAATATGGTGGCGGTAGCGCGTGGCATCGGCCTGGTAAACGCTGTCGTAGATCAGCTGCGCCCGTTCACGATTAAGCCGCAGCTCTTTGCGCCCATCAATGATGGTTTGAAAATCCCGGTAGAGATCGTCTTCTATGTCGCGCAGCTTCGCCATATGCTGATACACCCGCGACACTAACAACCAGCCGCCCACCAGCGTAACCGCGAGCCACACGAGCGTAATCAGCAGCATTTTTGGTGACAGCCACGCCAGATAAAGTGCAGAGCCCAGCGTAATAATGATGCCCTGAATCAATTCTGGCAGGCGCACAAACGCCAGCGTTATGGCACGCACGTCGCTGGTCAGGCCCGCCAGCAGCTGCGCGCTGCCAATCTGCTCAATGCGTTCAAGGCGAGTATCGAGGATGCGCTTGATAAATTCGCCGCGCAGGCGCCAGACAAAGTGGTGCCCGAGCTGCGTTAACGCCAGCTGTGAACCCAGCGTGACGGCCATCAACAGAATCAGCTGCCCGAGAAAAGTGGGCAGCACGGAAAAGCCGGTATCTACCGCCACAATCAGGCGGGTATTGATCCAGGCAATCAGGCCAATGCCCAAGAGTGCGCTCAACAGGGTCAGCAGGATAACGCCAATAAACGGCCAGCGGTACTGGCGAAAAACAACGTGCAGTAAAGCCATGAAGACATTCCGGTGGTCAATCAAGCAGCCTGCAGTTTAATGACGCACCGGATGATAGCAAGAATAATTCTCATTTCAGTCACGCTAGCGCGCACGGCGGAAGGTCAAGTTAAAGCGATACGGCCCGGCGTCCGGGTGCACGCCTGCTTTTAGCGGCAAAATGCCGTGGTAGCGCAGGCGTGAGGGGCCGCCCCACACCACGATATCGCCGTGCTCCAGCAGTACGCGCTGCGTCGCTTCGCTGCGTTCGAAGCCGCCAAACTGAAAGACAGCGGGCAGTCCCAAAGACACCGACACAATCGGCTGCCGCAAATCCTTTTCGTCTTTATCCTGATGCAGCGACAGCTTGGCGCCGGGCTCATAGCGGTTGATCAAACAGGCATCAGGCGTGAAATCTGAAAACCCGGCTTCCCGCGCGCTTTGCTGGGCGAGTGTGCGGAACAGGTCGGGCATCGGCGGCCATTTCTGTCCGTTGGCATTGTCCCGCTCGCTATACTGGTAGCCGCGCGAGTCGGTGGACCATCCGACGTCGCCGCAGTTGGTCATCGCCACCGACATGCGATAGCCGCCCGGCGTGATGCGATGCACAAACGGGTTTTGCCGCGCGATCGCCGCAATAGCCGCCAGCAGGGCGCTGGCCTCCTCGCGCGCGCGGCGGCGTAAAATCACCGCACCTTCCGCCAGTGGCTCTTGCCACGGCGCCTCGTCACTAAACAAATCCAGCATCTGCGCCTCCGTAGGTCAGTGGGGTTTATCGATCAGAAAAGAGGCAAACTGCGGCGACATCCAGTGGCTAAAACCGTTGCCCTCTTTACTGATCAAATACACGGCTAAATGTTCTTTTAACGCCAGTTTCTCGGCGCGCTCACGGCCCAGTACCATCAGGCCCGTGTCCCAACCGTCGGCTTCCAGCGCCGTGGTGGCGATCACCGTCGCCGAAACCAGCTTGTGCTCAATGGGCCGTCCGGTCACGGGGTCAATGACGTGCGAAATGCGTTTGCCATCTAATTCATAATAGTTGCGATAGCTGCCAGAGGTGCTGATACCGTGCCCTTGTAAATCCACCCGCGCTTCGACCGCGTTTTCACGATCGGTAGGCTTCTGTATAGCCACGCGCCACGGCTGATCCTCCGCGTTACGCCCGCGGCTCAGCACCGCGCCGCCGACCGAGACTAAATAGCGGGTAATCCCCTGCTGTTCCATCAATCGGGCCAGATGATCGGTGGCGTAGCCCTCCCCCATGGTAGAAAGATCGACGTACAGGCTCGGCAGATCTTTTTGCAGCCACTGCCCACTGACGCCCTGCAGGACGCGCAGATGCTGCAGGCCAGTTTGCGCTTTTGCCGCCGCAATCGCGCGCGCATCCGGCGTATGGACCGGCGGTTTACCCGGGCCGAATCCCCACAGGTTTACCAGCGGCCCGACGGTGATATCCATGGCGCCGTCGGTTTTCGCGCCGATGCGCAGAGCAGCAGTGACGATGTCTGCCATATCCGCACTCACCGGCTGGGGTGCGGTGCCCTGATAGGCATTGAACTGCGACAGTACCGAATCGTTTTTCCACGTAGAAAGCTGGTGGTCATCTTCGTCCAGCTGCCGTTGAATCAGCTGCTGTAACGCTGGCTTACGCGCCGCGTCAACGCCGGCCAAACTGACCCGCCACACCGTGCCCATGGTTTTTCCTTCCAGCACCAGCGCGCGCGACGCATCCGGTTTATCGCAGCTGCTTAGCAAGCCAATTGTGCTCGCGACCAGCAGAATCCGCTTAATTTTCATCCATCACCCCTCTGTAACGCACTTATTCCCGATGTTGCAAAGCATAAACAGCGTGTAAACCAGGCTAATTCTGGTTGAAGTCACGGACGCAATCTCTCAGGATGTTCCATTACTGCCCCCTCATCAAAGGAGAGACAGATGCTATTTATGATTGTTGCCGTTTCCGCCGTGTTGTTCGTCTACGGTTCGTTTCGCAGCTGGCGGCGCTATCGCCACCGCCTGATCCAGCATTACCCGTCACGTCGCCGCTAAGTGCCGCACCAAAACGGCTACGCCCTGCACTGTGTCAGGGCGGCCCGAGTGTAACAAAGCAGCCGCAGTGCATGTGGCGTTGAGAGCGGTGCGCTGGCATGAATACTGCATCATTGACGCTGTGTTGAACAACAAGCGAGATGCAGTATGGAAAAGGAAAAAACAGCACGCACCGGCTGGCGGGATTGGCTCAGTTTTTCTGCCTTTACGTTAGCGGGCGTCGCGATGGAAGGCAGCGCCACCGCATTGAACCACGTGTCGCCCACGGAGGAAGCACGTCAGCGGCGACGCAAAATGCACTGAGATTACGCCCTTCACTCGCGCAGGCCCGGAGGTTTGTTCGGGCTTCTTAACCTACGTACTTTCTGCCATGCCGCCGGGTGAAATTCCTCGCGCAGGTCTCCGTCTTTTAAGCCGGCAAGGCCTCCTGGCTGTGCTACGGGCTCAGCGCCCGGCGCGCTGGGTAACAATGGCAAGGTAAAGAGACAACGAGGGGAATCAACTGCAGCATAGCGTGGCCCGTAGGCCACGCAAACGCGCATCAGAACTGGTAAACGAGGCCCAGCGCCACGACATCATCGGTATTGATGCCAGCGGCATCCGTGAAGTTATTGTCATCCAACAGGTTGATTTGATAATCCACGTAGGTCGACATATTTTTGTTGAAGTAGTACGTCGCGCCCACATCCACATACTTTTTCAAATTCTGGTCGCCAAACCCTTGAACGTTGCCGCGTGATGACACGAACGCCAGCGACGGACGCAGCCCAAAGTCGAACTGATACTGCGCAACCAGCTCCCAGTTGTCAGCGGTATCGGCAAAACCGTATACGCCATCGCTGCTGGTACTGTCACCAAACCGGGTCGCGTTGTAAGAGCGGGTGTACATGGCGGCAAGGTAAACATCATTCGCATCATATTTCAGGCCACCGGTATAGGCCTGCGCTTTGTCACCGCGGCCAAGAATAGTGGCGGTACGCGGATTGTCGCCATTCTGGTTGTTGGTGCGATCGGATTGGAACGTCGCCGCACCAATGCCAAAGCCCGCGCCGAGATCGTAAGTGGTGCTCAGGCCCCAGCCATCACCGTTTTCACCCAGTACATCGCGACCGGAGCCGATGGCTTCCGTGGGATTGTCATTTTTGCCCTGATACTGCACGGCGAAGTTCCAGCCATCCACCAGCCCAAAGAAGTTGGTGTTGCGATAGGTCGCCATGCCGTTGCCACGCTGGAACATGTAGTTGTCCGCGCCGTAGGTATCGCCACCAAACTCTGGCAGCACATCGGTCCAGGCACCAATATCATAGGCCACGCCGTAGTTACGGCCGTAATCAAAGGAACCGGCATCACCGAACCGCAGCCCCGCAAAGCCAACGCGGGTATAGCTGTTTTTGGTGCCCTCGCTCTCGGACGTATTCAGCGCCGCCTGGTACTCCCACTGACCGTAGCCGGTGAGCTGGTCAGCTATCTGCGTTTCGCCTTTAAAACCAAAACGCAGATAAGATTGGTCACCGTCTGAATCAGCGTTGTCAGAAAAGTAGTGTAATCCGTCAACCTTGCCGTAAAGGTCTAATTTATTGCCATCTTTGTTGTAGATTTCAGCTGCGCTGGCTGAACCCGCCACCAGCAACGCGGGAATCATCAGGGAGAGAACGCGACGTTTCATTTTATTGCCCTCGTAAAATGTGCCTTTTATATATGCCACTGCGAACTGAATGGATGAAATTCAGCCGGCACGCCATTGTTAATTTATACGGCGCAATAATCTATTGTGAAAATGATACTAAATTTCCAAAAGTGTCTCCGTGTCTTTAATATGTATTTCAATTTGTAAATAAGCGGGAACTTCCTTTCAGCACGATTGATTAAAAATTATCGCACATAATGATAAGTGAAATGCAATGCACGATAAATCATCGACTTACAAAAGCCAACTTGCCGCACTGAATGATAAAACTCTGGCGCCTGGAGCGCCTACAATTACTCCCGCTATCATCATTTATTTCATTATTACCTTCATTCACCCCGAATGATTTATTTACCCTGATTCCTGCCGGACTTCGCGTCCGGCTTTTTTTGTCCACGCCCCCTGCTTCGCTTAATAGCACAGGTTGTGCTCATAATATCAGCGAAAAATTAACATGCGCTCACGGAAACAAATATCGGCTGGTTTACCGGATATCACGCCTGTAATATACGCGTCATGTGCAGGTTAATTTATGCACGAAACAAAGTAACAGGTTCTGCCACCAGACTTTTTTATCTTGGGCCGCGCTTGATTCCGCTACTCCCCCTCTTCACGCTGGCAATGGCGCTTTACGCCCCCTAAAAATTGACGCTGACGCTACCCAGGAAAGTTCTGGAAAACCGCCATCCCGCTAAAAACATCGGTAATATGCCGCGTAATTGATGTGCAATACGCCACGTGCGCGGTGACGAGATGCCGCGTAGGTGTCCATTTTAATGCTAAACTTCCTGGCTTTACTGGTTAATGAAAACCCCTCTATGACATCACTGGACGCCGCACAGCGAAATGCTCTTCATCCCCGTGTCCATGCAGGCACGCGCCTTGTCTTTTTGATTGCTGGCTTAAGCATGTCAGCATGGGCACCGCTGGTGCCCTATGCCAGCGAGCGTCTGGCGCTGAGCGGTGCGTCACTTGGCGGCCTGCTGCTGTGCCTGGGCATGGGCTCACTGATAGCCATGCCGGTAACGGGCGCGCTGATTGCTCGGTTTGGCTGTCGTCAGGTGATCCTGTGCGCCAGCGTGGTGGTGCTGGCCATGCTGCCGCTATTAACGTTCGTTGATACCGTCTGGCTCATGGCCGTGACGCTCGGCGTCTTCGGCGCGGGCCTCGGCATGGTTGACGTGGCGATGAACGTCCAGGCGGTCGAAGTGGAAAAAGCGGCACGCACGCCAATGATGTCGGGCTTCCACGGATTCTTTAGCCTGGGCGGCATCCTGGGCGCTGGCACAATCAGCCTGTTATTGAGCGTCGGCTTGACGCCCTTACAGGCCGTGGGGCTGGTAATGCTGCTGATCGCCCTTCTTTTAGTGCTGAGCCTGCCTACGCTGATGACCGAACGTTTGCATCAGCCCGATCAGCCGTGGCTGGTGGTGCCGCGTGGTTGGGTCGCCTTTCTTGGTCTGCTCTGCTTTATTCTGTTTTTGGCCGAAGGTGCCGTGCTCGACTGGAGCGCACTGCTGTTATTACAGAGCCAGCAAATTAGCGTAGCTCACGCCGGTTTAGGGTATGCCATTTTTTCGGTGGCGATGACGCTGGGCCGATTGACGGGCGATCGCGTGATTCAACGCTTTGGACGCTACCCGGTGATGCTTACGGGTGCCCTGACCGCAGCCGCCGGAATGACGCTTGCCGTTCTGCTGCCGTGGCCGCAAGTGGCGCTGCTGGCTTTCCTGCTGGTAGGGATAGGATTAGCCAATACGGTGCCCATGTTGTTTAATGCCGCCGGCAACCAGCGCGAAATGCCCGCGAATCTGGCGATTTCCGCCATGACAACGCTGGGCTATGCAGGTATTCTTTCAGGCCCGGCTTTGATCGGATTGATTTCCCAGTGGCTTAGCCTGAGCGGCGCATTTTTACTTATCGCCTTGCTGCTGCTGGCCGTTGCCGCCAGCGCCCGTCTGGTAACGCGCTAATTGCAGGATCCTGAAACAATATGCTGCCTTACAAATTTCCGTTAACGTCCGGCAACGTTACCCGCTTTTTTGTGGTGTTCAACCTGGTCCTGTTTCTTGCGCTGGGTGCCATGGTGCATAACAGCATCAACGCCCGTTTGACCGATAAGCGCTATGCCATGAGCGATCTCGCACGGGCCATGCAAAAGCGCATTGATGCCTATCGTTTCGCTACGTGGCAAATCTATGAAAACCTTGCTGCCAGCGCCGTCGGCTCAACGCCAAACAGCAATCTTCAGGAAACGCGTCTGCGCCCGGATGTCTACTATCTGGAAAAAACCCGGCGTAAAACCGAAGCGCTGATCTTTGGCTCGCACGATAGCAGCACGCTGGATATGTCGATGCGCATGTCAAATTACCTCGACACGCTCTGGGGCGCCGAGAACCCGACCTGGTCCATGTATTTTCTCAACGGTCAAGACAATAGCCTGATCATGATCTCCACGCTGCCGCTGAAAGACATGGCCACGCGTTACAAAGAGAGCGCGATCACCTCGCTGGTGGACAGCCGCCGTGCCGAGATGCTGCAGCAGGCTAATGCGCTGGATGAGCGCGAAAGTTTCTCGCCGTTACGCCACTTTAGCTGGCAGAATGACCACTATTTCACCCTGCGCACCACCTTTAATCAGCCCGGGCACCTTGCCACCGTGGTGGCGTTTGACCTGCCGGTTAACGACCTGATCCCGCGCAATATGCCGCTGGAAAACTTCCAACTGCGTCAGGAGACCGGCACGACGACATCGGGCACCAGCGACGATACCGCCAGCGAATCCACCCATGTGTCGCTGGTGAATCCCAACCTTGAGATCGCCGCCACCTTGCCCAGCACGTCGTTGCAGCTGGTATACCGCATTCCTCTGACGGTGTTGGCTCTGGATACGCTGCACAATCTGTTGTGGCCGCTGTTGATTTATGTGGCGCTGGTGCTGCTGTCGATGGCGGGCATCACGCTGCTGCGCCAGCAGTCGCTGCGCCCAAATGAAAACCAGAGCGCCGAGCTGGATTCGCTGCGTATGCTCAACGAAGAGATTGTCGCCAGCCTGCCTGTGGGGCTGCTGGTGTATGACTTCGCCACCAACCGTACGCTGCTAAGCAACAAGATCGCCGAGCATTTGCTGCCGCACCTTAACCTGCAGAAAATTATCAATATGTCCGATCAGCACCAGGGCGTGCTGCAGGCTACTATCAACAACGAAGTCTATGAGATTCGTCACGCTCGCAGCATGCTGTCGCCGCATACCCAGCTGTTTATGATGCGCGATCAAGATCGCGAGCTGCTGGTGAATAAAAAGTTGCAGAAAGCCCAGCAGGTGCTGGATCGCAATCACCAGATGCGCCAGCAGCTGATGCACAACCTCGGTCACGCATTGAATAAACCGCTGGAGAGCATGGTGGCGCAGCTGGTGCAGCTTAGCCAGCACACTGAAGATGAAAACGTGCTGGATTTGCTGGATGAGAGCCAAGGGCTGGCGCGCCTGGTGGACGATATCGTGCTGCTGAATCGTCTGGAGGCCCATGACTGGTCGCCGGATGCCAGCGTGTTTAGCCTGCAAGAACTGCTGGATGAGATCGCGCTAGAGACGTTGCCGCTGCTGCGCCGTAAGGGACTGGCGTTGGTGATCAATAACCATCTGGCCAATGACGAGATGCGCTTTGGCGATCGTCGTGCGCTGCGCAAGGTGCTTACCACGCTTATGCACTATGCTTTGACCACCACGCGCTGGGGTAAAATTACGCTGGAGGTCAACACGCACGAAACCAAGCCGGATACCGTGCTGCTGCAATTGGTCGATACGGGTTCAGGTTTGAGCGTGGACGAGCTGGCTAACGTCGATTTCCCTTATTTAGGAGAAACGACCCAGGATCGCTATGGTCAGGCCTCAGGCATGGCCTTCTTCCTCTGCAAACAGCTGTGTAAGCAGATGGGCGGCCAGCTGGATATCACCGCCAGGCCGGATATTGGCACACGCTATCATATCCAACTGCCGCTGACGCTTGAACAGCAAGGCGAGCAGGAAGAAAAGCTGCTGGAGGGCGTCACCGCGCTGGTGGATATCGCCGTAGAAGATGTACACAAAATCGTCTGCCGCCATCTGGAGAACTGGGGCGCGAAGTGCCTTACTTCTGACGAACGCTTGTCTGGACAAGAACACGATGTGCTGGTGACAGACGATCCCGGCCGCCTAACGGGCTGGGCCCTGCTGCTTGCCGGTGATGAAATGGGTTACCACGCCCTGAACGATCAACAGTATCGTGTGAATTTCAATCTCAGTAGCGCACTACTTGATGCATTACTGGGACTGATTGAAAAGCAACTTTCTCATGATCTGCTGGAGGAGAGCCGCGAAGATGAGGCTGAGACTCCACTGCTGAGCGGGGGCTATTTTCAGCTGTTTACCGAGACAGTACCGCCTGATGTGAAGAGGCTGTATACTGAGTCGGCGGAGAAGGACTACGCCTCGCTTGCTCAGACAGCGCATCGCCTGAAAGGCGTATTCGCCATGCTAAATCTGGTTCCAGGTAAACAGCTTTGTGAAGAGTTGGAACAGCAGATTAAAGTCTGTGATGATCTGACGATTAAAAATACCACCAGTGAAATTGACGCTTACGTCAATCAACTGCTGCAGCAAGGTAACCAATAAGATGAATAACCTGAATGTAATTATTGCCGATGACCATCCAATCGTTCTGTTCGGTATCCGTAAGTCACTGGAACAGATTGAATGGGTTAACGTTGTAGGCGAGTTCGAAGACTCGACAGCATTGATCAATAGCTTGTCCAAACTGGATGCTAACGTTCTGATTACCGATCTCTCCATGCCGGGTGAAAAATACGGCGATGGTATTACCCTGATCAAATACATCAAGCGCCACTATCCGGATCTGTCGATTATCGTTCTGACCATGAACAATAACCCGGCGATCCTCAGCGCGGTGCTGGATCTCGATATCGAAGGGATTGTGCTGAAACAGGGCGCGCCTACCGATCTGCCTAAAGCGCTGGCTGCCTTGCAGAAAGGCAAAAAATACACGCCGGAAAGCGTAGCCAAGCTGCTGGAAAAAATCAGCGCGGGTGGTTACGGAGACAAGCGTCTATCACCGAAAGAGAGTGAAGTGCTGCGCCTGTTCGCTGAAGGCTTCCTGGTAACGGAAATTGCCAAAAAGCTCAATCGCAGTATCAAGACCATCAGTAGCCAGAAGAAATCTGCCATGATGAAACTGGGCGTGGATAACGATATCGCGCTGCTGAATTACCTTTCATCCGTCAGCGCTACCCAGGTCGACAAAGAGTAAAAGCGTTACGGGCGCACCTGCTGCGCCCTTTTATTTACCGTTCTCTACCCTGCCCGACCTTTCCTAACCTGCGCCGCATAGCGCGCCAGCGTACTTTTCAGCACATCCAGCGTCACCGGCTTCGACAAGCAATTATCCATACCTGCATCCATACAGCGCTGTTTCTCTTCGGCCAGCGCGTTGGCCGTGACGCCAATGACCGGGAAAGCATGACCAAGCTGGCGCAGCCGCTGCGTCAGGCGATAGCCGTCCATGTTCGGCATGTTAACGTCACTCAGCACAATATCAATGTGATTGCGGCTGAGCACGTTAAGCGCATCAACGCCATCCTGCGCCGTTTTCGTTTGGTAGCCCAAGGTGCCAAGCTGTTCAGACAACAGCATGCGGTTGATCGGATGGTCGTCGACGATCAGGACGATAATATCGTCGTAGTTTTCCGTCTCGCGCGCGCCCGGCAGCGGCAGCGGCGTGCTGGTTTCACTGTCAACGTTCAAACGGTAAATGCGGCCCAGCAGCAGAGGCAGATCGTGTAACGTCGCGCTGCAGTGCACCCACTGGCCCGGTGCGCGTTCCTGCGGCATATCAATGTGGGTGCCGCTGATGAGGATGCGCGCGCGCACGGCTTGATCCAGCGCATCCTCATGATCGTGAATGATCACATCATCTGCTGCTGCCTCGCCTTGATAATCCGCAACTTTGATACCCTGCTGTTGCAGCAGCCGCAGCAGGAAGCTAGCGAGATACTCATTACGCATATCCAGCCAGATGGCTTTCTCTTGCAGCCCATCCAGCAGCGGCGGCGCAGGCTGCTGTCCGGCGTAGATCGGGATGCGAACAATAAACTGGCTTCCCATGCCCGGTTCTGAATCCACCTCAATATCGCCGTCCATCATGTTGATGAGTTTTTCGCATATCGCCAAGCCCAAACCGGTGCCCTGGAAGTTGCGCTGCACGCCAGAACCGACCTGGAAGAAAGGATCAAACAGGCGGGTGACCTCTTTCGCGGGAATGCCCACGCCCGTATCGCGCACGCGGAAGGCCAAATACCCCTCTTTGACATAAACGTGCAGGATAATGCATCCCGTGTGGGTGAACTTAATGGCGTTGTTCAGCAGGTTGGAGATCACCTGCTGCAAGCGCATGGGATCGCCCTCCATCGCCAACGGCACGTCGTTTTCCATCAGCACATACAGCGTCAGCCGTTTGCGCAGCACCAGCGACAGGTAATTACTGGCAATATGGTTCACGACTTCGCGCGGCGAGAAGGGCCGCGGTTCAATTTTCAGCTGCTCGGATTCGATTTTAGAAAAGTCGAGAATATCGCTGATGATCTTCAGCAGCAGGCTGGAGGAGTTGTTCATCGCCGTGACCAGCGACTCAACGCCTTTGGGTAAGGCCTTGGTTTGCAGCAGGTCAAGGTTGCCGATAATGCCGTAGAGCGGTGTACGCAATTCATGGCTTACTGTCGCGAGGAACATGGATTTGGATTGGCTCGCCTGCTCGGCGGCATGCGCCATCTCCTGCAACGACTGCTCCATGCGCACGCGCGCTGACACATCCACCAGCACGCAGATCGCCACGTTTTCGTTGCGGTAGCGCGAGTGCACAAAACTGATCTGCAGGTTGGTATTACTGCCGGTCAACACGTCAACGAAATTCACCTGCTGACCGCCAATCATTTCATTCAGCCGCTGGCGATCTTCGTGCGTCAGCAGCGTCAGGTAGTTGTGCGCCAGTTCGTTACTGAGAATGTTGGTGCCGTCGCGGGTACGCAGAATACAAATTCCCACCGGCGCTGAGGCGACAATTTTGCGGTTGAACTGCTCATGCTCTTCCAGCCGGTGCGCGCTGTCTTCAGCCGGCAGGAACATGCGACGCTCAAAGAACCACGCCAGCGTGAACAGCACCAATGCGCTCAGCAGATTCAGCAGTAGCGCATTGATCAGCAGCAGCTTTAGCTGGTCCATCAGGACATCGGTGGACAGCGACCACACCACGTTCAGATTGGACGGCGGCAGCGGTTTTTTTAACACCAGCTGGCGATAGCTGTCGAGGTAGCCGAACCAGGTGCTGTCATCCGGCAGATCGTCGAGCGAAAAACCCGGCCCGCCGCGCCGCGAGCTGATTAGCGGGCGATAGTTCTCATCTGTCAGGGTCGCCACCACCGGTAAGCCGCCGGGCTGAATAAACTCATCCAGACGTATATTCTGCTCAACGCCCAATAGCGCCTGCAGTTTGTTGGCGACATAAACTGGCATCAGCATGTAGAAGGTGCCGACGCCCGGCTGGGCGCTGGCGGTGATCCAATAAATGGGGTTGCGTCGCTGCTCTTCGTTGCTGCTGCGGTAATGCAGCACGCGCTCGCGCAGCGCCTTGAGGCTACGTTCGCGCTCGACGGTGTTGTTAGTGCCCAGAGTAAAATCCGCGAGGCACTGATTTTCGCCCCCGATAAAAAAGACGCGATTCAACTCATAAGCAGAGGCAAAGTTGCTTTTCCAGTAGTTAATAAAATAGCTCAGCGCGTCGAGGGAATTTCGCCAGGTCGCGCTCATCGCCGTGCAGTCGCCGTCAGAAAACAGCGGCGTAAACTGTGGCAATGTCTCTCTGCTGCCGGGAAACGCATTCAGCACGTCAAGACCCGTGCCGCCGCTCAGGCGATTCTCGGTAATGAACTTGAGCTCACGCATCATGTCCGCCGAATGGCGCACATACCACTCGGTTTGCCCGTAATTGGTGGCGAACTCCTGGCGCACCGCGTTTTCTTTCTGATGCAGCACGGTGATGATGTAAAAGGTGGTTAAGAGCGCTCCCACCGTCCAGAGCAGCAGCGCCAGCGCACGGAATAGATAGCGCGAGATGCGAAGCGTGGTGCGAAAGGAGACCAGATATTTCAAAGGAGACTCACAGGCGATATGGGGTTAGTGGACGTGGGAAAAGTTCTCATACACTAGCTTTATCAGGGTAAAAAAGCCAGCCAGCGCCCCCGTTTGGGCCGAAAACTCAGACAAAAAAACGGCAGGTCGGTTGCCCGCCCTGCCGCTGTGGTTTACCGCAACAGATTACTCGTCTTCATCTGCGTCGGGTGCGTCATCTTCCGCGTCTACTTCCGGTGCGATCTCATCTTCACCTTCAGGCACGCTGCCGTCGATGGCGTCGAGCTCTTCTTCTTCAACCGGTTCAGCCACACGCTGCAAGCCCACCACGTTCTCGTCTTCGGCAGTGCGAATCAGGATCACGCCTTGCGTGTTACGGCCCACCACGCTGACTTCGGAGACGCGGGTGCGTACCAGCGTTCCGGCATCGGTGATCATCATGATCTGATCGCCGTCCACCACCTGCACCGCACCGATGACCGGCCCGTTGCGCTCGGTGACTTTAATCGAGATCACGCCCTGCGTCGCACGTGATTTGGTCGGGTATTCGCTGTTGGAGGTACGCTTGCCGTAGCCATTCTGCGTCACGGTAAGGATCGCGCCCTCTTCGCGTGGCACAATCAAGGACACCACTTTATCCCCTTCCGCCAGCTTGATGCCGCGTACGCCTGACGCCGAGCGGCCCATCGCGCGAACGGCACCTTCTGCGAAGCGCACCACTTTACCGCCGGCGGAGAACAGCATTGCTTCATCATTGCCGTTGGTCAGCGCCACGCCAATCAGCTCATCATCTTCGCGCAGATTAATGGCGATGATGCCCGCGCTGCGCGGACGGCTGAACTCCTGCAGGGCGGTTTTCTTCACGGTACCGTCAGCGGTCGCCATGAAGATGTTGTAGCCCTCGGTGTATTCACGCACCGGAAGAATAGCGGTGATACGCTCGTTGGCTTCCAGCGGCAGCAGGTTGACGATCGGACGACCACGCGCCCCACGGCTTGCTTCCGGCAGCTGATAGACTTTCATCCAGTAGAGACGACCGCGGCTGGAGAAGCACAGAATCGTATCGTGGGTGTTAGCCACCAGCAGGCGATCGATAAAGTCTTCTTCTTTGATGCGTGCCGCAGACTTGCCTTTGCCACCGCGACGCTGCGCTTCGTAATCTGAGAGCGGCTGGTATTTCACGTAGCCCTGGTGGGACAGCGTGACAACCACGTCCTCTTCATTGATCAGGTCTTCGATGTTGATGTCCGCGCTGTTGGCGGTGATTTCAGTGCGGCGAGCGTCACCGAACTGATCGCGCATCGCTTCCAGCTCTTCACGGATCACTTCCATCAGGCGTTCAGCGCTCTGCAGGATGTGAATCAGTTCAGCAATCTGATCGAGCAGCGCTTTGTATTCGTCCAGCAGTTTTTCGTGCTCAAGCCCGGTGAGTTTCTGCAGGCGCAGATCGAGGATGGCCTGTGCTTGCTGCTCGGTCAGGTAGTAAGCGCCGTCGCGAATACCGAACTCCGGTTCCAGCCACTCCGGACGCGCGGCGTCATCGCCCGCACGTTCCAGCATCGCCGCCACGTTGCCGAGATTCCACGCCTGCGCCAGCAGGCCTGATTTCGCTTCCGCAGGCGTTGGCGCACGGCGAATCAGCTCAATAATCGGCTCAATGTTCGCCAGCGCAATCGCCAGGCCTTCAAGGATATGCGCACGGTCGCGCGCTTTGCGCAGTTCAAAGATGGTACGACGCGTCACCACTTCACGGCGGTGGCGCACGAAGGCCTCAATGATCTCCTTCAGCGTCATGATCTTCGGCTGGCCCTGATGCAGCGCAACCATGTTAATGCCGAAGGAAATTTGCAGCTGGGTCAATGAATAGAGATTATTGAGCACCACTTCACCGACCGCATCGCGTTTGACTTCAATCACGATGCGCATACCGTCTTTATCCGACTCGTCGCGCAGGCCGCTGATGCCTTCGATACGCTTCTCTTTAACCAGCTCGGCGATTTTCTCAATCAGACGCGCTTTGTTAACCTGGTACGGAATCTCATTAACGATAATGGTTTCACGGCCGGTTTTGGCATCGGTCTCGATTTCACCGCGCGCGCGAATATAAATTTTGCCGCGTCCGGTGCGGTACGCTTCTTCAATACCCCGACGACCATTGATAAACGCCGCGGTCGGGAAATCCGGACCGGTGATGTGTTCCATCAGGCCTTCGACGGTGATGTTTTCATCGTCGATAAACGCCAGGCAACCGTTGATCACTTCGGTCAGGTTGTGCGGCGGAATGTTGGTGGCCATGCCAACGGCAATGCCGGACGCGCCGTTCACCAGCAGGTTCGGAATTTTGGTGGGCAACACTTCTGGAATCTGCTCGGTACCGTCGTAGTTAGGTACGAAGTCGACCGTCTCTTTTTCCAGATCGGCCAGCAGCTCAGCAGAGATTTTTGCCATACGCACTTCGGTATAACGCATCGCGGCGGCGGAGTCGCCGTCCACTGAACCGAAGTTACCCTGACCGTCAACCAGCATATAGCGCAGGGAGAACGGCTGGGCCATACGGACGATACTTTCGTAAACCGCGGAATCACCGTGCGGGTGATATTTACCGATCACGTCACCGACCACACGGGCGGATTTTTTATAAGGTTTGTTCCAGTCGTTACCCAGTTCGCTCATGGCGAAAAGCACACGGCGGTGCACCGGCTTCAGGCCATCACGCACATCAGGTAAAGCTCGGCCAACGATGACCGACATGGCGTAATCGAGGTAAGAGTTTTTCAACTCTTCTTCGATATTGACCGGTGTAATTTCTCTCGCAAGGTCGCTCATGGAGCCGCTATCCCTCTACTTAATGCCGGTTTTTAAAGGTGCGAAAGTATATCACATTGCTTACGTGCGGTGAACGTAAAGCGGGGTTTAATGGCGCTTTTCCTTCGCGCTGAAAGATGCGCTGCGCGGGCTTAAGCGTTTATACTGAAGCCATATTTTGCCAGGAGTAATGATTCAATGAGTGAACAACCGCCGGAAAGCCGTCAGAACGTCGACCACGCTGAAATCGCCAAATTTGAAGCCGTGGCTTCACGCTGGTGGGATTTAGAGGGTGAATTTAAGCCGCTTCACCGCATCAACCCCCTGCGACTTGGCTGGATCGCCCAGCACAGCAACGGGTTATTTGGCAAAAAAGTGCTCGACGTCGGCTGCGGCGGCGGCATCCTCGCCGAGAGTATGGCGCACGAAGGCGCAGAGGTGACCGGGCTGGATATGGGCGCGGAGCCGCTGGCAGTCGCCCGCCTGCACGCGCAAGAGAGCGGCGTGAGCGTCAACTACGTGCAGCAAACCGTTGAAGAACACGCCGAAAGTCACGCCGGGCAGTACGACGTGGTGACCTGCATGGAGATGCTGGAGCACGTGCCGGATCCGCGCTCCGTGGTGCTGGCCTGCGCGCGTCTGGTAAAACCGGGCGGCGAAGTCTTTTTTTCCACCATCAACCGTAATCCCAAGGCCTGGCTGCTGGCAGTATTTGGCGCAGAGTATGTATTGCGCATGGTGCCGCGCGGCACGCACGACGTGAAGAAATTTATTCGCCCTGCTGAACTGCTCAATTGGGTCGATGAAACGCCGCTGCGTGAAAAGCACATGATCGGACTTCATTACAATCCGCTGACCAACCAGTTCCGCCTCGGACAGGGCGTTGACGTCAACTATATGATTCATACGCACTGCCAGCCGGAGTAACACGGGCAGACCACGCTTAAGACGGAGAGCGGAAGCGACAGCGTTTTGCTTTCGCTCTCAGGATGAGTTTTCGCGCAGCCGTAACGGACAGCAATTCCTGCTTGCTTCACCAGATCAATTTCCTCTTAGACGCTCCCATCCCTTTTCACTAGGCTGTTTTCGTCACAAAAATTTCACACCTTATGCCGCAAATGTTCGCTACGCCGCGGCTCTGTGACAGGTTATTTGAGGTAAGAAAATTCTTGCACGCTTGGTGTTGAGCAATAAACCAGCGCTCGATCAAATTATGAAAAAAAACTGCAGCCCGGTTGACAGCTGTTGTAAGCCTTGTGGCATGGGGATCCAGGATTTTAGCTACCCTCTTAGACCTATTTTTTCGTGAAAATCAACTCTTGTGATGAACAGAATGCTGACTAGAATACTCACCATATTGTTGTTCAAACTTCCCGCACCCCCTATATATAGTGTTTATCCACAGGTTTACTCACAATGAGCGACTTGTGCATAGACCTTGTGCATACCGGGGGATAATTTTGTATTTCATGGACAGGTAAACACGCGACATGAACCAAAGTCTGCTCGTTACTAAACGCGATGGCCGTCAAGAACGTATTGATCTCGATAAGATTCATCGAGTGTTGGATTGGGCCGCTGAAGGCCTGAACAACGTCTCGGTTTCTCAGGTTGAGTTACGTTCGCATATCCAGTTTTATGATGGAATTCGCACCTCTGATATCCATGAGACCATTATCAAGGCCGCAGCAGACCTGATCTCCCGCGACGCGCCGGATTACCAGTACCTGGCCGCGCGCCTGGCGATTTTCCACCTGCGTAAAAAAGCCTATGGCCAGTTTGAGCCGCCCAAACTCTACGACCAGGTAGTAAAAATGGTCGAGATGGGCAAATACGATCGCCATCTGCTGGACGATTACAGCGTGGAAGAGTTCGAGCAGATGGACGAGTTTATCGACCACTGGCGCGACATGAACTTCTCCTACGCCGCTGTAAAACAGCTGGAAGGGAAATATCTGGTGCAGAACCGCGTCAGCGGTGAAATCTATGAGAGTGCCCAGTTCCTGTATATTCTGGTTGCCGCGTGCCTGTTCTCCGGCTATCCGCGTGATACCCGCATGGACTATATCAAGCGCTTCTACGACGCCATCTCCACCTTCAAGATCTCGCTGCCTACGCCAATTATGTCCGGCGTGCGCACCCCTACTCGTCAGTTCAGCTCCTGCGTATTGATTGAGTGCGGCGACAGCCTTGACTCGATTAACGCCACCTCCAGCGCCATTGTGAAGTACGTTTCACAGCGTGCCGGCATCGGTATCAATGCGGGCCGTATTCGCGCGCTGGGCAGCCCCATTCGCGGCGGTGAGGCGTTCCACACCGGCTGTATTCCGTTCTATAAGCACTTCCAAACGGCAGTGAAGTCCTGCTCGCAGGGCGGTGTGCGCGGCGGTGCCGCCACGCTGTTCTACCCTATGTGGCATCTGGAAGTGGAAAGCCTGCTGGTGTTGAAAAACAACCGCGGCGTGGAAGGCAACCGCGTGCGTCATATGGACTATGGCGTGCAGATCAACAAGCTGATGTATACCCGCCTGCTGAAAGGCGAAGACATTACGCTGTTCAGCCCGTCTGACGTGCCGGGCCTGTATGACGCTTTCTTCGCCAATCAGGACGAGTTTGAGCGTTTGTACACCCAGTACGAAAAAGACAGCAGCATTCGCAAGCAGCGCGTTAAAGCGGTGGATCTGTTCTCGCTGATGATGCAGGAGCGCGCCTCAACCGGCCGCATCTACATCCAGAACGTGGACCACTGCAACACCCATAGCCCGTTTGACCCCAGCATTGCGCCGGTGCGCCAGTCTAATCTCTGCCTGGAGATCGCACTGCCGACCAAGCCGCTGGAAGACGTCAATGATGAAAACGGTGAAATCGCGCTTTGCACGCTCTCCGCGTTTAACCTTGGCGCCATTGAGAGCCTTGACGATTTGGAAGAGCTCGCGACGCTGGCGGTGCGCGCGCTGGATGCGCTGTTGGATTATCAGGACTACCCTATTCCGGCCGCAAAACGTGGCGCGATGGGCCGCCGTACGCTGGGCATTGGCGTAATCAACTTCGCTTACTATCTGGCGAAAAACGGCGTGCGCTACTCCGACGGCAGCGCCAACAATCTGACGCACAAAACCTTTGAAGCCATTCAGTACTACCTGCTGAAAGCCTCAAATGAACTGGCCAAAGAGCAAGGCGCCTGCCCATGGTTCAACGAAACAACCTATGCGCAGGGCATTCTGCCGATTGATACCTATAAGAAGGATCTTGACGCGGTGTGCAGCGAGCCGCTGCATCTGGACTGGGAAGGTCTGCGTGCCTCGATCACCCAACACGGTCTGCGTAACTCCACGCTCTCCGCGCTGATGCCGTCTGAAACCTCCTCGCAGATTTCTAACGCCACCAACGGTATCGAGCCACCGCGCGGTCACATCTCTATCAAAGCCTCAAAAGACGGCATCCTGCGCCAGGTCGTGCCGGAGTATGAGCGCCTGAAAGATCAGTACGAACTGCTGTGGGAGATGCCTTCCAACGACGGTTATCTGCAGCTGGTCGGCGTGATGCAGAAATTTATCGATCAGGCCATCTCGTCGAACACCAACTACGATCCTGGCCGCTTTGCTAACGGCAAAGTGCCGATGAAACAACTGCTGAAGGATCTGTTGACGGCGTATAAATTTGGCGTGAAAACCCTGTACTACCAAAACACCCGTGACGGTGCGGAAGATGCACAGGACGATTTAGCCCCGTCCATTCAGGATGATGGCTGCGAAAGCGGCGCTTGTAAGATCTAACCGCAAGTCAGGCGCTTTTTCATCTCAGGGCTGGCACAGCCAGCCCGTTTCACTTTTTGGACTCAGTCATGGCTTACACCACATTTTCGCAGAACAAGAATGACCAGCTGAAAGAACCGATGTTCTTTGGTCAATCCGTTAACGTTGCGCGTTTCGACCAGCAAAAATATGACATTTTTGAAAAGCTGATCGAGAAACAGCTCTCCTTTTTCTGGCGCCCAGAAGAAGTGGATGTGTCACGCGATCGTATCGACTATCAGGCGCTGCCCGATCATGAAAAGCACATTTTCATCAGCAATCTCAAATACCAGACCTTGCTGGACTCCATTCAGGGCCGTAGCCCGAACGTGGCGCTGCTGCCGCTGATTTCGATTCCCGAGCTGGAAACCTGGATTGAAACGTGGGCGTTTTCCGAGACGATTCACTCACGCTCCTACACCCACATCATCCGCAACATCGTTAACGATCCGTCGCTGGTCTTTGACGACATCGTGACCAACGAGCAAATTCTGGCGCGCGCCCAGGATATCTCAAAGTACTACGATGACCTGATTGAAATGACCAACTACTGGCATCTGCTGGGCGAAGGCACGCATCAGGTCGCGGGTAAGACGGTGGAAGTGAATCTGCGCAAGCTCAAAAAGCAGCTCTATATCTGCCTGATGAGCGTCAATGCGCTGGAAGCGATCCGCTTTTATGTCAGCTTCGCCTGCTCTTTTGCCTTCGCCGAGCGCGAGCTGATGGAAGGTAACGCGAAAATTATTCGTCTGATCGCGCGCGATGAAGCGCTGCACCTCACCGGCACGCAGCATATGCTGAATCTGATGCGCAGCGGTGAAGACGATCCTGAGATGAAAGAAATTGCCGCCGAGTGCCGCGACGAGTGCTTTGAACTGTTCAAAAAAGCCGCAGAGCAGGAAAAAGAGTGGGCAGAATATCTGTTCAGCGGCGGTTCGATGATTGGTCTGAACAAAGATATCCTGTGTCAGTATATCGAGTACATCACCAATATCCGCATGCAGGCGGTGGGTCTCGACCTGCCGTTCCAGACGCGTTCAAATCCGATTCCGTGGATCAATGCCTGGCTGGTGTCTGACAACGTGCAGGTTGCGCCGCAGGAAGTGGAAGTGAGCTCGTATTTGGTGGGTCAGATTGACTCAGAAGTGGGCGAAGACGACTTCAACGATTTCCAGCTGTAATCATGAGCCGTTCCGTTGTTATTCTGCGCAGCTCCGGCTCCCGGCTGGAGTGCGCAGACGATCACCCCAATCTCTTGACCACGCTGGAAGCGCATAATTTGTGCGTGGAGTTTCAGTGTCGCGAAGGGTACTGCGGATCCTGCCGCATGCGCTTGTTGAAAGGCGAAGTGGATTACGCGGAAACCCCCTTGGCGTTTATTCAGCAGGGCGAGATTTTGCCCTGCTGCTGCCGCGCCAAAGGAGAGATTGAGATCGAGCTTTGATGTCAGGGCCGCCGGTTCGGGCGGCCTCAGTTTTTTACCGTTTCCAGCACGTCTATCCAGCCGTACCCGGTCGTGACCTCGCTGCCGTGCAGCCAGCGGCGCAGCATATTCATCGCCATCATCGCCACCACTTTTTGCCGCGTTTCCAGATTATGACGCCCCGGCGAAAACTTCACGCGCTGCCCCCAGCTGGCTTCTGGCGTGTGCAGGGCCAACGCAATTTCCCCCTCACGTAACTCGCCCACCGACAGCGCCAGCACGGTGCCTTCGCGCGCGGCAAGGGCACGCGTACGCGCCACTTGCGTCTCCAGATCTTCCTGCTGCGGCAGCACAATTTCCGCCGCGCTCAGCGGCACCTCAGCCGAGGCTAACTGCCAGTGCAAGAGCCCAGCGGTAAACTGTTCGCTCAGCGCCAGACGCAAACCGCGCTGCTGTAGCGCATGCGCCAGCACCGGCGGCAGGCCGTCTCGACCTTCAAAAATCGTGCACTCCGCCAGCAGCAATTTCACCTGCTGCCACACCTGCTCCATCGCCACACGCTGCGTTTCTGGCCCGGTGAGCTTGATCTCGATGATCGGCATAGAAGTGCGATATCCCATTACCACGCCCTCCGGCAGCGGCAGCGGTTCAAGCTCGTTGGCAATGTCGCTTTCGCCGCGACCAAAGGTGGTTAGGCGCAGGCAGAGCGGTGGCGCAGGCAGATCGAAGCGCTGCTTCAGGCGCGGCAGGATCTCCTCTTCAACCATGGTTTTAAATTCAGACGGTACGCCCGGCGTGAAAAACATCCAGCAGCGATTGAGCTGCATGGCAAAGCCGCAGGCGGTTCCCACCGGGTTGTTAAGCATTTCAGCGCCGGCCGGGATCTGCGCCTGTTTGCGATTGCTGGGCGCCATTACGCGGCCACGCGCGGCAAACCACGCCTCCATTTTTTCCAGCCACGCCTCATGCATCACGAGCTCGGTGCCACTGGCCTCGGCAGCGGCCTGCGCGCTGAGATCGTCGCTGGTCGGGCCAAGGCCACCATTGACGATCAGTACGTCAGCGATGTGACTGCGCTGCACCAGCGTTTCCACCAGCGAGGACATTGCATCGCCAACCGTGGTGCGGCTGGTCATGGGCAGGCCGTGCTGAAACAGCAGTTCGGCCAGCCAGGCGGCATTGGTATCGACAATTTGCCCATGTAAAACTTCATCGCCCGTGGCGAGCATTTCTACGCGTATCACGTGAGTTTTCTCCTTGTCCCTGTTGGCATTAACTGTAGGAAGGAGAGGCGTGAAACACAATCACGAAGCGTGCGAAGGGAACAAGAAAGGAGAAAGCGGACGGAGAAAGAACGGGCGTAACAGCGGTTACGCCCGATGGGATTAACGACGGGCCAACAGTAAGCCAACAAACAGACCGGCCGCTGCGCCAATGCCAATACCCTGCCACGGTTTTTCGTGCACGTAGTCATCAGCCTGGTATGCCACCTGTTTTGCACGGTAGTAATAGCTGTCTGACGCCTGGCTAACGCGATTTTTTACCTCTTCCAGCGCCTTCTCTGCCTTCATTTTCAGCTCGATATACTTCTGATCGGCAGGATCGCCCGAGGATTTCAGCACTTCCTCCAGCGTTTCCGTCAGCAGCGCCAAATCATCATCAAGATGGGTTTCAAAACGGTTTTCAAATTGATTGGTAGATGACACGATGCAGTTCCTCCATGTAATAACTCGTCGATTAACTATAGTCATTAATTTCCGCTTTGCGGGTCAGACCGCGAGGATCGCGTTACATCAGCGTGATAAAGCCCTCTCGCAGAGAAAAATCGTTACGCGCGGCAATGAAATCTGCTTCGCTTATTTGATTAATCTGATAAATTTTCAGCGCACTGAATTTTTTGTTTTCGCTACTGTCGTAACTCCCTGAAGCCAGACGCTCTGCGTCCTTATGGCAGTTAAATACACTCGAGCAGCTAAGGATTAGAACTCCGGCATGAATCGTAGAAAATTTATGAAAGCGTCCATGGCCCTCTCTGCCGTTAGCGGTATGACCGGGCTCTCCTCGCTGTTTGCGCAGTCCGCCTGGGCCGATGACGGCATCGCTGACGGCACCGCAGTTCGCTTCGATTTCGATGTATTGAAAAAGAAAGCCGCTACGCTCGCGAAGCAGCCTTGGGGCGGCGCCCCCGGCCCCCTGCCCGCCACCTTGGCCAACTTGACGCCGCAGGCCTACAACGAAATTCAGTACGACGCCAATCACTCGCTGTGGAACACCATCCCCGACCGTGAGTTGGATGTGCAGTTTTTCCACGTGGGCATGGGCTTTAAACGCCGTATTCGCATGTTTTCCGTAGATGCCGCCAGCCGTGAAGCGCGTGAAATTCACTTCCGCCCTGAACTGTTTAACTATCACGATGCGAATGTTGATACGCAGCAGCTGATCGGGAAAACCGATCTCGGTTTTGCCGGCTTCCGCGCCTTTAAAAAACCGGAGCTGGCGCGACGCGACATCGTCTCCTTCTTGGGCGCCAGCTACTTCCGCGCCGTGGACGAAACCTATCAGTACGGCCTGTCAGCGCGCGGCGTGGCGGTCAATACGTTCAGCAATGGCCAGGAAGAGTTTCCTGATTTCACGGCATTTTGGTTTGAAACGCCCAAAGCCGACGACACCACCTTCGTGGTATACGCCCTGCTGGACGGCGCCAGCCTGACCGGCGCGTACAAGTTCACCATTCACTGCGAAGAAAAGCGCGTGGTAATGGAGGTGGAAAACCACCTGTTTGCGCGTAAAGAGATTCGTCAGTTGGGGATTTCCCCTATGACCAGTATGTTTAGCTGCGGGACCAACGAACGCCGCATGTGCAACACCTATCATCCGCAGATCCACGACTCCGATCGCCTTGCCATGTGGACGGGAAAAGGCGAATGGATTGCGCGCCCACTGAACAATCCACAGCGGTTGCAGTTCAACGCTTATGAGGACGAAAATCCCCGCGGGTTCGGCCTGTTACAGCTCGATCACGATTTCAAAAACTACCAGGATGTGATCGGATGGTATGACAAGCGTCCAAGTTTGTGGGTAGAGCCGATTGGCAAATGGGGCAAAGGCGCCATTAATCTGATGGAAATCCCCACTACCGGCGAAACCCTGGATAATGTGGTCTGCTTCTGGCAGCCCAGCGAACCGGTCAAAGCGGGCAGTGAATTTACCTTCCAGTACAAACTCTACTGGAGCCAGCTGCCACCGGTCCGCAGCGGTCTGGCGCGCGTAGATGCCACCCGCACCGGCATCGGTGGCTTCCCAGAAGGCTGGGCGCCGGGTGAGCACTTCCCGGATACCTGGTGCCGTCGCTTTGCCATCGATTTCATCGGCGGCGATCTGAAAGCAGCCGCGCCGAAAGGGATCGAGCCCGTGATTACGGTGTCTGACGGCACCGTCAAACAGGTTGAGATCCTCTACGTTGAACCGATCGATGGCTACCGTATTTTGTTCGACTGGTATCCTACCAGCCCGTCCACCAAACCCGTTGAGATGCGACTATTCCTGCGTACCAAAGAAGAGACGCTCAGCGAGACGTGGCTCTACCAATACTTCCCGCCCGCGCCGGATCAGCGTAAATACACCGACGACCGGCAAATGACGCCAGGCTAACCAAGCACAGGCGGCGAGGCGCACGCCTCGCCGCTAACCCTTTTGCATGCCGATATGCGGAATATTGTCTTCCAGATAAACCTCGCCTACCGCTTTAAAGCCTAAGCGCCCGTAGAAACCTTCAAGATGCGCCTGAGCGGAAAGATAGATGGCGTGCTGCGGCCAGTGCGTCTCACAGCTCTCCAGCGCTTTCTCCATCAGGCGGTAGCCCAGCTGTAGCCCTCGCGCCTCTTGCGACACTATCACGCGGCCAATCAGCACCGGTGCGTCGGCCTCCACGGGGGTGAGTACGCGCGCATAGGCCAGCAGCTTACCCTCCAGTTCACCCAGAATATGGCGATTGTCCCGCGCCAGATCCTGCCCATCAATATCCAGATAGGGGCAGTTTTGCTCAACGATAAATACCTGATTGCGTAACGCCAGCAGCCGGTGAAGCTGTTGCGTGCTGAGCGACCGATGATGGCAATCAACCCATTGAATATCCATGACAATTCCTGAGATACATGCGTAAAGGGAACACGCAGAATAACATACTCCGCGCCCATGAATAGGCGAGCAACATGCTTATTCGGCCAGAAATGAGGCAAAAAAAATCAGGCCCGGAGGCCTGATTGATGTGCGGCTGTCGCGCATTACATCAGCGGTTGCGCCATCTGCACCAGCGAGATCAGCGGCTGTGGATACACACCCAACAGCAGCACCAGAATCGCGGAGATCAGCACCACCACGCCGCCCGCCGTAAATGCCCAGTTGGCAGGCGTATCGCGGGTGTGCAGTTCCGGTGGGCTGAGGTAGAGGCTCACCGTTACGCGCAGATAGTAATAGAGACCGATGGCACTACCGGCCACAACCGCCGCCGTCAGCCACCACAGGTGCGCGTTCACACCAGAAGCGATCACATAGAATTTGCCAATGAAGCCGAGCGTCATCGGAATACCCGCCAGCGACAGCATCATCACGGTCATCACCGCAGACAGGATAGGACGGTGCCAGAACAGACCGCGGTATGAGTAGAGCGAGTCGGCATCCGGGCCACGGTATGGACTGGACATCAAACTCACTACGCCAAAGGCACCGAGGCTGCTGAACAGGTAGCCTGCCAGATACACGCCCGCTGTCTCCAGCGACAGCTGATGGGTTTTCACCGCAATCAGCGCCACCAGCAGGTAGCCCAGGTGCGCGATCGAGGAGTAGCCGAGCAGGCGCTTAATGTTGCTCTGCGAAATCGCCATCAGGTTACCGAACAGAATCGACACGAAGGCAATCACGCCCAGCACCGTGCGAACCGCTTCGCTGTCCGTCACCGGCGCGTACATAAACAGGCGCATGATGACGGCAAAAATCGCGATTTTGCTGGCGGTAGCCAGGAAGGTCGAAACCGGCGCAGGCGCACCCTGATAGACATCTGGCGTCCACAGATGGAACGGCACCAGCGACAGCTTGAAGCCGAGACCGATGATCATCATGCCCAAGCCCACCAGCAGCAGCGGCTGCTGGATCATGCCGTCATTCAGGCTTTTGCCCAGCTGAACAAAGCTGAGGCTACCGGAATCGGCATAGATCAGGGCGATACCAAACAGCAGGAAAGATGACGCCGCCGCGGAAAGGATGGTGTATTTCAGCGCGGCTTCCAGCGACCGTTTCTGACGGAATGCATAGCCAATCAAGCCAAACAGCGGCAAGGACAGCAGTTCAATACCAATGAACAGCGCCGCGAGATGGTTCGCGCTGGCGAGCACCACGCCACCCAGTGCGGCAATCAGCACCAGCAGGTAAAACTCGTCTTTGTTGTCCGGATAGCCCGCCAGCCACGGATACGCGAAGGTACAGGTGGCCAAACTGGCCAGCATCACCAGCGCGGTATAGAACATGGAGTAGCCATCTACGCGCAGCAGCGGCGTGACATCCAACGCCCCCACATGGCTGACAAACCACAGTGAGAACAGCGCCAGGTTGAGTCCAATCACTGTCAGGGTGGCATTAACAAAGTGGTTGCGTCGCCACGCAATGGACAGCATCACAACCACCACCGTCAATCCGACGATTAACAGCGGCAGTAACGCGATCAATTGTTGAGGAGTTATTGTCATGGCGAATTACGGCCTTGTAGTTGAAATTGAAGCGGTAAACCACTGCTGAATATTGCTCATCGCAGCATGGGACGTGTCGAGGATCGGCTGAGGATAGACGCCCAACAGCGTCAGCAGCACCACCAGCACGCCAATGGTCATAAATTCACGCGGTGACATGCCCGGCAGCGGCGCGGTGGATTTGGCTTCGCCGTAGTAGGCGCGCTGCATCATGATCAAGGAGTACACCGACGCAAACACCAAGCCAAAGGTGGCGATCACAATGATCACCGGTACCACCTGGAAACTGCCAGTGAGAATCATAAACTCGCCGACAAAGTTACCGGTACCTGGCATACCCAGATTCGCCACCGCGAAGAACAGCGACAAGCCCGGAATCCATTTAATACGCGACCATAAACCGCCCATCTGGCGCAAATCGCGCGTATGCAGGCGCTCGTACAGCTGACCACACAGGATAAACAGCGCGGCAGCAGACAGACCGTGAGCAATCATCTGGATCACCGCGCCCTGGAACGCCAGCTGGCTGCCGGTGTAGATGGCAATCAGCACGAAGCCCATGTGCGAGATTGAGGTGTAAGCAATCAGACGCTTGATATCCGTCTGCGAGAACGCCATCCACGCGCCGTAGAAAATACCGATGATGCCCAGCCACATGGCGATAGGCGCAAACTCAGCGGAAGCGTGTGGGAACAGCGGCAGGCTGAAGCGCAGCAGGCCATAGGCCGCGGTTTTCAGCAAAATTCCCGCGAGGTCAACCGAGCCGGCCGTGGGTGCCTGGCTGTGCGCATCGGGCAGCCAGCCGTGCAGCGGTACAACCGGCATCTTCACGGCGAATGCGATAAAGAAGCCCAGCATCAGCAGATATTCAACGGTATGCGACATCGGCGTCTTCAGCAGCTGCTCGTAGCTGAAGGTCCATTCACCGGTGGCGCTGTAATGCACAAACACCAGCGCCAGAATCGCAATCAGCATCACCAGGCCGGACGCTTGGGTGTAGATGAAGAACTTAGTGGCCGCGGTGATACGGGTTTTACCGTCAGACGCCTTATGACCCCAGAGCGCGATAAGGAAGTACATCGGCACCAGCATCATTTCCCAGAAGAAGAAGAACAGGAACATGTCGATGGCGAGGAACACGCCAATTACGCCACCGAGGATCCACATCAGGTTGAGGTGGAAAAAGCCCTGATATTTCTCAATTTCATTCCATGAGCACAGCACCGCCATCAAGCCCAGCAGGCCGGTCAGCACCACCATCAGCAGGGAAAGGCCATCAATTGCCAGGTGGAAATTGATACCAAACCGCGGGATCCACGGCACAAGGAATGTGGATTGCCACTGCGGAATTCCGGCAGCCTGCGTTAATGAATAGCCTCCCTGCAGCCACAGCTGCAGGCCAAGCGCCAGCGTCAGGCCCATGGTGATCATGGCGATCCAGCGCGGCACTTTCGCGCCGAGGCGCTCCGCTAACCAGCAAAGCAAGCCCCCGACGAAGGGGATGATTATTAGCCAAGGTAATAACACGGCGAACTTCCCTTTTTATTGCCTGACTTCAGGCAATTTTGACATTCTAATTGGGCGAGCGAACTCGCCCCGCTCATCAATCTTTAGATCACCAGCATCAGCGCCAGCACAACCACAGCGCCAATGCTCATGGACGCGACGTACCAGCGCAGGTAGCCGTTCTCACTTGTCACCAGGCCTTTATTGCCGATACGCGACAGCAGCGCAGGCAGGTTCATCACGGCATTCAGCGGATCGCGCTGCAGCAGCCACGCCACACCTAAATACGGTTTGACGAAAACCTTATCGTAGAGCCAGTCGAAGCCCCAAGCCGCGAACCACCACGTGCCAAAGAAGCGACCCGGTGCGCTGTTGGCCACGCGGCTCACCAGCTGGCGTTTGCCCAGCCAGAGCGCAGCAGCGATCAGGATGCCCAGCACCGCGACCACACCAGAGGTCACTTCCAGTGCGACTTTGCCTGTTTCGCCAAACGCGTTCTCGGGCAGAACGCCCGCCAGCGGTGGCGTAATCAACGCGCCCACGAAGGTAGAGAGCACCAGCAGCACAATGAGCGGTAAGTGATGCGTAATGCCTTTCCCTGCGTGCGCATGGATTTTTTCTTCGCCGTGGAAGACGATGAAAATCATGCGGAAGGTATAGATTGAGGTCAGGAAGGCGCCGACCAGCCCCGCCACCATCAGATTGATATGGCCGTTTGCCAGCGCACCGAACAGAATCTCATCTTTACTGTAGAAACCGGCCGTCACCAGCGGCAGTGCCGCCAGCGCTGCGCCACCTACCAGGAAGCACACGTAAACCAGCGGAATGCTCTTACGCAGGCCACCCATTTTGAAGATGTTCTGCTCGTGATGACAGGCCAGAATCACCGAACCTGACGAGAGGAACAGCAACGCTTTGAAGAAGGCGTGCGTCATCAGGTGGAAGATTGCAGCGTCCCACGCCTGAACGCCCAGCGCCAGGAACATGTAGCCAATCTGACTCATGGTGGAGTAAGCCAACACGCGTTTAATGTCGGTTTGCACCAGCGCCGCAAAACCTGCCAGCACCAGCGTCACGGCACCCACGATACCCACCAAGTGCAGCACGTCCGGGGTCAGCAGGAACAGGCCGTGCGTCCGGGCAATCAGGTAAACACCTGCCGTTACCATGGTCGCTGCGTGGATCAGCGCGGAAACGGGCGTCGGACCAGCCATGGCGTCCGCCAGCCAGGTTTGCAACGGCAGCTGCGCCGATTTACCGACAGCGCCGCCGAGCAGCATCAGGGTAGCCCACTGCAGCATGTGGTTGTCTGCGGCAAAGTGCGCAGGCGCCAGCGCCATCAGCTCGCGGAAGTTCAGCGTGCCCAGTTCGTTGTAGAGAATGAACAGCGCGAAGGCCAGGAACACATCCCCCACACGGGTGATGATAAAGGCTTTCATCGCCGCCTTACCGTTCTCTGGATTGCTGTAATAGAAGCCAATCAGCAGGTAAGAACAGAGGCCCACCCCTTCCCAACCGAGATACATCAGCATCAGGTTGTCCGCCAGGACCAATACCACCATGCTGGCGATAAACAAGTTGGTATAGGCGAAGAAGCGTGAATATCCTTCTTCACCGCGCATGTACCATGAGGCGAACATGTGGATAAAGAAGCCCACGCCAGTGACGACTGACAACATGGTCAATGACAGCCCATCCAACACCAAATTGACTTTGATATCGAAATGGCCAACCTGCATCCAGGTCCACAGAGGCTGGGTAAATGGCTGCTGGCCGTTGCTAAAGAAGTCCATGCCAACGAACAGGGTGGTCAGGGCAGCAAGCCCCACCGAGCCCATGCCCACCGTTGCCGACAGGTTCTCCGACCAGCGACCACGGGAAAACGCTAACAGCAAGAAGCCGATCAGCGGAAACAGTACGGTTAAATAGAGAAGATTCATCCGCGCATCTCGCTCACAGTGTCAATGTTCAGCGTCTGACGACGACGATAAAGCTGGAGCAGCAGCGCCAGACCAATACTGGCTTCGGCCGCCGCGAGGCTGATTGCCAAAATGTACATCACCTGGCCATCGGCTTGTCCCCAATAGCTGCCCGCCACCACCAGCGCAAGCGCGGCGGCGTTGATCATGATCTCCAGACCAATGAGCATAAACAGCAGATTGCGGCGCAGAACCAGCGAGGTCAGGCCGAGAACAAACAGCACGGCAGCCAGCATCAGGCCATGTTGTAACGGGATCATGCATGCTCCTCCTTCTTCGCTTGCGCATCCGCTGGACGGTTGCTTAGCACTTCGCCCTGACGCTCGTCACGTCCAATATGGAAGGCCACAACCAGGCCCGCCAGCAGCAGCATAGAAGCCAGCTCTACGGCCAGAACGTACGGGCCAAACAGACTAATGCCTACGGCTTTCGCATCAATGACTGTGCCATCAATGCCCTGGTCGTGCGCGGTGCTGATGGCGTAAATCATCACTGCCAACAACAGCAGAGACACGATGCCAGGACCGATCCACAGCGTGGGCTTGAGCCACTCGCGCTCTTGATCCTGCTGCGCTTTCCCCAGGTTGAGCATCATCACCACGAACACGAACAGCACCATAATGGCACCCGCGTAGACGATGATTTCCAGCGCACCGGCAAAGTAGGCGCCCATTGAAAAGAACACGCCCGCAATGGAGAGCAGTGAAATAATCAGGTACAGCAGCGCATGAACCGGATTGGTATGCGTAATGACGCGCAACGTTGTCAGTACCGCAATCAGTCCGCAAAGATAAAACGCAAATTCCATAGCTGGCTCCTTAGGGCAACAAGCCTTTGACGTCGATGGGCTTGGCTTCGTTTTCCGCGTCGCCTTTGTCTTTACCGTCGATCGCCATCCCCGCCATGCGGTAGAAGTTGTACTCCGGATATTTACCCGGGCCGGAAATCAGCAGGTCTTCTTTTTCATACACCAGATCCTGGCGCTTGAATTCACCCAGTTCAAAGTCAGGCGTCAGCTGAATAGCCGTGGTAGGACAGGCTTCTTCGCACAGACCGCAGAAAATGCAGCGGGAAAAGTTGATGCGGAAGAACTCCGGATACCAGCGGCCATCCTGCATTTCCGCTTTTTGCAGCGAGATGCAGCCGACCGGACAAGCCACCGCGCACAGGTTGCACGCAACGCAGCGTTCCTCACCGTCGGGATCGCGCGTCAGCACGATGCGCCCACGGTAGCGCGGCGGCAGATAAACCGGCTCTTCCGGGTACATCTGCGTTTCACGTTTGGCGAAGGCATGCATGCCAATCATCCAGATACTGCGCACTGTCGTGCCGAAGCCAACGACAATATCTTTTAATGTCATTTCAAAAACCCCTTACTGCGCGCTGTAAAGAATCACTGCGGCGGTCGCCAGCAGGTTCAATAACGTCAACGGCAAACAAACTTTCCAGCCGAACGACAGCACCTGGTCGTAACGTGGACGCGGCAGCGCAGCACGAATCAGGATAAACATCACCATGAAGAATGCCGTTTTCAGGGCAAACCAGATGAACGGCGGCAGGAATGGACCGTGCCAGCCACCGAAGAACAGCGTCACAATCAGCGCAGAAACAGTGGTAATCGCCACATATTCGCCCACAAAGAACAGACCGAATTTCATCCCGGCGTACTCAATGTGATAACCGTCGGCCAGCTCTTGCTCTGCTTCGGGCTGGTCAAAAGGATGGCGGTGACACACCGCCACACCGGCGATGCAGAAGGTAACGAAACCAAAGAACTGCGGGATGATGTTCCACAGGTGCGCCTGGTTCTCAACTATGGCATTGAGGTTAAACGATCCTGCCTGCGCGACGACGCCCATCAGCGAAAGTCCGAGAAACACTTCGTAGCTCAGCGTTTGCGCAGAGGCGCGCATCGCGCCCAGCAGCGAGTATTTGTTATTACTCGACCAGCCAGCAAACAGCACGGCGTAGACCGCCAGGCCCGCCATCATCAGGAAGAACAGCAGACCGATATTGAGGTCAGTCACCATCCAGGTCGGTGAAACCGGCACGATTGCGAATGCCAGCAGCAGCGACACAAAGGCGATGACCGGTGCCAGCGTAAAGATGAAGCGGTCGGTGAACGGCGGAACCCAGTCCTCTTTAAAGAACATTTTGATCATGTCTGCGGCCAGCTGCAGCGAGCCGCCCCAGCCGACGCGGTTAGGACCGTAGCGGTTCTGCCACAGGCCGAGCAAGCGACGCTCGGCGAAGCTCATAAACGCACCGCAGGCCACTACCACCAGCAGGATCACGATGGCTTTCACAATCTGGAGGATGATGTCGATAACGTCCGGTGTCAGCCAGCTCATTGTGCCGCCTCCTGCAGTTTGTCAATGTGCGCACCGGAAAGGAACGGCGGTACGCCCGGCATACCCAGCGGCAGACCCACCTGCCCTGCCTGTAATGCAGCAGAGAAACGCACGGGTAAGCGCACCGTTTCGCCTGCGCACACCAACTCCACTGACGCGCCTGGGTTCACGCCCAGCTTTTCCGCATCGGCAGGGTTGATCACCAGCGTGGCCGGTGCCATGCGTTTTTGGAATGTCGGTGAACGCTGCGTCATCTCCTCACTCCCGAACAGCTGGTAGTAAGGCGCAACGCGCCACTGCTGACCTTCGGTGAAGCGCGCAGGCACCGCCGTGAACCACGGAAGCGAGGTGTCGCACGTCTCAAACAAACGCACGCCAGGATCGCCGTGGCGCAGTTTACCGCCCACCTCATCCTGGAACTTGTTCCACGCCTGCGGGGAGTTCCAGCCCGGCGCCCAGGCAAACGGAATCTGCGAACGCGGCGCGCTTGGCTGGTTGTTTCCTTCCATTGAGAAGGCAAACATGGTGTCTTTATCCTGCGGCTGACGCGGCTCATGCACGCTGATATTCGCGCGCAGGGCGGTACGGCCACTGCTGCGATGCGGCGAGCGGGCCAGTTTTTGACCGCGAATACGGAAGCTGGCGTCAGGCGCCGCGTCTTTGATGCCTTTCAGCTGCGGCAAAGCGACGATCGCCGCGTCGATTACGTGATCGAGCTGCGTCCAGTCAACATGGCGGCTTTCCAGCGTGCTGTGCAGCGAATGCAGCCAGCGCCAGCTTTCCAGCATCACAATGCTCTCGTCGTAATAGGCCGGATCGTACACCTGGAAGAAACGCTGCGCGCGGCCTTCATGGTTAATCGACGTGCCATCGCTTTCCGCAAAGCTGGCGGTTGAGAAGACCAGACCGGCTTTCTCCAGCGTTGCGGTGCGCTGATGATCCACCACAATCACGTTCGCGGTCTGCTCCAGCGCAGCATCGACCACGGCTTTAGGCGCGTGACGATAGAGATCGTTTTCCAGCACGACCAGCGCATCGGCTTCACCGTTACGCAACTGCTCCAGCGCTTGATCCAGCGTCTGTCCACCGATAATGCCCAAACCCATGCTGTTCGCGGCATCCGCAAGCAGCGTGATACCGACGTCAGAACCGCGTGCTTTCAATGCTTTCGCAACGTTGGCGGCGGCTTCAATCATAGCGGTACTGCCTGAATGCGTACCGGAGATAATCAGTGGCTTTTTGGCACCCGCCAACGCCTGCACCACCACATCCAGTTTACCGTCCAATGCGCTGTCGAAATCGGCGACTGACGGCGCACTTTCATCCAGCGCGTGGGCAATCGCGAAGCCAAGGCGCGCCTGATCTTCAACCGGGGCGCGATAGCTCCACGCGGCGATATCATCAAGACGAGTCTCATCGACGTTAGTGACAAACAGCGGATGCTTCGCATGCTGACCAATGTTGAGGATCGCGGCAATCTGCCAGTCGGCAACTTTCTGTGCCGCTGCCATTTCGCGCGCTTTGCCTTTCACGGCCTGGCGCACCGAGAGCGCAACGCGCGCGCCGACCTGCGTCAGGTCTTCACCCAACACCAGCACTGCGTCATAGCTTTCAATCTCACGCAGCGAAGGCGTGTAGATACCGCCCTCACGCAGAATATCTAACATCAGGGCAACGCGTTCCTGCTCACCCGCAGGCATACCCGTAGAAAAGTTTTCGGCACCCACCAGTTCACGCAAGGCAAAATTGCTCTCGATGCTGGCGCGCGGTGAACCGATGCCAATAACCTTATTAGCCTGGCGCAACACGTCGGCGGCGGCATTTACCGCCTGCTCGGCATTAAGCGTGATCCAGCTATTACCGCGCAGCTGCATTGGCTGACGAGGACGATCTTTACGGTTTACGTAGCCATAGCCGAAACGACCGCGATCGCACAGGAAGTAGTGGTTGACCGTGCCGTTATAACGGTTTTCGATACGGCGCAATTCACCATAGCGTTCGCCGGGGCTGGTGTTACATCCCACGCTGCACTGCTGGCAGATGCTGGGCGCAAACTGCATGTCCCATTTACGGTTGTAGCGTTCAGAGTGGGTTTTATCAGTGAAGACACCGGTCGGACAAATTTCCACCAGGTTGCCAGAGAATTCGCTTTCCAGCGTGCCATCTTCCGGACGGCCAAAGTAGACGTTGTCGTGCGCGCCATACACCCCCAGATCTTTACCGTCAGCGTAGTCTTTGTAGTAACGCACGCAGCGGTAGCAGGCAATACAGCGGTTCATTTCATGAGAAATGAACGGGCCCAAATACTGATTTTGGTGGGTACGCTTGGTGAAGCGATAGCGACGGAAGCTGTGTCCCGTCATCACGGTCATATCCTGCAGGTGGCAGTTACCGCCCTCTTCACACACCGGACAGTCGTGTGGGTGGTTTGTCATCAACCACTCCACCACGCTCTCACGGAACTCTTTCGCTTCGCCATCGTCAATGGAGATGAAGGTTCCGTCTGAGGCCGGCGTCATGCAGGACATAACGAGGCGGCCGCGCGTGTCTTCGGCATTCTGGAATTGCTTGACCGCACACTGGCGGCAGGCGCCAACGCTTCCCAGCGCGGGGTGCCAGCAAAAATAAGGAATATCAAGGCCCAGAGAGAGACACGCCTGCAGCAGGTTGTCCGCTCCGTTCACATCATATTCTTTACCGTCTACATGAATTGTAGCCATAGTGAACATGCTTCCGTAAGGCTCGTCCGCAGACGAGCGTTAAACATCTAATTCTCTACCCGCGCGCTTACGCAACGGGCATTCCGTATAAAGCAGCCGCTTACCAGCGCGCTTTTAGCAGGTTAGGCTGGATGCCCCCAATGGATCGGGTATTCCCGAACACCTGCGGCGCAATGCCGGCTTCAAACTCTTCACGGAAATATTTAATGGCGCTCTGGAGGGGCTCAACGGCACCGGGTGCGTGCGCACAGAATGTCTTGCCGGGGCCGAGCTGGCGGCAGAGCTGCAGCAGCGTTTCAATATCACCCGGCTGGCCTTGTTTCTGCTCCAGCGCACGCAAGATTTTCACGCTCCACGGCAAGCCGTCGCGGCACGGTGTACACCAGCCGCAGGATTCGCGCGCAAAGAACTCTTCCAGGTTGCGCACCAGCGACACCATATTAATCTCGTGATCCACGGCCATGGCCAGCGCGGTACCCAGACGGCTACCCGCTTTACCAATGCTGGCAAATTCCATCGGCAGATCGAGATGCTGATCGGTCAGGAAGTCGGTGCCTGCACCGCCCGGCTGCCAGGCTTTAAATTTCAAGCCATCACGCATGCCGCCCGCGTAATCTTCCAGAATCTCACGCGCGGTGGTGCCAAATGGCAGCTCCCACACGCCTGGATTTTTCACGCGACCGGAGAAGCCCATCATTTTGGTGCCGGTATCTTCGCTGGTAGAGATGTTCTTGTACCACTCCACGCCGTTAAGGAAGATGGCCGGCACGTTGGACAAGGTCTCGACGTTGTTCACACAGGTGGGTTTGCCCCATACGCCCGCACTCGCTGGGAACGGCGGCTTGGATCGCGGATTCGCGCGGCGGCCTTCCAGCGAGTTAATCAGCGCCGTCTCTTCACCGCAGATGTAACGTCCTGCGCCGGTGTGCACAAACAGCTCGAAATCAAAACCGGTACCCAGGATGTTTTTGCCGAGATAGCCCGCTTCGGTGGCTTCCGCGATGGCGCGGCGCAAGTTCTCGGCCGCTTCCACATACTCTCCACGCAGGAAGATGTAGCCACGGTAAGCTTTGAGCGCGTAAGCGCTGATCAGCATCCCTTCCACCAGCTGATGCGGCAGCTGCTCCATCAGCAGACGGTCTTTATAGGTGCCCGGCTCCATTTCATCGGCGTTACACAGCAGGTAACGGATATTCATGGATTCATCTTTCGGCATCAGGCTCCACTTCAGGCCCGTGTTAAAACCGGCACCGCCGCGGCCCTTCAGACCTGATTCTTTAACGGTGGCAACGATTTCATCCTGGCTCAGCCCCTTAAGGGCTTTTTCCGCGCCCACGTAACCGTTTTTGCTGCGGTATTCGTCTAGCCAAATCGGTTGCTTATCGTCACGCAGACGCCACGTCAGCGGGTGCGTTTCCGCAGTACGAATGATCTGTTTAAAGGTCATGGATACTGCTCCAACAGGTTGGCGATGCCTTCCGGCGTCAGATGAACGTGCGTATCGTCGTTGACCATCATGGTTGGCCCTTTGTCGCAATTCCCCAGGCAGCACGTGGGCAGCAGGGTAAAGCGGCCATCGGCCGTGGTTTGGCCCGGCTTGATGTTCAGGTTCTGCTCAAGCGCGGCCTGAATACCCTGATAGCCCGTGATGTGGCATACCACGCTGTCGCAGTAACGGATCACGTGACGCCCTACCGGTGTGCGATAGATCTGGCTGTAGAACGTGGCCACGCCTTCGACGTCACTGGCAGGAATGCCGAGCACATTGGCAATAGCATGAATGGCGCCGTCTGGCACCCAGCCGCGCTGTTTCTGCACAATCTTTAACGCTTCGATCGACGCGGCACGTGCATCTTCGTAATGGTGTTTTTCATGCTCAATAGCGTGGTGCTCGGCCTCGCTCAGCACAAAGACCTCGTTAGGGTCGATGGTTTGAATGGCAATTTTTTGATCGTGCATAATTAGCGGTCCACGTCTGACATAACAAAATCGATGCTACCAAGGTATACGATCAGGTCGGATACCAGACTGCCGCGGATTACCGAAGGAATCTGCTGCAGGTGCGGGAAGCTCGGCGTGCGCACGCGCGTGCGGTAGCTCATGGTGCTGCCATCGCTGGTCAGGTAGTAACTGTTGATGCCTTTGGTCGCCTCGATCATCTGGAATGATTCGTTGGCTGGCATCACTGGGCCCCAGGAAACTTGCAGGAAGTGCGTAATCAGCGTTTCGATGTGCTGCAGCGTGCGCTCTTTCGGCGGCGGCGTGGTCAGCGGATGATCGGCTTTGAACGGGCCTTCCGGCATGTTTTTCAGGCACTGCTCAAGAATGCGCAGCGACTGCCACATCTCTTCCATTTTCAGCTGAACGCGCGTGTACGCATCGCTGATTCCCGCCCCCACCGGCACCTCGAAATCAAAGTTCTCGTAGCCCGAATAGGGACGCCATTTACGCACGTCAAAGTCTAAGCCCGTCGCACGCAAACCGGCACCGGTGGTTCCCCACGCCAGCGCTTCATCCATGTTGTAGGCAGCAACGCCTTGTGAACGGCCCATCAACACGGTATTGCGCAGAGCGGCTTTGTCGTACTCTTTCAGACGCTTAGGCATCCAGTCGAGGAATTCACGCAGCAGACGCTCCCACCCTTTTGGCAGGTCATGGGCTACGCCACCAATACGGAACCACGCCGGGTGCATACGGAAACCGGTAATCGCCTCTACGACATCGTAAATTTTTTGACGATCGGTGAAGGCAAAGAACACCGGTGTCATCGCGCCGACGTCTTGAATAAAGGTTGAGATGTACAGCAGGTGGCTATTGATGCGGAACAGCTCGGAGAGCATAACGCGAATCACATTGACGCGATCCGGTACCGTGATGCCGGCGAGTTTTTCTACCGCCAGCACATAAGGCATCTCGTTAACGCAGCCGCCCAGATATTCGATACGGTCAGTGTAAGGAATATAGCTGTGCCACGATTGACGCTCGCCCATTTTCTCGGCGCCGCGGTGGTGATAGCCCACATCCGGCACGCAATCCACAATCTCTTCACCATCCAGCTGCAAAATGATGCGGAACGCACCGTGCGCCGACGGGTGGTTTGGACCCAAGTTGAGGAACATGAAGTCCTCGCTGTTGGTCCCGCGCTTCATTCCCCAGTCTTCTGGTTTGAATGTCAGCGACTCCATCTCCAGATCCTCTTTTTGCTTGGTCAGCGTAAAAGGATCGAATTCGGTGGCGCGCGCTGGATAATCTTTGCGCAGCGGATGCCCTTCCCACGTCTGCGGCATCATGATGCGCGTCAGGTGTGGGTGGCCATTGAACGTAATCCCAAACATCTCCCAGGTTTCGCGCTCGTACCAGTTGGCGTTGGCGAAAATTTTGGTGATGGTGGGCACATTCAGATCGTTTTCAGATAACGCCACCTTGAGCATGATGTCGCGGTTGCGTTCAATAGAAAGCAGGTGGTAGAAAACGGAAAAATCCGCCGCCGGGAGACCGGCACGGTGGGTGCGCAAACGTTCATCCACGCCGTGTAAGTCATAGAGCATGACATACGGCTTAGGCAGTTTGCGCAGGAACTCGATGATCTCTGGCAGCTGTTCACGCTTAATCCAAACCACCGGAATGCCGGTGCGGGTAGCCTGAACGGTAAAGGCATCAGGCCCAAAACGGTTACGCAGCTCGCCGATAACCGGATCATCAAGGTGATCGCGGGTTTGCCAGCCAGGCTGAGCGAGATCTTGCGTGGTTAAATCTGTCATACGTTACTCACCATTCCGGCCTGTACTCAGGCACTCAAATGAAAGCGTCAGGATGGCGGCACACAATAAATTGTCATTTTCTGCTGCGGCCGAAATGCCATCCTTCTACGGGTCGCTTAAACTTCGTCTGGGGTTCTCAGGTTGGTAACGGCGATACGTTCACCGCGCTTCCTTTCACGCTCAGACTGCATATTGGCACGGTAAACACCTTGGTCGCCTACCACCCAAGAGAGCGGACGACGCTCTTTACCGATGGATTCACGCAGCAGCAACAGCGCCTGCATGTAGGCTTCAGGGCGCGGCGGGCAGCCAGGAATATACACGTCTACCGGCAAGAATTTATCGACGCCCTGTACCACCGAATAGATGTCGTACATGCCGCCTGAGTTGGCGCAGGCACCCATAGAGATCACCCACTTGGGTTCCAGCATCTGGTCGTACAAACGCTGAATAACGGGCGCCATTTTGGTAAACGGCGTGCCTGCAATCACCATGAAGTCAGCTTGACGCGGCGAAGCACGCATAACTTCGGCGCCAAAGCGCGCCACATCATGCACCGCTGTGAATGACGTGGTCATTTCTACATAGCAGCAGGAAAGGCCGAAGTTATAGGGCCAGAGAGAGTTTTTGCGTCCCCAGTTCACCATGTCGTGCAGAGCATGCTCAAGCTTGCCCATATACACGCTACGGTGTACGTGCTGCTCCAAAGGATCAGTCACAATCTCTTGTTTTTGCAGGGGATAACGATCGTTATCGCCGCCGTTCGGGTCTACGCGTGTCAGCGTGTAGTCCATCTTATTGCCTCGCTTTTACTGCTTATGAGGATTGGTGTGGTTATGGCTAACCGGGCTTGATTTGACCACCACGCGGCGGCGCGCAGGCGCCCAATCCAGCGCACCAATGCGCACCAGATAAACCAGGCCAGCCAGTAGCACCAAAATGAAAATTGCGGCTTCGACAAAGCCGACCCAGCCGCTTTCGCGGATGGAAGTCGACCAGGCGTATAAAAAGAGGGCTTCGACGTCAAAAATCACAAAGAACATCGCAACCAAATAGAATTTTGCGGAGAGACGAATGTGGGTATCACCCACGGACTCAATGCCTGACTCGAACGGGGTGTTTTTATGACGCGCCCGCGCCCGACCACCCAGCAACCAACCGCCGGTGAGCATAAAGGCGCAGAGGCCGAATCCGATGACAATAAAAACGATAAATGCCCAGTTGTGGGCAATGACTTCAGTGGCTGTTGACATACTCTTTGCTTACTCATCAAAAGTGGCGATGGCATCCTGCTCGCGCGCAGCAAACGCACCACATCGATTCAAGGGAAGGAGAAAAAACCTTATAAACTGTGCTGTCATTGTGGATTAAACAGCAATTTTATAGGGGTTTTTACTCCTTTCTATAACCTTTTGTCAACTTTGACAAAAGTATCCAAACATTATTTTACACCCGCATCATATTATTAACATTCCCCTTCCCGAGCGCCAGCTAAATCGCTTCAGTCTGTGAGGTTATTTTTCAGTGTAGTGGGAATTAACATGCATGGATCGCGTCATTAACCCCCATATTTTGGCAGGTCTTACGGGGATTTCCGCCCCCTTAAAAGGGCTATTTTTATGATCCAGAACACATAATTATCTTTTTTGATGCAAAAACAAGCGGTACTGCACTGTCTTAACGGCGCGGCACTCTTATGCAAAATGATAAGAAACATCCAATTAATTCCAAAATGGAATAAAAATACATCTTTTAACTGCCGGTAAAGCTTACAGGCTGCAAACGCGTTAAAAACGGCAGGTAAACAGGCGAAAAAAAAGCCTTAGCTGCGGAATGGCAGTCTAAGGCTTATTTTCAGGCTTTATGAATGCGAGCGCGCGGTATCATCACCGCGCTTTATCACGCTTTACTCTTCGTCATCCAACAGCAGCGCACCATCGGCGTTTGCACTTAAGTTGTAAGGATCGTTCGTCGATTGCATCGCGTTGAAAATAGCCAGCGCCAGCTCGTTTTCGCTGTCCGGGTTGCGGCACAGCAGGTACTGCGTATCAGGCAGAACCGGCAGACCTTCCGCCGCTCCCATAACGCGCAGCTCTGGGCTCATCATTTCCACCGGACGCGCCGTTACGCCTAAACCTGCTTTCACCGCAGCGCGCACGGCAGCCAGCGTTGAAGCGACATAAGATATCCGCCAGGGAATGCCGGCTTCGTTAAGGTGGTCAATCGCCATATCGCGATACGGGCTTGGCTCATCCAGCAAGACCAGTGGAATCGCTTCGCCGCGCTGGAAAATGTAGTCTGCCGCACAGTACCAAAGGGTTGGCGAGGTACGCAGCACCTGATGAGTAAAGTTGCCCGGACTGGAGGTGGTCACCACCAGATCGACTTCGCCTTGGTTCAGCATTTCCATCATGAAAGGATTACGCTTGACCCGAACGTCGATGGCCAGTTTCGGATACACCGACGTTACGCGGTTAAGCAGAAACGGCAGAATAGTATCGGAAGTGTCATCAGAGGCGCCAATGGTCAGTACGCCCTGAATGTTGCTGTACATTAAGGAGGTGCAGGCTTCGTCATTGAAGCGCAGGATTTTGCGCGCGTAGCCCAACAGTTGAATGCCGTGCTCCGTAAGCAATTTATTACGTCCATGTCTGGCAAACAGCTCTTTACCTACCAACTGCTCCAGACGCTGCATCTGCTGGCTTACCGCTGACTGGGTTCTGCATACGGCTGCAGCTGCCGCTGCGAACGTATTCAGATCAGCAACAGCAACAAAAGTACGCAGCAGATCGAGGTCGAGATTGAGTATCGGACGATTTGCATTAGTCATGTTTTTTCTTCACTTATAAGATTTTTTTAAACTACTACCCTGGTGTATCACCGCTTATCAAAGTGACAAGCGATAATGGTGCTTGACGGCCGCCCTGTGCTGAAGCGTCCATCTAAAATCGTGTTAAACGGAAACCGACGCCCTCTCTCCCATTCCTCTGGAGCAGCGCCATCAATCAAAGACAGAACAACCTCGGGCAAAACCTGCGTGTAAAAGATGCAGGCAGCTGCATAGTTGTCTGGTTTCCCGCGGAAAAGACCTGCGGGGCAAAAGCGGTAACTGCGTGTTTTGCTGATGCGAAGCGTTAAAACGCATCAAATAATAAGTTATACTTAATCATTTTTAGGGTAAAAATGGAAATGTTTTTGTGCCAAACCGTGCGATTTTCCTGCGTAACGTCCATAAAATACCGCATTTGCCACTTTTAACGTTTCGGAAAACGGTTACCTGACGTTTTTTACCAGGGGCTAAAGATCCAGCAAAAATACTATTTAATCTCTGTTTACTGTCGTGTTTAAGGTCAGCTCTGCTTCTGTTTTTATGGCTAGAAAGTGAATAATCATTCACTCGCGAAATTGTTTTACCCACTCTACCGCCCTCAAGTGAACAATTATTCGGCATCTAAAAAGATTCCTTTAACTATTTCATCACGTCGCTAATCACTTTCCTTACACATGAAGGAAAAATATCACTGCAATTTAACCGGAAGACATAGGACGAAGCCGGAAATGAATCGGAGCTATTTGGCATGTTATGCTGGTTTTGGCTTTAAAATAAGTTTTTCTACGTGCGCACTGGCGGTGTTACGCCGCTTTCGTACTAGCTATGACCGCAAAAAATGCCAAACGCGCCAAAACCCGCCGCTGCCCTTCTTTTGTCGCAGTGAGAGGAGTAAATTGAGCGAGTTTTATTTTTTGCGGCAGGTTAAAGGACTCTGCCCACTGAGGCGGCAACGATGAATTTTCAAATTGATAAATCCGGCAAGCTGGAAAATGTCTGTTATGACATCCGTGGTCCAGTGCTGAAAGAAGCAAAACGCCTTGAAGAAGAAGGCAACAAAGTTCTCAAACTGAACATTGGCAACCCCGCCCCCTTTGGCTTTGAAGCCCCCGACGAAATCCTGGTCGATGTGATCCGCAACCTGCCCAGCGCGCAGGGTTATTGTGATTCAAAGGGACTCTATTCCGCACGTAAAGCTATCATGCAGCACTATCAGGCGCGCGATATGCGCGACGTGACGGTAGAAGATGTCTATATCGGCAATGGCGTCTCTGAACTGATTGTTCAGGCCATGCAGGCGCTGTTAAACAGCGGCGATGAGATGCTGGTACCGGCGCCTGACTATCCGCTGTGGACAGCGGCTGTCTCGTTATCGGGCGGTAAAGCCGTACATTATCTGTGCGACGAATCAGCCGGCTGGTTCCCGGATCTCGATGACATTCGCAGCAAGATCACCCCTCGCACACGCGGCATCGTCATCATTAACCCGAATAATCCCACCGGCGCGGTATACAGCAAAGCACTGCTGATGGAGATTGTGGAGATTGCCCGCCAGCATAATTTGATTATTTTCGCGGATGAAATCTACGACAAAATTCTCTATGACGAGGCGCAGCACCACTCTATCGCCGCACTGGCGCCCGACCTCTTAACGGTGACGTTTAACGGGCTTTCCAAAACTTACCGCGTGGCGGGTTTCCGGCAGGGTTGGATGGTGCTGAATGGTCCCAAGAACCACGCCAAAGGCTACATCGAAGGGCTGGAAATGCTGGCGTCGATGCGTCTGTGCGCTAACGTGCCCGCGCAGCACGCCATTCAAACGGCGCTAGGGGGCTATCAAAGTATCAGTGAGTTTATTGCGCCCGGCGGACGGCTCTACGAGCAGCGTCAGCGCGCATGGGAGCTGATCAACGATATTCCCGGCGTGAGCTGCGTGAAGCCGCAGGGGGCGCTTTATATGTTCCCGCGTATCGATGCCAAAAAATTCAATATCCTCGACGACCAAAAAATGGTGCTCGATTTTCTGTTGCAGGAAAAAGTGCTGCTGGTGCAAGGAACGGCGTTCAACTGGCCATGGCCCGATCACGTGCGCATTGTCACGCTGCCACGCGTTGACGATTTGGAAATGGCGATCAACAAGTTCGGCCGTTTTATTCTCGGCTATCGCCAGTGATCCTTACCGCAGAAGGGGGCACCTGCCCTCCTTCTGCGGTGGCTGCGTCAAAAGTGTATACTGGCATGCTCTCAGTGAAGCACGCCCCGCAGCGTCAACAGGAATCCGTCATGACCCGTAGTCACTTTTTTGCCCATCTCTCGCGTCTCAAATTAATTAATCGCTGGCCGCTGATGCGCAACGTGCGCACCGAAAATGTCTCAGAGCACAGCCTTCAGGTTGCGATGGTGGCGCACGCGCTCGCGGTGATCAAAAACAAAAAGTTCAATGGCAATCTTAACGCCGATCGCATCGCGATGCTGGCGCTCTATCATGACGCCAGTGAAGTATTAACCGGCGACTTGCCGACGCCAGTGAAGTATTACAACGCGCAAATTGCCCATGAATATAAGAAGATTGAAAAAATCGCGCAGCATAAGTTGATCGAGATGCTGCCGCCAGAACTGCAGGATGCCTATCGCCCGCTATTGGACGAGCATCTGCATACGGAAAGCGAGCAAGCGGTGGTCAAACAGGCGGATGCGCTGTGCGCCTACCTGAAATGTCTGGAGGAGCTGTCGGCAGGCAATAATGAGTTCCTGTTGGCAAAAGCGCGGCTGGAGAAAACTCTGGCGCAGCGGCGCTCACCGGAAATGGACTATTTTGTCGAGGTCTTTATTCCCAGCTTCAGCTTATCGCTGGACGAAATCTCGCAAGACTCACCGCTCTAAGCAAAACGGGCCTTAGCGGCCCGCTGCTTAATCGACGGTGGTCAATGCCACGTCACCCGCCGAGCTTTTTTCGACCCGCAGCGGCTCAAGGGTGTCCACGCGAAGCAGCAGCGCATCGCCACGCGGCGCGTCGGCCGGTGGATTAACCGCCACCACGGCGCAGCCTGCGTCTAATCCCGCAATAATGCCTGCCGGGGCGTCTTCAACCACAATGCATTCCGTTGGAGAGAGTCCCAAACGCTCGGCGCCTAATAAATAGGGCTCGGGATGCGGCTTGCCGTGGGTGATGTTCTCTGCCGTGATAAAAACCTCTGGCAGGGGTAATCCTGCGGCTTTGTGGCGCGCATGTGCGACCGGCACAGAGCCCGATGTGACGATGGCCCACGGGATCTGCTGCGCATTCAGTGATGCCAGCAGGTTTACCGCGCCGGGAATCGCCCGTACGCCGTGGGTATCCTCTGCTTCAAGGCGTTCCAGCCAACGAAACTCCGCCTGAATCGCCTCTTCGCTCTCTCCGGGCATAAAGTGGCGCAGTGAACTCATGGCCGGTTTGCCGTGGATAAAGCCAAGCACCTCCTCGGCTGGAATGCCGTGGCGTTCGGCCCAGCGCGACCAGGCGCGGACCACTGCAGGCAAGGAATCCACGAGCGTGCCATCGAGATCAAACAGAAAGCCCTTGTACTTCTTCACGCGTCTCTCCTTTTTCAGGCATTGAAACTTTATTGGCGCGTTAGTGTGCCATAGGCAAGAGCGGATAGGTATGCCAACGCATGTTACTGCGGCGCACGGCGCATGGGGGAAAGCAAGGAGAGCGCCCCGACGGTTGGGGGCGCTGTTGAGGCATTACAGATCGTCGAGGAAGGTGCGATCGAGTTGCTTGAATGCGCGCTTCAGCACGTCAGCCAGTGACTGGTACGTCGGCTTGCCCTGCACCGGCGCGCTGGCCTGGCCTGCCTCCTCCAATTTAGCGCGAACTTCGTGAAACCAGTTCAGCAGCGTGGGTGGCAGCGGCGTGACGGCGCGTTTACCCAGCCACCACAATCCCTGCATAGGCAAGCTACAGGCAAAAAGCGCGGTCGCAATCGCGGGGCCAAGCTGGCCGCCCAGCGCAATCTGCCACGTCAGGGTGAAAACCGCTAACGGGGGCATAAAACGAATCGCGAAGCGGGTGGCCGTTACCACGCGGTTCTCAGGAAAGACCGGCGCGAGGCGTTTATCCGCCGGCCACGTCTTCATGTAGTGCTGGCCGCGCTGAAATAATCCAAACCAGCCGGGATTGCCAGTGTCATTTGCCATGAGAAACCTCAACTAAAACTGCAATTTTTAAAATAAAGGGGCACTAACACAACTTTACGTAACATCTTTCAAAAGATTTTGTCTTTGAAGGTCACACTGGGTATTCTGACGCCGTTTTAACAACATTACCGGAAGCGTTAGCGTAATAAAAGCGTGCGTCAGAGCCCTATTAGCCCAGCGGATTTCAAAATAACGCGTAAAATTACCAAAATTTTTTGCGCACCTTGGCTTTTTTGACTAGCGCATGATGTTAATCATAAAGTGACCCGCATTCATGGGCTACGCTGTTAGTCTGATTGCGTCATTTTTCGCCACTACTAAATCAAATAGGTACTTCCATGTCGACGAAGTTAGTCCTGGTTCTGAACTGCGGCAGCTCATCTCTCAAGTTTGCCATCCTTAATCCTGCCACCGGCGACGAATACCTTTCAGGTCTGGCGGAGTGTTTTCATCTGCCCGAAGCTCGCATCAAATGGAAACTGGAAGGCAGCAAACAGGAAGCACCTCTCGGGGCTGGCGCCGCACACAGCGAAGCGCTGAACTTCATCGTTAAAACTATTTTGGCACAAAAACCGGCGCTTTCTGCACAAATCGCTGCAATTGGTCATCGTATCGTCCACGGTGGCGAAAAGCTGACGCAATCGGTCATCATTGACGAGTCAGTCGTGCAGGGAATCAAAGACGCCTCCTCTTTCGCGCCGCTGCACAACCCCGCGCACCTGATCGGCATTGAAGAGGCCATGAAGAACTTCCCGCATTTATCCGATAAAAATGTGGCAGTGTTCGACACAGCTTTCCATCAGACTATGCCGGAAGCGTCTTATCTCTACGCCCTGCCCTATGCACTGTACCGCGAACATGGCGTTCGTCGCTATGGCGCACACGGCACCAGTCACTATTACGTGACCCATGAAGCGGCCAAAATGCTCAACAAACCGGTGAGCGAGCTGAACATCATTACCTGTCACTTGGGCAACGGGGGCTCCGTATCCGCCATTCGTAACGGCCAATGCGTCGATACGTCCATGGGTCTCACGCCGCTGGAAGGCCTGGTAATGGGCACGCGCAGCGGTGATATCGATCCGGCTATCGTTTTCTTCCTGCATGACGCGCTCGGCATGAGCGTGGATGTCATTAATAAGCTGCTCACCAAAGAGTCTGGTCTGCTGGGCCTGACGGAAGTGACCAGCGACTGCCGCTATGTTGAAGATAATTACGCGACGAAAGCGGATGCCAAACGCGCTATGGATGTGTTCTGCCACCGTCTGGCGAAATATATTGGCAGCTACACTGCCCTGATGGATGGCCGTCTTGACGCAGTCATCTTTACGGGCGGGATTGGCGAGAACGCGGCGCTGGTGCGTGAGTTAGCACTGGGCAAACTGGCTCTGCTGGGCTTTGACGTCGATCACGAGCGCAACCTCGCGGCGCGCTTCGGTAAAGCAGGCTTCATTAATAAAGAGGGCACCCGTCCGGCGGTGGTGATCCCCACCAACGAAGAGCTGGTGATTGCCCAGGATGCGGCGCGTCTCACCGCCTGATTCCTCCCTTTCTCCGTCAGCGCAGGCTGGCGGAGCGGTTTTAGCCCGTCTGCACTTCCTGAGAGGTTTTATTGTGTCACGTACAATCATGCTCATTCCTACCGGCACCAGCGTCGGCCTGACCAGCGTCAGCCTCGGCGTAATCCGTGCGATGGAGCGTAAAGGCGTACGCCTCAGCGTGTTTAAGCCCATTGCCCAGCCGCGGGCCGGCGGCGATGCGCCCGATCAGACCACCACCATCATTCGCCAACACTCTGCCATTCCGGCCGCCGTGCCGCTGCAAATGTCACGCGTCGAGTCGCTGCTGGGATCCAACCAGCAGGATGTGTTGATGGAAGAGATCATTGCCAACTATCACGCGACCACGCAGGATGCTGAAGTGGTGCTGGTCGAAGGCTTAGTGCCAACCCGTAAACACCAGTTTGCCTCCGCGCTCAATTACGAAATCGCCAAAACGCTTAACGCGGAAATCGTCTTTGTCATGGCACTGGGCAACGACTCGCCTGCGCAGCTTAAAGAGCGCATTGAACTCACGCAGAGCAGTTTTGGCGGCAGTAAAAACAAAAACATCACCGGTGTCATCATCAACAAGCTCAACGCGCCAGTGGATGAGCAGGGTCGCACGCGCCCAGACCTGTCAGAAATTTTTGATGATTCTTCGAAAGCCAGCGTCGCCAACATCGATCCTAAACAGCTATTCGCTAACAGTCCGCTCCCGGTACTGGGCTGCGTGCCCTGGAGCTTCGATCTGATCGCCACGCGCGCTATCGATATGTGTCGCCACCTCAACGCCGACGTCATAAACGAAGGGGAAATCCAAACCCGTCGGGTGAAATCGGTGACGTTTTGCGCGCGCAGCCTTCCTCACATGCTGGAGCACTTCCGTCCCGGCTCGCTGCTGGTGACCTCAGCCGATCGTCCTGACGTATTGGTTGCCGCCTGCCTTGCCGCGATGAACGGCATTGAAATTGGTGCCATTCTGCTGACCGGCGGCTACCAAATTGAAGCGCCGATTGCGCGTCTGTGCGAACGTGCGTTCCAGACCGGCCTGCCGGTGTTTATGGTCAAAACCAATACCTGGCAAACCTCGCTGAGCCTGCAGAGCTTTAACCTTGAGGTTCCTGCCGACGACACGCAGCGCATTGAAAAAGTGCAGGAGTACGTGGCCAACTTTATCAACGCCGAGTGGATCGAGTCGTTAACGGCAACGTCAGAGCGCAGCCGCCGCCTGTCACCGCCGGCGTTCCGCTACCAGCTTACCGAGCTGGCGCGTAAGGCCGGAAAGCGCATTGTGCTGCCGGAAGGCGACGAGCCGCGCACCGTCAAAGCAGCGGCCATCTGCGCTGAGCGCGGTATCGCGACCTGCGTGCTGCTGGGCAATCCCGATGAAATTCAGCGCGTCGCCGCGGCGCAAGGCGTTGAACTGGGCAAAGGCATCGATATTGTTGATCCGGAAGTGGTGCGTGAACGCTATGTGCCGCGCCTGGTTGAGCTGCGTAAGAGCAAAGGCATGACGGAAGTGGTGGCGCAGGAGCAGCTGGAAGATAACGTGGTGCTGGGCACCATGATGCTGGAGAGCGGCGAAGTGGACGGCCTGGTCTCAGGCGCAGTGCACACCACGGCCAACACGATTCGTCCCCCGCTGCAGCTGATCAAGACCGCACCAAACAGTTCGCTGGTCTCGTCGGTGTTCTTTATGCTACTGCCCGAGCAGGTGCTGGTTTACGGCGACTGCGCCATCAATCCCGACCCTAACCCCGAGCAGCTGGCGGAGATCGCTATTCAGTCCGCCGATTCCGCGAAAGCCTTTGGTATCGATCCCCGCGTGGCGATGATCTCCTACTCAACCGGCAACTCAGGTGCCGGCAGTGACGTAGAGAAAGTGCGTGAAGCCACGCGCATTGCGCAAGAAAAACGCCCCGATTTGGTCATTGATGGGCCACTGCAGTATGACGCCGCCATCATGGAAGACGTGGCGAAATCCAAAGCGCCAAACTCGGCGGTGGCGGGCCGCGCCACGGTGTTTATCTTCCCGGATCTCAACACCGGTAACACCACGTATAAAGCAGTGCAGCGTTCTGCCGATCTGATCTCCATCGGGCCGATGCTGCAGGGTATGCGCAAGCCGGTCAACGATCTGTCGCGCGGCGCCCTGGTGGATGACATTGTCTATACCATCGCGCTGACGGCGATTCAGTCTCAGCAGGCTGAAGGCTAAGCCCCCTCGCCCGTTTGGATAAAGCGCATGCGGCTCAGTCCCGCATGCGCTTTTTTATTGGGTTGTTATCATTCAATGTTTCCGCGCGCGCTCCCCTTGCCATAACCAGCCTGGCTCCGCTAACGCAACGTACTGTGGCGAGTTAACGGACGCGTAGGGTAAAAAAAAGCGCCTGTCGGCGCCCTTTCTTGTTAGGTTGTCATTACGCTTCGCTGCTCTGCTGGCTGCGCGTCGCCTCGCTGTTGCGGCTGAGCCAGAGCGACAGCGCCTTGAGCGAGTCATCGGTGAATTCATCGCAGCGCGCGGTGATCTCTTCGGGCGTCATCCAGAACACCTCATCCACTTCCTCTTCCTGCATGGCAAACGGACCGTGTGAGACGCAGCTAAACAGACCACCCCAGACGCGGCAGTGCGCGTCTTCAAAATAGAACTTGCCGTGTTCGGCAAACGGCACGGCGGCGATGCCCAGCTCCTCTTCGGCTTCGCGGCGAGCAGATTCCAGCAAATCTTCCCCGCTCTGCACCACGCCACCCGCGGTGGCATCCAGCATACCCGGCATGAAGTCTTTGGTTTCCGTGCGGCGCTGCACCAAAATTTTGCCCATGCCATCGTGCACCACAATATAGGTTGCGCGATGACGCAAGCACTGCGCCCGCATTTGCGCACGGGTAGCCTGTGCAATGACCTCATTCTCTTCGTTGACGATATCGACCCACTCGATGCCGTCTGCAGCCGTTTGATCCACCATCCATAACCCTTTTTACGTTTTGGGCGTGCCTCGCACGCGCCCTGTTTGCCATCTCTTATTAGAATGAGCGGTAAGGTAAAGCGTTCTTTTCGCCTCTGCAAGGCGCATCGTGCTTAGCGCGTTTTACCCGATTCCGCCAGCCACAGCTGCACCGACGCGCGCTGCCACTGGAACGCCGCGTAGTGCTGAAGTTTCACCGGCAGCGTGTCACCGTGCAGCGCGAGACGGTTAATCATCAGCGCCAAATCGGTGTCGGCTATCGACCATTCGCCAAACAGATTCTGCTGCCCATCCGGCAACATACGCTGTACGGCGGCGATGAGTTTTTGCTTTGCCTGCTCGCCGGCCGATGTTAGCGGCTCAAAGCGTTCGTCGGCAAACAACACCTCCGTGGGGCGCTCCGCGCGCAGTGCGGCTAAATCACTGCGCAGCCATGCCTGCACTTCACGCGCCCGCGCGCGTTTTTCCCGATCGGCTGGGTACAAGCGTTCGAACGCGGGCGCAGGAAAGCGCTCTTCCAGATATTCAGCAATCGCCGAGGATTCATTGAGGCTCAGCTCATCGATTTGCAGCATGGGAACCCGGCAAGTGAGCGACAGCGCTCGATAGGCGTCGTCATGCTGCTCCTGCTGTGACAGGTCAACGCGCTTGAGGCTAAAGGGAAGGCCTTTTTCGGTTAAAGCCACATACACTGACATCGCATAAGGGCTAAAAAAGGAAGCATCAGACCAGAGTGTGATGGACGGATAGTGCATCGACTACCTCAGATAAGCGTCAGGGGTGCTTCTTATTTACCTATTTTTCTCACCTATGGCAATGGCGCAACGCGGATCATTTTTCACCGCGCTTAGGCTGCGTAAGCGCGACTTTTTTCAGGCTGGCGTCAAGCCGAACGCGCCACTGCCGCGCTTCTCTTCTATGCTCAATCTTGAGCATAAAACACATGACAAGGAGGCTCACATGCACCTGCTTATTACCGGAGGAACCGGTCTGATTGGTCAGCATCTGATTCCACGTCTGCTCTCTCTCGGGCACGAGGTGAGCGTCGTCACGCGTGATGTCGCCGGCGCGCGCGAAAAACTGGATGCGCGCGTGGCGCTGTGGTCGGGGCTGGATCAGCAGCGCGATCTCAACGGCATCGACGGCGTGATCAATCTGGCTGGCGAACCTATCGCCGACAAACGCTGGACTGCACAGCACAAGCAGCAGCTGTGCGAAAGCCGCTGGCAAATCACCGAGCAACTGGTTTCGCTGATTCACGCCAGCAGCCAACCGCCGCAGTTCCTTCTCTCTGGCTCCGCCACCGGATTTTACGGTGACACCGGCGATTTGGTGCTTACCGAAGAAGACGCCGGTCAGGATGAATTTACCCATACGCTGTGCGCGCGCTGGGAAGATATCGCGCTCAAGGCGCAAACTGCGCAAACGCGCGTGTGTTTACTGCGCACCGGCGTGGTGCTCGCCAAAGAGGGCGGCGCGCTGGCGAAGATGAAGCTGCCGTTTAAACTGGGCGTGGGCGGCCCAATCGGCAGCGGCAAACAGTATCTGCCGTGGATTCATATCGACGATATGGTGAATGCCATTCTGTGGTTAATCGATCACCCGGCGCTCTCCGGCCCGTTCAATATGGTCGCGCCATACGCGGTTCGCAATGAACAGTTCGCCGCCACGCTTGGCCGCGTGATGCATCGTCCGGCCTTTATGCGCACCCCCGCCAGCGCGATCAAACTCATGATGGGCGAGTCCGCCGTCTTGGTATTGGGTGGACAGCATGTACTGCCGAAGCGGCTGGAAGCCTCCGGGTTTCGTTTCCGCTGGTACGATTTGGAGGAAGCGCTGCAGGATGTGGCGGGATAAAGACGCATTCAGAGCCTGACGCGCAGCCAGGCTCTGGTATCAATCGGTTACTTCAGCGATCCTTTGAGGAACTGCTGCAAGCGCGGGCTTTGCGGATTGCCAAACACGGCATCAGGCGGCCCCTGCTCTTCGATTTTGCCTTGGTGCAGGAAAATCACATGGTTGGAGACATGGCGAGCAAACTCCATCTCATGGGTGACCACCACCATGGTTTTGCCCTCTTCCGCCAGCTTTTGCATGATGCGCAACACTTCGCCCACCAGCTCGGGGTCCAGTGCCGAAGTAGGTTCATCAAACAGCAGCACGTCAGGCTCCATCGCCAGCGCACGCGCTATTGAGACGCGCTGCTGCTGCCCCCCCGACAAATGCACCGGATATTTCGCCTGCGCGCGCGCGTCAATGCCCACTTTATCCAGGTATTTGATCGCCCGTTCGCGCGCCTCGGCTTTACTCAAGCCCAACACCTGAATTGGCGCCTCGGTGACGTTGTCCAGCACCGTCATATGGCTCCAGAGATTGAAGTGCTGAAATACCATGGTGAGACGCGTGCGCAGTAGACGCAGCTGCTCTTTGTTGGCGACTTTTAGCTGGCCATCGGTATCACGCACCAGATTAATCGCGGCGTTGTTAACGGTGATAGCGCCTTCGCTCGGCTTTTCGAGGAAGTTAATGCAGCGTAAAAAGGTGCTTTTGCCGGAGCCGGACGAGCCGATAATGCTGATGACGTCACCGGCATTGGCCTGCAGTGATACGCCTTTCAAGACTTCATGCTCACCGTAACGCTTGTGCAGGTCGGTGACGCTTAATTTTTTTTCAGCCATAGTGATAACTCAGTGCGTCGAAGAGGGTTTTATGTGCGCCAGGAAGCGGCGTTCCGCCAAACGGAACAGGCTAATCAGCCCGTAAGAAATAATAAGATACAGCACCGCGGCCAGCCCAAAGGCGGTAAACGGCTGGTAGGTCGCCGAATTAATGTCGCGCGCAATCTTGAGCAAATCTGGCACCGTGGCGGTGAACGCCAGCGCGGTAGAGTGCAGCATCAGAATCACTTCATTGCTGTAGGCCGGCAGCGCGGTGCGCAGCGCCGAAGGCAGAATAATGCAGCGATAAAGCTTAAACGTTGAGAAGCCGTAAGCGCGCGCGGCCTCAATCTCACCGTGCGGCACGGCGCGGATGGCACCGGCAAAAATTTCCGTAGTGTAAGCGCAGGTGTTCAGCGTGAACGCCAGCAGCGTACAGTTCAGCCCGCTGCGGAAAAAGGCGTTGAGCAGCTCGGAGCCTTTCACCACCTCCAGTGTATACATCCCCGAATAGAACACCAGCAGCTGCACGTAAAGCGGCGTACCGCGAAACACATAGGTAAACAGCCAGACCGGCGTGGAGATGAAGCGATTGGCAGACACGCGCGCAATCGCCAGCAGCACGGCGAGGCATCCGCCGATCGCGACAGAGAGAATCAGTAACCACAGCGTGATCGCCACGCCGGTAAAGCGGTAGCCATCGGTCCAGAGCAGCTGTTTCCAATATTCCTGAATAATGTCGATCATAACTCTGCCCTTTTCACACCGACCGAGTAGCGGCGTTCAAGCCACCACAGCACGCCGTTTGACAGCGTGGTGAACACCAGATAAATCACCCCGGCCACAATCGCGAAGTAGAACGGCTGCCAGGTGCTTTTCCCCGCCAGCTGCGTGGCTTTTACCACGTCTTCCAGCCCCAGCAGCGATACCAGCGCCGTGGCTTTAAGGATCACCTGCCAATTGTTGCCGATGCCGGGCAGCGCAAAACGCATCATGGCCGGAAACAGAATGCGCCTGAAGGTTTGCGATCCGGTGAAGCCAAACGCGGTGGCGGCTTCGATTTGCCCTTTGGGCACAGCCAGGAAGGCGCCGCGGAAGGTTTCGGTGAAGTAAGCGCCATAGATAAAGCCGAGGGTGATGATACCGGCAACCATGGGATCAATATCAAACTGCGCCATGCCCAGCGCATCGGTAACGGCATTGAGCGCAATCTGCAAACCGTAGAAGATCAGCAGCATCAATACTAAGTCGGGCACGCCGCGAATCAGCGTGGTGTAACCTTCAAAGAGCATCGCCAGCGGGCGATTGCGGGAGAGTTTGGCGCCGGCGCCTATCAGGCCCAACACCACCGCCAGCAGCACGGAGCTGAGCGCCAGTTCGAGCGTGACCAGCGTGCCTTTCAGGATGACTTCAGAATAGCCATACAGCATGGGAACGATCCTGTCGTGAAAAAAAATAACCTACGCTGCCCAACATGTTACGGACAGTCCTGACCGGGATGGATATCACAGAAGGGAAGGCGGCAAACGTATGAACTCCGGGAGTTTACATAGGTAAGCACCCGGAGTGAATAGTTATGAGCAATCCTGTGAAAAATCCTTCGCTGACGTCAGGAATCAGGACACTTAATCGCCATAAACGTTGAAATCAAAGTACTTCTTCGCAATTTTGTCGTAGGTACCATCTTTGCGCATGGCATCAAAAGCCTTATCAATCGCGGCTTTCAGGTCGGCATCATCTTTACGCAGTCCCATACCGGTGCCAACGCCAAAAATTTTGTCGTCTTTGACCGCTGGGCCAGCAAACGCATAGTTCTTGCCAACGGGTTGTTTCAGGAAGCCTTCGCTCGCCTGCACTTCATCCTGGAACGCCGCGTCGATACGCCCGGCGTTCAGATCCTGGTACACCAAATCCTGGTTCGCATACGGCGTGACGGTCACGCCTTTTGGCCGCCAGTACTGGTTGGCGTAGGTTTCCTGCGTGGTGCCTTGCAGCAGGCCGATGTTTTTCCCCTTCAGCGACTCCACGGTGGGTTGCAGCTTCGAGCCTTTTGGTGCCACTAAACGGGCGTTAGCCGCGTACAGCTTTTCTGAGAAGCCAATCTCTTCCTGACGTTTCTCGGTGATAGAGAGCGAGGAGATAATGGCGTCAATTTTTTTCGCCTTCAGCGACGGGATCAGCGCATCGAAATCACTTTCTACGTAGGTACATTTGGTTTGAATACGCTTGCAAATCTCATTCGCCAAATCGATATCAAAACCCACCAGCTGGCCCTGCGCATTTTTTGACTCAAACGGTGGATACGTCGGATCCGTTCCGATACGCAGCGTTTGCGGCACCGCGGCGAACACGCTCGCAGCGCTGGACATCGCCAGCATCAAAGAGAGAGCCAGAACTCGCTTTTTCATAGAAAACCCTCAAGTAAAGTGCTTATTGTTATGTGCGTCGTGATGTGTTTGCGCTAAGTGGATTGCAGGTTTCATGCCAGTTATGAGAAATGGCAGCGGGTGAAACAAGCGGCGTGTTATGCATGCTTGTGTCGCCGTGCAAACGCTTAGTTTGTGAGGGAAATATAACAGCGGCGTAAGGAAGAGAAAGCGACAATGTTAACTTTTGGTGCACAAGATGCACGAACAGTGATCGCGGACGCGATTTTGCACCGCGTCCGCGCATCACTGCACCATTATGCACCATGCCAGCGGGTGAACAGATCTTCCGGCAGCGCGATATCAAACTGATCCAGTACGCGATTGACCGTCTGGTTGACTAAATCATCGATGCTGTGCGGGCGATGATAAAACGCCGGAACAGGCGGCATAATCAGCGCGCCCAGCTCCGCCGCGGTGGTCATCATGCGCAGATGGCCCAAGTGCAGCGGGGTCTCACGTACGCACAGCACCAGCTTACGCTGCTCTTTGAGCACCACATCTGCCGCGCGCGTCAGCAGGCTGTCGCTGTAGCTGTGTACAATGCCGGACAGGGTTTTCATCGAGCAGGGCAGAATGGCCATACCGAGCGTTTTAAACGAACCGGAAGAAATACTCGCGGCGATGTCGCGCACGTCATGCACCACGTCTGCCAGCATCTGCACATCGCGCACGCTGTATTCCGTTTCCAACGCCAGCGTCTGCCGTGCCGCCGGACTCATCACTAAATGGGTTTCCACCTCCGTCAACGGTTGCAGCACTTGCAGCATCCGCACGCCGTAGATCGCGCCGCTGGCGCCCGAGATTCCTACGATGAGTCGTTTCATAATTCAGCCTTGCTCGTTCAGATTGCGGCAATCATAGCGTGCAGCACGCAGAATTGCGCTCCCACGCCAAAAAAAGTCAAAAACAAACAGGGCGGGATTGCGCCCGCCCTGTGAAGGAAAATGAAGGTGAAACCTAATGTTACCCTTCGTTGTGGATCTCCAGCCCTTCTACCTCGTTCTGACGCTGCAACGCTTTTGCGTCGTCGTTGCGCAGAGATTGCAGGTATTCCAGATATTGCTGGTCCACGTCTTTGGTAACGTAAATGCCGTTAAAGACTGAGCACTCAAACTGGGCAATATCTGGGTTCTCTTCCCGCACGGCTTCGATTAGATCGTTGAGATCCTGGAAAATCAGCGCATCGGCTTTGATCAGCTGACGGATCTCCTCCACTTCGCGGCCGTGTGCAATCAACTCGGTCGCACTCGGCATATCGATGCCGTACACGTTCGGGAAACGGATCTCAGGCGCAGCAGACGCCAGGTAAACGCGTTTCGCGCCCGCTTCGCGCGCCATCTCAATGATCTGCTCGGAGGTGGTGCCGCGCACGATGGAGTCATCCACCAGCAGCACGTTTTTATCGCGGAACTCTGCGCGGTTGGCGTTCAGCTTCCGGCGCACCGCGCTGCGGCGCAGATGCTGCCCCGGCATGATAAAGGTGCGGCCAACATAGCGGTTTTTCACAAATCCCTGACGGTAAGGCTTGCCAAGGATGCGGGCAATTTCCAGCGCCGTATCCGTTGAGGTTTCCGGGATAGGAATGACCACGTCAATGTCGAGATCTTCCCACTCGCGCGCGATTTTCTCGCCGAGTTTAGTGCCCATGCGCACGCGTGCGCTGTACACCGAAATTTTATCGAGGAAAGAGTCTGGACGGGCAAAATAGACGTATTCAAACAGGCACGGATTGCTTTTGGGGTTCTCGGCGCACTGACGCGTAGAGAGTTGTCCCTGCTCAGTGATGTATACCGCCTCACCCGGCGCAACGTCGCGGATAAACTCAAAGCCGAGCGTATCCAGCGCTACACTCTCAGACGCGACCATGTATTCGGTGCGGCCGTCTGGCAATGCGCGCTTGCCCAGCACCAGCGGGCGAATGCCGTTGGGATCGCGGAACGCGACCATACCGTGACCGATAATCATCGCCACCACGGCGTAGGCACCGCGCACCTGGCGATGTACCGCCGCCACGGCAGCAAAAATGTTTTCGGCTTCGAGCGGATAGTGCTGAAAACGATCCAGCTCCTGCGCGAAAATATTGAGCAGAATTTCAGAATCAGAGGTGGTGTTAACGTGACGCCGTCCGACTTCAAACAGCTGCTTGCGCAGCTCATGTGCGTTGGTCAAATTACCGTTGTGCGCCAGCGTGATGCCATACGGCGAGTTCACATAGAAAGGTTGCGCTTCAGAGGCGCTGGAGCTGCCTGCGGTTGGGTAGCGTACGTGGCCAATGCCAATGTTCCCCTGCAGGCGCTGCATGTGGCGCGCTTCAAACACATCACTGACCAATCCATTTGCTTTACGCAGGCGAAAGCAATTCAGCGCATCGATGGTACAAATGCCGGCAGCATCCTGGCCGCGGTGCTGCAGCACCGTTAACGCGTCATAGATCGACTGGTTTACTGGCATAAAACCGGTGATACCAACAATACCGCACATGTTGTCATTTCCTCATTAGCCGCACTCCCGATGGCGTCACCGGGGTATAAAACTGGACGTGCTCTTCAGGTAATCAAAAAACCACCTGATGATATAACTGAACTGGGGAATGAGTTGGGACTGCTGCCAGTCCGGACTTTTCGCAAAGCCGGTGAATGTATCCAGGAAGAAAAGAATGGCAGACACGATCAGCACGCCACGCAATGCTCCGAAACAGACACCCAACACCCTGTCGGTTCCTGACAAGCCGGTTTTCTCCACCAGCGAGCCGATCACATAGTTTACGATGGCGCCGACGATCAGCGTGGCGACGAATAACACCGCAATGGCAATACCGTTGCGTACCAGTTCGTCGCTAAACCCCGTAAACCAGACGGCAAGGAAGGGATAGTAATGACTGGCGACAAAAAACGCGCATCCCCAGGTAACAAGAGATAAGGCTTCCCGGACAAACCCACGAATCAGGCTGACCAGCGCCGAAAAACCAACTACCGCAATAATGACGTAATCAATCCAGATCATGAACTCTTCCAGCCCGGTGCACAGGCACCCCTGCATCCAGTTCGGGGCGCATTCTAACAGAAAAAGAAAACGTTTGCGTAGGGTTTTCCGGTTCTGTATCCATAAAAAAGGCGATGAAAAAAACTTTCTTCGCCCAACGGCATTTCAGCTATTTAACCTACTGAAATGTACTATTTATTTTTCAGCGCTTCGCTAAAAAAATACGCGATAAGCCGCGCCTGTTACTGCCATTGGCGCGGCTTATCCGCTCTTAGCGCGCAGCGTAAGGTTTCACTACCCCGCCCAGTCCGGACAGGCTTTGCAGTTCACTTAGCGAACCCTGCAATTTTGCCTTCGACGCGTCGGGACCGACGTACAGACGGGTAATTTGTCCCTGCACTGGCGTGGCCGGTACGGTAAAGGCGCGATAGCCCGACAGCCGCAGCTTCGCCACGATCTCACTGACTTTCGCCGCATTTTTCAGCGCGCCCAGTTGAACCACATACGCTTGTCCCGCTGGCGCCGCGTTAGACTCACTCTGCTTGGGCTGCTCTACCGGTTTACTGCTTTCCACCGGTTTCGCCTGCTCGACCGGTTTGCTGCTTTCTACCGGCTTCTGCCGGGTTTGCTCCAACGGTTTACTTTTCGGCGTCTCAACCGGCTTGGCTTTTGTTGCTTCAACAGGCTTACTCTGCGCTTTAGGCACAGACGGCTGATGCACAGGCGGCGGCGTCACCACCGTCGGCTCGCTGTTTTGCACCGGGCGAGCACTGCCGCTGCTGGCACCGTTTTGCCCACTGCTGGTGTTCTGCTGCTGTGCAGTGCCGGCGCCCTCCGGCGGCTGGGCAGGCAGCGGCTGCGTTACCGGCGGCACCGTTTCGCTGTCCTGCTGATCGTCCGGTTTCGGCACCAGCGGAATGGCGGCGAACTCCTCTTTGTAGTGCTTCTTCTTACCGTCCAACAGGCCCGGCAGCACAATTACGCCAATCGCCACCAGAATAACGGTGCCGACCAGGCGGTTTTGAAACTTACTCGCCACTGTGGTTCCTCGCTGCCATCAATTCCATAACCTGTGCCACGGTGTGGAAAGAGCCACACACCAGAATCACATCTTCTGGGTTAGCCCGCTGCTGGGCTGCATGCCAGGCGGCCGCCACGTCGTTGAAAGCCGCACCGGCGTTGAGGTGCGTCATGAGTTCTGCGGCGGTGGCGCCGCGCGGGCCATCCAGCGGGGCACAGTACCATTCATCCACTTCGGGCGATAGCGCAGCCAGCGTGCCGGCGATATCTTTGTCGTGCAGCATGCCCACCACAGCGTGCACCTTGCCGTGCGGCGGCAGCGCCGCCAGCCGTGAGGCGAGATAGTGCGCGGCATGCGGATTGTGAGCCACGTCCAAAATCACCCGCGGCGAGGCGCTAACCGTCTGAAAGCGGCCAGGCAGCATCGCCAGCGGCAGATGTTCGCGTATGAGCGCTTCGCTGACGTTGAGAGAGGAAGCGCGCAGGGCCGCTAGCGCGGTAGCGGCATTGGGCAACGGGACCTGCGGCAGCGGTAAATCGCGCAGCGCGCCCTGCGCATCCTGAAAGGTCCAGTGCGCTTCCTGCTGCTGCCAGTGCCAGTCGCGTCCGATCTGCATCAACCGCGCGCCCTTCTCATGCGCGACTTCCGCGATGGTGTGCGGCATATCGGCTTCGCCCACCACTGCCGGTTTACCTGCCCGAAAGACGCCGGCTTTTTCCCGCCCAATGCTTTCACGGTCGGGGCCAAGCCAGTCGGTGTGATCCAGCGCGATGCTGGTGATCACCGCCACATCGGCATCGACAATATTAGTCGCATCCAACCGGCCGCCAAGCCCTACTTCGAGGATCACCACGTCCAGCTTTTCCTCGCGGAACAGGTTGAGCGCGGAGAGCGTGCCAAACTCAAAATAGGTCAGCGAAATGTCGCCGCGCCCGGCGTTGATCTGCGCAAAACTGGCGCTGTGCCGCGCTTCATCCAGCTCGGCACCCTGCACGCGCACGCGTTCGGTATAGCGCACCAGATGAGGCGAGCTGTACACGCCCACGCGGTAGCCCGCCGCCATCAGGAGCGTTTCCAGCGTGCGACAGGTGGTGCCTTTGCCGTTGGTGCCGGCGACCGTGAAGACAACAGGAGCGGGTTTGAGCAGGTCGAGGCGTTCAGCGACGCGTTGAATACGATCCAAGCCCAGTTCGATAGCCTGAGAATGCAGATTTTCGAGATAATGAAGCCACGTGACCAAAGGCGACGTGGCTTGAGGAAGGCGATGCGTGTCCATGTGTCCCGTTTTTAATCAATACACCCGCGCCTTTACTTGCTAAAGCGCCTGGCGTGCCGTTGAGGTCACGGTAGCCTAAAGGGCTGGGTGTAGACGGTGCATTGGTAAAAAGGCGCAGCGCGCGCCTTTTCGTTGCCTGTCAGGCCTCGCTGCTTTGAGGGGCAGCCGGCGTCGGCTGTTCACCATCCTGCTGCGGTGCCGGCAGGTTCATCATTTTTGCCAGCAGGCTAGCCAGCTTAAAGCGCATTTCGGGACGACGTATAATCATGTCGATTGCGCCTTTTTCGATCAGGAACTCGCTGCGCTGGAAGCCCGGCGGCAGCTTCTCGCGGACCGTCTGCTCAATTACGCGCGGGCCGGCAAAGCCGATCAGCGCTTTAGGCTCAGCCACGTTGAGGTCGCCCAGCATGGCAAAGCTGGCAGAGACACCGCCCATGGTAGGATCGGTCAGCACGGAGATATACGGCAAGCCGCGCTCCTGCATTTTCGCCAGCGCCGCGCTGGTTTTCGCCATCTGCATCAGCGACATCAGCGCTTCCTGCATGCGCGCGCCACCGCTCGCGGAGAAGCAGATCAGCGGGCAGTTATCTTCCAGTGCCTGCTCAACCGCACGCACAAAACGGGCGCCAACCACCGATCCCATTGAGCCACCCATAAAGGAGAACTCAAAGGCAGCAGCCACAACCGGCATACCGTGCAGCTGACCTTTCATGACGATCAGCGCATCTTTCTCGCCGGTATCTTTTTGTGCCGCGACCAGACGATCTTTGTACTTCTTAGAGTCGCGGAACTTCAGCAGATCTTTGGGTTCTAGTTCGCTTCCCAGCTCTACCATAGAGCCTTCGTCCATCAGGCTTTGCAGGCGATCGCGCGCGTGCATGCGCATGTGATGATCGCACTTTGGGCAGACTTCAAGGTTGCGCTCTAACTCGGCGCGGTACAGCACCTGACCGCAGCTGTCGCATTTGGTCCAGACCCCTTCCGGAATACTGGCTTTGCGCGAAGGCGTGGTAGTGCTTTTATTCAGTATGCGTTCAATCCAGCTCATTGATGACCTTTCTGTTTAATGCTGACCTGGTCCAGTCTTCGTATTACTGCTGAAATCACCTTCAGCAGGCCGTAAATGTCGCTCATTAAACCACAACCCGTTCTCGCTGTGGATAAAAATCTGGTTCCGCGCTTACTGCGATTTTTGCTGACGCGCCTGACGACGGTGACGCCATACTTCAATCACGCCTGGCAGCACCGACACCACAATAATGCCGAGAATCAGCAGCTTTAAGTTCTCCTGCACCACCGGCAAATCCCCAAACAGGTAGCCCGCGTAAGAGAACAACAGGACCCACAGCAGCGCGCCCGTCACGTTAAAGAGCGCGAAGTGGCGATAGGACATGTGTCCCATTCCCGCCACAAAGGGGGCAAAGGTTCGCACGATTGGCACAAAGCGCGCAAGTATAATGGTTTTCCCCCCATGGCGATCGTAGAACGCGTGGGTTTTATCCAGATAGCTGCGGCGGAAAATTTTTGAGTTGGGATTGCTGAACAGCTTTTCACCAAACAGGCGGCCAATGGTGTAGTTTACCGCGTCGCCCAGCACCGCGGCGATCACCAGCAGCGTCACCATCAGGTGAACGTTGAGATCATTACCCGGCAGCGCCGCCAGCGCACCCGCCACAAACAGCAGCGAATCGCCCGGCAGAAAGGGTGTCACCACCAGACCGGTCTCGCAGAACAGGATCAGGAACAGAATGGCGTAAATCCAGACGCCGTACTGCGCCACCAGTTCGGCGAGGTGCACGTCAATGTGCAGGATAAAATCGACGATAAAGTGAAGAAAATCCATAACAGCTCCCCTGGCCCTTCCTGCTTCAGATTGCCCGCGCTTGCCTGGCAACCCGACGAATTCGGGCTTCCATTCTTAAAGTTAATCCGCGAGAAACAGAGGTCCCAGCGCGGGTTGAGGTAAAGCAAAGTGTTCGGGGTAATCCACCGCCACCAGATACAATCCTTCAGCTCTGGCCGTGGCCGCAGCGCGCGTGCGGTCTTTCGCCGCCAGCAGTTCCGCCATCCAGGATTCAGGCCGATTGCCGCAGCCGATCTCCATCAGGCTGCCGACAATATTACGTACCATATGGTGCACAAAGGCATTGGCTTTGATATCGACAATCACATAGGGCCCCTGGCGCGTCACGTGCAGGTGCATAACATTGCGCCATGGCGTGCGCGACTGACATTGCACCGCGCGGAACGAGGTAAAATCGTTCTCGCCAATCAGGCACTGTCCGGCGCGCTGCATCTTTTCAGCATCCAGCGGATGATAAAAATGGGTGATGCCCTTGCCGAGGATCGCCGGCCGCAGCCGCTGATTGTAGATCACATAGCGGTAGCGGCGCGCGGTGGCGCTAAAGCGCGCATGAAACGTCTCGGGCACGGCTTTCACCCAGCGCACGGCGATATCATCCGGCAGATTAGCGTTCACGCCCAGCGTCCAGGCGCCATCGGCGCGCGACGACGTGGTTTCAAAATGCACCACTTGACCTGTGCCGTGCACGCCCGCATCGGTGCGTCCCGCGCAAAACACGCTCACCGCGTGATTGGCCACCTTCGACAGCGCCCTCTCAAGCTTCTCCTGCACGCTGCGCACTTCATTTTGCCGCTGCCAGCCGTAATAGCGGCTGCCGTCATACTCAATACCCAGCGCCAGTTTGTACGTTGTGGCTTCAGACAACATTAATACAGATACTCCTGCACCAGTTTCTCCGCCGTTTTCACCGCCATCAGCGCGCCGCCAAAGCGAATGTTGTCCGCCACAGACCAGAACTGCAGCAGTTCCGGGATGCCGTAGTCGTTGCGCACGCTGCCGATGCTCAGCTGGTCGCTGCCTGAAGCATCGCCCACCGGCGTTGGGAAGTCGCCTTCGTCGCTGAGGGCAATATCCTCGGCGCGCGCCAGCTCATCACGGGCCTCTTCCGCCGACAGCGGACGCAAGTTTTCCACATAGACAATCTGCGCGCTGCCATAAAACACCGGCGCCTGCAGGCTGCTGACGGCGATCGGCAACCCTTCGTCTTGTAACACTTTGCGCACCTGATCAACCACACGGCGTTCACTGGCCACGCTGCCCTGATTATCCACCTGCTGCGGCAGCAGATTAAACGCCAGCTGGCGGCCGAAATAGTGTTCCTCAGCGGGTACGCCGTTAAGCAGGCGCGCGCTCTCACCCGCCAAACCGTCCACCGCCGCTTTACCGTGGCTGGAAACGGACACCAGATTCGTCACCTGCAAACGGCCTAGCCCGGCGCTGTCGACCAGCGGTTTGATCGCGCTCAGCAGCTGGCTCACCAGCGCATCGGCCACGCTAATGATATTGCGGTTGCGGTAATCGGCCAGCACCTGGGGATTCACATCCGGCACCACAAGCGGCACATCGGGTTCCAGCGCGAACAGATCGCTGCTGTCGATCACCAATGTGCCCTGGCTGGCGGCCTCTTCAGCATAGCGCACCGAGGCGTCACGTCCGGCCACAAAAAACGCCAGCTGCGCCTGCGACCAGTCAAACGTGGCCGCATCCTGCACGCGCAGTGAGCGACCATCAAAACGCAGGCTTTCACCGGCGCTGTTTTCACTCGCCAGCACATACAACTCACCAACCGGGAACTGGCGTTCCGCCAGCAGTTCCAGTACAGCGTTCCCTACTGCGCCTGTTGCGCCCAAAAGCGCAATATTCCAGCCGTCAGACATGTTGGTTTACCTCAGACAATGACATAAAAACAGAGAGCGGTAGTGATACCGCTGATGAAATCAGACCTCTCCCATGCCGCGATCGGCGCGGCATGAGCTTAACACTGTGCGCGAAAGCCGAGCTTTTCCAGCATGGCGGCGGTCGCGGCGTCGTCACACATTACCCGCAGAGAAGACCATTCACGGCGCTCCTGATACTGCTTGCGCAGGCGGTCAAACGCCCCTGGCTGGGTCGCGACTTTGCGCAGCGGCGCATCGTCGCGGCGCACATCATACACCAGGTGCACCAACCGTTTCAGCACGGCTTGATCGAGCGCGCCATGCAGCGTTACCGCGCTCACGTCTGGCACCGGTAACAGGCTCTCCAGCGCCACATGCTGCGGCTGCCCTAAGAAGTCGCACCACGCCTCAAACACTTGGGTGGTGCCGCGCGCTTTGCCTTCTAGCGTGTAGCCCGCAATGTGCGGGGTGGCGATGTCCACCTTGTCCAGCAGCGCGGGATTGAGATCCGGCTCGGGCTCCCAGACGTCGAGCACCACGCGTAAATCCGGACGCATATTCATTACCGCCAGCAGCGCGGCGTTATCGACCACCGCGCCGCGGCAGGCATTGATAACAATCGTATTCGGCTTCAACGCCATCAGCAGCGCCGCATCCGCCAGGTGCCAGGTTTTGTAAGGCCCTTCTTTAAACAGCGGCGTGTGGAACGTGAGGATATCCGCCTCAGCCACCAGATCCTCCAGCGAGCGGAAGTCACCGGCATCGCCGCGATCGGCGCGCGGCGGATCGCACAGCAGCGTCGTCACGCCCCAGGCTTCAAGCCGCGCCTGCAGTCGACTGCCGACGTTGCCCACGCCAACAATGCCCACGGTGCGCTCGCGTAAATCAAAGCCGTCTCGCTCAGCTAAAAACAGCAGCGCCGAGAACACATATTCCACCACCGCAATCGCGTTGCAGCCAGGCGCCGCCGAAAAACCGATGCCCGCCGCCGTCAGCGAAGCGTCATCAACGTGATCGGTGCCCGCCGTGGCGGTGCCGACAAACTTCACCGGCGATCCCGCCAGTAGCGCAGCGTTGACTTGGGTGACCGAGCGCACCATCAGGGCGCTGGCGTCTTGAAGGGCGGCTGCGGGCAGTGGACGTCCCGGCACCGCCACCACCTCACCGGTGCGGCTGAACAGTTCACGGGCGTAAGGCATGTTTTCATCAACGACGATTTTCACTGTGGCGGTCCTGTGTGCAGATGATATAGAGGGCGCATATTCTGACATAAAGCAGGACATTCGCCTAACCGACACGCCCCGGCCGCACGCGGTAAAAAATGTCAGCTTTTACTACCTCTTTGCGCCCGCACGCACGTAAACTCTGCGCGGATTCTCTAAGGAAGCGAGCCATGAATATGCTGTTCCCGCTGATCGCGGTACTGATCTGGTCGATTAACACTATCGTCAGCAAACTCTCAGCCGAGAGCATCGATCCAGCGGCCATTTCATTTTATCGCTGGCTGCTGGCCTTTTTCGTGTTGACCCCTTTTTGCCTGCCGTCGGTCTGGCGCCAACGCGCCGTCGTGAAAGCGCACGCGTGGCGCTTGTTGCTGCTTGGGCTGCTGGGAATGGTGCTGTATCAAAGCCTGGCCTATTACGCCGCGCACAGCGTGTCGGCGGTGATGATGGGCATTTTGGGGGCCACGATCCCGCTGCTGACTATCCTGCTCAGCGTGCTGGTGCTGCGCCTGGCGCCGACGCGCGGCATTCTGGCGGGCGGTTTGTTATCGTTTGTGGGGCTGGTGTGGCTGGTCAGCGCCGGACAGCCTGCGCGACTGCTGGAGCAGCCGCTGGGAGCGGGCGAAGTGATGATGCTGGCGGCGTCCACGTCATACGCGCTGTACGGCGTATTAACCCGGCGCTGGGCCATTCCGCTATCGGTATGGCACAGCCTGTACGTGCAGATTTTTTTTGGCGTACTGTTGCTGCTGCCTGGCTTCCTGCATGCACCTGCGGTCACGCTCAACGCGCGCAACTTACCGCTGGTGCTCTACGCCGGGCTGCTGGCATCGATCCTCGCCCCCTACCTGTGGATCATGGGCGTGCAACGCCTCGGCGCCAGTACCACCAGCCTGTTTATGAATTTTGTGCCGGTATTTACGGCGGTGATTGCCGTGCTATTTCTGCATGAGCAGCTGCATGCCTATCACTGGATAGGCGGCGGGATGACGCTGGTCGGCGTGATGCTGGCGCAGCGTGTGCGAACGCCGCTGCGTCAGGCCCGGCCGATCAGCGAAAGCGAACCGTGATGCGCAGCCCGCCGAGCTGCGGACTGCGGTCCAGCTGCAGCTGCGCGCCGTGCCACACGCATATATCACTGACCAGCGCCAAACCGATGCCCGCCCCCGGTAAGCCCTGATCGTTAAGGCGACCAAAGGGGCGCAGCGCCTGCTGCTGCTGCTCGGCAACAATGCCCGGCCCGCTGTCTTCGAGCGTCAACGTACGCTGGCACACACGGGCGGTAATCATTCCGCCGTACGGCGTGTATTTCACCGCGTTGTCCAGCAAGTTCGCGCACAATTCAGCTAACAACACGCCGTCGCCTTGCACATCGCACGCCTCGTCGCCTTCGAAACCTAAATCTATCTGCTTGCGCCGTGCTGCGGCGTAGCTGCTGAGGCAGGCCTGTTGCACAATTTCACTGAGATTGACGCGGCTCAGGTTTTTCTCTTCCCCGTGGCGGGCTTTGATCTGCGCCAGCTGCAATAATCGCCCGGTCAGCGCGATAGTGTCATCCAGCGTGCCCCGCATACCTTCCAGGCTTTCGCGCCACTGCTGCGGATCGTCGCTGCTGAGGGCCACGCCGACCTGGGTTTTTAAGATGGTCAGCGGCGTGCGCAACTGGTGAGAGACATCGGCGCTAAACCGCTCCTGCCGCGCCAGCAGGCCGCGCAGACGCGCCAGATGACGGTTAAACGCCGCGATCAGCGGCTGTAGCTCGGCCCACGGCAGCAGCGAAGGCAGCGGCGTCAGCTCGCCTGGCGCGCGGCGCAGCATAATACGCGACAGGCGCCGCAATGGCCGCAGCACTTTGCGCAGCAGTAAGCTGGCCAGCAGCAGCGTCATCAGCACCAAAAAACTTTGGCTAATCAGGGCAGTGTGCAGCAAGCTTTCGGCGAAAGCGTGGCGCGAGTTCAGCGTCTCGGCAACCAGCACGAGCGCCATGCCCTCTACGCCCTGTTCGCTAACCGGCTGCCACAGCGCGGCGACGCGAATCGGCTGCTTGCGGTAGTGCGCATCGTAAAAGTGCACCAGCGCCGGATAGGATGTCGAAAGCGGCGCATTGCGCGGCAGGCCGGGCAAATCAGGGTAGCCGGACAGCGTCTTTCCCTGCGGGGAAATAACCTGATAAAACAGCTGATCGTTCATGTTGCGCTCGAAACTGTCCAGCACCACCCACGGCACATCCACCCGCAGTTGCTGATGGCGGACTTCCAGCCGCTCCGCCACGGTGCGCGCCGACGCCAGCAGGGAACGATCGTACGCCTGATTGGCAGCCTGCATGGCGCTTTGATAATGGGTATACACCGACAGCGCCCACAGCAGGAGCAACGGTGCGCCCAGCCACACCAGCAGTTCTCCGCGCAGCGTGTTGATCAGGCGCATGCATGGCACTCAAGGCTGTAGCCGAGACCGCGCAGCGTGACGATCGCCACGTCGCTGCCGGCCAGCTTTTTACGCACCCGATGGACGTAAAGCTCGATACTTTCCGGACTGGCCTCATCGGTTAAGGTAAAGGTTTGTTCATACAGGTGCTGGCGCGACACCGGTCGGCCCGGACGCTGCATCAGCGTGGCGAGTACGCTGGCCTCGCGCGGCGTCAGCAGCAGCGGCTTGTGATTCAGCAAAAAATAGCCCTCGCTATCGCGTTCCAACTGGCCGATGCGCTGATTTTGTAACGTCTGTCCCTGGCTACGACGCAGCAGCGCGCGCAGGCGCGCCTCCAGCTCGTCCAGCTCGAAGGGTTTGGTCAGGTAATCATCGGCACCGCCGTTTAACCCCTGCACGCGCTGTTCCAGCGCACTTTGCGCCGTCAGCAGCAGCACCGGCACCGCCTGTCCCCGTTTGCGCAATCGCGCCAGCACCGCGAGGCCATCAAGGCGCGGCAGATAAATATCCAGTACCACCAGCGCGTACTCTTCGCTTTGCAGAATGTGGTCGGCCGCTACGCCGTCGGCGACCCAATCCACCGCGAAGCCTTTTTGTGTGAGCGCCTTCTGTAACCACTTCGCCAACTCGACCGTATCTTCCACCAGTAAGAGACGCATATCACATCCTTTCATTTTACCCGTGGGCTGAAAGGTAAATGAAAGGTTGCTGTTTTAACAATTCAGCAACCGTGAATTTTGGGTAGCAATCACATACTGGAAGAGAGAGTGAAACGAATGATGAGAAAAACACTACGCGGCCTGGTGACCACAACCCTGCTTGCCATGACCGTTTCTGCCGCGTGCGCCGCTGCACCGGATCGCACCGAGTGTATCGCGCCGGCAAAACCTGGCGGTGGATTCGATCTTACCTGCAAACTGATCCAAGTTTCGCTGCAGGAAACCGGACAAATTCAGTCACCGATGCGCGTCACGTATATGCCCGGCGGCGTTGGCGCGGTGGCCTACAACGCGATTATCGCCCAGCGTCCGGCGGAAGCAGGCACGCTGGTGGCGTTTTCAGGCGGATCGCTGCTGAATCTGGCGCAGGGCAAATTTGGCCGCTACAGCGAAAGCGACGTGCGCTGGCTGGCGGCGGTCGCCACGGATTATGGCATTGTGGCGGTGCGCCACGATGCGCCGTGGCAAAACCTCAATGAATTGATGGCCGCCATGAAAAAGGATCCCACCAAAGTGGTGGTGGGCGCGGGCGCCTCGATTGGCAGCCAGGACTGGATGAAAACGGCGGTGCTGGCGCGTAAATCAGACATCGATCCGCGCAAAATGCGCTATGTGGCCTTTGAAGGCGGCGGCGAGGCGGTGACTGCGCTGCTCGGCAACCATATTCAGGTGGTATCAGGTGACATGAGTGAGATGGTGCCACACCTGCAGGCGGGCAAGCTGCGCGTGCTGGCGGTCATGGCGGATAAACGCCTGCCGGACGAATTAGCGAACGTGCCCACCGCCAAAGAACAAGGCTATGACATGACCTGGCCGATTATTCGCGGGTACTACCTTGGCCCGAAAGTCAGCGATGCCGATTACCAGTGGTGGCAGGACGCCTTTAAAAAGCTGGTGGCCACGCCGGAATTTCAGAAGCAGCGCGCGCAGCGCGGCCTGTTTGAATTCAATCTGTTTGGCAGCGAACTGGACGCTTACGTGAAAAAACAGGTAGCTGATTACCGTGAGCAAGCCAAATCCTTTGGCCTGGCGAAATAGCGGAGGCGACGATGAGCGATCGTATTTTTGCTGGCCTGTGGCTGGCGCTGTGTGTGGCCGGGCTGTTCATTGCCTGGCAGATCCAGAGCGAATACAGCTACGAGCCGGTTGGCCCGCGCCCGTTTCCGATGCTGCTGCTGGGATTGATGGCAATCTGCGCCGTGATGATGCTGGTGCGTAAACCCGACACGGTGCAGTGGCCAAATGCGACCACCTTGAAAAAGCTGGCGCTGCTGTGCGTAATGCTGGCCGTCTACAGCTGGCTGTTTGAACGGCTGGGGTTTGCTATCTGCACCGCTCTGCTGACCTTTGGCATCGGCCTGCTGTTTGGCGCACGCGCCTGGGCCGCCGCGCTGTCGGGTGTGGTGATGGGCAGCGCCCTGTTCTACGCCTTTGATCGTTTACTGGACGTCACGCTGCCGGTTGGCAGCTGGCTGAGCTAACCGGAGTCATTATGGATACCTGGTCTTTTTTGATGCAGGGTTTTGCGGTCGCCATGACGCCCGAAAACCTGATGATTGCGCTGATCGGCTGTTTTATCGGTACGGTGGTGGGATTGCTGCCGGGGCTCGGCCCCATCAACGGCGTTGCCATTCTGATGCCGCTGGCCTTTGCGCTGCACCTGCCGGCGGAGTCGGCCCTGATCTTGTTGGCAACGGTGTATATCGGCTGCGAATATGGCGGTCGTATCTCCTCCATCCTGCTGAACGTGCCGGGCGATGCTGGTGCGATCATGACGGCGCTGGACGGCTACCCCATGGCGCAGCAGGGTAAAGCGGGCGTAGCGCTGTCGATTTCCGCCGTCAGCTCCTTTATCGGCTCCACTATCGCCATCCTCGGTATTATTTTGTTCGCCCCCCTGTTGGCCAACTGGTCGCTGGCGTTCGGACCGGCGGAATATTTCGCCCTGATGGTGTTCGCGATTGCCTGCCTCGGCAGCATGATGAGTCACAATCCGCTGAAGTCGTTTCTCGCCGCGCTGATAGGACTGGGCATGGCCACCGTGGGCGTGGATGCCAACACCGGCGTATATCGTTTCACCTTCGAGAGCGTGCACTTATCAGATGGCATCCAGTTTGTGGTGGTGGTGATTGGCCTGTTCTCCGTCAGCGAAATTCTGCTGATGCTCGAGTCCACCAGCGGCGGACAGAAACTGGTGCGCGCCAGCGGCCGCATGATGTTCAATATGAAGGAAGCGGCGCAGTCCACCGGCGCCACGCTGCGCTCGTCGTTTATTGGCTTCTTTGTGGGCATCCTGCCCGGCGCCGGCGCCACCATCGCCAGCGCCATCGCCTACATGACCGAGAAGAAAATCAGCGGCAGCGATCAGTTTGGTAAAGGAGATATTCGCGGCGTGGCGGCACCGGAAGCAGCCAATAACGCCTCCGCCTGTGGTTCATTTATTCCGATGCTCACCCTCGGCATCCCCGGTTCCGGCACTACCGCCGTGATGGTGGGCGCACTGACGCTGTATAACATCACGCCGGGTCCGGCCATGTTTACCGAACAGCCCGACATTGTTTGGGGCCTGATTGCCGCGCTGCTGATTGGTAACGTGATGCTGCTGGTGATGAACATTCCGATGATCAACATCTTCGCGCGCATGCTCGCTATCCCGCTGTGGTTCCTGGTACCGGCGATTGCGGCGATCTCCGCAGTTGGCGTTTACGCGGTGCATAGCACCACCTTTGATCTGCTGCTGATGGTGGGGCTGGGCATCTTCGGTTATATCCTGCGCAAAATGGATTTCCCGATGTCGCCGCTGATCCTCGGCTTCGTGCTGGGTGAAATGCTGGAGCAGAACCTGCGTCGCGCACTCTCAATCAGCAACGGTGAGCTGCCGATCCTGTGGGAAAGCCCCATTTCCAAGGTGCTGATGGTGCTGGCTATCGCCGTGCTGGTGATACCGCCGCTGTGGAAACGCCTGCGTCGCAAGCGCCTGCAAACGGCTGACGTAAAATAAATCGCTGCCTGCGCCCGACTACTGTTACCGCCCCCGTGGATTTCCCGGGGGCTTTTGCTATCATATGGCCTCGTTTTTCCGGCGCACCCGGATCTGACCTCGTTTTCAAGGATTCCGCCATGCAACCTCTCAGCGGTCCCGGTGTGCCCGCGGGCGATCGTTCACCTCTTACCGATGCCTCTGGCGCGTTACGCCCCGGCGGTCCGGCCGGCGAGCAGCCGTTATCACCCGCCCAGCGCACCACGCTGGAGCGTTTGATTGTGCGCATCCTGTCGCTGAGCACGCTTAAAGCACCGGAACTCTGGGCAGGCGTGCGTCATGAAGTCGGGGTAAAGAGCGATGGCGAGCTGCAGTCGCGCCATTTTCCCGCAGCCGAGCAGTATCTGAATAATCGCCTGACCCAGGTGCAAAACAGCCACGCTACGCGCCAGCTTCAACAGCAATTGATGGAGAAACTGCCGCAGGGCAACAATCGTCAGGCGGTCAGTGATTTTATTCGTCAGCAGTTTAACCAAACGGTGCTCAGCGCTCTGACGCAGGACCAGCTGCGGCAGGTATTGACCATGCTGCAAAACGGGCAGATGGCCATTCCGCAGCCGCAGCAGACGCGCGTGTCGGATCGCACGCTGTTACCCGCCGAGCAGCAGGCGCTTAATCAACAGGTCACGCGCCTCGCGGCCGCCACCGGTGAGTCACCGGTGAAGCTGCTGGCTGACACCCTGAAACTGGCGAACCTGAAAAGTGGCGATCCGATACCTTCGCGTCACTTCCCGCTGTTATCGCAATATCTGCACGTACGTCAGACCTTGAGTCAGCACAGCGCACCGACGCTGCAAATGCTGGAGAGTTCGCTCAAACAGCCGATGAGTCAGGATGAGCAGCGACTGCTGGAGGAGTACAGCCTGCAGCGCTTCCAGGCTACGCCGCAAACGGTGCTCACCACCGCGCAAACGCAGGATCTGTTGAACCTGCTGTTCTCTCGCCGTCTGGAGCGCAGCAGCGAACAGCCGCTGGCTGACAGCGCACTGAATCCGCAGCCGATCTGGTCGCCGCTGGTGCCAATTCTGCCGCGCCCGCTGGCACAGCGCCCGATGCTCACGTTAGCGCTTGCCCTGGCGCTGGCCTTTTTCCTGATCTGGCTACTGGTGTAATTTAGCAGCCGCACGCCGCGCCCGCGCGCGGCGACGGCCATTCACCCGGAGCACTGCCCCCTGCCAGCGGATGCCCGTCACGCTTCCAAAAATCTAGCCCGCCGATCAGCTCTTTGACCTGGAAGCCCAGCGAAGCCAGTTTGAGTGCGGCCTTGGTGGAGCCATTACAGCCGATTCCGTCACAGTAGGTGATATAGACCTTGTCGGGATCGAGTGCGGCAACCGTGGCGGCGTTCATGGTGCGGTGGGGAAACGAGATCGCGCCGCAAATGTGTCCGCGCTGATAGGCTTCGCTGGCGCGCGCATCGATCACCACGATCTCCGTCACGCCTTGCGCCAAATCCTCTGCCACATCCCAGGCATCGGCGTAATGGGCCAGTTTTTGCTCAAGCCATGCAACGCTCTGCGCGGCGCTGGTGGGGGGAAAATGTAATACCGATGACATAACGCGCTCCTGCTGTGAATTTCCTGCAGTTTACGGCAAAGTGGTCTGCTGAAAGAGACCACTTTGCGCGGCGTAATAAGACCACAATGACTCACTCCTTATTGTCCCTTTTTCATCAGCAGACCGGCGGGGGGCGGCGGGCGCGTTTGTGCCGCACGCTGCGTCAGGCCATTGTGAGCGGTCATCTGCGCCACGGGCAACGATTGCCGTCCAGCCGTCAGCTGGCCCTCGATTTAGCGCTGTCGCGCGTGACGGTAGAGGCGGCGTACGCACAGTTGGAAAGCGAAGGTTATCTTCAACGGCACGCCGGGCGCGGCACCTTTGTGCTGATTGACGTCGTGCCGCCGACGCCAGCGCGGCTGCCGCAGCCTGCTCCGGCGTTTTCGCGGCGCGGTCAACAGGTGCTGGACACCGGCGGCTGTCAGGATCCGCCGTTTCCCCACGCTTTTGCTGCGGGCTCGCCCGAACTGCGCGCCTTTCCCCACGCGCAGTGGCAGCGCATCAGCCATCAAGTGCAGCGCACGCTGGGCAGTCGTGCAATGGGCTACGGCGATCCGCTGGGCTATGCGCCGCTGCGCCAGGCGGTGGCTAATTACCTTGCGCTCGCGCGCGGCGTGCGCTGCAGCGCAGAACAGATTGTGATTCTCACCAGCTCACAACAGGCGCTACAGCTGCTGGCCATGCTGTTTCTGGACAGCGGTGACAGCGTATGGCTGGAAGAGCCCGGCTATCCGGGCGCGCGTAACGCCTTTGTAGCAGCGGGTGCAACCTGTCGGGCGATGCCGCTGGACGGCGAAGGCGCGGTGCCGCTCGAGGGCAGCGCAAAGCTGGTGTATTTGACGCCGGGACATCACTATCCCAGCGGCACGGCGATGAGCCTTGCGCGCCGCCTGCAGTGGCTTAATTGGGCGCAGCAGCAGCAAAGCTGGCTGATTGAAGACGATTACAACGGCGAGTTTCATTTTGATGAGCGCCCTGCCCCCGCGCTGCAAAGTCTGCGGGTTGAGAGCCGGGTGATCTGTCTGGGCACCTTTTCGAAAACGCTGTTTCCGTCGCTGCGGCTGGCATGGATGGTACTGCCCACGGCGCTGGTGGCACCGCTGGGGCGCGCGCGCAGCGTGATGGACGGGCACAGCGCGCTGCTGCCACAGGCGGTGACCGCCGAGTTTTTGCAGCAGGGCTACTTTGCCAGCCATCTGCGCTTGATGCGCCAGCTTTATCACAGCCGACGTGACCGTTTACTGCAGGAGCTCAACACGCGCCTGCAACCGTGGCTGACGCCGATGCCCAGCGCGGGCGGGCTGCAATTAACCGTGATACTCAACCAAGGTGATGAGGCGCGTTTGACGCAGCTGGCGCAGGAAAGTGGGCTAGTACTGCCGCGTTTATCACCGCTCTACAGCGGATCGGTGCGTCAATCAGGCTGGATACTGGGCTTTGCCGCGCTGACGCCGGGCGAAATCACGCGCGCCTGCGACACACTGGCAAAGCTACTTGCGCGCGTGCTACCCAGCGCATAAAAAAAGGGCCGGATTAACCGGCCCTCAGAGAGATGTTCGGCGTATTACGCCTGATATTTACGCATGGTCAGCGTGGCGTTGGTGCCGCCAAAGCCGAAGCTGTTGGACATCACCGTCGTCAGCGCTTTCTCCGTTGGCTGGGTGACAATGTTCAGACCTTTGCCCGCTTCATCCAGCTCTTCCACGTTGATACTTGGCGCGATAAAGCCGTGCTCCAGCATCAGCAGCGTATAAATCGCTTCCTGCACGCCCGCCGCACCCAGCGAGTGGCCGGTCATGGCTTTGGTGGCTGACAGGTAAGGTGAGTTGTCACCAAACACTTCGCGAATGGCGCCGAGTTCTTTAACGTCGCCCACCGGCGTGGAGGTGCCGTGCGTATTAAGATAGTCGATTGGCGTGTCGACGCCGTGCATCGCCATTTTCATGCAGCGCACCGCGCCTTCACCGGAAGGTGCCACCATATCGGCGCCGTCAGAGGTGGCGCCGTAGCCGACGATCTCAGCATAGATATGCGCACCGCGCGCCAGCGCGTGCTCCAGCTCTTCCACGACAACCATGCCGCCGCCGCCCGCGATCACAAAGCCGTCACGGTTAGCGTCGTAAGTACGTGAAGCCTTTTCTGGCGTCTCGTTGTATTTGGTAGAAAGCGCGCCCATGGCGTCAAACTCACAGGCCATTTCCCACGTCAGTTCTTCACCGCCGCCCGCAAACACCACGTCCTGCTTACCAAGCTGAATCTGTTCAACCGCGTTACCGATGCAGTGCGCAGATGTCGCACAGGCGGAGCTGATGGAGTAGTTCACGCCGTGGATTTTGAACGGCGTGGCCAGGCAGGCAGACACGCCTGATGCCATCGCTTTCGTTACCACGTACGGACCCACACCTTTTAAACCACGCGGGCCGCGCATCGCATCTGCGCCAAAGACCTGAAAACGAGGAGAACCGCCGCCGGAGCCCGCGATCAGGCCAACGCGCGGGTTGTTCTGATACTGCTCATCGGTCAGGCCGGAATCTTTTACCGCTTCTTCCATCGACAGGTACGCGTAAATTGACGCATCACTCATGAAACGTACAATTTTGCGATCGATAAGCCCGGCGGTATCCAGCTTGACGTTACCCCACACGTGGCTGCGCATTCCGGCTTCTTTCATCTCTTCAGAGAAAGTGATGCCAGAACGGCCTTCACGCAGAGAGGCCAGCACTTCCTGCTGGTTATTACCAATACTGGAAACGATACCCAGGCCAGTAATCACTGCACGTTTCATTCAATAGTCCTCAATTACCCATCTTTTGGAATGACGTGCACTCTAGCGTACAGTTGTACGCCGAACAAGTCCGATCAGCCATTTCCTTTTGTAAATTTGCGTCATGTGACGGCACTCGCTAAAATCGCGCCACTGCCTGAAAAATGAGCCTTTCCCGTGACCGCATCCGCCATCAAACACGCCCAACTGACCTGGAACGATCAGGGTACACCTGTTTCCCGAGCGTTCGACGATGTCTATTTCTCAAACGATAACGGGCTTGAAGAGACGCGCTATGTGTTCCTTGATGGCAACCAGATTCCGGCGCGCTTTGCTCATCACCCGCGCGATCTGTTTATCGTTGCCGAGAGCGGCTTTGGCACGGGTCTCAACTTTCTTACGCTGTGGCAGGCATTTGATGATTATTGCGCACAGCATCCACAAGCGACGCTACAGCGACTGCACTTTATTAGCTGTGAGAAATTCCCTCTCACGCGCAGCGACCTTGCTGCCGCCCATGCGCACTGGCCTGAGCTGGCGCCGTGGGCTGAGCCGCTGCAACAGCAGTGGCCCGAGGCCCTGCCGGGCTGCCAGCGCCTGCTGTTTAATGGCGGCAAAATCACCCTCGATCTGTGGTTTGGGGATATTAACGTCTTAATTGACACCTTTGATGACAGCCTGAACCGTCAGGTAGACGCATGGTTTCTTGACGGTTTTGCGCCGGCAAAAAATCCCGATATGTGGACACCCGCCCTGTTCAGCGCCATGGCGCGGCTGGCGCGGCCAGAGGGCACGTTAGCGACCTTTACCTCTGCGGGTTTTGTTCGCCGCGGCCTGCAAGACGCCGGTTTTGACGTGATGAAGCGCAAAGGCTTTGGCCGCAAGCGTGAAATGCTGGTTGGCACCTTGCGCGCCGCCCCGCCGCTGCCGCACAGCCAGCCTTGGTATGCACGTCCGCAGGCGCAGACGCGCGACGTGGCGCTGATTGGCGGCGGCTTGGCCAGCGCGATGCTGGCGCTGGCGCTGCTGCGCCGCGGCTGGAACGTCACCCTCTATTGCGCCGATGACGCCCCCGCGCTAGGTGCCTCCGGCAACCGCCAGGGTGCACTTTACCCGCTGTTAAATCAGCACGACCCGGCGCTGGCCACCTTCTTCCCTGCCGCCTTTTCGTTTGCACGTCGTCTTTATGAAACGCTGCCGGTGATGTTTGAGCACAGCTGGAGCGGCGTGCTACAGCTGGGTTGGGACGATAAAAGCCGCCACAAAATAGCGCAAATGCTGAACATGGATCTGCCCTCTGGCATTGCGTGCGCCGTGACGCCCGCCGAGGCAGAGGCGCTTGCGGGGGTGCCGCTGGGTCACGGCGGTGTTTTCTACCCGCGCGGCGGCTGGCTTTCCCCCGCCGAACTGACCAGCAGCGTGCTTGAAGCGGCGCAGCGGCTGGGCTTGCGCCAGCACTGGCTGCATAAGCTGACGCAGCTGGAACCGCACGACGAAGGCTGGACGCTTCACTTTTCCGCACAGCCTGACGCGGTACACGCGCAGGTGGTGCTCGCCAGCGGCCCCGCGCTGTTGGATCTGGCACAAACGCGGGCGCTGCCGGTCTATCCGGTGGCGGGTCAGGTGAGCCACGTGCCGGGTGCTCCTACGCTGGATGCGCTGCAAACCGTGCTGTGCTATGACGGCTACCTGACGCCGCGCAGCCCTCAATTCGGCACGCATTGTATTGGAGCCAGTTATCATCGTGGCGACACCGACACGGCGTTTCGCACGGAGGATCAGCAGCAAAACCGTCAGCGCCTGATCGACTGTCTGCCGCAAGCAGACTGGCCGCAGGCGGTGAGCGTGGCGGATAATGCGGCACGGGTCGGCGTGCGCTGCGCCAGTCGTGATCATCTCCCCATGAGCGGCAGCGTGCCCGATTACGACGCAACACTGCATCACTATGCCGATCTCGCGCAGCAGCGCCAGCGCGGCGCGCCCATTGCATCGGCGCCGGTTTACAGCGGATTGTTTGTGTTGGGCGCGCTGGGATCGCGCGGCATTTGCAGCGCCCCGCTGGCAGCGGAAGTGCTGGCCGCGCAGATGAGCGGCGAACCTCAACCGCTCGACGCCGCCACGCTGGCGGCGCTCAATCCAAATCGGTACTGGGTGCGGAAACTGCTGAAGGGAAAGAAAGCGGAATAAAGGCACTATCACGCGGCAGCCTGCGCCGCGTGGGTTAAGCGGTCTGACGCGCCTGCTGGAACAGATTGTCCCACATACCTACCACCAGCGCCTGATCGCGCGGAGACAACTCGCCGGCGGCGATGGCATTTTGCAAACTGTTGCTCACCTTCGCCTGCAGCGCTTCCGGCGTATGCTCGCCGCTCTGTTCAATTTCCGCAACCGCCAGCGTTAAGTGGCCGCGCAGATAGCCGCTGGCAAACAGTTCGTCGTCGCTGGCATGGTCAACCATATCGTCGATCAGCGCGAGGATGCGGGACTCGAATTCTACAATCATCGTATTAATCCTTTAGGTGAAGGCGGGCGGATCACAACGCTTCCGGCCAGGGAAAATGGGCTGCGCTCAGCGCTGGCGTGCCGTAATAGTGCTGGAGTGCCGCGATAAAACGGGCCGGGCGCGGCGGAATGCCCTGCGCCAGCCAGTGCATCACCTGCGCATGAACCTTGCGCTGAAACCCGATGCGGTCAGGTTCGCAGTCGCCTTCCAGGTTGTCGCAGCTGACATTAAACGGAAAATTGGCGGCGGCGCAGAACATCCATTCCAGCGCCTGCGGTTTAACCTCAACCGCCTCAAACTGGCTTTGCGTCTGCGCATCGCGGCCATCAGGGCAATACCAATAGCCAAAATCTACCTGCTGACGGCGCGCCTCACCGGCAATGCACCAGTGCGAAATTTCATGCAGCGCACTGGCATAAAAGCCGTGAGCAAACACAATGCGGTGCCAGGGCGAACTCTCATCAGCAGGAAGATAGATGGGTTCGTCGTCGCCTTTAATTAGACGCGTCTGAAAGGCGTCTTTGAAGCAGCCATCAAAAATGTCGATCAGCTGCTGATAATGATGCTCAGTGCTCATAATAGTTTAATCTTTAAAAAAACCGGCGCCATTGTCGCACTGGCAGCCGGTCTTGACGAGTGTTCAATTACAGCGTGGCAAACCAGGCCATGAGTTCACTGCCATGGCTGTCCCATAACAGTTTGGCGCTCATCACGGCGGATACCGTGACCACCATCGGCCGAATCAGTTTTTGTCCTCGGCTCAGCACCAGGCGTGCCCCCAACCGCGCGCCGATAAACGCGCCGATCAGCATGACAATGCCGGTGCCCCATACCACTTTGCCGCCGAACATAAAGAACAGCAGGCTGCCAAAGTTGGAGGTGAAATTCAGCACTTTCGCATGCGCCGTGGCTTTCGCAAGATTGAATCCACACAGCGTGACAAACGCCAGCGCATAAAAGGACCCTGCTCCCGGCCCAAAAAAGCCGTCGTAAAAGCCGACGCAGCCGCCGCCGACCAAGGCATACGCGAGCCCATGCAAGCGCTGTTCGCGATCCACCTCACCCAAACGCGGCATCAGCAGAAACCAGCAACCAATGGCGAGCAGCAGCAGTGGCAGCACCTGACGCAGCACGTCAGCCTGAATGTGCTGTATCAACACCGCGCCGCAGACTGCGCCAATAAAGGTCATCGCAATATTAAGCCGCTGCTCGCGCAGGTTTACCGCACCGCGTCGCACAAAATAGAGGCTGGCAGAAAATGAACCGCCAACGGACTGTAATTTATTGGTTGCCAGCGCCTGTGCCGGGGAAAGGCCCGCCGCCAGCAGTGAGGGCACCGACAGTAATCCGCCGCCGCCCGCAATCGAATCAATAAACGCCGCTAACACCGCAACCAGAAACAGCACGCCCAGCAGCAGTGGGCTAACAACGAACAGATCCATTCACGTCTCATTGCAATTAGTCATTACACCCACAGCGGTGCGCCAGGGTACGGGATCACCTTAAAGCAGGTGGCGGTCCAACAGCGCCTGGCACGACGGCGGCAGCGGCGGTGGGGCTTTTTTTATCGGGGGCTGGCTGCCCGGTTTTTTCGGCAAGAACCAGCTTTCCAGCTCCGCGCCGCAGCCATCGCCGGGCGGCGGCGGTGGCTGGTCTTCGCATTCGAGACTGTTCGCCGGACAGCGTAAACGCACGTGCATGTGCGCGCGGTGGGCAAACCACGGCCGTACTTTGTTCAGCCATGTCCGATCCTGACCCGCATCGGCACACAGCTGCTTTTTAATCGCTGGGTTAACAAAAATACGCGTCACATCAGGATCGTTGGCGGCCAGCTTTATCAGGCTATCAATTTGCGGCTGCCAATGACGCGCGATGACCTGCTTGTCGTCCGGCGCCACCAAATCCAGCGGCTGAGGTTTGAGCAGCTGCTGCGCCGTCCAACGCGTTTGCGGCAGCTGCAGCCAGATATCCACGTCCAGTCCGGTTTGGTGGCTCGCGTGCCCGCTGCTGAAACGCCCTCCCGCGGCCATACCCATATCGCCAATCAGCACCTGCCCCAGCTGGCGTTGATGCGCCTGCTGGCTTAGGCGTTGAATAAACGCGATGAGCGCGGGATGACCGTAATAGCGGCGCTGATCCTGCCGCATGACCTGATAGTTCGGGGCGTTGAGCGGCAGTGACTGTGCGCCCACGATGCAGCCGTTGGCGAAGCTGCCAATTGACTGCGGGCTACCGGGAATGGGCTGGTGAATTTGCTGCCACGGTGTGGCGGCCGTGGCGGCCACGCTGCCTAACAGGGCAGCAAGCGCGATAAGCTGGCGGCGCATCAGGGCGTTACCAGCGTGGCACGCTGCTGTTGACGTCACCGTTTTGCGCACGCTGGCGCAGCAGGTGATCCATCAACACGATCGCCATCATCGCTTCGGCAATCGGCACTGCGCGGATGCCCACGCACGGATCGTGGCGGCCTTTGGTGATCATCTCCACTTCTTCGCCGGTGCGGGTAATGGTATTGCCCGGCACGGTGATGCTGGACGTGGGCTTCATCGCCAGATTAGCGCTGATGGTTTGTCCGCTGCTGATGCCGCCAAGGATGCCGCCAGCATGATTGCTCTGGAAACCGTTGGCGCGCAGTTCGTCACGATGCTGGCTGCCCCGCTGGTTGATCACCGCGAAGCCATCGCCAATCTCCACGCCTTTTACCGCATTGATGCTCATTAGCGCATGCGCCAGATCGGCATCCAGGCGATCAAACACCGGCTCGCCTAAGCCCGGCGGAACGTTTTCCGCCATCACGGTCACTTTCGCGCCGATGGAGTCACCCTCTTTTTTCAGGGCGCGCATCAGCTCGTCCAGGGCATCCAGCTTGTCAGCATCGGGGCAGAAAAACGGGTTTTCTTCGACGATAGACCAATCTTTGAGCTCGCAGGCCACGTCGCCAATCTGCGCCAGATAGCCGCGCACCTGAATGCCGTGCTTCATGTGCAGGTATTTTTTGGCGATAGCGCCAGCGGCGACGCGCATGGCGGTTTCGCGCGCGGAAGAGCGTCCGCCGCCGCGATAGTCGCGCAGCCCATATTTCTGTTCGTAGGTGTAGTCAGCGTGACCGGGCCGGAACAGATCTTTGATCGCACCGTAATCTTGTGAGCGCTGATCGGTGTTTTCAATCAGCAAACCGATAGAGGTGCCCGTGGTGAGGCCTTCAAACACGCCGGACAAGATCTTGACCTGATCGGGCTCGCGGCGCTGCGTGGTATAGCGCGACGTGCCGGGGCGACGGCGATCGAGATCGTGCTGGATATCCGCTTCCGTCAGCGGGATACCTGGCGGCACGCCATCAACAATGCAGCCAAGCGCAATGCCATGCGACTCGCCAAAGGTGGTAACGCGAAAAACGTGTCCGATGCTGTTTCCGGCCATGGAGATTCCTTGTTGCGATGTTGCGGGCGAACGCCCGCCCTATTTTTTAGTCTTTATAGAAAGAGAAATGATGCTGCGCCGCGATAATCTGCTCGCGCGTGAGCATAAACACGCCGTCCCCGCCGTTATCAAACTCCAGCCAGGTAAACGGCACGTCAGGATACTGTTCCATCATGTGCACCATGCTGTTACCCACTTCGCAAATCAGTACGCCATGATCGCTGAGGTAATCCGGCGCACAGGCGAGAATGCGGCGCACCAGCTTAAGGCCGTCGCTCCCCGCCGCCAGACCCAGCTCAGGCTCGTGGCGATATTCGCCGGGCAGATCGTCCATATCTTCTGCATCCACGTACGGAGGATTGGTGACGATCAGGTCATATTTCAGCTGGGGCAGCTGGCGGAACAGATCGGCGCGAATCGGTGTGACGTGGTGCAGCAAGCCGTGCGCTTCAATGTTGTGCTCTGCCACCGCCAGCGCGTCGCTGGAGATGTCTACCGCATCCACTTCCGCGTCCGGGAACGCATACGCACAGGCGATAGCGATACAGCCACTGCCGGTGCACATGTCGAGAATATGCTGCGGCTGCTCGGTCAGCAGGCCCGCGAAGCGGTTTTCAATCAGCTCGCCAATCGGTGAACGCGGCACCAGCACGCGCTCATCCACAAAAAATTCGTGGCCGCAGAACCAGGCTTTGTTGGTGAGATAAGCGACCGGAATGCGCTCGTTGACGCGGCGGATAACGCGCTCAACGACACGATGCCGTTCGCTGGCGGTCAGGCGCGCGTGGCGCATGTCTTCTGGGATATCCAGCGGCAGCCACAGCGTTGGCAGCACCAGTTGGACGGCTTCGTCCCAGGCATTGTCCGTGCCGTGACCATACCAAATACCCGCTGCCGTAAAACGGCTGACCGCCCAGCGCAGCATATCCTGAATGGTGTGCAGCTCGTTCACTGCCTCATCGACGAAAATCTTGTCCACGTAGCCCTCCGCAGGCCGTAATATCAATCGGCCGATAGTTTGCCATGAAGCCCGAAAGAATTCAGCGCAGCGAGGTGAAAAAGCTGACATTTGTTGACGCTTAGCGTTAAGGTAAGGGGCAGAATCCAGCCATTTCTGATAACTTCCAATTCATGAATAAAAAAACGCCGCTCAGTCAGGACGATCAGGCGCTGTTTCGTCAATTAATGACCGGGACGCGTAAGCTCAAACAAGACACCATTGTCCATAAACCTGCCGTTAAGACGCGCGAAGTGCCACTCAAGCGTCTGCTTTCCGAACAGGCCGACAACAGTCACTACTTCTCGGATGAATTCCAGCCGCTGCTGTCGAATGACGGCCCGATGCGCTACGTGCGCGCCGATGTTAGCCACTACGAACTCAAAAAGTTACGCCGCGGCGACTACACGCCGGAGATTTTTCTCGATCTGCATGGGCTCACTCAGCAGCAGGCAAAACAGGAGTTAGGCGCGCTCATTGCCGCCTGCCGCCGCGAGCATCTGTTTTGCGCCAGCGTCATGACCGGGCACGGCAAACATATTCTTAAGCAGCAGACGCCTTTGTGGCTGGCTCAGCATCCGCACGTGATGGCCTTTCATCAGGCACCGAAGTTGTTTGGCGGCGACGCGGCGCTGTTGGTGCTGATTGAAGTTGAGGAGTGGCACCCTCCAGAACTGCCCTGAGCAGGGCAAATATGGGGAGCATCATAAAGGAAGGGCCGCTTCAGCGGCCCACGGAAGGGTTACATGGCTTTGGCTAATTTGGACGGGCTGACCTGCCAGGCCAAAGTGCCGTTGCCCTGCGTCGCATCCTCGACGTTCACACAGGCGATGGCGGACGTGGCGAACATCGGCGGCGTTTCTTGATGGCATAGCTCCGACACCAGATAGCCCACCAGCGGTAAATGTGAGATCACCAACACCGATTTCACCCCCTGGCTTGCCAGTGCGTGCAGATAGCACGCGACTTGGCCGGGATCGCCGCCCGGCGTCAGCTCGGGTAAGATATCTTCGCCTTCCGGCAGTTTCAGCGCTTCCCGCACCGTGGCGAGCGTTTGTTGCGCACGCAGATAAGGGCTGACTAACACCCGGTCAATGTCCGGCGCCTGGCTGTTAAGCCAGCTCGCCATCTGGCGCGATTCGTCACAGCCACAGATCGTTAGCGGACGAACCGCATCACTTGCTGCCTCCAACGCTGCATCGCCATGACGCATGATAAAAACTTGCATAAAGCACCGCTGTTGTTTGTCGATATCGTCGGTACCACAGCACCAGACGCTTCATTCTGCGAATGAACGGTGTGTTTTACCCCAATGGATTGAGTATAGTCAACCGGTTGTTTATTAAATAAGCACCTTCCAGATTAGGCCGCGCCGGACCACTGCGCGGCCTCGTTTCTAACTCGCTGAATCTGAGCGGCTATTCATATTTATGCCGAAGTGTAAAATTTCGTATTACGCTCGGCCTGCGCGATGAGTGCCGCGCAGGGGGCGAAGCGTTCGCCGTGCTGCTGCATCAGCGCACGGAGTGCCTCAACCACCGTCGCCGCCCCGAGTTGATCAATATAGCGGAACGGCCCACCGAGAAACGGCGGGAAACCCATACCAAACACCGCAGCGATATCGCCATCGCGTGCGCTGCGAATCACCTGTTCATCCAGGCACCGCACCGCCTCATTGAGCATCATCATGACGCAACGCTCGGCGACGTGTTGCGCGCGTTGGGTAACCTGCGGCGTAAGGTTCAGTACAGAATAGATGGTGGCATCAGCCTGACGTTTGCGCGGCCAGCGGACGGGATCGTAACGGTAGAAGCCCTGACCATTTTTGCGCCCTTTTCGTCCGCTCGCGAGCAGGCGCGCCGCCGCCGCGGGTGCGCTAAAGCGTGGGCCATAAGCCTGCTCCAGCAGCGGACTGATTTTACTGCCGACATCAATGCCTACTTCATCCAGCAACTGCAGCGGTCCCACGGGGAAACCAAACGCTACCAGCGCCCGGTCAATATGCTCAACGGGCTCGCCTTCCAGCAGGCAGTGCAATGCCTCATTCAGGTAGGGCGCGAGAATACGGTTAACATAAAAGCCGGGACGGTCTGCAACGACCACCGCCGTTTTGCCCTGCTGACGCGCAAACTGCACCGTGGTGGCCAGCGTGGCTGCCGACGTGCCAGCATGGGGGATCACTTCCACCAGCGGCATTTTGTCTACCGGACTAAAGTAATGAAGGCCAATGACATTTCCTGGACGCTGCGCATGCGCGGCGATATCGGCTATCGGCAGCGACGACGTATTAGAGGCAAAAATGGTGTGCGGCTGACAATGCTGCTCAATCTCTGCCACCATCTGCTGCTTCAGCGCCAGGTCTTCAAATACCGCTTCAATGACCATATCCCGCTGATGGAAGCCTTGATAATCCACGCCGCCGCTGAGGCGTGCCATTTGCTGCTGGCGTTCAGCCGGCTTAAGCTGGCGGCGTGCCACTTTTTTACTGAGCCGATCCCAGCTGTATTTCAAGGCGTGATTCACGCCCTCCAGATTGATATCTTTGATGCGTACCGGTAATCCCGCGTTCAACGCCGTGACGCTGGCAATTCCCCCGCCCATCAATCCGCCGCCAAGCAGGCCAATGTGTGAGAGCGTACGCGGCTCGACGTCTGTAACAGGCTCTTTTTTCAAGGCCGTGGAGGCAAAAAACAGGCTGCGCAGCGCGGCAGACTGCGGCGTCATGGCCAGCTCACCAAACGCACGCGCTTCGGCGGCGTGCCCTGCCCTGCTGCCCTGCTCAAGTCCGGTGCGCACCACAGACAGAATGCGATCGGTGGCGGGATAATTCCCCTGCGTTTTCCGCTCGGTTTGGCGCTTTGCCAGCGCGAACAGCGCCGAACGCACGCCTGGCGCCTGCAGCAGCCGATCGCGGCGCGACAGCGTGCGCAGCGTGCGCTTTCCTTTATGTACCCACGCCACCGCCGTTTCCAGCAGGATCGCCTGCGGTACCGCGTCATCAACTAAACCGAGTTTCAGCGCCTGCCGGGCGCGCAGTTGCTTCCCGCTGAGCATCAGCGTCAGGGCCTGCTGCACGCCAATCAGTCGAGGCAGCCGCTGGGTTCCGCCCGAGCCAGGCAGCAAACCTAGCTGCACCTCCGGTAGCCCCAGCCGGGTTTTGTCGTCCAGCGTGCAGATGCGGGCGCTGCACGCCAGCGCCAGCTCAAGGCCGCCGCCCAGGCAAGCACCGTGGATCGCCGCTACCACCGGAAACGGCAGCGCGGCGATCTCCGCCATGACATCCTGCCCTTGCGTCGCCAGCGCTTCCGCCTGCTGCGCCGTTTGGCAGGCGGCAATCATCGTGATGTCGGCACCCGCAATGAAGCTGTCGGGTTTGCCGGAGATCAGCACCAGCCCGGCAAGCTGCGCGTGGCTGCGCGCCGCGCTCAGCACCGCGCGGATCTGCGTGACAAACTCAGCCTTGAGGGTATTCATTTTCTCGCCCGGTACATCCAGCGTAATCACGCCGACGTGGTCCGGACGCACATGCAGTGTAAATGCAGATTCACTCATCATTCCGCCTCCAGAACCATCGCGCTACCCAGCCCGCCCGCCGCGCAGGCGGTGACCAATCCCAACCCGCCGCCGCGACGGCGCAGCGCGTGCAGCGTTTGCGTGATCATGCGCGCACCGGTGGCCGCAAAGGGATGCCCGTAGGCGATAGAGCCGCCCTGCACGTTGAAGCGAGCCTCGTCCACCTCGCCGAGCGCGTGCGGACGATTGAGCACGTCGCGTGCAAAGCGCGCATCGCGGAACATCTTGAGGTTGGCCAGCGTCTGCGCCGCAAAGGCCTCATGCATGTCGATTAAAGTGAGATCCTGTAGCGTAATGCCCGCGCGATCCAGCGCCAGCGGCGAGGCGTAAGCCGGCCCCAGCAGCATATCTTGCCGGACATCGATGGCGGTGAAGGCGTAGCTGCGTAGATAGCCCAGCGGCGTGATCCCCAGCTCACGGGCGCGGCCTTCGCGCATCAAAATCACCGCCGCTGCGCCGTCGGTGAGCGGCGTGCTGTTCGCCGCCGTGACAGAGCCGTGCTGACGGTCAAAGGCCGGACGCAGCTTGGCATAATCCGCGGCGCTGGCGTTAAAGCGGATATTGTTGTCCTGAGCGATCGGTGCTTTCCACGGCGGCACAAAGGCGGGCATGACTTCCTGCGCCAACACGCCTGATTGCCACGCCTGTGCCGCCTGCTGATGCGACCGCAGCGCCAGCGCATCTTGCGCTTCCCGCGTAATGCCGTGGGTTTTCGCCATCTGTTCCGCGGTATCGCCCATGCGTAAACCGGTGGAGTATTCTGCCACCGCCGGCGGCACCGGCAGTAAATCGCGCGGCCGCAAGCGGCGTAGAATCGCCATCTTTTGCCCCATGGTGCGGGCCTTATTCAGATCGACCAGCGCGCGCGCCAGCGTTTTACTGACGCCAATCGGCAGCACCGATGACGAATCCGCGCCGCCCGCAATGCCCACGTTGATGGTGCCGGCCATGAGGCTTTCCGCCACATTGGCTACCGCCTGAAAGCTGGTGGCACAGGCGCGGCTCACGCTATAGGCGTCGGTGTGCACACTCAGTCCACTGCTCAAGACGATTTCCCGCGCAATATTAGGGGCTTCCGGCATCTGTACCACTTGCCCAAACACCAGCTGATCGATGACCTCGACGGGAAGTTCGCTGCGCGCAAGCAGTTCAGATACCACCATTGTGCCTAATTCGAGCGCGGGGATACCGTGAAAATCTGTCGCCTGGCGGGCGAAAGGCGTGCGTAATCCGTGCGTGATGGCGATACGTTCACCCTGACGCGTCAGCAGCGGCTGCGCTTTGCTCATTGCATTTACCCATAATTTATGACCCCAGCATCATTGCCAAACAGGTCTGACCTGATCAGTGTTAACCAGGTGCTTCGGCGTCGCCAATAGCGGAAGAAAAAAAGTGCGAAGGTAAACACGAAAAATAGGCGAATGCTGCCGCACCCAGAGGCGGCAGCGGAGGGATTAGCGTAAACCGAGTTGAAAAATCAGGCTCTCCGCCTGACAGCAAAATGTAAAGTCAATGTCCAGCTGCAGCGCAGCCCCGCGATCGGTAAAGGTCGCGTGAATCGTGCAGGGTTCCGAGGCAGCTTGCTGCGCGCGTTCGCCCAGCTGCGTCAGCATCGACTCTGCTGCCGTGCGGTCAGGAAACGCACCCGACCAGTGGGCGGTACAGTCACTGTTGTCGATCACGGTGCCTATCTCTACACAGCAGCAGGCCGCGATATCGGTGTCACTGCGTGGCTTGACGTTGTCTCGCATTCTTCTCTCCTCTCAAGGCCCTAAACCCTGAACAGGAGTCTACGCCCAGCGCGCAAGCGCAGCCATCTTTTCCCCGCTAAGTGACGAATATCACACAATAAATTGATTACGGACAATTTTGTGGCTTAATGGCGTCAGGACGGTGGCAAGATTTTGTTAAGCAGATCTGATTTTGTCGATCAAACTAGAAATATCTGAAAAACATTATTGCAACAAATATACAGGTCGGACCTATACTCGTCGCACTGGTCTGATATGTGTCGCTGTCATCAGTCCCTACAATCCGCCGTCCTTTGTTACGCGTCGTAACATCGTTTAAAAATAATTAAGATGAGGTTGTGGTCATGAACCATAAGAACCTGTTTGCAAAGTCAGCTGTGGCAGCTGCGTTGGCGCTTGTCTCTTCCCATGTTTACGCCGCAGGCTTTCAACTCAATGAATTTTCCTCTATTGGATTAGGCCGCGCTTATTCTGGTGAAGGTGCGATGGGCGACACCGCCGCTTCGGCTAGCCGCAACCCGGCAACCATGGCGCTGATGGATCGCCCCGCGTTCTCGATCGGGGCGGTTTACATTGACCCGGATGTGAATATCAGCGGCCGCAGCCCGTACACCGGCAACAGCCTTGACGCGAATAACATTGCCCCGAATCAGTGGGTACCGAATATTCACTACGTACAGCCCATTAACGATCAATGGTGGGTTGGCGCCTCTGTTACGTCTAACTACGGACTCGCCACGGAATTTAATAATAATTATGCCGCAGGGGGATTAGGCGGGAAAACCGACCTGACCACCGCCAACGTTAACCTCAGCACCGCCTACCGTTTAAACGAACACTTCAGCTTCGGCGTGGGTTTTGACGCCGTCTATGCAAAAGCAAAAATTGAGCGCTACGCCGGAGAAGTCGGTCAAATTGCCGGTTTGCCGCTGCCCGCAGACACCCAAATGGCGCGTCTGAAAGGCAACGAGTGGGCTTACGGCTGGAACGCCGGTATACTGTATGAAGTGGATGACAATAATCGCTTCGGCTTTACTTATCGCTCAGAAGTCAAAGTGGACTTTGACGGCGAATACCGCAGCAATCTTCCAAGCGCCATTAACAACTCACCGCGCGCCGTGGCGGCAGGCTTGCCGTTCGGCACCAATGGCGCAACCATTCCGGGTTCATTAACCCTCAACCTGCCGGAGATGTGGGAAGTGTCTGGCTGGCATAAAGTGGCGCCGCAGTGGGCGGTACACTACAGCCTGGCGTATACCAGCTGGAGCCAGTTCCAGGAGCTGAAAGCCACAGGCAGCAACGGACAGCAGCTGTTCTACAAAGATGAAAGCTATCACGATGCATATCGCATCGCGCTGGGCACCACCTATACCTATGATGCGAACTGGACGTTCCGCACCGGTATCGCCTTTGATGATAGCCCCGTCCCCGCCGACAAACGTTCCATCTCAATTCCGGATCAGGATCGTCTGTGGCTGAGCGCCGGTGCTTCTTACGCGTTTAACGATGATGCGTCAGTGGATGTGGGCGTTTCTTACATGCATGGGCAGAAAGTCACCGTACAAGAAGGCACCTATACCTTCAATTCAGAAGGCAAAGCCTGGCTCTACGGCGCCAACTTCAACTACAAATTCTGATGCCGCGAGCATAAAAAAAACGGCGACCACGAGGTCGCCGTTTTTTATGGTGCGCTCACGCTGCGCTGACAGGCTTATTCCGCGTCGATCTCTTTTAAATCGTCCTGAATTGCGCTGGCGTTAGGGTTCTCTTCAGGCTTGAGCTTGCCGCCGTTAGCGATAAAGTCATTGCGCTGGAAGTAGGCGTTACGAATAAAGGCGTAAGGATCGGGCTGCTGGCGCAAAATCGCATCGGAATCCAGTAACTGGGCGCGCGTCTCAACGCCTTCCAGCGTCCATTTGCCAATCGACATCGGCCAGGTCAGCCAGCTCAGCACCGGATAGAGCGTATCAACATAGTCGCCTCCGTCCTGACGCACGGTAAAGCTGCCGTAGCCCGGCAGTACCACGTAAGGACCATAGCCGACACCATAGTGGCCCAGCGTACTGCCGAAGTGGTGCGGCACTTCACGCGCCAACTGCGGATTGGCTCTTCCCGCCACGTCGATAAAGCCGCCTAAGCCCAACACGCTGTTGAGGAAAAAGCGCGTGAAGTGAATACCCGCTTGACGCGGCTCGCCCACCAGAATCGCGTTCAGCATACTGGCAGGCTCATCCAGGTTGGACAGGAAATTGCTCAGGCTACCGCGAGCGGGCGCCGGCACGTAGTCGCGCCACGCCACGGCCACCGGCCGCAGCACATAGGGATCCAGCACGCCGTAGTTGAAGTTAAACATCGTGCGGTTGAAGCCTTCCAACGGATCGCTGCGCTGAGCAGGCTCGGCGTTGTCAGCCGGTTTGGAGCTGGCGCATCCCACCAGCATTACGCTGGCCAGCGCCAGACCGGTCAGGCGAATAGTCATTGTTCTCTCCCTGTGCAAACAAAGAAGGTATCACTTCAGGGCTGCTGTTGATTGATCTCCACAGCCAGTGGCTGCTGCCCATCCCACGGCGTAACCGCGCTCACACCAAACCAGTCACCGGACTGCGGATTGGCGCTGCCATCGCGCGAAATACGCGCCCTTACCTGCACCTGATGCTGCGCCGAAAGCAGGCGATCGGGCATCATGGTATTGCTGTCATCCAGCGTAAGCGAAAGCGGAAAGTGACTGAGCGGCAGACGTTTAACCGCCACCGGTACCGGTGATACACCGTCAGACACAGAAATATACAACACTCCGCCCGGCGGTAACATTTTTTCTGCCTGTGGCGCTAAGCGCACCGACAACGCCAGCGGGCGCGTCTGCTCACCGGCATCGGCTTTCGCCTGCTCGATACTGCGCTCAATCAGTGTAATGCGTTTATCGCCAGGCGGTAGCGCGGTTAGCATCCTTTGCCACGTGGTGATTGCCTCCGCATACTGCTGCAACGTAAACGCGTTATAGGCGAGCAAGCCGAGCGTACGCAGATCGTGCGGATCGCGCGCCGCGAGGGCCTTGAGCACCACGCTGGCCTGACGGTTATCCTGCGGATCGCTTGATCGGGTTAACACTTCCGCATAATCCTGCTGCAGTGCCTCATTATTCGGGCTCAGCTGCAGCGCACGTTCAAACGCCTGACTGGCGAGCGTGGCATTGTTGAGCACCATCCCCAACCGCCCAAGCATCGTCCAGCCGTTGAGATCGCGCGGAGTGTCCTGCAGCGCGCTGCGCAGCCCCAGCTGCAGCCGCGCCAGCTCCTCCATGCTCAGCGGCTGAGCGTGAGGATCCATCAGGCGCGCGCGCAGTGCCGGATAAGCGTTTTGTACGCTGCTCCAGCTGGCGAACTGCGTCAGGCCGCCGACGTACAGATACATGCCGACACTCAGCACCACCAGCACCAGCGCACCGGGGAGCAGCACCCATCGGCGCGTGGGCCGCGCGTTGACGGCGTCATGGTCCGGTACGTCGGCCAGCAGCGTATGCTGTAGCTCGCGCACCATGTCGTCGCGTTCACCCACCACGCCCTCTTCTTCATCACGCGTCAGCTCGCGCAGACGCTGTTGGTAAAAGGCAGTATTAAGGCGATCGCGATCGCCCTGGTGCGCAGTGCGCTGACGCCAGCCGGCTGCAAGAAACAGCGTCAGCGCGGCGGCCAGCAAAATAATCACGGTAAGAAAAAATTCCGACATTACGGCTTCCCGTCACGTTGAAGAATGGCCGCCAACCGCTGCTGTTCGCGCGCATCAAGCGCCTGACTCGCACTGTTGCGTCGGCTGCGCAGAAGGATCACCAGCGCGCCCAGCAGCACAAAAATCGCCGGGCCGGCCCACAAAATCACGGTGGACGGCGTAACAGGCGGCTCGTAGGTAACGAAATTGCCGTAGCGCGCCACCATATAATCAATGATTTGCTGGCGGCTCTGGCCCTGCTGTATCAGCGTATAGACCTTTTTGCGCATGTCGGCGGCAATCATGGCGTTGGAGTCGGCAATGCTGTTGTTCTGACACTTTGGGCAGCGCAGCGAAGCGGTAAGATCGCGGTACTGCGCTTCCTGCTGCGGCGAGGCGAAAGATAAGGTATCAATCGCCGCCCATACCGACGCGCTGAGCATCAGGCCCAGCAGGACGAGCATGATCCGTTTCATACGCCCGCCCCCCGACTGTATTTGTCCCACAGCGGTTTCACCTCTTCGCGCCACACGCGGGCGTTCAGATCACCCGCGTGGCGATAGCGGATAATGCCCTGTCCGTCGATCAAGAAGGTCTCCGGCGCGCCGTAAACACCCAGATCCAGCCCTAACATACCGTCACCGTCGTACAGGCTTAGCGCATACGGATTTCCGAGCGTATTAAGCCAGGTCACCGCTTTGGTGCGATCGTCTTTGTAGTTCAGCCCCACCACGCGAATGCCTTGTGCGGCCAGCGAATTGAGGTACTGATGCTCCGCGCGACAGGTCGGACACCAGGTCGCCCACACGTTTAGCAGGATCGGTTTACCGTCCGTGAGCGCCTGCTGATCGTAGAGTTTGCCGGGCTGATCCAGCGCTTCAAGCTTGAAGCGCGGCACCGGTTTCCCAATCAGCGCGGACTCCAGCCGCGTGGGATCGTCGCCATCCGCGTTACGCGTCAGCTGCCACAGCAGCGCCGCCGCGAGCAGCAAAAACAGGATCAGCGGAATAAACAGCCTCTTTTTCTTCATGCCTGCGCCTCCTGCGGCGTTTTCTTGCGGGCGCGATAGCGCGGATCGAGCAGGCACAGCAGCCCGCCCAGCGCCATAAACACGCCGCCAAACCAGATCCAACGCACAAAGGGTTTGTAATAAATACGCACCGCCCAGGCACCATCATCCAGCTCCTCTCCCAGCGCCGCGTAGAGATCGCGCGTGAAGCCGCCGCTGATCGCCGCCTCGGTCATCATGGTGCGGGCCGCCGTATAAAAGCGTTTCTCGGCGCGCAGTTCCGCTTCCGGTTTACCGTCACGCGTAACGTCGATCAGCGCGACGCCGCCGCTGTAGTTCGGGCCTTGCAGATCGTGCACGTCGCGGAAAACAAAGTGATAGCGATGAATATCCAGCGTATCGCCGGCCTTCATGCGTACATCGCGCTCAACGCTGTACTGCGTGCTAAAGGCGATGCCCACCACCGTCACCGCCACGCCGAGATGGCCAAGCACCATGCCCCAGTGGCTGCGCGAGAGATGACGCAGGCCGTTAAGCAGCGAGTGGCGATGGGTGGCGCGCTCGTGCAATTCCATTAGCGTCAGTAGCGTCACCCACACCGCCATCAGCAGGCCAATGACCGTCATGGCCTCAATGCGATCTTCCAGCAGCCACGGCAGCGTCACGGACAGCAGCAGCGTCACCACCAGTGCCACGCCCAAGCGCCGCACTAATTTCTGCGGCTCATCACGCCGCCAGCGCACCAAGGGGCCAATGCCGAGCAGCAGCGCCAGCGGCGCCATCAGCCAGGTAAAAAGGGTATTAAAGAAAGGTTCGCCCACGGAAATGGTGCCGAGCCCAAGCTGCTTATGCACCAGCGGCAATAGCGTCCCCAGCAGCACCACCAGCATGGCAGCAATCAGCAGCACGTTGTTGCCCAGCAGGAACGACTCGCGTGACCAGGCCTGGTTCTGTACCCGACTGCGTACCTGTCCGCCTTTGAGGGCGTAAAGCAGCAGCGAACTGCCGATCACGATGATCAGAAACGCCAGAATAAACATGCCGCGCGCCGGATCGGACGCAAACGCGTGCACGGAGACCAATACCCCGGAACGCACCAAAAAGGTCCCTAACAGGCTGAGCGAGAACGCGGTTATCGCCAGTAGCACCGTCCAGGACTTGAAGCTGCCGCGCTTTTCCGTGACCGCCAGCGAGTGCATCAGGGCCGTGCCCGCCAGCCACGGCATAAAGGAAGCATTTTCCACCGGATCCCAGAACCACCAGCCGCCCCAGCCCAGCTCGTAGTAAGCCCATGCCGACCCCAGCACGATGCCGATGGTCAGGAAAATCCACGCCGCCGTGGTCCATGGACGCGACCAGCGCGCCCAAGCGGTATCCAGGCGTCCGGTCATCAACGAGGCGATGGCAAACGCAAAAGCAACGGAAAAGCCCACGTAACCCATATAGAGCAGCGGCGGATGGAAGATCAGCCCGATATCCTGCAGCATCGGGTTCAGATCGCGTCCCTCAATCGGGAAGTCCGGCAGCGTGCGGGTAAAGGGGTTGGAGGTGAGCAAAATAAACAGCAGGAAGCCGAAGGTGATCATGCCCATTACCGCCAGCACGCGCGCCAGCGCATCCTGCGGCATCCCCCGACTGAATTTCGCCACGGCCACCGTCCAGGTACTTAACAACAGTACCCACAGCAGCAGCGAACCTTCATGCGCCCCCCAGGTGGCGGCGATACGGTAGTAAATCGGCAGCAGCGTGTTAGCGTTGTTGGCGACGTACGCCACGGTAAAATCCGTGACGATAAAAGCGTGTACCAGCACTAAAAACGCGGCGAAAATAGCGGCAAACAGCCCCCACGCCAGCGGCCGCGCGGTGGCCATCAGGCGGCCATCCTGGCGTGCAGCACCCCACAGCGGATAGATGCTCAACAACAGCGCCAGCGCCAGCGCCAGGCAGAGCAGAAACGTGCCTATTTCCGGCATCATGAGCGCGGCCCTCCCTGCGCGTTGGAGACCACCGCGGCGCCCGTTTGACGGTTTTTCATCGCATCCTCAATCTCTGGCGGCGTGTAGTTTTCATCATGTTTGGCCAGCACTTCCTGCGCCATTATCCGATTGCCCGCTGCCAGTACGCCCTGCGCGACCACGCCCTGCCCCTCTCGAAACAGATCCGGCAGAATGCCTTCGTAGCTCACGCTGACCACGCCGCGCGCGTCATACAACTTAAACGTGACCGCCAGCGAGGCAGGATCGCGCCGCACGCTGCCCGGCATCACCACGCCGCCCACGCGCAAACGCTGCCCTGCCTCCGGCTTTTCCTGCGCGTCCCCTTTGCCATAGAGGATCTCACCGGGGGTATAAAACAGATCGATATTGGAACGCAGCGCGTACATCACCAGCGCGGTAGCCAGGCCCAGGCCCAACAGGATCGCGACCACGGCCACCAGGCGGTTACGACGACGTAGATTCATCCCGCCTCCCCCACGCTGCGCGCGGCTTTTTGCTGCTGCGCGCTGCGAATGCGGTGCTCACGAGCCTGGCGTCTCCGCACGTCCGCCAGGATGCGACGCCGTTGCACCAGCGTGTGCAGCAGCAATCCGGTCAACGCGATCAGCGTCATCGCGACGGCAAACCAAACGTAAAAGGCATAGCCGCCCATCGCGAAAAAGGCCTGCCATGAAGTAAATGCTGGCGTCATGCTTTGCGCCCTCCCTGAGCCACGTCGCTGACCCACGGGCGGTGACGTTCCGTAAACAGAATAAGATTGCGCAGGCGCATCAGCGTCAGCGCGACAAACACCAGCAGATACCCGAGGATCGCCCAGCGCAACGGGGTGCGCATGCTTGGGGCTATCGCCTGTTGCAGCAGCCCGGACGATCCCTGATGCAGGGTATTCCACCACTGAACCGAGAAGTGAATAATGGGGAGATTGACCACGCCGACCAGAATCAGGATGCCAGCGGCACGTCCGGCGGTGCGGCGATCGTCAAACGACTGATAAAGCGCGATGGCGCCCAGGTAGAGAAACAGCAGCACCAGCTCGGAGGTCAGACGCGCATCCCAAATCCACCAGGTGCCCCACATGGGTTTGCCCCAGGCGGAACCGGTCACCAGTGCGATAAAGGTAAAGACGGCGCCAATCGGCGCCATGGCCGCCGCCACCAGATCGGCCATTTTCATCTGCCACACCAGCCCGGTAAATGCCGCTATCGCCATGGCCGCATAGATGCCCATCGACCACATCGCCGAAGGCACGTGAATGTACATAATGCGGTAACTGTTGCCCTGCTGATAATCCGCAGGCGCAAAGCCAAATCCCCAGCTCCAGCCCAGCAGCAGCGCGGCAAGGCCCGCAACGGCAATTGGCGCTAGCAAACGTCCGCACAGGTGATAAAGCCGCTCCGGCTTTGCCCACTGGTTTACCCATTTCCACATGTGTTGCTCACCCTAAAAGGAGATCAAATTCTGGCCGCGCGGCGGCCCTGGTTAATGCAGGCTGATGCGCAGCGCTGCGGCCGTTGCAAACGGCGAGAGCGTGGCGCTGACTGCCAGCATGGCACCCAGCACCGCCAGATAGCCGCCAATCGGCAGCCCCTGCGCGGCAGCGTTGATCGCCGCCGTGGCAAAAATCAAAACCGGGATCGACAGCGGTAACACCAGCAGGCTGAGCAGTACGCCGCCGCGCCGCAGCCCTACCGTCAAACCGGTGCCAATCGCGCCGAGAAAACTGAGCGTGGGCGTGCCGAGCAGCAGCGTGAGCGCCATCGCCTGCCAGCTGGCCCTATCCAGCGACAGCAGCAGCGCCGCCAGCGGCGACAGGACAATCAGCGGTAGTCCGGCGATCAGCCAGTGGGCGATCACTTTGCCCAATACCGTCACTGGCAGCGGCGCCGGCAGCAGCAGGAGCTGCTCCAGCGACCCGTCGAGAAAATCGTCGCGGAACAGCCGCTCCAGCGCCAGCAGCGAGGCCAGCAGCGCGGCAACCCAGGTGACGCCCGGCGCGATACGCGCCAACAGCTGTGGCTCCGGGCCAATGCCCAGCGGAAACAGGGTGATGACGATCAGAAAGAACCACAGCGGATTGACCACCTCCGCCCCGCTGCGAAAGGCGATTTTGACTTCGCGCTGGATCACGCGCCCTAACATGGCTGTGCCTCCACGCTAAGCCGAATTTTGCGCACGCGGTCGCCGGCGTCGGGGAGATCCTGATGCGTGGTGAGGATCACCGTGCCGCCGTTATCCGCATGCCAGGTGAAGCGCGCCGCCAGGGTTTCTACGCCGGCTTTATCAATGGCGGTGAGCGGCTCATCAAGAATCCACACGGGCGACGCCGACAGCCACAGCCGCGCCAGCGCCACACGGCGCTGCTGACCAGCCGAAAGCTGGGCGACCGGCATCTCTTCGTAACCCAGCAGATCGACCTGCGCCAGCGCGCTAAACAGGCGCGCGTCATCGCCGCGGCCGTACCAAAACTGAAGATTTTCCAGCGGAGAGAGCGCGGCTTTGACGCCAGGTTGATGACCGAGATAAAGCAGGTTTTGCTGCCAGCGCTGCCGCTGCTGGCGAATCGCCTGTCCCTGCCAGCGAATCTCACCGGCATCGGCACGGCTTAACCCCGCCATCAGGCGCAGCAGGGAGGTTTTTCCTGCCCCGTTAGGGCCTTCGACTTGCACGATATCGCCCGGCTTTACGCAAAGATTCAGCCCCTGAAACAGGGTTCTCTCATCGCGGACGCAGGTGAGATTAAGGATATCGAGCATGAAAGAGGGAGTCGCAGCCAGTAAAAGAGGCCGCGATAATACCACAAGGAATCTGTGGGCCGAAGTCTGTGAGACAGCTCTCATTTCGCCTAATTTGAGTAATCGTGCGTATTCCACCCCCAAAACAGACCAATGGGGGATACGGTTAAAATTTTGTTACTTTTATTTTTGCGCGGCCGCCGCGTTTCGCCCGACTTAAAACCGTCTACGCTTATTACGCGCTGGCATTATCACCGGAGGAAATATGACCCCATCGCCGTCCCACGCCCATGATGACAACGACGTTGATAGCGAAGAAAAAGAAAAAGGCACAGAAATTGAAGTAGACGAAGATGCCCTGCCCTCGCGCGCGGCCGCCATTCATGAAGAGATTCGACAGGACGGAGAAAAAGAGCTGGAGCGTGACGGCATGGCGCTGCTGTGGTCTGCCATTGCCGCCGGCTTGTCGATGAGCGCCTCGCTCATGGCCAAGGGCATTTTCCACGTGCATCTTGAGGGCGTGCCGGGTGCTTTTCTGCTGGAGAATCTGGGCTACACCTTCGGTTTCGTGATCGTCATTATGGCGCGCCAGCAGCTGTTTACGGAAAACACCGTCACGGCCGTGTTACCGATTATGCATAAACCTACCGGCAGTAATTTCGCGCTGCTGCTGCGGCTGTGGGGTGTGGTGCTGGCAGGCAATATGATCGGCACCGCGCTGGGGGCGTTAGCGTTTAATCACATGCCGATTTTTGATGACGCCACGCGCCAGGCGTTTACCACCATCAGTGAAAAGGTGATGGCGCATACGCCGGGCGAAATGTTTGCCAATGCGGTGATTTCCGGCTGGATTATCGCCACCATGGTGTGGATGTTCCCGTATGCCGGCGGCGCCAAAATTGTGGTGATCGTGATGATGACCTGGCTGGTGGCGCTGGGCGATTTGGCGCATATCGTGGTGGGTTCGGTAGAGGTGCTTTACCTGGTGTTTGCCGGGACGCTGCCGTGGCAGGACTTTTTGTGGCCTTTCGCCCTGCCGACGCTGCTGGGTAATATCACCGGCGGAACGCTGATTTTCGCGCTGATCAGCCACGCGCAGATCCGCAACGACATGAGCGAGACCGCCAAAGCCAAAGCGCGAGCCGATCAAAAACGCAAAGAGAAGCAGCAAAAGCGCGACTAAATTGCTGATAAGTTGAGCAAACACGCGCTTTAGAGTTAAGTTTTCCTGGTCGGTGCGCTATACTGCGCGCCGCGTCCCCTTAGTTAAATGGATATAACGAGCCCCTCCTAAGGGCTAGTTGAAGGTTCGATTCCTTCAGGGGACACCAGCGTCATCCGCTCATCTCCGCCCTCTTCCTTAAATCTATACGCTTCAACACTCACAGGCCGCCGTGGCGACGACCTGCTGTTTCCTTATTGATGCTTTTCGCTCATGGCTGCGCCCGCGATGCCAGCGGCGTTTCGCTGCGCGTCAGCAGTTCATCCAAGGTCAACGGTTTAAACACCGACACCTCCGGTGAGGGGCTGGGCGAGAACGCATTCGCCTGGCCTGATGCAGGCCGCACAGGGCTTTCAGGCATCGTGTGCTGAGCAAGCGCGGGCTGGCTGCGCGTGTCTCGTTCTGGCTGCTGCGCGGTGCCCTCGAATACCGGCGTCGCGGTGACGATCTGCTCGGCGAAGCGGCGCGGCGCAGCATTAAACCTTTTGCTTTCGTTTCGCTGCGCATCATAAGACGCCGCTATTTGGGCAGATCGCAGCACACGCTCGCGTCCTTCCTGTTCCCATCGGGCATTTTTCAGCTCCCGCTGCTGACGAAAAAAGTTCATATCACGTGCGTTGATCTCGGTCGTCTCCTGGTCTAAACGGGTTCGGATCACGCCGCTGTCCGAGGCCAGCATTGGCGTGTTGCCCTGCCAGGCTTTAGCGCGGAGATTGACGCTGCCGGCGCGGGTGTGTAACGCCACGCTACCCAGCTCACCGCTGATCTTGACGCTTCTGCTATCCGATCCGTGCAACCACATCTCACTGCGTGCGGCGGAGGTATTTGTCATCTGCGAAAACGTGTGAATGCCCGGCGCGGCGCGTGCCGTGTCGGCTTCGATCACCACCTGTTGTCCGCTCAGTGTAAGCTGAGCCGGAATGTAGCGGCCCGTCACGGTTTTTACCGCGACGCCCAAGGTGGCACGCGCGTCATAAGGCACAAGCCCTGAAGAAGGGGACGGTGTGGTCAGTGATTTGCCGGATTTCGAGGGGTCTATCGCCGCCTGCGGCCCTGCGTTCTCGCGCTGCGATAACGCCAGCGGCTGCGTATTCGCGGGCTGAGATAGCGCCAGCTGCTGGGCCCGCGCGCGCTTGGCGGCCTCAAGGGCCTGCATCTGCTGCACCGTGGCCGCGGCCTGCGCACGCTCCGCCGTGAGCGCTGCCTGCCTGTGCTGATTATCGCGCGTTTCACCCACCTTGCGCGCCCGTACCTGTGCCGCTTCTGCCGCTTGCTTCGCTGTTTTTCTGGCCTGGGCGAGCTGGTCCGTCTCCCGCGCTTTGCTGAGGCTGTGGGCTATCATCGCCTGACTACGTTGCTGATCACGCAGTTTCTTTTCTTCGGCCTCGGCTTTTAGTTTGGCGAAGATACGTTCCTGTTGCTGGTAGGCTGGGCTGCTGACGGTGGTTTGCCATTTTTGCAGCGCCTGCTTCTGTCGCGCTTCGTGCTGGAGATGCGCCTCGCCCGCGGCAATCAGACGCGGCAGCGCATCACTGGACGGCAACACCGGCGGTGGCCAGTGACTGCCATCCGTTTTTCCTTTTTTGATTGCTTTCTCTGCCGCTTTCAGTGCGTCCAACAGCGTCTGTTTGAATTTTTCATCGCCCACCGCCTGCGCTTTAAGCTGCTTGCGCATTTTCTCAATGCCGGTCTTAAGTGCCGCGTGGGCCGGTTTATACGGTACGAGACTACGCGTCAAATACAGCAGATGTTCACCCATGAGCGTGATATCCGGAAACGGCAGCCAGGGTGCCAACGTCTCAGCTACACTCCTGGCGTTTGGCAGCGGATTAAAAAGCAGGCTGGCGAGCTGTGCATTATCCGGTTTGGCGGCGGACGCCTGCGTGTTGGCGATTACGTCCAACATATAGGAGACCGCTGCCACATTAGCCACGCCGGGGTGCCGCCGCGCATCCGCTGTCGCCATTTGCTGCACCAGTGCGGGCAGGAGTGACAGCGCAATTTCATGCTGTTGCGCAGCCGGCAGCGCGGTGGTGGCGATCAGGGAAGCCAGGAATTCGCTGCTGCGGCGTTCGCGAACAATCGCCGTGAGGTGCGCGGTGATTGCCGCCAACTGCGGCGCCGCAATCGACGTAGCTTGTGCAGCGGGCGTTAACGGCGGCATCGACTGAGCGGTTAACGCGGGAACCGTTTCGCGCGCGGGCATTATGGGCGTGCGAGGCCGCGTTTGTGCGCGATCCACTGCAGCGGTTTCTCCGCCTGCTGCCACATCGCAGGACATCGAGGCGATAGCGAGCTTCTCTTCAAATAGCGACGCGCCTTCGTGGCACGTCAGCCACTGACAAAAGTCGGCGCGTAATCGATCGCCGTTCATGCCGATAGCGGCGGCAAGCGAGTTGGTCAGACACAGGCCGTCGCGCGTAATGGGCGTCACCGCCACTGCCTCTGGCGTAAGCCACCACCGTCCATTACGCTGCGTCGGCTGAAAACCGCGCGAGGGGTCACGCGGCCTCACCGCATCATAGTGTGCGTTATCCAGGCGTAATACCACAGCGTTGCTCAAATCGGGTGGGCCATCCGAAAAGTGGGTCAGCGCGCCCTGGTTATCCATAATGACCAGCCGATTAAACGGGATACGCGATGATTCTGCCAACATTTGACTGAGCAGCAGCGGCACAACGTCAAACCGATTGTCGCGCCACGTTTCGGTGTGCCGGATATTGTCGACCAGCCACGAGAGATGGGGCATCTCTGGCCGCGCCGGCGGCGCGCCGGTTGCGATCCAAGAATGCATATCTGTGCTGTGTAGGTCGCGACGCTGCGGTGCAGGCATCTGCCGATTTTGGACCGCAGTGATGTGCTGGCAATAGCCTTCCGCGTGTTTCACACGCGTAGGGGGCGGCGCGGCGCGCGCCGAGGCAGAGGTCTGTGAACTGGAAGATGACGTGACAACCATAGCGGGTCTCCTGTTGGGATAAAGGAGCCGCAGCCTACTGCCGAAATAGCGTGTCCTCTTTCAGGAATCACTCATGCCGCATCGCCTGACGCCACGTCGACGGAGGCGTGCCGTGCAGCTGACGAAAACGGTGGCTGAAATGGCTGGAGGAGTGGAAACCGCAGCGCAGCGCAATCTCCGTCAGCGGCAGCGCGGTGGTACGGAGCAGGCGCTGGGCCGTCTCCATACGGTGGCGCATCACATACTGATGCGGCGCCTCCCCCACGCTGCGGCGAAACATGCGCGCAAAGTGGTATTCGCTGAGCGCCGCCTCCTGCGCCAGCTGCATCAGCGTTAACGGACTATCGAGATGGGCATCAATGAACGCCAGCACCCGGCGCAGCACGGCGGGCGCCAGCCCTCCGCGCACCTCGGGTAATTGCCACTGCTGCGTGCTGTAGCGCTGTAACAGGTGCGTCATCAGCAAGGTTGACGCGCTGCTGAGCATCAGCTGGTTGGCAGGAGAGTGCCAGTCGGTACTGAGCAAAAAGTGGCGATAGAGCTGCGTGATGCGATCGTCATCGGCGAAAATCTTTTCATGCAGCGCCAGGCTGGCCGGACTGCGATCCCAGATTTGCTCCCCAAGCTGCCGCAAATGGGCTTCGGTACAATAAAGGTGGACAAACGCGAGGTCGGCGCGCAGATCCCAGGTCGATTCCACCCCCGATGGCATCAGGCAAAAGCGGTCCGGTGCGCCGCCGTTGCGCCAGCCGCCCGGCGTTTTATGCCAGGTGTCATAGCCGCCTTCCGTGTAGAGACTCAGAGTATGGTGGTTGCTGAGATTGGTTACCCGATCGCCGCTGTTGAACCAGGCGGCCAGCTGGATACCGCCAGACAGCTGGACGCTGTCGCGCAGCTGCGCCTTGTGGCGCTGAAGCATGGTAAAGGTCTGGTATTCAGGCATGATTCGCTATTTTTCACCGTGTGATTAACCGCAGTTTACGGACCGCCCCGCCCAGAGAACAGCCCCCAAACCACGCGGAGGAAAAAAAGCGCAAGAATTTGCAACTGCGGCGCAACGGCATGCAAGCGCGCGCCGATCGATTTACGCCACGCTGTGCGTCTTATTATTTACGGAGCCTGTGCAATGAATGGCGTGTTATACCTTGCTGTAGTGCTGATTTGGGGCACCACCTGGATTGCAATTTTTCTTCAGCAGACGGCCGCGCAAACGCCGGTGCTGACGGCGGTGTTCTGGCGCTTTCTCATGGCTGCTGTGGTGATGCTGCTGGTGCTGCGCCTCGCCAAGCGGCTGCATAAACTTAACCGGCGCGATCATGCGTTTTGCGTGATCCAGGGCTGCTGCGTGTTCGGCTTTAATTTCGTCTGTTTTTATCATGCGGCAGCGTGGATCAGCACCGGGCTGGAGTCGGTGATCTTCTCCATGGCGGTGCTGTATAACGCGCTCAACAGCTGGATTTTTTTCCGGCAGCGCCCTGCTTTCCGCTTTCTGCCCGCGACCGTATTGGGCTTGGGCGGCATGGTCGCCCTGTTCTGGCACGACATCCAAACCGCCGACAGCCATCCGCATCTGTTATGGGGCGTTGGCCTGAGTGCGCTCGGCACGCTCGGCTTTTCCCTCGGCAACATGATTGCGCTACGCCATCAGCGTCAACGGTGCGACATTCTCACCACCAATAGCTATGCCATGCTCTATGGCGCGCTGATCATGGGCGTACTGGCATGGGTGCGTGGTGAGGCGCTGACGCCAACCTGGAATCTGCAGTGGATGGGTGCCCTGAGTTATCTGGCCCTGTTCGGATCGGTGATTGGCTTTGGGGCGTATTTCACGCTGGTAGGCCGCATTGGCGCCAGTCAGGCCGCGTACAGTACGCTGCTATTCCCGCTGGTGGCGCTCACGCTTTCCACCTTCTACGAAGGCTATACGTGGCACGTGAATGCGATTATTGGGTTAATGATGATCCTGGTTGGCAACGCGGTGATGTTTGTACGCTGGCCGCGCGTTTACCGTTCGCAGACGGCCTGAAAAAACAAGAGCGGGCACGCTGCCCGCTCGCTGTTCCACTAACGCCAGCCTTGAACGCCGATATCAAGCTGGTGCGGTTTATTTACCGCTTTTCTGGCAATCCAATAAAGTAAGACACGTTCATCGTCGGTGTCGCGATCGGCCATTGCCAGGAGCTTGTGCGCCAGCGTTGCTTTATTGACAGGCTGATGCTCATCGCTTAACTCGACCACCGCCTGACCGATGATGCAACACACTTCGTCTCCGCTGGACATGGATTCATATGCTCGGTCTTTCATATTTCCTCCTGTTGAGTGAATGTACAGCCTGGCAAAAAAATCGCCACATTGCTGGCGGATCGGTGCGCTTATCACATTAGGTTACACCTATTAACCAGGCGTAACGCCTGTGCCATAAATGACATGGCTTTCGTCTCCGTATGCCATTCATTCCCGTTCTGCGGCATTTCATGCCGCCCTCGCTGCCCTTTATGCCTTTTGCCGTCGCGCTCGCGCGAGGGCCGCTTATGCTGAGCCTAATTTCCGCATTCCCGCAGGGGAGAAATGACAATGAATACGGCAAAATCCCGTCTTTATGCGCGTCATCGCACGCTAACGCTGATTGGCACCGTGATCACCCAGTTAGCCTTGGGGTCGGTCTATACCTGGAGTTTATTTAATGGGCCGCTGGCGCAAAAGCTCCATGCCCCCATCGGTGAGGTCGCCTTCTCATTTGGCTTGCTGAGCCTGGGCTTAGCCATCGCCTCATCCCTGGCGGGCAAACTGCAGGAGCGCTTCGGTGTACGCAACGTCACGTTGGGCGCGGGCGTGCTGATGGCGGTAGGTTTCTGGCTCACCGCCCACGCGGATAACATGATGATGCTGTATCTCAGCGCGGGCATTTTGGTTGGCCTGGCGGATGGCGCGGGCTATTTGATGACGCTGTCAAACTGCGTGAAGTGGTTTCCCACGCGCAAAGGCGTGATTTCCGCCTGTGCCATTGGCGCTTACGGCTTAGGCAGTCTCGGCTTCAAGTTTATTTGCGGCGCGCTGCTGAGCCGCTTCGGCCTGGAAAATACCTTTATGATCTGGGGCGTGCTGGCGATGGTCATGATGATGTGCGGCGCGCTGCTGATGCGCGATGCGCCGGTACAGCAAACGGCGCAGCGCACAGATGAACACCGCAAGGAGTTCACGCTGGCCCAGTCGGTGCGACTGCCGCAGTACTGGATGCTGGCGCTGATGTTTTTGACGGCCTGCATGAGCGGTCTCTACGTGATTGGCGTGGCGAAAGATATCGGCGAAGGGATGGTGCGACTCAGCACGCAAACCGCGGCGAATGCGGTCACGGTCATCGCCCTCGCCAATCTCAGCGGTCGCCTGGTGCTGGGCGTGCTGTCCGACAAAATGGCGCGCATCCGCGTGATCTCACTGGCGCAAATTGTGTCGCTGTTTGGCATGAGTATTCTGCTGTTTACGCAGATGAACGAAACCACGTTTTTCGTTTCGCTGGCCTGCGTTGCTTTTAGCTTTGGCGGCACAATAACGGTCTATCCGGCGCTGGTCAGCGATTTCTTTGGCCTGAATAATCTCACCAAAAACTACGGGCTGATTTACCTGGGGTTCGGTATCGGTAGCGTGCTGGGCTCGCTGGTGGCGTCGCTGTTTGGCGGCTTTACCGTGACGTTCAGTTTGATCATGACGCTGCTGGTTATTTCTCTGGTGCTGTCACTCAGCATTCGCTTGCCACAGCGCCAGTCCCTGCGTGATTCGTTGCCTGCTGCATAATTGAGGGATAACCGGGCGTGAAGCGATTAGCCGCGCCCGATTATCCGTCCGCCGCATTATTTATCCCGCCTTGCTTTTCAGAGTAATCACGTTATTATTTAGACGCATTCGGTTTTTTCTGATTAACTTATTTCTTGTCTTGCAGTTCTTTGACGAAAACGGAAATATCTCGTAATAGTTGCAGAAATAACTCTACACTGGCTGCATCCTCACTCCACTTTTCCTGCGTAACCTGCAAACATTGGAAAAGAGGAGGACTCTCCATGAAAAAGTGTATTAAGGCCGCAGCGGTAATCATGCTGATGAGCGTATTAAGCGGCTGTATCATTCACGATGGACGGGGACCGGGATGGCATCACGATGGACGCGGCGACTGGCATCATGACCGGGGCTATCACCGCGGACATTACTGGTAGTTGGGCAAAGCACACACAGCAAATAATAAGAAAATAAGCAAGGGCGGGAATTATCCCGCCCTTTTTTTAGCTTTTGATTGCGTAATTACATTGATACCACGTTTTTTTCAATCCTGGCAGATAACTGTCCTGCGCGGGCAACGATTCCACTTTATCAAATCCGCGCTGGTTACAATAACTCGCCAAATCCATCTCCATCGCATCTTTATTAACGTGCTGGGGATCGTAACGATATTGCACAGTATTGGCGCGCGCATCTTCATCAACGCGTTCAAATCCACCGGGTTTATTTACGCTGCAGCCAGCCAGCATTAAAAGCGCCATCGCGCCAATCGCTATTTTTTTCATCATGGGTTCCTCATTAAGCGAAGCAGTGTAAAAGGCCTCGCCGCGCGCTTCTATAGGAAAGGAGCGCGAAATGTCTGCAAAGGGTTAGCTTTTACCAATCAAATTGATACAACCAAACGGTTTTTCTTATTTATAAAGCGGTGAGAAGATGCAGTCAGACAACACGCAGTCTGCACCACACCAGGCAATACCCTAAATAAAAAACAGTAAAAAGTGACCTTGATGCCCGCGCCGAGCGGGCATTTTTTCGTCTGCTAACCGGTTAAGCTGACCATCTTACGCAAAACGTTGGCGGCCTGTTTGGCAGGCAATGCGAGGATGCCCTGATAGAGCCCAATCGACATGGCACACAGGGCACCGCGATCCACGGCGGTGTCTGCTGGCAGAGAGAGCTGCTGCAGCTTGTCTCCCCACTGGCCGTTGAGCGTGGAAACGATGCGCTGCAGGTCGCGCTGCGCCAGCGCTTGATCGATCGGTCGCGGTGCGCCGGTGCTGTTTTGCAGCAGCTGATCCAACGCCTGCACGTCACGCTGCCACAGCGCAGGCGACAGCGCCTGCTGCAAATTAATGCCGCCACTCACCTGCGGATACAAAAAGCGAAAGCACTGTTGCGGGCTGGCCTGCTGCAGCGCACGCATTTCCTCTACCGAAACGCGCAAATAATTGATCAGCGTCTCGTCGTCTGCCCGTGCCATGCGCTGATTGACCAGATCCAACAGCCAGCCGCGCAGTTCACCTAGCGCCCGATCGGCTGGCACCCCTTCCTGACGCTTGTGCAACAGCTCGCGGTTAAGCAACTGCCACAGCGCCGGTTCCTGCGTTTTAAGTTGGCGATAGCCAGGCGTCACGCTCAGCTGCGTGGCCACCTCCTGCGCCATCGCTTGTCGCGCCTGGCGCGGTTGCAGCCAGCTGAACCACAGCACATTCGCGAGCAGCAGCGGCAAGAGAAATAGCACCATCCCCTGCCACACGCGCAGCGAGGTGGTGCGCACCAACAGAAAAATCACGCCCGCCAGCAGCGCTAATGCCGCCAGCGTAAGGGGAAGAGAAGCAAGCATGGTGCGCGATTAATCCTTACGAACGTCAATGAGTACCGGGCAGCGGGCGTGCTCAATCACCGCAGCGCTGACCGATCCTTTCAGCAGGCGGTTAAACGGTGAAAGCGGTCGGCGGCCCATAATAATCATGCTGGCGTGCAGCGCGTTGGCCTGCGCGACGATGGTTTCTGCGGCTTCTCCCGCGACGATCAGGCCGCGCGCGCTGATGCCCGCGCGCAGCAGCGGGGCGAGGGCCTGACGCACCACTTTTTCCGCCGTGTTCTGCTCATCTTTGGCGGCAACGAAATCGTCCGGATCTTCGCCCGCCGCGATCTCAATCGGCAAATTGCAGGATGAATACGCCGGATCGATGCAGCAAAGCACCGCCACCTGCGCCTGTTGCGCCTGAGCTTGCTCCAGCGTGAGCGCCACCACTTTCTCTGCCACCGGTGAATTATCAATCGCCATCAATAACGTTTTCATCTGTCCCTACTCCTCCACCACGGTCATTTTCCCGATTTCGCGCATCAGCGCGTCCCGACACTTCACAATCTCCGCGCGGTAGTGCGCCTCGTGCTTTTGAAAGCGCCCGTCGGGCACCAGCAGAGAAATTGAGAAGCGGCCTAGCAGCGTGTCGATGGCCACCGCCATCGTTGATATCCCTTCCAGCGTTTCGCCACGGTCAATCGCCAACCCGCTGGCGCGCACTTCGGAGATCAGAGTGAGCAGCTGCGGCAAGGTCTTTACGGTTTTTTCCGTGAGTTCTTGATACGCCTCGCCCACGATGACGCGTACGTCTTCGTCGCACTCCAGCGCCAGCAGCGCACGTCCGCCGGAGGTGCTGTACAACGGCAGATTGAGCCCCATGCGCGGCACTACGCGCAGCTCGCGGGACGCCACCACATAGTGGACGATGGCGAGCTGGGTGCCGCTGGCGCGTGAAAGCGTCACCGTTTCATTTACGGCCGTTGAGAGCTGTTCAAGAAAAGGTCGCACGATATCCACCACGTCGCTGTGCACGCTGGAGATGAGTTTCAGCAAGGCAGGGCCGAGACGCAGGCCGCCGGCCCCGCTGCTGCGCACCAGCTGTGCGTTATCCAGCGCGGCCACGATGCGCTGTACCGTTGAGCGCGGTAAATCCACCGCCTGCGCGATTTCACCGAGGCTCATGCCGCCGGGATGTTCGCCCAATGCATTGAGTATTTTTGCCGCCCGCGCGATGACCTGGATGCCACCGGCTTTTTCATCCTCACGGCTTGATGCTCGTTCCACCATTCTGCGTTCCTTTTAGGCCTGCCTTACTCTAGCGCGATTGATCGCACTTTTACACCCTGTATCACATTGCAATACATCATACCGAAATGTAAGATGCGCCCCTGTATCACATTGCAATACACTGCATCAATAAACACAAGAGATCCTTGCCATGCCTGCCCAGCCCGCAGCCACTCCCGCTCCGCATCCGTTTACCCTGCGTCTGGCGCTGGGTTTAGTGGGCGTACTGATTGCGGCGTTAACGTCTGGCCTCAACGATCGCGTGACCGATATCGCGCTGGCGGACATTCGTGCCGCGGTGGGTCTGAGCGTTGAGCAGGGCAGCTGGGTGATTTCCGCGTATCAGGCGGCGGAGGTCGCCGCCATGATGATTGCGCCCTGGTTCGCCGTGACCTTCTCACTGCGCCGCTTCGCCCTGGCGGTTTCGCTGGGCTTTGCGCTGTGCGGTATTGCCCTGCCGCTGCTGCCCACCGCCCCGCTGTTTATCGCCCTGCGCGTGATACAAGGCGTCTTTGGCGGCGCGCTGCCGCCGCTGCTGATGACCGTTGCGCTGCGCTTTTTGCCGCCGCCGTTCAAGCTTTATGGTCTGGGCGCCTATGCCCTGACCGCCACCTTTGGCCCCAACCTGGCCGCGACGCTGGCGGCGTTCTGGACCGACAGCGTCGGCTGGGCGTTCGTGTTCTGGCAAATTGTGCCCGCCATGCTGATCGCCAAGCTGCTGATTGCCTGGGGATTGCCGCAGGATCCGCTGCGCACGGAGCGTTTCCAGCAAATGGATCTGTTCGGCATGCTCACCGGCTGTAGCGGAATGGCGCTGCTGATCCTCGCATTGACGCAGGGCGAGCGGCTCGACTGGCTCAGTTCACCGCTGTTTAGCGCCTTAGTATTCAGCGCCCTCGCGTTGCTGACCGTGTTTTTTATTAATGAATGGTTTCATCCGTTACCGCTATTCAAGCTCCAGATGCTGCGGCGACGCAACCTTGCGCACGGGCTGTTGGGATTGGCAGGCGTCCTGATCCTCACGCTCTCCGGCTCGGCGCTGCCTTCCGCCTATTTCAGCCAGGTAGCCGGCTTCCGTCCGCTGCAGTTTGCCCCGCTGGCGTTGACCGTGGGTCTACCGCAGCTGCTAATTGCTCCGCTGATCGCGGCACTGCTCAACCTGCGCGCCATCGACTGCCGCTGGGTGCTCACCGCTGGGGTGGGATTTTTGGTAGCGGCCTGTTGGATGGGAATGCACATCACCAGCGACTGGGCGCGGCAAAATTTCTGGGCCCTGCAAATCCTGCAGGCGTTCGGCCAGCCGATGGTGATTTTGCCCATTCTGATGAGCGCCACCAGCGTCGTCGCGCCGCCGGAAGGGCCGTTTGCCTCAGCGATGTTTAACACCGTGCGCGGCTTTGCCAGCATTGCCGCCAGCACCCTGGTGTCATGGTTTATCAGCCACCGCGAGCAGTTTCACTCCAACGTATTACTGAATCGCGCCGCTGCGCAGCCGTGGTTGATGACCGCGCCGGACGCGGCGCAGTCAAGCCCCAGCCTGCCTTTATTACCGGACGGCACGCCCGCCAGCACCGAGACGCTGAGCGGCTTCGCCACGCTGGTGAAACATCAGGCCACGGTGCTTAGCCTGAGCGACGCCTGGCAGATGCTCACGGTGTTCGCCGCCCTGCTGTTGCTGCTAACCGCCTGGTTGCCACGGCGCGTCTGGCCGCCACACACTCTCATTCAACCCGCTACGACCACATCGGGATAATCGATATGCCTGCTTTTGCTTCAAAAAGAACGGTGCTGCTGAGCGCCCTGCTGATTGCGCTGCTGACCATGGCCTTTTTTGTCTGGTCCGCACTGACCGCCCATGACCGTCGCACTGACGATGCCTATGTCAGCGCCGACTACACGTTGGTGGCGCCGAAGGTGTCGGGCTATGTCGCGCACGTTAACGTGCAGGATAACCAACCGGTCAAGGCCGGCGATGTGCTGGCCACGCTGGACGATCGCGACTATCGCGTCGCGCTGGAAGCCGCGCAGGCGAATCTGCAGGTGAGTCAGGCGAAGCTGCTGAGTAGCCAGGCGCAGCTTGAACAGCAGCGGTCAACCATCGCGCAGGCGCACGCAGCGCTGGCGGCCAGCGAGGCCGCCGCACAGTATGCCGGCCAGAGCGCGGCGCGCTACGATCGCCTGTACAAAAGCGGTACCATCGCCGCCGACGCACAGCAGAAAGCCAACTCTAGCCAGCGTAGCGCTGCCGCGACCGTGCGGCAAAGTGAAGCGGCGCTTGCCGCAGCGCAAAAGCAAGTGGGCGTACTGCAGGCGGCGGTGCGTCAAGCGGCAGCGGACGTCAGCGCCGCTGAAGCCAGCGTCGATCAAGCGCAACTCAATCTTTCTTACACACGCATTGTGGCGCCGATTGACGGCATGGTGGCGCAGCGCGCGGTGCGCCAGGGCGCTTACGTTAGTGCGGGCACCCGCCTGCTGGCGGTGGTGCCGCTGCAGCAAGCCTACATCACCGCCCACTTCCTGGAAACGCAGCTGGCTGATGTGCAGCCGGGACAAGCGGTGAAGATCCGCGTGGATGCGCTACCCGGCACACGGTTCACCGGCCATGTGGACAGCATTGCCCCTGCCACCGGCGCCACCTTTTCTGCGATTGCGCCGGACAACGCCACGGGCAATTACACCAAAGTGGTACAGCGTCTGCCGGTGAAAATTGTGCTGGATGCGCGTCAGCCGGATCTTGCTAAGCTGCGCGTTGGCATGTCGGCGGTGCCGGAAATTCAGCCCCGCTGAAAATGTGAGCAACTTCTCAGAACTGACCTATTTATTTTTGAGGGAAATGCGGGTAGATTAGCGCTCGATCCTGTTCTGGGCCTGCCTGGAACCACCTGAGATGAAAGCGTGCAGCACCAATGAACTCCACCTTTCTCTTGTTCTGTTCGGGTTACGCTGGCTTGGGATCGCCAGCATGATAACTGCTCAGAGGAGTTGTACTGTGAGATACGCTTTGATGGGAATCTCTTTTTTCCTGTTAATCTGGGTTGGCACCTTCGTGCTAATGCTGAAATGATGCCAGGCAGGGCGACCAACGGGTCGCCCTCTTCATTTACGGCGTCATTTACGGCGTCTCGTCCAACGCTTTCACCGTGCCCGGCAAAATACCGTCCGCGCGAAACATACTTTTAATGCCCCGCACCGCCTGACGAATGCGATCGCTGTTCTCGATCAGCGCGAAACGCACGTGGGTGTCACCGTAGTCACCAAAGCCAATGCCCGGCGAGACGCACACTTTCGCCTCTTGCAGCAGCAGTTTGGCAAACTCCAGCGAGCCGAGATGCGCGTAGTGGTCGGGAATTTTGGCCCACACGTACATGGACGCTTTGGGCAGATCCACCATCCAGCCCGCCTCGTGCAGCCCTTTGACCAGCACGTCACGACGGCGCTTATACTGCTCGGCGATATCACGCACGCACTGCTGATCACCTTCCAGCGCGGCGATGGCCGCCACCTGCAGCGGGGTAAAGGTGCCGTAATCGTGATAGCTCTTGATACGCGCCAACGCCGCGACCAGATCTTTGTTGCCGACCATAAAGCCGATGCGCCAGCCTGCCATGTTGTAGCTTTTTGACAGGGTAAAGAACTCCACCGCCACGTCGCGTGCGCCGGGCACCTGCATGATCGACGGCGCTTTCCAGCCATCGTAGGTGATATCCGCATAGGCCAAATCGTGGATGACCAGCACGTTGTACTGTTTCGCCAGCGCTATCACGCGCTCGAAGAAATCGAGCTCAACGCACTGTGAAGTGGGGTTTGACGGAAAACCGAGGATCATCATCTTCGGCTTGGGATAGCTTTCGCGAATGGCGCGTTCGAGTTCGTTAAAGAAGTCCACGCCGGCGACCAGCGGCACCGAACGCACCTGAGCGCCAGCAATCACTGCGCCGTAGATATGAATCGGGTAGCTGGGATTGGGCACCAGCACGGTGTCACCGTGATCCAGCGTAGCCAGCATCAGATGCGCCAGTCCCTCTTTCGAGCCAATGGTGACAATCGCTTCCGACTCCGGATCGATATCCACCTGATAGCGATCGGCATACCAACGGGAGATGGCGCGACGCAGCCGCGGGATGCCTTTTGACGTGGAGTAGCCGTGGGTATCTTCACGCTGTGCCACCTGGCACAATTTTTCCACAATGTGCGGCGGCGTGGCGCCGTCAGGGTTGCCCATCGAAAAATCGATGATGTCTTCGCCGCGCCGACGCGCAGCCATCTTCAATTCAGCGGTGATGTTAAATACGTAGGGCGGAAGGCGTTCAATACGCGAGAAACGACGGGGGGTGCTGTTATCAGCCATATTATCCTCGGGGTTACGTTAGCGCCCGGACCGTCCGAGCGACGCTGGTCACTGCGGTGACCGAAGCATGAACATAACGCGTTGCGGATAACGCTGTCGAGCGCAGCAGAAAATATTTTTTACGCGCGTGGATTAAGGCGGCCAAACGCCCAGTCGTTTACCCAAGCGCCATTTAGCAGATAATTATCCCGTAAAGTTCCCTCAAGCACGAAACCATTCTTTTCCAAAATGCGGCGGGACGGCCAATTCCCCTCCACCACCAGCGCTTTGAGCTTATGAAATTCTGCGTCGAGCAAAAAGGTGCACAGCGCCGCCAGCGCCTCGCTGCCGTATCCCTTGCCGGTAAACGCCTGCGCGAGCATATACCCCACTTCCGCCTGGCGATGCGGCTCCCACTCCGCGCTGCAGCCAAACAGGCCGATGGGCTCACCGCTGTCGCGACGTCGCGCCACCAGGCAGAGCATATGGAAACTGGTGGTCTGCCACGGCACCAGCCGCTCCGTGAAGCGCTGGCGAATATCCGCCTCATCGGGAATGTCCCCCACCCACGTCATGGTGGCGGCCTGCTGGTGCACGGTTTTGAAAATGTGCCAGTCTTCCGGCTGAAGCGGGGTCAGGCATAAACGCGGGGTCTTTAATTGCATAGCGCTACTCCGTGAGTCGGTCCCCGGCACGATAGCAAACCGTCACGACAACAACCAGCGGGCGCGCAGGTGACGCGCCCGGATAGCGTGTACAACGGCAGAAATTGATGTAGATGCGCAGATTGGCAGGTTACGCGCCGCGACGCTGGCAGTTGGCGGACACATTTTTTATCATGGACGTATCCCCTTCAGCGCTGAGAGATCCTTTTGCTTTCCCATTTTGACATGCTGCTGGCCGTATTTGACCGCGCCGCGCTGATGCTAATTTGCCTGTTCTTTCTTACCCGCACGCGTCTGTTTCGTCAGCTGTTGCAAAAAGATGAGCACACGCTCGGTGAAAAAACAGCCGTCACAGCGATCTTCTCGCTGTTCGCCTTGTTCAGTACCTGGTCCGCGATCCACGTTGAGGGCTCGCTGCTCAACGTGCGCGTGATTGCGGTAATGGCCGGTGGCATTCTGTTTGGCCCTTGGGTGGGCATTGCCACCGGGATCATCGCGGGCTTGCACCGCTACTTGATTGATATGGAAGGCATCACCGCCGTACCTTGCCTGATCACCAGCCTGCTCGCCGGCCTGGCATCAGGGCTGATTCACCGGCGCGTCGACAAGGTCCGGCGCTGGCGCGTTGGCATTGTGGCCGGCATGCTGTGCGAAGCTTTTACCATGCTGCTGATTGTGCTGTGGGCCAAGCCGACGGCGCAGGGTTGGTTGATCGTGTCTGACATCGCGCTACCGATGATCCTCGGGGCGTCAAGCATCGGCCTGATTGTGCTGCTGGTGCAAAGCGTGGAGGGTGAAAAAGAGGCGATTGCCGCACGCCAGGCCAAGCTCGCGCTGGACATTGCCAACAAAACGCTGCCGCTGTTTCGCCAGGTCAATAGCCGTTCGCTACGCCAGGTGTGTGAAATTATCTGCAACGATATTCACGCCGACGCGGTGGCCATCACCAACACGCACCAGATCCTCGCCTACGTAGGTTACGGTGCGCAGAACTACCATAACGGCGACGATGGCATCAGCCCGACGACCGCACAAGCGATCGCCTCGGGGAAAATTATCATCAAAAACAATGATGAAGCGCACCGAACGAAAGATATCCACTCTATGCTAGTGATCCCGCTGCGGGAAAAAGGCGAGGTCACCGGCACGCTCAAAATCTACTACCGCAAAGCGCACCGCATTACCGACGCGTTAAAAGAGATGGCGGTGGGCCTGTCGCAAATTATCTCTACGCAGCTGGAAGTGTCGCGCGCTGAACAGCTGCGTGAAATGGCGAATAAAGCCGAGCTGCGCGCGCTGCAAAGCAAGATTAACCCGCATTTCCTGTTCAACGCGCTCAACGCCATCTCCGCGTCAATTCGGTTAAATCCGGACACGGCGCGCCAGCTGGTGATCAACCTGTCACGCTACTTACGCTACAACCTGGAGCTGAACGATGACGAAGCCATCGATATCAAAAAAGAGCTGTGGCAGGTGAAAGATTACATCGCCATTGAGCAGGCGCGTTTTGGCGACAAGCTCAGCATGATTTATGACGTGGATGAAGATCTGCATTTTGCGCTGCCCAGCTTGCTGATTCAGCCGCTGGTGGAGAACGCCATCGTACACGGTATTCAGCCGTGTCGCGGCAAAGGGGTGGTGACGTTGAGCGTCAAAGATTTAGGGGATCGCGTGCGGGTTGCGGTGCGCGATACCGGCGCCGGCATTAGCGATGCGGTGATGGCTCGCGTGGCGCGCGATGAGATGCCGGGCAATAAAATTGGCCTGCTCAACGTGCACCATCGCGTCAAGCTGCTTTCCGGACAAGGCTTACAGATTAGCCGCTTGAATCCCGGTACGGAGATCGCCTTTACGCTGCATAAAGCCGGGCAGCGCACGTCGCGCCCCTCCTCTCACCTCACGGAGCCCAACGCGTGAAAGCCATTATCGTCGAAGATGAATTTCTGGCCCGTCAGGAGCTGAGCTGGATGATCGCGCAGCACAGCCAGATCAGCGTCGAAGCCTGTTTTGATGACGGCCTGGATGTACTGAAATACTTGCAGCAGCACCGGGTTGACGTGATTTTTCTCGATATCAACATCCCGTCGCTGGACGGCATGCTGCTGGCGCAGAACATCAATCAGTTCGCGCACAAGCCGCTGATTGTGTTTATCACCGCGTGGAAAGAGCACGCCGTTGAGGCGTTTGAACTGGACGCGTTTGACTACATCCTCAAGCCGTATCACGAGGCGCGCATTATCACCATGCTCAATAAGCTGGAAGCCAGCGTCTCGCACGCGCAGGCGCAGCCTGCCAGCGCGCTCACGGCGCCGCAAACGGTGAATCTGGTCAAGGATGAGCGCATTATCGTGACCGATATCAACGATATCTACTATGTCGAAGCGCATGAAAAGCTGACGTTTGTGTATACCCGGCGCGAAGCCTATGTGATGTCGATGACCCTCGGGGAGTTTTGCAGCCGTTTGCCTGAGCAGGCGTTTTTCCGCTGCCACCGCTCCTACTGCGTCAATCTGAGTAAGATTCGGGAAATCGAGCCGTGGTTTAACAACACCTACCTGCTCAAGCTGCGCGACCTGACGGCGCAAGTGCCGGTGAGCCGCAGCAAGACCAAAGCGTTCCGGCTGTTGATGCGACTGTAAGGCGAACGGCTGACGCCGTTCGCCAGCGGATTAAAGCTCGCGTCCTAGCGTCTGACGCAGGTGCGCGCCGGCACCAAGCAGACCGGGCTGATCGTGGGTGATCATATACACCGGAATATCCACCAGGTAATCGCGGAAACGGCCTTTATCCTCAAACGCGGCGCGGAAACCGGATGCCTTGAAGAAATCCAGGAAGCGCGGCACGATGCCGCCGGCAATATACACGCCACCAAAGGTGCCGAGGTTCAGCGCCAGGTTGCCGCCAAAGCGGCCCATGATCACGCAAAACAGCGACAGCGCGCGACGACAGTCGATGCAGGTATCCTGCAGCGCACGCTCGGTGACATCGCGCGGCTTGAGGTTTTCCGGTTCACGCGCGTCAGATTTCACGATGGCGCGATAAAGATTCACCAGGCCCGAGCCGGACAGCACGCGCTCCGCAGACACGTGGCCCAGTTCGGCGCGCAGCACGTCCAGAATCACGCTCTCTTCTTCGCTGTTTGGCGCGAAGTCCACATGACCGCCCTCGCCCGGCAGGCTGACCCAGCGTTTATCCACGTGCACCAGATGGCTCACGCCTAAGCCGGTGCCGGCGCCGTAAATGGCGATAGGCTTGCCTTCAATCGGCTCTTTGCCGCCAAACTGAATCACTTCATCGCGGCTCAGCATCGGAATCGCCATCGACACCGCCGTGAAATCGTTGATGATTTCCAGCGTCTCAAAGGCCAGATTTGCCTTCATGGCGCGCGTGGAAAAGGCCCAATCGTGGTTGGTCATTTCAACCCAGTCTTCGGTTATTGGGCAGGCAATCGCGATACAGGCATGTTTAACTTCCTGTTTTTGCTCATCAAGATAGTGACGGATTACCGCTTCAAGATTGTCGTAGTCTGATGTTGAGAATGTTGTGGCCTGGGAGACGGCGCCGCTCTCCACCTCACACAAGGCAAGACGGGCGTTAGTACCACCCACATCGCCGACCAGGGCGTATTTTGTCATTCTTCTGCTGCTCCGCTTGGGTCATAAATAATTGCAGGACACTATAAAAGCCTGCCAGTAAAACAACAACGCCCACCTGCACGATGGGCGCCTTCTGTCTGGTGTGAGGCACAGCCTGGCGATTGCTGAGCCCGCTGTATAGAGGCAACTTTCCGAAACTTAGCCGCTATTGCGCTGGTGCAGCGCTGCCGTGACGGTGCGCAGCAGCGGCGGGAGATCCTGTTTTTCCATCACCACCTCTACCAGCGACAGGCGACGCGACGCCGCAAGCTGCGTCATCACCGCTGCCAGTTGAGCCGTTTCGCTCACCCGCCAGCTTTGCGCGGCACTGTTGCAGCTCATTGCCTGCGGCAGCGCGGTCCAGTTCCACTGGGCAATGTCGTTGTAGCGCTGCTCGGCACCGTGAATCGCCCGCTCTACGGTATAGCCATCATTATTGAGCAAGAAAATGATCGGCTGCTGTCCGTCGCGCTGCATAGAGCCCAGTTCCTGAATCGTAAGCTGCGCCGAACCGTCGCCAATAATGAGGATGACGCGGCGCTCAGGCTGCGCCGTTTGTGCGCCGAACGCTGCTGGAAGAGTATAGCCAATGGATCCCCAAAGCGGTTGCACCAGCAGCTGTGCCGCTTGCGGCAGCCGCAGCGCTGCCGCGCCAAAGGCCGCTGTACCTTGATCGGCAAGGATAATATCACCGGGCTGCAGGAAGCGCTGCATTGCCTGCCAGAAATGGCACTGACTGATTACCGCAGCAGCAGGAAGCGGCGCGTCTTCATCCGCTGTGGGCGCTGCCAGCGGCCAGCGGGCGCAGTGACGCTGGTAAATCGGCAGCAGCGCCTCCAGCGCCTGGTGCAGAGTCAGCGGCGCAAAATGTTCGCCGCCCACCGTGGCGTGAAACGGCTGGAGATCGATAACGCGTTCGGCGGGCAGCTGCTGGGTAAAGCCCGCCGTCAGCGTATCGGTGAAGCGCACACCCACACACAGCGTGACGTCTACCGCCTCGATCGCCTCACGCACCGCCGTGCTGCTGCCTGCGCCAGCGTAAGTGCCTACGTAGCCCGGCTGCTGTTCGTCCAGCACGCCTTTGCCCATTAACAAGGTGGCGCTGGGTATGGCGCGCAGATCGCGCAGGGCACCGAGCGTACGTTGCACCTGCCAACGCGATGCGAGGAAGTCAGCCAGCAGGGAAACGCGCTGCGCTTCGCCCAGCATGCGCGCCGCCGCCGCCGTAAAGGCCGCCACGGCGTCGGCCGCAGGTGCCCGTTTGGGCGCGTTGGTCGCCGCAGGAATAACGCGGGCGCTGGCGACATCAACCGCCAGCAGCAAATAACCCGGACGATGCTGGTACAGCGCCTCCTCTATCACGCGATCGATCTCCGCCACGGCGTTTTCATGGGTCAGCACCGCCGCTGCGGCGCTGATCTCCTGCGCCATACGCAAAAAATGGCCAAAATCGCCGTCGCCCAGCGAATGGTGAACGCAGTCGCCCTGCTGCTGCGCGCGCGTCGATGGCGCCCCCACGATGTGGATCACCGGCACGTACTCGGCGTAGCTGCCCGCCACCCCGTTCATGGCGCTCAGTTCGCCTACGCCGAAGGTGGTGAGCAGCGCCGCCGCGCCGGTGCAGCGACCATAGCCGTCAGCCGCGTAGGCCGCGTTAAGTTCGTTCGCGCAGCCCACCCACGTGATGGCGGGATGGGCAATAACGCTATCCAGAAATTGCAGGTTGTAGTCGCCCGGTACGCCAAACAGATGCCGGATACCCGCCTGCTGTAAACGGTGCAGTAAATAGTCGCCAACGGTCAGGGATGTCATGAGGCTTTCCTTCTCAAGGGAGTCCTTCGAGTATCACCGATGTGGCTGAATTGGCGATCTTTTCACCGCGTACGTCTGGTGATGTCTGGCAAGCTAACGTTACGACGACAGATCATTCTGCGGGATGTGATCGGCGCAGCGTTTCAGCATAGTGTAAACGCATACACTGCTGGGCTGACCTCCTTTTCCATTTCGCTAAAACAGGAAAATTGCGCATGTCTGCTTTCCCCCATCCGCAACGCTATCAACAGATGCAGTATCGCCGCTGCGGCCGCAGTGGCCTGAAATTGCCGGCCATTTCTCTCGGCCTCTGGCATAACTTCGGCGACAGCACGCGCGTGGACAACAGTCGCGAACTGCTGCGTTACGCCTTCGATCGCGGCATCACCCATTTTGATCTCGCGAATAACTACGGCCCGCCGCCGGGCTCGGCGGAGAGCAACTTTGGTCGCATTTTGCGCGAGGATTTTCACGGCCTGCGCGATGAGCTGGTGATCTCCACCAAAGCGGGCTACACCATGTGGGATGGCCCCTATGGCGACTGGGGATCGCGCAAATACCTGATTGCCAGCCTCGATCAGAGCCTGAAGCGCATGGGGCTGGAGTACGTAGATATCTTTTATCACCATCGCCCGGACCCCGAAACGCCGCTGGAGGAGACCATGCGCGCGCTGGACCAGGTGGTGCGTCAGGGCAAAGCGTTATACGCGGCGATTTCAAATTACCCTGCGGATCGCGCCGCAGAAGCGATCGCCATACTGCGCGATCTCGGCACGCCTTGCCTGATCCATCAGCCGCGCTATTCGCTGTTTGAGCGTACGCCTGAACAGGGATTGCTGGCGACGTTGGGTGACAGCGGCGTCGGCTGCATCGCTTTCTCGCCGCTGGCCGGTGGCGTGTTGACCGACCGCTATCTACAGGGCATTCCGCAAGATTCACGCATCGCCAGCGGCAGCCAGTTCCTGAAGGAGAATCAGCTGACCCCTGAAAAGATGGCCAAGGTCGCGCAGCTTCAGGCGCTGGCGCAGTCGCGCGGACAAAAGCTGGCGCAAATGGCGCTGCGCTGGGTACTGCGCGATGCGCGCGTGACGTCGGTACTGATTGGTGCCAGTAAAACCGCGCAAATTGATGATGCTGTCGCCATGCTGGATCAGCCCGAGCTGACGTCAGAGGAGCTCGAAACCATCGAGAAGATTTTGGTGTAACCGCTTACCTGAACGCGCAGTATCGGACATTTACGGCAGCAGAAAATTCTCATTTCAGATTTTCCTGACGCTTTTCAGACTGCGGCGCAGCGCGCCGCAGGGGTGCTATGGCACACTGGCGTGACGGCAACCTCGATGTTGCTGCAAGGAGAAAATATGAGACGTGTACTTTTGTTTGCCGCTTTGCTGGCAAGTTTGAGCCCTCTGGCACCGCATACAGCAGAAGCCAATAGCGCGACCATCAATCTGGCCCCTGGCGTGACGCTGCAACTCGGCGACCGCGATCGGCGCGGCTACTACTGGGACGGCGGCCAATGGCGTGAACCGCGCTGGTGGAACGATCGCTATCGCTATCACGACAACCGCTGGTGGCGTCACGAGGCATGGCGGCGACATCAGGCCTACGAACGTGAACGGGAGCGGCGTTGGCGTGAGCGCGAGCATGAGCGACGCGAACACTGGCGCCATGAACGTCGCCGCGAGCACCATGAGCATCACCGCCACCATCACGACTAATAAAATCCCGGCCACTGCGCCGGGATTTTTTTGCTTGTTTGGATCTACCAGCCCAGCGCTTCCCCGACCAGCAGATAGAGATTCAGCGCCACCACCAGCACCACAATCAGGCGACCGGTGTTTTGCATCAGGCGTGAATTCACCAGCTGATCGCCCATCAGCTCGCGGTTGCCGGTAAAGGCCAGCAGCGGCATCAGAGCCAGCGCGATACCGAAGCTCAACAGCACCTGGCTCATCACCAGAATGCGAGTGGGATCCCAGCCCGCCCAAATCACAATGAAAGAGGGCAGCATGGTTACGGTGCGACGCACCCACAGCGGGATATGGAAGCGAATAAAGCCCTGCATCACCACCTGTCCCGCCAGCGTGCCCACCACGGTGGAAGAGAGGCCTGCCGCCACCAGGCTTAAGCCAAACACAATTGCCGCCGCATGGCCCAGCAGCGGTTGCAGCGTCAGATAGGCTGCATCGAGATCGACAATGCTGGTGTGACCGCTGAAGTGGAACGCCGCTGCCGCCGTGGCCATCATGGCCAGATTGACGAAGCCCGCAATGGTCATGGCAATCGCCACGTCCAGTTTGGTTGACGAGTAGCGTTCTGCTTTACTGCCCCGATTGCCGTACTGCGTCAGCGCCGAGTGCAGGTAGATCACGTGCGGCATGATGGTTGCCCCTAATACGCCGGCGGCGAGGAACACCGCGTCCGAGGTCGGCAAGGTTGGCAGCGCCATGCCCTTGACCAGCGCGCTCACGCTAGGCTGAGAGAAAAAGAGTTCAACAATATAGGCCGCCGCGACAAACAGCAGTAAGCCGCCAATCGCCAGCTCCAGCGGCTTCTGACCGCGGCTTTGCAGCATTAAAATCAGGAAGGTGGCGATGCCCGTCAACACCGCGCCCTGAAATAGCGAGATGCCCAGCAGCAGCTTGAAGCCCAGCGCGGCGCCAATAAATTCCGCCAGATCGGTGGCCATCGCGATAATTTCCGCCTGCACCCAATAGAACCATACGGCGGGACGCGGAAAGCGATCGCGGATATGCTCCGCCAGATTTTTACCGGTAGCAATGCCCAACTTGGCCGACATGAGCTGAATCAGCATCGCCATGAAGTTGGCCCAGACGACCACCCACAGCAGCTTGTAGCCGTAGGCCGCACCGGCCTGGATGTTTGTGGCAAAGTTACCGGGATCGATGTAGCCGATTGCCGCGATAAAAGCAGGGCCCAGCAGCGCAAGCTTGATTTTTCTGGCTCCGCGAGCAACGCGCTCAACGGTGCGACTTTCTGCCATAGTGATTAACCCTGTCGTGATGCGGGATGACCGACGCAAGTTAGCGGTTCATCAGCGCAGAGGAAAGTTGGTTGTAATTATCGCAGTGATAGATACTGCTATAAAGTATAGCCATTGCTATATTTAAACGCAAATTGCGTCCCTGGCAAAACTGTGCGATAGCACTCAATCTACGCGCAGCTCAAATTATAGACAATGTTTTTGTGGATATTTATTGTGATGCTTTTGTGAAAAGGATGTGAGCGGTAAAACTTATCTTAAAAATAACGTGATACCGAATACTTATATTGTGGTTTTGATCTCGTTTTTAAGTAACGCGTTACATAGAATACGCAGCAAAATACAACCCTCCTCAAATTTGGAGCCCCCATGTTCCCTATTTTGCACTTTCTGTTGGCATTAGTGGTGGTTGCTGCGCTGGCTTTGCTGGTAAGCCACGATCGCAAAAGCATCCGCGTTCGCTACATCGTACAGCTCTTAGTTATTGAAGTTCTGCTGGCGTGGTTCTTTCTCAACTCCGAGGCGGGTCTCGGCTTTGTAAAAGGCTTCGCCGGTCTGTTTGACCACCTGCTCAAGTATGCCGCACAGGGCACCAACTTTGTGTTCGGTAACATGAGTGAAAAAGGCCTCGCCTTCTTCTTCTTAAATGTTTTGTGCCCGATCGTATTTATCTCGGCGCTAATCGGTATTTTGCAGCATTTCCGCATTTTACCGTGGGTCATCCGCGGCATCGGTACCGTGCTGTCAAAAATCAACGGCATGGGCAAACTGGAATCGTTTAACGCCGTCAGTTCACTGATTCTGGGCCAGTCAGAAAACTTTATCGCCTATAAAGATATTCTGGGCAAAATGTCGCAGCGCCGGATGTACACCATGGCGGCAACGGCGATGTCCACCGTTTCAATGTCAATTGTCGGTGCCTACATGACCATGCTGCAACCCAAGTATGTGGTTGCCGCGCTGGTGTTAAACATGTTCAGCACCTTTATTGTGCTGTCGCTGATTAACCCTTACCGCGTTGACAGCGAAGAAGACCTCCAGCTGCAAGAATTGCATAAAGGACAGAGCTTCTTTGAAATGCTGGGTGAGTACATTCTCGCCGGTTTCAAAGTTGCCATTATCGTTGCCGCCATGCTGATTGGTTTTATCGCCCTGATTTCAGGCTTGAACGCCCTGTTTGAGCTGATCTTTGGCATTAGCTTCCAGGGTGTGCTGGGCTACGCTTTCTATCCTTTCGCATGGGTGATGGGCGTACCGTCCAATGAAGCGCTGCAAGTCGGCAGTATCATGGCGACCAAACTGGTGTCGAATGAGTTTGTGGCGATGATGGATCTGCAGAAAATTGCCGGACAGCTCTCGCCACACGCTGAAGGTATTTTGTCGGTGTTCCTGGTGTCGTTCGCCAACTTCTCTTCTATCGGCATCGTGGCTGGCGCCATTAAAGGCCTGAACGAAGAACAAGGCAACGTAGTGTCACGCTTTGGCCTGAAGCTGCTGTATGGCTCAACGCTGGTGAGCGTGCTTTCCGCTGCCATTGCTGGCCTGGTGCTGGCGTTCTGATGACCAAGGGCGAGCTGCGGCTCGCCCTGCTCTTCCCGCGATTCTCTCTACACGTTCAGGGCGCACGCCTTCTTTCTCGTCTCCGCGATGTCATCCCCCACCCCAGCGCTTAACCCGTGTGATCGATGAAGCCGGATAACGCACGCGCTAAATTCAGGACGTAGCGTTTCGCCAGCAATATTTGCAGGGAAAAACGGATTTGGAATAAAGTAATGTTGTGTATGTTCGGAACGAACAAAGAGTTGGTGGAGATAAGCGGGATCGAACCGCTGACCTCTTGCATGCCATGCAAGCGCTCTCCCAGCTGAGCTATACCCCCACATCTGGAAACTGTTTTTTCGACGCAAACCGTTGGGCGCGGTTTGGTGGAGCTAAGCGGGATCGAACCGCTGACCTCTTGCATGCCATGCAAGCGCTCTCCCAGCTGAGCTATAGCCCCGTACCGAAAAAACCGCCGAGTTGCCTCGACGGACGGCATAATATGAGACCGCCTCTGGAGTGTCAACGCTAAAATCTCGTTCTGCGTTCAATCGCTGAAAAAGGCGGCAACGCCACGTTAATCTGACACTTTTTGTCCTTGCGAACCCCTCATTCCTTCACCAACGTCATGCTGCAGGCGTTACAGGCAGGTTAACGGTGTTAGGAATAATCTTGTGTTCGTTAACGGTACGTGTAAACTTAGCGCGCTAATTAACCGATCCGCTTTCCAGGGTTAACACACGCAATCGGTAGCACTTCCCCTAAACCAATAAAAGAAACGTGAACTATGTCACTTCATACACCCAAAGAGATCGCCCAATTGGCGATTCAGGCTGGCGTGGCGAAAAGCCGTCTGCCGGTCTCAACGCTCATTATCCTTGGCTTTATGGCCGGTGCCTTCATCGCCACAGGGTTCTTACTTGATTTGCACGTCATTAACCAACTTCCCGCAGAGTGGGGATCGTTTGGTGGCTTTCTCGGTGCAGCCGTATTTCCAGTCGGGTTAATTCTGACCGTGCTGGCGGGCGGCGAGTTGCTGACAGGGAATATGATGACGCTGCCGATTGCCTGGTTCGCGCGCCGCATCAGCGGTCTGAGCGTACTGCGCAACTGGTTCTGGATTACCATCGCCAACTTCCTGGGCAGCATTGCGGTCGCGTGGTTCTTTGGCCACATGCTGGGCATGACCGAAGGGGACTATCTGAAAAAGACCGTGGCCATCGCCCACGCCAAAGTGAACGCCGATTTTATGCACGCGTTTATTTCCGGCATCGGCTGTAACTGGCTGGTGTGCCTCGGCGTGTGGCTGGCGTTCGCCAGTAAAGATGTCGTCGGTAAAATTTTTGGCATGTGGTTCCCGGTGATGGCGTTTGTGGCGATTGGCTTCCAGCACGTGGTCGCGAACATGTTTATCGTGCCTGCCGCCATTTTTGCTGGTCAGCTGAGCTGGGCCGATTTTGCCCCTAACGTGGTTGCCGTTTTCCTTGGTAATGCCGTGGGCGGCGCCGTTTTTGTCGGTCTCGCCTACTTCCTCGCATTCCGTCCCGCTGCTGAACAAACCAGCGAAGCCTGATCCTTTCTTTATGCTTTATGCCTTTTGTCGCTCGACAAAAGGCATTTTCCCGCCTGATTACTTTTTCACGTAACGTTTTGTTGTAATATGTACCGCTAATGTATTTAACAGGGACAGCATCGTGAAAAAGGAATGGCTTACCCCCGAAGAGCTCGCACAGGAAACGGGCTACAGTCGGCAAACGGTGAATAAGTGGATTAAGCGGGAAAACTGGACAACCACGCCAAAGCCCGGCGTTCAGGGCGGCAAGGCGCGGTTGATCCACATTGATGAGCGTGTAAAAAGTTTCATCCAGTCAACGCGACACGCCAGTGAACCCCCTGCACACTACGGCGCCCAGCAAAATACGTTACCTGCGTTATTAATTAATTCTGTCCAGCAAATGACGCCTGCCGAGCAACAACAGTTGGCTGCGCTGCTGTTAAGAGAAGGGATCCGCGGCGTGCTGACACGGCTAGGGATTAGCGAAGCATAAAAAAAACCGGAAGCAGTGGCTTCCGGTTTTTGTCTGTGTCGGGATTATCCAGGGCAGTTACGCGTTGGCTTCCCGCTCGGCGATAAACGCCAGCGCCTTATTGATACGGGCAACGCTGCGGCTGCGGCCAATCGCCTCTACCGTGACATCCAGCGCAGGTGACTGCCCCGCGCCGGTGACGGCCACGCGCAGTGGCATCCCCACTTTCCCCATGCCCAGTTCGAGTTCATCGGCCGCGCCCTGAATGGCCTGATGGACGCTTTCAGCACGCCAGTCGCTATCGTTGATAGCCGCCAGTTTGTCACGTACCAGTTCCAGCGGTTGACGCGCGACCGGACGCAGATGTTTCTTCGCTGCGTCAGCATCAAATTCGTCGAACTCTTCATAAAAGTAACGGCACGACGCCGCCATCTCGACCAGCGTCTTGCAGCGCTCACCTAACAGGGTAACCAGTTTCGCCAGCTCCGGACCGGTACGGGTATCAATTTTCTGCTGCTCGATGTGCCACTGCAGGTGCGTGGCAACGTACTCAGGCGGCAGTGAATTAATGTAGTGGTGATTGAGCCACTGCAGTTTTTCGGTATTGAAAGCACTGGCTGATTTGCTGACCGCGTCCAGCGTGAACAGCTCGGTCATTTCGGCGACGCTGAAAATCTCCTGATCGCCATGAGACCACCCCAAACGCACCAGGTAGTTGAGCAAGGCTTCCGGCAGATAGCCGTCATCGCGATACTGCATTACGCCCACTGCGCCGTGGCGCTTGGAGAGCTTTTTGCTGTCATCCCCGAGGATCATCGAGACGTGGGCGTAAGTAGGAACTTCCGCACCGATCGCCTTGAGGATATTGATTTGACGCGGCGTGTTGTTGATGTGATCTTCACCGCGAATCACGTGCGTGATACCCATATCCCAGTCATCGACCACGACACAGAAGTTGTAAGTAGGCGAACCATCGGTACGGCGAATGATCAGATCGTCCAGCTCAAGGTTGCTAAATTCAATTGGGCCACGGATCTGGTCGTCGAAAATGACTGAGCCTTCATGGGGGTTACGGAAGCGGACGACGCAAGGTTCATCCGCTGCATGGTGTTCATGGCTGTCGCGGCAGCGGCCGTCGTAACGCGGTTTCTCACCGTTAGCCATTTGCTCTTCGCGCAGCGCCTCTAAGCGCTCTTTAGAGCAGTAGCAGCGATAAGCCGTACCCGCCTCTAACATTTCATCAATCACCGCGTTATAGCGATCAAACCGTTTGGTCTGGTAGTACGGACCCTCATCCCAATCCAGGCTCAGCCAGTTCATGCCATCCATGATCGCTTCGATGGCCTCTGGCGTTGAGCGTTCTAAGTCGGTGTCCTCAATACGCAGAACAAATTCACCCTTGTAGTGGCGGGCAAACAGCCAGGAGTAAAGAGCAGTGCGGGCACCGCCCACGTGCAGGTAGCCCGTGGGGCTGGGTGCGAAGCGAGTTTTGATTTTCATTCAGCATTGCCTTAGATGCGCAGGTTTCTTCATCTGGATGACAAAAAAACGGGTTAACGCGAAAAAACAGTGCGCACATTCTAGCAGGTGGCAATGATTCCTCAATGACTGTTGCCATTGCCTCACGGCCTAAAGCGGCTTTTTCTGCTAATAAAACCAGCACATTGGCTAAAAGCAGCGCAGGATGCCTAAATTTAAAGCGAACGCACATTTAAGTTTTAAAAAGCGTTGACTCACTTTGAAGGATCCCTATAATGCGACTCCACACAGCGGGGGTGATTAGCTCAGTTGGTAGAGCATCTCCCTTACAAGGAGGGGGTCGGCGGTTCGAGCCCGTCATCACCCACCACTTCGGGTCGTTAGCTCAGTTGGTAGAGCAGTTGACTTTTAATCAATTGGTCGCAGGTTCGAATCCTGCACGACCCACCAA
>CAJYVD010000035.1 GCA_913778495.1 uncultured Pantoea sp.
TCACTCGCTCAGACTTCCTGACGGACCGGCGTCGATTCGCTCCTGCTCAACGCCGCCTCTCGCGGCATCCATGCCGCTCGCCCTGGAAGCCCTCACTCGTTCAGCGAGTGGGGATGGCGCCTCACAACCCCCGCTGCAGGCCATGATTTTTTTCGTAGCAGCCGCGTGGCGGGAAGATTTTTAAGTAACAGCAGGCCGCATTGCTTTCTAAAACTTTTGCCTTTTGTCTTTTTCAGCCAGCGCTGTCTTTCAGGCCTGCTTACGGCCACCCAGACAGCACCACAAGGAAAAAATGAAAAAGCCCCCACAGGCGAGGTCTGTGAGCGCCATCCGGAGCGCCGAATGGAGCGTGACGGCCAGGACGAAGCGGCATGGATGCCGCTGAGAGGGCGGAATGAGCCAGGGATGGCGAATCCGCGCGGTCCGAGAGGCTGGCGCGGCGGAATGAGGGAACAGCGCAGGCTGGCGCAGGGCGCGGATTGCAAAGGGCCGCGCCCATCGGCCCTTTGCCCGTACGCCGCAGCGGTGCGGCTGAAACTGCCGTACGGTTAGCGGGCGGAACCTGCTCAGTGCCATACCGGCTGAGCGGCTAACGCGCAAGCCCGCGCAAAACAAAACCGGCTGAGCGGTCGGAACCCGCTCACCAAACCGGCCTGGCGGGCCGGACTCCCGCCAGCGCCTAAGACCCGCTCAGGTCCCCCTCGCTTATTTGCTGTCGCCAACTAGACTAACAAACTGCTTAAAAGGGGAATGACATGAAATTAGGTTTTGCATGCAAATACTTTGATGCGCAGGCTAAACAGCCTTTTCCATTTAAAACCACGACGCGCACGCGGTTCTTGAGCCTCGACGATGGGGCACGCGCGACGCTGTTGGCGCAGCTGGCGGCGCAAAATCTTGAAAACCTCTACCAGATGTTAAATTCGCTGGCCACGCTGCCGGATGCGCTGCGCATGTTGCGTATCGGCAGCGATTTACTGCCGCTGTACACGGTTCCGGAAGCCACGCGTGTTTACGCCGATCTCTTAACCGATCTGCGTCCGTTATTCAGCCGCTGCGGCGAGTACGCGCGCGCGCATAACATTCGGCTCTCCTTTCATCCGGGACAGTATTCGGTGCTGGCGTCAGAGAATCCGGGCGTGGTCGATCGTGCTATTGAGGATGTGGAGTATCATGCACGCTGCGCCGTGATGATGGGCTTCGGTCAGCAGTTTCAGGATTTCAAAATCAATATCCACATGAACGGCAAGCTGGGCTTTGAGGGCTTTCGTGCGGCGTTTCAACGGCTAAGTCCGGCGGCGCAGAATATGCTGACCGTGGAAAATGACGAAATTTCCTGCTCGCTGGATGACGTTCTGCAAGCGCGTACGCTTTGTCCAGTGGTGCTGGACATCCACCATCACTGGGTAAAAGAAAACGCCTTTATTCAGGCTGATGACGCGCGTATTCCCCTGATTATTGACTCCTGGCGCGGCGTGCGACCAGTGCTGCATTACTCGATTGCTCAGGAAGGATTGATCCCCGACAGCGGCTTTCCCGATCAAAACGACTTAGCCGCCAGCAAGCCTAAACTGCGAGCGCATTCCGACTATTACTTCAACCACACGCTGAATGATTGGGCGCTCTCGTTTAGCGCCTTTGACATCATGTGTGAAGTAAAAATGAAAAATCTGGCACGCGATCGGCTTTATGCCTATGGCGTTGAGCGCGGGGTGATCAACGCGTAGCGCACACCGAACGGAAGCGACACAGCGGACAGGTAGCCGCTGTGTCGCGGGCCTCAATCCATGCTGAGGTCGCGCCCGTTACTGGCGATAACTTTTTTGTACCACCAGAACGATTTTTTCCGTATGCGCTCAAGCGTACCGTTGCCTTTATCGTCGCGGTCGACATAGACAAAACCGTAACGCTTGCTCATTTCGCCCGTTGAGGCTGCCACCAAATCGATGCAGCCCCACGTGGTGTAACCGATCACGGGAATGCCATCGGCGATGGCGTCTCCCATTGCGCGAATATGCTGCTGTAAATAGCTGATGCGATAATCGTCATGGATCTCGCCGTTGGCATCCACTTCATCGCGCGCGCCCAAGCCGTTTTCCACTAAAAAGAGCGGCTTTTGATAGCGGTCGTACATCATGTTCATGGTGATGCGTAACCCAAGGGGATCAATACCCCAGCCCCAGGCGCTGCGCTCAACATGCGGATTGGTCAGGGACTTCACGACATTGGCGGCGCTGCTGTTACGCTCATTCATGTCTGCCGAGGCGCAGCGCGAGGCGTAGTAGCTGAAAGAGACAAAGTCCACCGTATGCCGCAGCGTCTCCGCATCGCCGTCTTGCCAGGCAATCTCGATACCTTTCTCACGAAACAGCCGTGCGGCGTAAGACGGGTACGCACCGCGCGCCTGGACATCGATGAAAAACAGGTTCTCCCGATCTTTTTCCAGCGCTGCCCAGACATCTTCCGGTTTACAAGACCAAGGGTAGAAATTGCCGCCAGCCAGCATACACCCGACCTGATTTTGTGGATTGACCTCATGGGCAATTTTCGTCGCAAGCGCGCTTGCCACCAGCTCGTGGTGCGCCGCCTGATATTTGACCTGCTCGGGGTTTTCGCCGGGCTCGAAGACTAATCCGGCACCCGAGAACGGACTGTGCAGCAAAATATTGATCTCGTTAAAGGTCAGCCAATATTTCACCAAACCATCAAAGGCTTCAAAGCAGGTGCGCGCGTAGCGGGCAAAAAACGTGACCAGTTTTCGATTACGCCACGAGCCATATTCGGTGACCAAATGCATCGGTACGTCAAAATGGCTGAGCGTTACCAGTGGCGCAATGCCGTACTTGCGGCACTCCTCAAACAGGCTCCGATAGAACGCAATACCGGCGGGGTTTGGCGCCAACTCATCGCCGTTGGGATAAATGCGACTCCAGGCGATCGACGTGCGAAACACGGTAAAGCCCATTTCGGCCATCAGCGCAATATCGTCTTTATAACGACGATAAAAGTCGATGGCGTCGTGGCTGGGATAATATTCGTCATCGCGCAGCGTGACGCGTTTCTCTAAACCCAGCTTCACCGGCAGGCGATGGGGGCCGTGTGGCAACATGTCAACGGTCGTTAATCCTTTGCCGTCCGCCAGATAGCTCCCCTCCGACTGATTGGCGGCTAACGCGCCACCCCATAAAAATCCCTCTGGAAAAGTAACCTCAGACATGCCTACCTCAATCATTAATTTGCATTAACCGTTTTCGCCGTTTCAGCCACCGCAGGCGGCGGCGTATCGGCCACGGGAATATCTTCAAAGCCCAGCACGAGCGTCAGGACAAACGAAAGCACCACCGACAGCAACATCACGCCGCCCACCCAAACGATGCTCATGGGATTGGCGGGATCGAAAAACTGGACGCTGGTGAATAAACCAGGCGCCGCCATGGAGTGGCTGGCCAACCCGCCGATACCCGCCACGGCGCCGCAGATAAATCCGCTGATCAAACTGGCCACCAGCGGACGTTTCAGCCTTACCGCCACGGCGTAGAGCGCCGGTTCAGAGATGCCAGCAACAATCGCCGAGGCCGCTGCCGCAAAAGCGGTCTGACGCAATTCTGGGTTTTTCGTTTTGAAGGCCACGGCGAGCGACGATCCGCCCAGCGATAAGTTGGCACCGATTTCTGAGGGCATCACCATGCCTTCTTTACCGGTTTCCGCAATGGTCTGAATAATGGTGGGCGTGAACACGCGGTGCATCCCGGTCATCACCAGCAGCGGCCACAGCGCGCCCATAATGGCGACGGAGAGCCAGCCCAGATAGCCATGAATGGTGTAAACCAGTGCAGAAATACCGCTGCCGATCCAGATGCCCAGCGGACCGATCAGCACAATGGCGATTGGCGCGGCGATCAGCACAATGAGCATGGGTTTGAGGAAATTTTTCGTCACGGCGGGGGTAATGCGATCAATCCAATATTCAATGTGCGAGAGAATCCAGGTCATCACCAGCGCGGGAATAACGGTATAGGTGTATTTCACGGCGGTGACCGGAATGCCGGCGAACGCTACCGGCTGACCCTGCGCCGCCTTTGCCATCAGTTCAATAAAGTTGGGATGGACCAGCACGCCCGCAATGGCAATCGCCAGCGACATATTGGTTTTAAATTTCAGCGCGGCGGAGGCGGCCACCATGATCGGCAGGAAGAAAAAAGCGCCATCGCCGATCGCGTTGAGGAGGGTGAGCGTCGACGAGCCCTTAATCAGCATGCCGCTCATCTCCAACACCATGGCCAGTAATTTCACCATGGAACCGCCAATAATGGCAGGGATCAGCGGCGACATGGTGCCCACCAGCGCGTCCAGAATGCCGGCGCCGAGGGTGCGCAGCGTCATTTTCCGTTTCACAGGCGCCTGTGGCTGGTTGTCGGGTGTGCCGAGCCGCAACACATCCTGATAAGCGAGGTTGACGTCGTTGCCAATAATCACCTGACACTGGGTATCGGTGTACACCACGCCCATGACGCCGGGAATCGCTTTAAGCGCGGCGTTATCGATCGGGTCACGCGTTTTCACCACAAAGCGCAGGCGCGTCATACAGTGGGTCACCGCCTCGATGTTGGCAAAGCCACCCAGGGCAGCCACAATCGCGCGGGAAACTTCAGCATAGTTCTTAGCCATGGCGTTCTGATCTCTGATTGAGGGTAGAGGTACCGGCGGTAAGTTATGAGTATGAGAAACCGGTTTCACAAAATGATGAAAGGGAGTTTCAATGCGATCAAGCAATTTGATTTTTTTATTTTTGATTATGTGATATCGATCGGGTAAGAAACGGGGAGACCCGCAGATAATTCCCCGCGATTTTTGCCGCTTAGGTACACTGTGGCGAGGGACATTCAGGAAGAGAGAAAGATGACCACCATATCCGAAGTGGCGAAAACCGCGGGCGTCTCAAAAGCCACCGTTTCGCGGGTACTGTCCGGCAATGGCTATGTGAGTCAGGCCAAGCGCGAACAGGTGTTTCAAGCCATCGCCGCCACAGGATTTCGCCCCAATCTGCTGGCACGCAATTTGGCCGCCAAGTCGAGTCATACCATTGGTTTAGTGATGACCAATACCCTTTACGCCGGCAGTTATTTTACCGAGCTGATGCAGCACTCAGCGCGTATGTTGGAGCAGCAGGGCAGACAGCTGCTGCTGGTTGACGGCAAGCACAGCGCCGAGGAGGAGCGCGCGGCTATCCAGTTCCTGCTCGATTTACGCTGCGACGGCATTATCATCTATCCGCGTTTTCTCAGCATTGAAGAGATGGACGCGCTGGTCGCGCAGTACAAACACCCGATCATGGTGATAAACCGTCAGCTGCGCCAGCACGACAGCTACTGCATCTACGTTGACCAGCAGCTCACCAGCGCCCACGCGGTTGAACAACTGACGGCGCTGGGGCACCGTGATATTGCTTTTGTCACCGGATCGCTGGATTCGCCCACAGGGCAGGCGCGTCTCGCGGGCTATAAGACTGCGCTCACGCGGCAGGGCATCACGGTGCAGGATGCGCTGATTGTCGAAGGGAAATGGCAGGCGCAGCAGGGCGTCATGGCGGTTGAAACGCTCCTGGCGCGCGGCGTGACCTTTAGCGCGGTGGTGGCCAGCAACGATGAAATGGCGATTGGCGTGCTGCAGGCGCTGGCAGCCCATCAGATAGCGGTGCCGCAGCAGGTTGCGGTACTGGGTTTTGATGATATTCCGCTGGCGCCGTACACCATCCCCGCACTCGCCAGCGTCAAAATGCCGGTCACTGACATGATCAAAGAAACGCTTGAGCGCTTAACCTTTATGCTGGACGGAGGCGAGTTACGCCAGCGGAAAAACTTCTGCGGCGAGCTGCAGGTTCGCGCCTCTATCGGGCCAGGACCGTATGCCGCGCATGCACCCTAGCGCGTTTTACAGGCATAAAAAAAGCCGGACAGCGTCCGGCTTTTTATCATTCAGCGCAGTAATTACAGCGCCATATCCTGTTTAGCTGAATCTGCGCGCGGCTTAGCTTGCGCAGGCGCTTCAGACTGCTCGCCCATATTGATCACCGGCGGCTTGGTCAACTGCAGCGTCTCGGCGGTGTTGTCCCAAACCTGCTGGGTCAGCGCCACGTTGCCGTTCAGTTTCTGGCCAAAGCTTGGGATGATGGCGCGGATTTTCTCCTGCCACTCTGGTGAAGCAAACTGCTCTGGGAACAGCTTCTTCATCACATCCAGCGTGATAGGCGCAGCGGTAGACGCACCCGGTGACGCGCCCAGCAGTGCGGCAACGGTTTTCTGCTTGTCAGTGACAATCTCGGTGCCGAGTTTCAGCACGCCGCCTTTCTCCGCATCTTTCTTGATGATCTGTACACGTTGACCAGCCTGAATCAGCTTCCAGTCTTCTTTACGCGCGTTAGGGTAGTACTCTTTCAGCGCAGCGAAGCGGTCATCGTCATTCAGCATTACCTGACCGATCAGGTATTTCACCAGGTCGAAGTTGTCGATGCCGACGTGGGTCATCGGTCCGATGTTGCTTGTCGTGGTGGCGCTCAGCAGATCGAACAGCGAGCCATTTTTCAGGTACTTGGTTGAGAAGGTCGCGAACGGCCCAAACAGCACCACTTTCTTCCCGTCAAGGTTACGCGCATCGATATGCGGTACGGACATTGGCGGCGCGCCCACGGAGGCCTGACCGTACACTTTCTGCAGGTGACGATTGGTGATTTCCGGGTTTTCGGTCATCAGGAAGGAGCCGCCCACCGGGAAACCGCCGTAGTTATCGCCCTCTGGGATGCCGGTTTTCTGCAGCAGCTTAACGGCCGCGCCACCTGCACCAATAAACACGTATTTCGCATCAACCGCGCGATCTTTACCGGATTTCACGTCTTTAATCGTAACGTGCCAGGAGTTGTCGCTGTTGCGTTTGAAGTCGGTGACTTCCGAGGAGGTTTCCAGCGTGAAGTTCTGATCTTTTTTCAGGCTACCGATCAGCTGACGGGTGATTTCGCCGTAGTTCACGTCGGTGCCTACTGGCGTCCAGGTAGCGGCCACTTTCTGGTTCGGGTCGCGACCTTCCATCACCAGCGGTGCCCACTGCTCAATCTGTTTGTGATCGGTGGAGAACTGCATGCCCTGGAACAGGGTGGTCTTCTGCAGCGCAGCGTAACGTTTGGTCAGGAATTCAACGTTCTTATCGCCCCAGACAAAGCTCATGTGCGGCGTTGAGTTGATGAACGAACGCGGATCGTGCAGCACGCCACGCTTAACCTGAGCGGAGAAGAACTGGCGCGAAATCATGAAGGCTTCGTTGATTTCCAGCGCTTTGCTAACGTCGATTGAACCGTCCGCGCGCTCTGGCGTGTAGTTCAGCTCCATGTTAGCAGAGTGGCCTGTGCCGGCGTTGTTCCAGCCGTTAGAAGACTCCAGTGCTACGCCGTCCAGACGCTCTACCATCAGCTGTTTCCAGCCCGGTTGCAGTTCTTGCAGCCAGGTGCCGAGTGAGGCGCTCATGACGCCGCCGCCAATCAGCAGCACATCGGTTTTTTCGGGGGCGTTTTCAGCGTGAACCACTGAAGAAATAAGCAGCGCTGCCAGCGAAAGGGCAGGCGCGATTTTTTTTAGGTGAGTCATTCTGATCCTGATGTTTACTGTGCAGGTGAACGTTAAAAATTCGCTGAGCAAATTAAAAGATTGTTACGAAAAGATTAATCTGTTTTTAGTTAATAAAGTATTTATGCCGGTTTATTAAGTTTTGTAACAGATGAGAGGTAAATAACAACAGAATAGAAAGGAAGGAAGCGGAATATCCGCTTAGGATACGCGGGTATTCTTTATATCTGGCTGTACGACTTAGGTCAAATTAAATACGCACGTCAGCGAAAAAAGAGAATAGCGCTGAGCGCCGATGCGTGAGAAGGCGATAAAGCCCGCCTGATACCTCGGCGGGCGTATTAAAAAAACACAACGCGATCCTTTACATCTGTGCCGGGTTATCGTGAATGTGGTAAAGCGTTGCCGTTGCGGCCATCACGCACTGGCCGTCGTGCGCCGGTTCATGGGTTTCAACGTCGGTAATATGGTATCCCACTGCGCCGGCCGCCCGTGCTTTACGGATAATGGCGTCGGTTAATTCTTCCATTGAGGTGGCCCAGCTTACGGATGTCACGCCGACAGGATGCAGCGACGATAATTCGCGATGAGTGAGATCCTGACGAATTAACACCGGTTTAATCTGCTGTGGGGTAAAAATAGAAATCACATCGTTAATCAGGGCTTTCATGGCGTTGCTCCTCAATAAATCATCACTGAGCCGTTCAGGAAACGGAATTATTGTTTTGCCATTATCACTTTTCGCGCAGCGATAACTGCATACGTTCCAGGTTAATAAACACCCATTCGTGCCCGCCATTTTGGCTAAAGTTGCTAAAAAATTGTTAAGAAAGGTTCAGCCACAACTCCGTGAATATTTGGGGAATATTCTTGCATCTGCTTACATTTACCGCGCACAGCCGCGGTGAAAATAGACGCAGTGGCTTAAGCAGCAAAAGGGGAAATCACCTGAATGCCCGTGAGCGCATTCAGGTGAAGGGTGGTTAAAACTCGCGCTGACCGCCGAGTTCGATCACGCGGTTAGGGGGAATGCTGAATTGCTCGTGCGCGCGCTGGGCGTTGCGCTGGCAGAAATGGAAGATGCCACCGCGGATGCGCAGAAGACCCCGGCGCTTTTTCATTACCAGGGTATCGTGCGTGGTAAAAAACGACGCTTCGTTCAGCGTGCAGCCAAAGCCCTCTAAGCCGCACAGGTGCAAGATCTCCGCCATCGATGGCACTTCACGCCAGCCGTAGGCCGCTGTGACTTGCCAGAAAGAGGGCGAGAGCTGTGTGATGCGCACGCGTTTTTGATTGTAGACGCGCGGGGTTTCCGTCGTGCGAATGTGCAGCAACACCACCCGCTCGTGCAACACGCGGTTGTGCTTGAGATTGTGCAGCAGCGCCTGCGGAATTTCGTGTTCTTTACGCGCCAGAAACACCGCCGTGCCGGGCACCCGCTTGGGTGGTGTCGTCTCCAGCGAGCGGATCATTGCCTGTAAACTTTCTGGGTCGTTGTCGAGGCGGCGGATCAAGCGGTTGCGTTCGGTGCTCCAGATCAGCATCAATCCCATCATCAAGAGCGCCAGAATCACCGGCACCCAACCGCCGGACAGCAGCTTCATCAGGTTCGACACAAACAGCGGCACATCAATCGTCAGCATGGCGACCAGGAACACCAGCGCCAGCGGTACAGGCCACTTCCAGTTACGCAGCGCCACCACGCCGATCAGGCAGGCGGTAATGACCATGGTGCCGGTCACCACAATGCCATACGCCGATGAGAGGGCGGAAGATTGCTTAAATGCAACGACAATAACGGTCACGGCGACGAAGAGCAGCCAGTTCACCACCGGAATGTAGATCTGTCCTGATTCGGTATTAGAGGTAAAGACAATGCGCATTGGCGGGAGAAACCCTTGGCGAATCGCCTGATGCGTCAAGGTATACACGCCGGAAATCACGGCCTGCGCGGCGATGACCGTGGCCAAAGTTGACAGAATAATCAGCGGGATCTGCGCCCAGGCCGGTGCAAGATTGAAAAAGGGGTTATCGAGCGCTTTCGCGTCGGCGATTACCAGCGCCCCTTGGCCAAAGTAGTTCAATACCAATGCCGGCATGGCAATCACCAGCCAAGCCAGACGAATCGGCGCCTTTCCGAGATGGCCCATATCGGCATACAGCGCTTCTGCGCCAGTCACCGCCAGCACCACCATGCCGAGCGCTGCAAAAGAAAGCGCTTCATGAGTGTGGAGAAAATCGAAAGCGTAAGCCGGATTCAACGCCTTCAATACCGTGGGATTAAGGGCGATGCCGTGCAACCCAAGCAGACCAATCGAGATAAACCACACCAGCATCACCGGCCCAAACACGTAGCTCACTTTTTCCGTGCCGTGTTTTTGAATCACAAACAGCAGAGCGAGGATGGTCAATGCGAGCGGCACCACATACTTGCCGAGAGAGGGCGAGACAACGTTGATCCCTTCAATGGCGGAGAGCACAGAAATAGCGGGCGTAATCACGCCATCGCCATAAAAAAACGCGCTGCCGGTTAAGCCTGCCAGCATAATCATGGGGGCGATCTTGCTGCTAACGTGGCGACGCGCCAGCGACATCAGCGTGAGGATGCCGCCTTCACCGTCGTGATCGGCACGCATTACAAAGCAGACATATTTCAGTGTGACGATCAGCGTCAGTGCCCAGAAGATCAGCGACAAGAATCCCATCACTGCGGTAACAGAGGGCGCGCCATCGGGCAAAATCGACAGGCACTCTTTTAAGGTGTAAAGCGGGCTGGTGCCAATGTCACCAAACACGATCCCGGCGGCCGCAATCATACCTGCGGGCAGGGAGGTTTTTTTTGTCTGACTCATAGTATTCCTGATGGTAGCGCACGAAACGGCAAGCTTTATGATCGCGAAAATACCTGTTTATTCAGGAATCGGATAGAGGATGGCGAGAGAGTGAACAGGATTTTTACGGCAACGTGCTAAATTTTTACACCTTTTTTATACCGGAGGAAAGCAAAGCCGCAGCGTGAGAGAAAAAAGGCAGCCAATGTGGCTGCCTGTGTCTTATTACCAACCTTTGATAATGTCGCCTTTGTAGATCTCGTTGGCTTTATCCAGCACCGGCTGCGATTGAAAGGCTTCTTTGAGTTTTTGGATATTCGGGCTGTCCTTGTTGTCTTCGCGCGCCACAATGGCGTTGACGTAAGGGGACGCTTTGCCTTCCATAAACATGCCATCGCGCGAGGCGGAGAGATTGACCAGCGCGGCAAAGTTATTGTTGATAATGGAGAGGTAAACCTGCGGATCGTCCAGCGTCCGCGCCAGCTGCGGCGTGTCGACTTCAACAATCTTTAACTTTTTCGGGTTGTCGGTGATATCCAGCGTGGTCGGCAGCAAGCCCGCTTCCGGCTTCACTTTCAATAAACCCTGCGCCTGCAGCAGCAGCAGGCTTCGCCCGAGGGTGGTGGCTTCGTTGGAGAGGGTCACCGTCGCACCGTCTGGCAATTCCTTGAGCGATTTGATTTTGCGGGAATAGCCCGCAATCGGGAAAACGAACGTATTGGTCACGACGGCAAATTTATAACCGCGCTCTTTGGACTGCATTTCCAGATACGGCAAGCTTTGGAACGCATTGGCATCAACGTCTTTATTAAACAACGCCTCGTTAGGCTGCACGTAATCGTTGAATGCCACCACGTCGACGTCGAGCTGATATTTATCGTGAGCCACCTGTTTGACCGTTTGCCACAGCGCTTCATCGGGCCCGGTATTGATTGCCACTTTGATTTTATTGTCGCTGTTGTTATCGCAGGCACTGAGCAGAGAAACCGCGGCGGCCAGTAAGGACGTGATGAGTATTTTTTTCATTATGCCGATTCCTTCGTGTAAGTGGTCTCGGACTATATTATACGTCTGGACGTCTGTACATCCATTAAGGTTCGATTGGCGTTTTTTTATCCAGAACGTGACTGACCGTAAGCGGACGTCACAACGCCAGATCGATGAAAGCATGGAGATCCTTAAACGCCTGCTGTCGCGCCAGGTCGTCAGTCACCACGATAAGGAGGTCGGCATAGCCGTTGAGCATGGCGCTGAGCTGACGGGCAATTTGTTGCGCATTACCCGCACGGAATACGCCTGACTGCATCCCTTCATGAATGATGTCGGCCATCGCTGCGTTCCATCGCTCAGTAATGGTGGTGGCCAACGCCGCGTAAGGTGGCTCTGACGTGGCTTTGCGCCATAGCGAACTGTAGAGCTGCCATTCTGCATCCGGCTCTTGGGGTAAATGACCGGTAATAAAGGCTTCTAGCTGTTGCCTGGGCGGCAGGCCACTGATTTGGTCAGAAAAATGCGCCAGGTCACGCTCAGCGAACAGGGTGCAGGCCTGCACACTCAGCGTCGTCCAGTCGGGAAAATAGTGATAAATGTGGCTGCGCGACACGCCAAGCGCGGCGGTTAGCTCGCGCGTCTTCACATTTTCCATCCCTTTTTCGCTGAAGAGTGCGATCGCGGTTTCCAAAATTTTCTCGCGTAATCCTGAATTTGACGTTTTCATCACCACTGTCCATTGATCTTGAGCGTTTGCTCAAATACACTTTGTCGAGTTTGAGCGACCGCTCAAGACCTATTGAAACTGAAACGATGCAAATCATACCTGAAAATCTGGCCCCTGCGGCCACGCGTAGCGCCACAAGCACGCTCAAGGCCTTGGCTCGCCGAAACAAGAAGAAGCTACTGTTGACCCTGTTGTTGGTGGTGACCGAAAACGTGGTGTATCTGCTTTATCCGCTGCTGGCTGGATTCGCCATTAACGCCATCATGGAAGGTAATGCCCTGCATGGCATGTTTTATGCCGGCCTGGTGTTGATCATGTGGATGATCGGCGCCGCGCGGCGCACCATGGATACGCGCACCTTTGCCCGCATTTATGCCGAATTGGCCGTGCCCGTCATTCTGGCGCAGCGCCAGGAAGCGCGAACGCACTCGGCGATCGCGGCGCGCGTGACATTGTCACGCCAGTTTGTGGATTTCTTTGAAACCCATCTACCGCTACTCATCACGTCAACGGCGTCAATGTGTGGGGCGGTGGTGATGCTGCTAACGCTTGAGCCGTGGTCGGGATTGACGTGCCTGATCCTGCTATCGCTATTCGCCGCCGTATTGCCCGGCTGGATGCGTCAAAATGAGCGTCTGATTACGCGCCTGAACAATCGTCTGGAGCGTGAAGTCGGGTTCGTTGGCCGTGCTGGCGAAAAAACCTTGCTGCGCCATTATCGATTTTTGGCGCGCATGCGTATTCATTTGTCTAACCGGGAAGCGTGGGGCTTTTTGCTGATTGGCGTCGCGGCTGCGGTGCTGTTTGCCGTCTCTATCGCCTTGATGGCGCTCAAAGGTGGCCTGAGCGCCGGCCATATCTATTCTGTGATGACCTATTTATGGATGTTTGCGATGAGCCTCGACGACGCGCCCGCACTGCTGGAGAAATATGCCCAGCTGAAAGAGATTGGTAAGCGCATCAATACCGGCTTAGTCTAAGCAGCGTAAATAGGTAGCGGCAGAGTGACGCACGCGCTGCTGCGCCTGTGCCGTAATTTCCCGCGCCTCAAAGGCACCGTAAAGCTGCGTGAACTGCACTGTCTCAAGGCGCGCCATCAGCCGTTCGACGGCGCGAGCAGAGAGCGGCAGCATATTCGGGTAACTCCACATAAACGACACGCGGTCGGCGCCGGGGGCGACCTGGATAATATCGCCGCTCAAGAGCACACCGCCGTGCTGCGTCCAATGCAGCACGCTTCCGCCTGCAAAATGGCCGCCGAGGCGCAGCAGTTGAATCCCGGGCAGCAGATCCAGGTGGTCGCCTTGCCACCGGCGTATCCAGTCACTCTCTTGCATGATCCACTGGCTATCATCGGCATGCACATAAATGGGGGCCGAGAAAGCCGCGGCCCACGCCTGCATAGTGGTGTAATAGTGAGGATGCGAAATGGCGATGGCGTTGAGTCCGCCCATCGCGTGCACCAATTCCAGCGTGGCGCGATCGAGGTTGGCGAGGCAGTCCCATAAAATATTGCCCTGCGGCGTTTGCAGTATGAACGCGCGCTGGTTAATGGCAAAGGCGGGCACGGTTTGCAGGCTCAGTAATCCCGGCAGGTGCCACTGCCATTTGTTCTGGTGCGTGGCATTGAGCGTGGTCAGCGGCAGCCACTGCTGGCCGGTTGACGGCACAAACTGACGCGCATCTTCACAGATTTGACACTGCGTTGGCGGCCCGAGGGTGTCGTCATATCCGGTGCCGCAGGCGCAACATAGAACAGTCATGCTTAACTCCTCTCGTCATGATTGGGTTTAAGCATAGCCTGTCAGGAGAAGGTCACTGCGGCGGCTGCAACTCATATATCCAGGCCGTCACCTGGCTGCCCTCAGCGGTGGTCACGGTGACGTCAACGCGGTCGTAGCCGGCTTCAAATTCATCCAGCATGGGCCAGTGTGCCTGCAGATGATCTGAGTAGAACAAGTAACCGGAAACGCGATCGCCATGATTATCGAGCACGATGCCGGGAAAATCCGCCGCCGCTCCCCAGCCGCGCGCGTAGTAGGTTCCCGTGACGCTACCGGACTGCCACTCGCCGCCGATGTTTTCCAGAATGTGGGCGTTAGAATGGCCGGGCTGTAGCGTACCGTAGACAAAAAGCGGTTTCATGATCCCCCCTGATAAAATCAATAAAAGCGTGACTTTAGCGGGCTGAAACGCAGTTGTCATCTCTGACGCGGTACAGGAAGTGAAACCATTTTGCGGAGCAAGATGATGAGGCATGCCCGGATTGCTGTATCCGGGCAAAGGGCAGGTAAGAGGGGTATCAGGCGTGAAGCTTAGCCAGCAGCGCTTTTGCGGCCGCCTCAGAGCTGGCCGGGTTCTGGCCGGTGACCAGATTGCCATCTTCCTGGACAAACACGCTCCAGTCGGCGCCTTTATGATAATGCGCACCCAGGCGTTTAAATTCGTCTTCTACCAGGAACGGCACGACGTGGGTTAGCTCAACACCGGCCTCTTCACCGTTGGTAAAGCCGGTGACGTTACGGCCTTTAACCAGCGGCTCACCGTCAGCGGCTTTTACGTGACGCAGCACGCCTGGTGCATGGCAGACAAAGCCGATGGGTTTTCCTGCACGATCAAAAGATTCTATGAGCGCAATGGACGTAGCAGACTCGGCCAGATCCCACAGTGGGCCGTGACCGCCGGGATAGAATACCGTGTCGAAGGTATCTTGTTGTACTGTATTCAGTTTTACGGTATTGGCCAGCGCCTGCTGCGCTGCCGCATCGCTTTTGAACCGCTTGGTTAACTCGGTTTGAAACTCGGGCTGATCGCTTTTTGGGTCCAGCGGCGGCTGTCCGCCAGCCGGTGAAGCCAGCACCACCTCAGCGCCAGCATCGGTGAAGGCATACCAAGGCGCGGCAAACTCTTCCAGCCAGAATCCCGTTTTTTTACCGGTGTCGCCCAGCGTATCGTGCGATGTGAGAACCATTAAAACTTTCATCTTTTCCCCTTGGTTAGGTGTGCAAAGTAGAAAGTGTAGAAGATGCCCGGTTTTTAGCGTAGCGGTGGTGCGGTTTTTGTCGGCTTTGTAACCGCGTATATCTGGCGTACTCGTTGTCGAGCAAAAGCCGCAATTTTTTACGCATTGACGTCGAAGTAGGGCGTCAGTACCGCTGTCGTCCAGTGCATAAACGCTCTCACGCGCTGGGATAAATGACGCCGATGCGCGATCACAAACGCGGCGTTGAGCGGTTGGGCAGGAAAGTCTGGCAAAATTTCAACCAGCGTGCCGCGTTCAAGATGACACAATAGGGAAGAGTAACCACCCTGAATCAAGCCCAGGCCTGCCAGTCCTGCTTCGTGATAAGCCGGTACGCTATCCACACGCACAGCGCCAGGCAACATCAACGTTGCGTAGCCATCCGCTGAGGGATAGGCCCAGCCATCGGGTTTCGCGCCAAAGTTTCGCATGTAATGCACCATCCGGTGGCCCTGCTTGTGTAAATCATCGATCGTTTGCGGCACCCCAAAGCGCTCAAGATAGGCTGGGCTAGCCGCATTGACCATCCGTAATTTACCCAAGGGGCGCGCGATGAGGGTGTCGTCGACAATCGGGCCGAGGCGAACCACACAGTCAAATCCTTCCTTTACCAGATCGACGCGGCGATCGGAGCTGGACAGCTCAATGTCCAGCTCCGGATGCGCGGCCAGCAAATCAGGCAGAGCAGGGATAATGACGCTCTGCGCCAGCACCGCCGGCATATCCACGCGTATTTTCCCGCGCAGCGCCAGACCGCCATGAGAAAACATCGCGTGAAGTTCGTCAGCTTCGGTCAACAGATCCCGCGCGCGTGCATAAAATGCACGTCCGTCTTCGGTTAACTGCACCGTGCGCGTGGTGCGATGCAGTAAAGTGGCACCGACCTCAACTTCGAGGTCGCTAACCACTTTCGATACGCGACCTTTTTGAATACCCAAACTTTCCGCTGCGCGGGTGAAACTGGTCATCTCCGCAACCCGCACAAAGATTGTTAATGCGTCCAGATTTCGCATTGTTCACCTCACGTATAACAATGCGTTATTTTCTCCGTTATTTATCCACTCAACAAGTATCAATAGACTGCTTTTACACCGTGCGGTTTTTCTGTACCCCATGCGGTTAAACGGCTGTCTTTCGGTCAGCGCACATAACGTTTTGAGCAGGATATACAACAATGAAAAAAGGCTATTTGATCGCGCACGTTACGGTAACCGACGCAGTCGCCTATGCGGAGTATGCGCGCGCGGCCGGACAGGCAATGCAGGCGTTCAATCCAAAGATTGCCGCCTGGTCTGGACAGCATGAAAATCTGGAGGGCGAATCTCATGAGCGCCATGTGATATTTGAGTTTGCGTCATTCGACGAGGCCAGGCAGTTTTACGCGAGTCCTGAGTATCAAGCGGCGCGTCAGTTGCGCGCTGGCGCGGCGAGCGGAACGTTTGTGCTAGTGGAAGGCGTTGAAGAGGAGTGATGAGGTTTTAGCCATGCGTTAAAGCGTTAAAATGGGCATGCTTATTGTAGACGTGTGAAGAGTTTATTAGTCTTAACGCTTTCGGAGATAAGACATGTCTGTCGCTGATTCACTTCTTGCTTATACCTTGGCCGCAACGCTGCTGACCTTAACGCCGGGCCTGGATACCGCACTCATTCTGCGTACTGCTGCCGTTGAAGGTGGCCGAAAAGCCTTTCGCGCGGCGCTAGGGATCAATGTGGGATGCTTTATTTGGGGGGCAGTAGTCGCTTTTGGACTTGGCGCGCTGCTTGCCGTCTCTGAGCTTGCTTATAACGTGCTCAAAATGTGCGGCGCGGCTTATCTCCTTTGGCTGGGTATGCAGTTGCTGTTACGTCCTCGGCAGCAATTTAGCCTGACTCAGGTTAAAGCGAGAGCGGCGGATAATTGGTTTCTGCGCGGTATGATGGGCAATGTGCTTAACCCAAAAGTGGGTATTTTTTATGTCTCATTCTTACCGCAGTTCATTCCAACCGGTCACGCTCCAATGCAATGGACTTTCCTGCTGGTTGCTATTCATGTGCTGCTGGGTACGCTCTGGTCTCTGACGCTGATCACCGCAACCCGTTATGCGTCTGGCGTACTGAAAAAGCCAGTGGTGGTGAAATGGATGGACCGCCTGACAGGATGCCTGTTTCTGATGTTTGCCGCGAAACTAGCGATGAGCAGGAGATAGTGAAACAGGGGCGTCGCGCCCCTGATTTTATTCGTGACACAGGTGCGCCAACACGCTTTGCCTTTAACCATTATTGAGGCTGGTGGCAGCAGCGTACGGTCGGTGCATTTCTCCCGTCATTACTTTTGCGGATTTCAGCTGGGATCACAGCGATTTTGGTACGTTGGATAAAGCTGTATATTGAGTGCGCATAATATTGATTATGTTAAATAAAATGTTCAGGGATAAAAAATTCACTATGACTGTATTTATGTATCTCATTCTAAATACTTAAAACATCTGAGCCCCTCTCCATGGCACCGGTACGCCGATAAACGTATGCGTGCAACAAGGCACGTTACTGGAAGGTCTTCTGCTGTTACCTGCGGATTGACCTGTTGCAGTAATCCCTGCTCATCAATAAATAAACCCGAATAAAAGCTTAAATCACCACAGCAAACGATATCCCTCTGCTGATGTTCATGCTTAGCAACCATCCAAAAAATAGGATCTGTTTGGTCCAAGCGTCTTACCGTTTCGCTAAACACTGCATCCCAACGTTGCCCAATTTTACTCAGCAGAAAATGGAACAACGGCGAATAATCGCGGCCACGATGCTGCTTACCATGCATTGATTCCCGCAGAGGTGAATCTTCATTTGATGTTCTTTTTTTTGTTTCGCTCCCCACGATAATCTCCGCCGGGATTATTCGAGTGATGACGCGTCGTGGTGTTTTCGCTACAGTAAAGCTTGCGGGATTTGTTCACTTTTTTCACATGCACAATATAGACCCTTAACTTGTTGGGTTTTTGAGGACTTATCATGAGGTTGATTTTTTGTTACAGGATACCCTCCATGAGATGTGGAAATAACATAAGATTAAAAACCGTTTCTGTGGAAATGTATATCTGTACGCCTACTCAATTAACCACCAAAAGCATTCATAATTTTTGCTTTAAATTAACCTTATATAGGCATGTTAATGATTTTTATAGCCTCAACTTTAACCTCAGTATCAACATTATTGAGGTCTATTTTTTTTATGATTTCTTTTATTTTTATGAATTCTTCTTTGTGGAATATTAAGTCCATTTCTTTAAGCGTTGCTAACGCGGCGATAAGTTCACCATCATAAAGATCCCCAGCTAATGGATCCTCAATCATAACATCTAAAATTAAAGGCATTAGTTGGCTAATACAGACTTTTTGACGGACCGCGCGGCATAGGTCTCCTACCTCCAATTTTTCCAGAGGTACATCCAATACGCTCTCGAACCACGATTCTAACGGAGATTGATCTTTAGGGTTTTTAATTTTATTTATATTGCCTATTAATTGACGGAAAGTTTTCATATGCCATGTCCTTTTAAGGAGGATTCGATTTTGTCGATAGCTTCTGTAGCTCTGCCATAAGCTGCTTGGGCTTCAGGATTGTTTACATTTTTAAGTGTATCTGCATGATTTCGCAACCCTCTGAGGGTATTTTGCATTTCTTGCATATGGTCCCAGTAGCCGCCATTTTCTTTAGGAACAGGATTTCCATCCATATCCTTTAGAGTTCCAGTGACCTGCTCCCCGTTGATTAATACACCGCGATGTTAGTAATGTCTTCATAAGCCACATGAGGACATCCCCATGAAGAAGCGTTTTTCCGACGAACAGATCATCAGTATTCTCCGCGAGGCTGAAGCCGGCGTTTCTGCCCGGGAACTCTGCCGTAAGCACGCTATTTCCGACGCCACGTTTTATACCTGGCGTAAGAAGTATGGCGGCATGGAGGTGCCTGAGGTTAAGCGCCTGAAGTCACTCGAGGAAGAGAACGCCAGACTCAAGAAGCTGCTCGCCGAGGCCATGCTGGATAAGGAGGCGCTTCAGGTGGCTCTCGGGCGAAAGTACTGACGACAGACCAGAAGCGCGAAGTCGTGGTGTTGATGTGTGATGCGACCGGTCTGTCGCAACGTCGTGCCTGCAGACTCACAGGTTTGTCCCTGTCGACCTGCCGCTATGACGCTCAGCGTCCGGCGGCTGATGCCCGTTTATCAGGGCGCATTACTTAACTGGCACTGGAGCGCAGGCGATTTGGCTACCGCCGCATATGGCAGTTACTGCGCCGTGAAGGGCTTCTGGTTAATCACAAGCGCGTGTACCGCCTTTATCATCTGAACGGACTGGGCGTTAAACGCAGACGTCGTCGTAAAGGGCTTGTAACAGAACGTCTGCCGCTGCTCCGCCCGGCGGCGCCCAACATGACCTGGTCGATGGATTTCGTCATGGATGCGCTGGCTACTGGTCGCAGGATCAAGTGTCTTACCTGCGTCGATGACTTCACAAAGGAATGCCTGACGGTCACTGTTGCCTTCGGGATTTCAGGCGTGCAGGTCACGCGTATTCTGGACAGCATTGCGCTGTTTCGCGGCTATCCGGCTACGATAAGAACCGATCAGGGCCCGGAGTTTACCTGCCGCGCGCTCGATCAGTGGGCCTTTGAGCATGGCGTGGAGCTGCGACTTATCCAGCCCGGCAAGCCCACACAGAACGGATTTATTGAGAGTTTTAACGGACGCTTTCGCGATGAATGCCTGAATGAACACGGGTTCAGCGACGTCAGTCATGCCAGGAAAACCATCAGCGAATGGCGTCAGGATTATAACGAATGTCGTCCGCACTCCACGCTGAATTATCAGACGCCGTCTGAATTTGCAGCGAGCTGGAGAAAGGGTAATTCTGAAAGTGAAGGATCCGACATTACTAACTGAGTTTTGTATTTAATCCTGGGGGCAGGTCAATGGCCTTCGTATTGAGGAATGTGCTGGAATTTCAATCAGCTCAAGCAGGTAAAATCCTTTCTTAATGAAAAGCATATTTGCAGTTCAATAAACATCCAACCTTATATAATTAACATTATATAAGGCCAGTATAAGGCCCTGAAAACGTGTATCATGCGAAGGCGTGTCAGACCTTTAACCCCTTAGGTTGTTTACATAGGATGCCCAAGGCATGCATAGAGGCAAAGGTGACTAAAAAAACGGCAGCGCTACGTGAAATCTGGCGAATCATCCCCCTGCTTAACTTCGCAGAATTCACGTAGCGGCGTCAGCCTGATAGCGTTAACCTGGAAAAACCATGACCGAGATTGCTGATTTTACGGGTTTGATCCCACCTGAAGATGCCCTCACCGCGAAACTTGCTGCATTTGTACGCCATCGTGAGGCTTTTTCACCTAACACTTGGCGTCAACTGCTCAGCGTGATGCGGGTTAGCTGGCGCTGGTCGCAAGAAAATCAGCGTTCTTTTTTGCCCATGACGCCGGAGGATCTGCAAGATTATCTGTTTCATCTGCAGGCGCTGGGACGTTCAACCTCAACCATCTCCGTGCATGCCGCACTTATTGCCATGCTACACCGTAATGCTGGATTGATTCCGCCTACGGTTTCGCCTGAGGTGATCCGTGCTCGCAAGAAAATCAACCGCACCGCCGTGGTGTCCGGTGAACGTATTGGGCAAGCTGTCCCCTTCTGTTATCACGATCTGACGAAGCTTGATGCCCTTTGGAAACATTCACCCCGACTGCAGCAACTGAGAGATTTGGCTTTTATCCACGTTGCCTACGGTACATTGTTGCGGATGAGTGAATTATCCCGCCTCAGAGTTCGCGACGTTACGCAGGCCCCGGATGGGCGTCTTATACTTGATGTCGGTTGGACAAAAACGATTCTGCAGTCGGGCGGCCTTGTTAAAGCACTCAGTTCGCGAGCATCCGAACGGTTGCGGGAATGGATGAGTGCTGCAGGTCTCATCAATGAACCGGAGGCGGTGATCTTCTGCCCGGTTCATCGGTCCAATACCGTTACAGCTATCGCGGCTGAACCGATGAGCGCCCCTTGCCTCGAAGATATCTGGCGCCGCGCGCGTCGTGCAGTAGGTGAAACGTTCCGCTTGAAAACGAATAAGGGACGCTACGCGACCTGGAGCGGACACAGCGCACGCGTCGGCGCCGCGCAGGATATGGCCAGAAAAGGGATTTCTATTGCGCAAATTATGCAGGAAGGCACGTGGACGCAAACCCAGACGGTCATGCGCTATATCCGTAAGGTAGAGGCCCACCGCGGCGCGATGGTGAGAATTTTAGAGGATGAAGAAACGTGATCGATAATATGATACCACGCAAGATAAGTATCCAGGCTTTCCAGAAATAGAATGCCTTAAAAAGGGGTTATCTCGCGGCACTGTTAAAGTGATAGTCACGTTATTTTAAAAAAGGCACTAATTAAGGTATCCCGCATAACTATTATTTCCCGAAATTTCAATCACCCATTAATAAGCAGAAGGTCTGGTATTATTGTCGGACTTTATTCCTGTTTTCTATAAAGTTTTATTGAAAATGCCATTAAAAACATGAAATTAAACAAGGCAATTGCTCGGGGGCTAATCGATAAGCACTGAGTGACATAATAGGGTGGCCATGAATGTGACACTGCAGGGCTATTTTTTAAAGTTTTCATAAACAGCGAATGGTATTTATTGGAAACAATCCATTCATTGAAATGATAATCCATGTTTATATCTCGCTCAGGCAGTAATCTACACGCCATCTTCGCCATGAATCAGCAAAATAAACCGGAAGCCATCGCGAAGAGCGATACGCACGGCGTAAATTTATCTGATGCTCAGAAACTGGCGATCAGTAACAGTAAATTTTTCGAGGCCGGAGCCAGTATAGCGCTCCTGGATAAGCCGGGACAGATCGGCAGGGTATTTGATCAGCACGCCAGTCTTCTTGCGGGCGTATTGCGCCATGTATTGGATGGAAAAAGCGAAGCCGCCAACCGTATTGTGCATTTTCAGGGGCGGACACAGACTTTGGGTGAGGTCATTCAGGCTGCGATTAAACCGCTATCCAAAGAGTCCGACCAGATTGGCCGACAGATGGATACAACTTGGGATTTTCATGCATGGATGCTGGAAACGCTGAGTACGCCGCTGCACGGTCTTGCCACAGGGGAGCTCAAGCAGGGATATCCTGAGCTGCTAACGAAAATTCGCACCTTGAGCGCCTTTGGCACAACGGTATGGCAGTTGATGAATCCCATCGAGGATCAGCGTAAACCTGAACTGTTTACTCAGCATAAACAAGGCAATGCCGAGGCGTGCACTGCGCTGTTGCGCGAAGTCGGTCTCTCAAGACAAGCCAACGAATTTGCCGATCGCTTTAAAGCGTTTTCCATCAAAACTCGCACTGCTGGGTTCGATAACCCGTTAAGTCGGGCGCGCAGTGAGCGCATGCCGATAGTCACAACGGAAGAAGGCATAACACGCACTGTGAATGGGCTATACGAAGATGCTGCAAAATATGGACTGGGGTTTGGCCAAGTAGTGCAACGTACCGCCGATGGCACGGATGATGCGGTTTTGCGCAACGCGCTAGGCGATCGCAACCAACACATAAATGCTATTCCGCGCGCGGGCGCACCGATTGCCGACCTCAGTCGACCGTTTACCTTGTCCGAGGAGGACATCGCGTCAATTCCGCAGGGCTATGCGCGGCTTAATATGGCTCAGATGCTAGAGGAGCACGCCATGAGCCACGGCACAGGCATCAACCGCTGGCAGCCGTTTGGTACGTTCACTTATGAAAGCAACCAGCAGGGCTTCCCCGCGGCCGGGGCGCAATCGGGCGGTACCTGCGATATTTTGCTCGCACTTAACATTTTGGGTGAGCAGCAAATTTACGGCAATGTTGACGTTGTCTTACCCGCCGGCTTGGGGATTGCCGCCTTTATGAACTTTGGTGGCTACCACACCTTTATCGAGACGTTTCCTATAGCTGAAGCCGCTGCAGCTAATCACCCTTATGTCCCAACAAATCTGGCAAAGGTTAACCAGCCGGATTTATATGAACGAATAACGGCAACCGCAGAAAGATGTTGTGCGGAAGGCAGTGAGCAGGTACGTAATTTCCTGAATGCGCATCGAGAAATCGCAGTGGAATTACAGACACAGCACCCCGATCTTGACCTAACGCCTCGGGCGCAGGAAGTCACGTTTTACGGTACGCCAGAAATGATGGAGAGATGGCGTCAAAGGTGAGCCCTCGCCACGGGCTTGTGTGTGGACGCGCATGGGGCGTGACGTGAACGACGATCGCGGGCGTCCACCCTCGCCTTTGTCCTGCCCACGGCTTTGATACACGTTTTACGCTTGCGCGTTGTCAGCCTGTTCCTACATTTAGGGCCTATTACGCTGATGGCGGCGCGTGATTAACAATGCGATTCTTCAATTGTGCTTCATGTGCGCTACGCCACCGCCAGCCTGAATGTTGTCTTATTCAGTGATTAATAGGAGGAGTTTACGTGGATAAAAACATCATTCGGCGCATTTGTGAGCACTATCGTCGATACCGTTCAGCGCTTAAGATTATCGGTATCTATTATTTGCTGATTTTTTTTATGAACTCTGTCGTGTTTGCGCAGTGTATATTTTGGTAAAAAATAGAATGGCATGAAAAGCGCGAACGTCATTTGTCAAAGGTAGCGAGGCTACTTCGCTGTTGAACATTTTCGAGACGTGTCTTAACTCTTTCGGTTGGGCTATGCTCTTCTTTGAGGCGCAAAACCATGGCTAAATTTATGATTGTTGACGATCACCCGCTGGCAATAATGGCGATTAAAACCCTATTGGAAACGGAAGGACATGAGGTGGTGGCGGAAACGGGAGATGCACACCGCGTCCTGCATTTGATAGAAAAGCATGCCCCAGAAGGATTGATCCTTGACATCGATCTACCAAACAAAGATGGGATTGAAGTTTTAAAATCCATTCGTGATAAACAGATAATGATTCCGGTCATCGTCATGAGCGGTAAAAATGCCCAGCATTATGCGCCGGAAAGTATGCGCTATGGCGCGAATGGATTCATCAGTAAAAAGAATGAGCTGGAAAATTTAAAAGTGGCGGTGAAAGCAGTGTTAGGCGGTTATGCTTACTTTCCGCTGCAATATTACGATCATGGGAATAAAAACGGAATGATTCATGATGGTGATAAAATCCGCCAGCTCTCTACACGTGAATATCAAGTGCTTAAGATGTTATCTGAGGGAATTGAAATTATTGAGATTGCTGCTCAGCTGGAGATCAGCAATAAAACCGTGAGTACTTATAAGGCGCGAATCATGGAAAAACTGAGCTTGCGAAATCAAAAAGAGCTACTTGATTTTGCGCGTATTAATCATATCAGTTAACGCTTATGCGCACTGTATGGTTGCTCCTGTTGTTGTTGCCAGGCGTGCTCACTTATGCCAGCGAACGCCCTGTGCGCTTAATTCCCAGCCAGCCTATTTCGTTTACTGTTCCCGACCTGAGTGCGCAGGACTGGAGTTGGCTGGGCATGAAGCGGGAAATTGTGGTAGGGATTTATGGCCCTATTCGCCCTCCGATTATCAGGCTCAATCCCTCAGATGAGCTTTCCGGTTATCTGCCAAATCTGCTACAGACGCTGTCGTTTAATCTTGGCCTGCGCGCCAGTGTCATTTATTTTGACACCTACGCCGCCGCGGAAATGGCGCTGCATAATAAACGCATTGATGTGCTGTTCCAGCCTCCTGCCAGCGATCAAGCGCCGCTCGACAACAGCGTCTCTATTGATATTTTCCCAGCACATTTTGTCGTGGTAAGACGGGAAGGTAACCTGTTTAATTTTCATCGCGACAGCGCCCTTTCCCCCATCACTGCGCTATTACGTGATGAAATGCCGCAGCACGACGCTGAGGGTAAAATCCGCTGGTTTGTTTCACCCCAGTTAATGCTGGCTTCCGTAGCACTTGGCACCAGCAATCGGGCTATCTTGCCGGCCAGCGAAGCAGATTATTTAATTGAGCAAAACTACGCGAACACCCTGCGCATCATCGCGCGTGCGGATGATATGCCTGAGCAGGCCTATCGCTTTATTATTTCCAATACGCAACAGGCGCTAATACACGGCATTGAAGCCGCGCTGAGGGAATTTCATGCCCACTCGATGAGTGGTGAAAACGCCTCGCAGTGGGAACAGGACAATATCGCGCGCTTCTTGGCGGCAGGCATTACCCTGTCGCCAGCCGAGAAACTGTGGCTAAAGCGCAATAAACGCATTGGCGTAGGCGTGTCCTCACTTGATTCCCCTTTCTTTATCAATGAGGGAAAAGACAAATTTCAAGGTATTGCGCCCGATCTGTTGGCGCTCATTGGCATTAAAACGGGCATGGAGTTTTATCCCTTAACGCGCGAAAGCGGTGCAGAAGAAATCATGCTTACCGGACCTTTTGTGGTCAGCGGTCAACGTGACGAAAATTATCTGTTAACACGCCCTTTTACGTGGTCCCCTGAAGTATTAGTGACGCGTATTAATGAAGACGAACTGCCAGAACAACCCCGTATCGCGGTTGATCCGCGGCACGGGATTAATGCATGGCTGTTGGAGAGATACCCGCATGCGCAATTAGTGGAAGCAAGCTCGCCTGCTCTGGCGCTTAAATGGGTTGATGAGGGCATGGTTGACGCGGCGGTGAACACCTTAATTAGCAGCAAATATATTATTCAGCGCCTGTTCGAAAACCGTCTGCAAATACGAGACGTATTGGCCACAAATAATAACGCAGCGATCGCATTTGGCGTACGACGCAATCAGCCTGAGCTGCTCAGCATTCTGAATAAGGTTCTCGCGACCCTGCCCTCGGATATCACCCTGAGCATTCTGGGCCGCTGGCAAGGTGCTCCGGTGGCACGGTTTAATACCTGGACGTTTTATCAGCGGGAATACAAACAGGGACTCACTGCTACGCTGTTAATGCTGGCCGCTATGCTCACCTGCGCCCTCATTTTGTGGCGTCAGATTTGGTATAACCGTCGCACCCGCAAACAGTTAAAAGAACAGTTACGCTTTCGCGATTTCGTGATCGACAGTCCCCCGCGTCCCGTGTATTTGGCGGATAACAACGGCATTATTCTGCACAGTAATAAAGCGTTTCGGGCGTTTTTTAGCGCACCGCAGCGTGAGCTATTAAGTCTGTGCCTGTTTGATCGCCGCCATCCGCTTGCCGAAATATGGCAGGATTGCCTGGCGACAGAGGCGAAGGAAGATGGCGGCAAAGATCTGCGCTTTTCACTGGATAGCGGCGACGGTGTCCGTCATATCCAGCACTGGATGATGCCTTACATCAATAGTCAGGGCGTTGAAGATGGCATTATTGCAGGCTGGGCTGACGTAACCGAATACCTTTCGCTGCTCGACGAGCTTTCACAGGCCAGGGAAATTGCCGAAACAGCTAACCGCAGTAAAAGCCAGTTTCTTGCCACCATGAGCCACGAAATTCGCACGCCGCTAAGCGCCATCATCGGTTTACTGGAATTACAAAGCACACGTAAAGACGGCAAAGCGGACACAGAACTGCTCGCCACCGCTCGGGATGCTTCGCGCAACCTGATGGCGCTGATCGGTGACATATTGGATATGGCCAAAATTGAAGCGGGCCACATGGAGCTGCAGCCTGAATGGGTGCCGCTGGATGCAATAACGACGCCGGTGGTTCGTGTGTTTACCAACCTGGCGCGCCAGAAAGGTCTTCATTTCCGTCATCACCTCAGCGGTGACAAGCGAGAGATATTTGTTGATGCCGTCCGTTTAAAGCAGGTGGTGATGAATTTGGTCAGCAATGCCATTAAATTCACCGATAAAGGCGAAATTCACGTTCACTGCCAGCTCATTGATGCGCCCGGCGCGCTTGGTACCCTCACGATCGCCGTTGCTGACAGCGGCAGAGGGATGACCTCCGAGGCCACTGAGCGCGTTTTCCAGCCTTTTGAGCAGGTGGAAAATCGTGAAAGAAGCGGAACCGGCCTTGGGTTGCCCATCAGTCGAGAAATCATCACCCTGATGCAGGGCGAGATTTCACTGGAAAGCGCGCTCAATAAGGGTACAACCGTGCGCATCACGCTGCCGGTGGAGAGTCGAACGTCTGGCAGGGTTTGTTCACCGCCGGAGCCTGAGAGTACGCCTGCGCAGCGCAGCACGTTGCGGGTGTTAATCGTTGACGATCATCCTTCGAATCGTCTGCTCCTTACGCGGCAGTTGGGGTTGTTGAATCATCGCGTCATTGAAGCGGAAGATGGCGAAGCGGGCCTGTTGGCATGGCGTCGCCATCAGCCTGACGTCATTATTACGGATTGCAGTATGCCGCTAATGGACGGTCCTGAAATGACGCGCCGCATCCGTCATGAACAAACACAGCCCGTTACGATTATTGGTCTGACAGCCAATGCACAAGATGTTGAACGCGAACGCTGCCTCCACGCCGGGATGAACGCGTGTCTTTTCCGACCTCTGGAATTGAATCATTTAGCCCAAGCGCTGAGCGAACTGCTTCCCACACAGCCCCTCATCGTTAATAGCGTTCCAGAAGAGTGGATTGATGTGGCGAAGCTCAACCGTATTTTGCCAGAAAGTTTTTCGGCGCAGTGTCAAATGCTGACCGGGGTAATAGAGCAAAGTAACGACGATATTGCTGCGTTAAAGCAGTGTTGGCGGATGCATGATGTCGAACAACTTCGGCGATTGCTGCACCGTTTAGTCGGTACCTTGAGCGGTCTTGGGATTACCACGCTAAGTGAACAATTCCGCTTTATAGAAGAGTTAGTAGAGATGGACGAAGAGTGGGAAACCATTGGTCGTCATATTGATAAAGCAGAAAATTTATTACATGCCTTTACGCAGGCCTGTTGCCAATCATCCCTGTAGGAAATGGATTACACCTACCTACCCCGCCGCTGATGTTCAATGAATACCGCGTTTGTCAGAATTTTCTCACCGCGGAAAAGTATTCATATCTTTTTCCCTTCCGCAGTGGACTGTCACTTTGCTTCGCAGCAAGTGTTTAAACAAAAATGGTAGGGTTGTATTGAACATCATGAATAACACTCGGATTTCCTTTTCTATTCGATTTTATAAAGATGCATTGATTACCGCAGGGCTGGTATTAAGTACGGGAAGTGTTGCCTGGAGCGCGAATAATACTTTATTAATCGATCAGCAAGACATATCCACCTCAGTTGATAATAGTTCTGCGCTTTATGTTGAAAACGGCGGCTATGCACAGGTTACTAACTCAACGCTAACGGCGTCGGGCGCCGTGGATAATGGCTTTTATGCCACCGGCAGCGGAACGCTATTAGATCTTGAAAACAGTAAAATTATTACTAATGCCAACGCGGGTTCGGCCGCCGTCATTCGCGACGGCGCACACGCCAATCTCTATCAGGTTGATGTTCACTCTACTATGCGGGGCATTGATGCCATCGGCGCAAGCTTTAAAGGTGAAGACATTCATGTCATCACCAACGGCCATGACGGTATTTACAGTGGTAAAGACGCTTCAGGTTGGTTGAAAAACAGCCAGATAAAAGTAAGCGGTCTAAATGGAACCGCTGCTTTTGCCGACGCGGGCTATCTCAACGTGCAGGACGCTGAAATTATTTTGCTGGATAACAGCACAGCATTTGCTACTGAAAATAACGGGGTGCTGGAGTTGCAAGGTGGAGAGATAACGGGAAAAGAAGGCGGTACGTTATTTGATATTCGCCACAGTGGAACCCTTTCTGCCGAAGACTTTAAAGCCAAATTGAGTAAGGGTTCCGGTGACGTCAATAATACGTTCCTCAAATTCAACTACACCACAGAGAATACGAATCTGTATTTTAATCGCGCGCAGATTGATATTTCAGGCCAAAGCGCCGTCGGCATTATGGCAGAGAAATCTTTCGGTCATGTTAATATTGACAATACGCGGCTCTCTCTGCCGGAAGGCACTGCAATAATCGTCGGCAATAAATCTGACTTTACGGTGAATCTTAACCATGCCGAGATCCTGAGTAAGACCTTATTGGTTAACCGTTACACAGACGGCGACGCGGATTTTATTCCTCAAACGCTCGCCCTTCATGCTAACAATGGCTCAGTATTACAGGGTAATGTCTCTCTTCTGCAGGCGAAAAACCAACATCATCAGATTAGTCTCGACAATGGTTCCCTATTGCAAGGCGGTGTTCAGGGCCTGCATTCGCTCACTTTAGATCATAACAGCCGCTGGGAAATTACGGCCGACTCATCGCTAGATGACCTGAAAATCAGTCATAGCGAGCTAAGTTTTGACCGTAATACAGACGGATTCAAGACGCTGACCATTGCGGGTGATTATGCGGCAGAGAATGCCAAAATGTCGTTCAATGGGGCGTTAGCCGACGACAGCTCGCCCACTGATAAAGTGCATATTCTCGGCAGTAGCAGCGGCGTGACTGACGTGGTGGTTAACAATGTCGGCGGCAAAGGCGCTCAAACCGTGGAAGGGGTTACGCTCATTCACGTTGACGGTGAACCCGGTGGTACGTTCAGACAAGCAGGCCGCATTGTGGCCGGTGCGTACGATTACACGTTACAGCAAAGCAAAGACCGCCAACGCTGGATACTGACCAGTGCGCAGCAGCTTAAGCTGGGTTTACCGGATCCTGATGAACCCGGGTCTGCTGTTCCGTTGAAGAGTGAAAAGCCAGGCGAGAAAGTGCAGCCGGTAAACAGTAACACCGCGCCAGTCACATCCACAGAGGAAGCCGCAACCCGCACGCCAGTTGTCGACACAGGAACGAAAACGCAACCTTCATCCACTGCGCCATCGCTCCACATTACTCCTGGTGAATCTAAAGAACCAATTCATCTGGCTGAGCCTGTCGCTAAGGCAATGATCGTGCGTCCTGAAGCCGCGGGCTATCTTGCCAACGCGGCTGCGGCAAATACGCTTTTCGGTGCCGCGCTGAGCGATCGACTTTACCGTGGCGATGAAAAATTATGGCTTCGTAGCGTTGCCGGACGCAACCAGTTCACTGAATCGAGCCGTCAAATTGCCACACGCGGCCATTACGCGGCGTTGATTTTGGGGACGGACGTGCTGGATAGCCGTTTCAGCGCATCTGATCGGCTGCGCGTGGGCGTCATGGCCGGTACAGGCCAGGCACAAAACGTGTCACGATCGTCTGTGACGGGGTATCAAGCCCGATCGAGCACGCGCGGATACGGCTTTGGCGCCTATGCCAACTGGCAGCAGCGTGAACGAGACCAGAATGGCGCCTACATCGACAGCTGGCTGATGTATAACACCTTCGCGAATAGCGTTTCTGGCGAGGGTCTTGGTCAGGAGCATTACCGCTCTCATGGGTTTACCGGGGCAAACGAGTTGGGTTATCGAGCGAAAGTAGCGAGCTTCAACGCTGACTTCGCGCTGTGGTTGCAGCCGAAAGCCAGCGTGAGCTGGCACGGCGTATCCGCGGGGGCGTTCAAAGAGCGTAACGGCACCAGGGTAAACGATCGCACTGCACGCGGTCTACAAACCTCACTGGGTCTGCGTGCGTCGTTGTTAGCAAGTGAAAACGTTAATACAGCCCTGCTGCCATCGGTTGAAGTCAATTGGATCCACAACAGCAGCGCGCCGAGTGTGTCGCTGGACGGTGCAAAAGTCACGCAGGCGGGCGTTGATAACCGCATGGAAGTCAAAGCGGGTATCGACGCCAGAGTGAATAAAAACGTGAGTCTGTGGGCCGGTGTGGCCTACCAGCAGGGAGCACATGGCTACCGTGATACCCGAGGTGTAATAGGGTTAAAGGTGAACTTTTAACGATGTGTTTCACTTCAGGCGTCGTGTAAGAAGCCGCAACTGGATGAAGAGACGACGGGAAGGCGATCAAACAGGCCCTTCACGTCTCGTTGCCCGGCGCTGCCGGGCATCTTTCTTGTTTGACCTCATATTCTTCATCTGAAGCTAAAGTTGATGTGGTTTTTTAACGATACATATAAATGTATGTTGTAACTTAATGCTGCTTTTGTACTATCTCGTCTGCCCAAACACAGGCAGCCAGTCTAGCCAGGTCAGTAGCCATGCCAAAATGTTTAATCCGCCAAACAGCAACACCAGCAAGATAGCTGGCTTCGCGCGCGGCATTGACATAAAGCGTCGCGCGGCTTTACGCGCCAGCAGAGCCGGACAGATCACCGCCCATAATGTCGCGAAGAGCCCGGCAAAACCGATCGCCGCCACAAAGCCATCGGGCCAGAAAAGCGAGGCCATCAGCGGCGGTAAAAATGTTACTGCTGCTGTTTTAAGCCGTGCGGAGAGTGAGTCCCCCCATCCCAGGCGATCGCGCACGAAATCAAACAGTCCAGCTGTAACGCCAAGAAAGGAGGCGATCACAGCAAAATGGGAAAACAGGGACAGCATGATCTTCGCCCCACTGCTGGTTTGATTAGCCCCAAGGGCAGACATCAACGCAGCGATATCGCCGCCCTGCTGCACAATCTGTGGAAAGGCGCTACGCGGCACATTGCCCATGGTGCAGGTAAGCCAAAAGACATACAGCGCCAGTGATAACACCGTGCCCAGCGTAAGCGCCTGAGTTAGCTTGCCGCGATGACGACGGTAGTAACGGACCAGACCGGTAATATTTCCATGATAGCCAAATGAGGCGAGGCAAAATGGCAGTACGCCTAACGCATAAGGCCAATAACGATCGCCCGTCGGCGGTGAGGTAAATAAAGATGGCGCATTAATCTGCATCAGTAATCCGCCGAACAGCAGGAGCAACAATACAATTTTAACGAGCACACACCCGGTCACCAGACGGCTCACCTCCCGCGTACCCAAACACACCACCGCAGCTACGCATAGCGTCAAGATGATTTTGGTGGCGCCGACAGAAAATGGAACGCCCAATTGGTTGAGCGAATGTTGATAAACCGGTCCGCTGGCCGAGATATAGGCGTAAGTCAAAATGCCCAACACAAACAGTATGCTGAGTCCGTTAACGCGGGCCCAGCCGCGCCCCAGTAAATCACGCGTGATAGTGTCATACCCTGCGCCTGACGGATACTGCACGCTGACCTGCATAAACAGCAAGCCGGAAAGCAACATAGCGCCCCAGCTGAAGGCCAGCAGCAGCAACGACCAGCCAAACCAAGCGCCTGCCATCACCACCGGTAAGGTAAACATGCCCGCCCCCACCACGGTGCCGCAGATCATCATCGCCCCCCACCACACCGATGGTTGACGCATACGTTCTGGCATCTCAAATTTCCTGAAAAATCATAAAGGCGCGATGATACAGCGTAAGGAGAGAAAGTCAGAATGTCGCAGTGAGGTTATTTTTAACGGGCTGTCAGCGTGGGCTGACAGCCAATACGACGCGCCGTTTCAGGGAAAACGGCGCACAAGGCGCCCTTACGCGTAAAACGCAGGGCGCGCTGGCATGGAAATGGCCACGATATCTCCGCTGTTTTGCGCCGCCAGGCAAGCATCGGCCGCCACCGCCGCGGCATAGCCATCCCAGGCGGAAGGGCCGCTGATCTGCCCCGCTAGCGCACCGGTAATGAAATCTTGCAGTTCGACGTCATACGCCGCGATAAAGCGCTGTTTCCAGTCGGTCAGGATGCCGCTGGCCAGCGTGGCCGCGCGGCGCGTTTGCACCGACATCGGCTCAGGCAGACGCGCGATCCCGCTCTCACCGACCACTTCACACTGGATATCATAGCCGTACTGGCAATTGACAAAGATTTCCACATCAATGCGCACGCCCTGTGCCGTTTCCAGCAGCACGATCTGCGGATCGTTGAGGTGCGACGACGCGCGTGACGTTTTGCGCGGATACACCACCTGCGCACTGACATAGTCATCGTTGAGTAACCAGCGGAGCACGTCAAGTTCATGAATGAGCGTGTCGGTAATCGCCATATCCGTGGTGTAGGCCTCACCCACAGACGGATTGCGATGCGCGCAGTGCAGCATAAGGGGTTGACCTATCTCGCCCTGCTCTAGGACCTGTTTGAGCGCGCGGTAGCCGCTGTCATAAGGCCGCATAAAGCCCACCTGCACGAGCCTTTTGCCTGCGGCCATTTCCGCTTCAATAATGTTCATGCAGCCTTGTGCCGTGACGGCCAGGGGCTTTTCGCAAAAGACGGCTTTTCCCGCGTTAACTGCGGCAAGCACGAAGGCTTCGTGCGTGGGGCCCCACGATGTCACCATCACCGCCTGCACTGACGGCGAGGCAATGAGATCGTCCGGGTTGTCGTAGATTGTCGCCTGTAAGTCCAGTTCGCGGTTAACCTGCTCGCACTGGCTGCGATTGATGTCATTCAGTGCCACCACTTTTGCGTGGCGCAGCACGTGGCTGCAGCGGCGAATATGTTCACGCCCAATGGCACCGGTGCCGATGACGCCGAGGTTGAGGATCATCACAATTCCTTAGTCCATTATGGAGAATATTACTGATTGAGGTAGTCAATGCTGTGCTGGATTTCGCGCGCAATGTCGTCTTCAAGCCATGCTTCCATGCAGGAAGAGAACGGCTCAAAGGCATACAGACCGCGATAACCGCGCGCTTCCAGCCGAGCGACCTGCTCTTTGGAGCCGAGGCGATCTTGCGCACTCAACATGACGCGCTCTTCATCAGTGAGCTGCGGCGTTGGACGCGTGTCCACCACGCCGGAAAGGTGCACTAACCCGATATTTGCGACGTCAACGCCGCTGTCGAACTCCTGCTCAGCCTTCTCATACAGGTAGTGATGGAAGGTATCTAACACGATTTTAAACGGCACCCCGGCTTCGCTAATCAACCGCTGCGTCAGCGCCGCTGAACGCAAAGCGCTTTGCGGAAAGCCCAAAGGCTCAACCAGACCCGCAATACCATATTCGGCGAACAGCGGCCCGAGCGTTTTGAGTGCCGACACCGTCTGCGCATCGGAGACAGGCGTGCCGTCGTTAAGAGGACACAGTACCAGCGCTTTCGCGCCCGTTTGCCGTGCGTCTTCGAGCAAGCGGCGGGTGCGCGCAAGCACCGCCTCGGTGAGCTGATTAAAGGGATAAACCGCGTTGATGGTTTCGATCGAGAGAGCATGCTGCGCGGCCAACTCGCGCACCGCTTCGCCGCTCAATTCATCGGTCACGCTGCCGCTTTTCATGTCGTTGCGCAGCTCCACGTGGCGCAAACCCAGCCCGCTCACCAGCGTGAAAAATTGCGCAATACTCAGGCCAGGTGCGATTTTGCGGTTGATGCAGAATCGTTCATTGCTGATTTTATTCGTCATGCTATTTCCTGAAATGATCGGCTTTATCGAGAGAACCAAGGGAAACACGCGAAAATCATAGAGGGTCTGCACGCCGCTGACGCGCGCAAGCTTGATGGAATTGCATCAATGTACGCGTCCGTGAGGAGCGCAAAAAAAAAGCGCAAAAGCGTGTATTCGCTCTTGCGCCTGAGGCCTGAAGAGTGCGTTATTTGCGCGCGGGTAATGAGACGCACAGCAGCCCGGCGACAATACAGATCACGCCCGCCAGGCTCTGCCAGTGAAAGGGTTCTGTAAACTGCGGCAGCAGGATAGCCGCCAGCCATACCAGCACATAGCTCAGGCTGAGTAGCGGGTAAAGGCGATTCAGCGGCATGTGGCGCAGCGCCAACATCCAGAACAGCATCGACAGCCCATACAGGCCGAGTCCGAGCGCCAACCGCAATACGGCTTCAGGGTGGCTTGCCAGCAGCGTCAGCGGTGGAAAATTGCTCATGGTCGCACGCAGCGTGAGCTGCGCCAGCGTGACCAGCAGTACGCTGGTGAGCGCCAGAAACACCCCTTTCATAAATAGCTTCCCATCAGCGCGACGCCCATGACGATTATCCCCGTCCCGATCCACTGCCGCAGCGTAAAGGTCTCGCGCCAGATGACGCGCGCAGCCACCGCGACCAGTACAAAGTTCAGACTTAGCATCGGATAGGCCACGCTCACCGGCACCGCTTTCAATACCGCCAGCCACAGCAGCATCGCCACGCCCAGCAGCAGCAAACTCAGCCCCACCCAGAGGATGAGGCCACGCTTATCGTGTCGCAGACTCACCAGCGCCGCCTGTTTCTGGCACAGTTGGGCGGCGCAGCTTAGCAGGCTTACCAGCAGGATCAGCAGCAGATTCATGGTGCGGCGTTATACCCGTAATAAACCAGGCGCCCTTGTCGATAAACATCATCCGGCGGTGGCAGTGTGGCATCGGGCGTCGGCTGGTGTGAATCCAACAGCATCACCAGCGCGACACGTCCCTGGCGGCGATGTTCACGCAGCCAGTCGGCAAAGGCTTGCCCATCGACATAGCGTGATTGCGCATCGGGATAGCTCAGACCGTATTGCAACTCGCCTTTGGCGTCGAAAAAGGTGATATCGCTGCGGCGCGCTTCCCAAGAAACAGCGGCGGCAATGCCAGGATTATCCACCAGCACGTAGCGGCTGTCGGCAAGCTGTCGATGAATGGCCTGAACGAAACTCTGCGGCTGTTTGCTATCGCGAACTTTGTGCGGTATCGCGAAGCCCACCAATAGCGCCAGCGCCAGCGGGCACAGCGCCGCGAACTGCCAGCGGCCGGATTTCAGGCTCAGCGCGCCCATAATGCCCCAGCCGGCAAACGCCAGCGTAGCGCAGACCAACGCCGTCGTATCGTCACTGCCGTATACCGGATGTTTGGCAATACCCCAAGGCGCAATCACCAATAGCGTAATCAGCGTCGTGACGATGCCGAACAGCAGATTAATCCAGCCATTGACGCGAAAGGCCCGCGCGGACGCTTTCTGCGCATAGTGGGCCATCAGCAGCGCCAGCGGCGCAAAACACGGCAGGATGTAGGTCGGCAGTTTACCCTTGGCGATGCTAAAGAAGACAAAGGGCAGTACCACCCAACTCAGTAAATATGCCCCGCCAGCGTGATCGCTGCGCTGCTGCCAGGCGCTCTTTAACGAGCCGGGCAACAGCGCCAGCCACGGCATAGCGCCGGCCAGCAGCACCGGAATGTAGTACCAGAAAGGGGCTTTATGTTGGGCATCGGCTTCGGCAAAACGCTGAATGTGTTCCACCCAGAAGAAGTAGTGCCAGAAATCCCCTTCCTGACGATGGATCGCCAGCGCCCACGGCGCACTGGCTGCGGCGGCAACCAGAACAGTAAAGGGACCCCAGCGCAGCAATTCGCCGATACGTCGTTGCCACAGCGCCCACGGCACAATCGCCAGCACCGGTACCGCCAACGCCAAAAAGCCTTTGGTCATAAAGCCCATGGCACAGGCTAATCCCAACAGCAGATAACCGATAAAGCGCTGCCGCGTCGTCACGGCTTGCGCTGCATACCAGTAGCTGCACATGGCGGCAATCAGCCAGAGCTGTAGGATCGGATCCAGCACGGCATAGGTGCCAATGCCGTACACCAGCAGTGAAGTCAGAAAAATGACGCTGGCGGTTAAGGCCACTTTACGGCTGGCAAACATCTGCTGTGCCAACCAGTAAACCAGCATGGCGGTGAGCGTCGTACAGAAGATTGATCCCGCACGGACACCGAAATTGGTATGCCCAAACAGCCACTGCCCAATGTTGTTAACCCAGTAACCGGCTATCGGTTTTTCAAAATAGCGCAGGTCAAAGAAGTGCGGCACGATCCAGTCGCCGCGCATCAGCATCTCGCGGCTGATCTCGGCATAACGGGTTTCGTCAGGCTGCCATAAGCTGCGAAATTCGATGGGTATCAGATAATAGAGCGCAAAAAGCGCCACAAGCAGGGTGATTTTACTACCTGTTCGCATCCTTGTTTCCTGTTAGAGAGAGGCCTGATATCCCAGCCAGCCTTCGCGGCCGGGCAAATGGCCACGCACCACTTTACCGCGCGGGAGCGTGCTGAGATCGTCCGGTAACAGTTGGCTCAGTGGGCAAAACGCGATCCCCTGCTCGCGCGCGCGCTTGAGCAGTTCACTGAACGCGTTAATCCCCACAATGCCTTCCACTTCTGCATGAATGGTATAGACCGGCGTACCGGTATCCGCGTGGATTTGTGCGAGGATGAAATCGTTGTAGTCCGCCGCACTGACGGACTGGCCAACGACTTCGTCCCACGTGGGCAACGTCACCGGAATTTGTACCGCGCCGTCACTGCCGTCACGCATCACCGGCACAAAGGGCCCGCTGCCGCGACAATCGCTGTTGTAGCGAAACCCGAAAGACTGTTTCGCCTGCACCACGCGTTGATCGGCGCGCCAGCCAGCGACGGCGGAACACGTGACCTTGTCACCGATAATCGCCTCCAGCGCCGTTTTACCGCGTGAAATCTGCGCATGCAGCTTCTCTTCCGGCCATACGCCAGCCCACGTTTGCCAGGCAAAGTGATCCCATGCGTGCAGCCCCACTTCATGATGATCCGCCGTGGCGCGGATGATCTCCTCCAGGCCACGGCCAATTTCACGTCCCGGCCACGCGGTGCCGGCGAGCAAAATATCCCATCCATAAAGAGACGCGGCGCGCGAGCGCAGCATTTTCCACAAAAAGCGCGGCTTTAGCAGGCGCCATAAATGGCGCCCCATATTGTCCGGCCCTACGGTGAAAAAGAAACTGGCTTGCAGCTGATGCAGGCTGAATTGCTCAAGCAGCGCCGGTACGCCGTGTTGGGTACCGCGCCAGGTATCGACATCAACGCGCAACCCGACTTTTCTCATGGCTTGTCCTGCAGCTCGACGGTGCGCAGGAAGAAGTCCAGCGTGTTATCGATGGTGGTATCCATCTCCACTGTCGGCTTCCAGTCCAGCAGGCGACGCGCATTTTTGATCGACGGCTTGCGGTGCTCAACGTCTTGGTAGCCTTTACCGTAATAGCTGCTGCTTTCTACTTCACGGAAACCTGCAAAAGGCGGGAAACGATCGCGCAGCGGGTGACGTTCAAAACTGGCCAGCAGATGCTCAGCCAGCTCTTTGATACTGGCTTCGTTATCAGGATTACCAATGTTGACAATTTGCCCGTCGCAGTTTTGATGTTTGTTCTCGATGATGCGGAACAGCGCCTCAATACCGTCGCGAATATCGGTAAAGCAGCGCTTCTGCGCACCCCCATCAATGAGCTTGATCGGCGAGCCTTCCACCAGATTCAAAATGAGCTGGGTAATGGCACGCGAACTGCCGATGCGCGCAGCATTGAGGTTGTCAAGACGGGGCCCCATCCAGTTAAAGGGACGGAACAGCGTAAAACGCAGCCCCTCTTTTTCACCGTAGGCCCAGATCACGCGATCCAACAGTTGCTTGGAGACCGAGTAAATCCAGCGCTGTTTGTTGATCGGCCCCACCACCAGATTGGAGTGATCCTCGTCGAAATGCTGATCGGTACACATGCCGTACACTTCGGACGTCGACGGGAAAATAATGCGCTTTTTGTATTTCACGCAGTCGCGGATGATCTTCAGGTTCTCTTCGAAATCCAGCTCGAACACGCGCAGCGGATTACGGGTGTACTCAATCGGCGTGGCGATAGCCACCAGCGGCAATACAACATCGCATTTCTTGATATGGTATTCGATCCACTCGGAGTGGATGCTGATATCGCCTTCCACAAAGTGGAAACGCGGCTGGTCGAGGAAACGGCTGATGGCATCAGAACTGATATCCAGACCGTAGACCTCGAAATTGTCATCCTGTAACAGGCGCTCTGTGAGGTGGTTGCCAATAAAACCGTTGACGCCGAGAATCAATACGCGCGTGCGGCGCTTCACAGCAGCCACCGGCTGAGAATACAGCAGCGCACCCGGCACCATGCCCAAGCTCTGCGCAAGCTGGCTGCCATTCATAAATACGCCGTTGTCGCTTTGTCCGGTGACCACTTCCAACGCACCCTCACCGCAGGCGATCAGGAAGGGTTCAACTGACAGCACGGTACCCGGCTTCGCGGCGGGAGCATCGGCGTGGACGCGCCCTTTCCACACCATGAATTTCACGGTACCGGCGTAAGCAAACGCGCCAGGCCAGGGATAGGTAACCGCACGCACCAGGTTATTCACCTGTTGTGCTGATTTTTCCCAATAAATGCGCCCGTCCTCTGCCGTGCGGCGACCAACAACCGTAGCCTCGGCATCATTCTGCGGCGTGGTGGTGACTTCACCGGCTTTTAACTGCGGCAACGTGCCTTCCAGCAGTTGGGTGGCGCAGGCAACCAGCTTGCGATGCAGCGTCAGCGCATTGTCTTGCTCATCAATCGCGACGCGCTGCTGGGCGAGAATGTCACCGGCATCGGCGCGTTTCACCATGCGGTGCAGCGTGACGCCCGTTTCCGTTTCCCCGTTCACCAATACCCAGTTCAGCGGTGCGCGGCCGCGGTATTTAGGCAGCAGTGAACCGTGCAGATTGAATGCGCCGCGTTTGGCGCTGTTGAGGATCGCGTCGCTCAGCAGCGCCCGATAATAAAAGGAGAAAATATAGTCCGGCGCCATTGCTTTAATGCGCTCCACCCACAGCGGGTGATTCACATCTTCCGGTGCGTGCACCGGGATGCCCTGTTCTGCCGCCAAACGCGCCACAGAGTCAAAAAAGTGGCTTTCGGAAGAGGTATCCGCATGGGTAAAAATCGCGTCAATTTCAAAACCGCTTTTCAACAGCGCAGCAATACCTGCGCAACCCATTTCAGCGTAAGCGAAGACAATCGTTTTCATTGCTCAATTTCCTGTACAGAGGAGGCATCTTTCTGAGGGTGAATCACACGTTGGATGAAGTAGCGCGGCCGAGCGCGCACATCGTTGTAAATGCGACCGATATATTCGCCTAGCAGGCCCATGCCGATAAATTGCGCGCCGACGAAAATAAACAGCACGGCGAACAGCATAAAGACGCCATCGCCTGCCCAGTCGGCGCCCAGCACCAGACGTAGCAGGATCAGCACCAGCGAGAAGGCAAACCCGGCCAGCGCAATGATGCTACCGACGATGCTCAATAAGCGCAGCGGCGTGGTGGTCAGGCAGGTGACGAGGTCATACATCAGGTTAATCAGCTTCATAAAGCTGTATTTAGAGTCGCCAAATTCGCGCTCGGCGTGAGCGACGGGCAATTCGATAGTACGCCGGGCAAAGGTGTTCGCCAGGATCGGGATAAAGGTGCTGCGCTCGTGGCAATTCAGCATCGCATCAACGATATGGCGGCGGTAAGCGCGCAGCATACAGCCGTAATCGCCCATGGCTTTGCCGGTCACGCGTTGGATTAACTGGTTGATGGTGCGCGAGGCGCGGCGACGGAACCAACTGTCCTGGCGGTTCTGCCGTACGGTGCCCACCACGTCATAGCCCTGCTGTGCCGCGCGCACCAGGTTGGGGATCTCTTCCGGTGGATTTTGCAGATCGGCGTCCAGCGTGATAATCAGATCGCCGCTAACGTGGCTAAAACCTGCCATGATGGCAGAGTGCTGACCGTAGTTGCGATTTAACAGCACCCCCACCACGTGACTACCGGGCATATCCGCAGCATCAGCGATCATTTCGCCTGAGCGGTCGGCGCTGCCGTCATCAACCAGCAGAATCTCATAATCCATGTCCAGCACGGCACAGGCCGCGTCGGTGCGGCGCACCAGCTCCGGCAAACTCTCTTGTTCGTTATAAACCGGGATCACCACCGAAATTTTACGAATAGGTTTTTCTTCCAACATCTCACACTCCAGCAATGGCGCGTAGCGCACTGATTACGCGCGTAACATCGTCATCGTGCATATCAGGGAACAGCGGTATGGAACAAATGCGATCGCTGTTCCACTCCGTGTTGGGCAGCGAAAGCTGCGGATAGCGTTCGCGGTAATACTTGTGGGTATGGGCGGCGCGGAAATGCAGGCCAGTACCGATATCCTGCGCTTTCAGGGCTTCCATCAGCGCATCACGGCTGAGGCCGCAGGTGGCTTCATCAACGCGGATGATGAAAAGGTGCCACGCATGCTGATGCGGCCAGTTCGGCTGAGCCAGCGGCAGGAAAGGCGTGTCCGCCAATTCACGCAGATAGCGCTGGGCGATCTCCGCTCGGCGCGCATTGATGCTGGAGAGTTTATTGAGCTGAACCAGCGCAATCGCCGCGCTAATGTCGGGCAGGTTATATTTGAAACCGGGCATAATCACTTCAGCCTGCGGCTTGCGGCCATGGGTGTGACGATCGTAGGCATCAACGCCCAACCCGTGGAATTTCAGGCTACGTATACGATCGGCCAGAGCTGCATCATCCGTCACCACCAGCCCACCTTCTGCGCAGGTGATATTTTTAATCGCGTGGAACGAGAAAATCGCCGTGCCCTGTGCCCCGATGTGTTGGCCTTTGTAATAGCAGCCTGCCGCGTGGGCAGCATCGTCAACGATCGGAATGCCATGACGTGCGCCAATGGCGCGCAGCGCGTCGATATCCGCAGGCGCCCCGGCGTAATGCACGGGAATGATGGCGCGAGTACGCGGGGTGATCGCCGCCTCAACCGCCTCTGGCGTGACCATTAGCGTCTCGCGGTCAACATCAATCATCACCGGTGTGGCGCCCAGCAGCGTAATAATGTTGATCGTGGAGACCCACGTGAGCGAAGGGGTAATCACTTCATCCCCGGGCTGAATGTCTAACGCCATCAGCGTAACGTGCATGCCGGCCGTCGCGGAACTGACCGCAATCGCGTGCTGATTACCGGTCAATTCGCAAAAAGCCTGCTCCAGCGCCGCGTTTTTAGGTCCGGTGGTGATCCAGCCGGATTCAAACACCGCCTTTACTGCCTCAAGCTCTTCCTCACCCAGAGAAGGACGAGAGAAGGGAAGAAAAGTCATAAACTCACCTTATATTTTGAGCGCAACATTATTGCTAAAACTGATGCAAATAAACGCATCCCAATTAGACATCGAATAACTTGCTAATTAAAGTGCTGTACGGCATGACATTTATGAAAATCAACCAAGCAGCACAAAATGTCAAGCTCTGATAACCCCAACAAAAACATAAGTCACGCTTTATTGTTTAATGCCAAATACTCTACGGAGGAAAACTTAACGCAACATTAAATAAGCGACCGTTCTTTGGCCTTTTTCTTATCCGTTGATGATTGGTAGAAGTTTCTGATGTAAACCGCCGCTATTCAGCACACCTTTGGTTTCAGAGAGATGAATCCGCGTTCAGGTGGCGCGAAGCGCACGCGTGCTGATTAAAAGAAAAGAGGATGAAAACAGGGGGAATAACCGTTAATACCCACAAGGCTTAAGGTTAAATTAAGTTTGATTCCCTAAGCTGATCCCACGTTCCTGATAGCGCATTGAGAGCAGCATGGCAGCAGACAGATTAGGCGAAGCGGCATTGCGCCGTCATCATATTGGCGTCAAAACCAAAGGCGTGCGTTTCCGCGGCGCGCATTATGTTTTCCGCTACAGTGCAGGCCACTATGAGGTGTTTCTTGATGAACAACGCGTGATGTCACTTCCTACCCGCCATTTACTGGAGGCGATTGCACAGTTTAAGCAGCAGTTATAGCGCGTTTTACCGCCCACCTTTTTATAGAGAAATTCCCTTATGTGCTCACCGGTGTGAGCGCGATCGGGGCGTTACAAACGGTGCCAAAAACACCCCGGGAGCCATAAGTTGTTCCATTCCCTCGAAAATTTACTTTTTGCGCCGTAGGGCTTACCCATTTAGGGTGGCCAAAATCTGGCCAACGCCCTGATTCTTTTATAAAAACGATAAACATTTCAAAACAAAATTAATCATTGTGATGTAGGTCAAAAGGCTCTATATTGGCCGCGCTTTTTACAAAGCTGATACTTTTTTGTTCAATTTAGTCAATCGGCCAGCCATGACGAGCCCCGGTTGAAGGAGAGATATGATGACGGATAAAGTCCGTATTGATAATTTTGGTGCCCATTCATTCAACGGAAACAACGACGCATTCTTGGCCCGTCAGGCTGAGTTTGAATCTAACGTCAGGAGTTACCCGCGCAAGTTGCCTTTAGCGATTGCCAAAGCCAACGGCGTGTGGATCACAGATGTTGAGAATAAACAATATCTTGACTGCCTGGCCGGCGCAGGGACGCTGGCACTTGGTCATAACCATCCTGATGTTCTGCAGAGCATTCAAAATGTCATTACCAGCGGCTTGCCGTTACATACTCTGGATCTTACGACGCCTCTGAAAGACCAGTTCTCTGAATCGCTGCTCTCGCTGCTGCCAGGTCAGGGTAAAGAATATTGCCTGCAATTCACCGGCCCTTCTGGCGCAGACGCCGTCGAAGCCGCGCTGAAGCTGGCCAAAAAAGTCACCGGTCGTAGCGGCGTCATCAGCTTCTCTGGCGGCTATCACGGGATGACCCATGGTGCACTGTCGGTTACGGGCAATCTTTCACCGAAAGAAGCGGTAGACGGCATGATGCCTGAAGTGCAGTTTATGCCGTATCCACACCAGTATCGCTGCCCGCTGGGCATCGGTGGTGAGGCAGGCGTCAAAGCACTGACTTACTACTTCGACAACCTGATCAACGACGTTGAGAGCGGCGTTCGCAAGCCTGCGGCGGTGATTCTGGAAGCCGTTCAAGGTGAAGGCGGCGTGAACCCGGCACCGGCTGAATGGCTGCAGCGCATCCGTAAAGTCACAGAAGAGCACGGCATTCTGCTGATCCTCGATGAAGTCCAGGCAGGCTTCGCGCGCACAGGTAAATTCTTCGCGTTCGAACACGCTGGCATTCAGCCAGACATCATTGTGATGTCCAAAGCGGTCGGCGGCGGTTTGCCATTGGCCGTACTGGGTATCAAGAAGAAATTTGATGCCTGGTCGCCTGGTCACCACACCGGTACCTTCCGCGGCAACCAGCTGGCGATGGCCACTGGCCTTGCCACGCTGAAAATTCTGACCGAGCAGAACATCGCGGCGAAAGTTGCCGCTCAGGGCGAATGGCTGAAAGCTCAGCTGAAAGAGATGGCTAAGCGCTTCCCGGTTATCGGCCACGTGCGCGGTCTCGGCATGATGATCGGTATCGAAATTGTTAAGCCGCACGAAGCCGCCGATCACATGGGCAGCCTGCCTGCTGACGGAGAGCTCTCTGCGCTGCTGCAGAAGAAGTGTTTTGAAGCGGGTCTGATCCTGGAGCGCGGCGGTCGTCATGGCGCGGTACTGCGCCTGCTGCCATCGCTGCTGATCACTGACGAAGAGCTGGCGATTTTCCTGGATAAATTTGAGCAGGCGCTGATTGGCGCTGGCGTCAAACCTGTGTAATTGGAAGAGTAAATGTCTGAAGTAAACCCGATTCTGGCCGCCTCCGCATCAAGCATTGAGGCGTACCAGCAGGCGATTGCCCAAAGCAGCGCCGCGGTTGTGCAGTGGCTGCAACAGCCTGAGATGTATCAAGGCAAAACCGTTGCCGAACTGCGCGAGCGTATCACGCTCGACTTCAATCCTAACGGCCTGGGTAACCAGGCCGCGATTGAGCGCGCGATTGAATATTTCTTGAAAGACAGCCTGTCTGTGCATCACCCGCAATGCGTGGCGCACCTGCACTGCCCAAGCCTGGTGGTCAGCCAGGCGGCAGAAGTGCTGATTAACGCCACTAACCAGAGCATGGACTCGTGGGATCAAAGCCCCTCCGCCACCATCATTGAGATCAAACTCATTGAATGGCTGCGTGCTCAGGTGGGGTATCCGGCGGGCGATGCGGGTGTCTTCACCAGCGGCGGCACACAAAGTAACTTGATGGGCCTGATGCTGGCGCGTGATGCGTTCTATGCGCGTCAGGGTCATTCGGTCCAGCAGGATGGCATCAGCGGCGATCTGCGCAAAATTAAAGTGCTCTGCTCGGAAAACGCCCACTTCTCGGTGCAGAAAAACATGGCGTTGCTTGGCCACGGCTATCAGTCGGTGGTGCAGGTAAAATCAGACGCCTTTGCGCGCATGGACATCAACGATCTGAAAGCCAAACTGGCGCAGGCGCAGGCCAACGGCGAGCAGATTCTGGCGATTGTCGCCACGGCGGGCACCACCGATGCAGGCGCGATCGATCCGCTCGGTGAGATCGCGGATATCGCTGCCGAGCACAACATCTGGGTTCACGTGGATGCGGCATGGGGCGGCGCGCTGCTGCTGTCTGAAAAGTACCGTGACTACCTTAACGGTCTGGAGCGCGTGGACTCTGTCACGCTGGACTTCCACAAGCAGTATTTCCAGACCATCAGCTGTGGCGCGTTCTTGCTGAAAGATGCGCGTCACTACGAGCTGATGCGCTATCAGGCAGCGTATCTGAACTCTGAGTTTGACGAAGAGGCAGGCGTACCGAACCTGGTGTCCAAGTCGCTGCAAACCACCCGCCGTTTCGACGCGCTGAAACTGTGGATGGGCCTGGAAGCGCTGGGTCAGAAACAGTATGCGGCCATTATCGATCATGGCGTGACGCTGGCGCAGGATGTGGCGCAGTACGTCAACGCGACGCCGCGCTTTGAGCTGGTGATGCAGCCGCAGCTGGCCAGCGTTCTGTTCCGCTATCGTCCAGAGCAGATGTCTGATACTGCGCAGATTGCGCTGTTCAATCAACGTATCGGCGATGCGCTGCTGGAGTCTGGCCGCGCAAACGTGGGCGTGACCGAACATCAGGGGGTGACGTGCCTCAAGCTTACGCTGCTGAACCCAACGGTGACGTTGGATGACATCAAGCTGCTGCTGGCGCTGGTAGAAAAAACCGCCAAACAGCTTTAACGCCTGAGCGCGGTAGGTACAGTAAGCCGGTCACGGGTCAACCTGACCGGCTTTTTTATTGGCCCTCTGCGCGCTCGTTTTCAGCATGATGCGGCGGTGTGCCCTCCTCAGCCTCGCTCCACGCCCTCTTTTTTCACAATCCCTGCTTCAACCAGACACGCTTTCAGAATGCCAAACGCATCCTGACACTGGCGTTCGTCCACGCAGGCATAGCCCAGGAGCAATCCGCGCTGCGCTTGCGGCAGCATGTAGTATTGCGACAGCGGACGCACCTTCACGCCGCGCCGCAGCGCCAGCGCCGCGATCGCCACATCATCACAGCCAGCCGGCAGATGGATGACCAGATGCAAACCGGCTTCATGGGATGCCTGGGGCATAAACGCCGGCCCCAAATAACGCGCAATCAAACCGGCCAGAAAGCGGCGACGCTGACTGTAGAGCTTGCGCATGCGGCGAATATGCGCCACGTAATGGCCTTTTTGAATAAACTCCGCCAGCGCACGCTGAACCAGCAGATGCCCGCCGCGATAGAGCTCCGCCGCCGCGATACGCAGCGGCTGCGCCAGCGACTTCGGCACCACCAAATAGCCGATGCGCAGCGCAGGATAGAGCGTTTTACTGAAGGTCCCCATATAAATCACCGGCGCATCAGGCTCAAACCCCTGCAAGGCGGGAAAAGGCTGACCGGCAAAACGAAACTCGCTGTCGTAATCATCTTCCACCAGCCACGTCTTGTGCTTGCGCGCCAGATCAAGCAGCTGCTTGCGGCGCTCAAGGCTTAAATGCACGCCCAGCGGATATTGATGTGACGGTGTCACGAAGATCATTTTTGGCGCACGCGCTCGCGGTGCCAAATCGGGGACAATGCCCTGTGCGTCCACCTCTCGCGCCTGAATTTTCAAGCCGTTGATGCGCAGGAGATTACGCGTTCCCCAGTAACCCGGCTCTTCTATCCACACCGTGTCACCCGAATCACAGAGCACGCGCGTCACCAAATCCACCGCTTGGTGGATCCCTTCGGTGATGATGATTTGATCGGCCTCGGCACGCACCGACCGGGCGACGCTGAGATAATCCGCCAGCGCCTCGCGCAACTGAGGACAACCGCCGTTGCTGCTGTAAATCAGACGATCCACTTCCGGCTGGCGGCTAAGTCGCGCCTGAATCTGACTAAATAACTTGTGGGGAAACTGGGTGACATCCGGTGCGCCAGGCACAAACGCGCCCCACTGGTAAGGCGACGCGTTAGCGTGGCCGAGCAGAGAGGCCCCGCGCTTGGAGATCGCCGCTAAGCTGCGCGGGGAGGCGGTAAAAGCTTCCGGCGTACGCTGACTGTTTAACGATCCCTCAGGCAAATTCTCTGCAATCCAGGTGCCGCTGCCGGTACGGGCAGTCACATAGCCTTGTGCCATCAAATTTTCATAAACGTTCAGTACCGTATTGCGCGATACTGACAGCTCCCGCGCCAGATCGCGCGTCGCCGGCAAGCGCGTCGCGCGGGGAAACACGCCCTCGGCGATGGCGGTTTGCATACAGGTGAGCAGTCGCTGCTGCAACGTTCCCTCCGTAACAAACTGCAAGCGCTCTAATACATGATCGGCGTATAAACTCCGCAATTGGCTCCCTCCTTTTCTCTAAAAGTGGCTCTGGCAACGTGGCGCCGTGCAGGCATAAATAAGCGTGTTTGTCGTGTTTTGTAAAGACGCTTATCGCTAAGGAAAGGTTATGCAAGGTAAAAACAGCCAACTGCAGCAACGCAAAGATGACGCCCTGCCGCGCGGCACCGGCAATCTTTGTCAGTGGTATGTCGAGCAGGCAGAGAACGCCACGCTGCGCGACGTCGAAGGCAACAGCTGGATCGACTTTGCGGGCGGCATCGCGGTATTAAACACCGGGCATCGCCATCCACGCATCGTTCAGGCAGTTGCGGAACAGTTAACCAAATTTACCCATACGGCATTCCAGGTAACGCCGTATGAAAGCTATGTGGCTCTCGCAGAGCGCATTAACCGCGTGGTACCCATTGCAGGCAAAGCCAAAACGGCGTTTTTCTCAACGGGCGCGGAAGCGGTGGAAAACGCGGTGAAAATCGCGCGCGCCGCCACACGCCGTCACGGCATCATCACCTTCGGCAACGCGTTTCACGGTCGTACCTTTATGACCATGGCGATGACCGGCAAAGTGGCACCGTACAAACGTGACTTCGGTCCGATGCCCGCCTCAGTGTGGCACGCACGCTATCCCAACAGCGTGACCGGTATCACGACGGACGCGGCGCTTGCCAGTTTGCAGGACATTTTCACGCAGGATATCGCCCCGCATGATGTCGCGGCCATTGTGCTGGAGCCGGTGCAAGGCGAAGGCGGTTTTCATGTGGCCCCGCCTGAGTTTATGGCGGCGCTGCGCCAACTGGCCGATGAGCACGGGATCTTGCTGATTGCCGATGAAGTTCAGAGCGGCTTTGCCCGCACCGGCAAAATCTTCGCCATGGAACACTACAGCGTGAAGCCCGATCTCATCACCATGGCGAAAAGCCTGGCGGGCGGAATGCCGCTGTCTGCCGTGAGCGGACGCGCTGAGATCATGGATGCGCCCGGTCCGGGCGGCTTGGGCGGCACTTACGCGGGTAACCCGCTGGCCATCGCCGCCGCCCATGCGGTGCTGGATATCATTGCCGATGAGCAACTGTGCGAGCGTTCCGCGCGGCTCGGCGCGCAGCTCAACGATTTTCTGCAAGGCGCGCGCGCCAATAACACCCGCATCACCGACATTCGTGGTTTGGGCTCGATGGTGGCGGTGGAGTTCACCAGTGCGCAAATCGCGCAGGCCATTCAACAGGACGCGATGGCACGCGGCCTGCTGCTGCTGACCTGTGGACCGCAGGGCAATGTGATTCGCTTCCTTTATCCTCTCACTATCCCCGACGCGCAGTTTAGCCAGGCGCTGGATATCCTTAGCGCCGTTATGCGTCAGCATCAGAACGGTTAAGCCTTGAAATGCCCGACCTGCACCAGGTCGGGTTGGGCATCTTGCTGCAAATCACCTGAAAACGCGCTGGAGAATGATTTATGAGTTCACAGAATACCGATGCGCTGGCGCAAGGCCTTAAGCCACGTCATGTCAGAATGTTATCCATTGCCGGCGTCATTGGCGCTGGCCTGTTTGTGGGTTCCGGCCACGCCATTGCCGAAGCGGGCCCCGCCGTGCTGCTGGCTTATATCGCCGCGGGTACGCTGGTGGTGCTGATTATGCGTATGCTGGCAGAAATGGCGGTCGCCTCGCCGGATTCGGGGTCCTTTTCGACCTATGCGGCGAAATCGCTGGGACGCTGGGCTGGTTTCACCATCGGCTGGCTCTATTGGTGGTTTTGGGTGCTGGTGATCCCGCTTGAAGCCAATGCCGCAGGCACCATTTTGCACGCCTGGTTCCCACAGGTCGCCGTGTGGGAATACACGCTGGCGATTACCATCATATTGACCGTCAGTAACCTGTTTAGCGTGAAGAACTACGGTGAGTTTGAGTTCTGGTTTGCGCTGCTTAAAGTGGTCGCCATTGTGGCGTTCCTGGTGATTGGTAGCCTGGCGGTATTGGGTCTGTTGCCCGGCAGTAGCACCCATGGCATCTCTCACGTTTATGATACCCACGGCTTTATGCCCAATGGCATTAGCGCGGTGCTCGCGGCCATTCTGACCACCATGTTCTCGTTTATGGGCACCGAGATCGTCACCATCGCCGCCGCAGAATCCCGTGAGCCGCAGAAACAGATCACGCAGGCCACTAACTCGGTGATCTGGCGTATTGCGCTGTTTTACCTGCTCTCTATTTTCTTTGTGGTGGCGCTGGTGCCGTGGAATAGCCCAGCCCTGATGAAAAATGGATCTTATCAGACGGCTATGGAGATGATGAATATCCCGTATGCGCGTCAAATTGTGGATGTCGTGGTGCTGGTTGCCGTGTGCAGCTGTCTGAACTCCGCGCTCTACACCGCCTCACGCATGCTCTACTCGCTGTCGCGCCGCCAGGAAGCGCCTGCCTCTGCCTCGCGCACCACGGCCAGCGGTACTCCGTGGGTCGCGGTACTGGCCTCCACCGCCGCCGCGTTCCTGACGGTTATCGCCAACTATCTCGCCCCGGCGGCGGTGTTTGAGTTCTTGCTCGCCAGCTCCGGTGCCATCGCCCTGTTGGTGTATCTGGTGATCGCCGCATCACACCTTGTGCTGCGTAAAAAGAAAGAGGCGCGAGGCCAGGTACTGCGTTACCGCATGTGGCTGTTCCCTGGTCTGACGTGGGCGACGATCATTTTTATCGTTGGCGTATTGGCCTCGATGCTGTTCAACCCGCAGCATCGCTACGAGATCATCGCGACGGGGCTGTTGACGCTCGCGGTATTGGCGGCGAGCCGTCTGGTTCACCGTAAGCGCGCAGCGCACAAGAGCAGTAAAGTGTTCGCGCTGCGTTCGTAAGGGCCGCGTTAGGGCAAGGATGCCCTGAAACCATCAGGCGTACTGGACATCAATACTGATGGACTCTTCCGGTACGTTAATTGTCACCAGGCAACGATTCCACACCGGTTTACCCTCCGTCAGATTGTGCTCAACAAAGTAAGCCTGAAACGCCTTCAACGCCTCAGTAAGATCGCCAATCGCCTCAGCATCCGGCTCGAACCAGTCGATCTCGCCGGTTTCATCCAGGTAGTTAAATTGATACTGCCCCCCTTCACCATCGGTAAAGAGCTCCGCGCTGACATACAGCGCCTGCGCGCCCTGCGGCCCACAGCTGAAAACGATTTGCGCGATGCGACGATAAAGATCTTCATAATTCATAGTGACATTCCTGACGGATACGCCTGCAGCGCAGGGTGGGTTTGACCGGCCCCTGCACTCCAGACTTTCTCGTGCGGTATTCCTCCGCCGATCGATTGACTTTAAGGCAGACGATCGGAGAATGAGCCACCCGAGCAGTAAGTTAGAAAGAAAGGGAGTTTATCATAGCCTGTTCATCCTGTTTTTCACGCCCTGCGCGCACAAAAGGCGCGGCAATGCTGTTGGCCGCCGCGCTGCTGGCAAGCTGTTCGTCTGAGCGTCCTAAATCGCTGGTCACGCCGCTTCCTTCGGTGACGCCGCCGCCTACCTCAGTACCGGCAGTGGCCCCGCAGGGGCCGGTACGCGGCGTGTGGCTGACCACGGTGTCACGCCTCGACTGGCCGCCGATCTCATCGGTGAACGCCGCATCCGCCAGCCGTATTCGCCTGCAGCAAGCGGCTCTTATCGCCAAGCTCGATGCATTACAGCGTCTCGGCATTAACACGGTGTTTTTCCAGGTTAAACCCGATGGCACCGCGCTGTGGCGTTCTCGCATCCTGCCGTGGTCCGATATGCTCACAGGAACCATTGGCGAGGACCCGGGCTACGATCCGCTGCAATTTATACTCGATGAAGCACACAAACGCGGCATGCGCGTGCACGCCTGGTTCAATCCCTACCGTGTTTCCACCAATGTGAAACCGGGCACGGTTAACGCGCTAAACAAGACGTTATCCGGACAGCCCGCCAGCGTGTTTGTGCTGCACCGCGACTGGATCCGCACCGCCAGCGATCGCTTTGTGCTTGACCCGGGCATCCCGGCGGCGCGCGACTGGATCACCAGCATCATCGCGGAAGTGGTGGCACACTATGATATCGACGGCGTGCAGTTTGACGACTATTTCTATGCGGAGACGCCGGGGTCAACCTTGAATGATAGCGCCACGTTTCGCGCATACGGACAGGGATTCAACAACAAAGCCGACTGGCGACGCCACAACACGCAGCAGCTGATCGAGCAGGTTTCGCGTACCATCAAGCAGCTTAAACCGCAGGTCGCGTTCGGCGTCAGCCCGGCGGGCGTTTGGCGCAACCTGTCCCACGATCCGGCGGGCTCAGACACGCGCGGTGCCGCCGCCTACGATGAAGCCTATGCCGATACGCGCCGCTGGGTGCAAAGTGGGCTGTTGGATTACATTGCGCCACAGATTTATTGGCCGTTCTCACGCCAGGCGGCGCGCTACGATGTGCTGGCGAAATGGTGGGCCAACGTGGTCAAGCCCACGCATACGCGCCTCTACATCGGCATCGCGCTATACAAAGTGGGCGAACCGTCGCGACTGGAGCCGGAGTGGACGGACGCAGGCGGCGTGCCGGAATTGAAAAGACAGCTCGATCTTAATGATTCACTGCCGCAGATTAGCGGCACCATTTTGTTCCGGGAAAATTACCTTAATTTGCCGCAAACGCAGCAGGCGGTGGAGTATCTGCGTCAGCGGTGGGGAGAGAGCAACGGTGAAACGCGCCGCCCGCGCTGAGAGACGGGCGGCGCAGAACCCATGGTTAAAACGTCGCGTTCAGGCCGACGTTCCAGCTAACCTGATGGTAATCACTGTTGCCTGCTACGCTGGAGACACCGGCAAAGGCGCTAACCGTTTCGCCGATCGGCACGCTGGCACCCAGCGAAAGATCAACCCAGTTTTTGTCGCCTGAATCCACGCGGCGTGTAAACGCCGTGCGGGTCGATTTCAAGCCCCCCCGCACCGCCGTATCGGTATCGCCAAACTGATGGTTCATGGTGACTTGTGCCCACGGATTTACCGGCCACTGCTGGCTGTCAATACGCCAGCCCAGCGCGCCAATTTGGGCGTGCTGGGTTTGGTCAGAAAAGCGCATGGACGTGCTGCTGTCACCGTTTTCGCTGTACCCGCCAACGCGGCCATAATCCAGCGCGTAGCTGGCGACAGGTCCGGTGGTCAGATGGGTACCGATCGGGATATCCCATCCAGCCTGTACTCGGGTTCCCAACAGTTTCCCGCTGCTGTTGCCCTGCTCGACGCGCGTCGCCGGTCCAATCGTAATGCGCCGCTGAATACTGTCGAAATCCAAATCCGCGTAATGCACATCGGCATTAATCCAGCCTTGGTCAAACACCGTGAGCTGGCTGTAAAGCGCCACAAGGTTGCCGCGCAATTTATAATCAAATTTGGTGGAAGGCTTCATGCGCTGATCGCTGCCCGAGAGCAGCACACCGGCTTGCCAGTTATCGGTAATTTGATACCCAACCCCGACGCTGAGATTGGCGCTGGTGGCGTCGCCATCTTGCCCGCTACCGCGGTAATCCAACCGCTGTCCGGCGTAGCCGCCGAACACCGTGAAATCACCTGCCGACGAAGGTCGCTTGCGCTGCTGCTGCAGGTGACCGTCCAGCGTGTTGTGCATATCACCCGCCATCATCAACGGTGATTGTGACAAGGACGCCACCTGTGCAGGCGCATCAAGAATCGACTCAATGTATTGCGCGATCATGGCGTGCACCGCCGGGCTGGGATGCAGACGGTCGGCAAACAGATAGGCCTGCGCGGTGCTGAAACCGTTGTCCGACGAGCGGCAGTCGGCGGCTGAGGTGCCCACCGGACACGCGAATCCCAGGGTGTTGGTGAGGCCGTAACGATACGGATCGGCGATGACCTCATTGAGCAGTCCGGCGATATCCGCGCGCACAATGTTGCCCTTGAGGGTGGCCAACTGTGCTTCCTCCTGCTGGTTATATTGTTCCGCCAGCGACGTGGCGAGTGCGCTGGAGGATTGCCACAGTTGGTATAACTGCTGGGCCAGCGCATCGCGCACTAGTGGAATGCTGGAGATTTCTCCGGCTGCCGCCGTGAAGGCGGCGAGCGCCGCCTGATTGCGTGCTGCCAGCGTCGGCGTGGTGGCGTTATCCAGCGACTGAAACGCCGCCGCCAGCGCTGAGGAACCCAGCGGCGTGGCGATCAGCTCCACAATCAGCGGCGTAACGCCTAACTGCGGCACGTTGGGGACGATAACGGTGCCGGCGCCCGCATTTAATAGCGTCCCCACCTGTGATGCCGCCGCCGTGGCGCTGTTGGCGACGGTAGTCCGCGCCGTAAGCGGGGTCATCAGCACTGCCTGACCGATATCATTTGCACCTATCCAATGAATGTAGAGCCCGTTGCTATCTGCCCGCCCACCGGTGGATTGCAGATATGCCGCCAGCTGATCTTGAGTATTAAGTTGAGGGTCAAGCGCCGGCACCGCCACCGCGCCGCCCTGCGCATAATTGCGTCCCCCCGCCGCAGAGGGTTGTAAGTTTTCCCCCAGCCGTGCGGCGAGAATTTCGTCGTACAGCGCGTGCTGGCTGCCGTCAAAGGTAAAGCGCCCCACATTACCGCCGTCGCTCAGGCTGTCGCCGAATACGGTAAGGTTGTCCCACGCCAGCGCGGATGCCGACGACAGCAACGCAGCACAGGTTGCGAGACGCAACGCCGAGAGCGCAAAAGTGCGATTTTTCATTATCCACTCCGTAACAGGCGAAATGCCCGAAATACCAAGGAGGCGCACACGTCATACCGCAGCGGCGCGCGCCAACAATCTGCCATCAGTGATGCGAAAAATTAATGTAAGAACAAGGACGTTTAAGGTGTAGACAGGAAGGAAACGGAACACCAGTTTACTTAACTGAAATTGCGAGCGGTGTGAGTTAGATTCCATCTCGCTATTAGCATATTGCTCTGTTTTTACCGCTGCGTGACACACGCGACGAATTGCTCGCCTGCGCGCGGCTTAAGTTTCATTTATGCGCGCCGATAATAGTCACAGCGAAGGAATGTGCGCGCCCGCGATAGGGCGAATGACTCCAACACCAGGCACGTTTAAACACTATCCCGGCCAGCGAAAAACGCAGAGAGGCACTTCAGTGCCCGGCCTAAGTTAACCCGCGCAGCCGTATTGCTGCGCCTTTTCGTTCAACCATCACTATTTGCCTGAGGTCTCACATGTTCGGGGTAAAGACAGCTAACCTTCCACTGCCCTTTGCCAAGGGTGGCAATGTCCTGAGAGATGTTAATGCGATCAAGCAGCACGTCGCCTGGATCGAATTTACGCCTAACGGCGATATCTTGACGGCAAACCCGCAGTTTCTCGATGTTACCGGTTATTCGCTGCGCGAAATTCAGGGCCAGCATCATCGTATGTTTTGTCAGCCGGCCTTTTCCCAATCCCCTGAGTACGCCGCATTCTGGCAAACGCTGGCTTCGGGCGAGTCCGTTAGCGGTATCTTCGAGCGCCTGAATAAAGCGCAGCAGCGTTTTTACCTTAGCGCCACCTATTTTCCGGTGCGTGATGAAAAAGACCACGTGTACAAGGTGATTAAACTCGCCAGCGATATCACGCAGCGGCATCAGGAGTTGGAGCACAAAGAAGCGGTGATCGCCGCGCTGGATCGCTCCATGGCGGTGATTGAGTTTACGCCAGACGGCCAGATTCTCACCGCTAACGAGAATTTCCTCACGCACATGGGGTACACGCTTCCCGCCCTTGCCGGGCAGCACCATCGGCTATTCTGCTTTGACGCGTTTTACGCGGAGAATCCGGATTTCTGGCGAAAAATTGCCCGCGGACAGCATTTTGTTGGCCGTTTTGAGCGCAAAACCGCCAGCGGCGAGCGTATCTGGCTGGAGGCGAGCTATAACCCGGTGTTCGATGCCGACGGCAACGTCTACAAAGTCATCAAGATTGCCTCCGACATCACCGCGCGCGTGGAAGCCGCCAAGCGCGTGGCGGATATCGCCCTCACCACCTCGGAAGAGACCTCACAGATCACCGACAACGCCAACGAGGTGCTGGAAGAGACGGTGCGCAACTCCGGGCTGGTTACCGAGCAGGTCAAAGCGGCCACCGACATTGGCGCTGAGCTGAATGACTCCGCAAAGAGCATCAATGAGGTAGTCGAAACCATCAACATGATTGCCGCCCAGACCAACATTCTGGCGCTCAACGCCGCGATTGAAGCCGCGCGCGCGGGCGAGGCCGGGCGCGGTTTTAGCGTGGTAGCCGACGAAGTACGCCGCCTGGCCGCCTCAACCGCCGGCGCCACCAAAAAGATCACCCAAGTGGTGGAGTTAAACACCCAACTGATTCAGCAGATGGATCAGCAGCTGAGTGAAGTAAAACAGTTTGTGGTCTCTGAGCAGGACAAAATCAGCGTGCTGGCGCGCAATCTGCGGGAGATTAACAGCGGCGTACATGAGTTTGTTAATGTGATTAACCGTCTGGATGTGTAGTCAGGGGTAGCGGGAGAGGAGCGCTTTGCAGCGCTCCTCTATCAAGCGACAAGAACAGTCATGATGGCTAACTTTCACTTGGATACCACGCGCAGGCCGTCAACAAAATGCATGAGGCTGTACTAAGCCTAGCTTGATTAAGCTCCTTTCAACATATCAAACACGACACGTGCAAAGCCTCTGGCCAAATCCGGATTCGACAGGTACTGCACCATCATCTCCTGCTGGGCGTCATTGCTGTCCATCACGGCATCATCAATGGCTTTCGGAAAATCACCTAACATCGCCTGTTCGCGCGTATTATTCGCAATCTGGGTCATCACAGCCTGGTTTTCTGACAGCTTGTCGCGCACCGCGAAGGCATAATTGATCATGTCTTTATCGGTGAGATTATCGGTGACAAATAGCTCATTAAGGCGAGACAGAATATTCGACAGAAACTCTTCTTTCTTGTCCTTCGGCTTCGCCGTACCGACATCATTCCCCGGCTTGATTTTGTATTCTTCAGCATCCTCTTGCAGCTTCAGGTGCTGCTCGTGAAGCTTCGACAGGCGATAATGACTCATCTCCACGTTGCTTAAATCAATCTCATCTTCTTCGATACGCTGTTCATGCAGTAACGGGCGCAGATGGCGTGCAAACAGGCTCAGCTTCTCCAGGTTCTTGTCGTCGTAATCGACGATTTGCGACATAAACTCGTAAAAGCGGACAAAGCTGCCGAGATCTTTTTTGAAGATATCCAGCTTACTTTTTTCTTTCTCGCAGTCCTTAAAGGTGTTTTCCGCATTGGTGATCAGCACAACATCGCCAGTCTTTTTGGTGCGTTCAAACATCTCTTTGGCCAACACATACGCATCAATCGCCGAGGTGTAGCGGTTTTTCCAGCGCTCAACCGCAGGTTTGCAAATATTGCTGATGGCCGCATTAGATTTGTTTTTGCTGAAGAACGCCTCGCAGAACTGCTCGACTTCGTTCCACAGGAAAATACCGCTGGTACGCAGCTTTTCAAACAGCTCAAAGACGAGCTGCGGATCGCTAACATCCGTCAGTTCCGCTGTCTGGTAGTACGGCTGGAAAGCGCTCAAAATCTCGTCAGGTTCGTTGTAGAAATCGAGCACAAAGGTGCCGGACTGCGCCTTTCCGGGATAGGTACGGTTCAGACGCGATAGCGTCTGTACGCACTCCACGCCGCCCAGCTTTTTATCCACATACATGGCACAGAGCTTAGGCTGGTCAAAACCGGTCTGGAATTTGTTGGCCACCAGCATCACCTGGTAGTCATCGGTATCAAATGCTTTGCGCATATCCCGGCCTTTCAGCCCTGGGTTCATATTGATTTCAGTGAACTTCTGGTTAAGCAGCGCAAGGCTGTTGTGGTCATCTTCATGGAATTCTACTTCCCCGGAGAACGCCACCATTGCGCTGATCTTGTCGTAGTTTTGCTGGGCGATGTATTTATCAAACGCCAGCTTGTAGCGCACCGCAGCCTTACGCGAACTGGTCACCACCATCGCTTTCGCCTGGCCAGCCAGTAAATGCATCACATGCTTGCGGAAGTGCTCAACAATTACCTTCACTTTCTGCGACACGTTATGATCGTGCAGCGACACCCACTGGTTCAGTTTGATCTTCGCTTTCTTGCTGTCCACTTCCCGATCAGGATCGTCCAGCTTTTGCAGCAGCTTATACGCCACCTTGTAGTTGGTGTAGTTCTTCAGCACATCAAGAATAAAGCCCTCTTCGATGGCTTGGCGCATGGAGTAAACGTGGAACGCTTCCGGTTTGTTCGTTTTCGATGCCGGTTCCTGCGGGTTAGGACGACGGCCAAACAGCTCCAGCGTTTTGGCTTTTGGCGTGGCGGTGAAGGCGTAATAGCTAAGGTTGTTGCTGCCTTTACGCGCGGCAACGGTGGCATCCAGAATATCTTCTGAAGATATCTCCACATCGTCATCCGCCTCTTCAGTCATCAGCACTTCTTTCAGTTGCCGCGCCGTGGAACCGCTCTGCGAGGAGTGCGCTTCATCGGCAATCACCGCGTATTTACGCTGCTTGAGGCTGACGCTGTTTTCAATCGCCTTCAGGACAAAAGGGAATGTCTGGATGGTGACGATAATGATCGGCTGCGAGTTTTCCAGCGCGCTGGCCAGCTTCTCCGATTTAGAACCGTCACCCTCTTTGTTATTGATACGCCCGACCACGCCATCCTGATGTTCAAACTGATAGATGGTGTCCTGCAGCTGATCGTCAAGCACGGTGCGGTCCGTCACCACAATAACCGAGTGGAACTGCTTCTCGCCATGTTCATCGTACATGCGGGAAAGCTGATGGGCAGTCCAGGCGATAGAGTTCGATTTGCCCGAGCCCGCACTATGCTGAATCAGGTATTTATTGCCAGTGCCTTCCACCGTGGCGGCGGTGATCAGTTTATTCACAACGTCCCACTGGTGATAGCGCGGGAAAATCAGGCTCTCGCTTTTGTACTTCAGGCCAAGGGCATTTTCTTTTTCGACGATTTGCAGATGCACAAAACTGGCGAGAATTTTCAGCAGATTATCCGGCAGCAACACCTCATTCCACAGGTAGCTGGTGGCGTAGTCATTGGCGTCTGCCGGGATGTCGTTACCCGCGCCGCCGTCATGGGTCCCTTTGTTAAACGGCAGGAAGAAGGTTTTATCGCCCTCGAGTTTGGTCGCCATAAACACTTCGTACTGGCTGACGGCAAAGTGCACCAGCGCGCCGCGCTTAAAGGTCAGCAGCGGCTCGGGTTTATTGGCGCCAGGATCTTTTGGCAAACGCGTTTTCTTATATTGCGCAATGGCGTTTTGCACCGTCTGCTTAAATTCGGACTTCAGTTCCAGCGTCGCTACCGGCAGGCCATTGACGAACAGCACCAGGTCGATTCGCCATTTCTTCGCCTTAACGCCGGTTTCTTCAAACGCGGCGTTTGACGCATGCGGGCTGTAAACCAGCTCCGGCACAATACGGCAGATATTTTGTTTGTAGCGCGTCAGTGTTTCCGGATTGAGGTTATGTTCCGGCTTAAACTGGCACAGGGAAAAACGCGCATTATGGCTTTTGATACCATGACGCAGCACGCCGAGCGTGCCGTAAGTGCGCGACAGCATATCGGTGGCGTTGTTATCGGCTTTTTTAAGTTGGGCCACCAGCAAATCAAGGAAATGGCGCTCGGTATCGGTGGGGTAAATCTTCGAGAATTTCTCCCACTCCAGCGGCTGCGTGGTCTGCACAAAGGTCAGCGCATCCTGCGAGTACAGCGCACGTTCGCGATCGTAGCCGTTAGATTTGCCAACAATCCAGCCGCGATCGACCATCTGCGCAATCATTTCATCCTGAAAAATCAGCTCTTTGGTGCTATCCATGCTCATGCGGTGGCCTCCTGTGGCTCACCAATGCCCTGTGTGTTCGAGACAACCCAGTCGCGGACGTCGATTTTTCCGGTAACGGCGGCGGAGATTAGGGCAGTACGGCGTTCCTGGAGAAGGTTTATTTGACTATTAGCCAAGTCAACTAAGTCAATAAATTTTTTCTTTTGCGAATAAATAAATTCAAAAATTGAATCCTGTTCTTCTAATGGAGGGATGGAAATCATGATTTCATTTAAGATGGCAATATTTATTACCCCCATAGTTCCTCCCCTCGACAGCAATTCAAATTGTTTAGAAACTGTCGTGCTTTTTAAAAATTCCCTTACAAAAAATGGATTCATCCTACAGGATAGAGTAGCTTTTATTAATCTTGGATTGATTATTCCTGCTTTAGCCCAGTTGGGAAAAACAGCTATCTTCCCAAAAGTACCAACACAACTAATCAATATGTCACCAGCATTCACTTCGTATCTGGACAACCTATTAAAGTCTTCAGGTGAGATGAAGTAATCACCAACATTAAAATCATTGGGGATAACCTGTTCTTGTCCATAAACCTTGTAACCATCATTTACATACATATCTTTAGTGATGCTTGATCCAAATGGTCCTGCAATAATACCTACGCATGCAAATTTAAATTTTTTGACATCCCAATGCTCCGGTACTTCCCTCACCCACTCCACACCAGAATCTTTCATCGGCACATTAGGGTTTAGCCCTTTGGTGACGGCATGGCTAATCACTGCCTGACGTTTTTCTTTCAGCAGTTCAATCAGTTGTTGTTGCTTCTCGATCAGGTTGTCAATTTTTGCGGTTTCGTGGTCGAGGAAAGCTGCAATAACTGCTTGTTCTGATAGCGTTGGCACTGGGATTCTAATATTACCAAGAAGCCCACGACTAATTCTTTGCATAGTGGTACCGCGAGCCAAGTTACCAGTATGGTGAAAGTAGTCTTTACTTGAAAAAAGGTGTACTAAATACTGTCTATTATAATATTTATCTGTGCGAAAAATTACGTTGTCAACTGACGTTACAGTTTTATAACCAAGATCAGGCACTAAACATGCCCTTCCGATTGGGTTGTTTAACCTAGATATCAATATATCCCCTTCAAAAACCTCAGTGCAATTAAGCTTACTAAAAGTCTTTTCGGTTATAAATCCAGAACCTTGTTCTTTGTAGAAACCCTCACCTACATTACCAGTAGTAATATAGCGAACACCATCATCTGAGATATCTTTACTTTCGATCCAGTCGCCATCAAGAAAAAGTGAATTTGTACCTAATGCAAGATATTTTATTGGTGTGCTCGACCAATGAGCAGGAGTAGGGCTCAACCACTCAACCCCAGAATCCTTATACTCCGGATACGCCTTATACTTAGCCATCAGGAATGTACCTCCTGCAGCAACTTCATAATCTCTGCGCTGACCGCATCCAGATCGGCATCAATTTCTTCCAGCGGGCGCGGTGGCTGATAAACATAGAAATGGCGGTTAAATGGAATCTCATAACCGACAATTCCCACCTCATTATCCTTCGTATCGCGCTTATCAGCATTAATCCAGGCATCGGCAACGTGCGGCAATACTTCTGCTTTAAAGTAGTTTTCAATCAGGTCGCTGGTGGGCATCGCCGGGTTAAGCGGCACGTTTTCGTTATCACGCAGCTCGCCGTCTTGTTCAAACTCAACCACTTTGCCTTTGTATTCAAACGCACCGTAAAACGGCTGTGCGGCTTCTTTCAGCGTCTTCTTCACCACCGGCTCGGCATCCGGATTTTTGGTGGTGATGGCGTCGATAAACTGTTTGTTCTCTTTCGCATCCAGCTTCACGCCAGCCGTTTTGATGGCCCCTTTCAGGGTTAGCTGGAACTGGTTGAAGTCATTACTCACCAGTGTTTTTCCACCCGCCTGCGTACCCAGTGCCTCCTGAATTTTCTGTGCTTTTTCCATCAACCCACGCTGTGCCAGCCACAGTTTGCTGTCGAGCAGGTCTTTAATCTGCTTCTCTTTCAGTTCGGCAAATTCAGCTTTGATGATGGCGCGCGCATCGACTTCCAGTTCGGAAAAATCACCATAGGTATCTTCCTGCCATTGGGATGCGAACTCGTCATACAGACGTTCCATTGGCGCGTTAAACGGCTTCGGTGCAAAGCGCAGCGTCGCAATCGCCTCATCCGTCACCTGAGCGGATAAACGCAGCGGGCGCTCAATGGTCAGGCGGCGATAGCCAAAGTCGGTACTGTTAAAGATTTTGCTGGCGAAGGTTTTCGGCGCTTCAGTTTTGGCGGTAGCCGGCTGAAGGCCACGGCTGGATTTATGCTCGGCGGCTTTTTCCAGACCCAGCTCTTCCAGAGTTGTGACATCCACTACCTCAAAATCACCGAAGGTCTGCGTGATCAGCTTAATATCATCTTCGCCCATCAGGTTGCGCTTGGAACCCAGCGATTTGCGCATCTTGCCGCACAGGTTGGTGCCGTCAATCAGCTGTACTTTGCCTTTACGCTCAGGCGCTTTCTTGTTGGAGAGGATCCAGACGTAGGTGGCAATGCCGGTGTTGTAGAACATGTCCGTAGGCAACGCGACGATGCCTTCCAGCAAATCGGCTTCCAGAATGTAGCGACGGATTTCGCTCTCACCGCTGCCCGCACCACCGGTAAAGAGTGGCGAACCGTTAAGGATAATCCCGATACGACCGCCGTTGCTCACGGTGCCATCCACGTTGTGGTTGTCGCGCATTTTGCTGATCAGGTGCATCAGGAACAGCAGCGAGCCGTCGGAAACACGCGGCAGGCCCGGGCCAAAGCGACCGTTAAAGCCTTTCTGCGTATGTTCATCGTTAATCTCGCCCTCAATCTTCTTCCAGTCCACCCCAAACGGTGGGTTAGAGAGCATGTAGTCGAACTGATCCTGCGGCAACTGGTCGTTAGAGAGGGTGTTACCCAGCTTAATGCGGCTGACGTCCTGGCCTTTAATCAGCATATCGGCTTTACAGATAGCATAGGATTCCGGGTTCAGCTCCTGACCAAAAGCACGCATAACAGCATTGGGGTTTAGCTCGTGCACATATTCCATGCCTGAAGAGAGGAAGCCGCCGGTCCCGGCCGTCGGGTCATAAATTGTGCGGATGATACCGGGCTGCGTCAGGGCTTCATCATCTTCCATAAACACCAGCGAGGTGGTCAGACGCACGATATCGCGTGGGGTGAAGTGCTCACCGGCGGTCTCGTTAGAACTTTCCGCGAAACGACGGATGAGCTCTTCAAACACCAGGCCCATCTCATGGTTGGAAATCGCTTTCGGGCTTAAATCGGTGGTGGCGAATTTCTTCACCACTTTGAACAACAGGTTGGCATCTTCAAGCAGGCCGACAAACTCGCTGAATTTGAAGTGTTCGAAGATTTCACGTGCGTCCGGAGAGAACGCCTGTACGTAGCTTTCCAGGTTGGCTTTGATGTCATTCTGCCCCATTTTGCCCAAATCCATCTTCGAGGTATTGAAGAAGGAAAATGTGCTGGTGCGCAGCAGAAACTTCTCTTTCGCATCTTCCGGCAGCGGGCTGGTTTTTAATTCATCGTATTTCGCCACAACCGCGTCTTTGGTCTCCGCCAGCACACACTCAAGACGGCGCAACAGCGTAAAGGGCAGGATCACGCGCCCGTACTGAGACTGTTTGAAATCACCGCGCAGTAGGTCAGCGACAGACCAGATAAAGGCAGCCGTTTGCGAAAAATTTTTGTCAGACATAGGAATTCCGGAAAAACGTTGAATACGCTACCTGCCGCATGCGGTCGACAGCCTGTCGAAACGGCAAACGGAGGGCAATAAATGAGATGGGTAAAATCATACATCGCATGCGCTCAAGCACAAGCATCAACTTTCCCTCAGTAAAACTTCCCCTTAGCTTCAGAAATCCCCTGCAAAACTAATACTTCTCTTTAAATTCACTAGCCAAGGTCGCGGCAACCGCCAAGTAATTATTTGATTATTAAAATTAAAAATGTAGAACTCAAACTTCTTCTTAAGACGTGCTGTTAAGATAGATAAGAACAATGAAATCTATTAGAGTATTCCCAAAAGAAATACTTCCCTTCTTCTTGTTATCTATGGTGTAAAAATGAATTCGCTGCTGCTTCCCGGCGTGCTGGTGCGTAATGGCATTTTGTCTATCGCTTCAGTTTTAAAAAATGATGCTGCCCCTGGATTTGTAACTATCCTGCTGGTTGCCACGCTTTGCTTTGCCGTTGTCCGCTGGCGCAAGCTGGTAAAAAGCCGCCGCAATGCTCTCAGCAGCATTCACAGCATTATCGCAAACACGCCTGAAGATCAGTTCAGCCAGCATGTGACTGAAATCGACGCCAGTATTGCAGCAGCCGATAAAACGGAAGAACAAAAGAATGTTGCTGAAGCCTGGTATGAATATCGCGAAACCCACGTGATCGACGATCAGAACGGTACACTTGTCGTGCGCAATGCGGTCCGCCCCAGCCAGTTTTTTAACCTGGATGACCTGCACTTTACGCAAGGATTCTGGCGCATCGTTCCGGGGCTGTTTGTGACTGTAGGGCTATCTCTCACCTTTCTGGGCCTGATTTCTGCGCTTAACTCAATGAGTACTTCTCTTGATGACGGAGGGAGTGCAGCCTTAGAGGGTTTACTTACCATCGCTTCAGCAAAATTCATCATGTCTCTGACCGGTCTGTGCTGTTCGATTGTCTTTACCATATGGCTGCGTCGTGGCACGTCACAACTGGAAAAAGCGGTACATAGTCTTAACAGTTTGATTGAGAAGCGTCTGACATTTATCGGCCTGGAAGATCTCTCCATTCGCCAGTTGAAAGCAACCATTGAAAGTCGTGAGCATTTCCGCAAGCTGGGACTGGAAATGGTGGCAGAGATTGGTCGCCCATTACGTGAAGACCTCCCAAGAGCAATCTCGGAATCGATCAGTACAGCTATTACGCCAGTTATCGAACAAGTCAGCCGTTTGGGCAATGATGGCGTCGGTGAGATGGTACAAAGTCTTTCCTCACGTTTTTCTGAAGATGTCGGTCGTGCCCTGGCACAAGCCAGCGAACGCATTTCTCTGGCAGGAGACCAGATTAAATTGTTGGCAGAGCGTATGGATCAAAGCTCAGGAAAAATGGGCAATGAGATGGAAAGCGCGATTGGGCGCTTAGGCCAGGCGGTGGAAACGTTGCGTGATGGTATGCAGCAAACGGCAGATACAGCAACATCAGCATTTAATCAGGGTGCCGAAAACCTTCTAGCAACCATGAATTCAACCTTGCAGGGTATTAAAGACAATACAGGTGAAGGCGCGCGTGCGATGGGCGAAGCGGCTGCTGATATGAAAGCCGCCGCCTTGGGTATTCGCACCGAACTGGAAGCCGCAGCTAAGCAAGGGGCAGAAGCGGCGCAGGCGCGCATGTCTGAATCAGCTTCGCAGGCCAGTGACGCTATTGGCCAGGCCGCAACACAAGTGCTGGGTGCTTTTGGCAATACCGCAGGTGAAATTACCAAAGCAACTGAGGCGATGACCCAGAAAGCCAGCAGCGAACTGCTTTCTCCTCTTTCCACCATTGCGGAGAAACTGGAAGGGGTAATGGGTATGCTGACTGAAACCAGCACCGCACTACGCCGCGCGTCTGAAGGGATGAAAGAAGGCGCTGTCGCCTCGGAAAACGCCTCGGGCAGCTTCCGCACATCAGCACAATCACTGACCAATGCAGCCGATCCGATTCGGGCGATGATGGAGCGCATTGAAGTCAGCACACGCCAGTTACGTGAGAGCAGTGAAAATAGCCTTTCAGCCATCGCCAATGCCGCTAAAACCAATGCTGAACAATCTGCAATGACGCTTGCAGCTGCACAAGAAACGTTGGGCGGGCAGCATCGGGCGGTTGAATCCACGCTAACTAATCTTCAGTCTTTGATTGCGGCTTTACGCAGTCAGGGCGAACGTCTGGATAGCATTGACGAGAAACTTGGCAAGGCATTCGACAGTTATCAACAGCAAGTTGCTACATCGGTTGAAACGCTCTTCGATCATGTCAAAACCATGCAGAAGGAACTCATGCCAGCGCTGGACACAATGCAGAATATTGTCGAACAGGCTGAAAACTTCGCACCGAAACAGGCGCGGATGTCATGAGAGCCAACGCCAGTCGTAAGCGTTCACATGAAGAGGAAGAAGAGTCAGTCTTTGTCTCGATGACAGACATGACGGTCAGCTTTCTTTTTATTGTCATGGTGCTGCTCGCTTTTTTTGCCAGCCGCTACAACGATAAAAACACCGTCCCGCGTGATGAGTACGAACAGGCGGTACAAACACGCGATAAAACCATCGAGGATTTGCGCGCTGAGATTGCGCTATTGAAGCAAGTCGATCCGCTGGAACAATATATGTCGCAGGCTGCTGCTGCCCGGCTCAACTTACTCTATCAGCTGCGCAATAATCTCAAGCAGTCGTTTCCTGAATTGCCGGTTGATGTCATTCCTGAAGAAGGCACGTTGCGCTTTCAGGGTGAAGGCTTGTTTACCAGCAATAGCTATACGCTAAGTGAAGATAAAAGAAAGATCGTTGAGGCACTGGCGAAAACGCTCGATTCCTTACTGCCCTGCTATACTTTCAGCCAAAACGTCGGATGGAATAAAAGCTGCAATCCCTCATTTGCCATTATTGAAGCAGTGCAAATTGAGGGACACACGGACTCTAAAGGCGAAGATGTTTATAACCTGAATCTTTCGACTAACCGTGCTATCACAACATTCACCAGCATGCTTGCCGCAGCGCCAGACCTGGTCGCACATTTTAATATGCGCAACCAACCCGTTCTTTCTGTGGCAGGCTACGGCAAAATGCGTCCGGTTAAGCCGAATGACACACCGCAAAATATGGCGATGAACCGCCGTATTGATCTACGCATCATTATGCATACACCAGCTAATGCAGCGGAAATTGAAGACATCCGCAAGCGCCTGATCGAGCCCCTGAAGAAGAGTGCGCTATGAAATTGAGCGATGTTTTTCTGAAGCCGGTGGCCCTCTTCAAGCCAGCAATAGCTGTATCAAAAGGTTTAACGGTAAAGATCCAAGCCATTCATGAGCGCTGGCCTGATGTCGTAAAGGAGATTGCCGATCGCGATCGTGAAAAGGTGTTACGCAAGCTGCTTGGCTATGTAGAGCGCTGGGAATGGGATGATGTAAAAATGTCCTTTATCTGTTCAGGCGCACCGATTGTGTTTGATAAAGAATTCAGAACCCAGGAGGAGTTTGCTGTACTTCAGGAGTTCTATTTACGGGAAACCATCGTTACGGACTCACAGCCCTTCATTTCTGCAATGATATCGGCCTATATCCGTAGTTATGAGCCGGGCTCTATACACACAATCAAAATTAAAAACTGCCTTGATATCGCAAGCGAACATATGAGCGATAAGTGGAAAGATATTGTCGAGCAACTACCCGAATTTTTTAACGCTCACCAGGCGCATCAAGCTTTAGCAGAGAGAATGATGGAGATGGATGCGCCATGGAAAGAGCTTAAACAGTTTGGTATTACACGCCCGCACGATCCGGGGTTAATGTCGTACGCTCATCTGGCCTATATAGCATCACTGGCACCTGGATTGAATGAAAGACCTGTTATTGAGAAGCTATTTGCCTGGTTAAAACCGGAGGGCAGAAGTGGCGCTTTGATGAATGGCGCAGCGGAAGCCATCAACGCGCTGTTATCACACTGGTTGTATAAAAAACCCGATGAAGAACTTTCTCGCTATCTGACCGAAACGTTAGTAGCCTGGTACGAAGATCCGCGCCTGAGTCGCGGTGGCGTATGGGGTAGCGTAGACGAAGCTTGCCGGAATTTGATTATAAACTGGCTGACACGCGAAAATATTCTGTTCTTTTTGGATGTGGTTTCTGACGTTGAAGACAGCCATATGTGGGAGCCTCGACGCAAGTTCTGGCTCAATTTATATCATCAGGACAAAATTAATTCAGCATGGGTGGCTTTCAGTGCTGAAGCCGATATGCGTGCCAGATCGATAAAAAAAACTATGCGGGAAAGTGCGACCTTAACGTTTGGACGGCAAGTTGCTGGCAGCCGAAAAAACACCTCATTGCTAATTTTAAAAATTGGGCGCTGCATTGTGGTCGAAGGATCACATAATTATAAAGTGCATATCTTTAGCAGCGATAACAAAAAAGCACCTGAACTCTTCCGATTGACATATGACTGCGAGCATATTCGCATGTTGCCTAATCCGGTCGCTATCCCACACCTCAGCGGTTGGCAGGAAAAAGTACGCGAACAAATTGAGTATCTGTCATGACATTTATTTTCAATCATAATGCAGAGGCGATTACCCTCAATATTGCTGAAAAAAAGCAGAGCTTCATTAATCGCCTGTTTAAAAGACAGCAGCCCGCGACTTTGTCTGGCCTGACACATAACGATCGCGCCTTAGCTTTCGCTATCGCCGATCTGAAAGCGCTGGCAGAAGAATTTAGTGAACCCTTACACATCAGTGATGACGCTATCGTATTGAGTCATCATCTGGCAGGCAGACTAGACGCCGAAACGGCGCAAACTTTGGGTCTGCCTCCTCTCGTCGATCTGACATTGAAAACTGATATTGAAGGCTCACTCGGAAGCGATACCTTTCGTCTACAGCATGAATGGCTACGCAACGGTGTTCGCCAAATACCACGCCGAACCGGGTCAATTTTAGCCACATCTCAAGGGCCACGCCGGTTGCCATTGTGGATGATGGAGGCTGTTGAAGTTGCCGAGAACTTTACGCCAGGCGGCGGAGAAGCATTGGACTGGGAATCGCTGGCGCGCTTCCGTCAGGCCCTTGACCCCGGCGTCCAGATGGGCCATGAAATCAATGCTGTTCGTGTCTCGCTGACCGACTTTATGCAAGGTTTAGAAGTCCGCATTGCGGATCGTTTTTCTATTTCCACCAGCTCAAATGGTGCTGATGATTTCGAAATCGTCCCCTTTTCCGGTAAGAACGTGGAAGAACTGGAAAACAGCGGAGAAGCGGTTAGCGAGGCTGCAGGTGAGCTAAGTGAACAAACGTTACGTCGGTTCCAACAACGTGTCAGAACTCAAGGAGCGCTTTCCGCTTATCGTGTTGGCGAAGGCAATTATCTGGTCATTGACCGAAGCGCTCGTCCTATTCTTGATGTCATGGTGGAGAAGCAAAAGTCTTCACCTGAAGAACGACGCGCTTTTATTGAAAACCCACGACCTGCGATTACCAGTGCTGTTGAAAAATACTTAAGACAATCGGGCAAGCTGGATGGGCTCGACGATGTGGGTGAAGAAGAAGCAATTGAAGCCGCAGCAGGTCCCGCATTTGTCGAAACCGTTGAATATTCCGAGCGTGTTAAAGGGATTTTGCATTACCGAAAAGGGACTGTTTCTACGCCTATGACCGGAGAAACGGTCTGGTTGCCTGAGGTAATCCCTGATGCCCTAACCAACATTATCGCTGCGATGGATAGCCAGGCGCTGGCAAGCGTCTGCGATCAGTTGCGTAATGCTATAGATGCATCTCAGGATGAAATTGAGATCGCGTCTCACCCTGTTAAAGTGACAGAAGAGACATTACGCGCATTGGAGAAACGTCTGGTGAACCTTATCGAGATAGAAGGTTCAGCAGAAGCAGCGGATAGCGAAGATAAGATCGCTATTGATGTTCAACCTCCAGCTACGGTAATCCTGGATACTAAAGACAATTTTGAAGAACTGTTCTGGCAACCTGATCTAAAAAAACGCTCCGTTTTCATTGATGAGCAACTTCCCGCAGGCGTTAAAACGGCATTGCGACCGCATCAGCTGGAGAGCTTTAGCTTGCAGCTTTCATCATGGAAGTCAGGCATGCCAGGCATTTTGAACGCAGATGAGCAAGGCTTAGGGAAGACACTTCAAACCATCGCATTTCTACGCTGGTTGAAAGAGAACAATAACGTCAGCACTGCCAGCAATAAAGAGCGCGGGCCAATACTTATTGTTGCTCCTACCTCATTGCTGGAAAACTGGAATGCTGAGGTCAGGCAGCATACGGATAGTGACGGACTTGGTCATTTACTGCCCCTCTATGGTTCGTCGCTAAGCCACTATAAAAATTTCGATGCCAAAGGTGTCGAGACAAAAGATGGCAATACCTTACTGAATTTTCAGCAGTTGCATGAGTCAATCAGGGAAGGAAAAGGCCATCGTTTCTGGATACTAACGACCTATACAACGCTGACTAATTACCAGCACTCTTTTGCGAAAATCCATTTCTCGGCCGTGGTATTTGATGAAATACAGGCGGTTAAAAATCCTGACTCGCTACGGGCTCGCGCCGCCCGCGCCGTTAATGCTGACTATCGAATTGGTCTGACAGGCACACCGATTGAAAATACCACGACCGATTTATGGGCGGTCATGGACCAATTGGCACCCGGTTCTCTGGATACGTTGCGTAACTTCAACAGCCTGTATAGCGAACCTGATGAACAGAATATGCTTCAGCTGTATCAGCAAGTCTTTGCACCTCACAATCAAATGCCACCTTTAGCTTTCCGCCGTTTAAAAGAAGATGTTGCGAAAGAATTGCCTGCAAAAACACGCTTTCTTCATCCGCGCCTTATGCCTGAAGGGCAAGCTATTGCTTACGAAACAGCCCGGTTAAAGTTATCTCAGCGCGGTCCCGGCGCTGCACTTAAAATGCTGCAGCACATCCGCGGCGTTTCAGTACATCCAGCTATGGAAATGGGCGGCGATAATCAGAGTTTTATCGATGCATCTGCGCGTCTGAATGCATGCTTTGAGATTTTGCATCATATTAAAGCAAAAGGTGAGCGTGTTCTGGTTTTCATTGAACACAGGAAAATGCAGTTCCGGTTTATGGAACTGGCTCGCCAGGAGTTCGGGCTTGAACATATTGATCATATTAACGGCGACACGCCCATTCAGAAGCGGCAGGCTATCGTGCGTCGATTCCAGCAACATCTTGAGCAAGATGGTGGCTTTGACTTGCTGGTACTCGGCCCTAAAGCGGCCGGAACGGGTTTAACATTGACTGCCGCAACACATGTCATTCACCTGTCTCGCTGGTGGAACCCCGCTGTTGAAGAGCAATGTAATGACCGTGTACATCGTATCGGCCAGCGATATCCAGTCCAGATCCATATGCCAATGGCCATACACACTGGCTATCAGGAACACTCCTTCGACTGTTTACTCCAAGGGCTTATGTCACGCAAACGAAGTTTAGCGCGAGCGGCCCTCTGGCCAATGGGTGACATTGCTAGTGACATCTCACAGTTACAGGCAGCTTTAAGAAAAGACAAGTCTGTGGCAAGTGGAGATATTCTAGAAACAAGCATCAGAATGATGTTTGAAAGAGATGTAGAAACTGATGGTACACGAATGGATGACGGTTCATATCGAATCAGTTAACTTCGTAATAGCTCTTTCTGAATACGGCCGATCTCGGCCTGAGAATCTAACTGTTCTTTTATCGGCTCGCTTAATAAAATGTTTAACGGAATTTAAGTGATAACTGAAGCGTGGGCGGTATTACGGTATTGAAATGCCATGGCGGAGGCATGATAACGTCTTGCGTTTGCCAGAGGCTAGCCGCAGCCTTGTTTGGCTCACGGCTGCTATCAGGCTCACATCATCTGCGGTTGGCGCATTGCGGCGCCGTGTGCAAAACGCGCCAGCCGATACGGTGTAATGTCCGTGAACAACGGCTGTTCATTCACCAGTTGCGCGCACAGCTGACCGGCGCCTGGGCCAATGCCGAAACCGTGGCCGCTGAAACCGGACGCGACAAACAGGCCCGGGACGCTCTCTATGCGATCAATCACGGGCACCAAATCCGGCGTGGTATCAATCCAACCGCCCCAGGCGTGATCGACCCCAATGCCCTGTAACTGCGGAAAAAGCTGCACCAACTGCTGTAGCGCCTCGCGGAGTTGTCCGCTGTCCGGCGCGGGATCCAGCACGCGCATTTTCTCGAACGGTGATACGTCACGGTGCGTCCAGCGCCCTGCCGCTTCCGGGCCGCTGAAAAAAGAGCGATTCAGCCGGAAGCCCAGTTTTTTGGCGATGTTACTGCGATAAAGCGGATAAAATTTCAGGGCGTAGCGGATATTCTGCGGCGCAATATCGACCTGACCGCGGCCTGCCAGCGCCACGGTGTAGCAGCCATCGTCGCGGCGGCGCAGGCAAACGCTGCCGGTGCTCAAGCAGCCGTGAATAATCTCCGGTGCGGGCGTGGTTTTGAAGGCGGTGCCGAGAATGTTTGCACTGGGTAACTCAATACCGTACTGCTTGCAGAAACGCGAACTCCATGCCCCGCCGCAACAGATCACCCGTTCGGCTTTTACGCGGCCGCGTTCAGTCCAGACGCCTGACACACGCCCGTTACTGATATCCAGCGCGCGCACGGCGCAGCGTTGATGCACCAGCGCGCCCCGCTTCTGTGCGCCAATAGCGATAGCTGGCGCGGCGAGGGCAGGCTCAGCGCGGCCATCCAGCGGTGACCACAGTCCGCCTTTCCAGGCCGCCCCGCCGCCAAGACGCGCGCGCGTTTGTTCGGCGGTCAGAATGTCACTCACAAAGCCCATCTCTTTGGCTTTGGCGCCCCACGCTTCCCAGCGCGCCACATCCTGCTCATTCACCGTACCGTAGGCGATCCCCGCGCGGCGAAAGCCCAAATCAAGCCCTGTTTCAGCGCTCAACGCCGCCCAGCGCGCTAAACTCTGCATCGCCATCGGCAGCTCATAGAGGTCGCGATTTTGCTGACGTACCCAGCCCCAGTTCCGGCCGGACTGCTCGCCTGCAATCACCCCTTTTTCAAACAGCGCCACCGATACGCCCTGCTTCGCCAGCTCATAGCTCACCGACGCGCCAATAATACCGCCGCCAATCACAACCACATCAACGGCATCGGGAAAGGTGTCGCTGTCTACAACGGAACGAAGTGTAATACGCATGTCTAAATGGGACCTTTTCTAACGGGGGCTGGCGTCGAGACCTGCACTGTAACCAATCTCCCGGGCGTTAGCAGCCTTTATTGCGCACGTCTCATCCTCCGCTGCTGACGGGCTCATCCCCCAGCGCATAGATGCGGCAACCGGTCTGACCCGCCTGGTGATGATTGCAGTTACTTAACGCTTTCGCTGCGGCGGCGTCGGCTGTGCGGGCCCAGTAGGCGGCGCCCCAGCTGCCATCTTCGCCGATGGCAAACGCTTTTTCGTAGCGTCGCGCGCGTTGATACGCCGCGAAAGCCTTTTTGCCCCCGGCATTGTTCAGTTCAACCGGTGCAGTAAGTGAGCTGTCAGGCAGCGCGATTTGTTCACGATACGGTAGACCGTTTTCTTTGAGAAACGCCCCCACGGGCGGCCACCAAAACGCGGACGGCGCGGTATCCATCACTACGTGACCATTCTTGCCAAACGCGGGTAAGGCGCTGAAGCGCGCGGGCGCGTGGTGTGCGGTATAAGCCGTATAAAAAGCCTGTGCCATTGCCGGTGAAAAGTCGTTATCGTTCGCGGCATACAGCCACAGAGAAGGCACCTTAGCGGCGTTACCGAAGGCAGAAAAAGCGGCCAACAGGCCCGCTTCATCGCACAACCGTTTGCCATCGATCGCGCCTCGGCCACCCGCGAAATTAATCACGGCTTTGACGCCAGGAGGATTAACAGCGCCGGCGGCAAGCACGGCAAAGCCGCCCGCCGACATGCCCGCCAAAATCGCCGTATCGGCGGACGCCCACGGCTGTTTTCTTACGGCAGCCAGCGCCGCGAGCACATCCATCGTGTCTCGTTTACCGGCCAACGCATGGTGCGGCTGTGCACAACTACCACCGGAATATTCCGCCGCGCCGCTGGAATCACCATATCCCTCACGCATAACCGCTACCGCCGCATAGCCGTGCTGCGCAAACGCCAGCGCGGTAGAAGACAAATAATTCGGGTTCATCACGTCGCGATCGAATTTAGCGTTGCCGCTGGAACCTTGCGTAATTAATGCCACCGGCAGCGCGGTTTTCCCTGCCGGGCGCGTGACAAAGGCGTCCAAAATCGCTTGCTGCCCGTTGCTCAACGTCACCTGCAAACGAAGCGGCTCTCGCACGAGGCCGGCGAATTGTTGCTGTGGAGTGGCGCTCTCGCTCTGCGCCGGAAGCGATAGACAAAGCAGCGTGAAGATAAGCGCGGTATTGCTGCTTTTCATGATTGCTCTCCTGGTAAGGGTTTACTGCACGCGGCGTGTTTTATGCGCTGAATCGACATTATTTTTGGCATTTTCTTTCCTCAATACGGCTAACAGCTTCTATCGCGCCGCTAAGCTAAGAGACAAAGGCAGGGTGACGCTTTTGCTTATGAAGAGAGCCGCTTCGTGAGAGCGGGCGCGAGCAGTTCTAACGCGCCCATGTCGCTACGCAGGCACAGTAAATCCTCATGACAGCTGAGTGCTTCATTGCAGTGACTGACATTCCAAATGCATTGCCACAGTGAGTGCTGCGCGTTAATGAGCGGGTCCAAATAACCCAGCGCGTTGTGCTCACGGGCAATCCCCGAAAGAAAATGTGCTTCTGTCTCGATTTCAACGGAAATATCGGCAAGGCTTCTGAGCATTAATCCTAAGTCGGGATCGTCATCGGCCAACTGGTGTGCGGCAAACAGGAGATTATGGGATTGTCTGAATCTGGCGATTAACGTCTGCGTGAGATGATGAACACCGTTCATGAGAAAACACCCGCTCGCTTACCCTTTAAATAATATTGCTTTGATTTAGCGAAATCCGTTAAACCCGTCAATCTATAAAAGTGTTGTAAATAATTACACGCTGTCAGGTTGATCGCCGAATAAATAAAAAATAGTGACTGACATTTTTAATAACGTTAATCAATATCGTAAAAATAACGGCGCGTGTATTTTATGGGCGATCGGCAGGCTGCGATGCCAGCGCGCGTGCCGCCACTCTCTACGGTTTCGCACAGCCTCTCGCCACTCAACATCGTGCCATTGTAAACATAAACACCACAAATAGGTTTACAAGTCATTAAGGACAGCTAAGCTACTCAATTTGCGCCTGTTTTTCGCGTGTGGTCAGAGGTCTATCTCTCTTTTCAGCGCATCCTGACGGCAAGCCCGCGCGCTGAACATCTAGGGTGCTGTATTATCCCTTTCGTTGGGCGGCGCCAGAACAATGACGCGGTCAGCTGAGGCGATGGTAGTGTGGCGATGGGCAATGATAAGGCGCGTAATACGCAACTGCTTGATGGCCGCATTCACCTGACGTTCACTTTCGGCATCCAGCGCGCTGGTGGCTTCGTCCATGAAAAGCAGTCCCGGTTTTTTATACAGCGCGCGGGCGATAAACAGCCGCTGCTTTTGACCGCCAGAGAGCCCTTCCCCCAGCTCGCCAACCAGCGTTTCATAACGCATAGGCAAGGCGTCAATCACCTCATGCAGCGCGCTCATGCGCGCGCAGGTCACCATCCACGTCTCATCCACCTCTTCGCTGAAGGCGCAAATATTTTGTCGTATCGATCCGGCAAACAGTTTGTCATCCTGCATGACGCTGGCGATGCGTTTTTGATAGTTGTTGATGCCCAATTGCTGGATATCGATGCCGTCCACCTCGATTCTGCCGCTGTCCGGCTGAATGAGTCCGCAGAGCACTTTCATTAACGTCGTTTTGCCGCAGCCCGACGGCCCAACAACCGCCACGCTTTCACCGGCGACAAGCGTGAACGTGAGGTTATGTAATACGGAAGGAGAATCGCCATCGTAGCCGTAGCACAGGGCGTGCACATGCAGCGTGAGAGGCTGTAAGACCGCGCGGTAGGGAATGTCACTGCGGCGCGGTTCTGGGCGGTGTAGCGCAATGTCGGCGATGCGCTCGTTGTGCAGGCTGGTCATACGCAACTGCAGCAGAAAATCGATCAATGAGCGGACGCGATCTGAAAATTGGCTGCGAAACACGCCAAAGGCGACGAACATCCCGATGGTCATCTGATTGTCCATGACCAGCCGCGTACCCAGCCATAAAATCACCACGTTGTCGCACGCCACCATCAGCGTGTTGATTCCTCCCAGCAACATCTCCACTTTGGTGACGCGGATGCCAGTATTGATGCTATCGATGTGCAGATTAAGCCAGTGCTCAGCGCGCCGCGTTGTCATGCCCTGCATTTTGACCGTGCCAATACCAAAAAGCGTCTCCATAAAAAACGAGCTGGCACGCGCCTCTTTAATCAGCATCTCCTCCGAAAGCGCACGATAATAGGGATAACTGACAAGACGAATCAGGACGTAAATCAATACGAAGGCCATAACAGCCGCAGTGAGCCAGCCGCCATAGAGCAGCATCATCACCAGCACACCCACCACCATAATGCTGTCCATCATCGCGCCGACAATGCTGGCCGTGAAGGTGCTACGCAGTGCGTCCAGCGAGGCAAAACGCGCCTGAATATCGCCCAGCTTACGCCGTGCGAAATAGTCCAGCGGCAAGCGCAACAGGTGCGTAAAGAGTTTGGATTGCCATTGCACATTGATCAGCGTGCCCAGGACCAACGAGGACCAGGCGCGCACCATGCTCACGGCGCCCTGTAAGAGAATGAACAGCAGCAGAGCAAGACAAATCAGCGTGAGTAGGCCGCGATCGCTGGCCGGAATCGCGTGATCCATCACCCACTGCGTGCCAACGGGCAGCAGCAGGTTAATACTTTCCAGCACCAGTGACAGGCAGAAAATTTTTGCCAGAGCGGCTTTCAACCCGTGCACGCCCCGCAGCAGTTTGCCCGGACTGAACAGGTGACGGACGGCCGTCGCGGTGAAGTGACTGTCTGGCCACGCTTCAAGCGCAACGCCGGTAAAGCCGTTCGAGAAGGCTTTCCGCGTGAGGTGCCGCCGTCCCGACGCCGGATCGTGCAGCGTTATGCGTCGCCTGCTCACGCGCACCAGCACCACGAAATGATTAAACTCCCAGTGCAACACGCAGGGCAGCCGCAGGGCAGTGAGTTCATCCAGATCCAGCGAGAGTGGCCGCGTGGCTAAGCCGAGCTGCTGGGCGATTGCGCTCAAGCCTGTTAGCGTCGTGCCGCGGGAAGACCGCGCGTATTGATGACGCAAGCTGATTAAGTCCACGGGTTTACCATAGTGGCGACATATCATCGCCAGACACGCCAGTCCGCACTCAGCCGCTTCGGTTTGCTGCACTAGCGTATTTCGCTGCATCAGCCCAATCGCCAGCTTATCGACCATGCGCTTAAACCGCGAATTACGCATCTGTTCTTCCCGTTGCGCTGTGTTTGAGATCGTAAAACGGTGAGAACATCCACTGCCAAAGTGGGCGTGTCTCAAGCAACAAGATGCTTTCGGCTTTCATGCCGTTTTTCAGCGCCACGCTTTTACCCTGATACCTTATGGTCTGCTTTGTCGGACGCACCACCACCTTATACAGCGGCTCGTTGCCCGCGATGGCGTTATGTGGCGCCCCCTGCCAGGTCAGCATTTCCTGCGCGGTGGCCGGCACGGTTGAGATGAGTGAGACAGTGCCGGCGAACTGGCCGAACTTTTGCGCGGGAAAGGCTTCGTAGCGGATATTCACGCTATCGCCTTCGGCCAGGTAAGGAACAGCGTGATTCGGCACCCACAGCACCAGGGCATAATGATCGATGCGCTGCGGCAAAAGTTGCATCAGGCTATCCCCCACGTTGACCATTTGCCCTTCGGTCACACTCGCTGCGTTGACATACCCTTCCGCCATAGCATGGACAACCACGCTTTCCGTAGCAGAAATGGTCAGCAGCTCTTTTTGCCGTTCGAAACGCTGAAGCTCCATCTGATGGATCTGATTGTCAAAATCCGCGGCCTGCAACGTGAGCTGATTCTCTAACGCGACAATTTGCAGCGCGTTCTGCTCGTTCTGACTCGACAAATTGAGCAGGCCATTTTGCTGTTGATAGTAGAGCGCGGCCTGATTGGTGAGCTGATCGCGGGTAATTAAGCCCTGGCGCTGATAATCGCGATAGTTATCCAGCGTGCTTTTCATCAGGCGAACGCCTTCCTGGGCGTGCGCAACAATGTCGCTTGAACGGCGATACGCCTGCTCGTACTGTTTTTTTTGCTGAGCCAGCATCGTCAGCGCGCTGCTTTTGCTCTGCTGTAGACGCGCGATAATTTGCGTGATGCGCGTGAGCTGGGCTTCCACTTCCTTGCGCTGGTTGTCGCTGATCGCGCCCTGCTTACTGCTTTTACTCACGTTGATCTCATAGAGTGGCATCCCCACGCGAACGGCCTGCCCCTCTTTGACAAACTGTTTGACCACCACGCCCTGCACCGTGGCGTAGAGGTTAGCCGCGCGGGGAAAGGTCGAGACTTCACCGCTTACCGTCACCCGTCGCGTATAGCTTCCGTAGATCAGCAATAGCACCAGCAGTGTCATAAACAGCGCGCAACCGAACGCTACCCACCCCCACGGAACGCCGGGAAGCAGCAATACGCGTGCATGCCAGGCTTTGTGTGTTACCGCATCCTTTCTGAACATAAGCATTCCATAAATAAACCAACATTCATCGCTACCGTGCACACGTTAAATAATGTCCTTTTTATTTAACGAATCAAACGCAACATAAAATTAGGGTTTGGCGGCTTCACTGTAAAGCAAAAAATAAATAAATTTATTTTTAATGATTTTTAATTTTTATTTAGCGAGTAATTTTAATTGAACGCGTAATAAATACTTTCTCCCAGCCTCATTAATAACACAGTTCTCTTTATGATAATTTTGTCCGCTATTGCGTGCGCGTGGAAAACCGAAAGATCCGCTATATCCGCCAGAAGCAGAAATGTTATAGCGCGACTCAGCGCAACGTTCAGGCCCAAAAGGATGGGGTATACAGCTTAAGAGAGACTTCCTGGCTTTGGGTGACGCAGACGAGACGCCTCATCGAAAGCCAGCCTGGATGCGAAGCCCATCAGCAGAGTTTGTCGTTGGTCAGTCAGCGCAAAAGAGCCAAGGCGCGCAGGCAGCGACCAGCGCATGACAGCGTCATTGCCTTCTTCAACTGCGAGCAGTTCACTGGCCTCAATGTCAGTCCAGTAGAGGCGGCGAGTTCTTTCACACCACAGCGGGCACTCTCCCAGCGTAGTTTTAACCTCGGCGGCAATTGAAAACATGTTCATTCTCCGGATAGATAAAGGTGCTGGCGCGCAATGGCCACATTGGACCACGCAGTCACTGCAAAAAGCGTGCAAAGCGCCGATTGCCGAAAAGCATGATGGCAAGTCCGATCAGCCGCAGTAACCGGGTCGCCGCCCAGTCCCTTTGCCAGCTGGCCGTTCAGGGTCGTCTGCAGGGTGATCCCCAGACCTGCGGCAAAGGCAATGACGTAATAAATCACGCTTTTCATCCCGCTCAGTGTGCCTGCCCCAGCGGCAGGAAGGCGTCAGCAAATATGTCGGGCTGGTAGCCAGAGGCGGCAAACAGGTGCGCACGCGACGCATCAATTGCGGCACGCAGTTGCGCGTGGTCCACGCCCAGCACCCTACCGTTCTGTTTAACGAGGCGTCCGCCGATCATCACGGTGTCGATGTTGCTGCGCTCGGCGGCATGAACCACAGTGCCAAAGGCATTGCCGGACGGGTAGAGATTGAGATCGGTGGCGTTAATCAGCACCAGATCGGCTTGTTTGCCAGGCGTCAGGCTGCCCACTTTGTGCTGTAGCCCTGCGCAGGCGGCGCCATCAAGCGTCGCGGCTTTGAGGAGCCGCGACGCAGGTAGCGTTTTGAGCGCAGGTTCAGCGTCGCAGCACTGCTGCTTATGCATGCCCATCACCCGCTGCAGGTAAAAGGCAACGCGCATCTCCATAAACATGTCGGTGCTGTACGACGTTTCATTGTCTACACTCAGGCCAGGTGTGATGCCATGCCGCTGCGCGGCCTCAATGGCGAACATTCCGCTTTCGATCCCATAGTGAGCGTCTGAGCGTGGGCAGACATTCACCCGAACGCCGGCTTCCCGCAGAATTTCCCATCCCCGGTCGGGTAGCGCCGTGCAGTGATTGAAAATATTGTCCGGCCCCAGCAGTCCCTGCTGATGCAGCGACTCAAGTTGAGACGCCATCTCAGCACCAAAGAACTCCGTGACAATCAACAGTCCCAGCCTGCGGGCCTCAGCCCATAGCTCGGGTACCAGCTGGGCCATGACGGCGAGAGAGACCCTGCCTTCCGGGTTGTCGGTGAAATACTTCTCCTGCAGACGCTGCCAGTTTCCCGGCCAGTGCGCGTGATCCCATTCGCCGGCTACTGGTGCGCCGGACGCATGAATGGCACGAATGCCGCTATCGATCAGGGCTTCAACGGCGGCATCGGCATGCGCTGCGGTTCGGCTGTTGTGTGAGTTATCAATCGTTGTGGTGATCCCCGCGTCAATCGCGCCCAGCGCTGTCAGCAGGTTACCAACGTAGATATCGGCAGGACGGTAATATTTCGCGAAGGAGAAATGCGTGGCGCTGCTGTAGTCGTCCAGGCAGGTGGCGTTTGGATTAATGCGGCGGAGTTGTCCTTCCCAGGCGTGACGATGAGAGTCGACCATTCCGGGCATGGCGATCATGTTGGTGGCATCAATGACATGCGCCCCCGACACATTGAGGTTCTGGCCCACCGCGGCGATCGTTGCGCCGTTAATGAGAACATCGCCGCGCTCAATGTTTCCCACGTTCTGGTCCATGCTCAGTATCGTCGCGCCGCGAATCAACAGAGCCTGTGAAGTGCCATTCGGATTGTTCACAATATTTCGGGTGTAGTCGGTCATTAACTTGCCTCTTTCTGAACAAGGCGAAAACGATACGCCACGCCATTAGCCTCAAAAAGATGCGTAAAACGTTTTCATCATTCATAATTCGCGAATAATAAGCGTCACTTTTATTCCGGAGCAGGACGATGGATCGGATCCAGGCTATGCAGGTTTTTACGCGGGTTGCTGAAGCCGGGAGTTTTGTACGCGCAGCAGAAACCCTGTCAATGCCTTCCTCTACCGTGACCAGCATGATTAAAAACCTGGAGAAATACCTGCAGGTTCGTCTGCTGAACCGCACGACAAGACGGGTCAGCCTGACGCCTGAAGGGCTGCAGTATCTGGCGCAATGCCGGGAGATCCTGTCACTGATTGAACACAGTGAATCCAGCCTGACCGCTTCCGCCAGCCGTCCTCAGGGACGACTGCGAGTTGATATGCCTGCTGGGATCGCCCACTTCATCGTCATGCCCAACCTGAAAGCGTTTTACCGGCTTTATCCGGATATTTACCTGATGATTGGCGTGAGCGACCGTCAGGTCGATCTTGTTCAGGAGGGGGTGGATTGCGTCATACGCGCCGGGGAATTAAGGGACTCCACACTGGTTGCGCGTCCGCTTGGCCAGTTTCGCTGGGTGACCTGCGCCTCACCGGACTATCTCAGGGAGTACGGTGTCCCTGAGACGCCGGAAGCGTTATCACACCATCGGGCGATCCATTACTTTTCCGGTTCAGGAAGACGCATTAACGAGCTGCGTTTTACGCGAGGCTCTGAGGCTTTCTCTGTTCCGGTTGAGGGGGATGCCGCCGTTAATGAAACGGGACTCTACATCAAAATGAGTCTCGCGGGGCTTGGGCTGGCGCAGCTTGCTGAGAATGTGATTTCGGCCGAGCTGCAGCAAGGAAACCTGATAGAGGTTTTAGCAGACTGGCAGCCTCCCTCTATGCCGGTAACAATGCTCTATCCGCATCAGCGTTTTCTCTCTCCCGCCGTGCGGGCTTTTGCTGACTGGGTCGCCGGACTTTTCAACAATAGCGCCGGAGAGACACCGTCTTTCCGGTAAACGCGCGTCTTGAGATCGGCAAGACGCTGCAGAAAAAAACGACGCTCATCCACAGCAGAGGAACCGTGCGCACCTCTATTGTGTCAGGCAGTTCAGCCTGGCTGCTGAATATTGCGTCCGGCATCGCGGCCCGACGCAGGTCAGATACATTTGATGATTGATTGCCCTGGGCCATCTGGCCTGCACAGCGTCCGCTTGGTGCAAACTGACCTTGCAAACATCATTGTTTTAATAAGCAGATAACGGGCTATGCCATGTGGACGTTATTGACCGCGCTCCATCAACTCTAGCGTCTGTCCATCGGGGCTTTGTAAATATATTACTCGGGTTCCCTGCATGGGGCCTGATGAAACTGTCTGAGGTGTACCGGGTGTTTTCCAGCCATACTCGGATACTTTGCTCAAGAGCGTATCAAGATCCTCAACGATAAATGCAAGGTGAGCATAGCCAGGGATGTAGGGGGCTGAAGGTTCTTCTGGCTGTTTGATGTTATCGTATTGCAGTAATTCAATTTTGATGCCGGCCAGTTCAAGCAACGCCATTCGCACATCCGCGCCCCTTGCGCCTGTCACTTCATCAATAATAGGCCCAGACATTTTCCCTTCGCGTAATAACTTTCCGCCAAGAATATGCGTCCAGAAGAATAATGACTCTTCTATGTTTTTAACTGAAAACCCGACGTGATCCACTATTTTTATCATGATATTACCTGCTGATTTTTAAAAGACCACCAAACTATCTGACATCTCCACTTCAATACTTCACGGTATGTGCGGCGGTAATTTACCCATCCAAGCGGCCCTTAAGCTCAGTCAGTTTATCTGCTTTGTGCCAGAAGCGGACACTGCTGAAACAAGGCTGGCTCAGTTAACGGGAAGCCAGCCATTCGACCACACTACGTTGGGCGTTTCAGTTCCTAACTTTAATGAAATAAAGGATCAAGATTCGAATCTCATACCCTTTTGACGCCTTATGGTGTAGGTGAAATAGTCAATTCCAGTATTCGTATTTCGCCGTCATTACGGCGGTATGTTTGTTCACAAATTGTTTACCGGTACGATCATTTGGGGTAATCGTGATATCCATATTCGCGCGGATGCAATCCCCGTGTGCGCTCCACTCCTGGCAGGTGGCGATCATTTTTTCAATGGTGAAATACGTCTGAGTCTGGCTCATGGTCAACTCACGGCCCTCGTTATCGTAACCAAACTCTTCAATGGTTGAAGGTGATTGCGTTTTGACCAGCCGATGATTGGCATCATAACTATATACGGTCGTCTTATTATCAATTGCCATACTTCCTTTGCTCGCCGCGCTTGCCAGTAGTCCCGATGAGGTTAAGGCATAGTCGATTGTGCTCGCTGCGATTTTTTCTTTATCTTCCGGCTTGGTGGGCGCGATAATCGAACGACTCACTGCGCGTTTTATAATTCCTTTATCGTTAAGCAAGTAGACTCCCTCAAGGGTTTGTCGATATAACTGATTATTTTTCTTGCTTTTTTTATCGGCCATCATCCCGTATGAGTCTAACTGAATGCGCCAGCCAAATTCCGTTTTATTCAACTGGCTTTCAGAGGTTGCCGTGAAAACGGTTTCCTGCCCTGAGGAGGTTTTGACCTCTTTCATATTGCCGCTAATCAGCTCACCACATTGGCTGAAGTGGATTTGAAATGCTGTACGGAGATACCCATCAGGACTATCAATAGTGACTGATACAGACTTGGGTATTTCCGTTATTATCTGCCGGTTAGTCAGGATGAAATCGTTCAGTTTGTTCTTAGCTAATATTTCCGCAGTGCATTGTGCTGCATAACTCTGAAATGTGCAGAGGGATAAGAGAGTAATAAATAGACGTTTATTATTGGATGACATTATTTTTTGTCCTTATGTTCTGGGCGGGCTTGAATCATAACATGATGTGGAATTCGGTGTAATTTGTCGTCGGGTGATTAAACTTAGCAGAATGAAAAAACGCAGTCGTCATCAGTTAAATGTCCGCTTTGTGCCAGAAGCGGACCTTCAGGCAGCAATGTCATCGTTGCATAATGAAAAAGATGATGAATAGTATTTTTTTACGTAAGGTAAATGCTAATTCCAGAGACAAATAAGACTGTAAGCGTGGGCAGATTTAAGGGTAAACGGATACTTATTACGGGAGGCATGAGTGGCACGGGGCTGGCAGGCGCTCAGCGTATTGTCACGGAAGGTGGACATGTAGCCATAACCGGTCTTAATGAAGAAAGACTGGAGCGTGCACGCAATCTGCTTCCTGCAGCTTCGCTTATTCTAAAAAGACATGGGCTGGGTGAGGCTATTAACGACTGGGGTTCACTTGATGGATTATGGCTAAATGTCAGCGTTGCTGTAGTAGGCTCTCCGGAATCTGTAACGGCAGGTTCTTTTAATCGTATGATGAACGTTGATGTGCGGGCCCGATGTTACAGCTGGCAGCCCTATCCGAATCGCTCAAATCAGGCGCGTCCATTTTGGTAACTTCCTCCTCCTCTGTCTATGAAGGTACGTCGATGACAAGCCTGTACGCAGCGGCAAAAGGTGCCATTATCTTTATGACGCATCCTATGTTACCGGCAGCCAGTATGCTGTAGATGGTGGGCTGGTTCATTACTGTAGTTTTTTAAGGAGAGTAAATTCATATGCGCATTCCGGATTACCCTTCACAAGATTCCGATAAATGGGCTCAGGTAGATGCCTGGTTTTCTGAAAAGCTAGCCCCTGAAGATTCAGATTTAAAATACGCTCTCGCTAATAACTCAGCTCAAGGTTTGCCGACACATGACGTATCCTCTTTGCAGGGAAAAATGCTGGCTATTTTCATGCAAATGTCACGTGCCGTTCGTGTTCTTGAAATAGGCACACTTGGGGGGTATAGCACCCTATGGATGGCCAAAGCTCTTCCACCCCATGGAAGCATAACGACAATTGAATTCAACGAGCATCATGCAGAAGTGGCCAGCCAGAACATTAATAAAGCGGGGCTGGCTGAGCGCGTTACGTTGCACAGGGGAGCTGCGCTTGAGGTCTTACCCACGCTTGATGCTCCTTTTGACCTGATTTTTATCGATGCCGATAAAGTGAATAATCCCCACTACCTAGAATGGGCTATCAGACTGTCGAAACCAGGCACTGTTATCGTTGGAGATAACACAGTGCGCGGTGGCAATGTCATCGAATCTGGTAGTGAAGATCCGAACGTTATAGGCCTGCGAAAATTTGTAGAAATGATTTCTGTGGATGAGCGCCTTGAAGCGACGGCAGTTCAGACTGTTGGTGAAAAGGGATGGGATGGTTTTGTTCTAGCCGTCGTTAAAACCTTATGATGTTGCTCATCATTCAGGAAAAAAAATTACCTCAAATGTTTATTAACAGTTCCTGAACGATAAATAAAAACGGTGCTGTTTATGATGTCTTAAAAGTTAAATACAAAATGTTCGCTTTCCTCTCATAACGAACATTTTTTGTTGCACATGTCCGCGTTATGCCAAAAGCGGACATGGGTATTTTACCGGAGTTAAGCACCTTTCAATGCACTAAATTCAGCAGGGCTGGATGAATCTTTGCAGAGTATGTCGATGATTAAATCGTGGGGAAAGATGGTTTCGCTGGTATCTTTGAGCTCCTTTAATGTCCACCAGTGATGCTTTTTAATAACTCGCTTTTCATTTTCACTCCATCCTGAGTCGTCGATATCACGCTTTTCAGCATGGATGATAAAGAAGCTCTCTTCAGCAAGAACGGTCTCTCCATCAGGCAGTTGCATAGGGAAAGTTCGGGATGCCACCACCGCTCCAGCGGACTCTCTTTTTAATCCGATCTCTTCCTGCAGCTCCCTGAGCGCTGCCTGTTCGAAGGATTCATTGTGTTCAAGCCCACCGCCAGGCGTCGCCCAGTAGGACATGCCGCTTAATGCGTCATTTTTATGGGAAAAATTAAACAGCAAAACATTTTTGTCAGGTGAAACAATAATTAACCGAGATGATTGCCGAGTACGCATGAAGCATCCTTATGATTCCGTTAAAAGCTGTTTTCCGTTTCGCTATTCAACCATAAACAGCCGCCTGAATCGTTCAGAACAAGCCCTTAAAATTAATAAGACGTTTAGTTCGTTAAACATTCACCTTGTATGACAGCGTCCGCTTTTCACTCAGAGCGGACAACGCCTGAAGAAGGCCAGAGGCTTGTTTTATAAACGGACGCTGACCTGCCTTACTGCAGAATTTTCACGTTGTACCGCGCCAGTCAGCAGCGCGGCACTTCAGTCAGAAATGCGTCCAGCCTTCGTCTTTGTTCGTTTTGTCGATGCTTGTTCCCGGCGTACTGAAGTTCTCTCTTACGGGTTGAGAGACCGCATTAAAAGCAGACGTAATGGCCTGATTACCCATACGGAATACGGATACGGCCTGGAGAAGCCGTTCGGCCTGAATTTTAAGGCTTGCAGCAGCTGAGGCCGACTCCTCGACGAGCGAGGCGTTCTGTTGCGTGGTGCTGTCCATCTCCGTTACCGCAATGCCTATCTGTTCAATACCCCGGGCCTGTTCGGCGCTTGAAGATGTGATTTCCTCTACGGTGTCAGTCAGCTTTCCGACCGCAGAGAGGATGCCTGACATTGTCTCAGAGGCGTGTACCACTAATTTGTTACCCTCTTCGACGCTGTGCGCATTTGCAGCAATCAGCTGACGTATTTCACCAGCAGCTGTTGCACTGCGCTGTGCCAGAGATCTTACCTCGCTTGCCACCACGGCAAATCCACGGCCATGTTCACCTGCCCGTGCCGCCTCAACCGCGGCGTTGAGCGCAAGGATATTCGTCTGGAATGCGATTCCGTCAATCACGGCAGTAATCTCAGCAATTCGGCCGGAGCTTTCGCTGATGGTCTTCATGGTCCCGGTAATGGCGCCGGTGGCATCGCTGCCTTTATTCGCCACATCGCGTACGCCCACCGCCAGCTGACCGGCCTGCCGTGCGTTTTCCGCATTGTTCCTGACGGTCATACCCAGCTGCGTCATGGTTGCCGCTGTCTGCTCCAGTGCACTGGCCTGCTCTTCAGTTCGTTGTGACAGGTCAGCGTTTCCCTGCGCAATCTGGTTGCTGGCTGATGCAACACTTTCCGCATTGCTTCTTACCTGGCTGACGGTATTAATCAGCGAATCCTGCATGTCACGAATGGCCGATAGTAGAACGCCTGTCTCATCTTTATGACCAGCAGGTACAGCGCCACTTAGATCACCCAAGGCTACGCGACGTGCAGCCTTAACAGCCTCCGCAAGTGGTCGTGTGATACTCCGGGTAATAAAAAATGCAGATATAGTTGCCAGTAGTACTGCAACGACACCTGCGGAAATCAGCACCGTCAGTGCCGACGAACGGTCTGCTCGTGCCTCTGCAGCGGCGGTAATCATCCGCGATTCCTGATGGTCCTGCAGTTGTTTTAGGGAGGCCATGAATGCATCCTGACTTTGATAGCGCGGACTAAAAAGCAGCTGCGTAGCTTCGTCACCTTTGCCGTTTTTCGCGAGGGATACTACCTCATCGATGAAAGGCAGAAAGAGATTTGCCCGGTCCGTGAGGCGCTTAAAGATTTCCAACCCCGTCGGTGAACTGACTTGTTTCTGAAGCAATCCGAGTAGGCCGTCAAGCTCGTGCCTTTCGCGATTGTAGTCACTAATAGCTTTCTCTCTCTGAGATTCATCCTTGAGAATAATTGCATTGCGTGCAAGGCGACTCATGTCTGATGTGAGATAGCGCAGAGACTGGGAGGCGGAGGATTTACTGTATAGGCTGCCTGAAATTTCCTCGTTCACATTGCCAAGCGAGTTAACTTTAAAGACGCCAATCAGCACCATGATAATGACAAGCAATGCCATAAAGCCGAAGGCCACACTGAGTCTTATACCTATTTTTATATTATTCATGAACGTTCCCTGATATCGGCAGGTATCAGCGCTGATCTATGGTGACATCAATGCTGATACGTAAACTCTCCCGTGCTGCAGGAGAGCGATGTAGTAAATTTCCGTTTTGTTTTATGACGGAATTATTACTATCGGCAGCGATTAAAAAACGTTCATTCTGAATGTGCCAAATCTGAAAGCCGGGCAGATCGCATGGCTGTTTCTGAGCATCGTTAAACCGGCTTGAACAGCGAAAGGTAAGGCGGCAAGTGCTAATCCACTCCTGAAGACAGCAAAATGCCTGTGATGCCAATATTCCACTTAATGCGGATGATACCCATGACGTCCGGAGCGGTCCGGCCGTCACAGGGAAAAACGCTCGCGGTCATGCAGGTCAGCGGCGGCTCGCAGTCGTTCAATGCCGTCAACCAGATGCGCATCCTCGGACGCTGGATGCGCATGATCACCATCCCGAACCAGTCATCCGTGGCTAAAGCCTGGGCTGAGTTTGAAGAAGATGGCTGCATGAAGCCTTCCCCGTATTATGACCGCATCGGAGATGTCATGGAGGAGCTGAGGAAGTTCACCCTGCTGACGCGAGGATGCAGTGACTACTTGACCGATCGCTACAGTGAAAGGAAAGAGAGCGCCGCGCAGCTGTCTGAGCGGGTTAATCAGCGCAGTGTACGACAAAAGCCGACATCTGCGGGCTTTTGTCTTTGCGTCTTCCTTTCTGCCGGCAGCACGCTGAAAAATCAGTGGCTGATCCGGTTTCCGTGTTCATCAATGACATTTTCGCCATCCTCTTTCGTAAATGCTCCCTGCTGCACATCCGGCAGGATCTCCAGAACCGCTTCAGACGGGCGACAGAGCTTCGTACCGAGCGGCGTCACAACCACCGGACGGTTGATGAGGATGGGGTGAACCAGCATGGCGCTCAGCAGTTCATCATCGCTGAACCGGTCCTCTGCCAGTCCCAGCTGTTCATAAGGCTCAGTATTTTTGCGCAGCAGTGCGCGCACGCTGATACCCATATCGTCAATCAGCTTTTTAAGCTCGTCGCGGGAGGGTGGCGTCTCCAGATACAGAATCACCGAAGGCTCCACGCCGCTGTTGCGGATAAGCGCCAGGGTGTTACGCGACGTCCCGCAGGCCGGGTTGTGATAAATCGTGATATCAGTCATAAACGCTACTCCGTTAGGCGCTGCGCAGGCGCAGCCTGAGGATTAAGGTTAAACAGACAGGTGCAACGCCAGCGCGACCAGCGTCACAAACAGCACCGGCAGGGTCATCACGATGCCTACGCGAAAGTAATAGCCCCAGCTGACGGTGATGTTTTTCTGTGCCAGGACGTGCAGCCACAGCAGGGTCGCCAGACTGCCGATCGGGGTGATTTTCGGGCCGAGGTCACAGCCGATGATGTTGGCGTAAATCATCGCCTCTTTAACCACGCCCTGAGCCGTGCTGGCATCAATGGAGAGAGCACCGACCAGGACGGTAGGCATGTTATTCATCACTGAGGACAGAAAGGCCGTCAGAAAACCGGTGCCGAGCGTGGCACCCCAGACGCCGTGCTCTGCAAAATTGTTCAATATTGCTGAGAGGTAATCCGTCAGCCCGGCGTTGCGTAGGCCATACACGACGAGGTACATGCCCAGCGAGAAGATGACTATTTGCCACGGGGCACCTTTCAGCACTTTACGGGTGTCAATCACGTGTCCTTTCCGCGCAACCAGCCAGAGAATAAATGCCGCCACCGCCGCAACCAGACTGACCGGCACGCCGAGCGGCTCCAGACCAAAAAAGCCGGCCAGCAGCAGGAGCAGCACCAGCCAGCCAGTTTTAAAGGTCTGCATGTCACGGATAGCCTCGCGTGGCGTTTTCAGCCTTGCCAGGTCATAGGTTGCCGGAATGTCTTTGTGAAAAAAAAGATGCAGCATCGCCAGCGTGGCCGCCACGGACGCAATATTCACCGGCACCATGACAGACGCATACTCACTGAACCCCAGCGTAAAGAAGTCCGCCGTCACGATGTTGACCAGGTTTGACACGATGAGCGGCAGGCTGGACGTGTCTGCGATAAACCCGGCGGCTATCACAAAGGCCAGCGTGGCACCCGGGCTGAAGCCCAGCGCCAGCAGCATGGCGATAACAATGGGCGTCAGGATGAGCGCCGCACCGTCATTGGCGAACAGGGCTGCCACAGACGCGCCCAGCAGAACGATATACGTGAAAAGCAGCCTCCCTCTGCCCCCTCCCCAGCGGGAAACGTGCAGCGCCGCCCACTCGAAAAAGCCGGACTCATCCAGCAGAAGGCTGATGATGATGACCGCAATAAACGTGGCCGTGGCGTTCCAGACAATCCGCCAGACGGCCGGAATATCCCCGATTTGCACCACGCCGGTCAGCAGCGCCAGCGCGGCCCCGATACAGGCACTCCAGCCAATACTGAGTCCTTTCGGCTGCCAGATAACCAGTACCAGCGTCAGGACAAAAATCGCACCCGCCAGAAACATACACTCTCCTTTGAAAAAGCGCCCGTCAGAATGAGGACAAAAAAACTAAAAAATATATACGATAAAACACATGTGTTTGGTTAAATTTTTAAATGCAGACGGGCTTACCGTTCGTCGTTACGTTATCCCGATCAGCCTGCCCACTGAGGCGCAGAATCTCATCCCGCTGGCAAAGATAAGCCTGTTCAATTACGGCTGCTGCCCAGGCGGGCATGTGAGGTGACAGTCGGTAATGAATCCACTTACCCTCTCGCCTGTCGATGAGCAGGCCGCCTTCTCTGAGTAAAGCCAGATGCCGAGATATCTTAGGCTGGTTTTCTTTCAGTATAAGCGTCAGCTCGCACACACAGAGCTCGCCTTTTTCACGCAAAAGCAGGACGAGATTTAAACGCGTTTCGTCAGACAGCTCCTTGAAAAGCTGAAGAGGAGAAAGCTGTGGCATGGTAGTTCCCGATATCAGGTGTAAAAAAATCAGTGTGACTTTCAACCTGCAGGGCGTCAACACATATTCATATATTCACATATGTTAGTCCGGGCCAGCTCCGCTTGCGTCTGATGCGCCATGCGCAGACTTTTTTACGCTTCTGCTGCCGTTGCCGACCTTACTGCGGGTTGAAGCGTTGACCTCTTACCGCTTTCGTTTATAGTTTAGCGCCTGTCCTGATGAAATCGGGCTTCACCGTCAGCGCACCCTCACAGGGCTTTACTGGCTTAATTCAGTCCTGAAGGCACCGTTTGCCGTAAAGGAGAATTTAAAAAATCATGCGTCTTACGCCACCCTGAGTCGTAACCCTCCCCTGTCGCACTGAGTAGTTCAGTCGCGCACTCAAAAACATCCCGTCTGCGGATGTACTTTTTCGTATCTGAAATTTTTGCCCTCACGGGCTGACTGTATTCAAAATCTGAGAAATTACTATGCTGCTGTCCTCGACGCGTAAGGACTGGCTGGGCAACGTCCGCGGTGACGTGCTCGCCGGTATTGTCGTCGCGCTCGCGCTCATTCCTGAAGCGATCGCGTTTTCCATCATTGCCGGAGTTGACCCGCAGGTCGGCCTCTACTCGGCGTTCTGTATTCCCGTGGTGATGGCCATTTTTGGCGGACGCCCCGCCATGATTTCATCCGCGACCGGCGCCATGGCGCTGCTGATGGTAACCTTGGTGAAAGACCACGGCCTTCAGTACCTGCTTGCTGCCTCCGTGCTGACCGGCGTCATCCAGCTGATAGCCGGCTACCTGAAGCTCGGCAGCCTGATGCGCTACGTATCGCGCTCGGTCGTAACGGGCTTCGTCAACGCGCTGGCCATTCTGATTTTCATGGCGCAGCTTCCGGAGCTGACCAACGTGACCTGGCACGTTTATGCGCTCACCGCCGCCGGTCTGGCAATCATTTACCTCTTTCCGTACCTCAATAAAACCATTCCCTCTCCGCTGGTCTGCATCATGGTGCTGACCGCCATCTCCATGTGGCTGCACCTGGACGTGCGCACCGTGGGCGACATGGGAAAACTGCCCGACAGCCTGCCGGTTTTCCTCATTCCGGACATTCCGATGAACCTGGATACGCTGATGATTATCCTGCCTTACTCCGCCGGCCTTGCCGTGGTGGGACTGCTGGAATCCATGATGACCGCCACTATTGTGGATGATATGACTGATACGCCGAGCGATAAAAACCGCGAGTGCAAAGCGCAGGGCATCGCCAACGTCTGCACGGCGTTTATCGGCGGCATGGCAGGCTGCGCCATGATCGGTCAGTCGGTGATTAACGTGAAGTCCGGCGGGCGCGGGCGCCTCTCGACCCTGACGGCCGGGCTGGTGCTGCTCTGCCTGATTATCTTCCTCCGTGACCAGGTATCGCAGATCCCGATGGCGGCGCTGGTCGCGGTCATGATCATGGTCTCCATCGGCACCTTCTCCTGGCGCTCCATTACCGACCTGCGCCGCCATCCGCTGTCGACCAGCGTGGTCATGCTGGCAACCGTAGCGGTAGTGGTGGCAACCGACAATCTGGCCTTCGGCGTGCTGACCGGGGTGTTGATTGCCTCACTGAACTTTGCCACCAAGGTAGCGCGCTTTATGGCGGTCAGGTCGTCACGGGATGGCGATACCCGGACCTATACCGTGATCGGCCAGGTCTTTTTTGCCTCCGCCGATCGCTTTATGAACCACTTTGACTTCAGGGAAGCGGCAGAGCGCGTGGTCATTGACGTCACGCATGCCCATTTCTGGGACATCACCTCCGTGAGCGCGCTCGACAGGGCGGTGATTAAGTTCCGCCGGGAAGGCGCTGAGGTGGAAATACTGGGTATGAACGACGCCACCCGTACCCTGGTTGACCGCTTCGGGGTGTATGACAAGCCGGAAGAAGCGGAAAAACTGATGGGCGGTCACTAAGCGACAGGAGATTAAGCTATGAACAATACCGTTGTAGCCTGCGTGGACGGTTCGCCGTCAACCGTGCCGGTCTGTGACTACGCGGCGTGGGCTGCCGCCGACCTTTCTGCGCCGCTGGCCCTGCTGCACGTGCTGGAAAAAGACGGTCATCCTGCCGTCTCTGACCTGAGCGGGAGCATTGGCATCGACAGCAAAGAGCTGCTGACCGAAGAGCTTGCGCGCGTGGAGGGTGAGCGCAGCCGCCTGCTCATGGCGCAGGGTAAAGCCATTCTGGCCGGTTGCGCGGAGCGGCTGGCCCGTGAGGGAATTCCGGAAGTGCGCCAGCTGCAGCTGCACGGCGCGCTGGATGAAATCCTTGCCGGGCTGGATGACGTCAGGCTGATGGTGCTTGGCCGGCGTGGTGCGGAACACACCGTGGGCAGTCAGCTGGAAAGCGTCATCCGCCTGCAGAAAGAGCCCGTGCTGGTCGTGCCGGAAACGTTCAGCGCGCCATCCCGGGTGCTTTTTGCCTGGGACGGCAGCGAGGCAAGCCGCAGAAACCTGACCCGCCTGACCGTGAGCCCGCTGCTTCGCGGATTAACATGCCATGTTGTGATGGTGAACGGCGACGATGCTTCACTTCTTGATGCTCAGCAGATCCTGCAGTCAGCCGGCATTGATACAGAGTCCCGGATAATTCAGGATGAATCTGTTTCTCGCGGGCTGTGTCGTTACGCGGAAGAGAACGACATGGACCTGATCGTGATGGGGGCCTGGGGACACTCCCGGCTGCGCCGGTTCTTTATCGGCAGCCACACCACGTCAATGCTGGCAGAAAGCCGTCATCCCCTGCTGATGCTGCGGTGAACTTCACGGGCCTGCAATCGCAGGTCCTTTTCATAACGCGCCTCCGGAACATCAGCTCCGGAGCAGTTCATTTGCGCGGCACCTTTGTCAGCCGCGCTCAGGAAATACCATGCGTCAGCTGTTTCGCTTTATGTATCAGCACGGCAGCCATCTCGCCTTTGGCGCGATACTGATGGCGATGTCGAGTTTCGGACAGACTTATTTCGTATCGCTTTACGGGCAGGGCCTGCGTCAGGCATTCGGGCTCAGCGACGGCGGGCTGGGCGGTCTTTATGCCGCCGGCACCGTGATGAGTGCCGTCACGCTGACCTGGGCAGGCCGGATGATTGATTACACCACCACCCGGCGGTTCACTTTGGCCGTTACCCTGCTGCTGGTGACGGCGTGCCTGCTGGTCTCCGGTGCACAGGCGGCATGGATGCTTTGTGCAGGCTTTTACCTGCTTCGCCTCGGCGGGCAGGGGCTGATGGTGCATACCGCCCTGACGGCGACTGCGCGCCAGTTTCCGCTTGATGCCGGCAAGGCGCTTGGCGCCATCGCGCTGGGCCTGTCGCTGGCGCAGGCGCTGTTTCCGTTGGCTGCCGTGCAGATTACCTATCTAACGGGATGGCGCCTTGCCTGGCTGATAAACGCTGCGGTTCTGGTTGCCGGCGTTGCGCTGGCCGTCAGCTGTCTTCCGCGCGCTGCCGAAAAGCCGCTGCGAACGTTCAGGAAACGGGGCGCAGAGAGGATTCACGAGATTTCCATATGGAAAAACCGGAACCTGCTTCTGGCTCTGCCGGCGGTGCTGGCGTCACCTTTTATCACCACGGGCTTCTTTTTCCATCAGGCGCGCCTGGCAGAGGAGAAAGGATGGGCACTGTCGTGGGTTGCAGGGTGGTTTACTGCTTACGCGATAACGCAGGCGGTGTCCCTGCTGTCATTTGGTCCGCTGATAGACCGGCTGACGCCACGTCGCCTGCTACCGTGGTTTCTGCTGCCGCAGGGAGCCGGCATGCTGGCGCTATGGCTCAGCAGCAGTCAGTGGGTCACGCCGTTTTATCTCATCATGACCGGCGTATCGTCCGCCATTGCGTCCACGCTGGCGACCGCGCTGTGGGTACAGCTGTTTGGCCCCGCGCAGCTGGCAAAAGTGCGATCGGCCGTTGAGGCGGGTACAGTGCTTGCCAGCGGCGCTTCCCCGGTCATCATGGGTGTGCTGATTGACCAACATGTTGCGCTTCGGGTACAGGCGCTGATATTTCTCATATTCATACTCGCAGCCAGCCTGGTGGCTACCCGGATTAGAGCTGGCGACCCGGAAAAAGAGACTGATATTTCTGGCTGACCGAAACACTGTTACGGTCAAAGACACGACACCCGAGGCAGGACACAATGTCCGCTATTCGCTCACAGCGGACCTTCACCGCAGCCAGCTTGTACGGTTGGTGCCAGAAACGGACGTTTAAAAGATGTGTTTTGCTATGTAACTAACCTGTTTAAGACTACATTCGACCCATTATGCAAAACTGGCATGACCAACCGATCGTGTTGTCGAATGTTTGGTACAGGTCTCAGGGGGGAAATGTCATTGCAGAGTCTTGAAATTGTGCCTCGCCTGCTACCGGACATTCGCGCAGGCAAGAAGCGTCATACCATTCGATGGCAGGAACGCGAAATTGTTGCTGGCCCTCTGCTTTACGTAAACGCGCAGAATGTGTTTGAAACGGTCATGGTATTTGTCACGCACATAGAGAAAATGCCGCTTTCTGAGGTTGCGGCCAGGCTGGGAAAAAGAGCGGAATGGCCGGATGCTGAACTGCTGGAAGGGATGCGTGAGCACTATCCAGCCATAGAGATGGATTCCGAGGTTGCGGTCATCCACCATTTACCGCCAGTGGCGTAAGTTCGTGGCCGAACTTCTAAACTGAATCTGACCGAACATGCTCCTCAATTTTAGGGTTTCAGAAACCTCAATGTGACATGTCTGACCGCTGTCACGTTACTGTCGGGTTATGATCGTGGTCGTGCAGGATTACGTGGACAACACTGTGCGCTGAACACCATCCATTCGGAGAGAGAAAATGAGTGAGACCAACAAATTCAGGTCGCTGCGTCTTGCGCGCGCTTGGTCACAGGAGCAGCTTGCCGAACTGTCCGGGCTGAGCGTGCGCACGGTGCAGCGTATCGAAAACGGCGATAAGCCAAGCCTGGAAACACTGAGCTCCTTGGCTGCTGTATATGAAATGAGCGTGGTGGATCTTTCCGGCCGTAACGCGCCTGCCGATGATGCGCTCGACCAGCGAATTAATGAAGCGAAGAGCAAAATTGCTGAAGAAGGCCGTTTTTACCGGTCGGTTATTACGGCTGTCGTCGTCTGCACGCTACTGTTAATTCTTAACCACTATACAGCACCGGCAAGCGTATGGTCATTGTGGGTCGCGGGCATCTGGTGTGCGTTGCTGGTGATTCGTGGCATGAGGACGTTTGTTTTTCGCACGCTGATCATCCGCTGGCAACAGATGCGGCTACGGCAAATGCTGCGGCGGTAGCCGTTATTCACACCAGTAGCCTTACGTTAAATGTTCAAGGCTACGCCAATATGAAACGGATTAGCTGCCACAGCAGCCAGACGCCTAACAAGAACTGTATCATCCGGACGACCCGTCGTGGATAACGCCATGAGTGCCGTTCGCGTTCATCAGCCTCTGCGATAACGGGGTCTGCATTCTTTTTTCTTTTATTCGGCCTGAAATCCAACCAGACGGCTGCTATCCCCATTAAGCCAGCGAAAATTTTAAGCGCCAAGTGTCCGTCCATCTCAGATCTCCATTCTATGCGGTTAACGGGTGCAATCAGAAATAACATATCTGAACCGGCCTAATTTCGTACAGTAGAGCCTTCCGCTCGCGGTTAAGTTTTCGTATTTAAAGGGAAAATTAAGAATAGCGTTGCATCGCCCCGTTTAACTCGCAGTCATTAGCGGACACTGCGTGAACCCCCACACTTCTATCTTGTTCCGCCTTTCACCTTATAAGTTTGCTGTTCATCGCTTAACCATGTCGATGGCTTCGCTAACGTACAGGCATACTTCGGTGCCGACCGAAGCAGCATACATCCATCATTATTAATCTGTCCGTAAATCAACAGCGGAGCGGACCATGATTGCAGTACTTTTTGAGGCAGATGCCCTACCAGAGGCTCAGAAAAGATATCTTCAGCTCGCTTCGGAGCTTAAGCCTCTCTTATCCGACACACCCGGCTTTATTTCAATTGAGCGCTTCCAGAGTCTGACTACGCCCGGAAAGATTCTTTCTTTGTCGTGGTGGGAGAATGAGGAGTCTGTAGCCAGATGGAAGCGAAATGTGATGCATCAGGCCGCTCAAAAAGAAGGTAAGCAGTCGATTTTTTCATTCTACAGAATACGAGTAGCCCGCGTATTCCGTGACTACTCTTCTGATAAGGAAGCAAATCAGCATGTATGACATTCACGTTATTCTCAAAAACAGCCCGGGCTCACTTGGTTCACTGGGTAGCGTACTGGGTGAAAACGGAGTGGGACTTGAAGGCGGTGGCGTATTTACAGGACCTGAAGGCGGGAACGCACATTTCCTGGTTGAAGACGGCTATAAAGCACGCAAGGTGTTGTGTGAAGCCGGTTTTGACGTGTGTAATATGTGTCGTCCCTTGGTAAGAAAATTACCTCAAGAACGGCCCGGAGAGTTGGGAGAAATAGCCGACACAATTGCCCGGAACGGCATCAATATTCTGGTACAGTACAGCGATCACAGTAACCGGCTCATTCTCATTACGGATGATAATGCCCGGGCTGCCGAAGTAACCCGAAAATGGGCAATACCTTCTGAATGAACCTCGGTAAAACAAAGCGCGACAGTGAGCCAGATGATGTCCTTGAAACCTCAATGGCAATGGTGGCCTCTGCGCTGTCTGATCCTTCACGGGTGAGCATTTTGTGCGCCCTAATGGACGGGCGCGCATGGACAGCTACCGAACTTAGCGTAGTGGCTGGCATAGCAGCCTCGACAGCCAGCGGGCATCTGAACCGACTTCTCAGCAACAATCTGGTCGTTTGCCTGACGCAGGGGCGTCATCGCTATTACAGCCTTGCGGGCCATCATATCGCCGGACTGCTGGAAAACCTGATGGGCGTTTCTATGGGTACTTCCAAAGCCCCCGTTTCCAGTACACCGGTCTATCTGCGTTACGCACGCACCTGCTATGACCATCTGGCAGGCGAGCTTGCTGTCAATATTTATGACTTTATGCTGCAGGAAAAATGGCTTGAAGCAGATGGCTCGGAACTGACATCAGCCGGCAAAATGCATTTTGAGAATATGGGCGTTTTGCTTAACTCTCGCACACGACGCAAGCCCTGTAGCGGCTGTTTGGACTGGAGTGAAAGACGTTTCCATCTTGGCGGTGACGCTGGCTCAGCCCTGTTTACACTTTTCCTGCAAAAAGGATGGGTAACGCGTACACATGGATACCGCGAAGTGAACGTAACCGATTCAGGCCGGGTTGCAATTTATCGGCTATTTAAGCTAAAAATCACCCTATCTTGAGTCATATACCATCCGATTTAATCGGGTGACTCAATGCGTTAAAACCGTAGCTACGGCATGAAAGGAGCACAAGAACGCTCATATTAAATGTGGGTTAGTGTGCTGAATGCAAAAAATAAAGGGATAGCTATGAAAATCGAGATCTGCAGGGAGTCGAACATTCCGGAATTGGCGACACTCTTTGTCGAAATGGAATCCTATTACTTAGGGAATGAGGCTGCCAGCTATGACGAAATGCTTTCTTATCTGACCAATAGAGTTTTCTCCGCCTATTCAGGAGTGACAGTCCTGGGCGCATGGAAAGATGGAACGCTCGTCGGATTGGCCACGTTCACGCTGATGTACCCTGCCCCAAAATGCTCCGGGCAGGCATACATGAAAGATCTCTTCACAACAGCAGCAGTGAGAGGTCTTGGGGTCGGTAAATCACTCATGCGATTTATTGCAGCTTTTGCAGTTGAACATGGCTGCACACGTTTTGACTGGACTGCTGAAACAACCAACCCGAAAGCTGCCGAATTTTATTTGGCACTCGGCGCTTCTCTTGTTGAAGAAAAACAGTACTTCCGACTGGATAATCAGCGTTTAGCTGCGTTTGCTATGCAGGACGTACATTCCTGAAGCACCATTCCGACTGCGCAGCAGCGCTAAGTGGTCGGGTTGTTAAGTTAAAATGGCAGAACTCCCCTGTCTCTATCATTATTATGTCCGCCTATAGTGCCGTTGCGACGCAAAGCACCAGAAGCGGACGTTGTTTGGGCTCCTGACCGTAAAAAGGGCGCATCAACGGTGTTTGCGTTCCACATCATCTGGCATCACAGCTTACATTTCCTGGCGATCTGCACCGTATGCCACGGCTTTCATTGCCTGCAGCGCGCTCAGACGCGTTTTTAATGCGGCTTCAATATTGTCATAGGCTGTACTGCCCAGCGGCAGACGTAAGGGGGGGCTGGCAGCATCAGCCGCGGCAATCATCGCTGTCACGCATCTCTCCGCATCCCCCTTAATCACAAACTCACCAGACATCAATGCCGACCGCAGTTCGCCCGCCAGCGTATTGTGATAAGCCGGCAGGGCATCAGCCATATCCAATCCCGTGCCGAACTGCGTTGCCGTCGGCCCCGGCTCAACCAGCAAAAAGTCAATGCCGAACGCCGCGACTTCCTGCCGGACCGCTTCGACAAAACCTTCAATTCCCCATTTAGTCGCGTGATACAAACTGAAATTGGGATAAGCAATCTGGCCGCCTTCTGATGAAACCTGCACGACACGACCGCCGCCCTGCTGTCGCAAAAACGGAATCGCCGCGCGAATAAGCTGAATCGAACCCGTGAGATTGGTGGCAATCTGTCGCTCAATTTGCGTATCGCTCAATTCTTCGGCTGCGCCAAACAGGCCGTACGCCGCGTTGCTTACCACGATATCAATCCGCCCCGCCTGAGCGAAAGCAGCTTCAACGGTGGGTTTTATCGTCGCTGACCTACTGAGATCAAGCATCATCACCTGCAAATGTTCGCCATAGATTGCTGCGAGATCATCCAAAGCTGTTCTGTTTCGAACAGTTGCGACGACCCGATCACCTCGGGCCAGTAGCTTTTCACACATCAGGCGACCCAAGCCGCTGGATGCGCCGGTTATAAGCCAGGTTTTCATTATGGTCATCTCCGTTTGATAAGTTGGATAACATCATAAATCGGATTATTGGTGGCATAATCTCCACAAACAAGCATGAGGTGGTGGGAAATATTCAACAATGAAGCGACCTTCCTGGAATGAACTGCAGGCTGTAAAAGTCATTGCCGGACAGCGCAGCTTTAGTCGCGCTGCTGCAGTGCTCGGACTTAAACGTTCAACGCTTAGCCATATGATCAAAGGGCTGGAGGCAACACTCGGCGTGCAGTTGTTCCATCGCACAACACGTAGCGTTGCGCTGACCGAAGCGGGTGAAATGCTGATTGCGCGTCTGACCCCCTTGCTGTCGGAAATGGATGAACTACTGAATGACGTCACCGCCAGCGCTCAGCAGCCTTATGGCACGCTGCGCATCAGCGCCAGCGACGCGGCAATCCGTCTTCTGCTGGAAACGGTATTGCCAGCATTTATCCAGCAAAAGCCGGGGATTGAGATTGATCTAGTCGCACAGGGACAACTGGTTGACATCGTCGCGCAGGGGTTTGATGCAGGCATCAGGCTGATTGAAGATGTCCCTAAAGATATGGTTGCAATTCCGCTGAGTGGCCCTCTGCGCTTTGTTACCGTCGCATCACCCGACTACCTGACCGGGCGTCCTACAGTCCGGCATCCGCAGGACATGATGCAACATACATGTCTGCGCCAGCGTCTGCCGAGCGGAAAACGTTATCACTGGGAATATAAGCAGCATGAGCAACAGTTTGCGCTGGATGTGCCGGGCAGCCTGACCCTGGATAACAGCGCGTTGATGGTGGAAGCGGCTGTCGCTGGATTAGGTGTAGCGTATGTGCCGGAGCCCTACGCCCGGCAGGGCCTCGACACCAAGCGGCTGGTTAGGTTACTGGAAGACTGGACAATCGCGTCGCAGGGCCTCGCACTCTACTTTCCGCAAAATCGCCATATGCCCGTTGCGCTAAGGCTGTTTGTCGACACAGTAAAAGCCGTGACGTCTGCCTTGAACTAACCCCATTGATTCCGCCAACGGGCAATACGGATTGAACAAATCCAAGGCGGATCAGGCCATACGTCCGCTCTTCGCTCATAGCGGACTTTGAGCGCCGACTGTCCACCTTGTGCCAGAAGCGAACGTTGCAAACGAACTTCTATGTTAAATATTGGACGCCGTAACTGATGAAACATTATGTTAGGTTCACTAGCTAAAAATTAATCGAGGGTATCGAATATTTAGCATTTCAGAAGTAGATAAAAGTGATTCTGATCTGGCCTTGCTGGTCAGCGAGCTCGATGCCTTTCAGAGCGAACTGTACCCTTCAGAAAGTAACCACTGCCTGGATCTTTCAGCAGTTAGTGACGAGCAGCTCCGGTGCGTGATCGTCCGTGATGAAGGGAATGCACCCGCAGGTTGTGGTGCTTTGATGTTTCACGAAGATGGCTCAGCTGAGATTAAACGGGTTTATATTCGACCGGAATACCGGGGCAGAAAGCTGGGAGAGCAGATAGTCAGTACAATCGAGATGATTGCTTCGGAACAAAATTTGCCCTTATTACGGCTTGAAACAGGGATTCACCAGCAACCAGCGATAGCACTGTATCGCAGATGCGGTTACGAGATATGCGATGCATTCACCCCGTATAAAGCAGATCCGTTGAGTGTTTTTATGCGCAAAGAGCTTCCTTAACGTAACGCTGTGATAGCGCCAAGGAAGGGCGCAACAGGGATGTTATGTCTAATGTGGCATAACATCCCTGCCCATATGTTTGACGTCCGCTTTTCGCTCATAGCGGCCGTTACGGCGCAAGTATCTGCTCCGTGCCAGAAGCGGACATTATTTACGTTCGATGCATCCCTCGTGAGACAGACCATCCCGGTTTGCATTCAGCTAAATTTTTTCATGATTTTCGTTCGGAACTGAAAGCATTCCGCTACAACTGGCTGGTATGTTTGTTACAGGACATTTAAATCAACAACATGCATGGTCCACTGACGATGAAAGTGATTCTTGTTCGACACGCAGAAACAGAGTGGAATGCGAGAGGTCTTATTCAGGGGCAGAGCGATAGCACGTTGACTCAACGGGGGCAGCGCCAAACATCAGCCTTACTGGCAGCATTTGTCGCGAGTGATTACCAGGTTGAACGTGTTTACGCTTCTCCACTTGGTCGTACCTGGCAAATGGGACAGAGCCTGTCTGAGTGCTTTGGTTGCTCATTGGTAGCTGAAACTGCTCTTAAAGAACAGGCATTTGGTCAGTTTGAAGGCATGTCAACGGCACAGCTCATTCAACACCATCCGAAAGATGCAAATGCGTTATTCAAATTTGATGCAGATTATTTTCCGCCAGAGGGAGAGTCATTAGCACAGGCTACTCAACGAGTAATAAGTTTCTTACAAGATCTGCAAGGCACCAAAGAACATCTGTGCGTGTGTATCGTGACGCATGGGCATGTCAGTCAGGGAGTTCTGGCAATACTTAAAGAAGGGACTATCGATAACTTTACCCGATACGCTCACCCCAATGCGAGTTACTCCGTTTTCGATTTTTTGGATGGAAAATGCATCGCGCTCAGATGGGGAATTGCCACACATCTACTTGAACATTAGGTTTCTAGCGGTCATTTGAGTTAGGCGATATTACCTTAAACACGATGTCCGCTTCTCGCTCATAGCGGACATCAGACAGACTGTTTTTCGTGTACTGTCATGATAAAAATCAATGGACTCGCTTCCCTGTTTTCATAGAAATGCGGAACATCGGTTCTGGCCGTTGCTGAACACCCGGTCTTTAACAGATACAGGTGGTCCTGTACCCCGAGCGTGAGCGATCCCGCTTGAACATAAAACAGTTCAAGCGTTCCTTCTGTGTGGCCGGGGGAATGGAACTTTTCACCGGGTTGCATTTCCCACATCCAGAGTTCTGTCATATCAGGGCCGCCAGATCCCGCGAGCAACTTTGCACTGCCTCCTTTTTCACCTTTCCACAGTTCGGGTATGTCATCTGAGGAGATGAGACGCACAGCGGGTTTTGAGCTGACATCCACAAAGTCAGCCACTGAAACGCCCATCGCGGCAGCTAAGCGGCACAGCACGGCGATGCTGGGATTTGCCCGGCATCCCTCGATCTCAACCAGGGTGCCTTTACTGACGCCGGCCCGATGAGAGAGTTCATCAAGGGACATTTTCTTTTGCTGACGGTACACCTTAATCCGCTGTGATACGGCTGCATTGACGGTGTCAGCGAGAGAATGCGCATCGGTCATTAAATTGACTTTTTTGGTCATCGGTCATTATCATGGTATAAATTGGTCATTAAAGGATTATCACGTGTTAAAAGTCTCTCCGTCAATCGCACCTGAAATTTATCGCCTTGCACCTGGATTTCGGGCGCTCAGTATCGTCGTGAAAGCCGCATCGGTGATGAACCCAAGTACAGGAGAAGCGGCACTGCAGGAAGCGTGTGAAGCGGTGCTGGCAGGTCAGCCTGAATGGGCTGAATCTCATCTGGCCGCATGGGGCGATGTTTTCCAGAAATTTGGCGCGAAACCAAAACGCACGCCGTGTTCAGCTGATGCGCTGCGTAAGCGCGTATTGCGCGACGGCTCCATGCCAGCGATCGACCCCATCGTTGATCTTTATAATGCTGTCAGCCTTCGTTATGCCGTTCCGGTCGGTGGCGAGAATATCTCTGCCTATCAGGGAGCGCCGCGCCTGGCTGTGGCCAACGGAACCGAACCTTTTGATACCGTTAAAGAGGGGGAAGCCGCCGTTGAATACCCTTTCCAAGGCGAGGTTGTCTGGTGTGATGATATCGGCGTGACCTGCCGCCGCTGGAACTGGCGCCAGGGGATCAGAACTCGCCTGAGCGTGGACGCTCAGGAAATGTGGTTCATCCTGGAGAGTCTCCCACAGATGCCACTGGAGACGCTTTACGAAGCCGGGAAGATGCTGACCGACGGCCTGGAAAAAATGATGCCCGGTCTGTGGTATGACGTTGCTCTCATCGCGGAACAACACCCGTGATAGCGTTCCTCGCCTGACGCAGAAAGCCATGAAACGTGCATAAGCCTGCGTATACTAATGCGGTTCGCTTGTAACAACGGACGATGCATTGCATGTCATCTCACGTAACCCGATGATTCAGGACAGATATGAATACCAAATATGCTCCGTCGCAAATTGTACTTCACTGGCTGGTGTTTTTGCTGGTGGTTGTCGCGTACTGCACCATGGAGTTCCGCGATCTGGCACCGCGTGGCTCATGGCAACGTCTGACCATGGTGGTTAGCCATTTTAGTGCAGGAAGCTGTGTGCTGGTCCTCATGCTTTCGCGGCTGGTACTGCGCGTGCGTCACCGTAGCCCGGCGATCGTGCCGAAACCCCCGCACTGGCAAACCGGCCTCGCCCATCTGCTGCACCTGGCGATTTACCTGCTGTTTATTGCGCTGCCTACGCTAGGGATTTTATCGCGCTTTTACATGGGTGAGAGCTGGTGGATATTCGGTATCCCGATGCCGGTCAGCGGCGATCCCGATCCGGATTTCGCCGACACGCTGATAGATTGGCACGAAACCCTCGCCCCTTACGGATATTGGCTGATTGGCATCCATGCCGCTGCCGCGCTGGCACACCATTATCTGTTTAAAGACAATACGCTGCTACGCATGATGCCTGCGCGTCGTAAGCGGTAACGACGGCGCTTCCATCGGTGCTGAAATGGGCCTCAGCACCGATGTGGTTTGCTCTGGTACAGTTGTTGTCAGTTGAGGCTAAATCGCCCTACGGTCAGCGACAACTGCGCGGCCTGCTCTTCAAGGGAATTGGCCGCTGCTGACATCTCCTGCACCAGCGAAGCGTTCTGCTGCGTTGTGCCATCCATTTCATTCACCGCAATCGTGACCTGACTGATTCCGCGTGCTTGCTCATCGGATGCCGTGACGATCTCGCCGATGATCGCCCGCACGGAATGCACCGCACGCGTCATCTCCTGCATCGTTTTGCCCGCATCCTGCACTTGCTGCACGCCGCTTCCCACGCGCTGTGTCGACTCCTCGATCAGGGCGGCGATCTCTTTCACCGCGCTGGCGCTGCGCTGCGCCAGATTGCGCACCTCGCTGGCCACCACGGCAAAGCCACGACCTTGCTCACCCGCGCGCGCGGCTTCCACCGCCGCGTTGAGCGCCAGAATATTGGTCTGGAAGGCGATACTGTTGATCATGGTGGTGATATCGCCGATTTTTTTCGCACTGTCGTCGATCTGCGCCATGGTTTGCACTACCTCACCCACCAGCGTCTCGCCGCGGCTGGCGATTTGCGTGGCGTTCTCGGTGAGTTCCGTCGCCTGATGGGCATTACTGGCGTTGTGTTTAACCGTGGCGGTAATCTGCTCCATGCTGGCCGCGGTCTGCTCCAGCGCCGCCGCCTGCTGCTCGGTGCGTGACGCCAGGTTCAAGTTACCGCCGGCGATCTCTTCCGCACCGAGACGCACCGAGGCGCTGGCCTGCTGAATTTGCCCGACGATCTCTCGCAGTTGGTTCTGCATAGTGTGCAATGCGTAGAACAGGCTGCTGGTATCGTGTGCGCCAATCGAAATGGTGTTGTCCAGCTTGCCCTCGGCCACCGCCAGCGCAATGGTGGCGGCCTCGCGCGGTTCGCCGCCAATCGGCCGCAGAACTTTACGGTTAAACACCCAGCCCAGCAAACCGCTTACCACCACAATGCTCACGACCACCATGATTACGGCGTAAATCAACTGCTGACGCGCAGATGCCATAACGTTGCTAACCGGTGCGACCACGCCGAGATACCATTTCTCGCTGCTGTTGCCGATGGTAATGGGTTGCCAGGTCACCAGCGCATTCTCACCGAGCAGCGCGTCGTGTTGCTCATAGACCGTGCTGCTGTAGCTGTGCGTGTCGCCCTGCCAGGCTTTAGAGGTCAGGTTTTTATCCGGATAAGAGACCACTTTGCCCGCGCTCGAGAGCAGCATGGCATAACCGGCGCCCTCCCACGGTTTGATGCTGTTCACTTTGGCCTGTAATGAGGCTAAAGAGATATCTGACGTCACAACGCCCCACAGTTTGCCGTTGCTGACAATCGGCGCGGCCACCGAGGTTAACAGGGTTGGCACCCCGTTATAGGCGTAGCTATAGGGTTCTATGAGGGTGTCCTTGCGGGTTTTCTGCGGCACCAGATAATAATCGCCCTGGCCCGGCGTAAAGATCGACGTCAGCGGGTGCAGTGCGAATTTGCCGGCCTGATCGCGATCGACGAAAAAGGCGTAGCGGCCTTTAGGGGCTTGGCCTGGCTTATCCGCAAATTCACCGTCGCGGCCATCAAACGCGTTTTCTTCAAAAATCACGGAAATCGAGAGGTAATCAGGGTTGTCGCGCAGCGCTGAAATCATCAGCTTATTGCCCACCTGACGATCGGTAATCCCCGCTTCAGGCAGCCCGATCAGGCTGTGCCCGAGACCGTGCGCCACGTCGCGCGCATGCGTGAGTTCTTGCTGAATTTGTAGCGCTTGAGATTGGGCAATGGTTTGCAAATAGCGCGATGCCAGCGCTTTCTGTTCGCTGCTGGATTGCCAGCTCAGCATACCGATGGTCAGGGCGAAGCCCAGCGTGATGGTGATTGCGCCCGTCAGCAAGACCTGCGTGCGGGTACTCATACTTTTCTTATTGGCTTTCAGTGTGGCCATGATGGCGCCCCCGGCGTTGAGACTTTCTTAAAAAAAAAGAACCACACCCTGTGCGCAATAATCCCTTTGTTAGCTCTATCGGCCTGGGAGAAAAGAACTTGAAGCTCATGCCCGCTGAATTGGCCAGCGTGTGAAGCCGATCGTTGAACGCCCTATAAATTGTGCGGCTTTGTGCGGCTTTCGCAGAGAACAACGCAGCGTGTTGATCTGGCGCAAGATCACACCGGGCAACAGGTGTCAGGGTAGCGTTATGGGCGCACGGCGCTGCAGCGAGAAGAGGAAAAAAGAGATGGCAGGAAAAATGGGTTTAACGGGCGTGATGGTGGTGTGGCTGGTCTACGTGGCGTGGATGGTTAGCTACTATTCCGGGACCTTTTCACTATTTAGCCACTAATAAAAATCCCGGCCTGGCCGGGATTTTTATTACGCGCGGTACTTACGCCGCTTTGACGCTGCGCACGCGCTTCTCAGGCGTTGCAGAGGCAGAGTGCTCATCGTGATCTGACACAGCGGCGGTGTCATCTGCCGCGCTTTTTGCCGCTTCCGGCAGTTTGCTGGTGCGCAGAATATGCTGCACCGCGTCTTTTTGTTCAGCTAACAGCAGGCCTAACGCTTCGGCCTGAGCTTCGCCCATTTCCGGCTGTTGCTGTTGCAGCCAATCGGTGAAGGCGTCCGCCATGTCGAGCATTTTGTCCCAGGCATCCGCGTCTTTTTTATTGGCAAACGTCATTTTTTCTTCACCCTTTCTGACCACAACAAATTTGGTTTCGACTGCCATGATGCACCTCGTTAACTGTATTTATATACAGTATAATTCATGTCCACTTTGCACGGCAATGCTTTTCTGCCGTTATGCCAATAATTCCGTCAGGAAGTCCGCCAGCGCCTTACGAGGATCGTCCTCTTCTGACACGATCATTTCAATTCCCCACTGCCCCAGCACCTCTTTCGCCACCGGATTGTTGCGGTTAGTGAACAGATAGGACTTCGGCCGCGCACTCGCCAACCCGGTGCGGTTCCACATTTTGGTCAGCCGATAGAACAGCAGGCGGATGTTAAAATCACTGATGCTGTAGCCGACGAAGAGCACGGAGTTGCCCATCACGTCGTGCGTCAATTTAATGTCGAGCGGCGAGTCGAAATAGAGGCGCTCAAAGTAGCTGCTTTCATCGAGCACAATCGAGGTGTCATCGTCGAAATCACCGTGCAGCTTGATGATGTGGCGTTTTTCTTCCGTCAGCGACACCAAATCCGCCGCGTTGGCCACTTTGCTATAGGGAACGTTATGCGCCTCGTGCGCCATCTCCAACCAGCGATCGTAATTCGTGGTATAAATGCGCGAAAAATTGCCCTGGGTGATCATGGTGTGAATTTCTGAACTGCGCACATCAATATCCGGACGATGCCACTCGCGATCCATCCAGCTTCGTAGCGGCCCTAACGACCCTTTACGCTGCTTGTAATACTCCGCCAGCGAAAGATGGGTGCCATAGCTGTTGAAGATTTTTGGATCGTATCCCAGCTCTTGCGCCAGATGCGCGATGAGTTCGTGCCATTCAGGCAGGCCAAAGTTGCGTGAAATGCCGGCGCCGGCAAATAAAATCAGTTTGCCGGCTTCATAGGCGCGTTTCAGTTCCGGTTTCATGCCAGCCCCCGCGAGGTTTTGAGAAAATTGGCAAAGCAATCCAGTGCCAGTCGCCGCATCGAAATTTCATTTTTTAGTTCACCCATTTCGGCAAACGTTTGTGTGTGCCCTTCGGGGATGAACACGCAATCCCATTGAAACTCGCGCGGGCCTGCGGGTTCGGGCGCAATGGTACCGCGCAGTTGCCCTTCAAACTGATACATTTTGCGGCCGTCGCAGTAGCCCAATACGGTTTTGGCTGTTACCCAGGGCGTTTCTAAACCGCGCACCAGCTTGGTAAAGCGTTCGGCATCCAAACGGCTCCAGAAGATGCGCGTCAGTCCGGCAGGCAGGCCATTCAATCCATCCAGATAAAGTCCTGTGTGCTCGACAAACAACGGTCTACCGATAATGGAAAAAGCCTTAGTCAGCTTGTCACGCACCAGCTCCAGTTCATTTTCCGTCTGAATTTCTTCTATGCGGCGGGCGATAGGAACCACTTCAACGCCCACCGGTTCCAGAATGGTCCTGACTTCGGCGAGCTTGAGTTCGTTGGCGGAGAGAAAACGTATTTTCATTGCAGTGGTCATTTCACATAAGTGACAAAAAGCGCACGATTGAGATGAGGCGTATTACGCAGCGCGCATTGAAAGATATAGGGTTATCTTAGCGTCTGAAGCGGTGGCTGGAAAGGCAGCGTCCGGATGATACGCGCCTTCAACGTAAACAGTGCCAAACGCCTCTTGCGGTAACGGGCCATTAGGTAAGCATGGCACTTTAAAAAACCGGATAAAAGTGTATTAGCCACGCGACCCTTCATTCTTTAATTCAAATTAGAATGGCATGCATCGCGCGCTATCTCAAATTTGCTCATAGGCGCAAAAACCAGAAAATTCGCAACAAACAAATATGACAACGGCTGCGCTTTTATTTAAGATGAGCCCTTGCCAATTAGGTCGTCTCATTACAACACTGAGAAGCGCTCATGATCCCCTTTATACGCTCCCGCTATTCCATGTTGCGCAACCTGCCTTACGTGTTTAAAGGCAACAGCATTGAAAAGAAACTCCGCGCCACGCTATTAATTGCCGGTGTCTCAACTGCGTTTGCTGGCATCTACATGGTGTGGTGGAACAGTCTGCATCAAAATACCATCACGGCGTTTTTATATTGCATCAGCACCACGTTGGGGTTCTATATCTGCCGCGTGGCTTTCCTCAATCATTTGCAGCGCAATCTTTATATTACTGTCCATGCATTATTGATTGCGATCATTATCTTTTTGCTTTTTGACAATAATCACCCCTCGCAAAAGCTCTCAGAATATAATTACCTTTTGGCACTCACGGTGGGATCAGCCCTGGTGCTACGTCAGCAAACGCGCTATTTAAATAAAGTTTTTCCTGTTATTTGTCTCTGCTGCTACCTGTTTTTTATTCTCACTGGCACCGTCTGGCAGCAAGGCGCGTTTCACGCGCACATCATGCAGGATCCGGGTGTTTACTTTGTAAATAGCATTGTGCCGATGGTCGCGCTGCTGTTGACGGCTTTCACGCTGCGCGGCAGCTATACCGAAACGGACCTCATTAAACAGGAGCTGTCGCACGCCATTAATAAACAGCAGCTCGATCTTTACTATCAGCCGCAAGTGGACGTCGAAAAACACGTTATTGGTTTTGAAATCCTCCTGCGCTGGAAACATCCCGCCAAAGGGTTTATTTCGCCAGAAGTGTTTATTCCCGTGGCGGAGAAAAGCGGGTTAATTATTGCCATCGGTAATTGGGTAATGGAAAGAACCTTTCAACAAATAGCCGCCTGGGAACGTCAATTCCCGCTTAAAAATTTGGTTTTCTCGATAAATATTAGCCCTCTTCAACTAATGCATCGCGACTTCACCCAGGATACGCTGTTACTGCTGGCGCAGTATAAAATTCGTCCCGAGCGCATAAAATTTGAGATCACCGAAACCACCTTTATTTACGATCAGAAACGCATTGCCGCGGTAATTCAGCACTTCAGTGATTTAGGAATTAAATGGGCTATTGATGATTTTGGCGTGGGATACTCTTCGTTGAAATCCCTCAGTGACTTCGCCATCGACGATATCAAAATCGATAAGTCGCTGATCATGCATCTCTTTGATAACGAATCGACGGCGATTGTGGTAAATAAAACCATTGAATTATCACGCGCTATGGGTTTGAACGTTCTGGCGGAAGGTATCGAAAGCGAAGACTGTTTTGAATACCTCCGTGAGAAAGGATGCCATCTATTCCAGGGATATCATTTTGCACGTCCGCTGCCGGTTAATGACGCGCTGCTGTGGATTAAAAAAGCGGTGGTGCAGTGACTGCGCGCGGAATGCGGCAGTCACTGCAGCGGCGTCAATGACCGATCCTCGCGCCGCATCAAGCGACCACTGAGCAGGCGATCATGGGGCGATGCTGGCCGGCGGATTAATTTGCGAATGCGCAACGGCTTCCTGCTGTTCACCCCAGCGCGTGAGCACCTGTTGGTACTGCCCTCCCTGAATAGTGCCTTCAATGGCCTTCTGCAACGCTGCCACTAAGCCGTTGCCCTTTTTGGTCGTCACCGCCACCCATGCGCGGTACGGGCCTTGGCCAACCACTTTCGTTTGCCCGCGCGAAGCCGCTTTCCACGCGGCCATGGCTTGCGGCCCAAAGGTGGCGTCCGCGCGGCCCGCCAGTAGCGTCAGCGTGGCTGAGGCCTCATCGCTAAGATAAATCGGCTGCACGGCGGCAAGGCCATTCGCCCGATTTTCGGCATCCCAGGCCAGCAGAATTTTCTCCTGATTGGTTCCCGATCCCACGATAATGCGCTTGCCGGCAATGTCCTCACGGCGCGAAATGGCAGTGATAGCGCTATCCGCCTTCACCGCAAACGCATGGTGATCGGCACGGTAGGTCGCGAAATCAAAGCTCTGCTTACGCGCCTCCGTCACCGCAATATTAAACATCGCCACATCGTAGCGTCCGGCACGGATGCCCAACGGCCAATCTTCCCACGCCGCAGGCACCAGCTTGAGCTTAAGCCCCAGGCTCTCCGCCAGCAGCCGGGCGATGTCCGGATCGCTGCCAATCAAGGTTTTATTATCGGATGACCACAGCGCAATGGGCGGCGAATTATTCGCCGCCGTGGCCACGGTCAAATATCCCGGCTGCACAAATGGGAAATGGGCAGGGATCAGTGCGATAGCCCCAGGATTAGCCACGGTGTGGATCGGCGTTTCGTTCTGCCTGACGTCCAATGCAGCCTCAGCAGAGAGCGGTGCGCACCACAGCACCGCCCACGCAATTGCCTTCACGCGCCGCATCACAGCACCTTTGACAGAAAACGGCGAGTGCGCTCGTGGCGCGGATGATTGAGCACCTGGTGCGTGCTGCCCTGTTCGATAATGCGGCCATCGTCCATGAATACCACGTTATCCGCCACTTCTCGGGCAAAGCCGATCTCGTGGGTGACCACCACCAGCGTGGTCCCCGATCGGGCGAGCGCTTTTATTACATCCAGCACCTCACCGACCCGCTCCGGGTCGAGGGCGGAGGTGGGCTCGTCAAACAGCATTACACGCGGGTTAAGCATCAGGGCGCGCGCTATGGCGATACGCTGCTGTTGGCCCCCTGATAAGTGGCGCGGCCACGCCTGCGCTTTGTGGCGCAGCCCCACGCTTTCCAGCAGCCTATCGGCCCGCGCCAGCGCGGCTTCACGGGTCAACTGCCGGTGAGCAATGGGCGCTTCTATCAGGTTTTCCAGCACCGTCATGTGCGGGAAAAGATTAAAATTCTGGAACACATAGCCCACGTTGATGCGCTGACGCAAAATGGCGTGCTCTTTAAGCGCGTAAAGTTTATCGCCGCGCCGCTGGTAGCCGATGTATTCATCGTCGATCTGAATAAACCCGGCGTCGACCCGCTCAAGGTGATTAAGGGTACGCAGCAGCGTGGTTTTTCCTGAACCGGAGGGACCGAGGATAACCGTGACCGAGCCGGGCGCCAGCGTCAGTGAAATGTTATCCAACGCCAGGTGTTTGCCATACCATTTGCTCACGCCGGTGAGCGTCACTGCCCCCGTCGCGGCAACGGGCGCGGCGTCGAACGCGCGATAATCAAAGGCTTCTGACATGATCAAGCTCCTGTTGTTCTGGGGACTGCACACGATTACGCCACGGGCGCCAGCGCGTGATTTGGACATCCTGCACGACGCTGCGCGCCAGCCAGCGCTCAACGCTGTGCTGCAGCAGTGACAGTACGGTCGTGATGATCAAATACCAGGCCGCCCCAACCATCAGTAACGGGATCACTTGCTGGGTACGGTTGTAAATCATCTGGATGGTGTAAAACAGCTCCGGCATCGCCAGTACGTACACCACGGAGGTGCCTTTGGCGAGGCTAATGATCTCATTGAAGGTGGTGGGGATAATGGCGCGTAACGCCTGCGGCAGAATAATACGGAAAGTGCGACGGGACGCGGAAAGCCCCAGCGCCGATGCCGCCTCAAACTGCCCGTGATCTACCCCTAAAAAACCGCCGCGGATAATTTCAGCGCTATAGGCGCTCTGCACCAGCGTCAAGCCAATGACCGCCGCAGGAAACTGCCCGAGCACGTTAATGGTCGGGAAGTGGCCCCATGACAGCGCGGTAAACGGGATGCCCAGCGACAAGGTATCGTAGAGATAAGAAAAGTTGTACAGCACGATCAGGACCACAATCAGCGGGAGTGAGCGGAACAGCCAGATATAGCCGAACGCAAGCCAGCTTAATAGCCAAGAAGAGGACAAGCGCGCCAACGCCAGCAGACCGCCTAACAACAGGCTTAACACCGTGCCGCAGAGCGTGAGCAGCAGCGTTTGCCCGAGGCCGCTGAGGATGACCGGATCAAAAAACCAGCGGGCAAACACCGCCCATTCCCAGCGTGGATTAAAGGCCACCGAGTCCACCACCGAGGCGAGAATAAACAGCGCCGCCGCTGCCCCGACAATCCGACCGGGATAGCGCGCCGGGACCACCGTTAACGATTCATGTTGCATGTGCTTCTCCTTAGCTGGCCTGCGCCACGTGGAATCCATCCAGCACTTTTAAAAAGCGCAGGCGACCATCGTGCGGCGGTTGACCGTAAATCTCCATGTCCTCACGCAGCGTAAATTGCGGCTGATAACCGTGACCGATATAGAGCTGTACGGCCTCTGGCTGGCGGAAGCCGGTGGTCAGATAAACGGACTGATAGCCTGCGCGCTGCGCGCGGCGCTCCAACTCTTCAAGCACCCGTAGCGCCAGGCCCTGGCGGCGCAGGTCGCGGCGCGTCCAAATGCGTTTCAGCTCAGCCGTCACGGCGTCGTAAGGTTTGTAGGCGCCCATCGCAATGACCTCGCCGTCGCGCTCCAGCACGATAAACAGTCCGTGCGGGGGCAGATAGCGCTCGCTGGACTCCACCTCCCGATCGCCCTCGAAATAATCGCCGTAGCGGGCGGCATATTCGCCAAAGAGACCGCTCAATATCGGCGCTAATTCCGGTGCGTCTGGATGCACTTCTCGAAACTGAGTCTGGCTCATGTTCTCTCTCCCTAGTCGCCCAAGCCGGCTGGATTAATTTCTGAATGCGTCAGGCGTTCAACGCCTTCCCCCCAGCGATTAAGCACCTTGTCGTAATCACCGCGCGCCATCGCCCCGTTCAACGCGGTACTGATCGGCTCAACCAGGCCGTTATCTTTCTTAACCGTCACTGCGATATGCGCCGCTTTTGGCCAGCCACCGTCGACGCTGCCCACCAGACGTGTCTGATGCGTCAGCGCCGCTTTCCATGCGCCAATGACGTTCGGGCCAAAATAGGCGTCAGCGCGGCCGGACTGCAGAGCCAGCGTCTGCGCCGCGTCATCTTTGGCGTAGATAGGCGTAAACGCTTTTAGTCCTTTGGCCTGATTGGCTTTATCCCACGCCAACAGAATCGCTTCTTGATTGGTGCCCGAGCCCACGATGATGCGCAGCCCGGCGATGTCTTCGGCTTTGGTGAGCGTTTTGATTGGGCTGCTGGTTTTGACGTAAAAGCCCAGCGAGTCTTTGCGATAGGTGGCAAAGTCAAAACGCGCTTTACGCGCTTTCGTCACCGTTACGTTGGTGATGGCTGCGTCGTATTTGCCGGAGGCAACGCCGAGCGGCCAGTCCTCCCATGAGGTGGGAACCACGTTGAGTTTCAGGCCAAGGCTATCGGCCACCAGTCGCGCAATGTCTACTTCACTGCCGAGCAGGGTGCGGTTGTCATCGCTAAACAGCGTCAGCGGCGGTGAGTTAAGCGCCGCCACGGCCACGGTAAACGAACCCGGCACCGCAAACACATGTCCAGCGGGGATCTGCGCAATGGCCGCGCTGTTTTGCGCGGTGTGTATCGGCGTGCGGTTCGCTTCCACGCTAACGGATTGCCCATTGACCGCCACCGCTTCCGCCTGGACTGTCTGCGCCGTGGTCAGGAGCAGCAGCGCCATGAGAAAAGTTTTCTGCATTGTTTTTTGTCCTTATTAACGTTGCGTAAAGGCGTTAACGGGCGTTTTGAGCCCCAAACTGGCGCGTAAAGTGGTGCCGGGATAGTCGCGGCGCGTTAAACCCCGCGCCTGCAGAAGGGGGATTACGCGATCGACAAAGCGTTCAAAGGCATCCGGCGTGCCGCCCTGAATAATGAAACCGTCGGTGGCTTCACTGTCGAACCACGCCTGTAACCCATCCGCAACCTGCTCGGGGGAACCAAAGAACAGCGGGCGCGGCGTTGCCGCTTCCAGCGCCGCCTGACGCAGCGTATGGCCCTGCTCACGCGCTTTGCGTTTGATCTCATCGGTGGTGCTGCGGAAACTGTTTTGCCCGACCTCGCCGATGTCCGGGAAAGGGGCATCCAGCGCGTACTGGCTAAAGTCGTGGTGGTCAAAGAAACGCCCAAGGTAATTCAGCGCGTCCGCGATCGAGACCAGCGCCGCCGTGGCCTGATATTGGCGTTCGGCATCGGCACTGTCGTCGCCCACGATAACGCCAACCCCCTGGAATATGTGGAGATCGTTGGGCTCCCGGCCGTGCTGCCTGAGCTGATGTTTCACGTCGCGATAGAACGCCTGCGCCTCTTCCAGCGTGGCATGATGGGTAAAAATCGCGTCAGCGTGGCGTGCGGCTAATTTACGTCCGTCCTCGGAGGCACCCGCCTGGAAAATGATCGGTCGCGCCTGCGGCGTCCGGCCAATGTTCAGCGGCCCCTGAACCTTGAAAAAATCGCCGTGGTGATTGAGCGTGTGGAGTTTCTGTGGATCAAAAAATTGCCCGCTGGCTTTATCGCGCACAAAAGCGTCGTCTTCCCACGAATCCCACAGGCCTTTCACTACCGTGAGGTACTCGTCAGCAATGCGATAGCGCAACGCATGATCGGGATGCTGGGCGCGGGAGAAATTTTTTGCCGACCCTTCGAGAGGGGACGTCACGACGTTCCAGCCTGCGCGACCGCCGCTGAGATGATCAAGACTGGCAAACTGCCGTGCAACGGTAAACGGCTCGCTGTAGGAGGTTGAGACCGTGCCCACCAGCCCAATGTGCTGCGTGACGCCGGCCAGTGCTGACAGTAGCGTTAAGGGTTCAAAGCGATTCAGGAAGTGCGGAATCGATTTCTCATTAATGAACAGCCCATCAGCGACAAACAGAAAATCCAGCTTGCCCGCTTCTGCTTTACGGGCGATCCGTTTTGCATAATCAACATTGATACTGGCGTCTGGCTGTGCCGCAGGATGACGCCAGGCTGACATGTTGCCGGAGGCGCCGTGTAACATCGTGCCCAGCCGCAGTTGTCTTGTACTCATCGTCTCTCTCTTTTCAATGGCATCCGCCTGACAGTGCAGGCTTGCCGAATCAGCTAAAAAACGCGCTCACGCGGAGGCGGCGATCGGTTGAGACGCGGCCAGCAGCTCCAGCGAGCGCAAGCGCGGCTGTGCCTCCGCCAGCGGCGTATCCACAATGAACTCCTCAATGCCGTAGCGCTGATGCAGCGCATCCAGCTGCGCATGCACCTGTGCAGCGTTGCCTTTGAGCAGTGAAGGCGTGCGCGGTTCGATGCGGTAATCGGTGTAGTTGCCCTGACGAACGTAGCGCTCGGCTTGTTCGAGGCTACCCACGTTAACGCTCGGCCCATTTTTCACGCTGACGTGGTAGAGGCGCAGCGTATCCACCAGCAGATCGGCGGCGGCCGGGGAGTCCGCCACCACCACTTGCACGGCAACTAAGGCACGCTGACCGTGCGCACGCGCCTGGTAGTACGCCAGCACCTGTTCCATATGGTGCGGGTCGCCATTAAGATGGGCAGCAAACACGAACTGCCAGCCCAGCTCTGCCGCCAGTGCCGCGCTCTGCTCGCTCGCCCCCAGCAGAAAACGCTGCGCTAATCGCGGCGGTGCCGGCGTGGCACGTAGCCCCTCCTCATCGCCCTGCGCCGGGACATTGAGCCAGTTATCCAGCAGCGCCAGCTGCTGTGCGAAGTCGCCTTTCTCTTCCTGATGCACGCCGAGCTGCAGCGCACGCGTCGCAAGCGGCAGACCGCCCGGTGCTTTGCCGACACCGATATCAATGCGCCCCGGTGCGAGCGCGGCGAGCAGGTTGAAATTTTCTGCCACTTTGAAGGGACTGTAGTGCTGCAGCATCACCCCGCCTGAGCCGACGCGAATGCGCCGCGTTTGCCCGAGGATCCAGGCCATCAACACTTCCGGGGACGGACTGGCCAGCTGTGCGCTGTTATGGTGTTCCGCCAGCCAAAAGCGGTGAAAGCCCCAGCGCTCGGCGCACTGCGCAACATGCAGGGTGCGCTGCAGCGCCTCCGCGGCGCTCTCGCCCGGAGCAAGCGGGGATTTATCCAGTAGACTTAATCGGTATGACATGCGCCCTATCCTGTTCAGCAATCAATGCCGACAGTGTTAAGCGCCAGGCTGGCAGGGGTAAAACATCATATTGTTGTATCAATACCCGGGAATGATATAACGGTTATGCATGCGGTCAACAAGGAAATTAATATGTTTAAATTCAATTAATTAATCACAATTTTGCCGCTATTTTGATGAAAGAACCCTATCAATAGTTATTAGAATCATTTATGGAAATAAACTGCATAAATCGGCATTAAGCCTGTCATTCAGCGTGAGCGGCGCGATTTCCATGCGGCTGACACATCAACACGTCACAACGGCTCGGTGCCTGACAGCACGGCAAGGTCAATGCGAATTGTCCTTGATGCCAGTCTGCGCACCGGCTCCGAAATGCGTCACCATCACACTTTCTGAAAAAATAAACGCGCGCCGATTGCATCGCGCAGTCAATGGGTTACTGTTAAATTCTTGTAAAAATTGTAAGCAAAAGGATCTGTATGAATACCTCTCTGCGTTTTCTGACCCTTTCTGTGCTGGCAGGTCTCTCTTTATCTGCGTTCGCCGCAGTGCCTCCGGGCTATCCGGCGGACTACCAAAAAACCATTGATGCCGCCACCAAAGAGGGAAAAGTGGTGGTGTATTCCACCACCGATACCAAAGCGGCGGGTCCACTTATCAAAGGTTTCGAAGCGTTATATCCCGGCATCAAAGTCGAATATAACGATATGAACAGCACCGAACTATATAACCGTTATATCAGCGAGCAGGCGTCAGGCAGTACCAGCGGCGATGTGGTGTGGAGTTCCTCAATGGATACCGCACTGAAGTTAGCCACCGATTACGCCGCCGAATATGCCTCACCTGAAATTAAACACATTCCTGAATGGGCGGTGTGGAAAGAGAGTGCCTACGGCACCACCTATGAGCCGGTGGTGTTTATCTACAATAAAAAATCGATCCCGGCCAATCAGGTTCCGGATTCCCACGCCGCGCTGGCGAAATATATCGCCGCCAACGCGGAGAAATTTAAGAATAAAGTCACCACCTACGATATCGAAAAATCCGGATTGGGTTTTATGCTGACGGTGCAGGACAGCAAAGTGGACCCGCAATATAAGCAGCATCTCGCGGATATGGCCAAAGGCGGACTGACGGTGCAGTCTTCTACCGGGACCATGATGGAGCGCGTCTCATCGGGTGAGAATCTGATTGGCTATAACATCCTCGGCTCGTATGCGGAAGCGCGCGCCAAAAGCGATCCGGGTTTGGGTATTTCCTACCCGAAAGATTATGTGCTGGTACTTTCGCGCGTGTCCTTTATTACCACTGACGCGCAACATGAGAATGCCGCGAAATTGTGGCTCGATTATGTGTTGTCTGAAAAAGGGCAAAGTATTCTTGCCAACCAGGCCGATATTCCCTCGCTGCGTGACGACATAGAAGGGAATAACGACATTAAAGGCATGAGCAAAATGCTGGGTGAGGCGCCAAAACCGATACACGTTGATGAATCGCTGCTGGAATACCTTGAGCCTGCCAAGCGGCTGGACTTTATAAAACAATGGCGCACCGCCGCCGGAAAATAATGACGCTTTAAGCGCCTGCGAAATAACAGGCGCTTCTTACCATCCTGTTATCCAAGCTGCAAACAAGGTTGGCCTATGACCGGGTTACGTCGCAAATGGCAGAAAATGCCGCGCGCGTTAGTGGTGCTCATTACTGCTGTCGCCATTTACGTGCCGCTGATGTTTATTGTGGTTCAGAGTTTTCTCTCCGCACCGTTTTTTGCCAAGCGCAAAGAACTGACGCTGGATTCCTTCGCGTTTATCTTTTCCGACCCTGATTTTTATCGTGCGTTGGAGTCCGGGTTTATTTTGGCGTTTGGTCTGGTATTTATTGCCATTCCTCTCGGCGGGATTCTGGCCTTTCTCATGGTGCGCACCAACTTGCCGGGGCGCAGAGTGATCGAGCCGCTGATTCTGGTGCCGATTTTCGTGTCGCCGATGGTGCTGGCGTTTGGTTACGTGGTGGCAGCCGGTCCGGTGGGCTTCTTGTCGCAGTGGGCTAATCAGCTGTTTGGCGTCGTGCCATGGAATATTTACTCCATGACCAGCATCGTGATCATCGCCGGATTAACGCACGTGCCGCACGCCTATCTTTATATTTCTGCCGCCCTGCGTAGCGTCAGCTCGGATGTGGAAGAAGCCGCGCGCAGCGTGGGTGCCTCACCGCTGCAGGTCATGACCTCGGTGAGCCTGCCGATGGTGCGCCCTTCTATTCTCTACGCGTGCGTCCTGCTGTTTTTCCTCGGGCTGGAAGTATTCGGCCTGATGCTGGTGCTGGGCGATCCCGAAGGCAACATGGTGCTGGCCACCTACCTCTACAAACTCACCAACAAGCTCGGTACGCCTTCGTATCATTTGATGGCGGCCGTGGCGGTCGTATTGATTTGCTTTACCGTACCGCTGGTGATGCTACAGCGCTGGCTGATGCGCACCTCGCACCGCTTCGTGACCATGAAAGGCAAGGCGTCACAGGCGCGCGCGCTGCCGCTGGGCAAATGGCGCTGGGTGGCGGGTGCCGTGGTGCTGGCCTGGTTGACTATCACCATTGGCGTCCCGCTGATTGGGGTAGTGCTGCGCGCGTTCATCTCGCACTGGGGCGTCGGCGTCTCACTGTGGGATGAAGTTTCACTGGCCACTTTCCACAGCATTTGGGAGCAGCCCAATCTGCTGCGCGCCATCGTAAACTCCATGTTAATTGGGGTCATCGGCGGCGCCATTGCCGTGATCTGCTATCTGTTTGTGGGCATTGCCATGCACCGTAAGCAGGACCACGTTACGCGCTTCCTTGACTACAGCGTGTTGGTTCCGCGCGCGGTCCCCGGCCTGCTGGCGGGCCTGGCGTTTCTGTGGGTGTTTCTGTTCGTGCCCATGTGGCTCGATCAATCGCTGAAAAACGGCTGGCTCTCCAGCTTGTCGATGGCGGATTGGCTGCGCGAGCACTTTATTGTTTGGCTGCGCTCGCTGCGTCAAACCATCTTCAGCGTATGGCTGGCCTATACCGTGGTGTGGATGGCTTACGGTCTGCGCCTGATCTCTTCGACGCTGCTGCAGGTCGGTCCGGAATTGGAAGAAGCCGCACGCAGCGCCGGTGCCACGCCAGGCCAAACCACGCGCCACGTGACGGTGCCGCTGTCACGCCACGGACTGGTGGGCTCGTGGCTGCTGATGTTCCTGATTTTTGAGCGGGAATATTCAACGGGCGTCTATTTGCTCTCTCCCGGTACCGAAACCATCGGATCAATGCTGGTGTCGCTCTGGTCGGCGGGCGCGATCGACATCGTGGCTGCGCTTTCTCTGATCAATATCGTGCTGGTGGTCGTTGGCCTCGGCATCGCCTTACGCTTTGGAGTGAAATTACATGACTGAATTATCGGTTGAAGGCCTGCACCTTACCTATGGCGACAATCCAGTGCTCAAGGGCGTTTCAATGCAACTGCGCAAGGGCGAAGTGGTCTCGCTACTCGGCCCCTCCGGCAGCGGAAAAACCACGCTGTTGCGTGCCGTGGCCGGACTGGAAAAACCCACCCAAGGCAAAATTACCATTGGTCAGCACGTGGTGTTTGACGGCACCCCCAAAAGTGAAGTGCCGGCGGAAGAGCGCAATTTAGGGCTGGTGTTCCAGTCTTATGCGCTGTGGCCGCACAAAACGGTGTTTGAGAACGTGGCTTATCCATTGAAATTGCGCAAGGTGCCCACGGCTGAAGCCGCCGAACGCGTGCAGAGCGTTCTGGATCAGCTGGGACTCGGTCACTTGGGCAAGCGCCATCCGCATCAGCTCTCCGGCGGACAGCAGCAGCGCGTGGCAATCGGCCGCGCACTGGTCTATAACCCGCCGGTCATTTTACTGGATGAACCGCTTTCAAACCTGGATGCCAAACTGCGTGAGGAGGCGCGCGTTTTCCTGCGTGAACTGATTATCCGTCTTGGCCTCTCTGCGCTGATGGTGACGCACGACCAAAACGAAGCCATGGCGATCTCCGATCGTATTTTGCTGCTCAATAACGGCGTAATTGAACAGCAAGGCACGCCGCAGGAGATGTACGGTCAGCCCACCACGCTCTTTACCGCCGAATTTATGGGCAGTAACAATCGCCTGCACGGCAAAGTGACGCACATCGAAAGCGGACGCGCGCGCATCGCGGGGGCCAGCTGGGCGCTGTGGGGGAAACCGAGCAGCAAGGTGCAGGTGGGCGATGACGCCACAGCGATCATTCGCGTGGAGCGAGTGCAGATCGCCGCGCTCAGTGAAGAAAACACGCTAGAACTGCCGCTGTTGACCAGTATGTATCTGGGCGACCGCTGGGAATATCTGTTCCGCACCGAAGGGGATGACTTCCCGCTGCGTGGCTACGGCAAAGATCGCCTGGGCAATCAGCGTTTCCGCATTGCCTTGCCTGCGGAAGACGTGTGGATTTTCCCTAAAGCGTAGTGCGGAACGGTTTTTATATCGGGCAGCGCCAGCAAGCGGTGCCCGATGTTTTTGCCTGCCTCTTTACTTCGCCGTAAATTCCCGCATGCTGAGGCTTTCCCACTCACGACGCTCATTGATGATTCACGTTAAACGTCGCTTTTCCGCGCTGCTGGGCGCGCTGTTTATCGCGGTTTTTCTGCTGTTGACCAACGGAAGCGCTTTTCTCGCATGGGCGCTGCAGGCGCAAATTCAACTCCACCGTTTGCTGGTCACGCACCTGCTGCAACTCAACAGCGGGCAACTGGCCGCGGGCGGATGGCTGGCGGGGGTGACATTCCTCTACGGTATTCTGCATGCCGTTGGGCCAGGCCACGGTAAATTTATCGTCTCCAGCTGGCTCAGCACCCATCAACCGCCGCGCGGCATCGCGCTGTGCGTACCGCTGCTGGGCAGTTTACTCCAGGGCGTCAGCGCGATCGCGTTTGTGTTTATTCTGGCGATCGGTTTCAACCTGACCACCGGCGATCTCAGTCAGAGCCGCTGGTATCTGGAAAAAGTCAGCGCCCTTTTTATTGCCGCACTGGGCGTGATGATGATCGTGAATACGTTACGCGCGCCTGCGCACCCGCACCACGATTGTGGCCACTGTGGTCATTCGCATGGCGTGACAGCGTCACATCATGATTCATGGCGAACCTGGCTGGGGATTATTATTGCCACCGGCGTGCGTCCGTGCAGCGGCGCCCTGACGGTGTTGTTGTTTGCCAGCGTCATCGGCATTACGCGTTGGGGTGTGTTCGCCGTCATGACCATGGCATGTGGAACTGGGATCACGCTGGTGACGCTGGCCTGGTTTGTGCGCCATTTTCGCCAGCGCGCCGGCGAACTCTGGTTAAGCGACACGTCGCCTGGCGTGCAAAAAACCCTGACCTACCTGCGTGTGCTGGGTGGCGTATTGTTGATGCTGTTCGCGCTGGTGCTGTTTTTAACGGTGGTTCCCGTCAGCCCCAATGGCGACTATATTGCGGCGGGCTGCTAGTTTGTGAAGGCGGGACGCACGGTGTGCGCCCCGCTGGTGCGGCCTCAGAAGCGGTAGCTGGCGGTCACGGAGACATTACGCGGCTCGCCATACACAATGCCACCTTCGGCGGTGTTTTCATCGTAGGCTTTATCAAACAGGTTATTCAGATTGGCCTGCAGGCTGAGGTTGTGGGTGAGCGCATAGCGTGCGAACAGGTCGACACGGGCATAGCTGCCCTGACGTGCACGCCACGTGCCATTGCCGTCGGGGCCGCCGATGTCCTTATAGGTTTTCGCCTGCCAGTTAATGCCCCCGCCCAGCGTCAGCTTGTCGTACATTGGCAGACGATAGTGCGTGAAGAGATTAAAGGACGTGCGCGGCAGTTGGGTTTCCAGCGTATCTCCGTTACGGTCCTGCGCCAGATAGGTTGTCCCGCCAAAGGTCAGCTGCCAGTTATCGGTGATCGCGCCGTTCACTTCGAACTCCACGCCGCGGCTGACAACACCGCTTTTTCCCTCATATACGGTGATATTATTCACCACCTGGCCGGTAGCCACGCCCACGTTGTCCAATTCCGCGCGGAACACCGAAAGCGACGTGGTGAGACGGCTGTTGAACCAGTCCGACTTCACACCGGCCTCATAGTTTTTACCGATCACCGGCGACAGGAAACGACCAGACGCCGACTGCTTATCCTGCGGCTGGAAAACCGAGGTGTAACTGGCATAGGCCGACCAGTTATCGTAAAAATCCCAAATAATGCCGCCGTAAGGCGTGGTGTTATTCTTCTCAACCGCTGTAGTCAGGCTCTGACGCTGCCAGTTGGTGTAGCGCGCACCCAAAATCACATGCAGCGGGTCGGCAAGTGAAAGGCGCGTGGCGACGTAGGCTGACTTCTGGTGTACACGTTGTGAGTCCGCTGCGGGTTCGCGTGGGCTCCACGCTGTCTCCGGGAAATTGCCGTCATAATCATTAAAGTTACCCAACTCCTCGGCGGTGATATTGGCCCAGGCGCTGTAATAACGGTTGTCCTGACGGCTGTAATTGGCGCCGATCATCAGTTCATGCTGGCGACCCAAAAGCTCGTACGGACCGCTGGCGAAAGCATCAAGCGCATCGACTTTTCGCTTGCCGGTGTTGTAGCCGGTGCCGCCAATAACGGGATAGTTCGCATAGGATGACGCGCCGAGGCCGCTGGTGCGGTCAAAATAGCCGTCCAGATAGAGCTGCTTGCTGTCCAGCAGCATCTCGTTGTGCGTACCGTTCAGCGTGAGATTCCAACCGTTGTCGAAGTTGTGTTGCAGATTCACAAAAAGTTTGCGGTTCTCTTTGTCGTTGTAAGCCCACTCGGGCGCCGTGTTGTAACCGCGTCTTAAATGAGTTTGCGCCCCGGAGGTATACCAGCGCGGCGTGCCTGCCCACATGGGAGAATCGGTGTTAACCTGGCTGAACTCATAGCCCACGGACAGCGTCGTGCGGTCGGTGAGATCGGCATCGACCACACCATAGATAAATTTCTTCTCGAATCCGTAACGCTCAATAAAGCTGTTTTTATCTTCATAACCGGCGACGATGCGTCCGCGCACTGCGCCCTCCGGCGTTAAAGGCGCAGACAAATCGGCGACATAGCGCTGCTTGTCCCAGCTACCGTAGCTGGCCTGCACTTCACCGGTGGCCACTTTGCTGTCCGCATGCTTGCGCACCATATTAATCGCCGCCGACGGATTGCCAGGCCCGGTCAACAGCCCAGTCGCGCCGCGTACCACTTCAACACGCTCATACAGCGCCATGTCGCTCTGGGCGTCGCCCAAATTCCAACGGGAAGCAAACGTCGTGGGAATGCCATCAACCATGTAGTTGTCGATAAGAAAACCGCGCGCATAGTAATTGGTGCGATCCATATCTGAACTGATGCCGTGAATGCCGGTGGTGTTCTGCAGCACATCGTTTAACGACTGAAGCTGCTGATCGTCCATCCGCTGCTTGCTGACGAGCGTGACCGATTGGGGAATGTCGCGCGCGGTAAGCAACATTTTGGTGCCGGCGCGGGTTACTGGCACGCTGTAATCTTGCTCGGGCTGCGGAGACTGCGCGCTGCCGTCAACGGTTAACGTCTGTTCCGCCGGGGGCTGTTCGGCGGCCTGCGCAATACCGGATGCCACCAATAGCGCCAGCGCAGAGAGGCGTAGCCCGCTCTGCCACGCGCCGGCGACGTGCGCTTCTTGATAAGACATGGGTTTTCCTTACGAGGTATTTATTTTTTTGAAGTGAGGCGTCGCGCGTTCCCAAAGCCAACGCGTCGCGTCTGCCGCAACCAGTAAAGCAAATGAGAAATATACTCATTAAGATTTACATTGCAAGAATTTGTTACGCTTTCTCACGCAGCCTTGCGTCAATAAAACGGTTTATATTTCAATTCATAAGCGTTCCTGAGAGCAGGTTCGCCCCGTTTACTGTGAACAGAATGACGAAAAAGTGGGCGGGTGTAGCCTAAAGGCGCTTAATCAGGCGAGGCACGATAAGCGTTAAAATGTGCTTTATCGCGGGTGCTTAACAGTATGTGGCCGCAGTGTGGCACCGATCACCACGCGCGTAATAAAGAACGAGAATATAGGCCTTTTATTTTCACCGCAGAATTTTCAGCCAATATTTTGTGTGGCGCCGATGTCAATAGATAAGAATTGTCTTAGCGAGAACCTAATATCAATTAAGCTCAGGGCGATTATTTAAGGACAATTCTGCTAAAGCGAACATATTTTCATTTCAATAAAATTGCCGTAGAATGCGCCGCTTCATTTGAGTGGTAAAAGTATTAAGGGTTATTCATGAGCGATGCACTAAAAGCATTGAACAATCTCCGCACGCTGCGTGCGCACGCACGTAGTATTGACGCTGCGGTATTAAATGAAATGCTGGAAAAGTTCGCCGTGGTTGTCGCAGAACGCCGTGAAGAAGCAGACGCGGAACAGGCTGCACTGCGAGAAAAAGAAGAGAAATTAGCGCTTTATAAAGAGATGCTGCTCAATGATGGCATTGATATCAGCGATTTCGCACAATTACAGTCGGTTGAACCGAAGCCTAAAAATCGCCGTGCACCGCGTCCAGCGAAGTATAAATTCCTTGATGAAAACGGTCACGAAAAATTCTGGACTGGACAAGGCCGCACCCCATCGCCGATTAAAACAGCGCTCGATGCCGGTGGTGCATTGGATGATTTCTTAATCTAATTATTCCCGGTGGGTAATAAGACCCGCCGGGTATTATCCCTCTTACCGTCGCTTATTCTCACTCCCCCTTACTCTGCATTTCTTTGCCGCATTTAGCCGGTTATCGCCCCCATTTTATCTCTGCTCCCTTTTCACTCATGCGCCTAAGCTAAGACCGCATTCACATATTGTGCGGGGTGCTTTACTGCTACGCTGGACATCCGTTAATTACGCGTTGATCTGATAAAGGAAATAAGTGATGCACATCGAAGAACCGGCATTAGCATTATGGCTGCAGGCATTCCGCCATGAGTTGCATCGTTTTCCCGAGTTGTCGCATCAGGAGTTTGAAACCACCGCGCGCATTCGCCAGCAACTGGAGCATCATGGAATTCGCGTGCTCGATCTGGCGTTAGAGACCGGCGTGGTGGCAGAAATCGGCTTACCCACGGCCCCGCTGGTGGTATTGCGCGCGGATATTGACGCCCTGCCGATTGAAGAACAGGCCGAACTCCCCTTTCGTTCCACACGGCATGGCGTGATGCATGCCTGCGGCCATGATTTTCATAGCGCAGCGGCGCTCGGTGCGGCGGTGTTGCTCAAGCAGCAAGAAGCGTCGCTACCGGGCCGCGTGCGCATCCTTTTTCAGCCAGCGGAGGAGACCGCGACAGGCGCACTCGCGATGCTTGCCAGTGGCGCGCTGGAACAGGCCCGCGCCATTTTTGGCCTGCATAACGATCCTACGCTGCCGCCAGGGGTGATCGGCAGCAAAGCAGGCGCGTTGACCGCCGCGGTTGATCGCGTTGATATCACGATTACCGGCACGGGTAGCCACGCGGCTAAACCGCATTGTGGAAACGATCCTATTGTGATCGCCGCGCAGATCATCTCCGCCGCTCAAACGCTGGTTAGCCGTAATGCGCCGTCCAATGAAAATGCCGTGGTCTCCATCACCCAGGTACACAGCGGCAGCACCTGGAATGTGATTCCTGACAGCGCCTGGATAGAGGGCACGGTACGCACGTTCTCCTCTGAATTGCGCGAGCGTCTGGCGCAGCGTTTTCGCGAGATTGCCTTGGGTATCGGCGCCGCCTTTGACGCCGAGGTGACATTTAACTGGCATGCCGGACCGCCTTCGGTGATAAACGATCCTGACCTGACCGCCCTTGCACTCCAGCAGGCCACGGTCAGCGGCTTTGAGGCACGTGTGGTAGAGCCCAGCCCCATCGGCGAAGATTTTGCCTTTTATCAGCAGCAGATACCGGGGGCGTTTGTGATGATAGGCACTGGCGAGCCCTATGCGCTGCACCACCCTGCTTTTCGCGTAAATGATGATGTCCTGTTGCCCACGGCGCGCTATCTGGCGGACCTGGCCGTGGCGGCGCTGTCACGTTTAGGTGACACCGTCACGAGTGCAGAGCATGAGATTCGCGCTGCTGCACCGGAACGCGGGCATAGTTAACGGAGGGATGCTCAGCGCGGCTTTTTCCAGGGTTCTTTAACGGGACAAAATGCCCGCCGTGCGTCAGCGTGCAGCCCTGGTGCTCCGCCCGTAAAAGGCGGGCAGCGAAATTCAGCCTGCGTAATGTCCGAATAATGCGCCAGTGATCCCCGATAATCCCATAGCCAAACTGCTCCAGAAACTGACGCGGATGATACTGCGTATAACCGGTGCTCCACCCGTTATGGCGGCGACGGCCCCCAGTAAGACCAGCGCCAGCAGAGCCGCGATAACAATGCTGGCGATACCGGAAGTGGTCAGTGCAACAATCAACGGAATCAGCGCACCCACGGTGAAACTTCCGGCCGAAAACAGCGCCGCCTGGAGGGGGCGCGCGCTGGAGGTATTAGAGATACCGAGCTCATCGCGGGTGTGGGCATCAAGGGCGTCATGTTGCATTAACGCGCTGGCGACTTCGTGCGCCAGCGCTTTGCTGAGGCCGCGATGCACATAAATGGCAGCCAGTTCGTGTGTTTCGGCCAGGTAATCATTTTCCAGTTCCGCCTGCTCTTCCGCTATGGCGGCTCGTTCGGTGTCAGACTGCGAGGAGACGGAAACATACTCCCCGGTGGCCATCGACATCGCGCCTGCGACCAGCCCAGCCACCCCGGCCAAAAGAATACTGTGCGTGGAGCTGTTCGCCGCTGCCACGCCCGTCAACAGGCTGGCAGTGGAAACAATTCCATCGTTGGCGCCTAAGACGGCGGCACGCAGCCAGCCAGAGCGTGAAATTTTATGCGTTTCTCCGGGCGTCATACTTTTCCTCCTGACATTCCGTTTTTGAACCGTGCGCAGATGACGTTATTTGCCACAGCGGATATCACCGTGGTTCTGGACAACGTTGAATGTAATAAGATTACCGAGCCGTGCGCATAAAAAATCTCTGTAAAATGAGCACGGCTACAGCGAGGTGAAATCCACGAAAACGGGACGTCACGCTATGGCATCACGTTTGTTTGTGGCGCTTTCTCCTGAGGATATGGCGTCTGGTGGCGATGTCTATTTGAAAATGTAGTGTTCGCCATCACGGGCTGGTCTTTGCGTATGCTGATATAAAGACGTTAGCAATAGGTTCCTTAATTAACGTGTGAGACACATGATCTGGCTTATCTCAAAGTACGCAATAACCGCTTTTATGGTGGTGCTGATTTCAGAAGTGGCGAAACGCAGCGATCGTATCGGCGGACTGCTCGCCGCGTTACCGCTGGTGACTGTACTGGTACTTATCTGGATGAAGCTTGAAGGGCAAACGCAGGCGAAAATTGCCGCTCACGCATGGTATACGTTCTGGTATGTGATTCCGACATTGCCGATGTTTATTCTTTTCCCGCTTCTTTACACGCGTTTAGGCTTTTGGCTGACATTACTTCTGTCCTGCGTCATGACGGTAGTGATCTTTGCGCTCTGGGCTCTACTGCTGAAGCGGTTTGGTGTCATGCTCATTTAGCCCGCTTCTCCCTGTTTAGCCAGATTGCATAACAGTGATACCTGCTGCTGGCATCAGTTGAACACACAGCGAAAAGCGGACGTCTGACCTAGGGGTGGGGATGTTATGCCACATTAGACTTAATATTTCATAGCTGCCGGTTTGGACAGAACGGCTAATTAACCTCCCCAGTACGATGTGAGAAGGCACTACGCCTATTAGATCCAGAATAAGAACCAACATTGCAGATATGGCCTGGGAAAAAGACGAAGCGCTGAAAAAGAGAGCATAAACGCAGCAATAAGCCGCATTTTTTCCTGCCAAATGCTCGTTACCAGATAAGTGGTTTGAAAAGATTAGTCCTGCGATAAAAAACACTATTGATAAGGCATGAAAAACAATGAGAAAAATAGCTATTATCACGATAACGATGTCGATACTTTTATCTACATCGGCTCTTGCAAGAAGTAGCTACTCCCACTTGTCAGGTACAGGCAGTAACTATAGCCATAGCCGCGTGGGTGGTTATACAAAATCAAATGGCACACACGTCAATTCTTACGAAAGAACAGGAAAAATGGCACGCAGTTAGACAACTACAGCACAAAGGGAAACTACAATCCTTATACTGGAAAAACAGGCACCAAATACGCAACACACTGATTAAGAGTATTTCCCATAATATTCCGGCGGCGAACTCGTCGCCGGACAGCTTTCAATCAAACTTCTCCTGTATCCTGACCGCAAACTCTATGCCTTTCTCACGCTCCTCACCGTAGCTGTGCCCGTCATGCTGTGCGTCCTGCAGGACGTCGATGAGCGACTGATCGGCTAGCTTACGTTCTGGGGCGTAATGTCCTATGCCCTTACCGATTTGACCGGGCTGGGTTTCAACCATACGCTGCAGGAATAAAAAGCCCGCATGCGGCGGGTTTCGGTTACTGCATTTGCATCCGTTTGGGCTCCGCTGCGCCTACCAGCGATGCCAGCGGTATATTAAACATTTCATGGAGGTTACGGATCATCGGAAGCGTCAGCGCACGCTTATTGTTCAACACTTCATAAACTCGGTTTGGGCGTCCAATCGCAGGCACCAGGTCTTTCGCCGTCAGCCCCATCTGCTCCATGCGGAACTTAATCGCCTCTACTGGATCGGGTGCTTCTATCGGATAGTGTTCCTGTTCGTACTTTTCAATAAGCAGGATCATTACTTCCAGAAAATCTCCGGCTGCGCTTCCTGGCTCCGGCTCATTGTCGAACAGCGGGGATACAGCGGCCAGAGCTGCCTCGTAATCTGCTTCGTTATGAATCGGTTTGATTTTGTAAGTCATCACATATCCACCGTATCTGCGTCTATTTTATCGTATTCAGTGTGCGTTCCAACAAACTTGATGTAGACCGCCTGAAACCTGTAAGCCACTGCAACAATCAGCCGATAATCATTGCCTTTGATATTAAATACCACACGATTGTTACTCAGAAAATCTGCGGACCTGTATTTGTCCTTGATGTCCTGTGGCGTTTTCCACTGTGCCTTTTTGACTTCATCTACCCATGCTTTCAGGGGTTGCTCCACCTGATTATGCGTCTCCCAGAATTGTTTGAGAGAGGCGATTGATATAATTCGCACTGGCTTTCCTTGCAGTCCCATTTTGGGACCAGCATAACAGTCCCAAAATGGGATGTCAACGGTTAAGACACATTTCTATTTTTAGATGTGTTGTATGCATAAACAGTAGCTACTAAGAGTGTTTTTCTATGTTCGCGCTGGCAGACGCTATCAACTTTACTCATCCTGCGAAACCGTATTCCGGCCCGATTTGCGTGGGAAACCTATCGTTGTGGTCCCAAACAACAATCTGAATGGTGAGAAGTGTGAGTTAGTTTCGTGCGTTCAATTCTTCAGGTTTTAAGAATTAAATAGTCCGCTATGGGCGAAGAGCAGCCTTTGAACATTTCTTTAAAGAAGCTAGCCCGCTGATTAGCGGGCTTAAGTCCATTATTTTTTTAACATGTATACGCAGGAAATGACGGTTCCCCCAGTATCTGTAGTAACTTTGACGGGGACGCGCTCATATTGATTACCTTCAAATTCGTCAAGCACATCCCAGTGATGCTGCAAGTTCTCTGAGGCAAAAAGGAATCCTTGTACGCGATTGCCTGAATTATCCAAAATAATACCGGGATAACCCATTTCAGCTCCCCATCCCTCATTGAGGAGAGAGCCTGTGACATGCCCTTCGCGCCACGTGCCACCTATATTTTCGAGAATATAAGCGTTAGGACGGCCAGGCCCCAGCGTTCCGTAAACAAACAGACTTTCCATACAGCCTCCTCTTAAAAACAATAACCAGGATATCTCACTATCAACTTATTCTTCCAGAGCAGATGCGCGCCAATGCCACCAATCCTCCTAATGGCACCAAGTGGAACGGACAGGGAGCAGGTCAACGTGCACTTTGAGCGAAAAGCGGACATTACAATCTTCATTACTTGACGCTACCTAAGTCACGGTCATTTTCCAGACCTTTAAGCATAAGTGTTGCTTCTTCGATACGAATAAATCGTCCTGAATCATCTGTTTCAGCAAACATGTAAACCTCCATATCTACTTTTTCACCATTGCGCTTATTTAATAGAACACGATGGCGGGTTGCATAGAGCTTCCCATCACGCAGTTCGTCTTGCACCTCAATTTTACCGGAAACAAGGATTTCCCGAAGTTTACGTGCATGGCGGGCAAAGCTATCTAAGCCCTCCCACTTGTTATCAGTGCGCTGCCGATAACCGAGACTAAAATGGCGATTGAGTATCACCTCCAGTGGCATCTCCTGTTTGTTAATAATCTCATCCAGTACGGTAGAAATAGAAATCATTGTCATGGTCAGTCCTCAGTGAAAGTAATGAGTACTCTACAATCGACTCAATGGCTTCGGTACGGTATAAATGACAATAAACACCTCAAACACGCCAAAATGATCGACCCATTAATTCCATTAGACCAGGCTCTTTCGTCAGATGGACCCACTTTGATTGTCGCGGCTCGCCAGTCTGAGGCAATAAGGGAAACATCAACGCACCACCACATTCGTGGACAGTTACTCGGCGCTGAACATGGACTGCTTACGATCGATGCCGAAAATTATCGCTGGGTCGTACCGGCAACGCATGCCGTATGGATACCTCCAAATGTTCCGCATGGTCTTCTCTCGCACGGTCCCTATTCAGGATGGAGTGTTTATATATCTGCCGCAGCCTGCGGCGAATTATCTGATAAGCCTGCTGTACTCTCAGTCACAAATCTGCTGCGTGAGGCGATAACACGAGCAGCCTCATGGAAGCATGGAGAGCTCACCGCGCCTCAAAAACGTTTATCTGGCGTTATTCTCGATGAAATAGGAACGCTTCCTAAGGTTAATCTTGGGCTGCCAATGCCGCAGGATATTCGGCTCCTCAGAGTTGCGCAGGCGCTGTCAGATAACCCAGGCGACGGCCGGAGACTGGAGGAATGGGCATACTGGGCGGGAGTGTCATCACGCACACTTACACGTCGATTCAGTGCTGAAACCGGTTTTAGCTTTAATGAATGGCGACAGCGCATACGGTTACTCAAGGCTCTTGAACTGCTGGCTATGGGTAACCAAGTGACGACAGTTGCACTGGAGCTTGGGTATGACAATGTGAGTGCCTTTATTGCGTTGTTTCGCAGGGTGTTTGGCACTACACCCGCGAGGTTTAAATTTTAACTATGTAAGCCAGTAGTTAATGTCCATGTCTGGCACAACACGGACATTCCTCACCGTACGTAAAAAACAAAAAACCAACATACATGCTCAGCTTTAATTTTAGCGATAAACAAGCGCTTTCAATTGTAGATTGATCGATCTACAATTGTTTATCAATACAGGAGAGTGAAATGAAAGCATCTGCTGGCAGACCCCGTGAATTCGATCCACAGAATTTCCTGAACATTGCACTGGAGTGTTTCTGGCAAAAAGGATATCGGGCAACTTCAATGGCCGATCTGATGAAAGCATCAGGCTTAGCTAGCGCCAGTATCTATAAGCTTTACCCGGATAAGCGAGCAATCTATCTTGCGGCATTACAGCAATACATGGACGAAGGCATTGCCAGAGGAGCGAAACGCGAGGTGGAGTTATCGCCAGAAGCTGCATTGCGCGAAATGCTCGAATTTGTGGCGCTTTTATCATCCTCTCCTGTTGGTGAGAAAGGGTGTTTTACTATTGCCGCTGCCAGTGAACTCTTACCGGGTGATGAAGAGGTAAAAAAAAGGGTTCATCATAAATTTAACTCAATAATCAATCGCCTGGAAAATATATTATCCATTGGTCAAACTCAGCAGGTCTTTCGGCGCGATGAGGATCCGCGAGTCATGGCCTTGAGTATATTTATGATGCTGGAAGGGATGCGGATATACGGAAAAATTCAGCCTGATAGTGTGGAGCTGAAAAGGTGTAACGATTTTGTTCTCAGGACGGTGCTCTTGAACAGAGCTGTTGATGAGCAAGATTTTCACACAAGGCATCAACATGACTGAAGCGGGCACAATTGTTCGACGTCGCAAAAGAAGAAGAACAATGGTTGTGCTCGAATGCGAAGAGGGCATGGCTTTGTGCGGTTGGGTCGAAAAAGGACGTTTTTTTAAGCGACATTTTCCACTGTCGCAGCTTACGATATGTGTGCCTTATTCAAATTTCTGGCCTTTTACCTGAAGCACCGTGGTATTACTTGTCGGTAGCATGCTACTGACATCTGCTCCTGGCACAGAGCGGACTCGCGAACAGACCAATGTCTGCAATGAGCGAAAAGCGGACATAGGCAAATGTGAGAATTGAAATTTTCTACTTCTGCCTCATCATCGTTAGATATTTAAAAGAACAAGAAGAAAACTCCGCTGGTGGCAAATCGCATTCGGGGAAAATCGCCCCTGCCGGAGTTTTACCGAATGCCGCCGTGAGGAAACCGGCGCGTTCTGCTCTGGTGTTGGCCCGCCGGTTTCCTCGCATCTGCTATAGGTAGTATTGGCTGCCGCTTCGCTAACCGCAATATATAGTGCTTCTGTGTGTAACGGCGCGGCAGCGGAGGCGATTCGGTCTTATGAGGGTTTTACCAAACGGCGGCCGAAGGGCGTAAAAAAACCGCCTCGCGGCGGCTTATCTAGTTTGTCCAGACCTTATAAGGGCTCTTTGTAAAATGACCGCCGTGCACAGTGGCATCGATGGCGTTACGGCAGTCTTCGGTGCCGCGAGGATTAGATTCTTTACGGCACTCCTCGTATTTCGCTCTGCGCTCTGTATCGTGAGCCTTGTACCACTCCTCGCTCTTTGCGCCCTCGTCGCAGCCGGTGAGCAGGATGGCAGCCAGCAGGCTCAGAGACATCAGTCCTGTTTTCATCATATCGTCCTTTTACGCATGGATTTCGCCAGACATTATAGCCCTCGGACTGGCCCGGTGATACGGTTCGATGGAATCGAAGCTTTGATGAAGGATAAAAATTTTTATGGTTCGTTTTAGATTCCACCGCGTTATGAATCAAGATCATAGCGGAGTAAATACCCTGTACAAACGTCTGCTTTTGACATAAGCTGACCTCATTCCAGGATGTCTATCCTGCTTCATCCTGCGTCGTACCGTTTCTTTTGCGCTGTATAAGCCGCCCTTCTCTTTTGAATATCGCCCAAGCACTGTTGCGCACGACTGATGCAGGCCACGATAGCGACGTTGACAGGATGCAACTTGTACTGCGCGATGCATAACAGGCTTTGATCTGAACGTTATCTCGTACCGCTACCGGCCGACTCATCATTCCTGCCTGAGTAAGTAGTCCGCTCCCCTTTACTGATACAAACTGATGCCGATCAGCGGAAAAACGCGTTGAGCGCTTCTGCCAACCCCTCCGGTTGTTCATCGGGAATAAAATGGCCGCAGTGCGCCAGCGTGATGCCCTGTACAGACTCGGCATAATCGCGTAAAGGTACGGCCATATCAGGAATCGAGCCTTGATCGGCGCTGATTGCCAGGAGCGGGACGCGCAATTTGCCCTTTTCCTGCAACAATGTGCGGTTTTGTGCTGCCGAGACGCTGGCCTGACGGTACGGTGACATGCCCGCACGCAACGCGCCTGGCTGCTGCATTAATCGCACGTATTCGCGCAGATCATCCTCGCTGAAGGCCATTGGGCTGGCGGTTTTACGCCGCAAAAACCATTCCAGATAGGTTGATTCACGCCCTTCTATCAGCGCCTCAGGCAGATCCGGGATCAGATGAAACGCAAAATGCCAGGTTTTCCAGGCTTTATCGGGTGAGGCTGGCAGCATATCGGGCATCGTCACACCGGGAATGCCCGCATCCAAAAGCGCCAGCTTAATGACTTGCTCGCCATAGCGGAGGCCATAGGGCCACGCGACCCAGGCACCGATATCGTGCGCGGCCAGATAGTAGCGCGTCGCGCCCAACTGCATCAGTAAACCTTGCACCTTCTCCGCCAGCGCAGCGGTGTCGTAGCCCGTTAGCGGTTTGTCTGAATCGCCTTGTCCCGGTAAATCTGGCGCGATAATAAAAAAGTGTTTGGCGAGCCGCGCCATCACCTTATGCCAGGCGTACCAGCTTTGCGGAAACCCCGCCAGAAGCACCAGGGTTTCCGCCTGCGGATTGCCGCCGCTGACGTAATGCAGCCTGACCCCTTCAACCGTGGCATAGCTGTGAAAAAAACCATCAAGACCCTCCACCGGCTGTGACCAGCGCGATGAAGCAAGCGACAATGCGGACATAGGGTGCTCCATTGATTAGAAAATGATTGATTCCTAATTACCCTGCGTTAGCGCGCCACGTTTATAAGGTGACGTTGACGCCATAAAAGCAGGAGAGAATATAAAGGAATCGATCGCTTCCTAAATCCTACTGCAACGCTGAATGAGAAAGCAACATCTTGATTTGCGCCACCCTATTTTTTGCCCGCCGGCTTGAGCGCGCGATTAAAGTCATGAATACGCTTCATGGTTTTCACCGTTCGCGCTGAACGGGTCGAGGCGACCGCCAGGATTAACATTTCCAGGCACACCAGCACCGTACCGTGTAAAGGGACCAGCCCGCCCTCAGCGCCGCGTGGCACATTGATCACCACCTCGGCCTGCTGGGCAAAGGCGGAATCCAGCGCCTGAGTCAGTAAGATCACGGGAATACCCAAGCGCTTCGCCTCTTTTAACGCGGTCATGCCTTCCCGATGGGCGGATTTTTGCGCCATCATAATCAGCACATCACCACGCTGTAGCGCGATCAGCTGCTCCGCCAGCGCGATACCGCTGCGGTTCAGCGTGACCGCAGGCAAACCAATACGCGTGAACAACCGGGCGCTGTAATCAGCGAGAATGCCAGAAGCATTAATCCCAAATAGGGCGACCTGACGCGCATCCACCAATAGCGCCACCGCTTCTGCCACCGCCTGTCGGTTTGAGGGGCCGGAGAGCGTTGCGCAGGCTTGCTGGTGGCCTTGCAGAACAAAATCAAGGCTGGAATCGATATCGCACGAGAGCGTATCGACGGTGGCCTGCATTTTTTCTTCAGCATTTAATGCCGGGCCAAACCAGGCCGTCAGCGTGGCTTTGAGATCGCGTAGTCCGGCGAATCCCAGCGCTTGAATGGTACGAATGACGGTGGCGTCCGAGGTTTCGGTCACAGCGGCGATATCCAGCGCGGTGGCTTCCAGGACTGCCTCACGGTTCTCATGGAGATAGCGCGCGACGCGCTGCAAGCTGGTCGAAAGCGCGCCAGCACGTGCCCGATAGCGTTCGCCGAGCATGTCGGCGCGTACAGTGGTTTTTCGCATCGCGAAGCCTCATTCCTTAATCGCGTAGTTTTACGTACGCCAATGATGTAGTGGCAAAAACCCTATTGATATAAAGGAAACGGTTATACGCTTCACCCAAATGATGTAAATAATAAAATTAATATTTATATTTCATAGACTTATGATATGAATATTTTTAAACTACCGCCAGCGACGCTGTAGTAAACCATCTCTTATTTCATTTTACTACTACAACCTTTCATGATTGAATGATTCTCAATTACATCAATGCGGGGAAATTTCTTTCCGCAGCGACTCAACGACGCGCCACTGCCACCGATCGGCGGGACGTGCTTTTACGTCACGGAAGACACCTTTGCGGAATGAACACCAGGTTAACGAACATGCGCCACAAGCGGCCTCTGCCTTTTAAATTGTCTTGCCCTCCGACTCTGTTCGCCGCCCTTTACGGGCTTAGCGCTTACGCCGTCCATGCAGCGAAGCCCTCGGATACGCTTACTGTCACTGCACCAGAGAGCGAGAACAGCGGTTATCAAGCCACCAGCAGCAGCGTGGCAAGCAAAACGCCCACCGCACGCCTGGACGAAGCCCAGTCGGTCAGCGTGGTCACGCCGCAGCAGTTGGCGGACTATCAGGTTTCAACGCTGCATGAAGCCATGCGTTTTGTTAGCGGCGTGGCCGAGGGCAATACGCTGGCGGGGACAGAGGATGGCCTGGTGCGTCGCGGCTTTGGCAGTAATGCGGATGGCTCTATCTACCGCGACGGGATACGCAGCAGCCAGGGTCTTAACGTGGACGCTACCACCGAACGGGTCGAGGTATTGAAAGGGTCGGCTTCGCTGCTGTATGGCATCCAAAACCCCGGCGGCGTGATCAACGTTATCAGCAAAAAGCCGCAGTATGATTGGCACACGCGACTCAGCGGTCGCGCTGCCGGTGAAGGCGGCGGCGCGGGCACGCTCGACGTAACCGGCCCGTTGGGTAACGGGTTTGCGTTCCGTCTGATTGCTGAAAAGCAGGATCAAGATTACTGGCGCAACTTTGGCCGCGAGAAGCACACGCTGCTTGCGCCATCACTGCAATGGTTTGGTGAGCAGGCCAGTTTCCTCGTCAGCTTCGAGGATGAGCATTACGACATTCCCTACGATCGCGGCACCGCGTTTATTAACGGCAAGCCCATCAACATCGGCTATAACCAGCGTCTTGATGACAACGCGAATCACGCTTGGGGACATAACCAAACCCTTAACGCCCACTATGATTGGCAATTCAATGACAGCTGGAGCACGCGTGTCAGTGCTGGCTGGAATCAGCGTCGTTACGACAACAACGAAGTGCGCGTCACGGCGGTGAATCCCACGAGCGGGATTGTCACGCGTCGAGCCGATGCCAATCGCGGATTCAACCATAAAACCGAGTACGTTTCCTGGGATGTGATCGGCTCGCCGCAGCTCGCGGGTATGACGCACGACCTGGTGCTGGGCACCGATTACGAGATGAACCAGACCTATCGCGCTCAGCAATACCAAGGCAAAGCCAACAGTGGCTTTAACTTCTTCGATCCGCAGTACGGTATCGCGTTTCCTGTCACCGACGGCAGCACAGAGAACCGCGCCAACGCCAATAATCTTAACCGTATACATAGCCGTTCAGTTTATGCCAAAGACAGCATCTCCCTTACAAACGATTGGATCGCAGTGTTAGGTGGTCGTTATCAACATTACGAGCAGCGCGCGTCGAAGGGCGTAAATCCGGTGGTACAAACGCTGGACAGCGAAGGCAATAAGTTCCTGCCGCAGGCGGGCTTGATCTACAAAGTGTCCCCCACGGTCTCTCTATACACCAGCGTCAGCCAGTCTTTTACGCCCTCAACCGAGGTAGACGACAACGGCAACGTCGGCAAACCCGAACAGGGCACCACCTGGGAAGTGGGCAGTAAATGGCAGGTTACGCCAGCGCTGTTTGCCAGCGTGGCACTTTACCGCATTGATGAGCGGGACATGTCGCTGAACATCAACGGCACGACGCGCGCGATCAACAAAGCACGCGCCAGCGGTGCCGAATTTGAGCTTAACGGCGAAGTGCTGCCGGATTGGGATGTGAGTGCCAATTACAGTTACAGTCTGGCCGAGATCGTGGACGACGGCGTCAACGCGGCCAACAACGGCAACCGCCTGCAGAACGCCCCCCGCCACGCAGGCGGGCTCTATCTGAGCCACACCTTACGCATCAACGGGCTGCCCGGTGACATCCGCCTGGGTGGGGGTGCCCGCTACGTGGGGTCGCGCGCGGGCGATCCTGAAAACAGTTTCACGCTGCCGGATTACGTGGTGGCCGACAGCTTTATCGCCTGGAACAGCCGCGTGCTGGGGGAGAAAACGCAGCTCAAACTCAATATGAATAACCTGTTTAACAAGCACTATTACACCTCCAGCGGCGGTAACTTACGCGTGCGTGAGGGCGAAACCCGTAATGTGATGGTCGAGGCCAGCGTTGAATTCTAATACAATGATGCAGCGCGTTAACCGCCCTGCCCGAATGACCCTGTGGGTACGCGGCATTATCGTTTGCGTTGCCGTGCTGCTGGGCAGCGCGGCGCAGGCGAAAACCGTGACCGATATTGATGGCAATCAGGTGGTGATCCCAGACCGCCCGCAGCGTATTGTGCTGGGCGAGAGCCGTATGCTTTACACTCTGGCCCTGCTTGAACCCAGCGATCCGTTTCGCCATATCGTGGGCTGGCCCCAGGATTTAAAGAAATACGATCGGCAAACCTGGGATAGCTTCGCCCGCCGTTTCCCACAAATGCTGGCCATCCCGTCGCTGGGCCCAGGCGGCCCCAGCGCCGTTAACCCAGAGCAGGTTTTGGCGCTGCGCCCGGATGTGGTGATCCTGCCGAGTCTGGCCCGCTATGATGATGCCGATCGCCGTTTGATCAGTATTCTCAAGGCTGCCGCGATTCCGGTGGTCAAAATCGATCTACGCGTTCATCTGCTGAAAAATACCCGCCGCAGCGTCGCGATCTTGGGTGACGTGCTAAATCAGCAGGCGCGCGCCGACGCTTTCAACCGTTTTTACAGTGCCCATCTGCAAACGATCGTGCAGCGTCTGGCGCGCTATTCAGGCCCGAAACCGTCGGTACTGTTACAGCTGCATCTGGGACGGCGTAATGAATGCTGCGTGACAGCGATTACGGGCAGCTTAGGTGAGTTATTGAATGCAGCGGGCGGGAACAATATCGCCAGCGCGACGCAGCACGGCGTCTTTGGCCGCCTGAGCGAAGAAGCGGTAATTGCTGCGCAGCCAGATTACTACTTTGCCACCGGCTTCAGCGACAATGCGACACAAGGGTTGCTTAAACTTGGTCCCGAGGTAGCGCCTGAAGCCGTGGTGCAAAGCTTTCGCCAGCTCACGGCGCAGCAGAACGGCCTGCGCGGCCTCGATGCGCTGCATAAGGGGCATGCCGCTGCTCTCTGGATGAATTTTTACCTGAGTCCCTGGCACATAGCCGCCGTGGAGTTTATGGCCAAAACGCTCTACCCCACGCTTTTCAAGGATGTGGATCCGGAACAGACGCTTAAGGACATTTTTACCACCTATCTTCCTATACCTTATAGCGGCACCTACTTTCTTACCGTCTCCGCCGAGTGATGCAGAAAAAACTGGAGCGTTAACCGCTCCGGTTATTCATAAGCTTGCTGGCAATAAAACGCGCTAAGTCATTCTTGTTTTGATATATTATCCTGACACATAAAATAATGATAAAAAATAAATACCGCATCGCTTGTTATTATTAACGCGACCACTAATCTTAATCATGCAGCACACGATGAACGCAGATGAATGCTGCGTTAAATATTGATATCGCATGATGAGGACATATTATGGCCGAGCATAGAGGCGGATCAGGAAACTTCGCAGAAGACAAACAGAAAGCGTCTGAGGCAGGTAAAAAAGGTGGGCAGCACAGCAGCAGTGGCGGTGGTGGTAACTTCAAAAACGACCGCGAGAAAGCCTCAGAAGCAGGGAAAAAAGGCGGCTCCAGCAGCAATCGCGGATCCTAATCTGCGTCGCATACTGGTGTAACCAATGGGCAAGGACGCCCGGTTAGACGGTTATTTCAATCGACAAGTTTATTAGCTCAATTTTGCCAAGCTTTCTTTCATAAAAACCCCTTCCTGTTATTTCTCCTTTCAAATAAAAACTCACATAGACGCACAATGTAACTATTTACGTTTAAACACCCAAAACGACCACGTATGATAAATAATAATGAGTGGCAATAAGATCAGCATCGCTAAAATAACCACGCGTTGCGAAACCGGGTTTGATGCCGCAGCGTCAATCGCCAGCTGTTCAGGCAGCAGCCAGGGATACAACCCGACGGCCAGCGCGGCGATGACGCTACCCATCAGCGCCAGGGTCAGCATCAACGCCATGACCATCTTTTCTCGCCACAGCGCGATCCCTTGCACCAGCAGCAATCCCGTGACGGCGCAGAGGGCAATTATCCCCGGCCAGCGCTGAGCACTGATGCGCCACAGCGTCGGTTCCAGTAAGATCACGCCCAGCAGGCACACAATCATCACTACCCACCAAAACCCAGCGATAAGGCGCGCCCGCTCCACTATCGGCTCGCCGATACGCCAGCAGATCCAGCAGCATCCCATCAGCAGATCCAGCGCCACCAAGCCCGCGCCACACAGCACCGGCACCAGCGACGCATCCAGCACGATCCCCGCTGGCGGGCGGGAAACCAATATCTGGCCGGCAAGCCATCCCGGCAGAAATGCGGCCCCGAGCGAACTCAGCATGAACAAGCGGTCGAGCCAGCGCTGGCCGTGTTCAGCAACCTGCGCGCGGTAAGACAGCGCCAACGCGCGCGTAAACAGCAGCAGCAGGAACAAAAACAGGGGCACCATCAGACGCTGCAGCACTTCGCTATACAGCGGCGGAAACAGCGCCAACATGCCCCCCGCCAGCAGCACCAGCCAGGTTTCGTTGGCATCCCATACCGGCAGCAACGTGTGCGCCATCCATTTTCGCACCTGCGCATCGGGAAAAACGCTGAATAACATCCCTACGCCAAGATCGGTGCCATCCAGCGCGAGGTACATGAACAGGGCAAATAACAACAGCGTCGCGGAGAGATCGGCCATCATATTCATCTCCTCATGCCGGCGTTCGCACCGATTCTGCCACCAGCTCTGCATCCGCAGCGGGCAGCGGCGCGCTAAAATGGCGCAGCAGGAAGCGCAGGCCGAACAGAAAACTCATGCCGTAAATCAGAATCACGCTAACAAAGATGCTCAACGTGGCAGTGAGCGACAGCGGCGAGAGGCTGTCCGCCGTGCGCAGGATGCCGTACACCGTCCAGGGCTGGCGGCCCATCTCCGTCACAATCCAGCCGGACAGTAAAGCAATAAAGCCGAGCGGCGACATCCAACTCAGCAGGGCCAACGTGCGCGGCGAGGTAAACAGGCGTCCGCGCCAGCGCTGCACATTCGCAATCAGACTGCCCGCCAGCAGCAGTAGCCCTATTCCCACCATCAGGCGAAAGGCGAAAAACACCGGCAGCACTGGCGGTAACGCTGCGGCGGGAAACGCACTCAAACTTTTTATGTGGCCGCTGAGGTTGTGGCGTAAATAGAGCGATGCTATCTGCGGTACAGCCACTTCATACTCGTTACGCTGTAACGACTGGTTGGGAATGGCGAACAGCCGCAGCGGCTCGCCCTCTCCCGCAGGCGGTGAATGCCAGCTTCCCTCAATGGCAGCGAGCTTAGCGGGTTGATAATCTCGCGTATTTTCACCGTGCAAATCGCCTATCAGGATCTGCAGCGGCAAGGCCACCAGCGTCACGGTAATGGCGCTACGCAGCATTAATCGTGATGCGCCCTCTTGCCGCTTGCGCCGCAGTCGCCACGCGGCAACACCGCCCAGCAGCACCGCCACGCTGATCAGCGATGCCAGCAGCATATGCGCTAATCGCCAGCCAAATGATGGGGCCGCAATCAAACTCAGGGCGCGATTAGGCACAATTTGCCCGCCGTCGGTAAAGTGAAAATCGACCGGCGTTTGCATCCACGAATTGGCGGCCAGAATCCAAAAGGCGCTGATTATCGCTCCCAGTGCCACGCAGCAGGTCACGGTAAAATGCACTTTCGGGCTGATGCGCCCCATGCCAAACAGCATGACGCCGGTCAATGCGGACTCAAGGAAAAAAGCAATCAGCACTTCATACAGCATCAGCGGGCCGATAAAGCCGCCCGCCACGCGCGACAGCCCGGCCCAGTGCGTACCGAACTGAAACTCCATCACCACGCCGGAAACCGTGCCGATGGCCACCGTCAGCGCAAAGACCTTAAGCCAAAAATGCAGCGCTTGCCGTGCTGCGGCGCGCTTACCCCACAGCCAGCGCGCTTCAAACCACACTAAAAACGGCGCCAGCCCCAGCGTTAACGCCGCGAGCGTAATATGCATGCCCATGGTGAGCGCAAATTGTGCTCGCGCAATCAGCAATACCCACTCTTGCTCATTCACGGGTGGGCTTACCGCTATAGCGGGTGATGGGCTTTTCTTCCTCGCGCTGCATTTCCTGCGCGAACGTCTCCAGCCCGGCGAGCAGCGGGCGCACCGCCTGCCAGAGCGACTCATCATTCAGCAGTTTCATTATGCCGCTCAGGCCGGGTGCCGTTTTCTGCTGCTGCGCGGCCTCGCTGGCCGGTTTGATCGCCATCAGCGCTTCTCGCATCGCCAGCAGAATATGGTTAAACCGCGCGGGAGGAATGGTGCTCAGCATCATAAACAGCAGCGAGAGATTCTGCGCCGCATTCTGGCTGCCGGGACGATTCAAGCCAGCGGCAATGATTTTTCCGATGTCGTTATTAGCTTTGACCACGTCATTGGCCAGCCGCAAAAAACCGTGTTGATGCAGGCTTTCCAGCAGCGTGTTGAGCGCCTCGTGGGCGCTGGGTTCGGTGGGCGTTGGCGTAGGTTGATACTCTAAAGGTTCAGCCATTAGCTCTTCTCCGGTGTCGTCACGTGTTCGGGCGGCAAGCGGTACTCCGGCTGCTGCCACTTTTGTTCAATCGGCAGGTGGTCCAGCGGCGTACGCTGGCCGTGGCGGAAGTTGTGCTGCGGCAGCGGATCGGGCTGCGGCGCATGCTCCCATTTGCGCATTTTGACGGCGATCTCTTTGTATGCGGGCGTATTGACGTCCGGATCGTGATGATCGCCGGTCAGGCTATTTACGCCTGATCGCCCGTGGTGGATGGGAATAAATAACCCGTTACCCGCCACGCGCTCGGTTACGACCACCGGTACCTGTAGCGTGCCGCGCCGCGATTCCAGCTCAACCCACTCTCCGGTTGTGAGTGAGCGCTGCTGCGCCAACGCCGGAGAAATTTCCACAAACCAGTTGGGCGAGAGCGACATCATGCGCCCGCCCTGTCCGGTTTGATTGGTGCTCTGGAAGTGCTCCAGCATGCGGCCATTATTGAGCATCAAATCAAACTCGGCGTCTGCCTGCTCCAGCGGCGCGCGCCATTCCAGCGGATAGAGCCGCGCTTTACCATCAGGAAAGGCAAAGCGTTCGGTGTACAGCAGCGGCGTGCTGCTGCCGTCGGCGTTGACCGGCCAAATTTGCGACTGCCATCCCACCAACCTTTCGTAGCTAACGCCAGCAAACAGCGTGGCGATGCCTGCGGCCTCCGCCATGATCGCGCCGGGATTGGGATAAGACCACGGATGCCCTAAGCGGGCGGCGAGGTCGCGTAAAATTTGCCAGTCCGGGCGGCTGTCACCCAGCGGCGCCATTGCCGGTGAGAAGTGCTGGATACGCCGCTCGGTATTGACGTAGGTGCCCTCTTTTTCCAGATTCGGACAGCCCGGCAGTACCACGTCCGCATACTGCGCGGTGTGGCTCATGAAAATGTCCTGTACCACCATAAAATCGAGATTACTGAACGCTTCATGGACTTTGCTGGCATCAGCGTCGGAAAAAGCGGTATCTTCGCCGATTATGTACATGGCCCGCACTTTTTTCTCATCGGCGTGCTGCACCATTAAAAAGTTATCCAGGCCGGGCTCCGCTGAGAGCGCATCGGCGTCGACGCCCCACGCCTTTGCCCACTTAGCACGCATCTGCGGGTCGCTGACCTTTTCATAACCGGGGTAAACATTGCTCAGACAGCCGAAATCACTGGCGCCTTGCACGTTATTGTGGCCGCGCATGGGATAGCCGCCAGTGCCAGGTCGGCCATAGTTTCCGGTGACCAGAAGCAAATTAGAGAGCGCGGTGCTGGTATCCGCGCCGTGACTGTGCTGGGTGATCCCCATCGCCCACAAGATGCAGGCACTCTCTGCGCGGCCAATCATCTCGGCCGCCTCGGTGAGCGCCGCCACCGAAAGCCCGGTGATCTCACTGGCATATTCAAGGGTGAACGGTGCCAGCGATGCGCGATATTCATCTACCTGATTCACGCGCTGCGCCAAAAAGGTTTCATCGGCATAGCCATGATCAAACATGTACTTGCTCATTGCCGAGGCCCACACCAGGTCGCTGCCCGGCGCGATACGCAAGTAGGTGTCGGCGCGCTCGGCCATTTCATGACGGCGCGGATCGACAACCAGCAACTTCTGGCCGCGATGTTTCAGGCTCTGCTTGATGTGTGAGGCGAAAACCGGATGATTTTCCGCGAGATTACTGCCGACCAGTACGATCAGCGCCGTCTGCTGCAAATCGCGCAGCGTACCGGCGTCGCCGCCGTAGCCTACCGTGCGAAACAGGCCTTCGGTAGCCGGGTTCTGGCAATAGCGCGAAGAATTATCGACGTTATTGGTGCCAAAAATCAGGCGCGCGATTTTTTGCGTCAGGTACGCTTCTTCATTACTGGCTTTGCTGGAGCCAATAAATCCGATGGCATCGCCGCCGTAGTTCCGCTCTACCGTGCGCAATCCCTCTGCCACGCGGGCCAGCGCCTCGTCCCAGCTGGCCGGACGAAAGCGCCCATCTTCGCGGATGAGCGGCGTGGTGAGCCGATTGGGGCTGTTAATGAAATCCCAGCCAAACTTACCTTTGATACAGGTTGAGATGCCATTGACTGGCGCATCGGCGACGGGCTGAATTTTCAGGATGTGGCGATCGCGCGTCCACACCTCAAAGCTGCAACCCACGCCGCAATAGGTACAGACGGTCTTGGTTTTTGCGATCTCCACCTTACGCAGCGCGTCATCAATCAGGGAGATACCGGTAATGGGCTCCATGCCGATGCTGTCTTCCATGCTTTTAACGAAATCGATCAGCGGACGCTTTAGATCGTCATCCATGTTGGTAAACGGCCCCGCGTTGGGCTGCATGGTTTTTTCCAGCAGCGCATTGCACGGGCAGACCGTGACGCAGTGCCCGCAGCTTACGCAGCTCGAACCGGCGATTTGCGTCCCGCCATCCCACAAAACCCGTGGATGATCGGCACTGTAATCAATGGAGAGAGTTTCGTTGACTTCAACGTTTTGACACGCTTCCACGCAGCGCCCGCAGAGGATGCACTGATCGGGATCGTAGGTGTAAAACGGATTGCTGTGGTCTTTGCTATCGGGTTTGCGCGCGTAGGGATAATACTGAATGGGGATATGCATATCCGCGACGGTATTGTGCAACGTACAGTCGCCGGTATTGTGCTCGCAAACGGTACAGTAAAGCTCATGGCGATTGAGGATTCTGTCCATTCCCTCCTGCTGCGCCGCTTGCAGCACCGCACTCTGACTTACAATCTGCATGCCCTCTGCGCTGCGTAAAGTGCAGCCTCTCATTTGTTCGCCGTCCACCTCTACCCAACAAACATCACAGCTTTGCAGCGGCGCAAGCGAAGGGTGGTAACAGACGTGCGGCAGCGTTTTTCCTTGGGCTTGAAGAAAATCGATTAACGGTTGATTGGCTAATCCCGTTAGGCGTTCGCCATTAAATAAAAGCGTGCAGGTTGCTTCGCTCATTGATTGCCTCTTGGACGACACGTCATATTATTTTCTTTAGAAAAAAGCTGGATTCTTCGCATTATGCATTCAGCGTAGGCGTTATTTTTCGCCTTGCAACGCTGGCGTCACGCTTAATTAAGCCACCTATTTCTTTCTCGCGAAAATAATCATCCACTTACTGACTTTGTAACTAAAAATATTTCCGTCTCGCTTATAAAAAGATCGTTTGCACATTTTTTGACGTGACAAACGTCACATCTCTGCCAGGCTTAATTTACTCGTTCCACTGTATAAGGAGATAAGCATGTCCTCATTTACCAATAAAACCCTGATCACCCAGGAATACGCGAAGCCTCCTTTTAAAAAACAGCTTCAGCCTATTCCTGGCTTAGCAAGCAAAATGGAACCGCGCCCCGATCACGGTGAAACTAGCTATCGCGGCACAGGCCGCCTCACAGGCCGTAAAGCCCTTATCACCGGCGGCGACTCCGGCATTGGACGCGCCGTGGCCATCGCTTACGCCCGTGAAGGCGCTGACGTTGCCATCAATTACCTGCCGGATGAAGAGCCGGATGCCGCAGAGGTGGTCAAATTAATCGAAGCGGAAGGACGTAAAGCCGTTGCCATCCCCGGCGATATTCGCAGCGAATCTTTCTGTCAGCAGTTAGTGAAAGAAGCCGCTGAGAAATTAGACGGCCTGGATATTCTGGTGAATAATGCGGGTCGCCAGCAATTTAACGAATCCATTCTTACGCTCTCTACAGAAGATTTTGACGCCACATTTAAGACCAACGTTTACGCGATGTTTTGGATAACCAAAGCGGCGCTGGAATATCTGCCAGACGGCGCGTCTATTATTAATACTTCTTCGGTACAGGCTTATGAACCCAGCCCTGTTCTGTTGGATTACGCGCAAACGAAAGCGTCTATTGCGGCCTTTACTAAAGCGCTGGCGAAACAGCTGGGTGAACGTCAAATCCGCGTGAACGCCGTTGCACCGGGTCCATACTGGACGCCGCTGCAAATTTGCGGTGGTCAGCCTCAGGAGAAAGTGGAGCAGTTTGGTGCGACGGCCCCACTGGGCCGTCCAGGACAGCCCGCTGAGATTGCGCCGCTCTATGTGACCTTTGCTGAGACCACCAATAGCTTCACTTCGGGCCAGGTTTGGTGTTCCGATGGCGGTACCGGCACGGTATAACGCCGCTTGCCCTCTTGCGTGGCCGCCTCCGGGCGGCCACGTGTCGTTTTGCTGACAGGGATGACGCATGAATAACCAGACACTTCAATCACCTATGCGCGAAAACGGTTTTGCCCGTTTAGGTGACTACGCGGCCATCGGCGAAGGCCGCTCGGTCGCCCTGATTGCACCTGACGGGGCCATTGATTGGTGGTGCGCACCCAATCTCGACTCGCCACCGCTGTTTGACCGCCTGCTCGACCCCGCCATTGGCGGCTTCTTTCAAATCGAACCCACACAGCCCTACCAAACCGAACGCGCTTACCGCGCCGAGAGCAATGTGCTGGAAACGCGCTTTATTACCCAGCAAGGTAGCGTATTACTGACGGAATCACTCAACAGTACGCTGGCGGGTCGCCTGCCGTGGAGCGAACTGGCGCGGCGCGTGGAGGGATTGGACGGCGAAGTCGAACTCTGTTTGACGCTGCGATTTGGCACGCTGGCAGAGACCTGCTCGCCCTGGTGCGATCCTACCGAGCAGGGCAACGTGTGGCATATTGCCGATCTGATGGCCATGCTCCGCACCAGCGACGATTGGCATATCGTGGAGCAAGATGACGAGCGCATTCGCGCCATATTGCGCGTCACGGCGAAGCAGCGATCGCTGGCAGCGCTGCTGGTAACAGAGCGCGAACCTCTTGCGGTACCCGATCTTGCGGCGATTGACAGCCGTATTGAAACCAGCCACATCGCGTGGCAAGACTGGGCGCAAAGTCTGAGTTACCAAGGACGGTACGCCGACCACGTGCACCGTTCGGCGCTGTCGCTGAAGTTTCTCTGGTACTCGCCCACGGGTGCCCTGGCGGCGGCGGCCACCACGTCATTGCCTGAGGGCATTGGCGGCGAAAAAAACTACGATTATCGCTATGCATGGGTGCGCGACGCCTGTTTGATCATCAAATCCTTTGTCTATTTGGGCGCGCTGGAAGACTGTAAAGCGGCATTTTCCTGGCTCTCTAAAACCATTATTCGTCACGGCACCGCGCTGCGCGCCTGTTATACGCTGGAGGGCGGAACTGTTCCCGCCGAACGCTATCCCGCGCTACGTGGCTATCACTATTCACAACCCGTGCGCGTGGGCAATAACGCCCGCGATCAGGTGCAACTGAGTATGTACGGCGACATGCTGGCAACCGCCGAACTGTTTATCCGCGCCGGTCATATCCTCGATCTTTCCACGTCACGCATGCTTGGACAGTTGGCCAATCACTGCGCGGACACGTGGCGACAAAAAGACAGCGGCATCTGGGAATTGCCGGAGCAGCAGCACTATACCCACTCAAAGATGGCCTGCTGGCTGGCGCTCGATCGCGCCGTGGCGCTGGCGGAAGCACGCCATATCGAACCCACGTGGTTAGATCGTTGGCAGCGCGAGCGTGAGCGCATTCGCGACTGGATCGAGGCACACTGCTGGAGTGATGAGCATCAGGCCTATCTTTTTTATCCCGACAGCGAGGGTGCGTTAGACGCCTCACTGGCGTTGATGCATCGCTATGGCAACGCGGTGAATAAATCGCGCATGCACGCCACCTATCGCGCCATCCGCGAGACGTTGGGCCACGGTAGCCCCATGGTGTATCGCTATAGCGGCGTCGAGCAGGAAGAGAGCACGTTTATCGCCTGCGCGTTTTGGCTGGTAGAGGCGCATGCCGCCCTCGGCGAGCACGCACAGGCTGAAGCGGCGATGGATGAGATTCTCGATAAACTCTGTCAGCGCGGCAACGTTGAGACATTCAACGAGATGTTTGATGTTCGCAGCAACGAGTGGCGCGGCAATATGCCGCAGGGGTTGAGCCATTTGGCATTGATCTGTGCAGCTCAAGCCATCAGTGAGGTGGGGGAAACCTGAGCGGGTTCCGTGCGCTGGCGGGAGTCCGGCCCGCCAAGCCGGTTTGGTGAGCGGGGTCCGGCCCGCTCAACTGCCGGTAAATTGTGAGCGGGTTCCGGCCGCTCAGCCGGTTTTGTTTTGCGCGGGCTTGCGCGTTAGCTGCTGCGCTGGCCTGACGCTGAGCGGGTTCCGGACGCTGACCGCTGCGCCGGCCTGACCCTGAGCGGGTTCCGCCCGCTAACCGTACGGCAGTTTCAGCCGCACCGCTGCGGCGTACGGGCAAAGGGCCGATGGGCGCGGCCCTTTGCAATCCGCGCCCTGCGCCAGCCTGCGCTGTTCCC
>CAJYVD010000036.1 GCA_913778495.1 uncultured Pantoea sp.
TAGCGCGGTGGTCCCACCTGACCCCATGCCGAACTCAGAAGTGAAACGCCGTAGCGCCGATGGTAGTGTGGGGCCTCCCCATGCGAGAGTAGGGAACTGCCAGGCATCAAACAGGAAGGCCCTGAACGCGAGTTCAGGGCTTTTTTACGTCTGCAGAAAACGACGCCTGGAAAAAATCTACGGGCACCACCTTTGAAAATACCACGCTCGCTATAGCCGAGCCATTCCCAAGTGGCACCGTGCTCCGTCGTACCCGCAGTCCTGAAAGCGTATCCCTTTGCTCTAATCCGCACCGATCGGTGCAAGACGCCCGCAACGCTGTCAGATTGTGCTACTCAGACGGCCACGAGCGCCAACCCTTTCCCCGCTGCGCTTCTTTTCTCAACCTATGCTGAAACATTTTCATAAAACGCATGAAGTATCGACATTTTGATCGTGCCAGGCTAATCTCGGGCATCTGGATGTCTAAACGTTTATATGGTTATCAGTTAGAGGTAAGTAGGCTATGCCAATCAGGGTTCCCGACGAATTACCGGCAGTGAATATCTTGCGTGATGAAAACGTTTTCGTCATGACGTCATCGCGCGCGCGTGTTCAGGAGATCCGTCCGCTTAAAGTCCTGATCCTTAACCTCATGCCGAAAAAGATCGAAACCGAAAACCAGTTTCTGCGCTTACTTTCTAACTCCCCGCTGCAAATTGATGTTCAGCTCCTGCGCATTGACAGTCGGGAGTCGCGCAACACGCCCAGCGAGCACCTGAATAACTTCTACTGCAACTTTGATGACATCGCCCACGACAACTTTGATGGTCTGATTGTCACCGGCGCACCGCTGGGATTGGTGGATTTCAACGACGTGGCCTACTGGCCGCAAATCCACCGCGTTTTACACTGGGCCAAAGAGCACGTCACCTCCACGCTGTTTGTGTGTTGGGCGGTGCAGGCAGCACTGAATATCCTCTATGGCATCCCGAAGCAAACCCGTCAGACTAAACTATCCGGCGTCTATGAACATCAGATCTTACATCCGCACGCGCTGTTGACGCGCGGATTTGACGACAACTTCCTTGCGCCGCACTCACGCTATGCCGATTTCCCCAGCCAGCTCATCCGTGATTACACCGACTTGGAGCTGTTTGCCGAATCAGAGAGCACCGGTGCTTACTTGATGGCCAGCAAAGACAAGCGCCTGGCGTTTGTCACCGGGCATCCTGAATATGACGCGCTCACGCTGGCGGGTGAATATCACCGTGACGCTGAGGCCGGCCTCAGCCCCGAGGTGCCCTTTAACTATTTTCCGCACAACGATCCCACGCAGCCGCCGCGTGCCACCTGGCGCAGCCACGGTAACTTGCTGTTCTCTAACTGGCTCAACTACTACGTTTACCAGATTACGCCATTCGATCTGCGCCATATGAATCCCACGCTCGAGTAAGCCGCATACCGTCGATCGCCTCGATCCCGCCGCGACAGTCACCCACTGTCGCGGCTTTTTTATTGCCTTCATGCCGATATGGAAATTTTTGCCTTTAATTCGAGAGTTTAAATTACAGGTAAAACAGTAGGTTGATAGTTATTAAATTCAAAAATGGAAATAGTTTTTGAAATTAAAATAAAAATGCTTATGCTCTGATCCTGTAGGTTAAAAAACACCCGACACCGCGATCCGCTGTGCCAGCTTCGGATCAGATCAGGAGGCAGCCGCTATGACAGATTCGGTAATCAGTAATACGCTTAGCTTCACGCAGCCCTTTACCCACGCGGAAAAGCAGCTGTTTACACCCGCATGTATCGACTTTCTTCACGCACTGGTTGCACGCTTCGCCCCTGAACGCGAACGGCTACTTAAGGCACGCCAGCAGCGTCAAAACCGCTACGATTGCGGTACGCTTCCAGACTTCGATCCAGAAACCGTTTCCATTAGAGAAGGCGATTGGCAAGTCCGTCCGCTGCCTGCGCTGCTGCAGGATCGTCGCGTGGAGATCACCGGCCCGCCGGATCGCAAAATGGTGATCAATGCGCTCAACGCCAACGTCAATGTCTTCATGGCGGACTTTGAGGATTCCCTGTCACCTACGTGGCAAAAGCTGATTGACGGGCAGCTCACGCTGCGCGAAGCCGTTAACGGCACGCTGCAGTTCACCAGCGAGAGCGGCAAGATTTATCAGCTGAAATCGAACCCTGCGCTGCTGATGTGTCGCGTGCGCGGGCTGCATCTGGAAGAGAAGCACGTAGAATGGCGCGACAGCGCGATTCCGGCAGGGCTGTTTGATTTCGCCCTTTATCTGTTTCACAACGCGGAGGCGCTGTTAGCAAAAGGGCACGGGCCGTGGTTTTACCTGCCCAAGACCGAACACGCCAACGAAGCCGCATGGTGGCGCGAGATCTTTCGCTTCAGTGAAGATCGCCTCGATCTGCCGCGTGGCACCATCAAAGCCACGGTGCTGATTGAAACCTTGCCGGCGGTGTTTCAGATGGACGAGATCCTATGGGCGCTGCGCGATCACGCGGTGGGACTCAACTGTGGGCGCTGGGACTATATCTTTAGCTACATCAAAACACTCGCGCAACACGGCGATCGTATCCTGCCGGATCGCCAACACATCGGTATGGATCAGCCCTTTCTCGACGCTTACTCACGATTACTGATCAAAACCTGTCATCGCCGCGGCGCGCTGGCGATGGGCGGCATGTCGGCGCTGATTCCGCACAAAGACCCCGAGCGCAACGCATGGGTGCTGCAAAAGGTGCAGGAAGATAAAGCGCGCGAAGCGGCCAACGGCCACGACGGCACATGGGTCGCCCATCCCGGCCTTGCGGACGTGGCGATGGCGGTATTCAGCCACGCGCTCAGTACGCAGCCCAATCAGCTGACGGTAAGGCGTGAGCAGGATGCACCCATCAGCGCGGAGCGCCTGCTGCGGCCCTGTCGCGGGCCGCGTACCGCAGACGGCATGCGCGCCAATATCCGCGTTGCGCTGCACTATCTGGAGGCATGGCTCAGCGGCAACGGCTGCGTCCCTATCGAAGGCTTAATGGAAGATGCCGCCACGGCGGAAATCGCCCGCGCGTCAATCTGGCAGTGGATGCATCACAAGCAAATTCTTAGCGACGGTCAACTGGTTACGGCGGTGCTGTTTGAGCAGTATCTGGCCGACGAACTGGCGTCACTGCGCCAAAGCGTGGGCGCAACGCGTTACGCGCAGGGCCGCTACGAAGACGCGGCGGCGCTGTTAGCTGAAATCACCACTGACGACACTTTGGTTCCTTTCCTTACGCTGCCGGGCTACCGCCTGCTGCCCTGATCCTGGAGATAGCGCTATGAATCGTATGCAACAGATCGCACAACTGCAATCAAGCTGGAATACCCCACGCTGGCAGGGCATTACTCGCCCCTATAGCGCGGAAGACGTGGTGAATTTACGCGGTTCGGTGAATCCGGTCTGCACGCTGGCTGAGCGGGGCGCGACCAAACTGTGGACGCTGCTTAACGGCAGCGCCCGTAAAGGCTACGTCAACAGCCTGGGCGCATTAACCGGCGGTCAAGCGGTGCAGCAAGCCAAGGCGGGCATTGAAGCCATTTATCTCTCAGGTTGGCAGGTGGCGGCAGATGCCAACTTAGCCGGACAGATGTACCCGGATCAATCCCTCTACCCGGTTAACTCGGTGCCTGAGGTGGTGCAGCGCATCAACCAGAGCTTTCAGCGCGCCGACCAGATTCAATGGGCCAATGGCCTGTCGCCCGATGATGCAGGCTATATCGACTACTTCTTGCCGATTGTGGCGGATGCCGAAGCGGGTTTTGGTGGCGTACTCAATGCCTACGAACTGATGAAGGCGATGATTGAGGCCGGTGCGGGTGCCGTCCACTTTGAAGATCAGCTGGCGGCGGTAAAGAAATGCGGCCATATGGGCGGCAAAGTGCTGGTACCGACGCAGGAAGCCATTCAAAAGCTGGTTGCGGCCCGTCTGGCGGCGGACGTGATGAATGTGCCCACCGTCCTGCTGGCGCGCACCGATGCCGACGCCGCCGATCTCATTACCGCAGACTGCGACCCGCGCGACGCGCCGTTTATTACCGGCGAGCGCACGGCGGAAGGCTTCTTTCGCACCCGCGCGGGCATTGAACAGGCGATCGCTCGCGGACTGGCCTATGCCCCTTATGCCGATGTGCTGTGGTGCGAAACGTCGACGCCAGATCTGCAGATGGCGCAGCGCTTTGCCGAGGCGATCCACGCGCGCTATCCCGGCAAGCTGCTGGCCTACAACTGCTCGCCCTCCTTTAACTGGAAGAAAAATCTCGACGATCGCACCATTGCGCACTTTCAGCAGGCGCTCAGCGACATGGGCTACCGCTTCCAATTCATCACGCTGGCGGGCATTCACAGCATGTGGTTCAACATGTTTGACCTTGCCCACGCCTATGCGCAGGGGGAAGGGATGCGCCACTACGTTGAGAAAGTGCAGCAGCCGGAGTTCGCGGCGCGAGAGCGGGGTTATACCTTTTCTTCCCATCAGCAAGAAGTCGGCACCGGCTATTTTGATCGCATTACCCACGTCATCCAGGGCGGGGAGTCCTCTGTTACCGCCATGAAAGGCTCAACGGAAGCCGCGCAGTTCTAAGCCGTTATGCGGTCCAGGGAAGGGCCGTTCGCACAGGAGAACGCTGATGTCACCGCGAGAATTGCTGATTGCGCATACCATTTTGCAAGGATTCGACGCCCAATATGGCCGATTTCTGGATATCACCGCCGGGGCGCAGCAGCGCTTTGAACAGGCGGAGTGGCAGGCCGTCCAGCAGGCCATGAAGGCGCGCATCCATCTTTACGATCACCATGTCGGCCTGGTGGCGCATCAGCTGCGCATTCTCAATGATGTGGCACAGTGGGACGGCGCGTTTTGGCTGCGGGTCAAACACCATTATGAAACGCTGCTGCCGGAGTATCCGCGCCCGGAAATCGCCGAAAGTTTCTTCAATTCTGTGTTTTGCCGCTTACAAGGGCACAGTCATCTGCATCCCGAGCGGCTCTTTATCTTTTCGTCGCAGCCTGTCTCGTCGGTACCGCAGGCGCTGCGCCCGCTGTCGCGCGCCTACTGCGCGCAGCAAGGGTGGCATCAGGTACTGCACCACGTACTCAACGATCTGCCGCTGCGCCTGCCCTGGCAGGACCGGGCACGTGACATTGGCTGGATTGTGCGTCATCTGCAGGAGCAGTTCAGCCCGGCGCAGCTGCACCACGCCACGCTCGACGTCGCCAGCGAGCTGTTTTACCGCAACAAAACCGCGTGGATCGTGGCTCGCTTACAGTTACGCGACAGGATGGCGCCCTTTCTGCTGCCGATTCAGCGCGACGAAGATGGCCGCCTGTGGATCGATACCTGCCTGACCGACAGCAACGACGCCAGCATTGTGTTTGGCTTTGCGCGCGCCTATTTCATGGTGTACGCGCCGGTTCCCGCCGCGCTGGTCGCCTGGCTGCAACCGATTCTGCCCGGTAAAACCACGGCGGAACGCTATATGGCGATTGGCTGCCAGAAGCACGGCAAAACCGAATGCTACCGCGAGTACCTGCACTATCTGGCGCACAGTGACGAAGCGTTTACGCTCGCACCCGGCGTGCGCGGCATGGTCATGCTGGTATTTACGCTGCCGGGATTTGATCGCGTTTTTAAAGTGATCAAAGACCGCTTTGCCCCGCAAAAAGAGGTCACGGAAGCGCAGGTGCGCGACTGCTATCGCCTGGTCAAAGAGCACGACCGCGTGGGACGCATGGCCGATACCCAAGAGTTTGAGCATTTTGCACTGCCGCGCGATCGGATTCCGCCGTCGCTGCTGGCGGAGTTCCAGCGCGACATTCCACAAAAAATCGACGTGCGCGATGACGTGGTGATCATTCGTCACCTGTGGCTGGAGCGCCGTATGCAGCCGCTGAATTTGTGGTTAACCGCGGCGACGCCTGACCAGCGGCAGCACGCGATTGCCGAATACGGCGATGCGATTTGCCAGCTGGCGGCGGCGAATATTTTTCCGGGGGACATGCTGTTCAAAAACTTTGGCATGACGCGGCACGGGCGGGTGGTGTTTTACGACTATGACGAAATCCGCCCCATGACCGACCTGGTGTTTCGCGATGTGCCGCCTGCACGCTACGAGGAGCAGGAGTTGCAGGCCGAGCCGTGGTACAGCGTGGGCCCGGATGACGTGTTTCCTGAGACGTTCCGCCACGCCTTATGCAGCGAACCGGCCAGCGGCAAGCTGCTCCAGGCGTTGCATCCCCAGCTGTTTGATCCCGGCTGGTGGCGCGCGGTACAGGCGCGTATCCGCGCCGGGCATATCGAAGAGGTGATGGCGTGGCGTACCGCGCAGCGTTTCTGCGTACGCTATGCCACCGTGGCCGCTTAGCGTCCTGAGTACGCTTGGGTGACGCGTCGCGCCGCCCGAATCACCAGCGCACCCAGTTCGGTAATGCGGTCGTCGGTCATGCGCGCCAGCGGACCGGAGATGGAGATAGCCGCGAAGGGTTCGCCGTGCTCGTCGTAAATGGGCGCGGCCACGCAGCGCAGGCCGAGCGCGTGCTCTTCATCATCGTGCGAATAGCCGGTTTTGCGGATCAGCGCCAGGTTCTCTTTCAGGCTGTGCGGCGACATCAGCGTCTTTGGCGTGTAGCAGTGCAGGCCTTTCTGATGCAGCAGGGCGGTGATTTGCGTGTCGCTGAGATGCGCGAGAAACGCTTTGCCCGCGCCCGAAGCGTGCATCGGCAGCTTGCCACCGATGGGCGCGGACATGCGCATAAGCTGCGTACACTGCACCTGATCGATGATCACCGCCTGATAATCGCTGAGATCCAGCACCGCCAGATTCACCGTCTCGCCGGCTTCCATCATCAATTCGCGCAGTACCGGATGAACGATAGCCAGCAAATTACGGCTCTGCAAAAAACTGCTGCCGACCACAAAAGCGTGCGCGCCCATGGTCCAGAAACCCAGCTCGCCCGTCTGCTGAACAAATCCCTGCTGCTGCAAGGTGGTCAGCAGGCGATGCGTGGTGGAGTTGGGCAAACCGGCCTGCTGGGCCAGCTCAGTCAGCGCCACGCTGCCTTGCGACTCCGCAATCAGCTCAAGCAAGCGCAAGCCGCGCGTGAGCGACTGAACTTGACCACCGACGGCGGCAGGCGCGGCAGCCGGGGTGGCGCGCGGTTTCTTGCCGCGTTTAGCGGGTACGGGGGTGGCCATAAGCTCTCCTGAGGGCGTTGATGCTGGAAACCATTTTCGTTTTTAACGGGGTGAATGCAAACGCTGGCTAACTGGTCGGATCTGCGGGCGTGGCGTTAACCGTCTTGCGCTTCGCAATCCCTCTTTCTGTGCGGGTGCGGGATGAATCTTGTCACGCTGGCATTTATTCCGCGCGATCGGCTGAACCATAGTGCGACGCGAAAAGCCTGCGGTTTGAGAGAGCGGGGACGAAACTGGCTGCCGTGCGGCGTAAAACAGCAGTAAAAAAGGCGGCCTGAAGGCCGCCTGGACGTTAGTTAAAGCGTGCGTCGCGATCGGACGTCAGGTCGTAGAGCTGATATTTGCGGCCCAGCATCTGCCCGCCATCACGCGTCAGCGGCACCCAGTTCACCATGGCGCGGCCGCGCGTTGGCGTCACGGTAAACAGATCCATTGGGATGGAAATGTAGAACCCTTTGGTGAAATCCCCCTCGCCGTAATCTTTGGCCGAGACGTTGGTTTTCGTGGCGTAGAAGCCGACCATGACGCCGCTGTCAAAGCGCTTGGACACATCCAGCGTAACGCCCTTGTCCTTCGCCAGATACTGCCCCACGCTGGCTTTCACCAGCACATCCTGGCTAAACCACGGTCGCCAGTAGCCGGTCAGATGGCCGGTTGGCGCGCTGTAGTCGGTGAACTGCATCATGTTGTCCCAGTCACGCTGCTTCACGTAATTGGCATCCAGGCCCACTGCCCAGTTGCTGTCGATAGGGCGATACAGCACTTCACCGCCGACGCCGCCGTACATGGTCTCCAGATAACCGCCGTACACCTGACCATAGACATCGCCGCCTAAATAGCGCAGGTAGTTCGCCTGTAAGTCATTCACGTAGACGTTATTCTGCACGTAGTCGCGAATGTGGGTACGCACGCGCGGCAGGGTGGAGTCGGATGGCGCACCGTTGTAATTGAATTTGTTGTAGTTGTTGGCCACGTTGGCAAACACACTGCCGCCGACCAGCAGGTGATCGGTGAGCCAGTAATCGACGTTACCCATCACGCCAATCTGGTACATGTAGAAGTTTTCCGGGCCGCCCACCGACTGATTCAACACCGGCGACAGGCTGTAGTTCAGCCGATCGGGGCGGATAAAGAAGCCCTGCTCGCTGTCCACCGGCTCCGTGGGCGCGGTGCGCGTTTGCTGCAGTGGCTGCTCATGCCCCAGCGGATAGCCCACCAGCGATTGACGCAGGCTGGCCACGTCGGTGTGCGTCGTGACCTGCGGCATACCGTAGCGTGTTTCCGTGACATCAAGGGTTTGAATGCCCGCCGGCAAGTTGTTCATGATGATGCGGTTGGCGCGATCCACGCCTTCGCGGGTATCGCGATATTTGCTCTGCTCACCGGTCACGTACAGCGTGCTGCCCTTGGTCTGAATACGCGGGCCGTCCAGTCCGGCGTTGTATTTCAGCGCGCTCAATTGGCTGGCCACCACCGTGGGTTCCAGCAGATCGCCCTGCGGTTGCGGCTGATAAGCGGGTGGCGCCTCATCAATGTGCGACTGGCGCAAATCGTTGAAGTTAGTGCGCACCGTGACGCCAAACATAAAGGTATTGCCGCGCTCATAGCTAAGGTTGAAGTCCGCCCAGTTGGTCAGACGGTAAATCGCGCCCACGTTAACTTTGCTGCGCTGCTCAAGGCGACCGGCGAAATCATCCTGGTAATTGTTACCTTCATATTCCAGCTTGAGGCGCAGCGGCTGCCACGGCGTTTGGTATTCGACGCCGCCGAACAGAGCCGCAGGCCCGTGGAACATCTGCGAGCCGTTAATCGCTCCCGGCTCACCGTTGCCAGTGCGATGGCAGAAACTGTCATTGGCGGAGCAGAAGGGGTTTTTTACCGTGCCGCTGCTGCCGAGATAGCCCCAGCCGAGGCCCAGCGTGAAGTCAAACGGCCCCCACGCTTTACTGGCCACCAGATATTCACTGTCGAACAGGCCGGTGCCGCCGAGATCGCGCGAACCCACCGCCACTTCAGGCAGCCAGAAGCCCTCTTGCCACAGACGTAGCTTGAGATCGAACGCTTTATCTTTGTAACTTTGATTGCCGCTGAACCCTTCCACCGCGCTGTAGCGGCGGGTGCGCACGTCGGTATAGCGCACCGTGGTTTCCAGCCAGGGAAACAGCTGCAGCGACGCGGAGTAATAGCGATATTGCCGATTATCACGCGCATTCAGGCTGAACTCGCCCTCTTTTGCCATGCGCGCCGTGGGCGTTTGCAGCAGGCCCACGCCGCCAAAATCCGTTTGCGAGGGGCCAATGGGCTCTGGCCAGGTTTCAGCATGCACCTGACACGCCGCCGAGACCGAAGCCGCCATCAGGCTAAGTAAGAGGTGTTTTTTCATCAGTCTGGGATCCGGTGAGTCAGAACAGAAAGCATGCGTGCATTAAAATCAGGCTTGCCCCAAGGCAGCGACCCGGCGTCCAGGCCAAGCCAGATCAGGCTGCCCGGCTCGACTTCAACGTGACGCTGATTCCAGTAGGCGATGGGCGCCTCACGCCGCTGCCCGTCCGGCGAGATCACCGTGGCGATATTCCGGTCGGCACCCGAAAGCGGCGTATGGTCCGCCAGATATGCCCGCACGGTTTTGCCCGGCTCCCAGCGCACTTTGCCTGGCGCGGTGAGGGCGCCTGCCACGGTTATCGTCTCTGGCGCGGCGACGAGATACAGGTCGTACTGCCCTGACAGCGTACGATTGGCCTCGGGCCGCAGGCGTACCACGTCGGGATCCAGCGACGTGAACTGACGACCAATAACCTGCACGGCGCTGAGCTGGTGGATCACGGCCCCCAGCGTGGCAGCCAAATCCGCACTGCTGTCTGCTTGCCATGCGCGTAAATCTTGCAGCAGCTGCTGCTGTTGCCGCTGTGCTACGGCGGTGGCACCCCGTTCCGAGATCGCGGTAGCGGGCCACGCACTCTGCAGGGCGGGATCGGTGACGAGCTGGCTCAGGTTCTGCACCGGACCGAGTTGGACTGTGGGTTGGCCTTGCGTACGGTGTACGGTGATCTGCGCATCAGCCAGCGCAGGACCCACCGCGAGCAGCAGCGCGGCGGCAAGCCGTTGAGGGATGTTTTTCATGATTTCGCCGGCTTCAGAAGGGTGGTTGCAATGGGGAACTGGTCGGCGGCCAGCATTTGCTGCGCTTGCCAGACGGTACCGTCACGGTTATCGATCCAGAAGGTGTTTTGCCACGTGACACCCGGGCCGGTCATCGACACGGTTTCATGCCAGACGCGGCAGGGGACATGCTCGCCGGCGATATCCAACACCGTATCGCTGCCGCGCGTGAAGGTGGACACCGCCGTTGCCGCGCGGACCTTGTCCTGCTCGTGCCACTGCACCACGCGCGTCCAGCGCGCGCCGTCTTGCAGCCGCAGCGGCTGCGCCAGCGGATCGGCTTGCAGGTTGCTGACATTATCCAGATTGCTGCCAAGCCCCAATGTTTTCACCAGCCGCCCATGCTGCATCACCAGCATAGCCTTATCTTGGGTGACCCATTTCTGCTGGCCGTGTTCGTTGTATCCCAGTACCACGAAGATGCGCGGACCGTCATTGATGCGCACGTATTGGCTGGCATAAGGCAGGTCGGCCACCTGTTGGTCGGTGACCGTGACGTCAGAAGGGCCCTCGACAGCCAATATGAGCGTCTGTTCGAGTCCTTTTTGCGTTTGCGTGCAGGCCTGTAATAACAGGCACAGTAGAAGGAGTGAGCGTCTGCGCACGATGTAATCCCTGTGTGAAGCAAATAAAACAAAAAATAACCACACGGCTGTGTGGTTATGTTTAAAGGTGTTGCATCAACGAGCGGTACTCGTCGTGGTGGTTGTTGTTGTACCGGTGTTTGCACCGTCACCGCCGCCAGCAGCCGCGATTCCGACCCCTAACAACGCACCGAGTGCGCCAATACCGACTGCGGTGGATGCGCCCGTGGCGAGTGTTCCCGCCTGCGCACCGGCTGCCGCACCGGCTTCTTCCGGCGCGGCGATCGCGGCAGAAGAGACGGCGAGGTAAAATAAGGCTGCACCGGCAACCATCAGTTTTTTCATCACTGCGTTTCCTGCATCTATTAAAAAAATGAATGAAGGATGATGTCCGATATTGTCGCGCAGCGGTTATGAGAAATGGCCGGATCGTTTCCCGACATTATTTCCCTGCCGCAAGGCGATATAAAGGACAACCCGAAGGCGCGTTCAGTATAGGGCAATAAATTATCAGAGTTCAGCGTGAGAAAAAGGGGGGTGAAATTCATACGAATTGTGACGATAATGGCGCCATAGTGGCGATAGCTGCTTTTTTTTACCGAGATTTTTACGCTTAAGCGGTATAACGCTATGCTTCACCGAAGCCCAGCAGCATTATTCACTTTTCCAACCATTATTGGTACGGAATAAGAAGATTCAGAATTTACGCATTTTACTAAAATTATAAAATGGCGTTTTATCATAGCGATAGTAAAATTCATTCCCGTAAACAGGGCCAATTATTTACCTATTCTGCAAAATATATTATGTGCAGGATCAGACATTCCTTAGGCTATTTTAAGACTTTTCTAGTGTTAGTATGGCACTTAAATGACAGCGTTGGCCGCGTGGAAAAAAATAAGGCGGCCTCGTGGCCGCCTTAATTAGCGTGATGCAGCGCTTAGCGCCAGGCTTTATAGCGGTTAATCAAACCATTGGTTGACGCATCGTGGCTGGAAATCTCCGCGTCATTTTCCAGCTCGGGCAAAATACGATTTGCCAGCTGTTTGCCCAACTCCACGCCCCACTGATCGAAGGTGAAGATGTTCAGGATTGCGCCTTGGGTAAAGATTTTATGCTCATAGAGCGCAATCAGCGCCCCCAGGCTGTACGGGGTGATCTCACGCAGCAGGATGGAGTTAGTGGGACGATTCCCCTCAAACACTTTGAACGGCACGATGTGCGCCACCGACTCCGCTGATTTGCCAGCGTCAGCAAACTCCTGCTCGACGGTCTCGCGTGATTTACCAAACGCCAGCGCCTCGGTCTGGGCGAAGAAGTTCGACAGCAGCTTCTGATGGTGATCCGCCAGCGCGTTATGCGTGTGTGCCGGGGCGATAAAGTCGCAGGGAACCAGCTTAGTGCCCTGATGAATCAGCTGGTAGAACGCGTGTTGACCGTTGGTGCCGGGCTCACCCCAGATGATGGGGCCGGTCTGATAATCCACCGGGTTGCCCGCGCGGTCGACATATTTGCCGTTGGATTCCATGTTGCCCTGCTGGAAATAGGCGGCGAAACGGTGCATGTACTGGTCGTAAGGCAGAATGGCTTCGGTTTCCGCCCCAAAGAAGTTGTTGTACCAAATGCCGATCAGGGCCAGCAGCACCGGCAGGTTCTGCTCCGCAGGCGTGGTGGCGAAGTGCTGGTCCATGGCGTGCGCGCCACTCAGCAGCTGCTCAAAATTGTCGAAGCCAATCGAGAGCACGATTGACAGGCCGATCGCGGACCACAGCGAGTAGCGTCCGCCCACCCAGTCCCAAAATTCAAACATGTTGTTGGTATCAATACCAAACTCGCCCACGGCTTTGGCGTTGGTGGAGAGCGCCGCGAAGTGCTTCGCCACGTGCTGCTGATCGCCTGCCGTTTTCAGGAACCAGCTGCGCGCACTGTGCGCGTTGGTCATGGTTTCCTGCGTGGTGAAGGTTTTCGACGCCACCAGGAACAGCGTGGTTTCTGGACTCAGATCTTTCAGCGTCTCGGCAATGTGCGTGCCGTCCACGTTGGAGACAAAATGCATGTTAAGGTGATTTTTATAAGGACGCAGCGCTTCGGTCACCATAAAAGGCCCGAGGTCAGATCCGCCAATACCGATGTTGACCACGTCAGTGATCGCTTTGCCGGTATAGCCTTTCCACTCTCCGCTAATGATGCGCTCAGAGAAGCTTTTCATCTTCGCCAGCACGGCGTTCACGTCAGGCATCACATCTTTGCCATCCACCAGAATCGGCGTATTGCTGCGGTTGCGCAGCGCCACGTGCAGCACGGCGCGATCTTCGGTGCGGTTAATTTTCTCGCCGGAGAACATGGATTTGATCGCGCCCGCCAGATCGGTCTCTTTGGCCAGCGCCTGTAATGCCGTCAGGGTTTCCTCGGTGATGCGGTTTTTTGAGAAATCCACCAGCATCTGGTCGTCAAAGGTGGCAGAGAATTTCGCAAAACGATCGGCATCCTGCGCAAATAAATCGGCAATTTGTACCGATTTCATCTGTTCAAAATGCTGCTGCAGCGCTTTCCAGGCTGCGGTTTGTGTCGGATTGATATTTTTCATGGCAACACTCTTGTTGATAGGGGGAACCGTCATGCAGCCAGGCGCGTCCTGCGTGCCCGGCCTGTTAATCCACGCGTTTGGCTTCTCGGCTTGCGCCGCCTTAATGCGAATTTCAGTATGACCACAGTTGTCAGCGAAAGGAAAAAATTTGTGACCGCGGCCGCACGGTTTCAGGTAAATCCGGCGTGAATTCTGCCTGTAATCTGCGCGCGGTTCCCTGCGCTGCATCAGAAAACGCGCCTGCGTGCGCCGGCCAAACGCAGCGGCGAAATGCGCCGTGCTTCGCGCTGCCTGAGCCCAACTTGGGCCCAAGTGTAAAAATGCGTAACCCCCTCTGCCACAAGGCTGGACAGCGAAACAATTAATCAGTATTTTGTCCGCGCGACTTGCACCTCCGGGTGCAAGCCAGAAGAGGCGCGTCGCCCAGGCAGTGTGTTCGAGGATCCGTATCCGTTGACAACACATCAGGGGGTGCGACGCCGAGGTGGTGTAACACGCGGAGTGTTGTACTGTCGGCTGCAGGGGCTGAATCCTCTGGGTTGTCACCAGAAACGTCCGCAGTCGGACGTTTCGCAAGGTGAAGTGCTTTTGGTGACTCATCTCCTGATCTTGTCTGTCCAATTCTGCTCTTCTCTTGTGCCAAGGCTGTTACCCGATCTTCTCTTCCACTTAACGGGAGGAGATAACCTGACACGAGGTTTGTTACATGACCCAATCCTTGATCGTGGCGAAATTTGGTGGCACCAGCGTTGCCGATTTTGAGGCCATGAACCGCAGCGCGGATGTCGTGCTGTCCGATGCCAATACGCGGCTGGTGGTATTGTCCGCGTCCGCCGGCGTAACGAATATGCTGGTTTCTCTGGCGGAAGGCCGGGAGCTGGAGCAGCGTGCGCACCTGCTGGACGATATTCGCACCATTCAATACGCCATTATCGATCGTTTACAGTCTGCTGATGTGATCCGTCAGGAGATTGATCGCATGCTGGAAAACATCCTGATGCTGGCCGAAGCGGCGGCGCTGGCGACATCGCCTGCGCTGACCGATGAGCTGGTCAGCCACGGTGAGCTGATGTCCACGCTGCTGTTTGTGGAGATCCTGCGCGAACGCCAGGTAAACGCCGAGTGGTTTGACGTGCGCAAAGTGATGCGCACCAGCGACCGTTATGGCCGCGCTGAGCCGGACGTCGCCACGCTGCAAGCGCAGTGTGACGCGCAGCTTGCGCCGCGCGTTGGCGAGACGCTGGTGGTCACGCAGGGCTTTATCGGTAGCGAGAGCAAAGGGCGCACGACCACGCTGGGCCGCGGCGGCAGCGATTATACCGCTGCGCTCTTGGGCGAGGCGCTGCACGCGGCGCGCGTCGATATCTGGACCGACGTGGCTGGCATCTACACCACCGATCCGCGCGTGGTGCCTACGGCAAAACGCATCGAAGAGATCACCTTTGAAGAAGCGGCTGAGATGGCGATTTTTGGTGCCAAAGTGCTGCATCCCGCCACGCTGCTGCCTGCGGTGCGCAGCGACATTCCGGTGTTCGTTGGGTCGAGTAAGGATCCGGCCGCGGGCGGCACGCGCGTGTGCAACGAGACCCGCAATCCGCCGCTGTTTCGCGCGCTGGCGCTGCGCCGCAAGCAGACTCTGCTGACGCTGCACAGCCTCAACATGCTGCACGCAACGGGCTTCCTGGCAGAAGTGTTTGCGATTCTGGCGCGCCACAATCTTTCGGTGGATCTGGTAACCACGTCGGAAGTGAGCGTGGCGCTGACGCTAGATACCACCGGCTCCACCAACACCGGCGACAGTTTGCTGACGCAGGCGCTGCTGACCGAGCTGTCGTCACTGTGTCGCGTGGAAGTGGAAGAGAATCTCGCGCTGGTGGCAATCATCGGCAACAATCTGTCAAAAGCCTGCGGCGTCGGCAAAGAGGTATTTGGCGCGCTGGAACCGTTTAATCTGCGCATGATTTGCTACGGTGCCAGCAGCTACAACCTGTGCTTCCTGGTGCCGACGGCCGATGCGGAATCGGTGGTGCGTGCATTGCACCTGAATCTTTTCGGCTCCTAAGCCGTTCCAGCCCGTTAGCAGCCGGACATTGTCCGGCTTTTTTATTGGCGCTTGCTCACCCTGACGGCATTTACCTGAAATCACAGCACAATGTCCGTACCGGTCGCGGCTTCCTTAGCAGAGGCGCGGCATTTAGCCGCCTGCGCGTTTCTCACGATAATCAAATGTTATGATCGCCAGCTCGGCTGCGCCGGTCGTTCCCCGCGCGCGATAAAGCCGCACTGATTGCTTTCGATAACGCTAAGGACATGTTCATGCTCGCCACTCTCACCCGCTTATTCCCGCTTTGGGCCGTGCTGCTCTCCCTCGCCGCCTATTTTTCACCTACCACGTTCCTCGCGATTGGACCTTGGGTAACCTGGCTTCTGATGCTGATTATGTTTGGTATGGGCGTCACGCTGAACATGGATGATTTTAAACGGGTGTTGGTGCGTCCGGCGCCGGTGGTGGCGGGCACTTTCTTGCACTATCTGGTCATGCCGCTGGCGGCTTGGGCACTGGCTAAGCTGTTTCAGATGCCTCCCGATTTGGCGGCAGGCATGATTCTGGTGGGCAGCGTGGCCAGCGGCACGGCCTCCAACGTGATGATTTATCTGGCGAAAGGCGACGTGGCGCTCTCCGTGACAATTTCGTCCGTGTCTGCGCTGGTGGGGGTGTTCGCGACGCCGCTGCTCACGCGGTTCTACGTGGATACCCATATCCAGGTGGATGTAGTGGGTATGCTGCTGAGCATCATCAAAATCGTGGTGATCCCCATCGGCTTGGGGCTGATCATTCACCACAGTATGCCGCGCGTGGTGCGCCGCGTGGAGCCGTATCTGCCCGCGTTTTCCATGGTCTGTATTCTCCTGATCATCAGCGCGGTCGTGGCGGGCAGCCAGGGCTTTATCGGTTCGGTGGGCCTGATGGTGATCGCGGCGGTGATCCTGCACAACGCCATTGGCCTGCTGGGCGGCTACTGGGGCGGTAAGCTGTTTGGTTTTGACGAGTCCACCTGCCGCACCTTAGCGCTGGAAGTGGGCATGCAGAATTCGGGCCTCGCGGCGACGCTGGGGAAACTCTACTTCTCGCCGCTGGCGGCACTGCCGGGCGCGCTGTTTTCTGTCTGGCACAACCTGTCGGGCTCGCTGCTGGCGGGCTACTGGTCCGGCAAAGCCGTTGAGAAAAAACGCGTGCGCTAACGATGACGGGCGGCCCGTGGGTCGCCCGTTTTGCGTTTACAGTTTGAGGTAGGCGCGAATCCCGTCCAGAAACATCTGCGTTGCCAGCATAATCAGAATCAGCCCCATCAGCCGCTCCAGCGCGCTCACGCCTTTATCGCCCAGCAGGCGCAAAAACAGCCCCGATAGCAGCAGAATCACCACCGTCAGCCCCCAGGCAAACAGCAGCGCCAGCACCAAATGCGTCATTTGCTGAGGATACTGATGTGATAACAGCATCAGCGTCGCCAGCAGCGACGGGCCGGCCACCAGCGGAATGGCTAGCGGCACCAGAAACGGTTCTTCCCCGGCGGGCAGGCCGCTGGTGCTGGTTTCTCCCGACGGGAAGATCATGCGGATGGCGATCAGAAACAGAATAATTCCGCCGGAAATCGACACCGTTTCGGTGCGCAGATTAAGAAACGTCAGAATACGCTCCCCGGCAAACAGGAACAGCAGCATCAGCGCCAGGGCAATCAGCATTTCGCGCATCAACACCGCGCGGCGCCGCTTGGGTTCAAGGTGCTTGAGCACCGACATAAAGATTGGCAGGTTGCCCAGCGGATCCATAATCAACACCAGCAATATGGTGGCGGATATCATTTCAGTCATAGGTTACAAACCATCCTTCCTGCCTCTTTCATTATTTAGTGAGTGTATTAGCGGTGCTGCTGAAAAAGTGAATACAATCGAATTAATTCACTTGCCAGAAGGGCTGCATTTTGTAGAGTTGAGGGACGCAGGTAAACCTGATTATGACGCAGACGCGCAGGCACGTTCAGCGCGTCTTTTCCTTGCACCACGAAGGGCAGCGTAAAACGCGCCCCGGACGGACAGAAAATGAAGAATGTAGGCTTTATTGGTTGGCGTGGCATGGTTGGCTCTGTGCTGATGTCACGCATGAGTGAAGAACGCGATTTCGATATGATCAATCCGGTCTTTTTCTCCACGTCTCAGCTGGGTCAGGCCGCGCCAACCTTTGGCGGCAATACCACCAGCGTGCTGCAGGATGCGTTTGATATCGAGGCGCTCAAGGCGCTGGATATCATTATCACCTGTCAGGGTGGCGACTACACCAGTGAAGTCTACCCCAAGCTGCGCGAAAGCGGCTGGCAGGGCTACTGGATCGACGCGGCTTCTACGCTACGCATGAAAGATGACGCCATCATTATTCTCGATCCGGTCAACCATCAGGTGATTCGTCAGGGGCTGGACAACGGCGTTAAAACCTTCGTGGGCGGCAACTGCACCGTTAGCCTGATGCTGATGTCGCTGGGCGGCCTGTTTGCCAACGATCTGGTGGAGTGGGCATCAGTGGCCACTTACCAGGCGGCTTCCGGCGGCGGTGCGCGCCATATGCGCGAACTGCTTACGCAAATGGGTATGCTGCATGACCACGTGGCGACCTCACTGCAGGATCCGGCCTCGGCGATTCTGGACATTGAGCGCAGCGTCACGGATTTCACCCGTTCGGGCACGCTGCCGACCGATAACTTTGGCGTGCCGCTGGCGGGCAGCCTGATTCCGTGGATCGACAAACAGCTGGACAACGGCCAGAGCCGTGAAGAGTGGAAAGGGCAAGCAGAGACCAACAAAATTCTTGCTACCCGCAACGTCATTCCGGTGGATGGTTTGTGCGTGCGCGTCGGCGCGCTGCGCTGCCACAGCCAGGCTTTTACCCTCAAGCTGAAAAAAGATGTGCCGCTGCATGAGATTGAGCAGCTGCTGGCGTCTCACAACGAGTGGGTCAAAGTGGTGCCAAACGATCGCGAGCTCACGATGCGCGAATTAACGCCTGCGGCGGTGACGGGACGTCTGACCACGCCGGTAGGTCGTCTGCGCAAGCTCAATATGGGACCTGAATATCTTTCAGCGTTTACCGTGGGCGATCAGCTGCTGTGGGGCGCCGCCGAGCCGCTGCGTCGCATGCTACGCTTGCTGATCGACTAAGCGCAGCGCAAACCAGACAGGCCGGGGTTCCCCGGCCTTTTTTTTGACCATTAGCGCGTGAAACTTAACGCAAATTACGCCGGACAAGTGATCGAGTTCCCTTTTTTACGCGTTCGCAAAGATTTTTTTTCAATCCTGCCTGGCAACTGCCAGCCCCAAGCTATGATTGAACAGTGATATGCCGATTTTTTACTGTTTTTGCTTTCCGATCTGAACGGTTGTTGTACACGGCAAAGTACTTTCCCACGGACGGTGTTTTCTCTTGCTGTTGTATGTATGGCTCAATGAAAAGCAGCGCACCTGATAAGGCATCGTCGCTCACTCCGGTCGCCTGCGCATAAATCATAGGAAGAAAGTCATGTCTGAGCTTCCCGATCGTCATGCGATCAATGCCCTATTTTCGGGTCATTACGCCGACCCCTTTTCGATTCTGGGGATGCACCAAACCGCTGCCGGACTTGAAGTCCGCGCGCTGCTGCCTGACGCGTCAGAAGTGTGGGTCATTGAGACCAACACCGGGCGCAAGTGCGCGCAGCTAAAATGTATTGATTCGCGCGGCTTTTTTAGCAGCGTGATTCCGCGCCGTAAAAACCGCTTTCGCTATCAGCTGGCGGTGACCTGGCACGGTCAGCAGAACCTGATTGACGATGCGTATCGCTTTGGCCCGCTGCTGGCGGAAATGGACGCCTGGCTACTGGCGGAAGGCACGCACATGCGTCCTTATGAAACGCTGGGAGCGCACGGCACCACCATTGATGGCGTGAGCGGCACGCGTTTTACCGTGTGGGCGCCTAACGCGCGGCGCGTTTCCGTGGTGGGTGACTTCAACTTTTGGGATGGCCGTCGCCACCCGATGCGCTTCCGCCGCGAGCTGGGGATTTGGGAGCTGTTCGTGCCCGGCGCGGTCAACGGCCAGCTGTATAAGTACGAAATTATCGATGTTGATGGGCAACTGCGCATCAAAGCCGATCCCTTTGCCTTTGAAGCGCAGATGCGCCCGCAAACCGCCTCGATGATCTGCGGCTTGCCGCCCAAGGTGGAGATGCAGCCGCAGCGCAAAACGGCAAACGAATTTGATAAGCCTATCTCTATCTACGAAGTGCATCTCGGCTCGTGGCGTCGCCACACCGATAACAATTTCTGGCTGAGCTACAAAGAGCTGGCCGAACAGCTGGTGCCCTACGCCAAAGAGATGGGCTTTACCCACTTGGAGCTGCTGCCAATCAACGAACACCCGTTCGACGGTAGCTGGGGCTATCAGCCGCTGGGCATGTACGCCCCGACGCGCCGCTTTGGTACGCGCGATGAGTTCCGCTATTTTATCGCCGCCGCGCATGAAGCGGGCCTGAACGTGCTGCTGGACTGGGTGCCAGGCCACTTCCCGAGCGACGATTTCGGTCTGGCCAAGTTTGACGGGACGTCGCTGTACGAACATAGCGATCCGCGTGAAGGCTTCCATCAAGACTGGAACACGCTGATTTATAACTTTGGTCGCCGTGAAGTGAGCAATTACCTCTCAGGTAACGCGCTTTACTGGGTAGAGCGCTTTGGTATTGACGGCCTGCGTGTCGACGCCGTGGCGTCGATGATTTACCGCGATTACAGCCGCAAAGAGGGCGAATGGGTACCCAATCACCTCGGTGGGCGTGAAAATCTGGAAGCCATCTCCTTCCTGCGCCATACCAACCGCACGCTGGGACGCACCGCACCGGGCAGTATTACCGTGGCGGAAGAGTCCACTGACTTCCCCGGCGTTACGCGCCCGTCTGAGGCAGGCGGCCTCGGCTTCTGGTTCAAATGGAACCTGGGCTGGATGCACGACACCCTCGACTACATGAAACTCGACCCGGTGCACCGCCGCTATCATCACAACCTTATGACCTTCGGCATGCTCTACAACCACACTGAAAACTTCGTGCTGCCGCTGTCGCACGACGAAGTGGTACACGGTAAGCGCTCCATTTTGGATCGCATGCCGGGCGACGCGTGGCAGAAGTTTGCCAACCTGCGCGCCTATTACGGTTGGATGTGGGGCTTCCCGGGCAAAAAGCTGCAGTTTATGGGCAACGAATTTGCCCAAGGCCGCGAGTGGAACCACGACACCAGCCTCGACTGGCATCTGCTGGAAGGGGAAGATAACTGGCACAACGGCGTGCAGCGCCTGGTACGCGATCTTAACTTCACCTATCGCCACTACGCGCCGCTTTACCAGCTCGACTTTGACAGCAACGGCTTTGAATGGCTGGTGGTCGATGACCATGAAAACTCGGTGTTTGTGTTCGTGCGCCGCGATCGCGATGGCAATGAAATCATTGTGGTCAGTAACTTTACGCCAGTGGTGCGCCAGCACTATCGCTTCGGCGTCAATCAGCGCGGCGGCTGGCGTGAAGTGATGAACACCGATCAGCACGACTATCACGGCAGCGATACGCGCAACCACGGTGTGGTGTATACGGATGACATTGAGAGCCACGGTCGCAGCCAGTCACTGAGCCTAACGCTGCCGCCACTGTCGACGCTCTGGCTGGTGCGGGAGGGCGATTAATGCTGGAGCCGGGTGAGCCCGCGCCGCTGGGTGCCCACTATGATGGGCGCGGCGTCAACTTCACGCTGTTTTCTCGCCACGCTGAGAAAGTGGAGCTGTGCCTGTTTGACGCACAGGGCGGCGAACGCCGCTATGCGCTCACGGCGCGCAGCGGTGATATCTGGCACGGCTATCTGCCTGCCCTCAAACCCGGCCAGCGTTATGGCTACCGCGTCCACGGTCCGTGGGCGCCGCAGCAGGGACACCGGTTTAATCCGGCGAAGCTGCTGGTGGATCCTTGTGCAAAAGCGGTGGTTGGCGATGTGCCAGACGATGCGCGTCTGCTCGGCGGTGAACAGACGCGCGATACGCAAGACAGCGCGACCATCGCCCCTAAATCGCAGGTAGTCGCAGACGATTTCGACTGGGAAAACGACGCGTCACCGCGCACGCCGTGGGGACAGACGGTAATTTACGAAGCGCACGTGCGCGGCCTGACCCGACAGCATCCGGATATTCCGGAAAGCCAGCGGGGTACGTATGCGGCACTGGGTCACCCTGCTATGGTGAAGTATCTGCGTCACCTTGGCATTACCGCGCTGGAGCTGCTGCCCATCGCCCACTTTGCCAGTGAGCCGCGCCTTCAGCGGCTAGGGTTGAGCAACTATTGGGGCTATAACCCGCTTGCGCTGTGGGCGCCGGATCCGCGCTATGCGTCCGGCGAGCAGGGCGTCACGCCGCGGCAGGAGCTGCAGCAGGCGATCAAAAACCTGCACGCGGCGGGCATTGAAGTGATTCTCGATGTGGTGTTCAACCACACCGCTGAGCTGGAAGAGATCGGCCCCACGCTGTCGCTGCGCGGCGTGGACAATGCCAGCTATTACTGGCTGGGTGACGCGGGGGAATACCAGAACTGGACCGGTTGCGGCAACACGCTCAACCTGAGCGATCCGGCGGTAATGACCTGGGCGCTGGAGGCACTGCGCCATTGGGTACGTGAATACCACATCGATGGCTTTCGTTTTGATTTAGCCAGCGTGCTGGGGCGCACACCCGCGTTTCATCAGGATGCGCCGCTGTTGGCGGCGATGCGCGCGTGTCCGCTGTTGTCGCAGGTTAAGCTGATTGCTGAACCTTGGGATATCGGACCTGGCGGCTATCAGGTGGGAAATTTTCCGCCAGACTTTGCCGAGTGGAACGATCGTTTTCGCGACGACATGCGCCACTACTGGCTGCACGGCGATCTGAGCAACGGAGACTTCGCGCGTCGCTTTGCGGCTTCCAGTGACGTGTTCCAGCGCGGCGCGCGTCTGCCGCATGCCAGCATTAATCTGATTGCGGCGCACGACGGTTTTACCTTGCGTGACCTGCTGAGCTTTAACCAAAAGCATAACCAGGCCAACGGTGAGGATAACCGCGACGGCAGCAGCCATAATTTCAGTCATAACCACGGTAAAGAGGGACTGAACGTAACCGCCGATATCGTCGAGCGGCGTCGCCTCAGCGCCCATGCGCTATTGACCTCGCTGCTACTGGCTCAGGGTACGCCCATGCTGTTAGCCGGCGATGAGCGCGGTCACAGTCAGCACGGAAATAACAACGCCTACTGTCAGGACACGCCGCTTACGTGGCTCAACTGGCAGCAGGATGATAAGGGATTAGTGGATTTTACCGCCGCGTTAATTCAGCTGCGCCAGCGCATTCCCGCGCTGACCGCCGATGCGTGGTGGCAAGAGGGTGATGGCAACGTCCAGTGGTTGAATGCCAGCGGCAGACCACTGGAAACACACGAGTGGGAACAGGGCGCGCACAGACTGCAAATCCTGCTCTCCGGTCGCTGGTTAATAACAATAAATGCCACGGAAGAGGTGAGTGACCTTGCCTTACCAGACGGAGAGTGGCGTGCCATTCCTCCTTTCGCCGGGGAAGAAAACCCAATCGTGACAACTGTCTGGCACGGACCCGCGCACGGTGTGTGCGTGTTCATGAAAAAATCCTGAGGAGTCAGACATGGTTAAGTTAGATAGAACCGACCCCCTGATGCTGGCCCGCCAGCTCCCTACACAAACGGTTGCCTTGATTCTGGCTGGCGGACGCGGTACGCGCCTGAAAGATCTGACCGCGAAGCGCGCCAAGCCCGCCGTGCATTTTGGCGGTAAGTTCCGCATTATTGATTTTGCCCTCTCTAACTGCATCAATTCCGGGATCCGGCGCATTGGTGTGATCACGCAATACCAGTCCCACACGCTGACGCAGCACATTCAGCGCGGCTGGTCATTGTTCAACGAAGAGATGAACGAATTTGTTGATCTGCTGCCTGCTCAGCAGCGCGCGGCTACCGAACACTGGTATCGCGGCACGGCGGATGCGGTGACGCAAAACCTCGACATCATCCGGCGCTATCGCGCGCAGTACATCGTGATCCTTGCTGGCGACCACATCTACAAAATGGATTACTCGCGCATGCTGCTGGATCATGCCGATCGCGGTGCCAAGTGCACCATCGCCTGCTTGCCCGTGCCGCTTGCGGAGGCGTCGGCGTTTGGCGTGATGGCGGTTGATGCGCAGAACAATGTAATCGATTTTATTGAGAAGCCCCCAAGCCCGCCGTCGATGCCCGGCGACGACAGCAAAGCGCTGGCCAGCATGGGCATCTATGTGTTTAATGCGGATTATCTTTACCAGCTGCTGGAGGAGGACGCGCTGCTGACCGACTCCAGCCACGATTTTGGTAAAGACCTGCTGCCGAAAATTGTCGCCAGCGGTGAGGCATATGCCCACTCCTTCGCGCTCTCCTGCGTGCAACATGATGAAAGCGCCGAGCCCTACTGGCGCGACGTGGGTACCCTGGAGGCTTACTGGCGCGCCAATCTCGACCTCGCCTCGGTCACGCCTGAACTGGATATGTACGACCACGAGTGGCCGATTCGCACCCACATGGAGCCGCTGCCTCCCGCGAAATTTGTACAGGATCGATCCGGTAGCCACGGCATGACCATGAACTCGCTGGTCTCTGGCGGCTGCATTATCTCCGGCTCGGTGGTGGTGAATTCCGTGCTGTTTCCGCGCGTGCGGATTAATTCGTTTTGCAACATTGATTCCACGGTGCTGCTTCCCGACGTGGTGGTGAACCGATCCTGCCGCCTGCGACGCTGCGTGATTGATCGCGCCTGCGTGATCCCAGAAGGCATGGTGATCGGTGAAAACCCTGACGAGGACAGTCGCCGTTTTTACCGTTCAGAAGAGGGCATCGTGCTGGTGACGCGCGCCATGCTGGCCAAGTTGGCCGCTGCGGGTCAGTAAGTGACGAAGGGCATAAAAAATTGTCGCGTGGAACGCGAGCAATAACACAATAGGGGTTCAGGATGCAGGTTTTACATGTCTGTTCAGAGCTTTTCCCGCTGTTAAAAACCGGTGGATTGGCTGATGTCGTCGGCGCATTGCCTCAGGCTCAAATAGCCGATGGTACGGACACGCGGGTGCTGCTGCCCGCGTTTCCGGATCTGCTCAAAGGGATTCCTGAGACCGAGATTGTCGCGGAGCTACAAACGTTTGCCGGGCCGGTTCGTCTGCTGTTAGGCGAGTTTAACGGTGTCGGTATTTACCTGATCGACGCCCCAACGCTCTACGATCGTCCCGGCAGCCCGTATCACGACACGGCGCAGTTCGCTTACGTGGATAACTATCTGCGCTTTGCGCTACTCGGCTGGATGGGCGCAGAGCTGGCCAGCGGCATCGATTTGCAATGGCGACCGGATATCGTGCACGCACACGACTGGCACGCGGGCCTGACCTGCGCCTACATTGCTGACCGCGGTCGCCCGGCGAAAACGGTGTTCACGGTCCACAATCTGGCGTACCAGGGCCTGTTCTCGGCGCGGCATCTGGACGAGATCCAGATTCCACCGGCGTTTTTCGCTATGCACGGCCTCGAATTTTTTGGCCAAATTTCTTACCTAAAGGCCGGGCTCTATTTTGCCGATCATATTACGGCCGTCAGCCCGACTTACGCGTTGGAAATTACGCGTCCCGAATTTGGCTATGGCATGGAGGCGCTGCTGGAGCAGCGGCTGCGTGAAGGGCGGTTAAGCGGCATTCTTAACGGCGTGGACCCCGGCATCTGGGATCCGGCCCACGATCTGCTGCTCACGGCGCGCTACGATCGCGACACGCTGGAGAGCAAGGCGGAGAACAAGCGCCAGCTGCAAATTGCCATGGGCTTGCGCGTGGATGACAAGGTGCCGGTGTTCTGCGTCATCAGCCGCTTAACCAAGCAGAAAGGGCTGGATCTGGTGCTGGAAGCGCTGCCCGGCCTGCTGGCGCAGGGCGGTCAGCTGGTGCTGCTGGGTCAGGGCGATGCCGAGCTGCAGCAGGGCTTTCTGGCAGCCGCCGCGGAGCATCCCGGCAGCGTGGGCGTGCAGATTGGCTACCATGAAGCCTTTTCTCACCGCATTGTGGGCGGCGCGGATGTCATCATGGTACCCAGCCGTTTTGAACCGTGCGGCCTGACGCAGCTTTATGGTCTGAAATATGGCACGTTGCCGCTGGTACGTCGTACCGGCGGACTGGCGGACACCGTGCAAGACAGCTCGCTTGAGAACCTTGCTGACGGTGTTGCCAGCGGGTTCAGCTTTGAAGACAGTAATGCCTGGTCATTGTTGCGTGCGATCCGGCGCGCTTTTGTACTCTGGTCCCGTCCTGCTCTCTGGCGTTATGTACAGCGTCAGGCGATGGGGATGGATTTTAGTTGGCAGGTAGCCGCGCAGGCTTACCGCGATCTTTATCAACGCTTGCTGTAACGAGATTGGGACACTGGATATGAACGCACCTTTCACCTATGCCTCACCCACGTTGACGGTTGATGCCCTCAAGCACTCAATCGCCTATAAGCTGATGTTTACCATTGGTAAAGATCCATCAATTGCCAACAAACACGAGTGGCTCAACGCCGCGCTGCTGGCGGTGCGCGACCGCATGGTGGAGCGCTGGCTGCGCTCCAGCCGCGCGCAACTGTCGCAGGATGTGCGGCAGGTGTACTACCTGTCGATGGAGTTTTTGATGGGCCGCACGCTGGGCAATGCCCTGCTGGCCATGGGGATCTACGACGATCTTAATCAAGCGCTGGATGAAATGGGGCTCGATCTCAGTGAGCTGATGGAGGAGGAGAACGATCCTGGCCTCGGCAACGGCGGTCTCGGGCGACTTGCTGCCTGTTTCCTTGACTCCCTCGCCACGCTCGGCCTGCCGGGCCGCGGCTACGGCATCCGCTACGACTACGGCATGTTCAAGCAAAACATCGTGGACGGCCAGCAGCGTGAATCGCCCGATTACTGGCTGGAGTACGGTAATCCGTGGGAATTTCAGCGGTTCAACACGCGCTACAAGGTGCGCTTTGGCGGACGACTGCAGCATGAAGGCAGCCGCGTACGGTGGTTGGAAACCGAGGAGATCGTGGCGATGGCCTACGATCAGATCATTCCCGGCTATGACACGGACGCGACCAACACGCTGCGCTTGTGGGGCGCGCAGGCCAGTAACGAGATCAACCTGGGGAAATTTAACCAGGGCGATTACTTTGCGGCGGTAGAAGACAAAAACCATTCGGAAAACGTGTCGCGCGTACTTTATCCCGACGACTCGACCTACTCAGGACGCGAGCTGCGCCTGCGGCAGGAGTATTTCCTCGTCTCTTCCACGGTGCAGGATATTCTGCACCGCCACTGGCAGATGCATGAAACTTGGGACAATTTGCCGGACAAGATCGCCATTCACCTCAACGATACGCACCCGGTGCTGGCCATCCCTGAGCTGATGCGCCTGCTGATCGACGATCACAAGTTCACGTGGGATGATGCATTCGAAGTGACCTGTCAGGTGTTCTCGTATACCAACCACACCTTGATGAGCGAGGCGCTGGAAACCTGGCCGGTGGACATGATCGGCAAAATTTTGCCGCGTCACCTGAGCATTATTTTTGAAATCAACGACTACTTCCTGAAAACCATTCAGGAGTACTACCCCGACGACTGGGATCTGCTGGCGCGCATTTCGATTATTGATGAAAACGACGGCCGCCGGGTGCGCATGGCGTGGCTGGCGGTGGTGGTTAGCCATAAAGTGAATGGCGTCTCGGAACTGCACTCCAATTTGATGGTGCAGTCGCTGTTCGCCGATTTTGCCCGACTGTTCCCCGGCCGCTTCTGCAACAAAACCAATGGCGTCACGCCGCGCCGCTGGCTGGCGCTGGCCAACCCAGCGCTCTCTGAAGTGCTGGATGAGACCATTGGCCGCACCTGGCGCACCGACCTCAGCCAGCTGAGTGATTTAACCCCGCACATTGACTATCCGGCCTTTATTGAGCAGGTCGCCGACGCCAAATTCGCGAATAAAAAGCGGCTGGCGGAGTGGGTCGCGAAAAATATGGATATCGTACTCGATCCGCACGCGCTGTTTGATGTGCAGATCAAACGCATCCACGAATACAAGCGTCAGCTGCTGAACGTGCTGCACGTGATTACGCGCTATAACCGTATCAAGGCCGATCCCAGCGCCACGTGGGTGCCGCGCGTGAACATTTTTGCCGGGAAAGCGGCCTCGGCGTATTACGTGGCGAAACACATCATTCATCTGATCAACGACGTCGCCGATGTGATCAACAACGATCCGCAGGTGAAAAACAAGCTGAAAGTGGTGTTTGTGCCCAACTACGGCGTGAGCCTGGCGCAGATCATTATTCCTGCCGCCGATCTCTCAGAACAGATCTCCACGGCGGGCACCGAAGCGTCCGGCACCAGTAACATGAAGTTTGCGCTCAACGGCGCATTGACCATTGGCACGCTGGATGGTGCCAACGTGGAGATGCGTGAGCACGTCGGCGCCGACAATATCTTTATCTTCGGGAACACCACGCCACAGGTAGAGAAGCTGCGCCAGGAGGGCTACAACCCGCGTAAATACTTTGAGGAAGATGCCGAGCTGCATCAGGCGCTGACGCAAATCGCCACCGGCGTGTTCAGCCCGCAGGAGCCGGGGCGCTACCGCAATCTGTTTGACGCGCTGGTGAGCTTTGGCGACCACTATCAGCTACTGGCCGACTACCGCAGCTATGTGGATACGCAGGACAAGGTGGATAAGCTTTACCGTCAACCCGCCGAGTGGCAGCGCCGCGCCGCGCTCAACATTGCCAATATGGGCTATTTCTCGTCCGACAGAACGATTCAAGAGTACGCCGACGAGATCTGGCATATCTCTCCCGTTAGGCTGTAAACGAAAACGCGTTCGCGGGATCTCTCCGGCGAACGCGTTTGATTGCGTGCAGCAGGCGAACACCTGCTGGCGTGCAAGTTACTTCAGGGTGATGGTTTTCACGATGGCGTCGGCGTCGCTCTGCGCCTTTTGCTGATTATCGGCCGGCAGAGTGATCTGCATGGTCATCAGCTTACCGTCCACTTTCGCCAGAATCAGCGATGACCATGAGGTCTGGTTGTTGGCGGAAATCACCGTATCCAGCTGCTGCGCAGGCTTGTCTTTCAGCGTGACCGCTTTGTTCGACACTACCTGAAGCTGCGGATCGCGGTTGCGCTGCTGCTGCTCAAAGCGCTGCCCCAGCACATCCAACGCATCATTGTTGGTATCGCCAGCAATCACAATAATCGCGCGCTGGCCGGTTTCGTCGGCGTAAACGTGCATATTGTTGGCTTCAGAACCCAACTTTCCGCTCTTATCTGACATGCCCGCAGGCAGGCTAAAGCTGAGTTTACCGTCCATCAGATTTACCGTCTGAGCGGACTGAGTGGCGGTAGCGCCGCTGTTGTTGGCGGTGGCGTCGTCTTTCTTTTGATCGCATGCGGCAAGCCCAACGATCAGCAAGCTAATTCCGGCATATTTCACTACGTTACGCATTCTTATCCCTTTTCTCAGATCCTAATCAGGCGCTATACAAGCGAATTTACCGGGCAAAAGCAACCGTCGCTTTGTCAGGAAATCTTAGCGCACTGCGGCAGAACGTCTATCTCCTATTGGCTGAAATTAACCTGGCGCTGCGCGGCGCGATCGGCCAGGCGCTTCAGTGCGGTGTTCAGCAGCACGCCGTAGGCGGGCAAGAAGAAAATCATGCAGATGAGGACTTTGAAGCTGTAATCCACCAGCGCAATCTCTACCCAGTGTGACGCCATAAACGGGTCCGGACTTTTGTAGAACGCGATGAAAAAGAACGCCAGCGTATCGCTGATATTGCCAAGGAACATGGCGGAAGCGGGCGCGATCCACCATTGAGGTAGCTGACGCAGGCGGTTAAACACATGCACGTCAAGGATCTGGCCCAGCGCATAGGCCATAAAACTGGCGCAGGCGATGCGTGCGACGAACAGATTGACGTTTTGCAGCGACGACCAGCCCTGCCACGCGCCCTGATAGAACACACAAGAGACCACATAGGAGATAAACAGCGCCGGAATCATCACCGCTAAAATGATGCGCCGCGCCAGCGGTGCGCCAAAAATGCGTACGGTAAGGTCGGTGGCGAGGAAAATAAACGGGAAACTGAACGCGCCCCACGTGGTATGGAAGCCAAAGATCGCCACCGGGAGCTGCACCAGATAGTTACTGGAGGTGATCACCAACAAATGAAACAGCGACAGCCAAAACAGCGCGTGCATGCGCTGACCTGCAGATAAAACCAGCATAATGTACCTTTTTAGTGGTGGGGTGAGGGAACCCAATTTTCCGCCAGCGCGGCGCTTGCCGTCAGGACAGGGCGGATCGATTAACAAAAAACGGTCGGCATCTTATCGTGTTGCGCAACGAATGCAATGGTTAATTTTAACGCAATCGTTATCGCCTTGCGCTGGTGAATCGGCGCGCTAGAATGGGCGCCCACTCCCTTATTGAAGACAGCACATTATGAGCGATGCTTTTTCTGCGCCGGACCACACGCTTGACGCGCTCGGCCTGCGCTGCCCTGAGCCCGTTATGATGGTGCGCAAAACGGTGCGCACCATGCAGGCCGGTGAAACCTTGCTGATCATTGCCGACGATCCGGCCACCACGCGCGATATTCCCGGCTTTTGCCGCTATATGGATCACCAGCTGCTGGCACAGCAAACCGACACGCTGCCGTACCAGTATCTCATCCAAAAAGGCGCAGCGGCTTAACGCTGTCGTAGCAGGCGCAGCGCGTTGGCCGTGACCAGCGCGGTGGCGCCGGAATCCGCCAGAACCGCCAGCCACAGGCCAGTAAAGCCCAGCAGCGTGGTGATCAGGAACAGGCCTTTCAGCCCCAGGGCGATCGCGATATTTTGCCGAATCACCGCTCGGGTGCGACGCGCCAGTGCGATGCTGTGCGGCAGAATGGTGAGATTGCTGTGGCTTAAGGCGGCATCCGCGGCCTCCAGGGCGACATCCGTGCCGCTGCCCATTGCAATGCCGATATCCGCCGCTTTCATGGCAGGGGCATCGTTAATACCGTCGCCCACCATCGCCAGCGGCTGGCGATGACGCAGTTCGCGTACCGCTTGTACCTTATCGCCCGGTAACAAGCTGGCGCGGTAGTCCATCGCCAGCTGCCCCGCAATGGCCGCCGCCGCGCGTGGGTTGTCGCCGGTCAGCATGATGCTGCGAATCCCCAGCGCACGTAAGGCTTGCAGCGCATTGGCCGCCTCGTCGCGCAGCCGATCGCGCAGGGCGATGATGCCCTCGGCCTGCTGATTCTGAAGTAAAATCACCACGCTATTGCCCTCGGCTTCCAGTTGCGCAATGTGCTGTTGCGCCTCCGGCGTCAGGTCGGTGACGTCACGCGGCGCGCGCAGCTGCCACATCACGCCGTCGATGCGGGCACAAATGCCGCTGCCCGCTAGCGTCTGCTGCTCGTGGGCGTCAGGTATCGCCAGTTGGCGCTGCTGCGCTTCCGCCACGATAGCCTGCGCCAGCGGATGTCGCGCGCCTTGCTCAACCGCCGCCGCCATGCGCAGCAGGCCATTATCGTCGCGCTCTGCCAGAGGCACGATCTGCGTAACCTGCGGTTTTCCCACGGTCAGCGTGCCGGTTTTATCAAAGGCGATCGCCTCAATGCGGCTGAGCGTTTCCAGCGCTGCGCCGCCTTTGATCAGCGCGCCCTGACGCGCCGCCGCGGCCAAACCCGACGTGATGGCGGCGGGGGTGGAAATCACCAGCGCACAGGGACATCCGATTAACAGCAGCGTCAGGCCCTTATAAATCCACGCTGACCACGCGCCCGCACCCAGCAGCGGGGGCAGCACCATCACCAGCAGCGCCAACAGCATAATCGCCGGGGTGTAAATGCGGCTAAAGCGATCGATAAAGCGCTCAACCGGCGCACGGTGGCTTTCGGCCTCCTCAATCAGGTGCAGGATGCGATCGATGGCGCTTTCCCCCGGCTGCGACAGCACCGTGAGCGTCACGCGGCGATCCACGCTGGTGGCGCCAGCCATGACGGCTTCCCCCGGCTCGCGCAGCACCGGTAGCGCTTCGCCGGTGAGGGCGCTCTCATCAAAACTGGCGCTGACGTTCAGCAGTTGACCGTCGGCAGGTAGGCGATCGCCAGCGGCTACTTCAATCACATCGCCTGGCCGCAGCGCCTCCAGCGCCACCTGCTCGCGACGCCGATCGCGCAGGCGCGTTGCGGTTGCCGGGCGCAGCGCCATCAGGGCCGTTACGCCACGTCGCGCGCGCGTTGCGGCATAGCGCTCCAGACGTTCGCCCATCTGAAACAGCAGCAGCACCATTGCGGCTTCGGCGTGCGCACCCAGCACCAGCGCGCCGGCGGCCGCCACCGTCATGAGCGTTTCAATACTGAAAGGCGTTCCGCTCCGTATCAGCCGCCACGCGCTGCGCGCCACGGGAGCCAGCCCAACCAGGGTTGCCAACACAAACAGCCGATCGCCCCACAGCGGCGTCACACGGCCAAGCAGCCAACCGCTGGCAATCAGCAGGGCCAGCAGTAGCAGGCCAACCTGAGACGGCCAGCGGGAAGGGGTTGGCGGCGGGGCTTCATGGCCGTGCAGCGTGAAGCCAAGGCGCTTAACCGCCTGCTCGACGGCGCGGCTAACGTCGCTATCGGACTCCACCACCAGCTTCTCGCTGGCAAACATTACGCGCGCCGCACGCACCTGCGGCAGCTGACGAACGGCGGTTTCAATGCTGCGCGCGCAGGCTGGACAATCCATACCGCGAATGCCCCACGTGAGTGCGGTACTGGAGGCGGGGCCGTCGGGCTCGGCATCCGCGACGGGCACAGCCGTTTCGTCTCCCGCGCAGCAGCGATCTGGCTCGGCGACGGTGAGTGTGGCGGCAGCAATATTAAGGGCGTGTGGACGGTGAGCCGCGCGCGTACAGGGCTGCAGCGCGCTGTGCGACACGCCACAGCGGCAGGAAGAGGACGGTGCGTGCATAACGATCTCCGCGTTCAGGACGTGAGCACATGCCCACGTCCTGAAGGTTACACTCTGGAGTCCACTCCAGAGTCAAGCGGGAGACGCTGGATTAGTAAAGCCAGAGAGAGCGCACGATCATGAAGTGGCCCGCAAAGTAACAGGCGGCCACCAGCGCGCTGTCGGCGCTGAAGCGACGACGAAAGTGACTGATAAACCAAATGATATTGGCCAGCAGCAGCAATCCAGCCCCTACCAGCAGTGAAAAACTGTAATCCGTGGGGCGGAAGACGTAGTTTTCAGCGGCAAGCCAGGTCATGACCAGCGTCATGCCAATTAGCGTACAAATTGGCCAGCGCAGCGCGTCAAGTCTGCTCCACAGGGTGCCGATGACCACGGCGCCAATCACCAGCAGCGTCACGGGAATCGGCCAATAGAAGCTCACGGTCATTTGCGCGGCAAAGCTGATGGTATACAGCAGGTGAGACAAGAAGAACGCGCCCAGCGCATAAAGCATTTGCTGACGCGGCAGCAACATCAGCGCATCGCCCACCAGCGTGGCGACCAGGCCCGCGAGGATCAGGTAGTCCGTGGTGTTGCGCGTAGGGGCTTGCCAGGCCCAAGCGACCAGCAGCAGCAGCGTGACGGGTTTAAATAACCAGCGCTGCCACTGGGGACCGCGGTAGGAGGCGTCGACATAAAGCCAACCGGAAAAAAGTACGGCAAGAAAAGACCACAGCATGATTTCTCCCTTTGCTGAACTCCACGTTCAGCGTTAATTTTCCCAAAATCGCCCTCTCAGTTTAAGTTACCCCCGGCGAATGTGACAGTCGGTGTCGTCTGGTTGTATCCTTTACGACTTGAAACCGTTCCCGATACCCCCGCAAAGTGCGAGAGAAAACATGAGCAAACCACCGCTAATCTTTTTTATCGTTCTGGCGATCATTGCCATTTTGGCGACCCGTCAGTTTATCAAGCAGCGCCGCGAAGCGGCCGTGAACGATGCGTCACCGGTACGCGCCATGGCCGTGGAGGTCAAAACCAAACGTGAAGTTCCGTCACCGAATCTGCGCTCGCGTCAGCGCGAACACATCGTGGCGGAAAACATGAAGTATGAAGCGTGGTTCCACCCGCTAAATGGGGCCGGCGACTTTAAGGTTGCGCTCAGCGCGGATGACTATCACCGCATGGACAAAGGCGTGAAAGGCGAGTTAAAGATGCAGGGCAGCCGCTTTGTGAGCTTTACGCCCGCCCGCTAAGCTGGTGCGCCGCAAGGGCGCACGGTGCTTACATTTTAGGATAATGCCGCTTTTGCCACGCCAGCAGCTCAAAGACGCCAAAAAAGAAAATTTTCGCTTGGGTGGCGCGGCTAAGTTTGGGCGCCTCTTTAGGCTGGGTTGCGCGCAGCAGCACCAGCTGGAGGCCGTGCATAATCACCATAAAGAACAGAGCGACGTGCACGAAATAGCGCAGCGGCACCGGAAACGGATGCACCAGGTTAAGCAGTAAAAAAGCCCACACGCCTACCATCAGTAAGCGTCCCAGATTAAGCCACATTGTGCGTCTCCTGTTGGCGTTGATAGAGGCGATAAGCCACCTGTCCGGCAATTTTCTCGCGGTATAAATCCCAGTTGGCCGGGGCAACGGGGGCGCCGTGCTCCACTTCACTTTCTACATAGATTAGCGCGTGTTCACTCAGCCAGCCGTTTTGCTCCAGCAGCGTGAGGGTTTCCTGCAGCAGCCCTTTACGGAACGGTGGATCGACAAACACGATATCAAATGGCGTGCCGGGTTGGCTCAACCACTGCAACGTATTGGCCTGCACCACGACGCCCTGCGTGGCGCGCAGCGTCTGCAAATTATGCGTCAGCTGCTGAGCCACGCTGCGGTCCAGCTCCAGCAAGGTGGCGCTGGCCGCATAGCGCGACAGCGCTTCCAGCCCTAACGCGCCGCTGCCGGCGAAGCAGTCGAGGCAGCGGGCCTGTTGAATGTCAGGGGCCAGCCAGTTAAACAGGGTTTCACGCACGCGGTCGGTGGTGGGACGCAATCCATCACTATTGGGCACGGGAAGTTTTCGGCCGCGCCACTGCCCGCCAATAATGCGGATCTGGCCTGCGGCGCTGCTACTGCGGGGAGATTTAGGCATGTCGCTCATAACTCGTCATAATTTGTTGCGTAGTTTAACGGGCGCTGCGGGCAGAAGAAACGTTAAAAAAGGGTGCTGTGGTGCGCTGGCTGGAAAGTGTTAGACTATTGAGTTGGTATCGCGCGCGTAATTGCCTGATTTTTACGCCGCTCATGCGCGAAAGCATTAAATTTTATCCCCTGGGAAACGAATCACCGGGAATAAGCCATCGAGGAGTGTGGTCACACAATGGCAAAAGAGAAGAAACGCGGCTTTTTTTCCTGGCTAGGCTTTGGCAAAGAAGAGCAGGCGCCGCCGCCTGCGGAAGAGGCGCAGCACGACGCTACGCAGCAACCGGAACCTGACGTCGACGAGAGTGCGCGCGCGCGTACCGAGGCGCAGGCAGAAGCGCATGTAGATCATCAACCGACGCACGATGAAAAGGGCGCTGCGCCCGTCACCCATATCGAAGAAGAGATCCTGCCGGAAGAGGAAGAGATCGCCCAGCCCGATAGCGTCACCGCGCACTCAGAGACCGTTTTGCCGGAAGCGCTGCCGCACTCTGCTCCTGCACCGGTCGAGCCAGAACCGCAGCAGGCCGCACAGGAGCCCGAGCCGGCGATTATCGTTCCCGACGACGTTTCTCAGCCTGCTCCCCAGGCGCAGGACGACGCGCCGCTGAGCGATGAAGAGCTGGAAGCGCTGGCGCTGGCGGAAACCTACGCCGAAGATGCCGAAGCCGAGGCTGACGCGGCGGATACCGTGAGCGATTTGCCGCTGGCTACCGCGCCGATTGTCGCGCAAGAGCAAGAGCGTCCGACCAAAGAGGGCTTTTTCGCCCGTCTGAAGCGCAGTCTGGTAAAAACCCGTGAAAATCTCGGTTCCGGCTTTGTCAGCCTGTTCCGCGGCAAGAAAATCGACGACGATCTGTTTGACGAGCTGGAAGAGCAGCTGCTGATTGCGGATGTGGGCGTGGAAACCACGCGCCGCATCATCACCAGTTTGACGCAGCAGGCGAGCCGCAAACAGCTGCGCGACGCGGAAGCGCTTTATGGCCTGCTGAAAGCCGAGATGTCGGAGATTCTGAATAAAGTCGACGCGCCGCTTGATATCAGCGGTAAAACGCCGTTTGTGATCCTGATGGTCGGCGTAAACGGCGTCGGTAAAACCACCACCATCGGTAAGCTCGCGCGCCAGTATCAGTCAGAAGGGAAATCCGTGATGTTGGCCGCCGGTGACACCTTCCGTGCCGCTGCGGTCGAGCAGCTTCAAGTCTGGGGACAGCGCAACAATATTCCCGTGGTGGCGCAGCACACCGGTGCTGATTCCGCCTCGGTGATCTTTGATGCGATTCAGGCGGCAAAAGCGCGCAATGTGGACGTACTGATTGCCGACACCGCAGGTCGCCTGCAAAACAAAGCGCACCTGATGGAAGAGCTGAAAAAAATCACGCGCGTGATGAAAAAGCTGGATAACGACGCACCGCATGAAGTGATGCTGACCCTCGATGCCAGCACCGGGCAGAACGCCATCAGCCAGGCCAAACTGTTCAATGAAGCGGTGGGTCTGAGCGGCATCGCGCTGACCAAGCTCGATGGCACGGCGAAAGGCGGGGTGATCTTCTCGATTGCCGACCAGTTCGGCATCCCGATTCGCTATATCGGTGTTGGAGAAGGCATCGAGGATTTACGGCCATTTAAGGCCGGAGATTTTATTGAGGCACTGTTTGCCCGAGAGGAATAAGTGGGATGATTCGCTTTCAAGAGGTGAGTAAAGCATACCTGGGCGGACGCCAGGCGCTGCAAGGGGTCGATTTTCATCTGCGCCCCGGCGAAATGGCGTTCCTCACCGGCCATTCCGGCGCGGGAAAAAGTACCTTACTTAAGCTGATTTGCGGCATTGAGCGCCCGAGTGCCGGGCAGATTTGGTTCAGCGGACACGACATTTCGCGCCTGCGCCGCAGCGAAGTACCTTTCCTGCGCCGCCAGATCGGCATGATTTTTCAGGATCACCATCTGCTGATGGATCGGTCGGTGTACGAGAACGTGGCGATCCCGCTGATCATTTCCGGTGCCAGCGGGGAGGATATTCGCCGTCGCGTCTCTGCCGCGCTGGATAAAGTGGGCCTGCTCGACAAAGCGAAAAGTTTCCCCATTCAGCTTTCCGGCGGCGAACAGCAGCGGGTGGGCATTGCCCGCGCCGTGGTGAACAAACCTGCGGTGCTGCTGGCGGATGAGCCTACCGGCAACCTTGATAACGCGTTGTCCGAAGATATTCTGCGCCTGTTTGAAGAGTTTAACCGCGTGGGCGTGACGGTGCTGATGGCGACGCACGACATCGGCCTGATCTCACGCCGCGATTACCGCGTGATGACGCTGAATCAAGGACGTCTGCACGGAGGCCACGATGGTCAATAAACGCAATAAGCGCCCGGCTGCGACCAAAGCGGCCAAGCAACCTTCAAAGAGCAAAGCGCTCAAAGGCGGCTGGCAGGAGCAGTGGCGTTACGCCTGGCGCGGCACGCTCTCTGACATGTATCGTCAACCGCTGGCGACCCTGCTGACGGTGATGGTCATCGCCATCTCGCTGACGCTGCCAAGCGTCTGCTACATGGTGTGGAAAAACGTCAGCCAGGCAGCGGCGCAGTGGTATCCGGCGCCGCAGCTTACGGTGTATCTGGATAAATCGCTGGATGACACGGCGGCAGAAAACGTTACTGCACAGCTCAAGCAACTCGATGGCGTGGATCACGTTAATTACATGACGCGTGAAGAAGCGCAGAGCGAGTTCCGTAACTGGTCGGGCTTTGGCGGCGCCATGGACATGCTGGAGCAGAATCCGCTGCCCGCTGTGGCGATCATCACGCCGAAGCTGAATTTCCAGAATTCCGACACCATGGCAAACCTGCGCGATCGCGTGGCGAAAGTGCAGGGCGTGGATGAAGTGCGCATGGATGACAGCTGGTTCGCGCGCCTGGCGGCGCTCACCGGGCTGGTGGGGCAGGTGGCCTCGATGATTGGCTTGCTGATGGTGGTCGCCGTCTTTCTGGTGATTGGCAATAGCGTGCGCCTGAGCATTTTTGCCCGTCGCGACACCATCAACGTGCAGAAGCTGATTGGCGCCACCGACGGCTTTATTTTGCGTCCGTTCCTGTACGGCGGCGCGCTGCTGGGGCTGGCAGGTGCCGTGTTGTCTCTGATCCTCTCCGAGGTGCTGGTGCTTCGCCTGCAGTCGGTGGTCGCGCAGGTGGCGTCGGTGTTTGGCACCACTTTCGTGCTGGAAGGCTTTTCGTGGGATGAAGGTCTGCTACTGCTGCTGGTGGCGGCCATTATCGGCTGGATCGCCGCATGGCTGGCGACGGCGCAACATTTACGTCGATTTACGCCCCAGTAACCCTCCGCAACGTTTTTTGCTATACTCTTCCTCTGCTGCCGACGAACGGGAGCAGAGGATTCTTCTCAAAATCCCCCGCCGACAGCTGTGCTTACTTTATTCACTGCTATAATTGAACTTGTGGATAACTTTGTCGTCCAATAAGCACACATTGCTTTTGGTTTTTCTGCAGCGCTGACATAATGTAGCGGCTGCGCAAAGAATCATGCAGCAAGTCCATTGAATTTGTGAGGGTTTGAATGACCAAAGAAATGCAAACTTTAGCGATTGCGCCTCTTGGCAACCTGGAGTCTTACGTCCGGGCGGCTAACAACTGGCCGGTACTGACGGCAGAAGAGGAAAAAGCATTGGCTGAGAAGCTGCATTACCAGGGCGATCTGGATGCAGCCAAGACGCTGATCCTGTCTCACCTGCGCTTTGTTGTTCATATCGCTCGTAATTACTCCGGTTACGGCCTGCCGCAGGCTGACCTGATTCAGGAAGGTAATATCGGCCTGATGAAGGCGGTGCGCCGCTTCAATCCTGAAGTGGGCGTGCGTCTGGTCTCGTTCGCCGTGCACTGGATCAAAGCGGAAATTCACGAATACGTGCTGCGTAACTGGCGTATCGTGAAGGTTGCTACCACCAAAGCACAGCGCAAACTGTTCTTCAACCTGCGTAAAACCAAGCAGCGTTTAGGCTGGTTTAATCAGGACGAAGTTGAGATGGTCGCGCGTGAGCTGGGCGTGAGCAGCAAAGACGTGCTCGAAATGGAATCGCGCATGGCCGCGCAGGACATGACCTTCGATATGTCCTCTGACGACGATGCTGGCGAAGGCAGGCCGATGGCGCCCGTGCTGTATCTGCAGGATAAAACCTCTGACTTTGCTGACGGCATTGAAGAGGACAACTGGGACGCGCATGCGGCAGATAAGCTGAGCGATGCGATGTTGAGCCTTGATGAGCGCAGCCAGCACATCATCCGCGCCCGTTGGCTGGATGATGACAATAAAACCACGCTGCAGGAGCTGGCTGACCAGTATGGCGTCTCCGCCGAGCGCGTACGCCAGCTGGAGAAAAACGCCATGAAAAAATTACGTATGGCGATCGAGGCTTAACCGCCCCTCAGCAAAAAAAAGCGACCTGCGGGTCGCTTTTTTTATGCCTGAACGCCAGTCGCGCGTGGTTAGCGCACCCAGCCGTCGCTTTGCGCCCGAAAGCCGCAGGCCTGCATAAACGCGGCGCGCACGCGCTGATCGGCGTGGCCATCGTCAGCGATCCACCAGCTTGATTGTCCCCCATTCTGCGCTAGCGTCTCTTCCAGTAAATATTGTCCCACGCCGCGGCGCCGCGTCACGTCGCGCACTTCCAGATGCGTGATCTTGCCCAAGGTGCCGCTCAGAGTGAGCTGCAGGGCTGCCAACAAACGATCGTTAAACCGCGCAGCATACAGGCGCTGCGTCTCGCTGAGTTCGGCTTCCAGCTGGGCAATATCGCGCTGCGGCCAGATTTTGGCCAAATCCGTTCTGTCTTGTGCGGTCAGCGCGGTGAGCCGCTGAATGGTGAGCTTCATACCCTTTACCTGTACTGCCAGAAAGGCATCAGTGTAGCGAATTTAGGCGGTCAGTGTGCTGTCACTTTTTTGCGATAAAAAGAGGTCAAATGGCAGCCACTTTGCCAGGATTGTGGAGTAAGCCTGCGGCCTTTGCCCAAAAAGGCAGCATAAGCCGCTGGCAAGCTGGCGAAAACATGGCCATAAAAACCAGATGATTCTGCTGGCTAACCTTACTATTACTGAATATGTCAGTTGATTTACAGAAGAAAGTTCCTGTTTAATAACCTGAAAAATAAAGCCTTATTAACTAATAATGCCAGAAAAAGCGCTAACTCCTTCTTATGAAATCAGTTTTCCTTTTCACTGGCAAAAAAATAATCAATCACAACAGACACACGACACAACAGATGGGGAAGTACGCATGAAAATGAGTAAAGGACGCGCTTTACTGGCGGGTTGCGTGGCGCTGGCCCTGAGCCACGCGGCACTGGCCAAAGACATTAAAATTGCTATCGTTGGCGCGGCAACCGGTCCGGTTGCGCAGTATGGCGATATGCAATTTACCGGTGCCGCGCAGGCCATCAAGGACATCAATGCCAAAGGCGGCGTCAACGGTGACAAACTGGTTGGCGTAGAATATGACGATGCCTGTGACCCCAAACAAGCCGTGGCCGTAGCCAACAAAGTGGTTAACGATGGCATTAAATATGTCATTGGCCACCTTTGCTCTTCCTCTACCCAGCCTGCGTCGGACATTTACAACGATGAAGGCATTCTGATGATTACCCCGGCCGCCACGGCACCTGAGCTGACCGCACGCGGTTACGCCGACGTGATGCGCACCACCGGTCTGGACTCCGATCAGGGACCGACCGCCGCGAATTACATCCTGAGCGAAATCAAACCTAAGCGCATTGCTGTGGTCCATGACAAGCAGCAGTACGGCCAAGGGCTGGCGGAATCCGTGCAGAAAACCCTGAAAGCCAAAGGCGGCAACGTGGTGCTGTTCGAAGGGATCACCGCAGGCGATAAAGATTTCTCCACGCTGATTGCGCGCCTGAAGAAAGAGAACGTCGATTTCGTCTATTACGGCGGCTACTACCCAGAGCTGGGACAGATTCTGCGTCAGGCAAAATCTGCCGGTCTGAAAGCGGGCTTTATGGGACCAGAAGGCGTGGGCAACGCGTCACTGTCTAACATCGCCGGTGACGCGTCCGAAGGGCTGTACGTGACGCTGCCGAAGCGCTACGACCAGCTGCCAGAGAACAAAGGCATTGTCGACGCGATCAAAGCCAACACCGCGTCCAACCGTAAAGATCCGACCGGACCGTTTGTCTGGACAACTTACGCTGCGATCCAGTCGCTGGTGGCCGGTATCGAACGCAGTAAAAGTGACGAGCCTGATGCCATTGCCAAAGACCTGAAAACCGGCGCCCCGGTTCCTACAGTGATGGGCGACCTGAGCTGGGATCAGAAAGGCGATCTGAAAGGCTTCGAGTTTGGCGTGTTTAAATGGCACAAAGACGGCTCGTCCACGGCCGTGAAGTAATCCCGCTTAAGCGTCACCCTTCAGTACGAACGACGGGGCGGCCGCAGGGCCGCCCTTTATCCACCCCGATCGGATTAACGCCGCGCGCGTCAGCCCATCGCGGGCGTTTTTAAGGTAATTGTTATGTCCGAGCAGTTTCTTTATTTCATTCAGCAGATGTTCAACGGGGTCACTCTCGGGAGCACCTACGCGCTGATCGCCATTGGCTACACCATGGTTTACGGCATTATCGGTATGATCAACTTCGCCCACGGCGAGGTGTACATGATCGGTAGCTACGTCTCTTTCATCGTGATTGCCGCCCTGATGATGATGGGCATCGACAGCACCTGGCTGATGATCGCAGCCGGTTTTGTGATGGCGGTGATTATCTCCAGCGCCTATGGCTGGAGCATTGAGCGCGTGGCCTACAAGCCGGTACGCGCCTCTAAACGCCTGATCGCGCTGATTTCCGCCATCGGCATGTCAATCTTCCTGCAAAACTACGTCAGCCTGACGCAGGGCTCGCGCGACCTGGCGCTGCCCAGTTTGATCACCGGCCAGTGGACGCTGGGGGAGAGCAACGGCTTCGCCACCACGCTCTCCACCATGCAATTGGTGATTTGGATCGTGACCTTCCTGGCGATGCTGACGCTGACGCTGTTCATTCGCTACTCGCGCATGGGGCGCGCCTGCCGCGCCTGCGCCGAAGATTTGAAAATGGCGAGCCTGCTCGGTATCAATACGGACCGCGTGATCTCGCTGACATTCGTGATCGGTGCCGCCATGGCGGCGGTCGCGGGCGTCCTGCTCGGCCAGTTTTACGGCTCCATTAACCCGTTCATTGGCTTCATGGCCGGCATGAAGGCGTTTACGGCCGCGGTGTTAGGCGGGATTGGCAGTATTCCGGGGGCGATGATAGGCGGCCTGGTGCTGGGGATTGCCGAAGCGCTCACCTCGGCCTATTTGTCGACCGAATATAAAGATGTGGTGTCGTTTGCGCTGCTGATCGTGGTGCTGCTGGTGATGCCTACCGGCATTCTTGGCCGCCCGGAGGTAGAGAAAGTATGAAGCGCCTCGGACTGGTTAACGCCGTTGTCTCAACGGTGATGCTGCTGGTGCTCGCCACCTTCTTTATGGGAATGCGCCTTGACTTAAACGGCACAAAATTAGTGGTCGCGAACGCGGGCGAGGTGCGCTGGAACTGGATCTTCGTCGGCTGCGGCGTGGTGTTTCTTTTCCAGCTGTTGCGTCCGCTGTTCCACGGCAAGTTCGCCCGCAGCGGCAAAGGCATCGTGCTGCCAAGCTTTGACGGTTCCACCGCGAAGCAAAAGTGGCTGATGGCGGCGGTGCTGGCGGTGGCGATCGCGTGGCCGTTCTTCGTGTCGCGCGGCAGCGTTGATATCGCCACGCTGACGCTAATCTACGTGATGCTCGGGCTGGGCCTGAACGTGGTGGTTGGGCTCTCCGGCCTGCTGGTGCTGGGCTACGGCGGCTTTTACGCCATCGGCGCTTACACCTTTGCCTTGCTCAATCACTATTACGGTTTTGGCTTTTGGGAAAGTCTGCCGCTGGCCGGATTAGTGGCTGGGGCGTTTGGGCTGATGCTCGGCTTTCCGGTGCTGCGCCTGCGCGGTGACTATCTGGCGATTGTCACGCTGGGCTTCGGCGAAATCGTGCGTATCCTGCTGCTCAATAATACGGCGATCACCGGCGGGCCTAACGGCATCGCGCAGATCCCGAAACCCAGCCTGTTCGGCCTGGAGTTTGGTCGTCGCGTAAGCGAAGGCGGCTGGAGCACCTTCCATGATTTCTTTGGCCTGAAATATGACCCCAACGATCGCGTGATCTTCCTCTATCTGGTGGCGCTGCTGCTGGTGGGATTAACGCTGTTTGTGATCAACCGTCTGCTGCGCATGCCGCTGGGCCGTGCGTGGGAAGCGCTGCGCGAGGATGAGATTGCCTGCCGTTCGCTGGGTCTCAGCCCGACGCGCATTAAGCTGACCGCTTTCACCATCAGCGCCGTGTTTGCCGGTTTTGCCGGTACACTGTTCGCCGCGCGCCAGGGCTTTGTAAGCCCCGAATCGTTCACCTTCGTGGAGTCGGCGTTTGTGCTGGCGATTGTGGTGCTCGGCGGCATGGGTTCACAGCTGGCGGTGATCCTCGCGGCGATTCTGCTGGTGGTTTCACGCGAGCTGATGCGTGACCTCAACGAGTACAGCATGCTGGTGTTGGGGGGATTAATGGTGTTGATGATGATCTGGCGCCCGCAGGGCCTGTTGCCAATGAAACGTCCGCATCTGAAGTTGAAAAGCCGTAAACAAGGAGAGCAGGCATGAGTCAGCCTTTGTTAGCCGTTGAAGGCCTGATGATGCGCTTTGGCGGCCTGTTGGCCGTGAACAACGTATCTTTAGCACTGCATCCGCAGGAAATTGTTTCATTGATCGGCCCCAACGGCGCCGGCAAAACCACCGTCTTCAACTGCCTGACCGGTTTTTATAAGCCCACGGGGGGCACCATTACGCTGCGTGACCGCCAGCTGCAAGGGCTGCCGGGGCAGAAAATCGCGCGCATGGGCATTGTGCGAACCTTCCAGCACGTGCGCCTGTTCCGCGAAATGACGGTGATTGAAAACCTACTGGTGGCACAGCACCAGCACCTGAAAAGCGGCGTATTTTCTGGGCTGTTCAAAACGCCCGCGTTTCGCCGCGGAGAGAGTGAAGCGCTGGATCGCGCCGCCACGTGGCTGGAGCGCATTGGACTGCTGGAGCTGGCGAACCGTCAGGCGGGCAATTTGGCGTACGGCCAGCAGCGGCGTCTGGAGATTGCGCGCTGCATGGTGACGCAGCCGGAGATCCTGATGCTCGATGAACCCGCTGCGGGCCTTAACCCGCGCGAAACGCACGAGCTGGACGCGCTGATTGCCGAGCTGCGCGGCGAGCACAAGGTGTCCGTGCTGCTGATTGAACATGACATGAAGCTGGTGATGGGCATTTCTGACCGCATCTATGTGGTCAATCAGGGGACGCCGCTGGCAAACGGGACACCGGAAGAGGTGCGTAACAATCCGGATGTGATCCGTGCATATTTAGGTGAGGCGTAACATGGCAAACCCGATTTTAACCTTGCAGGGTGTCAACGCCCACTACGGCCCGATTCAGGCGCTGCACAACATCAATCTGCATATCCACCAGGGCGAAATTGTCACGCTGATCGGTGCCAACGGCGCGGGTAAAACCACGCTGCTCGGCACGTTGTGCGGTGAACCGCGCGCCACCAGCGGCACCATTGTGTTTGATGGCAAAACCATCACCGACTGGCAAACGGCGAAGATCATGCGCGAGGCGATAGCCATCGTGCCGGAAGGTCGCCGCGTGTTTTCCCGCATGACGGTGGAAGAGAACCTGGCGATGGGGGGCTTCTTCGCCACCCGCGCGCAGTATCATGAGCGTATCGAGCGGGTGTATCAGCTGTTCCCGCGCCTGGCCGAGCGTAAAATTCAGCGCGCGGGCACCATGTCCGGCGGTGAGCAGCAGATGCTGGCCATTGGTCGTGCGCTGATGAGTCAACCGCGCCTGCTGCTGCTGGATGAACCGTCGCTCGGGCTGGCACCGATTATCATTCAGCAGATTTTCGACACCATTGAACAGCTGCGTCAGGAGGGCATGACCATCTTCCTCGTGGAGCAGAACGCCAACCAGGCGCTCAAGCTGGCCGATCGCGGTTACGTGCTGGAAAACGGTCACGTGGTGCTGGAAGACAGCGGCGCGGCGCTGCTGTCCAACGAAGCGGTACGCAGCGCCTATCTGGGTGCCTGATTGTTTTGGCGGTCCGGCACCTGGTCGGACCGCCCATTCCTGCTGCGCCTTTTTTCCTTAAAAGTGTGCACATCGTTAACGTTTTGCCGCCTGGCTGAGCCGTTTCTGTGTGTCACATCTCTGTCATATTTCGGTTATTTTTCTATCATCTTCCCGTGTCATGTTACTCCGCGAACAAAAAATGCGTGATATTGCGCGTACCTAAAAGCACAGGAAAACTTTATGACCGCTTCAACGCTTCGTCCCCGTTTGATGAGTGTATTGCTGGGTCTGGCACTCAGCGGTAACGCGCTGGCTGCAACCGACATTCCTTTCTGGCACTCCATGGAAGGGGAATTAGGCAAAGAAGTTGACTCACTGGCACAGCGTTTTAATCAGGCGCATCCCGATTACAAAATTGTTCCCACCTACAAAGGCAACTACGAGCAGAGCCTGGCCGCAGGCATCGCCGCCGTGCGCAACGGCAAAGCACCTGCGCTGCTGCAAGTTTACGAAGTGGGCACCGCGACCATGATGGCGTCAAAGGCGATTGTGCCGGTGCACGAGGTGTTTAAAAACGCCGGTATCCCAATGGATCCGAAGCAGTTTGTGCCCGCCGTGGCCGGATACTACAGCGACAGCAGCGGCCAGCTGATTTCTCAGCCGTTCAACAGCTCCACCCCAGTGCTTTACTACAACAAAGACGCCTTTAAGAAAGCCGGCCTGAACCCCGATCAGCCGCCAAAAACCTGGCAAGAGCTGGCAAAAGATGCGGCGGCGCTGCGCAAGGCTGGCATGAGCTGCGGCTACGCCAGCGGCTGGCAGGGCTGGATCCAGATTGAAAACTTCAGCGCCTGGCACGGCCTGCCGGTGGCGACCAAAAACAACGGTTTTGACGGCACCGACGCGGAGCTGGAGTTCAACAAACCGGTGCAGGTGCGCCATATCGCCATGCTGGAAGAGATGAACAAGAAAGGGGATTTCACCTATTTTGGGCGTAAAGATGAGTCCACCGCCAAGTTCTATAACGGCGACTGCGGCATCACGACCGCCTCGTCAGGCTCGCTGGCCGATATTAAACACTATGCCAAATTCAACTTTGGCGTGGGCATGATGCCGTATGACGACACCGTGCCCAACGCGCCGCAGAACGCCCTGATAGGGGGCGCTAGCCTGTGGGTGATGAAGGGCAAAGATGCGGCCACCTACAAAGGCACCGCCGAGTTTATGAAGTTCCTTGCCCAGCCGGAGATCGCGGCCGAGTGGCATCAGAAAACCGGCTACCTGCCGATCACCACCGCCGCGTATGAACTGACCAAGCAGCAGGGCTTCTATGAGAAGAACCCGGGTGCGGATATCGCTACCCGACAGATGCTCAACAAAGATCCCCTGCCGTACACCAAAGGCATGCGCCTCGGTAACATGCCGCAGATCCGCACGGTGATTGACGAAGAGCTGGAAGGCGTCTGGACCGGCAAGCAAACGCCTCAGGCGGCGTTGGACAATGCGGTCAAACGCGGCAACGAGCTGCTGCGCCGTTTTGCCCAGCAGGTGAAATAAATCCGATCCACCGGGAGCGGCACGGCGTCGCTCCCGCTTTCAGCGTGAGTTCGCTATGCCTTCATCTTCCCGTCCGGTGTTCCGTGGCCGGCTATTACCGTATTTGCTGCTGGCACCTCAGCTGATCATTACCGCCATCTTCTTTTTATGGCCCGCCGGGGAAGCGCTGTGGTATTCGCTGCAGAGCATCGATCCCTTTGGCATTTCCAGTACCTTTGTCGGGCTGGAAAACTTTCGTCGGCTGTTCAGCGATCCCTATTACCTTGATTCCTTTTGGACCACGCTCACGTTCAGCGCGATGGTGACCGTCTGCGGCATGACCTTTTCGCTGCTGCTGGCGGCGCTGGTGGATTACGTGCTGCGCCTGAAGAAGTTCTATCAGACCCTGCTGCTGCTGCCGTACGCGGTGGCTCCGGTGGTGGCGGCAGTGCTGTGGATGTTCTTGTTTAATCCGGGGCTGGGCCTGTTCAGCCACATGCTTAACCAGCTGGGCTATAACTGGAATTACGCGCAAAACAGCGGGCAAGCGATGTTCCTGATCGTTCTGGCGTCCATCTGGCAGCAAATGAGCTACAACTTCCTGTTTTTCTTCGCGGCGCTGCAATCCATTCCGAAATCCCTGACCGAAGCCGCCGCCATCGACGGCGCCGGGCCGGTGCGCCGCTTCTTTAATTTGTCGCTGCCGCTGATTACGCCGGTCAGCTTCTTCTTGCTGGTGGTCAATCTGGTATACGCCTTCTTTGACACCTTCCCGGTGATTGACGCCGCCACCGGCGGCGGTCCGGTGCAGGCCACCACCACGCTTATCTACAAGATTTATCGTGAAGGGTTCACCGGCCTGGATCTCTCCTCGTCGGCGGCGCAGTCGGTGGTACTGATGGTGCTGGTGATCGGCCTGACTATTCTGCAATTCCGCTTTGTCGAGCGTAAGGTGCAATACCAATGATTGAAAATCGACGCGGGCTGGATATTTTCAGCCACACCTTGCTGGTACTCGGCGTGTTAACCATTGTGTTTCCACTGTATGTGGCGTTTGTCGCGGCCACGCTGGATAACGACGCGGTGTATCAGGTGCCGATGACGCTGGTGCCCGGCACGCATCTGTGGGAGAACATCACGCACATCTGGACGCAGGGCGTAAACGGCAGCGCCGCGTTCGGCACCATGCTGCTGAACAGTTTGATCATGGCGCTGGGCATTACGATCGGCAAAATCACCGTCTCCATGCTGTCGGCGTTTGCGCTGGTGTGGTTCCGCTTTCCGCTGCGCTCGCTGTTCTTTTGGCTGATTTTCATCACGCTGATGCTGCCGGTTGAAGTGCGTATTTTCCCGACGGTCGATGTGATCTCGACGCTGCACATGCTCGACAGCTACAGTGGGTTAACGCTGCCGCTGATGGCTTCTGCGACCGCGACCTTCCTGTTCCGCCAATTCTTTATGTCGCTGCCTGACGAGCTGATTGAAGCGGCGCGCATTGATGGCGCCAGCCCGATGCGGTTCTTCTGGGACATTGTGTTGCCGCTGTCCAAAACCAACCTCGCCGCGCTGTTTGTGATCACCTTTATCTACGGCTGGAACCAGTACCTCTGGCCGCTGCTGATCATTAACGATGCCGGCCTGAGCACGGCGGTAGCCGGCATCAAAAGCATGATTAATACTAGCGGCGGCCCCACGCAGTGGAATGCGGTGATGGCCGCCACCTTACTCACGCTAATTCCACCGGTTGTGGTGGTGCTTGTAATGCAGCGCGCCTTTGTGCGCGGTCTGGTGGAGAGTGACAAATAAATGGCCGCTGTAACCCTGCAAACCGTAACCAAGTCTTACGACGGTAAAAATACCATCATTCAGCCGCTGACCATCACCATTAACGACGGCGAATTTATGGTGATGGTCGGCCCCTCCGGCTGCGGTAAGTCCACGCTGCTGCGTATGGTGGCGGGGCTGGAGCGCGTCAGCTCCGGCGATATCTATATTGATAAACAGCGCGTCACCGAGCTGGAACCCAAAGATCGCGGCATCGCGATGGTGTTTCAGAACTACGCGCTCTATCCACACATGACCGTGGAAGAGAACATGGCCTATGGCCTGAAAATTCGCGGCATGGGCAAGGCGCAGATTGCGCAGCGCGTGCTGGAGACCGCCCGCAGCCTCGAACTCGATCACCTGCTCAGCCGTCGTCCGCGTGAACTGTCTGGCGGACAGCGCCAGCGCGTGGCCATGGGCCGTGCCATCGTGCGTGAACCTGCGGTATTTCTGTTTGATGAGCCGCTGTCGAACCTGGATGCCCGCCTGCGCGTGCAAATGCGCCTGGAGCTACAGCAGCTGCATCGTCGCTTGAAAACCACCAGCTTATACGTCACGCACGATCAGGTTGAAGCAATGACGCTGGCGCAGCGCGTGATGGTGATGAACAAAGGCGTAGTGGAACAGGTGGGCACGCCGGTGGAGGTGTATGAACGGCCCGCAAGCCTGTTCGTGGCCTCGTTTATTGGCGCGCCGGCCATGAACTTGCTCTCCGGCCAGATCAACAGCCACGGCACCCACTTTACCCTTGATGCGCCACACAGCCTGCCGCTGGGCGAGATCAAGGCGAAATGGGCCAATCAGCCAGTGACGCTGGGTATTCGTCCTGAGCACATTCGGCTCGTCGGCCGCGACGAAGGCGGCGTGCCGCTGATTGTCGACACGCTGGAGATGCTGGGCGCTGATAACCTTGCGCACGGTCGCCTCGGCGCAGCGCGGTTGGTGGTGCGTCTGCCGCACAGCGAACGTCCATCGGCGGGCAGCACCTTGTGGCTGCATCTGCCGACGGATGCGTTACACTTCTTCGATTCTACCCATGGAAAACGTCTGGAATGAGCGACTCCTCTTGGCCTTACCCGCACATCGTAGCCCATCGCGGCGGCGGTAAACTGGCACCGGAAAATACCCTGGCGGCGATTGATGTTGGGGCCAAATACGGCCACACCATGATCGAGTTTGACGCCAAGCTTTCGCAGGATCAGCAGATCTTTTTGCTGCACGATGACACGCTGGATCGCACCAGCAACGGCTGGGGCGTGGCGGGCGAACAGCCGTGGCAAAAGCTGTCGCAGCTGGACGCAGGAAGCTGGTTTGGCGGCGATTTCGACGGCGAACCCCTGGCGCTGCTCAGCGACGTGGCGGCGCGCTGCCGTCAGCATCACCTGATGGCCAACATTGAGATCAAACCCACCACCGGCACGGACGTTGAAACCGGGCGCGCGGTGGCGCTGGCGGCGCGTGCGCTGTGGCAGGGCCAGCCGGCACCGCTGCTCTCGTCGTTCTCCTACAGCGCGCTGCAAGCGGCACAGGAGGCCGCGCCCGAGCTGCCGCGCGGTCTTTTGCTGGATGAGTGGCACGCGGACTGGCAGGCGCTCACGCACGCGCTGGGCTGCGTCTCGCTGCATCTGAACCACAAGCTGTTGGATGCGGCGCGCACCGCGGCGATCAAAGCCGCCGGGCTGCGCATTCTGGTGTATACCGTGAATCAGCCCGCGCGCGCGCGCGAGCTGCTGTCGTGGGGCGTGGACGCGATCTGCACCGATCGCATCGATCAGATCGGGCCTGACTTCCGTTAGTTACCGCTGTTGGATGTCGCGTTCGACTGACCCGGTTGGTTGGTGATCACGCGCTGCTGGGCGCTGTCTCGGCGCTCCTGCAGCTTGCGCTGCATCTCCTGATTCTGCTGCTGCTGGTCTTGCCGCAGCTTCTGCTGTTGCTGCTGCTGCTGGCCCTGCATCTGCGTTTGCATCCGCTGTTGGCTTGGGTTGTAGCCCGGTTTGTAGGGCTCGTTGGTGTTAGTCAACATATTCGCCATGCTGCTCAGCGGCAGCAGGGCGGCAATCACAATCAGCCATTTTTTCATGGTTATCCTCCGTTCAGGCAGCCTGCTGTGTGTTCGCCATACGCGCCGCGCATGGCGGGCTGCTTCCATAAGTTTATGCGATATCACAAACCCCTTATCCAGGAGTGCGCCGAATTTGGCTTAGTGTTAGGCTTTTTGGCGCAATAGCAAACACTTGCATCACGCAATTACAAATGTAAATAAGTGAAAAGGATGGGGCAGGATGAAGAAACAGGGCAACATGCGTCAGCTTGGCTGGGCGCTTCTGATGAGTTTTACGATGGTACAAGGTGCAGCGGCGGCGCCCGCCAGCGCACCGCCAATCTCCTACGGCGTCGACAGCGACACCTTTCATCCGGTGAAAGCCAGGCATGGCATGGTGGCGTCGGTGGATGCGATGGCCACCCAGGTGGGCGTCGATATTCTCCGGCAGGGCGGTAACGCCGTGGATGCGGCCATTGCGGTAGGATTCGCGCTGGCGGTCACCCATCCGCAGGCGGGTAACCTGGGCGGCGGCGGCTTTATGCTGCTGCGTACCGCGTCCGGGCGCACCACGGCGATCGATTTCCGTGAAATGGCCCCCGCGCGCGCCACGCGCGACATGTTCCTCGACAAACAGGGCAACGCTGACAGCAAGCTGTCGCTAACCTCACATCTGGCCTCTGGCACGCCGGGCACCGTGGCCGGTTTTGCCCTGGCCGCGCAGAAATATGGCACGCTGCCGCTGAGTAAGCTGCTGGCTCCGGCCATTAAACTGGCGCGCGACGGCATCGTCGTCAACGACGCGCTGGCGGACGATCTCGCCACCTACGGCAAAGAGAACCTGATCAACCACGATAACAGCCGCGCCATTTTCTATAAGGCGGATGGAAAGCCGTATGCGAAGGGCGATCGCCTGGTGCAGAAAAATCTGGCGCACAGCCTGCAATTGATTGCCCGCGAGGGGCCGGACGCCTTCTACAAAGGCAAAATTGCCGATGAGATCGCCGGTGAGATGGCACAGCACGGCGGACTGATTGGCAAAGCGGATCTTGCCGCCTACCGCGCGGTGGAGCGTAAGCCGGTGAGCGGCACCTATCGCGGTTATGAAGTCTTCTCAATGCCACCGCCCTCGTCGGGAGGCATTCATATCGTGCAGATCCTGAATATTTTGGAAAACTTCGATTTGGCAAAATGGGGCTTCGGCAGCGCTGACGCGATGCAGGTGATGGCGGAAGCCGAAAAATACGCCTACGCCGACCGCTCCGAGTACCTCGGCGATCCCGATTTCGTTAAGGTGCCACAGCAGGCGCTGACCAGCAAAGCCTATGCGAAAACGCTGGCGCAGCAGATTGACGTGAATAAAGCGCGTCCGTCCAGCGAGATCAAACCCGGCAAGCTGGAACCTTACGAAAGCAATCAAACCACGCACTTCTCGGTGGTGGATAAAGACGGTAACGCGGTGGCAGTCACTTACACGCTGAATACCTATTTTGGCAGCGGCATCGTGGCTGGCCAGAGCGGTATTTTGATGAACAATGAGATGGATGACTTCTCCGCCAAGCCCGGCACGCCAAACGTCTATGGCTTAGTGGGCGGCGAAGCTAACGCAGTGCAGCCTGCCAAGCGTCCGCTCTCGTCGATGTCGCCAACCATCGTGGCGAAAGACGGGAAAACCTGGCTGGTAACCGGCAGCCCGGGCGGCAGCCGTATTATCACCACCGTGCTGCAAATGGTGGTGAACAGCATTGATTTTGGGATGAATGTAGCGGAAGCCACCAACGCGCCGCGTTTCCATCATCAGTGGCTGCCGGATCAGCTGCGCGTCGAAAAAGGCTTTAGCCCGGATACGCTGCGCCTGCTGGAGAGCAAAGGTCAGCACGTTAAGGTGATGCCCGCCATGGGCAGTACGCAGAGCATTATGATTGGGCCAGACGGCATGCGTTACGGCGCATCCGATCCGCGTTCTGTGGACGATCTGAGCGCCGGTTATTAACACCCGCGCCGCGTCAGCCTTAAGCCGGCTGGCGCGGTGCAGGAAGGTTACTGCGGCTTGATGCGCGCCATATAGTGCGCATCAACCATCGCCCCATCGCGCATGGCAAAGCGCGCAGCGGTGCCCTCAATCACAAAGCCAAACTTCTGATACAGCTTCACCGCAGCCACGTTATCGGTAAAGACGGTTAATTCAATGCGCGTGACCTGCAACCAGTTGTCGCACAGATCCACCAGCGCCGCCATCAGCGCCGATCCCACACCGCAGCGGTGAAAGGCGGGATCGACCCCCATGCCAAACGCGGCCACGTGGCGCCGACGCGCCCGGGACTGCGCTTCCAGCGTCAGTTGCCCAACGATTTTCCCGTCACGCTCCGCCACCAGCATCTGCACGCCAGGTCCGATATTGGCCAGTTTCTCCTGCCATAGCGTCGGGGACATATGCGGGAGGTGAAGCGTATTCGCCTGGGTTTCCGACTGGCTGTAAATGTGCATTAAGGCAGCAGCATCGGCGGGAACGGCATGGCGAATCGCAATCGGGATCATCGGACAACTCCTTGAATAGTTGAGTGAAATCCTTATTAACATCAGGGAAATCCGCGAAAGCGTCAACAAAAAAATTCGCAGAAAACCGTTTACAGACGAGAATGATAATGATTATTATTGTCATGCGAGCTCGACAGGCTTCGGCCTGCCGGGTAAGCACGACATTGCTCACATTGCTTCCAGTGTTTTTTAAGCCAGCTTGGGTGCTGGCTTTTTTTTTGCCGCTGCGACCGCGATTAACGGCGCGGAGGGGGACGATCCCGCCGGACACAAAAGTGGTAGACTCAGCGTATTCCCGATTTCAGGCGCATACGATGAAGAAGAAAAGACCGGTATTACAGGACGTTGCCGATCGTGTCGGCATTACAAAAATGACCGTCAGCCGCTACCTGCGCAACCCCGATCAGGTCTCCAGCGCGCTGCGCGAGAAAATCGCCGTGGCGCTGGATGAGCTCGGTTATATCCCTAATCGCGCGCCTGACATGCTCTCCAACGCCACCAGCCGCGCCATCGGCGTGTTGCTGCCTTCTCTCACCAACCAGGTGTTCGCCGACGTGCTGCGCGGCATTGAAAACGTCACCGACGACGCAGGCTACCAGACGCTGGTGGCGCACTACGGCTATAACGCGGAAAAAGAGGAGCGCCAGCTGCGCTCGCTGCTGGGCTGGAACATTGACGGCGTGATTCTCTCTGAGCGCACGCACACGCCGGGCACGTTGCGCATGCTGGAAGTGGCGGGCATTCCGGTAATTGAGATCATGGACTGCGTGACGCCCGCTCTCGATATGGCCGTGGGCTTTGACAACGTTGAGGCGGCGCGGCAGATGACGCACACCATGCTGCAAAAAGGCCACCGCCATACCGTCTACCTTGGGGCGCGCCTCGACGAACGTACGCTGCAAAAGCAGCAGGGCTATGAAATCGCGATGCGCGAGGCCGGATTGCCCGCCCACAGCGTCATGATGGAAGAGGCGTCGTCGTTCAGCGCCGGGGCGACACTCCTGCGCGAAGCGCAGCGGCGCTATCCCGACACCGACAGCCTGTTTTGTACCAACGATGATTTGGCGGTGGGCGCGATGTTTGAGTGCCAGCGTCAGGGCTTGCGCGTACCCGAGCAGATGGCGATCGCCGGTTTTCACGGCCATGATATTACCCAAGTCGTCACGCCGCGCCTTGCCACGGTGCTGACGCCCCGTGAAGCCATGGGTCGGGAAGCCGCGGCGCTGCTGCTGGCGCGCATCGGCGGCGATCGCAGCGTACAAGCGCCGCTGGATGTGGGGTTTGAAATCGATGAAGGGGGCAGTATCTGATTCAGGCATTTTTTTGAATCAGCTCACACTTCTGGGTTTTTCAGGCGGTCAAAGGTTGTCAGGGTTCAGACGGGCTCCGACAATGGCTTCTTCATTTGTTATCGGTAACATTGGCAGGCTACGCTGCCGGAGTGCATAACCATGACCACGCCATCACCTTCGCATCACGTTTTTGTCCTGATGGGCGTTTCCGGCAGCGGAAAATCTGCCGTCGCCAACCAGGTTTCTCATCAGCTTAATACCGCCTTTTTGGATGGCGATTTTCTGCATCCGCGCAGCAATATTATGAAAATGGCGGAAGGCCATCCGCTGGACGACCAGGATCGTCAGCCGTGGCTACAGGCGCTGAACGATGCGGCGTTTGCCATGCAGCGCACCCAAGCTATCTCCATCATCGTTTGCTCGGCGCTGAAAAAGTCCTACCGCGACATTCTGCGCGAGGGCAATCACAACCTGAAATTCATCTACCTGAAAGGCGAGTTCGACACGATCGAAGCGCGTTTGAAGGCGCGCAAAGGCCATTTCTTCAAGCCGCAAATGCTGGTAACGCAGTTTGCCACTCTGGAAGAGCCGGGCGCGGATGAGCCGGATGTGCTGGCGGTGAATATCGATCACTCGCTGGATGACGTTGTTGCGGCCACGGTTGCGACCATCAAGGAAGCCATCAACAAGGGTCAGTAATGAGTACCGCAACACTGGTGTTAACGGCAGCAGGCTCAGTCCTGCTGCTGCTGTTTTTGGTGATGAAAGCGCGCATGCACGCCTTTGTCGCCCTGATGTTAGTGTCGATTGGCGCCGGTCTGTTTTCAGGCATGCCGCTGGATAAAATCGCCGACACCATGCAAAAGGGCATGGGCGGGACGCTCGGCTTTCTGGCGATTGTGGTGGCGCTCGGCGCCATGTTCGGCAAAATTCTGCACGAAACCGGCGCGGTGGACCAAATCGCAATCCGCATGCTCAAGGTGTTTGGCGAAAGCCGCGCGCACTATGCCATGGGCATTGCCGGACTGATCTGTGCGCTGCCGCTGTTTTTCGAAGTGGCAGTCGTGCTGCTGATCAGCATCGCGTTCGCGGTGGCGCGCCGCACCCACGATAACCTTGTCAAACTGGTGATCCCGCTGTTTGCAGGCGTGGCCGCCGCCGCCGCGTTCCTGCTGCCGGGGCCGGCGCCGATGCTGCTGGCGTCGCAGATGCATGCCGATTTTGGCTGGATGATCCTGCTGGGCCTGTGCGCCGCAATTCCGGGCATGCTGATCGCCGGACCGCTGTTCGGCAAGCTGATTGCACGCCACGTCACCTTTAGCGCGCCGCCGGAAGATCATCAGCCTGACGTGGACGCGGCGAAACTGCCGTCGTTTGGCGTCAGTCTGTCGCTGATCCTGTTCCCGCTGCTGCTGGTTGGGCTGAAAACCATTGGCGCGCGTTTCACCGCGCCGGACTCGCGCCTGTATGCGTGGCTGGAGTTTATCGGCCATCCGTTTACCGCCATTCTGCTGGCGTGCCTGGTGGCGATCTACGGTTTAGCCTACCGTCAGGGCATGGACAAAGAGAAGGTGATGCAGGTCTGTGGCAGCGCGCTGCAGCCCGCGGGCATTATTCTGCTGGTGATTGGCGCAGGCGGCGTATTCAAGCAGGTGCTGGTGGATTCCGGCGTCGGCCCCGTGCTGGGGCACGCGTTGACCGGCGCAGGCATGCCGGTGGCGCTGGCGTGCTTTATTTTGTCGGGCGCTATCCGCGTGATTCAGGGCTCGGCCACCGTGGCCTGCTTAACCACCGTAGGGCTGGTGATGCCGGTGATTGAACCCTTGCACTACAGCGGCGCGCAGCTGGCGGCGCTGTCGATCTGCATCGGCGGGGGCTCTATCATTATCAGTCACGTGAACGACGCCGGTTTCTGGCTGTTCGGACGTTTTACCGGCGCTACCGAGGCGGAGACGCTGAAAACCTGGACGCTGATGGAGACCATTCTGGGCACCACCGGCGCGGTGGTCGGCATGATCGCCTTTAGCCTGCTGTCGTAATGATCCGGGCCGCCGTTGGGCGGCCTGTTTATTAATCCTCCTCCCGCTCATCTTCCGGCTGATCCAGCACCGTATAAGCCACCGCGCAGAACAGCGAATTCAGGCGTTTTAAATCTCCGAGCAGGCCGAGATGCAGCGAGCTGGTCTCAATGCTCTGCACGTTTTGCATGTGCAGCCGCTCTACGTGGGTGTGGGAAAAGCGGCGGATCAGGATGCGAAAACGGTGCTTGGCGCGGCGCAGGCGCTTGGCGCTGGTGATATCGTGCGACAGAAACACCGATAAACTCAGGCGCAAATTCTCCAGCAGTTTTGCCTGCAGCGTGGTCAACTCCTCAATGCCCTCGGCGGAAAAAGCGCGGCGCGCGTGCAGCGATTTATCCACCACCTCCACCGACATGCGCTCAATAATGTCGCCCGCCTGTTCAAGGTTGAGCGCCATCTCAATCACTTCCGCCCAGCGCTGGGAATCTTCGCCCGCCAGGTCCTCTTTGGGCATGCGGGCAAGGTAGAGCTTGATCGCGGTATAGAGCACGTCCACGTCATCATCCAGGCGCCGCACGGTGCGTTCCGCACGCAGTTCGCCGTGTACCACTTTGCTAAAGGATTCCAGCATCTGCTCCACCACGTCACCCATGCGCAGCGTCTCGCGCGAGGCATTGGCCAGCGCCAGCGCCGGGGTATCCAGCGCGCTACGGTCTAGATGCTTGGGTTTGAGCGTGGCGTCATTCTCGGCGTCGTCGTCAATGATGCGGCGGCACAATCGCGCCATCGCATCGGCAAACGGTACCATGAGGACGCAGCGCAGCAGGTTGTAAAACACGTGGAAGAAGATCACCAGCTCTTCGTCGTTGACCGGCATTTTATCCAACCACAGCGCGAGGTGATCGATAAACGGCAACACGGCAAGACTGCCGATCAGCTTGAACAGCAGGCTGCCGAGCGCCACGCGCTTGCCAGCGGCGTTGGCGGCGCTGGCGTTGATCATCGCCAGCAGGCCGCTGCCCAGATTGGCCCCAATCACCAAACAGAGCGCCACTTTGAACGAGATCACCCCTGCGGCGGTCAGCGTGGCGGTGATCAGCACCGCCGCCAGGCTGGAGTAACTGATAATGGCGAACACCGCGCCAATCAGCGCATCCAGCATCACATCGCCGGTGAGCGTTGAGAACAGCACCTGCACGCCCGCCGCCTGCGTAATGGGTTTGGCGGCATCCACAATCAGCTGTAGCGCCAGCAGAATCAGCCCGAGGCCAATGGCGGTGCGGCCCAGCTGTCCGGCGCGCGTCTGCTTACGGCTGAGAAAAAACACCACGCCAAGAAAGATAAACAGCGGCGAGAGCCACGAGAGATCGAAGGTAAGAATGCGCGCCATGATGGCGGTACCGACGTCGGCGCCCAGCACCACCACCAGGGCGGGCGTCAGGCTCACCAGATTCTGCGCCACAAACGAGGTCACCAGCAGCGTGGTGGCGTTACTGCTCTGCACCAGCGCGGTGACGCCGATGCCAGCCAGAAACGCCATGGGTTTTTTCTCGACGCTGCGGCTCAGTACGCGCCGCAGGTCGGCACCGAACACGCGCATAATGCCGGTGCGCACAATGTGGGTGCCCCACACCAGCAGCGCCACGGCAGAGAGCAGGTTAAGCAGAGTTAGCATCGGGCAGGCTCCTCGGTCGTCAGGCGGCAATAACGCGGCTGCACGCCTGACGAAGAGCGCAACCGGTGCACAATTGCTCCGCGTCGCGTTGCTAATTTTTCCTTAGATTTAAGCAACCTGGCGCAACGTCGACATCTCTAACTGTAGACCAATTTCACGGCCGTCCGGGAGTAAATCGGCCGCGCTGCGGTTCAGCACATCCACTGACAGCACTACGCCGTTGGCGCGCACGCGATAGCGAATCACGTTGCCCAGCAGGCTGTGGCCGAGCAGCGTCGCGGCAATGCCCGCGTCGGGCGCGCACAGGCGGATCGACTCCGGTCGGATCGCCACGTCACCGCTAAACGCCTGCCCGGTGAGCTGGGTCGCCTGGTCGGCGCTCAGGATGTTGTAGTGGCCGATAAAGCCCGCGGCGAAGCGATCCGCCGGTTGGGTGTACAGCGCTTCCGCGTTGCCGTTCTGCACGATTTTGCCGCGGTTCATCAGCACAATGCGGTCGGAGAGCGTGAGCGCCTCTTCCTGATCGTGGGTGACAAACAGCGTAGTCAGGTTAAGTTCCTGCTGGATATGACGAATTTGCTCACGCAGATGGCGGCGGATGCGCGCATCGAGCGCCGACAGCGGCTCATCCAGCAGCAGCAAACGCGGGCGCGTCACCAGCGAGCGTGCCAGCGCCACACGCTGGCACTGGCCGCCGGACAGCTGGTGCGGATAGCGGCGCGCGAAGTCGTTCAGCTCCACCAGCGTCAGCGCCTCTTGCACCCGCTGATGAATCTCATCGGCGGGCAGTTTTTGCATCTTCAGGCCAAACGCGACATTTTTTTCCACCGTCATATTGGGGAACAGCGCGTAGCTCTGAAACACCATGCCCAGCCGGCGCTTTTGCGGCGGCAGCGGCACCAGATCTTGCCCCTGCAGCACGATGCTGCCGCTGTTAACGTCGGTTAAGCCGGCGATGCAGCGCAGCAGCGTGGATTTGCCGCAGCCGCTCGGGCCCAGCAGCGTGACAAACTCGCCTTCGTCAGCCTGAAAGTCGATATTTTCAAAGATCGGCGTGGGGCCGTAGCTTTTGTTCAGCCGGGAGACAGTCAAATAACTCATGGTGAGCCTCGTTGCGGATTAAGGGCGTTGGCCAGCCAGGTTACCAGCAGGACCACGGCGAAATAGGCGATAACCAGCGCGCTGGTAAAATGGCCGCTGCCGTTGCGCATGTTGAACAGGTAAACCTGCAGCGTTTCATAGCGGGTGCCGACCAGCAGGTTAGCGAACACAAACTCACCTATCAGAAATGAGAAGGAGAGCAGCACGGCGATAAACATTCCGCTGCGCAGATTCGGGACGATCACGAGCAGCGCCGCCTGCCAGGTATTGGCGCCGAGCAGGTGCGCGGCGTCCATCAGCTCTTTGAGATTAATGGCCTGCATGTTGTTAGCGATGGCGCGATAGATAAACGGCAGGGCGATGGTGAAATAGCAGCCAATCAGGATCCACGGCGTGCCGGTCAGCATCAGCGGGGACGACGAATAAAGCTGCAACAGCCCCACGGATGACACCACCGGCGGTACGGCGAACGGCATCAGGATCAGCACGTTCATTACGGCGTCGAGTTTGGGATAGTAGTAAGCGATTACAAACATGGTAGGGAGCACCAGCACTAGTGAGAATGCCAGCGCGCCGGCGCACACCAGCAACGAGTGGCCGAGCGCGGTGAGAAAGCGCGGATCGCGCCATAGCGTGGTGAACCACTCCAGCGTAAAGCCCTGCGGCAGGATGGTGTCGCTCCACTGGGTGGAGAGCGCATACAGCAAGGTGGCCAGCAGCGGCGCCGCCAGCGTCACCAGCAGCAGGCCGACAATCAGGAAGTGGTAGAGTTTTTCAGCGCGCGACATATCACGACTCCCGCGTGGTGACGTTAAGGTAGCTGCGCCGCACCAGATACTGCTGCACCAGGGTTATCAGCGCCATGATCAGCACCAGCAGCATCGCCAGCGCACCGCCGGTATTCGGATCCAGCGAGATATCGCCCGACACCAGCGCCGCAATGCGCACCGGCACCACGTTAAAGTTGCCGGTGGTCAGCGCGTAGATAGTGGCATAGGCACCCAATGCGTTCGCCAGCAGGATCACAAACGTTCCCAGCAGCGCCGGAAACAGAATCGGCAGGGCGATATGCCGCCAGTAGCGCCAGCGGCTGGCACCGAGCAGCGCGGCAGACTCCTCCCACTCTTTGCGCAGCCCCTCAAAGGCCGGGTAAAGGAGCAGAATCCCCAGCGGGATCTGGAACCAGGTGTATACCAGCACCATGCCGTCGCGCGAAAAGAGTTTGAAGCCGTTCAGCACGCCATAATGACGCAGCAGCAGCGTCACGCAGCCGTTCATGCCCAACAAAATCACGAATGCAAACGCCAGCGGCACACCGGCAAAATTGCTGGTCATGTTGGTGAAAGAGAGCAGGAAGCGCTGCACGCGTCCGCTGCCCAGTTTGTGCAGCGAATAGCCCGCGATCAGCGCCACGATCAAACCGTAAACGCTTGACCAGAGGGAGATATCCAGCGACAGTCGGAACGCCTGGAGATAAAAGGGTGACGTGAGGATATCGACGTAATTATCGATGCCCCAGCGGCTGTTCATGTCGCTCCAAAAGCTGTTGACGGCAATCCACAGCAGCGGTGCGAGCTGGAAAGCAATCCAGCACAGGGTAAACGGCACCAGCAGCAGCAGCGCCCAAGTTTTGGCTTTCATGGCTGCGGCTCCGCCAGCATGGCACGGCACACCGGTTTGTCATGCGGCGCACCCAGCAGCGTACAAATGAGGCCGCACAGCTCGGTTTGCTGCGGCTGCAGATCGGGCTGGAGGGAAAAGCCCGCGCCAAACACAAACAGCGGCACCTGGGTCTCTTCCGGCAGCATACCGCCGTGCGAACGGTCATCGTTCATGCCGTGATCGGCGGTCACCAGCACCTGATAACCGGCCGCCAGCCAGCCCGGCATCCACTGCGCCAGATAGCCATCGGCCATGCGGGCGCGATTGCGATATTGCGCGGATGACAGGCCGTGTTTGTGGCCGGCATCGTCGATGTTCATGGGATGAATCAGCAAAAAATCGGGATCGTGGCGCAGCCGCAAACTCTCGGCGTCTTCAAACAGGTGCGCATCCGGATAGCTGTCATCCCAGTAAAAGTGGCCGTATTGAATCGGCAGATCGGGCGCCAGCGTGTGGCGGTCGCGCGCGGCCACAAAGGGCGTACGATTATACAGTTCGCTGACCCAGTGATACGCGGCAGCGGCCGTGGTGAGCCCAGCGGCACGCGCGTAGTGAAAGATGCTGCGCCCGTGACTCAGGCGGCTTACGCCGTTGTGGATGATGCCGCTGCGCACCGGCGGAATACCGGTCAAAATGCATTCATACAGCGGGCGCGACAGCGAAGGCAGTTCGCAGGTCAGCGAATAGTAATGACCGTTGCCCTGTTTGCACTCGGCCAGCAGGTAGCCCATGGCGTGCTGCGCGACCTGATTGCTCAGCCCATCCAGTACCACCAGAATTGTTTTCATCCGTTGCTCCTTCCGTTGGCCGTGCGGGCAGCGCGTCTGCCCGCACCGCGTAATGCGCTTATTGCTTCATATTGATAACGACGTTCTCCTGCCACAGGCGCGGCAGCATTTTTGAGGTTTTGTCCCACGCGGCTTGATCCTTGATAGGACGCGCGTGTTGGTACTCCGACTGCGGCAGCAGCTTGGCCTGCACGTCCGGCGGCAGCGTTAAATGCTCGGCGCGGATCGGGCGCGCGTAACCTTTCGCCAGGTTGATCTGACCTTCATCAGACAAAATGTATTCGCGCGCCAGCTTGGCGGCGTTGGGGTGCTGTGCGTATTTGTTAATGATGGTGGTGTAGCCGGAGGTGACCGAGCCGTCGGAAGGGATAACGACGTCATAGCGATTTTTATCAATCTTATCGCGGTAGTTCAGCCCGTTGAAATCCCACACCACCGCCACCTGAATTTCGCCTTTTTCGATGTTGGCGATGACCGGATCGGTGACGCCTAACCGTCCCTGTTTCGCCAGATCGCCAAAGAAAGCCAGCGCCGGTTTAATGTTTTTTTCATCGCCGCCCAGAGCGTAGCTTGCGGCCAGCACGCCATTGGCCGCCTGAGCAGCGGTGCCGACGTCACCGATAGTGACCACGTACTTACCTTTTTTGAGATCGGCCCAGCTGTGCGGCGCGTCTTTGACCTGCTGCTTGTCAATCAGGAACGCGATGGTGCCGGTGTAAGCCAGCATCCAGTTGCCATCGCTGTCTTTAGCCCATGCCGGAATCTGATCCCAATGGGTCGGTTTGTACGGCTGCGCCACCCCTTTGCTCACGGCGATAGGCCCAAAGGCGGCGCCCACGTCGCCGATGTCAGCGCTGGCGTTCTCTTTCTCAGCGGCAAACTTCGCCAGTTCTTGCGCCGAGGACATGTCAGTGTCGCTGTGCTTCAGGCCATATTTCTGCGTGATAGCGTTCCAGGTATCTTTCCAGTTGGCCCAGGTATCGGGCATACCGACGCTGTTGATTTGACCTTCCGCGCGTGCGGCTTTTTCCAGCGCAGCAAGATCATTGTCGGCGGCGTGCGCAGCGGGCAGCGCAAGCAGCACGGCACTGGTTACGGCAGAGGCGATAAATGCTTTCATCTCAGTGGCTCCGGGTGTAAGTTGTGGGCGTCTTGGTCTAGTCCAGCAAGAACCGAGCCAATGTAGCCCCGCCGGATGAAGGTTTTATGACGGGCGCAGCAAAATGCGGCGTTGCGCGTCTTTTGCGCTGGGCATCTACGGAAAGAGCGGGGATTCACAAAAGTGTCATCGAACTGTCACAGTGCAGCGATGCCCCAGAAAGAGGCGGAATCATGCTAACGAAAACGGCCGATGTGCTGGCGGCAGCGCTCAAAGCGCGCATTGAGCAGGGGGAGTTTGTGCAGGGACGCCTGCCAGCGGAGCGGGCGCTCAGTGAACACTATGCGACCACGCGCATCACGCTGCGCGAGGCGCTCGGCTTGCTGGAAGCGCAGGGCGTGATCTTTCGCGAGCTGCGTCGCGGCTGGTTCGTCGCACCGCCGCGCCTGGTGTACAACCCCGCGCACCATAGCCATTTTCACGCCATGGCCAGTGCGCAGGGGCGGCAGGCCCGCACCGAGGTGATCGCGGCACGGCGTCAACCCATTTCGGGCGATATCGCCCGCCATCTGCTGCTTAATGACGGCGAGGACGTTTACTGCATTCGGCGTTTACGGCGCATTGATGGCCGCGCGGTGCTGTACGTGGAGCACTATCTTAATCCGGCGTTTTTTCCCGGCCTGCTGGAGGCGGATCTCACCCGTTCGCTCACTGAACTGTATGCGCAGCGCTACGGCATTCGTTACGGCAGCGCCCGCTTTACCTTGCTACCGGGACCGTTGCCGTTACACGCTGCGCCGGCGCTCAACGTTGCCAGCGGCACGCCAGGCTTACTGATTACCCGCATTAACCGCGATCGGCACCAGCGCGTGATCGACTGCGACTGCGAATACTGGCGCTACGACGCGCTCAGCGTGGAGATCGACCTGTAGCATATTGTGATTTTGATCACGTTACAGCATAGTAGCGCCAGAGAAACCCGATGAAAAAGGCGCGAAAAAATGACAACAAAATCGACGGCGGGGCAGCTGATCGCCTCGGTATTACAGTGGGTATTAAACAGCGGCTTGTTAATTCTCGCCGTGATTCTGGTGGTATTTTTGGGCAAGGAAACCATTCATCTGGCCAATGTCTTGTTCAGCACCGGCGAAGAGGCCTCTTCTTATTTATTGATCGAAGGTATTGTTATTTATTTCCTCTACTTCGAGTTTATTGCGCTGATCGTAAAATATTTCCAATCAGGCTATCACTTTCCGCTACGCTATTTTATTTACATCGGTATTACGGCGATTATCCGCCTGATTATTGTCGATCATAAAAATCCTTACGATACGCTCTACTATTCAGCTGCTATTTTAATTTTGGTCGTGACCCTGTGGCTGGCAAACAGCAATCGCTTAAAGCGGGAATAAAGTTATTACAGAGTTGGGGTGAATATTACCCTGACGCTCCCCTGATAGTCGCCGCTCTCCTTATCACGCTTGTTAAATTGTGGCGTAATAAACGTGAGCGGCGCAGGCGCGCACAATACGGGGGTGGGAATGCCGGGTAATTGTACGGGCCGCAGTTGTGAAAAGTTTAGGCTGGGTAATTCACGCTTAACATTGTTATCCATATAAAATTCTTGGCCGTTGTAGCTGAGCTGGATGTGGTAATCAATACGTCTGCGCAGGGTGTTATCATTTATGCCCTTGTGGAAAACAGAAAACACGTCGCCGCGCCGGTTGCCGATATGCTCGTCGTCCGTTACGGTGAGGGAATAGCGTGTCGCGTAGTTATTTATCCCATCATATAAACACATATCGAGCTGTGCTCGTCCGTCCATGACGCCACCCGGTATCGTCTGTACCTGGTGCGTTTTCAAGGCTAAATCATGACGTGGCGTGCTGGTTTGCTGCTGTGGGAACCAGACGGTGGCATTGGCGCCGTCGCGCAGGGTAAGGTCAATGTTGGCCTGCCAGTCGATGCGTTCCATATCGTAGTTAAGATTTCGTTGTCTAAGCTGGAGCGTGGCTTGCCACAGGCCACCAAACGGCAACGTATTTAACGCCTGCTCATCAAACCAGACTGAGAGTGATTTCGCGTAATTCGACACCACGCCTTGCCCGGGTGCAAAACAGGAAAAGTTATTGAAGCTGTTGATACCGGTTGGGGCTGACGTGCAGCCTACCGGGGTGGATTGCGCGTAAAGCCTGATGTCGCGCGTGACGCGGGTGCGCTGCTCGGTGAAGCGTAATGTCAGCGAGGTGGGTGCCGCAGTTTGCGGTTCAGGATAAAGACAATCACCCGCGCCATAACCGCTCTCCGTGAGGCTGAAACAAAGCCAATAGACGCTTCTGTACGGCGCACTCTCGCCACCCGAACCGTTCAATATATCTCGCCACACATAATGTCGGACGTTGCCCAGCGTGGCGCGATCCAATGTGAGCGTGAACGTTTTGTATTGTTCGACCGGCGGGACGAGCGGTGGATAAAAGGAAGCAAATCCCGTGTCAGTAACTGAGGCGATAATCACGATCGCCCTCATCATTTTCATGCAAACGGCCATCGACGTTTCCTTGTTTCGTTAAACAGTCAGTTGCGTTGGGGCTGCCAGAGCATGATTTCAGCAGGTTTATAGCGCAGGCGTAAATCAGACGAGGACACGACCAAAGTAGGCGCCCGCCTCTTTGTCATGTTGGTTAAATTCGGGCGTGATGAATGGCAGGCGCACAAAACACGGGCAGCGCGACGTCAGGGATTCTTACCGGTCACAGGGGGATTCATAAATAGAGGTGAGAGGCCGCGGCTGATGATTCTGCAAGGCGATGGTCAAGCTAAATACGGCAATCAGTAAAAACCGCGTTGATGCCCTTTGTCATCTTACTTTTCCGTGATAAAAGCCAGCGCATGACGGATTTGAATCTCTGCGGGCAGGGCCGCCAGGGCGATAATCGCTATTGCCCTCATCGCTTTCGTTCCAACGGCCATCGACGCTTCCTTGTTTCGTCAAGTTACGTTGAGGCCGTTACAGCGTGTTGTCAGCAGGTTTATAGCTTGGGTGTAAATAACACGCGGACATAACCAAGGTAGGCCCCCGCCTCTTTGTCACGTTGATTAAATTCGGGCGTGATGAACGTCAGGGGCGTGGGGGCACAAAACACCGGCAGCGCGACGCCGGGAATTTTCACCGGTCGCAGGGTGGATTGATTAATCTGGGTGAGAAGCAGCGGCTGATTATTCTGCAGCGTGAATGGCTGGCCGTTATAGTCAAGCTGGATACGGTAATCTATCCGCTTACGCGCATCGCTGCTCGCCACGCCATCGCGAAACAGCGAGAAATCTTCACTGGTGCGATCGCCGATCGTTTTCCCGTCCAGCAACGTCACCTCGAACGCGTTGCTGTTGCCGTTGTAGCCGTCATACAGACACATATCGAGCGTTGACTTGCCGGTCATTTTTCCGCCTGGCGTGGCAGGCGTGGGCAAAGTATGAAGTGCTAAATCGAGGAGTGGCACGCTGGTTCTATATTGTGGGAACCAGATTGCGAAATTTTTGTTGTCGTGCAAATTGACCTGAATATACCCGTCCCAGTAGGCATTATAACCCTCACTCGGCCCCGCATAATTACGCTGCTTCAATTTCAGGTGGGCTTTCCAGATGCCACCAAAAGGCAGCTTGTTTATTTCGTTTTCGTCTATCCATATGGTGAACATTTTACCATAGGTCAATACGTATTGGCCGCCGCCGCCGCATGAAGCAAAATAGTATGCGTTCAGCGCAAATGACTTACCGCCGGCGCAGCCGATATTTTCAGCATATCCATAAAGGTTTATCACGTGCGTGGTTTGCGAAAGCTGCTCAGTAAAGGTGAGCGCCAAAGCAGTAGGTGCTGACCCCCACACGACACTACCCAGGCAGTTCCCGGCACCAAAGGTGGGGTCAGTGGCGCTGTAACAGTGCAAATTGTTAGCTCTGTAGGGTGCGCCATCGCCGCCCCAGCCGTTGCGCTGTCTCTTCCAAAGGAAATGATGCGTGCTGCCCAGCGTCGAGCGATCGAGGTTCAGCGTCAGCGTGGTCTGCTGGTCCACCGGCGGTATCAGCGGTGGATAAGTGTAGGCCCGTGCGTCGGTCAGACCGCCCAGGGCCGCAAGCAGTAAAAAAACCGTGTTGACTATCTTTGTCATCTTACTTTCCCGTAATAAAAGCCAGCGCATGGCCGTTCTGGATCTCTGCGGGCAGGGCCGCCAGCGTGATCTCATGGCAGTGTATTTCGCCGCTAACCTGCAGCGTCGCTGCGGCGTCGGGCGCGGGCAGCGCGCAGGTGTAAAAGCGATTCTGCTGCACAATGTAGAGCTGCTGTAACGGTGTTGGGGTTTCCAGCACGAACGCCCCTTCCTGATTCAGGCTGTCGCCGTGTGCGTTCAGGGCAGTGCCCTGGCGCAGCGGTTTGCCGTCTGCCAGGGCTCTGCCCACCAGCGTATAGGTGACTTTTGCGCTGACCTCGCGCGTGACCAGCCTGCCCGGCTGGATAAAGTCGGTTTTGTTGCCCGAACCGTGGCTGATACTGGCCAGCAGCGGGCCGTCTGCCCGGTCGCTTTCATGAATGTCCGTGCTGCTCTGCTGCCAGCCAGGCAGCGGCAGCGCCGCGCTGTCACCCAGCCCAAGCGTTACGGTCTGTCCGTTTCCCTGCACATCAACGGCGGCACCCGGCACCACGCCGGGCTTACCCGCAACGCGCACCAGTGCCGCGCCAGACGGCGTTCCGTAACCTGCGGCACCGAGCCACATGCCGTCGCGGCTGGCAATCAGCGTTGAGTCATAGCTGCCCGTGAACGACTGCTGTGCGGCGGATTGCGTAAACTGGCTGTGGCTCAGGGTGGCATTGAGATTGCCATAGCGTCCGTCCACTCTGCCGCCGAGCGAGGCGGAAAGGTCGCGGCGATCGCTGCCGCTGAGATTGGCCTGCCAGGCGCGCAGGCTGCTTCCCTTAAACGATTCGTCATGGCTGAGGTTCCAGGTGGTTTGCGGGCCGCTCAGGGCGCTGCTGCGGTACTGCGCGTTGAGATTGGTTTGGCTATTGCGCGTGGCGCTGCTGGGCGGACGTGCAACGTGGCTGAGCGTCATCCCAAGAAACACGCCGCGATCGCTGCGGCCATGGTTCTCCTGTTGGTGTGAGCGAAAGACGCCCATTTGTCCATTGATCAACATATTGCCGTAAGTGAAACCGCGTCCCATGCTGAGCTGCGTGGTGGTTGAGACGGTTTTACGTCGCTCCGTTAAGCGCGGTGAATAGCCGGTTTGGTGCGCGTCAAAGGGCAGTGAAAACGGGTATTGGGTGCTGCGCGTGTGTCCCAGCGTGGCGGTCCAGCCTTTGACCTGAGTAGACAGCGTGGCACTGACGCTCTCGCCGCAGCTTAGCCCGTCGCTCTGACGCCTGCCGCGACACTGCGCGCCGCGCTGTTCACTGCGGTATAGCGACAGCGACACGCCATTATTGATGGTAATTTGTTGCGCATTGCCGCTCACGCCGCGTTCTCCGAGCAGCACGCTGGCGGAGGCGGAGAGGGTGCTGCGGCCTAGCGTTGTTTGCCAGTCAAGGCGGGTCTCATTAAAAAAACCGCCTGCGGTGGCGGACAGGCCCGATGTCACCTGCATCGATCGCAGTACGCGCGCGCGCACGCCAACCTGCCAGCTCGACCTGCCGTCGTGGGACGACTGGGCTAAATGTTGCACCGGCTGGCCGACCTGGGCGAACCACTCCGGTTTATCCGACGCGGATGCTGTGGCCGCTTTGCTGAACGCCACTTCCTCCGTGCGCACCAGCGTGTCGTTCTGATAGATACGCAACTGCAGAGGATAACTGCCGCCGGGGAGGTTACGGGTCTCTACAGCCTGCAATCCCGGCATCATATATTGACTGCCCAGCAGCTCTGCGCCGCGGTAGAGATCCACGCGCGCGCGATGATTGAGCAGCAGGGTGACCGGGGTCGCGTTATCGGCTACGTGATGTTGATTGCGCCAGGCTTGGGTGGTGCCCACGCGCAACCCTCTAAAAATCGGCATCGGGAGCAGCGTAAAATTGAAGCTACCGCCGAGACGGCTCGCGAGCGCGGTCTGATCCATCTGGCCAGCTTGTATATAGTGGCTTTTTCCCCAATCCTGGCGGAGATAGAGATCCTGCAAGCGAAATTGCTGACGCGTCTGCTCGCTGGCGCGGGCGAAATAGGCGTTCCAGTTACCCGCCAGGTAACGATTGGCGCCTAACCCCAGCGCACCGACGCCACGCGCACTGACGTTGACGTCCTGCTGGGTCTTTGACCAATTGACGGTTTGGTGGTGAATCAAGGCATTTTGGCTGTTTGATGCTGCGCTGTAATAGCGAGCCTCCTGATTTTTTTGCATCAGCCATTGGGGATTAATAAACAGATCCAGCGCGCTGCGGCTTTCATCAAAAATAACGGCGACGGCATCGGTTTTCACAAATCCGCAGCCCATGGCATCGCACGCTAAGTGACCATTGCGCGGCAGCGGATAGTGAAGCGCCTGAATAAGCGCACGTTTGAATAAGGGTTTCACATAACCGGCATCAATAAGCTGCTGCGTCAGCGCTGCAGGGTCTGAGAAACGCAGCGTTTCAGGTTTGACCTCGGCGTCATATAAACCGAGCGAGGTGGCAAATAACACCACCTCGATTTTCTCATTTTGACCGAGCATCAGCGCTTCAAAGCCAGCGGGAACCGACGTTGCCGCATGCGCCGTGCCGGGAACCGTTAACGCAAGGTTGACTGTGCCCGCGACGAATACCGACAACAGGCCTAAAGAGAAACGTTCCATTGTTATTCCTCGCCAGTGAGCACAGTGGGTTAGGCAACGTTGGGTTTAGCTTCCTTGCGCCAAAATCAGCTGAACCAGGCCCTGATAAGTACCGGCAGTGGTTACAGGCGCTTTGGTGGTTTGCTCAATTTTTAACGGCAGAATCACCGATTGGCCGGGGGCGCCTGCTGTCGTATCGTTAAAGAGCGTGTTAGCGGCCAGCGTCGTCTCTGTCGTGCTTAGTGCTGAGCCATTCAGCGAAACTCTAAGTGGAATCGCCGTAACCGACGTATCACTGATATGAGTGAGCTGTGCGCTGCTGGCGAGGCGCACTTTTACGCCCTTGCTTTGGTCGTTACTGAAAATGCGGGTGGGCAGATCAATGCCATCCAGGCCCACGCCGGGGGTATAACCCATCTGTAACGTCTGTGAAAGCAGGCTGCCGTCGGCGTTACGCAGTTCTACAACAGGGTCAACGTTTGCCGTTACCGTAATAGTCGCTTCTGCAGCCAGTGCAGAGGTGGTGAATAAGGAGGACAGCAGGGCTGCCATGAAAAGTTTTTTCATTTTGCTCTTTCCTTTGAGTGTGTGACGCAGGCGCGTCGATAATGAGCGCACGTTAAAATAACGTGACGCTCTGAAGCTTTTCGTTTTCCGTCATATAACGAACGCGCAGCGGCTTATTTTGCGTAATGCCCGACAGGCGTAATGTCTCTTTGGGATAAATTCGGTTGGTTAATGTATTCCAACGACATTGATCGTCCCGCTGAGTATTTTCACACTGGCTGTAGCTGTGTAATTGCACGCGCACATTGCCGTTATTGACCAACGCGGCGTCTTTTCCTCGCTGCAGGGTATAAATCGGTTTGTCCGGGACTTGTCGAATTAATACGCCCCATATCAATGTGAGGGCGACCTGCCCCTGTATTTGTGCTGCGGGCGAGTCTTCATTGCTTTCGCCAGCAACGGGTTCGAAATAGGCGCGAAATATTCTTTCAGCCTCGACATTATTCAGGGAGATGACGCGAACGGTTTTTGAGGCGCCTGCCGGCAAGGCAAACTTCATGGGTGAAAGAATAATGCCCTGACCTTGCCAGTTCGCCACGTCTACTTCTTTTTCCTGCGGTGTGGCGGGGTGTAATACTTCTTTCAGGCTGACGCGAATATATTGCGTGGTGTCAGATTGCGACGTCACTTTAAGCGTCGAACTGACCTCTTTTTTTCCCGACAGCTTTAGCTGCATGGGATAAACCAGCATATTCGCGTGGGCCGGGGAAGCAAATAACAGCGCCAGGGTTATTAACGTAAAAGCAATTTTCATAAGAGGCATCAGCGTACTTGGGTGAAAACGGGGTTACTGATTCAATACGACGCGGATGCGCCGTGAATTAAATCCTGCTACGCAGGTTTACATTCAGGCTGCGCGACGATGAATTTTTAGCGTCAGGCGTGAATAACCCCGCTGCCAGGGTGTGTCGCGCGAAAGGGGTGCGCTACACTAGGCTCCTTTTCATTTGAGGGGATGCCCTGATGTCGCACAATGCGTTGCAGCAGCTGCTTGCGCTGCGCTGGCTTGAGACCGACGCTCCATCGCTTTCTGCGTCCGTACTGGACTGGCTGCTGGAAGAAGATTCCATGACGCGCCGCTTTGAACAGCACTGCCATAAAGTCACGGTGGAACCGTTCCGGGAAGGGTTTGTGGACGCCGAGGCGGTAGCGCAGGAAGCGGCGTTGTTGCCCGCGGATGCCCACTTTTGGCTGCGCGAAGTGGTGCTGCTGGGCGACGGCGTCCCGTGGCTGATAGGCCGCACGGTGGTGCCGGAAAGCACGCTGCAGGGGCCGGAGCAGATGTTGCAGCAGCTGGGCACGCGCCCGCTGGGACGTTATCTGTTTGCCTCTTCGACGCTGAGCCGCGATTTTATCGATCCCGGCCAGGTGGATGGACTGTGGGGGCGACGTTCACGACTGCGCCTTTCCGATAAACCGCTGTTATTAACAGAGCTTTTTTTACCGGCGTCGCCGCTGTACTGGACGCCGGAGCAAGGATAAACAGAATGGACAAAAGCATCGCGCTGAGCAAATGGCAGGCTTATCGCCGCCTGATGCGCATCGATAAACCGATAGGCACCTTACTGCTGCTCTGGCCAACATTGTGGGCGCTGTGGCTCTCTGGCATGGCCATTCCCCCGCTGTCGGTGCTGGTGGTGTTTGTGCTGGGCGTGTTCGTGATGCGCGCCGCCGGCTGCGTGATCAATGACTACGCCGATCGGAAAGTGGATGGCCACGTCAAGCGCACTGCCGCGCGCCCGCTGGCCAGCGGCGCGGTCAGTGGTAAAGAGGCGAAAATACTGTTTGCCGTGCTGGGACTGGTGGCGTTCGCGCTGGTGTTAACCATGAACCGCATGACCATTTTGCTGTCATTTGTGGGTCTGGCGCTGGCATGGGTGTATCCCTTTATGAAGCGCTTTACCCATCTGCCGCAGGTGGTGTTAGGGGCCGCGTTTGGCTGGGCGATCCCGATGGGATGGGCTGCGGTTAGTGAGTCCTTACCTTTGGTGTGTTGGTTAGTGTTTCTCGCCAATATCTGCTGGACGGTGGCGTATGATACGCAATACGCGATGGTGGATCGCGACGATGACCTCAAGATTGGCGTCAAATCCACGGCCATTCTCTTTGGCCGTTTCGATAAACTGATCATTGGTCTGTTGCAGCTGGCAACGCTGGGATTGATGGCGCTGGTCGGGCTGCTGTTGCATCTCAATAGCGCGTTCTATTGGTCGTTGCTGGTGGCCGGTGCCCTGTTTGTTTTTCAACAAAGACTGATCGCCCAGCGTCAGCGTGACGCCTGCTTCCAGGCGTTTCTTAACAACAACTACGTGGGACTGGCGCTGTTTATCGGGGTGCTGCTGAATACGCCGCCGTTTGTGGATCTGTTTTAACGCGGCTGACAGAAAAAAAGGGCACCCAGCCGGATGCCCCTTTTTGTCGTCATAATAACCGATTAGCTCAGCGCCACCGCGCTCTCAATGGTCAGACGCACATCGCTGGTGACCAGCTCTGCCAGCATCTGCCACATCAGATGGGTGCGCTCGGCATCGGCGTCGCCCGAATCGCTGATATAACCTTCATCACGCAGCGTCAGCACCAGCGCGGTAAAGACCGCTTTATCAAAGAACTCAGGTGCGTTAATACCGTTCAATACCGACAGACGCTGCGCCAGCGTGCGGCTCTCTTTTTCCAGCGTACCGCGGTTGATGGTGGGTTTGGCGCTCAGGATGGCAAACGTGATCGCAAAGCGCTGCAGCGTTTCGCGGATGCCTGCCGCCAGCAGTTGCAGCGTGCGATAGCGCGCGGCGCTCATTTTCAGCTGTCCGTCCTGACAGGTAATCAGGCCCTGACGCGCCAGCTCGTGGCACAGATCCTGTAACAGCTGCGGTAGCTGCGTCTTATCCCAACGCAGGAACAGCTCGCTTTTGAGCATCGGGTACACCAGGCTGACCTGGCGCAACAGTTCGGCTTCACTGATTTCACGATGCTGCTGCACGATGGCGGCAATCAATGACGGCATCACCAGCATGTGATGAATATTGTTGCGGTAATAGGTCATCAGCACGGCCTGCTCGCGCGGCAGAATGATGATATCGCCGATGCTGTCCTGCTCGGTTTCAAACTTGTTCATGCCCATCGCGTGATCCAGCAGCGCGTCGGCGCTGAGATCCGGCACCGTGGATTCCGGCGAGTAGGGCACGTTGCGCAGCAGCTGGATGTAGCACTCAAGCTGCTCGGTAAGCTGCTCGCGCGTGAGCGAGCGCTGGCGCGAGGCCAGCAGCGCGGTCACACACAGGTTCATAGCGTTCGCGGCACCGGCTTCGTTGATACGTACCATCAGGCTGGCGGCGATATCATTCACCACCGGCGTCATCCACGCCGGGCGCTGCGGCTCAATCGGATCGATGGCGTCGCGCCATTCAGGCACCTGCTTGTTCAGATAATTCACCAGCGGCAGCGGCTCGCCGAAGTTGACGTAGCCCTGACCGAGGTTGCGCAGCTTGCGCAGGCCGCGCACCATCTGCATGAAACCTTCTTTCTCTTTCGCCGCGCCGCGCAGCTCTTTGGCGTAAGTACCCACTTCCATCACGTGCTCATAGCCGATGTAAATCGGGACGAAAGTGATCGGGCGGTTGCCACCGCGCAGCAGCGCCTGCAGCGTCATGGTCAAGGTGCCGGTTTTGGGGTCCAGCAGGCGGCCGGTACGTGAGCGTCCACCTTCCACAAAATATTCAACCGAGTAGCCGCGGCTAAACAGCTCGCCTAAATATTCACGGAACACGGTGGAGTAGAGCTTGTTGCCCTTAAACGTGCGGCGAATGAAGAACGCGCCAAGGCGGCGGAAAATCGGGCCCGCCGGCCAGAAATTCAGGTTGATGCCGGCGGCAATGTGCGGCGGCACCAAGCCCTGATGGTAGAGCACGTAGGAGAGCAGCAAATAGTCCATGTGGCTGCGATGGCACGGTACGTACACAATTTCGTGCCCATCCTGCGCCAGTTGGCGCACGCGCTCACCGCCGTGAACATTGATGCCTTGGTAAAGGCGGCTCCAGAGCCAGCCCATAACGCGGTCGGTGACGCGAATCGCTTCGTAAGAGAAATCTGCGGCCACTTCTTCCATCATCTCGATGGCATTTTGCTGCGCTTTCTCATGCGAGATTTTTTTGCTGCGCGCTTCATCTTCCACCGCTTTTTCAATCGCTTTGGATTGCAGCAGTTTGTTGAACAGATCCTGGCGGGCAGGGAGGCGCGGCCCGACGGCGGCTAAGCGCTGGCGGGCAAAATGGATACGCGCGACGCGCGCCAGCTTCTGCGCGATCGACTTATCCGTACCGTGTTCTGTGGCCATCTGGCGCAGCGATACGGTTGGCGAGAAACGCACAAAGCTGTCGCGACCGTGCCACAGAATGGCAAAAAACTTCTCAATGCCGTTGAGGATACGCAGATGCGGCTGGGCTTCACCCTGAATCTCACGGCCCGGCGCGCGGCCAAACATCACGGAAACCGGCAGCATTTGGACATCAAGCTGCGCGTTGCTGCGGTGCAGATCCAGATAATCGTGGAACAGCTTGACGGATTCCGGGTTCGCGACGAAATAGGGGAAAACGCGCGGGCCATCGTGAATAAATACGTGGCGCGGCAGCAGCGCACCGTCTATTTCCAACGGCGCCAGCGGATCGGGTAAGTCGTGTTTCAGGCACTGCGCCCGTAACGTCAGTAGGTCAGCCTTTGAATCATAAGGCAAAACGTACATTAGAGGACGTGTGGGATCGATCCCTAATTCGGAAATAGGATCGGTCGGAATGACCTTACTTTTCACCAAAATAGAGAGTGGTAAATTTAATAATTTGTAATAGAGTTTACGCCAACCGGACATAGACAACTTAAAGCCTCTCATTAACAAAGCGCGGCAAGCATACCAGAAACCGCGGTGAAGATCTGTGTCGCTGGCGCGTCGCGCAGCCCTGACATTGACGTCAGAATAATTCAAGGGTTCCAAAACATGGCAAATAATGTCACGGGTTTTATCAGAATCATTAAAGCCGCCGGTTATTCCTGGCAAGGATTGCGGGCCGCCTGGCAATATGAAGCCGCGTTTCGCCAGGAGGCGATTGCGGCGCTGATTGCGATCGGCGTGGCATGCTGGCTGGATGTGGACGCGATTACGCGCGTGTTGCTGGTGGGATCGGTGGCGCTGGTGATGATCGTTGAAATCCTTAACAGCGCCATCGAAGCCGTGGTCGATCGCATTGGCCAGGAGCGGCACCCGCTGGCAGGGCGCGCAAAGGATATGGGATCGGCGGCGGTGTCGTTGACCATTCTGCTGGCACTGTTCGTGTGGATCGGCTTGCTGTGGTCCCATTTCATCCCGTGAATGCTGCTGGGTAAACGGCTGATTTTTCCATCGGTTTCGGTTTTCATTTCGCCAATACCTGTATATACTCACAGCGACTGTATAAACAACCAGGGGGCGGGATGAAAGCGTTAACGACAAGGCAGCAGCAGGTCTACAACCTGATTCGCGACCATATTAACCAGACGGGTATGCCGCCTACGCGTGCGGAGATTGCTGCTCAGCTGGGTTTTCGCTCGCCTAACGCGGCGGAAGAACATCTCAAAGCGCTGGCGCGCAAGGGTGTCATCGAGATTGTCTCTGGCGCATCACGCGGTATTCGTCTGCTGATGGAAGAAGAGGCCTCTGAAGGGCTGCCGCTGATTGGCCGCGTGGCCGCGGGCGAACCGCTGCTGGCGCAGGAGCACATCGAAGCGCACTACCAAGTGGACGGCAACCTGTTTAAGCCGTCGGCGGACTTCTTGCTGCGCGTAAGCGGTATGTCGATGAAAGACATTGGTATTATGGATGGCGACCTGCTTGCGGTACATAAGACCCAAGAAGCGCGCAATGGCCAGGTTGTGGTGGCGCGCATTGACGATGAAGTGACCGTAAAACGCTGGAAAAAGCAGGGTGCCATTGTGCAGCTGCTGCCCGAAAACAGCGATTTTGAGCCGATTGTTGTCGATACGCGTCAGCAGTCCCTCACCGTTGAAGGCCTTGCCGTTGGCATCGTGCGCAACGGCGAATGGCTTTAATCTTGCTTTGATCTCCCCCGTTGCGGTAGCGTAACTGCGCTGCCGCAGCCTGCTGTTCCCATTTCTTTTTTCCTCGCGCTTTCTTGCTGGCGGGCGCAGTCAGCGCGTTTGCCTAACGTCATAATGGAATGCGCGAATGCTGTTTTTCTCCTCTTCAGATAAAGCCCTGTGGCGACTTGCCTTGCCGATGATTTTGTCGAACGTTACCGTGCCGCTGCTCGGCGTGGTCGATACCGCCGTTATTGGTCATCTCGACAGCCCGGTTTACCTCGGCGGCGTGGCGGTGGGCACCACGGCAACCAGCTTTGTTTTTATGCTGCTGCTGTTTCTCCGCATGAGCACCACCGGCCTGACGGCGCAAGCATTTGGGGCGAATAACACCCCCGCCCTGGCGCGTGCGCTGATCCAGCCGCTGTTCATTGCCACGCTTGCCGGTGTGCTGTTTGCGCTATTGCGTACGCCCGCCAGCGATATGGCCGCCGCGCTGATGGGCGGCAGTCAGGCGGTACAGCAGCAGGCGCGCCTGTTTATTGAAATCCGCTGGCTCAGCGCGCCTGCCAGCTTGGCCAACCTGGTGATCCTCGGATGGCTGCTGGGCGTGCAGCATGCGCGGGCGCCGATGGTGCTGCTGATCGTCGGGAATCTGGTCAATATCCTGCTCGACGTTGTATTTGTATTGCACTGGCACTGGGGCGTAAAAGGAGCCGCAGCCGCCACGGCGCTGGCGGAATATGTCACGCTGGCGGTGGGCGCATGGATGGTGATTGGCGTGCTAAAGCAACGTGGCATCACCTTACCGCTGTTAATGCAGAGCTGGCGCGGCGATACCGCCCGTTTGTTCCGACTCAACCGCGACATTATGCTGCGCTCGCTGATGCTACAGATCTGCTTTGCTTCCGTTACGCTGCTGGGCGCGCGGCTGGGACCGGATGTGGTCGCGGTGAATGCGGTGCTGCTGATGTTTTTAACGTTCACTGCCTACGCGCTGGACGGCTTCGCCTATGCGGTGGAAGCCTGCTCTGGAGAGGCGATGGGCGCGCGCGACCGCAGCCGTCTGCGGCTGATTTGGCAAGCGGCCTGCCGCCAAGCTGGCGTGGTGGCGGCGCTGTTTGCGCTGATTTATGCGCTCCAGGGAGAGCAGCTGGTGGCGATGCTCACCTCGCTAGAGACGCTGCGCGCCATGGCGGATCGCTATCTGCTGTGGCAGGTTGCGCTGCCGCTGGTGGGCGTCTGGTGCTATCTGCTCGACGGGATGTTTGTCGGCGCGACGCGCGGTCGCGACATGCGCAACAGCATGATCGTGGCGGCCGTGGGCTATGGCCTCACGCTCCTGTCGCTGCCCTGGCTCGGTAATCACGGTTTGTGGCTCGCGTTAACGGTGTTTTTGGCGCTGCGTGGCCTCACGCTCTGGCTGATCTGGCGCCGACATTGGCAGCGAGACAGTTGGTTCGCCCACGAATAAGCGGAGCGGAAGCCCTAGAAAATTCTGTATTTTTTTGCATATTCCCGCTTGGCTACTACAATTATCTCTATCAGCGCAGTTGAGTAGCGCGTTGTAGTTATTATTGCCGTGAAAAGCAGGCAATTATCGCACCTAATCGGGATGACGTGGAGGATTGTTATGAACAAAGACGAAGCGAGCGGTAACTGGAAGCAGTTTAAAGGCAAATTCAAAGAAAAATGGGGCAAGCTGACAGACGATGACATGACGGTCATTGAAGGCAAACGCGATCAGCTTGTCGGCAAAATCCAGGAACGCTACGGTTATGCGAAAGATCAGGCCGAGCGCGAAGTCTCTGACTGGGAAAGCCAGAACAAAGATTATCGCTGGTAAGCCACAGTCATTACGGAAGATGCTCCTACCCGCTGATCACCCGTCAGCAAGGCACAAGGATGTGCCCTTTATCCCCTTCTGGTTTTCTTCTTCTCTGAATCATGATCGTGCTGGCAGTGTTCGTGTTGCGTACAGGCGGCGACTTCTGTACAGCGTTCACATAAGCCGTGCGCTTCAATCACGCTGGTGCGGAACGTAAACCCCGCTTGGTCTGCGAGCGCTGCAATAATCTTTTCCACGCCCTGTGCATGCTTTTCCGTTACGGCGGCGCAGTTGTCGCACACCAGCATGACCGACGTATGCGCGGGCTCATCGAAATGGTGGCACACCACATAGCTGTTATTCGACTCCACGCGGTGAATAAATCCCTGCTCCAGCAAGAAATCCAGCGCGCGATAGATAGTGGGCGGCTTGGCCTGCGGCTCACTTACGCGCAGCTGGTCCAGCAAATCGTAGGCGCTCACCGAGCCCTGCTGTTCAGCCATCAGGCGCAGCACTTCAGCACGTTGTGGCGTTAGCCGCACGCCACGATCAAGGCAAAGCGCCTCTGCCTGCGTCAATAGTTGGGCAGTCGTAAGGGTTGACATAAGCGTTCTCCTGGTTGCATGCGATGTTATTTTATCACACTAACCCTCCCTGTGCTGCGATTGCGCTTGTCGCGCGACAATCATGTAAATGATTAATTATCATAGGATTAACTTATTTTTGCGTGAAAATCCTCTCGCTCAATGTCCTTCACCCGTCAAACGGCGACCGCCTGAGAAAAATCCTGAATTTTTTATTTTGCAACGCGTGTGCTTAGCGTATAAGGTTCAGAGAGCCTTAAGTAATATCTGGTAGCAATTAAGACCTTGTTAATTTCTTTGCACAATAAGAATGCAGAATGGTCTTTTAACGTCCAATTCTGCGAATAGCAGTGCTATTTCCTTTCAATTCACAGCAATGAAGCGTTAGCCGACGTTCACAATAGCGGTTAACTAAACTGTTTCGTCGCGGCGGCGCCAGCGACATATTTCAAGGTGATGGCAGATTCATGGTGAAGACATTATTCAAGCAGAGAAAACTCGCTTATCTTGTTGGTTTGAATGCGGTATTGCTTTCTTCTTCAGCCCTGGCGGCAGGCACATGGTATGACGCGCGCAATGATGCCATGGGCGGAACGGGGGTGGCCTCTTCGCAATGGGGATCTGCCGTACTGGCTAACCCGGCGTTAATGACCAAAGCGCAACCGGAAGACAATGCCAGCATCCTCTTCCCGTCGGCTGGCGTGCAAATCACTGACAAAGACAAAATGGTCGATCGCATCGACGATATTACCGATACGGTCAACCGCTACCGCGATGAAGCAAACAACTTTACGCTTGAGGATTTGCTGAACGGCTTCCCCGAGCTGCGTTCAGCTGCGGGTGATATGGCTAACCAGTTGCGCGGTCTGCGCGGCAACAAAGCCAACGGCAAAGCCGGTGTTGCGCTGGCCGTGACGGTACCGAATGAAACCCTGCCTTTTGCGTTTGTTACCAAAGCCTATGGCACAGTGCATCTGCGCGCGAACGTGGCGCAAAGCGATATCACCTACCTCGATCAGGTGGCAGCGGGCGACCGTATTCCATTACCCGGTGACCAAAGTCAGCTGCGTTCCAGCGCGAACGGCCTGGCGGCGCTGGTTACCGATTACGGCGTGGCGATGGCGCACGAGTTCTCCATTGCCGGCCATCCGGTTTCGATCGGTGTGACGCCCAAAGTGCAGAAAACCTGGCTGTATAACTACAGTGCCAGCGTTTACAACTACGACAAAAACGATCTGAAAAATGGTCGCTATCGCAGTTCAGACACCGGGTTTAACGTGGATGCCGGTTTAGCCACCGATTTTGCGGAAAACTGGACCTTCGGCGTTACCGGACAGAACCTGATCGCCCGCGATCTCGATACCAAAGAAGTGAATGGCTATCGCGATACCTACCAAATTCGTCCGCTGGTCACGACCGGCCTCGCCTGGAATTACGGTCAGGTGACCTTAACCGGCGACGTTGACCTGACCGAAACCAAGCGCTTCAAAAGCGAAGAGAGCAGCCAGTACGCAGGTGTCGGCGCAGAATATCGCGTGCTCGACTGGCTGGCGCTGCGCGCCGGTTATCGTGCGGACATGAAATCTACCGACGCGAACGTCGTCACCGCAGGCTTAGGGATTTCGCCGTTCAACAATGCGGTACATCTGGATTTAGGCGGCTCCGTGGGCGAAGACCGCACTTGGGGCGCGATGGTGCAGCTCGGTTTCAATTTCTAATCGCAGCGCGGTTCGTTCGCTTCGTAGCGGACGATGCACTGCTACTCAACAGGTCGCCGCTGGCGGCCTGTTTTTTTTCCCCTTTATCCGCCCGCCCGGGCTGGCTGTGCGCGCGCCAATGCTGTGCTATCATTGCGCAGTTTCTCATCACTCAACTCATACCGGATGTACTGCGTTTCATGACTGACACTTTCACTTCGCAACGTTTCTCGATCGCCCCAATGTTGGACTGGACCGATCGCCACTGTCGTTATTTCCACCGCAAGCTCAGCGGCGACACGCTGCTGTATACCGAAATGGTGACCACGGGGGCGATTATTCACGGTAAAGGCGACTATCTGGCCTACAGCGAAGAGGAGCATCCGCTGGCGTTGCAGCTGGGCGGCAGCGATCCTGCGGCGTTGGCGCAGTGCGCGGCGCTGGCAGAGGCGCGCGGTTATGATGAGATCAATCTCAACGTGGGCTGTCCATCCGATCGCGTGCAGAACGGCCGTTTTGGCGCCTGTCTGATGGGCGAAGCCGCGCTGGTCGCCGACTGCATCAAAGCCATGCGCGATGCGGTGAGCATCCCGGTCACGGTAAAAACGCGTATTGGGATAGATGAGCAGGACAGCTACGCCTTCCTGTGTGATTTTATCGATACCGTGGCGAATCAGGGCGGCTGTGAGACCTTTATTATCCACGCGCGTAAAGCCTGGCTTTCCGGTCTAAGTCCCAAAGAAAACCGCGAGATCCCGCCGTTGGATTACCCGCGCGTTTATCAGCTGAAAAAAGATTTCCCCGCGCTGACGCTGGCTATCAACGGCGGAGTGAAAACGCTCGAAGAGGCCAAAGCCCATTTGCAGCACGTGGATGGCGTAATGATGGGCCGCGAAGCCTATCAAAACCCAGGCATTCTGCTGCAGGTCGATCGCGAACTGTTTGGCCGCGATGCGCCGAGTGCCGATCCGGTGGCGGTGGTTCGCGCGATGTATCCCTATATCGAGACGGAGTTAACGCAAGGCACTTATCTGGGCCACATTACGCGGCACATGCTCGGCCTGTTTCAGGGGATCCCAGGCGCACGCCAGTGGCGTCGCTACCTCAGTGAAAATGCCCATAAGCCCGGCGCGGATGTCCGCGTGCTTGAGGCGGCGCTGGCGCTGGTCGCCGATCGTATTCCGCAGGAAGCGTAAGCGCGCGCCGTGCGATACAATGGAGAAAATCGCGCCACGCGCGGTTTTTTTTCGCTATTTTTTGGTGTATTTCATCATCAAGAATACCAGACTAATCTTTCAATGATTTTAAAATCAATAGCTTACCTGTAATTTTAGGCTGGCATGAATCTTGTAATGTTCTGGGCATCACTGGAACAGGAGAGCATGCGTGGACATCCTATTTGTTATTGGTTTTTTTCTGACGCTATTGCTAACCGGCATCTCGCTGCTTGGCGCTCTGGCGGCGCTGGTCGTCGCGACCTTGCTGATGCTGGTTGGGGGACTGTTTGTCATGGTACTGAAAGTCCTGCCGTGGCTGCTGCTTGCCGTGGTGGCGGTGTGGGTATATCGGACATGGATAAACCCAACCGATGGCGTCACTGTGCGGCGTGCAAAAAGCCGGCAGCGTATGCGGCGTGGCGGGTATTAAATGCGGAACGGATCACAGAGTGCGTCAATGCTTTGCGCAGTTGGGTAATTAAACATATTTTTTTCTTATGTTTTCTGCCAGGATGCTCTGCATGAATTATCCGTATTCATCGCCGCTGTCCCTACACCAGCGCGAACAATAAAAAAGAAAGAAAAAAGGGCCTTCTTCGGAAGGCCCTCTCTTTTTGCGTCAGGGAATGAGCAGGCACGCGCCCTGCGTGGCCCGACTCTCCAATACTTGATGGGCGCGAGCCGCATCGCTGAGCGCGAATTTTTGCGCGTCCGGTACCTCAGCGCGAATGACCCGACTGGCGATCAGCGAAAACAGTTCGCTGCTGGCACTTTCCAGCTCTGCACGGTTGGTGATATAGCCATACAGCGAAGGGCGAGTGACAAACAGCGAACCTTTCTTGTTCAGAATCGCCAAATCAACGCCCGTAACGGGCCCCGACGCATTACCAAAACTGACCATTAGTCCGTGACGGCGCAAGCTGTCCAATGAGGCTTCCCAGGTATCTTTGCCCACCGAGTCATACACCACCGCCACTTTCTCCCCGCCGGTAAGCTCACTCACGCGCTGAGCGATGTTCTCCTCACGATAATTGATGGTCGCCCACGCGCCAGCGTCTTTCGCCATCTGCGCTTTTTCGGCTGACCCGACGGTACCAATCAAATGGGCACCCAGCGCTTTGGCCCACTGGCAGGCGATCAACCCCACGCCGCCTGCCGCCGCATGAAACAGAAAGATTTCATCGGCGCTGACTTTGTACGTCTGGCGCAACAGATACTGTACCGTCAGACCTTTAAGAAACAGGGCGGCGCCTTGCTCAAAGCTAATGCTCTCCGGCAGACTCACTACGCTGTCTGCTGCGACATTATGCGCTTCGCTATACGCACCCAGCGGCGCCTGGCAATAGACGACGCGATCGCCTGGCTTAAACCGCGTGACCGCCGAGCCCACCCGCGTCACGACGCCCGCGGCTTCTGTGCCCAAGCCGGAAGGGAACGTGGTAACCGGATACAGTCCGCTGCGCACGTAGGTATCAATGTAGTTAATACCAATCGCTTTGTTCTCAACCTGTATTTCATGTTCGGCCGGATCGGCGAGTTGAAATTCGACCCACTGCAATACCTCTGGGCCGCCGTGCTGGTTGAACTGAATACGCTTTGCCATGCTGACTCCTGTGATTGTTCATCCTGGGACGGTATACTTGCGCGTCCTCTTCACGATCGGTAATGCATTCACTATGGCAGGAAATAAACCCACCAACAAATCGAACGAACCCCGCGACAGACAGCTGGAAGGCGTTAAAATGCCGCCGCACTCCATTGAAGCGGAGCAGTCGGTGCTCGGTGGGTTAATGCTGGATAACGAGCGCTGGGACAACGTCTCCGAGCGCGTGGTGGCCGGCGATTTCTTTAACCGTTCGCACCGCATGATCTTCTCGGAAATGCAGCGACTGCTGGAAGCCGGGCAGCCGATCGATCTGATCACGCTGTCGGAGTCTCTGGAAACGCGCGGCGAGCTGGACATGGCGGGCGGCTTTGCCTATCTGGCCGAGCTGGCGAAAAATACCCCGAGCGCGGCGAATATCGGCGCCTATGCTGACATCGTGCGTGAACGCGCGGTGGTGCGCGAGATGATCGCCGTGGCGAATCAGATCGCCGACGCCGGCTACGATCCCCAAGGGCGCAGCAGCGAGGATCTGCTGGATTTCGCGGAATCTAACGTCTTCAAAATCGCCGAACAGCGCGCCAATAAAGACGAAGGGCCGCAAAATATTGAGCAGATCCTGGAAGCGACGGTTTCACGCATCGAATCGCTGGTCTCTACGCCGCACGATGGCGTCACCGGTGTAGATACGGGTTATCAGGATTTAAATAAAAAGACGGCAGGACTGCAAGGCTCAGACCTGATTATCGTGGCGGCGCGTCCCTCGATGGGTAAAACCACCTTCGCGATGAACCTGTGCGAAAACGCCGCGATGCTGCAGGAAAAACCGGTATTAATCTTCAGCCTTGAGATGCCCAGCGAGCAGCTGATGATGCGTATGCTGGCCTCGCTGTCGCGCGTGGATCAGACGCGCATTCGTACCGGTCAGCTGGAAGACGAGGATTGGGCGCGCATTTCCGCCACCATGGGTATTCTGCTGGAGAAGAAGAACATGTATATCGACGACTCTTCCGGCCTGACGCCCACCGAGGTGCGCTCGCGTGCACGGCGTATCTATCGTGAAAACAACGGCTTAAGTATGATCATGATCGACTACTTACAGCTGATGCGCGTGCCGTCGCTGTCAGATAACCGCACGCTGGAAATCGCCGAAATTTCTCGCTCCCTTAAGGCGCTGGCGAAAGAGCTGAATGTCCCAGTGGTGGCGCTCTCCCAGCTTAACCGCTCGTTGGAGCAGCGCGCGGATAAGCGCCCCGTCAACTCGGATCTGCGTGAATCGGGATCGATCGAGCAGGATGCGGATCTGATCATGTTTATTTATCGCGATGAGGTTTATCACGAAAACAGCGATCTCAAAGGGATCGCCGAGATCATTATCGGCAAGCAGCGTAACGGCCCGATCGGCACGGTTCGTCTCACGTTCAATGGCCAATGGTCGCGTTTTGATAACTACGCCGGACCGCAATACGACGACGAATAAAAATACCTGGCTGCATGCACGATTTGTGCATGCAACTCACGTCATCACAAAATAGTGTTGGACAATCTTGTCGCGAATCGGGTTATCTGTAGCCAAAGCGAACCCTATAACGCTGTGGAAACAGAATGGCTCAGGTAGACGATTTCGATCTCAAGATATTGACCCTTTTACAATCTAATGGCCGCCTCACTAATCAGGAACTCAGCGATCTGGTTGGTTTATCGGCATCCCAGTGCTCGCGTCGGCGCATTAATCTCGAACAGGCAAATCTTATTCTCGGCTACCATGCGCGCCTCTCGCCCGATGCGGTAGGGCTGGGTATGGTGGGGCTGATTGAAGTGCGTCTGAAAAATCACACGCCCGACTACGAAGCGGATTTTCAGCGGATGGTGGCGGCAGAAGCGGCCATTGTGGACGCCTTTAAAACCACCGGTGATGCCGACTACCTGCTCAAAGTGGCGGTGGCGGATTTGGCGTCGCTCAGCGCCCTGATCACCCAGTTGGTGGCGGGCCACCACAGCGTCGCGCACGTGAAAACCTCGGTGGTATTAAGCCGGTTAAAAGAGAACGGCTTGATGATGATTTCTCCACAGCCGCACTCTCGCCAAAAAAGTGCATGATGCGCCATAAAGGTGCATTTTTTTGCCAAGTGATGCGTGTGTTGTGCATAAAAGCGGGCTTGAACGCATAAGCTGTTCGTGATGGTGCCTCTTTTTCTGTTTTTTTAAATTCAAAAAAATCTGGCTATTCAACAGGTTAAATTTTCACGCGCGCCCGCCGCGCGTGAGCGCATGCCCTCTGGTGTATTTCTTGCAATAACAGGCGTTATTTCTACCGAGATCGCCTCATGGATAACGTTGTTCACTCCTCCCGCATTCCCCATTCGCGCATTGAAGATGCGCTGGCTATCGTGCTTGGCACGCTGCTGGTCTCTTTCGGCGTGGTGATGCTTAAACAGGCGGGCGCCTTAACCGGCAGTACGGCAGGCATCGCGTTTCTGCTTAGCTACCTGTCGCCGCTCTCGTTTGGCAGCGCGTTTTTTCTGATCAATTTGCCGTTTTACTGGTTAGCCGTGCGGAGAATGGGCTGGGAATTTACGCTGAAAACCTTTTGCGCCGTGGGCTTGGTTTCACTTTTTACGCATCTGCATCCGCTATTTATCCACTTTTCAGCGTTAAATCCGTTTTATGCGACACTGTTCGGTAACGTGGTGATGGGGATTGGGTTTATAGTGTTGTTTCGTCATAAAGCCAGCCTCGGTGGGGTCAATATTCTGGCACTGTGGCTACAGGATCGCCTTGGTCTGCGCGCCGGAAAAGTGCAAATGGCGGTGGATACCTGCGTGGTGTGTGCGTCCCTGTTTGTGGTATCACTGCCTATGCTCATGGCATCGGTTGCCGGCGCGATAATCCTCAATCTGATTATCGCGATGAATCATCGTCCTGGCCGCTATCAGGTGTGATAGCGCTGCTTTATCAATTTATTCTTTTTTCATGGAGATCTGCACCGTGTTCCAAAACGTTGAGGCCTATGCTGGCGATCCAATTCTGTCGCTGATGGAAACGTTCAAACAAGATCCGCGCGATAACAAAGTGAATCTCAGCATTGGACTCTATTACGACGAGGCGGGCATCATTCCTCAGCTGCAGGCCGTGGCCGCAGCGGAAGCGCGTCTGCAGGCTGAGCCGCAGCACGCTTCACTTTATTTGCCGATGGAAGGGTTAAGCACCTACCGCAGCGCCATTGCGCCGCTGCTGTTTGGCGAAGCGCATCCAATGCTGACCGCAGGCCGCATCGCGTCGATTCAAACGCTGGGCGGTTCCGGCGCGCTGAAGGTGGGGGCCGATTTCCTGAAACGCTATTTCCCGCAGTCGCGCGTATGGGTAAGCGATCCCACGTGGGAAAACCACATCGCTATTTTTAACGGCGCTGGATTCGAGGTTGAAACCTATCCGTGGTATGACGCGGAAACCCACGGCGTTAACTTTGAGGCGTTTATCGCTAAGCTGAAAGCCTTGCCGGCGCACAGTATTGTGCTGCTGCATCCGTGCTGCCATAACCCCACCGGCGCCGATCTCACCGATGCGCAGTGGGATGAAACCACCGCCGTACTGAAATCGCAGTCGCTGATTCCGTTCCTTGATATCGCGTATCAGGGCTTTGGCGCAGGCATGGCAGAGGATGCCTACGCCATACGCGCGATTGCCGCCGCAGGCCTACCCGCGCTGGTAAGTAACTCTTTCTCGAAGATTTTTTCGCTCTACGGTGAGCGCGTCGGTGGTCTGTCTATCGTGTGCGACAGCGCGGAGGAATCGGCGCGCGTACTGGGCCAGCTGAAAGCGACCGTACGCCGTAACTACTCCAGCCCGCCTAACTTTGGCGCGCAAGTGGTGGCTTGCGTGCTGAACGATGATGCGCTGCGCCGCACGTGGCTGGATGAAGTGGAAGCGATGCGTCTGCGCATCATCGAACTGCGTCAGGTGCTGGTCAACGTGCTGCGAGAGAAACTGCCGGGCAAAAATTTTGACTATCTGCTTAAGCAGCGCGGCATGTTCAGCTATACCGGCCTGAGCGCGCAGCAGGTTGATCGTCTGCGCGAGGAGTTTGGCGTGTACCTGATCGCCAGCGGCCGCATGTGCATGGCGGGCCTGAATCACCGCAATGTCAATCCGGTGGCTGAGGCCTTAGCGGCGGTGATGTAAACCGTCTCGTCTTACCGAAACCGTCACGCCTGCGGCGTGGCGGTTTTTTTACGCCCGCAGAGTAGCGGAGCGCTTTACCTTTCGCCGACATGCTGCACACTTAAACGGTGTATGGGAGACGGGAGTTCAGCATGTGGCATCAACAAACGCTCACGCTTGGCGCGAAAGCACGTGGGTTTCATCTGGTTACCGATGAGGTCATCGCGCAGCTTACGCGCTTGAGCGACCTTCAAATCGGGTTACTGCATTTGCTGTTGCAGCATACCTCGGCGTCGCTGACGCTAAACGAGAACTGCGATCCCACGGTGCGCAGCGATATGGAGCAGCATTTTCTACGTCATGTGCCGGAGAGCGCGCCGTATCAGCACGACTACGAAGGGGCGGATGACATGCCCGCCCACATCAAATCCTCGCTACTCGGCGTGTCACTGCTGATACCGGTTCATCGCGGTCGCCTGCAATTGGGGACCTGGCAAGGTATCTGGCTGGGAGAACACCGCGTGCGCGGCGGTGCACGGCGCATCGTGGCAACCTTACAAGGGGAATAACATGAACATTTCGGATCTGCTCACCTACTGCATGAGCAAGCCTGGCGCAGAGCAAAGCGACAAAGAAGCGTGGCAAGCCACTCAAATTAAAAGCCGTGGCGTGCTGTTTGCCATGCTGCATGAGAGCGAAGGACGCCCGGCACTCACACTCAAAACGTCACCGGCGTTAGCGGAACTGCTGCGTGAGGAGCACAGCGATGTATTCCCCAGCGAGCAATTAAACAAGTCGCACTGGAGCACGCTGTGGCTGGACGGTACGCTAAAAGATTCGCAGATTTACTATCTGGTAGATGCGTCCTTCCAGCAGGCTGACGCCACGCATGCGGCGGGCGTCAGCCACGATCAAAGCTAACGCGGATTACGCCGCAGGCGTTTCGCGTAGCGTATTGATATCAATTACAAAACGGTATTTAACATCGCTTTTGAGCATCCGCTCGTAGGCGTCATTGATCTGGTCCATGGCAATAAGCTCAATGTCCGACGTGATGCCGTGCTTACCGCAGAAATCCAGCATCTCCTGAGTTTCTGCGATGCCGCCAATCAATGAACCGGCGATGCTGCGGCGTTTAAAGATCAGGTTGAACACCTGCGGTGCCGGGTGATCGTGCTCCGGGGCGCCCACCAGCGTCATGTTACCGTCGCGCTTCAGCAGCGTGATGAAAGGGTTGAGATCGTGCTGAGCCGCCACGGTATTCAGGATGAAATCGAAGCTGTTGGCATGCTGCGCCATCTGATCGGCGTCTTTGGAGATCACCACCTCATCGGCACCCAAACGCTTACCATCGGCAATTTTGGACGGCGAGGTGGTAAACAGCACCACGTGCGCGCCCATGGCATGGGCTATCTTCACGCCCATGTGGCCCAGCCCGCCTAAGCCAACGATGCCCACTTTTTTGCCCGGTCCCACATTCCAGTGGCGCAGCGGTGAATAGGTGGTGATACCCGCGCACAGCAGCGGCGCCACGCCCGCTAACTCAAGGTTTTCCGGCACGCGCAGCACGAAGTTCTCGTCAACGACGATGTGGGTGGAATAGCCGCCATAGGTAATGGCGCCGGTTTCGCGATCTTCGCCGTTATAGGTGCCGACAAAGCCTTCTTCACAATACTGTTCCAGGCCTTCCTGGCAGCTTGGGCAGCTGCGGCAGGAGTCGACCATACAGCCCACGCCAACCAAATCGCCCACTTTGTATTTATGGGTATGCGCGCCAACCGCCGTCACGCGGCCAACAATTTCGTGGCCGGGCACCACCGGGAAAACGGTGTTTTTCCATTCGTTACGGGCCTGATGAAGGTCAGAGTGGCAGACGCCGCAGTAGAGCACGTCGATTTGCACATCGTGGGCGCGCAGCTCGCGCGGCTTATAGTCGAACGGGGCAAGTTTGGATTTTGCGTCCTGGGCGGCATAAGCATGCGTAATATTCATGGTGTCTCCAGTGGATGTGTCGTGAATGTTCTACGAAAGGCAATCCCGCCCGTAAGCGGGAAAAGCCGGCGCAGCGCGCCAGCAACAACGCTATAAGAATAGTAAGCATAGAGAGAGGCGTACATGCCTGAAGTTGTCTGATCCTTGCCTGTTTCTGCAATTTGCCAGGCGATTGCGCAGTGACAAAGGCGGAGAAAGGCGTGAAGTTCAGCCGCAGCGGGAACGGTTCGCCCGACAGGCGATGCTGGCGCACAGAAAAACAGGTAAAAAAAGCAGGAACAAAAAAAGGGCTCATAAAGAGCCCTTAATATAAGACGCCAGGTGGCGCTATTTCTGCTTCAGCATTGGCTTGAGGAAGCGCGCGGTATGGGATTTCTCACACTCGGCGACGGTTTCTGGTGTTCCCGCCACCAGAATTTCGCCGCCGCCGCTGCCGCCTTCAGGGCCGAGATCGACAATCCAGTCCGCGGTTTTAATCACGTCCAGGTTGTGCTCAATCACCACAATGGTGTTGCCCTGATCGCGCAGCTGATGCAGCACTTCCAGCAGCTGTTGGATATCCGCGAAGTGCAGCCCCGTGGTCGGCTCGTCAAGAATATAGAGCGTTTGTCCGGTGCCACGCTTGGAGAGTTCACGCGCCAATTTCACGCGCTGCGCTTCACCGCCCGATAGGGTGGTCGCCGACTGACCCAGGCGAATATAGGAGAGCCCTACGTCCATCAACGTTTGCAGCTTGCGCGCCAGTGCGGGAACGGCGTCAAAGAAGTCACGCGCCTCTTCGATGGTCATTTCCAGCACTTCGTGAATGCTCTTGCCTTTGTATTTAATTTCCAGCGTTTCGCGGTTGTAGCGCTTGCCTTTGCACTGATCGCAGGGCACATAGATGTCCGGCAAAAAGTGCATTTCGACTTTAATGACGCCATCGCCCTGACAGGCTTCGCATCGTCCGCCGCGCACGTTAAAGCTGAATCGGCCCGGATTATAGCCGCGCGAGCGCGATTCCGGCACGCCGGCGAACAGCTCGCGCACCGGCGTGAAGATCCCGGTGTAAGTTGCTGGGTTGGAGCGTGGTGTACGCCCAATCGGGCTCTGATCGATATCGATAACTTTATCGAAGTGTTCGAGACCGGACACCTCGCGATAAGGCGCTGGCTCGCCGCTGGTGGCACCATTAAGCTGGCGCTGAGCGATCGGGAACAGCGTATCGTTAATCAGCGTCGACTTACCCGAACCGGAAACGCCCGTGATGCAGGTGAACAGGCCCACCGGCAGCGTCAACGTTACGTCCTTAAGGTTGTTACCGCGCGCGCCCGTCAGCTTCAGCACTTTGCCGGGATCGCCTTTAACGCGCGCCTGCGGCACGGCAATTTCGCGTTTGCCGCTCAGGAACTGGCCGGTGAGCGACGCCTCGTTTGCCATGATGGCATGCACGTCGCCTTCTGCAACCACTTGGCCGCCGTGCACACCTGCACCCGGGCCAATATCAATCACGTGGTCTGCCGCGCGAATCGCGTCTTCGTCATGCTCGACCACAATCACCGTGTTGCCCAGATCGCGCAAATGAATCAACGTGCCGAGCAAACGCTCGTTGTCACGCTGGTGAAGACCAATCGACGGTTCATCCAGCACGTACATCACGCCCACCAGGCCCGCGCCAATCTGGCTCGCCAGGCGAATACGCTGGGCTTCGCCGCCGGAGAGCGTCTCTGCGGAGCGCGACATCGAGAGATAGTTGAGTCCGACATTCACCAGGAAGCTCAGACGATCGCTGATCTCTTTCAGCACTTTCTCGGCAATTTTGGCGCGCTGACCGCTTAACTTCAGATTCTGGAAGAAATCCATCGCATGACCGATGCTCATGTCGGAAATGGTCGGCAGATTAGTGTCTTCCACAAAAACGTGGCGTGCTTCGCGACGCAGACGCGTACCGTGGCAGCTGGCACAGGCGCGGTTGCTAATAAATTTCGCCAGCTCTTCGCGCACCGCATTGGATTCCGTCTCTTTGTAGCGGCGCTCCATGTTGTGCAGTACGCCCTCAAACGGGTGACGACGCACGGAGGTATCGCCGCGATCGTTGATGTACTTAAATTCAATGTTCTCTTTGCCGGAGCCGTAAAGAATCACCTCGCGCGCTTTGCTGCTGAGACTATTAAACGGCGCTTCAACGTCAAAGTTCAGATGTTCGGCCAGCGAACGCAGCATCTGGAAATAGTAAAAGTTGCGGCGATCCCAGCCACGAATCGCGCCACCCGCCAGCGACAGCTCAGGGTTTTGCACCACGCGGTCAGGATCGAAGTATTGCTGTACGCCAAGACCGTCGCAGGTTGGGCACGCGCCCGCCGGGTTATTGAACGAGAACAGACGCGGCTCCAGCTCGCGCATGCTGTAACCGCACACCGGGCAGGCAAAATTGGCGGAGAACAGCATCTCTTCCGCCTCAGCGTTATCCATGTCTGCGACGATCGCCGTGCCGCCGCTCAGCTCCAGCGTGGTCTCAAAGGACTCTGCCAGGCGTGTTGCAAGATCGTCACGCACACGGAAGCGGTCAACCACCACCTCAATGGTGTGTTTCTTCTGCAGCTCCAGCTTCGGTGGATCGGAGAGATCGCACACTTCGCCATCGATACGGGCGCGGATGTATCCCTGCGCGGCAAGGTTCTCCAGCGTTTTGGTATGTTCGCCCTTGCGGTCTTTTACCACCGGGGCGAGCAGCATCAGGCGGCGTCCCTCTTCCTGCGCCAATACCTGATCCACCATCTGGCTAACGGTCTGCGCCGCCAGCGTCACATCGTGATCCGGGCAGCGAGGCTCACCCACGCGCGCAAACAGCAGACGCAGGTAGTCGTGAATTTCGGTAATGGTGCCCACCGTGGAACGGGGGTTATGCGACGTAGACTTCTGCTCAATGGAAATGGCAGGCGACAGACCTTCAATATGGTCAACGTCCGGTTTCTCCATTAATGAAAGAAACTGGCGCGCATAGGCCGACAGCGACTCAACATAGCGGCGTTGACCTTCTGCATATAGCGTGTCAAAGGCCAGCGAAGACTTACCGGAACCCGACAGACCGGTAACTACAATCAGCTTATCGCGAGGAATGATCAGGTTGATGTTCTTCAAATTATGGGTGCGAGCACCGCGGACTTCGATCTTATCCATTCACCTTTCCCGGATTGAACAACACTCGCCATGCCTTGCCTGCATGACCAGCAGAAACGCATCATTATGGCACAAAAAATAACCTGAATAAATATCCAGTATTTTTGCTATTCTGTGACAGGGCGAAAATTTGCGCGCCAGCTCCGAAGTGGGCAGCATAGTTGTGACGTGATACAATTTTTCGCTTAGACTTTTAGCATCAACTCATCGGGAGAAAGCAACATGGCCAGTCGTGGCGTAAACAAAGTGATTCTTGTCGGGAATCTGGGTCAGGATCCGGAAGTGCGCTACATGCCGAATGGTGGCGCAGTGGCCAACATTACGCTGGCCACGTCTGAGAGCTGGCGCGACAAGCAAACCGGTGAAAACAAAGAGATCACCGAATGGCACCGCGTCGTGCTGTTTGGCAAGCTGGCGGAAGTCGCCGGTGAGTATCTGCGCAAAGGCTCGCAGGTCTATATCGAAGGCCAGCTGCGCACCCGCAAATGGCAGGATCAGAGCGGCCAGGATAAGTACACCACCGAAGTGGTTGTTAACGTCGGCGGCACCATGCAAATGCTGGGTGGACGTCAACAGGGCGCTAACGCTGGTGGCGCACCGATGGGCGGCCAGAGCGGTGGCAACAACAACGGTTGGGGACAGCCGCAGCAGCCGCAGCAGCAGCCACAGAGCGGCAATCAGTTCAGCGGCGGCGCACAGCAGCGTCCCCAGCAGCAGAGCGCTCCGGCGAACAATGAACCGCCAATGGACTTCGACGACGATATTCCTTTCTGATTGTCGTCAACGCACTTCCGCTCTCCGCAGTGGTAACAATAAAACCCCGCAAGGGGTTTTATTGTTTCTGCCTCGCGTGCGCGTTTATCTCGTGATCACGTCTGGTTGGCCGTTTGCCACGCGGCAAGCAGCGCCTGCGTGTCGCGCACGCTCACCGGATTGCCCGGCAGAATCAAATCCGACCATATTTCGTTGTACTGCTTGATCTGCTGCTCCGCCGAACACCAGGTGCGATCGGCCGTGGTATGGGCATCGGCGGCAACCGTAATGCGGTAGCCGAGGCTGGCACCCACTTTCACCGTGGTATCCACACAATAATCTGTCGCGCAGCCGCAGATAACAAACGCCTCAATGGCGTGCTCAGCCAGCCGTTCGGCCAGCGCAGTTTGCCAAAAGCTGTCGCAGGCAGTTTTATTGACGAAAAGCGCGTTGGCCGGCTGGGTTAGCTCTGGCACAATCTGCCAGGCGTCGCTGCCCACTTCTATACCCGGACCGCTATGTTGAATAAAAACGACCCGATCGGCGGCGGCGATAAGCGCGTTGATGCGCGCGCAGCGACCGGCCCGATCAAAGCGTGGCGTAGCCAGCACGCCCTGTTGCATATCAATGACCATCACAACACGATCTGACATCGCGATATCCCTCTCGTAAAACAACAATCATACGATCTCCGCAACAGCTGACAACGTAAATCCGTTTTGCATTTCGCGCGCGGGCGACGCATGCTGATTGCCTTGTTGCGACTGGAGGTGTGACGTGGACGTGGTCCCAGAGGTGTTTCCTGACAAATGCGATCGCGCGGAGTTTCAGCGCTTTGCGGAGCTACCCGGCATTGAACTTTATCAGGCGCATATATCGCGTTATGCCTTTGAGCCGCACACGCACGAGGCCTTTGGTATTGGCACCATAGAAGCAGGGGCCCAACGCTTTCGCTATCGCGGTACGCAATACACCGCGCCGCAGCACTCTCTGGTGATGATGAATCCCGACGAACTACACACCGGCGAATCCGCCTGCGAAACGGGCTGGCGCTATCGCATGATCTATATCGATCCGGCGCAGATGCGCGCGCTCACCGGTGACGGCGGCTGGTGGTTTAGCGACGCGCTGCGCACCGATGCGCGGCTGGCGCAGCCGTTTTCGCAGCGTCTGGCGCAGATGTGGCACGCTGAAAGCGCGCTAGCGCGCGAGTGCCTGCTTGTGGAACTGCTTGAACTGCTGCGTCCACTGGCGCGCCAGTGCGATGGCCGCCCCGCAGAGGGCCGACATCGTTTCGATAGCGTGAAAGCCTGGCTACGTGAAAACCTCGCGGAGCCGGTGCGCCTGGAGGAGATGGCTGCGCTGGTATCGCTGACGCCGTGGCACTTTTTGCGCAGCTTTAAGCAGCATTTTCACGTCACGCCGCACCAGATGCTGATGGCTTTCCGGCTGTACGATGCCAAACAGCGCCTCGCTCAGGGTGAAAATCCCGCCGCTGTGGCCGCCGCGGTGGGCTTAACCGATCAGGCGCATTTGACCCGCGCGTTTACGCATCGCTACGGCATCACGCCGGGCCGCTATCAAAAACAGGTCACCTTTCCGCGCTAACCGCAATTTGCTACAAGCCTTGCTGCCGCACGCGCGCCACACTGCGGCTATGTTGTCATAAAGGAAATTTTCATGCTGGCTGGAATCTTATTTGCCTTGGCTGCGGGTCTAATGTGGGGCCTGATCTTTGTCGGGCCGTTGTTGATCCCTAATTATCCTGGGCCGTTACAATCGGCAGGACGCTATGTCGCGTTTGGCCTGGTTGTGCTGCCGCTGGCTTGGCTTGATCGCCAGCGCTTGCGTCGGTTGGCGCGTAAAGACTGGTTAGAAGCGCTCAAGCTCTCCCTGGTTGGAAACCTTCTCTATTATGCGTTTCTCGCCAGCGCTATTCAGCGCACCGGCGCGCCCATCTCCACCATGATCATTGGTACGCTGCCGGTAGTGATCACGTTGACGGCTAACCTTTGTTACGGGCATTTGGAAGGGCGACTGTCGTGGCGTCAGCTTGCGCCCGCGCTGCTCTTGATTGCGCTGGGATTAGGCTGTGTGAATGCCGCAGAGTTACGCATGCAAGGGGCGACGTTTGACGCCGGGCGCTATGTGTCCGGTCTGTTGCTGGCAGCGCTCGCGGTTGCTTGCTGGACGTGGTATCCCCTGCGAAACGGCATCTGGCTGCGCGCGCATCCCCAGCACAAGCCCGGCACGTGGGCGACCGCGCAAGGACTGACCACGCTGCCTCTGGCCACGCTGTTTTATTTGTTGGTCTGTGCTCAACTTTACTGGCAGCAACCTGGGTTTACGCTGCCGTTTGGACCACAGCCGGGGCGCTTTCTGTTACTCATGGCCTGCATCGGTTTGCTTTGCTCGTGGCTGGGAACGCTGTGTTGGAACGCGGCCAGTCAGCGCGTGCCGACGGTGATTATGGGCCCGCTGATTGTGTTCGAAACGCTGGCCGGTTTGCTGTGGACGTTTCTCTGGCGTCAAAGCTGGCCGCCGCTGCTCACCGCCCTTGGCATTGCCTGCCTGCTTGCTGGCGTCCTGCTGGCGATGCGGGTTAAGCCCCAGCCGCAGGTCACGCCGCTCTAATTTTTCCTCCCATGCGGCGATAGCGCAAGGCGCTGTCACCGCAATTTTAAGAATTTCACTTACTGTCAAAGTCGCTAACAGCGCACTTTTGGGCTTCCCCACGCACTTCCACGGTGCTTTTGTGGGAGTTTTTACCTGCCTTGTAAACGTTAAAGCGGGCGCGATAGCGGCGAAAGTGGGCCATGCCGGCAACACAGCCCCACAATTTGGTCACGTTTTTGCCCTAAAAGCACGCTGATTACCCCCACGAAAGGCCCGCAGTAGCGGGTTTTTAGCGCCTTTTGGCACTGAAAAAACCGGTGCGGGGACCACGGCAACCTTCAGCATTTGCGTAAAACCCAGGAATAGTTCCACGCCGCGTTCTGTCAAAAAGATTAAATACGCCAATAAATATTTCGGCATAAAAGGGGAGTTAATCGGCTTTTAAACCTTAACCATTCAGAATTGATTAAGTGTTTTTAGCGGAAAATTCCTGGCGATTACCGTAAGACAAGGCGCTATTATGCGCTTCGCTTAGGATCGCAAATGAAATGCTTAGTGCCATATAAAATCAGAGGTTGTGAGAGCCAGATAACGTAGCGTTGTTCATGAATGCTTAACAGATTTATTGCCAGCAATGAATGAGCATTAATATTGATAAAGTAATAAACGAGGCACCAATCTCACCGAAATGAGATTGGGCTACGTATAAATAGTGGCTGGAGCGAGACTTTTGCTGATGTGAATCGATTTTACCGCAAAAAGGAAAGCAATTCCGCGATGATATTCATCAGGAAAAAATGGTGCGAATTGTTATGCCATGCCTGCCGAATTAAATGATCTTCAACGCTTCTCTTAAGAACAAATCTCAGCATTAAGTCAAATAACAATGGTCTCAATGGTTTCGTTTATTAGCGATTTTCGGAACCCGAAGGGTAGTGATAAACGCTACGGCTAATATCCAGTAAACGACAGCTACGACGTGTTCCAATGTCGAAAGTGGTTTGCAGGAAGTTAACAGCCTGACGTTTTTCATTGGTGGTGAAAAAGTTTTTCAGCACGCTTTGCAGCATCTCTTTATCAGAACTGAGCGACTGCAACTCACGGGTGAGGTTTTGTAATTTGTCCTCCAATTCTTTGATTTTTCTGCCTTCTTCGGATGAGAGACCAGAGAATTTTTTCTTCCAGCTATAGAAGGTTGCCTCAGAGATGCCAAGCTCGTCACAAATCTCCCTCACTTTCACTCCGGTTTCAGAAGCTTTAATGGCATTTGTGATTTGCTCTTCGCTATATCGTGACTTTCTCATAAATGCTCTTACCTTTCTTATCAGTTAATGGATGAGAGTAACTGTATTAATATCTGGCACTGCAAAAAGAGTATTAATGCAGTATTAAGTGCGCGATTAGAATTGCGAGGGTTAAATTAAGTTATTTAGAATAAATATCATCATGGGATAAATCTTATTTTATTCTGATCGCCAATGTACGCCTTCCTGGTATTTGTTTTTTGATATAAATTCACTCCATCCCAAATGCAGAAAATTACGAGATCACTCGCAGAAAGGCATCGCCTAATTGGAATAATCCTGGGCTTTGCCGGTAGCTTTTTGCGCCGTAAATAGGCTGAAATCGTTTACATTTGCGAGTAATAACGTCAGGTTTAATCGGAATACTCCTGAAATCCTCTGGCAAATCCTGACGGACTTCTCATTTTTCGGACCAGCCGGGCCTGCGATTTTTAAATCAGGTCAGTCCCAGCGAGCGCTTGTTAATTCCCTTCACGGACGATGTGTAGAAAGGCAGTTGCTGTTGGTAATACTAAGGACCAGTCAATGAAATTGAGCGTAATGTCCAATGCCGCCTGGATGATGTCGGAAAAAGTCGTCTCGGTATTTGGCGTGATCTTTGTGACATCCTACGTGGCTAAATCCTTTGGCCCGACCATTTTTGGCCAAATGGCGTTTTCAACCTCGTTGTTCTCGATGGTGCAGACCGTGGCGATCTTTGGCACGGAAACCATTTTGTTTAAACGCATCAGCAAAAGTGCGCCCAAAGGGCTGCGCCTGATGGCCGTGGCGCGCACGCTGCGTTTGATTCTCCTGCTGCTGACGTCTCTGCCCGTGCTGCTGTGGGTATGGTTCTACATGCAGGAAAACTTCCTGGCATTTGCGCTGGCTTCTTTTATCTCCTCGGTGTTTGTTACGCAGGACACGTTTAGCGTTTACAACAATGCGCGGCTGGCCTCGCGCCTGAATACCGTGGCCAACTCGGTGGGCTTACTGCTGGGCTTTGCCTTGAGTTTCACCATTGCCTGGCTGCACCTCAATCCACTGTGGCTGACCTTGTCGATCGTGGCCGTCACGCTGGTGCCTTACGTCATCAAGCGCCTGAATTTCTACCGTGAAAATCAGGATATCGCGCCGCCGCAAGAGAAGCGCAACACCTACGTACGCTATCTGCTGTACGCCGGATTGCCGCTGGCTATTTCCAGTATTTTTATCTCTGTGCAAGTGAAAGCGGCACAGATGTTTTTAGCGGGGATCGCGTCTGCGCGCGATCTGGGGCTGTTTGCCGCCGCCAATACCATTTCGGCTTCCTGGATATTTATTCCGGTCGCCATCATCACTTCCTGCTTTTCGGAAATTTTCCGTGAGCGTGGAGCGGTCGCGATCAAGCTCACTGCGCGACTGAATGGCTATGTCATGGGCGTTTCATTGTTGTTGTTAGCGGTGATCGCGCTGTTTGGCGAGAAAATTATCATCGCTTTATATGGTCACGAATACACACAGTCGGGAAGTCTCATTACGCTGCTGTCGCTGGCAACCTGCTTCTCGGCGATGGGCACGGTTGCCTATCGCTACATGGTGAAAGAGGGCGGGTTTAACTATCTGTTGAAGAAGATCATTTGCCTGATGGTCATCAGTTTGCCGCTCTCCTGGTGGCTGATTCAGGGCTACGGCATCCACGGCGCCGCCTGGAGCGTCTTCCTCACAGAGCTGCTGTCGCTCACGGTAATGAATTACTTCTTTAAGAACGGCGTCATCCAAAAAATTCAGGTTTCCTCACTCAACTACAAAACCTACAAATGAGGTCAGATATGCTTAAGTTGAAAGAAGAACTCAGAAAAAGCGTGCAGTACTTCATTAAAAAGATGCCTTGGGCATACCAGGATCGTATCTACTATTTTCATAAATTCCGTAAGCTGCCGAATTTACGCCAGCCAAAGGTATTTAACGAGAAAGTGCTGTATCGCAAGTTTATCTACGGTGATTACCCGATTTACGGCCGCCTGTCGGACAAGTACGCGGTGCGCGACTATATCGCCGAGAAAGTGGGCAGCGAGTACCTGATTCCCCTGGTCTATGAGACCAGCGATCCACACTCGCTGCACACGTTGAAAAGCTGGAAGAACACGGTGATTAAGCCCAACCATGCGTCAAACATGGTGGAAATTCTGCTGGAAGAGCCGGATGCGCTGAAGAAGCAGCAAATCATTAGCGATTGCCAGCGCTGGTTGAAAACCGATTTCGCTAACGAAGCGCGCGAGATTCATTATCGCTACATCAAGCCGCGCATTTTAGTCGAGCAGTATATCGGCGACGGCAAAACCGCGCCCATCGACTACAAGTTCCACATGTTTAATAAGCGCGATGGCAACTTTGAATATGTCCTGCAGGTGATTTACAACCGCTGCAATCCGCAGTTGTCGATGAACTTTTACGTCAACAATCTCAACGAGGCGTACCACAAGATCCGCGACACCGGACTGGACGTTAAGCCACTGTTAGCGCAGCTGCAACACGCGCTGGCGCTGAGCAAAACGCTGGCCAGCGATTTCGATTACGTGCGCGTGGACTGGTATATCCACGAGGAACACATCTACTTTGGTGAGCTGACGTTTACGCCAGGCGCGGGCATGGTGACCGGGCTGGATCGTGGACTTAATCAAATCATGGGAGATATGTGGATTCAGGATCGTCGCGGGACGCAGAGACCGGGCGTGACGGTAGCGGATGTCGCGCTGCCTGGCGTTTTGAAGAAAATTTAATCGACACAGCAAAATAAAAAACCCCGCGCAGCGGGGTTTTTTATGGGCGCCACTCAGGGCATTGGCCACTCGGCCGGCGCTTGACTCATGGCGTTAACGAACGCGGTTTTGGACATCTCCATAAAGTTATGCAGATTTTCCATGCTGAGCGTGATACCCAGCAGACCGGTAACGAACCAGCACGACATGCCGACGCCCAAACCGCCGAACATCAGCGCGATAACCGGGTGGCTGCGCTGACGCATTTTGATTTTCAGGGTGCTGGCAAAAAACATCATAATCGCGCTTAGCAGCTCCCAGCGCATCACTAATAAACTGGTCGTTAACGTGGCCATCTCAAGGAAACCTCTTCTGAATCAGTAATATCCCTGACGAAAAATGGACATCACTCACGGCGCTCAGCGCGGTCAGGGAAGCGCTCTAGCCGAGATACATGCGGTGTAATATGTGATTTGGATCACATTATATCACTCGATTTGAAATTTTGAACAAAATTTATACGTGATGAAGGCGGAGAAACTGCGCGGGTGAGCAGAAGGGGAAAAGACGCGCCCAGCGGGCGCGTGGGAGATTAGCGGATAGGACAGCACTCGCTGGTGGTGCGCTGTGCGAAGCTATTCATCGGTTCGCCGCTGTAATCAAAGTTGAGCAGGCGCGGACGCTGCGCCATCGCCTGGCGGCGCATAGCGTGACGATACGCCGTGGGCGTTTGCGCGAACTGGCGGCGAAACACGCGCGAGAAGGTCTGCTGCGAGTCGTATCCGTACTGCATGGCGATATCAAACACGGGCCGCTGGGTCTGGCGCAGCGCTTCTGCCGCCAGCGTCAGGCGGCGCTCGCGAATATAGCCACCCAGCGTTTGTTTCGTTACGGAACGGAACATACGCTGTAGGTGCCACTTTGAGTAGCCTGATTTGGCGGCGACGTCGTCAATGGACAGCGCCTTATCCAGGTTTTGATCGATCCAGTGTGTCAGTGAGTGAATGATCTCTTGCTGCATCATGGCCTCATCCTTCTAAAGTTAACCCTGGTGAGAATTTTCAACTTTTTCTGGTGAAGGAGTATAATTCCTCAAGTTAACTTGAGGTAAAGTCCCTAAATGAAAAAAGATCGCAATTACCCCAAGCCGGTATTAACGCCCGGTGAAGTGGCCAAACGCAGCGGAGTCGCCGTCTCTGCGCTACATTTTTATGAAAGCAAAGGGCTGATCTCCAGCACGCGTAACGCCGGTAATCAGCGGCGCTACGGGCGCGACGTGTTGCGCCGCGTGGCCATCATCAAAATCGCGCAGCGTATTGGTATTCCGCTGGCGACGGTGGGCGAGAGCCTGATGCACATTCCGGCAGACAAGCGCATGTCAACGCAGGAGTGGGACGCGCTCACTCAGCACTGGCGCGAAGCGCTGGACAAGCGTATTGAAACCCTGACGCGGCTGCGTGACGATCTGGACGGCTGCATCGGCTGCGGCTGCCTGTCGATGCGCGATTGTCCGCTGCGTAATCCCGGCGATAGACTGGCGCAGCAGGGCTCGGGCGCGGTGTTGCTCGACCCGGAGCAGGACGAGTATAAAAGCTAATTGCAGCCCTTCCTCTTTACCTCAAGGACCACACTATGATCACCGTTCACCATCTGGAAAACTCCCGCTCGCATCGCGTTTTGTGGCTGCTCGAAGAGCTGTCGGTACCGTATCAGCTCAAGCGTTATCAGCGCGAAAACACCCTGCTGGCGCCCGACGCGTTGAAAAAAGTGCACCCGCTGGGCAAATCGCCAGTGATCACGGACGGCAACCGCGTGATTGCGGAGTCCGGCGCCATCCTCGAATACCTGCAGCAGAAGTACGATGGGGAGCAGCAGCTGACGTTGAACGATGAAGACGAGCAGATTCAAGGACGCTATTGGCTGCACTACGCCGAAGGCTCGCTGATGCCGCTGCTGGTGATGAAGCTGGTGTTCGCGCAGCTGGGCAAAAAACCGGTGCCGTGGCTGCTGCGTCCGGCGGGCAAAGCATTGAGTAAAGGGCTGGAACGCGCCTGGTTGAACAAACAGCTGGCGCTGCACGGTAGCGTCATTGAGCAGCACCTGAGCCAGCATCGCTTTTTCGCGGGCGCGCACTTCAGTATTGCCGATGTGCAGATGAGCTTCCCGCTGCTGGCGTTGCAGATGCGCGGCTCGCTGCGAGACATGCCCGCCACCGCGCGCTGGCTGGAAGGGATGCAGCAGCGTGCCGCGTGGCAGCGCGCGCTGGAGCAGGGTGGCCCGATTCGCTTTAACAACGGCTAAGCGCGCACTTTTCTCACCGTTATCTTATCCGCCGGGGAGATTTTGAGTTGAAAATCCCCCCGCAAAGGCCAGATAATCCCCGCCTTTCTTTATCCCCCGCTTTCGGATAGGGATACACGGCCACGTAAACGTTTGCTTTTTCTCTTTGAGACATTCCACCAGGATAGCGCGCAGACGCGGGCCGTGCGGTTAACGACATCTTAAAAAATACAGAGGATTCACTATGTCTGGCGAAGCACGCCCCGCTAAGGGAAAACTGGACGCCTGGTTTCATATTTCGGCGCGCGGCAGCAGCCTGCGTCAGGAAGTGCTGGCAGGATTCACCACCTTCCTCGCGATGGTCTACTCGGTTATCGTGGTGCCGGGCATGTTAGGTAAAGCGGGGTTTTCACCTACGGCGGTGTTTGTTGCCACCTGCCTGGTCGCCAGCGTGGGTTCCATTGTCATGGGGCTGTGGGCCAATTTACCGCTGGCGATTGGCTGCGCCATCTCGCTGACCGCATTTACCGCTTTTAGCCTGGTGCTGGGTCAGCACATTAGCGTGCCGGTCGCGCTGGGCGCCGTATTCCTGATGGGCCTGCTGTTCGCGTTTATTTCGGTAACGGGCATCCGCGCATGGATACTGCGTAACCTGCCGATGGGCGTCGCGCACGGCACCGGCGTAGGTATTGGTCTGTTTCTGCTGTTGATCGCCGCGGATGGTATTGGTCTGGTGGTGAAAAATCCCGCGCCGGGCCTGCCGGTGGCGCTGGGCAACGTCACCGCCTTTCCGGTCGTGATGTCTCTGATAGGGCTGGCGGCGATTTTTGGTCTGGAGAAACGCCGCGTGCCCGGCGGTATTCTACTTACCATCCTCGCCATTTCCGCCGTGGGGCTGATGTTTGATCCGGCGGTCACCTATCACGGACTGTTCGCGATGCCCAGCCTGCGCGACGCCAGCGGTCAGTCGGCCATGTTTAGCCTTGATATCATGGGGGCGCTGCAGCCTGCCGTGCTGCCCACGGTGCTGGCGCTAGTGATGACGGCGGTGTTCGACGCCACCGGCACCATCCGTGCCGTTGCCGGACAAGCGAATCTGCTGGACAACCACGGCCAGATCCTCAACGGCGGACGCGCGCTCACCACCGATTCGGTCAGCAGCGTGTTCGCGGGCCTGGTGGGCGCATCGCCTGCCGCGGTGTATATCGAATCGGCGGCGGGCACGGCCGCCGGAGGCAAAACCGGTGTAACGGCGATTGTGGTCGGCTTGCTGTTCCTGCTGATCCTCTTTATGTCGCCGCTGGCGTACCTGGTGCCGACCTACGCCACCGCGCCCGCGCTGATGTACGTTGGGCTGCTGATGTTAAGCAACGTGGCCAAAATTGACTTCAATGATTTTGTCGATGCGATGTCAGGCTTGGTCACGGCGGTGTTTATCGTACTGACCTGCAACATCGTCACCGGCATCATGCTGGGCTTTGGCACGCTGGTGGTGGGCCGCCTGTTTGCGGGCGAATGGCGCAAGCTTAACGTGGGCACGGTTGCTATCGCTGTGGCGCTGGTGGCGTTCTACGCGGGCGGCTGGGCGATCTGATTTTTTAACGCCACCGTTTCCAGATAATTCTCTTTCTGGTTCACGCCGCACGTCGGGTCGCCCGCAGTGCGGCGTTTTGTTTTACACTTTCCTCCGTTACACCCTCGCTTTAATCAAAACGATTCGCCTAAGGAAAGCATGGAAATCTTTTTTACTATTCTCATTATGATGCTGGTGGTGTCGCTCTCCGGGGTCATCGCACGCATCTTGCCGTTCCAGATCCCGCTGCCGCTGGTGCAGATTGCCGCCGGGGCGCTGCTCGCATGGCCCACCTTCGGCCTGCACGTCGATTTCGATCCCGAGCTGTTTCTGGTGCTGTTTATTCCGCCACTGCTGTTTGCCGACGGCTGGAAAACGCCAATTAACGAATTTCTCTATCACGGTCGCGAAATTTTGGGCCTGGCGCTGGTGCTGGTGCTGATCACCGTGGTGGGCATTGGCTACCTGATTTACTGGCTGGTGCCGGGCATCCCGCTGATCCCCGCGTTTGCGCTGGCGGCGGTGCTCTCGCCCACGGATGCCGTGGCGCTCTCGGGTATTGTCGGGGAAGGGCGCATCCCGAAGAAAATCATGTCGATCGTGCAGGGCGAAGCGTTGATGAACGACGCGTCTGGCCTGGTCTCGCTGAAATTTGCCGTGGCGGTGGCGATGGGCACCATGGTGTTTACCTGGGGCGGAGCCAGCGTCGAGTTTCTCAAGGTGGCAATGGGTGGCCTGGTAGCCGGCGTGGCGGTCTGCTGGCTGTATGGACGCTCGCTGCGCCTGTTTAGCCGCTGGAGCGGTGACGATCCGGCGACGCAAACGGTGCTGCTGCTGCTGTTGCCGTTCGCCTCCTACCTGATTGCCGAGCACCTTGGCGTGTCAGGCATTCTGGCCGCCGTGGCGGCGGGCATGACCATTACGCGATCCGGCATTATTCGTCGCGCGCCGCTGGCGATGCGTCTGCGCGCCAACAGCGTCTGGCAGATGCTGGAGTTTGTGTTTAACGGCATGGTGTTCCTGATGCTCGGCCTGCAACTGCCGGACATTCTGGAAACCTCGATTGCGCAGGCAGAAGCCGATCCTAACGTTGATCTGTGGGTGCTGTTTGCCGATGTGGCGATGGTCTACGCCGCGCTGATGGTGGTGCGCTTCTGCTGGCTGTGGATCATGAAGCGCGCCAGCCTGCGTCTGCTGAAGAAAAAGCCGCTGGAGTTCGCTAACTACTCGCTGCGCGAGCTGCTGATTGCCTCCTTTGCCGGGGTACGCGGCGCCATCACGCTGGCCGGTGTGCTCTCGATTCCGCTGTTTTTGAGTAACGGTGAGCCCTTCCCGGCGCGCTATGAGCTGGTGTTCATCGCCACCGGCGTGATCCTGTTCTCGCTGTTTGTCGGCGTGATCTTACTGCCTATTCTGTTGCGCGGTATCGACAGTCATGATTCCGTTGGCCATCGCCATGAAATCCAGCAGGCGCGTGCCGCCATGGCTAGCGTGGCAATCGAGAGCCTGCACAAAATGGAGCAGCGGCTGGAAAACAGCAGCGAAGAGAATATCGATCCGGAACTGCTGAAAGAGGTGAGCTTGCGCGTGAGTGGTAATCTGCGCCGCCGCATTGACGGCAAAGATGACGTTGAGCAGGCTTTGTTTGCCGAAAATCTGGAGCGCCGTTTCCGTCTTAACGCGCTGCGCGCCGAGCGCGCGGAGGTGTACCATCTGCGCGCCACCCAGGCGATTTCCAACGAGACCATGCAAAAATTGCTGCGCGATCTCGATCTGCTGGAAGCGCTACTGATAGAAAAAGAGGCCTAAATCGGGCGAGGGGCGGCCTTCGGGCCGCCTTTTACACCGACAGGCGCGGTGCGTTGTCGGGCCAGTGCTCGCGGCAGCAGTCAATCCACGCCTGCGCGCTTTGCGACAGATAGCTGCCTTCACGCCAGATCAGCCCCAAACTCCACGCCAGCGAAGAATCCAGCGGCAGCCACAGCAGCGACTGTTTGTCGAGCCGCTGACAAATCGGCTCGGGGAGGATCGCCACTCCCATTCCCGCCTGCACCATGGCGGCCAGAAAATCCCACTGTGCGCTGTGTAAGGCAATATCCGGCGTCAGCCCCTCGCGCTGAAACGCTTTCATTAATTGCCGATTGAGGGCGAACTCCTGATTGAGAATAAGCAGCGGATGCGCGGCCAACTCGCGCAGCGTCAGGCGGCTGCGAGCCAGCCAGCTTGGGTCGCGCGGCACCAGCACGCACAGAGGATGGCGCATCAGCGGCTGGGCGTTAAGGGGTAATCCGTCATCCAGCGGCAGGGCGGTGAGGGCGATATCCAGTGCGCCGTCCAGCACCGCCTGCTGGGCGGTTAAGCCACCATATTCTGCGATTTTAAGCTGTACGCCGGGATAACGGCGGCGAAACGCAGAGATAGAGCCGGCGATCTGCATGCCCACCATCGGCGGAATACCCAAACGCAGCTGGCCGGTTTTCAGCTGATTAATGTCGCCGATTTGCGCTTCAAGCTGATGAAACTCCTGCAAGATCGTCAGGCCGCGCTGGTACACCGCCTGGCCGCTGTCCGTCAGGTGCAGCTTTCTGCCTTCGCGCAACAGCAGCGTGCAACCCAACTCTTCTTCCAGCTGACGCAGCATCTTGCTGATGGTCGGTTGCGTCACAAACAGCTTTTCCGCCGCGCGGGTAAAGCTCTGCTGGCGGACCACTTCGGTGAAGTAACGCAGCGCACGCACGTCCATAAACATTCCTTTTTGGCATAGTTTGGATGATTTTAATTCATTTCATTCACTCTGTGCGCCAGACGTATACTGAAATCCACATTTATCGGGAGGAGATGATCATGGCGCTGGCGTTACGCCCGCTGAAAACCGAACGGCTTCCTCGGCTGTGGGTACCGCTGCAGCTTCTGCTGTATATCGGCCTGTTCATGTTTAGCGGCTGGCTGGTGAACTGGATGCGCTTACCGCTGCCGGCCAACGTGGTGGGCATGCTGCTGCTGCTGGCGCTGATCGTCACCGGGATCGTGCCGCTGCGCTGGGTAAAAGCCGGTGCAAACTGGCTGCTGGCGGAAATGCTGCTGTTCTTTATTCCTGCGGTAGTGGCGGTGGTCAACTACAGCGATCTGCTGCGTGCCGAAGGCGCACGTATTTGCCTGGTGATCGCCGTCAGTACGCTGCTGGTGCTGGCGACCACGGCGCTGGTGGTGGATCGCGTTTACCGGTATGAACTGGCGCGCGCGGCGCGTAAGCAGGCGCAGCATGACTGATTTCGTCATTAGCCTGCTGTGCGTGGCGCTGACGCTGCTGGTGTATTACCTCAACAAACGCCTTTATCGCCGTAAACAGACCCTGTTGCTGATGCCGCTGGTAATGACGCCCGTGGTGCTGGTGGGGCTGCTGCTGCTGACGCACGTCAGCTGGCAGGATTACATTGCGGAGAGTCATTGGCTGATCTGGCTGCTGGGGCCCGCGACTCTGGCCTTTGCGGTGCCGGTCTACGAGAATTTGGCGTTGATCAAACGGCACTGGCTGTCGTTGAGTCTCGGGGTGATTAGCGCCACGCTGGTGGCGGTGTGCAGTTCGGTGTGGCTGGCGCGCTTGCTGATGCTGCCGGAGAGCATTCAGCGCAGTCTGGCGGTGCGCTCGATTACCACGCCGTTTGCGCTTGCGGCGGCGCAGCCGATAGGCGGGCAGCCCGATCTGGTGGCGCTATTTGTGGTGATCACCGGCGTATTTGGCATGGCGGTGGGCGACGTGCTGTTTCTGCGCCTCGCGATTAAGCAGGGCATGGCCAAGGGCGCAGGCTTTGGCGCGGCGTCGCACGGTGCGGGCACGGCGCGTGCCTATCAAATCGGTCAGCAGGAGGGCGTGGTGTCCAGCCTGGTGATGATGCTGTCTGGCGTGGTGACGGTGCTGTTGGCGCCGCTGTTAAGCCATCTGCTGTGGGCCTGACGCGGTCACATTTTAGGCGCGATTCACGTCTGTTAACGTAAAGCTTTCCAAATAACCTTGTCTCCCGCCGTGAGGCTGCTACCCTTTGCGCCGAGAAAATTTTTTTAACACGGAGTGGAACTTAATGTTTAAGCAACTTGTCACCGGGAGCGTGTTGGGTCTGGCACTGCTGAGCAGCGGCGCGCAGGCGATTGAGGGCAGCGTTGACGTGGGTGAACATAACACCAACCTGAACCTTGGCCTGGGCACCACCTCACCTGGCCTGTTCCTCAAAGGTAACTGGCTGCGCAGCGACCACGACGGCAGCACCTACGGTGCGGGCGTTGGCTATAACATCGACGTGGGCGATTTCCGCATTGCGCCTACCGCGAAAGCGCTGTTTACCCATCCGGAAGATGGTCGCGACGGCTTTACTGTCGCCGTGGGTGCCGGCGCGCACTACAGCTTCAACAGCATGTGGGGCCTGTACGGCGAATACTATTACGCGCCAGAAGCCTTCTCCGATCGCCTCGACAGCTATCAGGAAGCCTCGGGCGGCCTGAGCTTCACGCCGATTTCGCTGCTGAACCTGCGCGTGGGTTATCAGTACATCGAGCTGAACAATAAGGGCGACCGCAAAGACAACGTGCTGGTAGATGGCCCGTACGTGGGCGCTTCACTGCGTTTCTAATCGGTAGCAAGCAAAAAAACGGCGGCCTGATGGCCGCCGTTTTTATTAGTGCGCTTTCCCTTGTGAAATACCCACGCCGGTTTGCGAACGGATAAACTGGCCGCGGAAGCGCGCCCGTTCCTGCAACCCTTGCGCGGAATGGTCGGTGATGGAGAACAGCCAGGTGCCCACGAAGGCGGCAAGCATGGAGAACAGCGCCGGATATTCATACGGATAGATCGGCTTCGCGTGCCCCAGTACCTGCACCCAAATGGTCGGACCGAGGATCATCAGCACCACGGCGGTGATAAGCCCCAGCCAGCCGCCCACCATCGCACCGCGCGTGGTGAGTTTTGACCAGTACATAGAGAGCAGAATGATCGGGAAGTTACAGCTGGCTGCGATGGAGAACGCCAGTCCCACCATAAAGGCGATGTTCTGTTTCTCAAACAGAATGCCCAGCGCAATGGCCACCACGCCCAGCACCAGCACGGTGATTTTTGACACGCGCAACTCTTCGCGCTCGGTCGCCTGCCCTTTGCGGATCACGCTGGCGTAGAGATCGTGCGACACCGCAGACGCGCCCGCCAGCGTTAAGCCCGCCACCACCGCCAGAATGGTGGCAAACGCCACGGCGGAGATAAAGCCAAGGAACAGACTGCCGCCGACTGCGTTTGACAGGTGCACCGCCGCCATGTTGGTGCCGCCAATCAGCGCGCCGGTGGCATCTTTAAAGGCTGGGTTCGCCCCGACCAGCAGAATGGCACCAAAGCCGATAATAAAGGTCAGGAAGTAGAAGTAGCCCATAAAGCCGGTGGCCCAAAACACGCTTTTACGCGCTTCGCGCGCATCGGCGACGGTAAAGAAGCGCATCAGGATATGCGGTAAGCCAGCGGTACCAAACATCAGCCCCAGCCCCAGCGACAGTGCTGAAATCGGATCTTTTACCAACCCGCCCGGCTGCATGATCGCCGCGCCTTTGGGGTGCACCGCCATGGCTTGGGTAAACAGCGTATTGAAGCTAAAGCCCGCCGCTTTCATTACCATGATTGCCATAAAGCTGGCGCCAAACAGCAGCAGCACTGCCTTAATGATCTGTACCCACGTGGTCGCCAGCATGCCGCCAAACAGGACATACAGCACCATCAGGATGCCGACCAGCACCACGGCGATATGGTAATCCAGGCCGAACAGCAGCTGGATCAGTTTTCCAGCGCCCACCATCTGCGCAATCAGATACAGCGCCACCACCACCAGCGAACCGCAGGCGGAAAGCGTGCGAATTGGCATCTGCTTCAGGCGATAAGAGGCGACATCGGCAAAGGTATAGCGTCCAAGATTACGCAGGCGCTCGGCTATCAAAAACAGAATCATCGGCCAGCCCACCAGGAAGCCGAGCGAATAGATCAAGCCGTCATAGCCAGAGGTGTAAACCAGCGCCGAAATGCCCAGAAACGAGGCGGCCGACATAAAATCGCCCGCCATTGCCAGGCCATTTTGAAAGCCGGTGATGTTGCCGCCCGCGGTGTAATAATCGCTGCGCGAGCGCGTCCGTTTTGAGGCCCAGTAAGTGATGCCAAGCGTGGCGGCCACAAACACCACGAACATGGCGATGGCTTCATAGTTGGTGGCCTGACGCTGCACCGCGCCGGTAATGGCATCGGCGGCGAGCACGCTGGCGGGAAGCGAAGCCATGAGAATGACCAGCAAACGCATCATGATTTCACCTCGCTCAGGATCTGTTTGGTAAGGCGATCGAACTCACCGTTGGCGCGCCATACGTACACGCCGGTGAGCACAAAGGAGACCACAATCAGGCCAACGCCGATGGGGATGCCGCGCGTCACGTTGGTGCCGGCATGCAGCGGCGTACCGAGCCAGGCGGGGGCAAAGGCGATAAGCAGAATAAAACCGACGTACAGCACCAGCATGATCGCGCTCAGCAGCAGCGCGAACGCCTGGCGTTTGTGCACCAGTTCCTGAAAGCGCGGATTATGCTCAATTTGCTGCCAAACGGCTTCCTGTTGATTTAAGGCTTCGTTCATCACAGTTTCTCCAGAGGAAGGGCAGGCGGATAACGCACGCGAACGTGAGATAACGGCCTAAATGTTCTTGTTATTAAGATCTTGTGAAGATGAAAAGCGTACGGCGTAGGGAAGAGTGACGGCGCGCTGCCTGCGGTGAACAGGCGGGCACGCGCCGTCGCGTCAATGCCGGTCAGGGCATGGCGATGGACTGTTTCTCCTCCAGCAATTTCTCTACCACGCCGGGATCGGCCAGGGTAGAGGTATCGCCAAAGTTGCTGGTATCGCCCGCCGCAATTTTGCGCAGAATACGGCGCATAATTTTACCGGAGCGAGTTTTTGGCAGGGAATCGGTCCAGTGCAGCACGTCCGGGGTGGCGATTGGGCCGATCTCTTTACGCACCCAGTTACGCACTTCGGTGTACAGCTCAGGCGACGGTTCTTCACCGTGATTCAGCGTGATGTAGGCATAAATCGCTTGCCCTTTGATGCTGTGCGGAATGCCCACCACCGCGGCTTCGGCGATTTTCGGATGAGAGACCAGCGCCGACTCAATTTCCGCCGTACCCAAACGGTGGCCGGAGACGTTAAGCACATCATCCACGCGACCGGTGATCCAGTAGTAGCCATCTTCGTCACGGCGCGCGCCGTCGCCGCTGAAGTAGCGATGTTTAAAGGTGGAAAAATAGGTCTGTTCAAAGCGCTCGTGATCGCCAAACAGCGTGCGCGCCTGGCCCGGCCACGAATCGTTGATCACCAGATTGCCCTCGGTCGCGCCCTCAAGCGGATTGCCTTCGTTATCTACCAGCGCGGGCTGCACGCCAAAGAACGGATGCGTGGCGGAACCGGCTTTCAGCTCGGTCGCACCCGGCAGCGGGGCGATCATGAAACCGCCGGTTTCGGTCTGCCACCAGGTATCCACAATAGGGCAGCGGCTGTCGCCAATTTTCTTGTGATACCACTCCCAGGCTTCCGGGTTAATGGGTTCGCCCACCGATCCCATGATGCGCAGGCTGCTGCGCTGCGTGCCTTCAATCGCTTTATCGCCTTCGGCCATCAGGGCGCGAATCGCGGTGGGTGCGGTATAGAGCAGCGTGACCTTGTGTTTATCCACCACTTCCGCCATGCGGCTGGGCTTCGGCCAGTTGGGGACGCCTTCAAACATCAGCGTGGTGGCACCGCAGGCCAGCGGGCCATAAAGCAGATAGCTGTGACCGGTGATCCAGCCGACGTCGGCGGTGCACCAGTAAACATCATCGTCGTGGTAATCGAACACGTATTTAAACGTGGTGGCGGCATACACCAGATAACCGCCGGTGGTGTGCAGCACGCCTTTGGGCTTGCCGGTGGAGCCAGAGGTATACAGGATAAACAGCGGATGCTCGGCTTCAACCGCCACCGGCTCGTGCCGATCGCTGGCCTGCGCCATCAGCTCGTGCCACCAGAGATCGCGCCCGTCGTGCCACGCCGTGGCGTTACCGGTGCGCTGGAACACCACCACATTTTTCACGCTGGTGACGCCGGGATTGTTCAGCGCGTCATCCACGTTTTTCTTCAGCGGAATGCTGCGTCCGGCGCGCACGCCCTCGTCAGCGGTGATCACCAGTTTGGCGTTGGAGTCAATCACGCGACCCGCGACCGCTTCCGGCGAGAAGCCGCCGAAAATCACCGAATGCACGGCACCAATGCGCGCGCACGCCAGCATCGCGACCGCCGCTTCCGGCACCATCGGCATATAAATGGCGACCACGTCGCCTTTTTTCACGCCCAAATTAGTCAGGACGTTAGCAAAGCGGCAGACATCGGCATGCAGCTCACGGAAGGTGAGGGTCTTGGTTTCATTGGCGTCGTCGCCCTCCCAAATAATGGCGGGACGATCGCCACGCGTCGCCAGATGGCGATCGAGGCAGTTGGCGGCAAGATTCAGCGTGCCGGCTTCGTACCAGCGAATCGAAATATTGCCCGGTGCGAAAGAGGTGTTTTTAACCCGGTCATAGGGTGTGATCCAGTCGAGGATTTTGCCTTGTTCACCCCAAAAGGTTTCGGGATCGTCAACCGACTGTTGATACATCGCCGTATATTGCTCGGCGTTAATCAGGGCATTCTCTGCAATCGCAGCGGGTACGGGATGCTTATAAATCTGACTCATGGCTGACCTCCTTGAAGATGTTAATCATATGTCTATCAAAGGTTAATTAAATAGCATGCGGAAGGCTTTGTTTTGGTTTTGCAGACTGGATCACGACCCTGCCGAGGGCAAAAACAGCGGTATTTGTGGGTATTTATTTAGCGAGTAAAGGCGCGGGCGCGCGGGCTGGGTGGCTAAAAAACAGGCAAACGCGCCGGGCAATTTTTTACCTTCCAGCGCAGAGTCATGCGGAAACTTATCGAATTAACACTTTTCATAACAGCGAGTTATGTTTAACCCCTTAAGTCAGCATTTTATGCTACAAAGCTGAATAACTTTTACGCTAACCCGCCGGGGGTTGCATTTACCGTAGTGAAAATGGTACTTATCTCGCCGCTGTTCAGCAGGTATCAACTCAGGCTGCTGCATCACGCAGGCGCAAAATGCCCGCACGGTTAACTGCACTGCAGCCCATTATAACCCTCTATTTTATCGGGCTTTTGCTCACTTCCCTGTGTGTCACGTCTTCTGCACCTTCGCAGCAGAGCAAAGGGGTTTTTACTGAGGAAATAACGTGTTATGAAAGGTTTTAAATTCACCCTGGCCTGGCAAATTTTAATTGCCTTGATTCTTGGCGTTATCGTCGGGACCGTGCTGCATAATCAGCCCGACGATCGTGAATGGTTAATCACCAATATTCTGACCCCGGCAGGCGACATCTTTATTCATCTGATCAAGATGATTGTGGTGCCCATTGTTATCTCATCACTCATCGTTGGCATTGCTGGCGTCGGTGACGCGAAAAAGCTGGGGCGTATCGGCGTTAAAACCATTGTTTATTTTGAAGTGATCACCACCCTTGCCATTGTGGTCGGCATTACGCTGGCCAACGTATTCCAACCCGGCAGCGGCATTGATATGTCAACGCTGGCAACGGTGGACATCTCTAAATATGAAGCCACCACGGAAGCGGTGCAGGGCGCGCCGCACGGTTTGGTGACTACCATTCTTTCGCTGATCCCGCAGAATATCTTTGCCTCGCTGGTGAAGGGCGATATGTTGCCGATCATTTTCTTCTCGGTACTGTTTGGCATGGGCCTGTCCGCGCTGCCGTCGGAGCACCGCGATCCGCTGGTGACGGTATTCCGTTCGGTGTCGGAAACCATGTTCAAAGTCACGCACATGATCATGCGCTATGCGCCGGTGGGCGTGTTCGCCTTGATTGCTGTGACGATTGCCAACTTTGGTTTCGCGTCGCTCTATCCGCTGGCGAAGTTGGTACTGCTGGTTTACGTCGCCATTCTGTTCTTTGCCTTTGTGGTGCTGGGCACGGTGGCGCGGCTGTGCAAACTGCGCATTACCACGCTGATGCGCATCCTGAAAGATGAGCTGATCCTGGCGTACTCGACCTCAAGCTCAGAGACCGTGCTGCCGCGCATCATGCAAAAAATGGAAGCCTACGGCGCGCCGAAGGCCATCACCAGCTTTGTGGTGCCAACCGGTTACTCGTTTAACCTTGATGGTTCTACGCTGTATCAGAGCATTGCCGCCATCTTTATTGCCCAGCTGTACGGCATCGATCTGTCACTGAGTGACGAGATCATTCTGGTGCTGACGCTGATGGTGACCTCAAAAGGCATCGCAGGCGTACCGGGCGTGTCGTTCGTGGTGCTGCTGGCCACCTTGGGCAGCGTAGGGATTCCGCTGGAAGGCCTCGCCTTCATTGCCGGCGTCGACCGCATCATGGACATGGCGCGTACCGCGTTAAACGTCATCGGCAACGCGCTGGCGGTGCTGGTGATCGCGCGCTGGGAAAACCAGTTCGACAGCCAGCAGGCCGCGGCCTATGAAAGCCAGCTGCGCGCGCAGAGCGCCAGCTAACCCTTGCCAGTGCTGAACCCCGCAAACCCGCCTCACGGCGGGTTTTTTATTGTCTGCGAAAAACACGCGGCCAGACATGAATTAACAGCCTGATTTGTTATATATTTTTGGACATAACCCCATCAACGGCAGGAGTGGCCGATGCACCTCGATCTGAGTCAGATGATTACCGAAGGGCGTAATCCCGCGAGTCAACACATTGATGAACTAAGCACCGAGGCGATGCTGCGCGTCATTAATGATGAGGACAAAAAAGTAGCGCTGGCGGTGGAAGCCATTGTGCCGCAGATTGCGCAGGTCGTAGACGCGATTGTCACCGCTTTTAGCCAGGGCGGACGCCTGATTTACTGCGGTGCGGGCACCTCAGGCCGACTCGGTATTCTCGATGCAAGTGAGTGCCCGCCAACCTTCGGCACACCGCGCGATAGGGTCATAGGACTGATCGCCGGTGGCCATACGGCCATTCTGCAGGCGGTGGAAAATGCGGAAGATAACCGTGAGCAGGGCGCGCAGGATCTGCAGGCCATCGACTTTAGCGCGCGCGACGTGCTGGTGGGCATCGCCGCCAGTGGACGCACGCCGTATGTGCTCGGCGCGCTGGACTGGGCAACCCAGCAGGGGGCGTTTACGGCGGCGCTGAGCTGCAATCCTGACAGCCCGATGGCGCAGGCGGCGCAGGTGGCTCTGACGCCGGTGGTCGGGCCGGAAGTCATCACCGGCTCCTCGCGCATGAAAGCAGGCACGGCGCAAAAGCTGGTGCTCAATATGTTGACTACCGGCGCCATGATCCGCAGCGGCAAAGTGTACGGCAACCTGATGGTGGACGTTGAAGCCACCAACCAGAAGCTGGTGCAGCGTCAAATCAACATCGTTAAGCAGGCCACGGGCTGCGATGACGCCCGCGCGCAGCAGGCGCTGACAGAGTGCGACGGCCACTGCAAAACCGCGATCCTGATGGTGCTGGCCGAGCTGACTGCCGCCGAGGCGCGTGCGCTGCTGGCGAATAACAGCGGCTTTATCCGCCGCGCGTTACGTGAAGCGACGCGTTAACCGGACGCGCGGCTTTTTTAAAAGTAGTATAAAAATTTACCAATAAAAACCCCTGTAAAAGCAGGGGTAAATTTACAGATGCCATTATTTCAGGATGAAAATTAATTCCACGTGCTAAAGCCCGCTGTTGACCTGCCGAAAAGATAAAAAAGCATTATCGATTTGCTTCACTTTTTTGCGCCTTGCAAGGACAACACATGCGTAATAACCAGCCCGTCACGCAGCAGGAATTCGTTTTTGACGACGATGCCACGCTGATGTCGACCACCGATCTCAATAGCTATATCACCTACGCGAACGACGCTTTTATTGACGTCAGCGGCTTTACGCCGGAAGAGGTCAATGGCCAACCGCACAACATGGTGCGCCATCCCGATATGCCGCCCGAAGCGTTCGCTGATATGTGGGCGACGCTCAAGCAGGGCGAACCCTGGACCGCGCTGGTGAAAAACCGCCGCAAAAACGGTGACCATTATTGGGTGCGCGCCAACGCCATTCCCGTGGTGCGCGACGGCCGCGTGCAGGGATACATGTCGGTGCGGACCAAGCCATCGCCGGAGGAAGTGCGCCAGACGGAAGCGCTGTATCGCGACTTCCGCGAAGGCCGCGCCAAAGGACGGCGTTTTCACAAAGGGTTGCTGATCGGCAGCGGCTGGCGTCGCGTGGGATCGATCCTCAAAACGCTGCCGTTGCGCTGGCGTATACGATCCCCGCTGATCGCCCTGCTGCCGCTCTCCGTTTGCAGCGTCTGGCTGTTGGGCATGCGCGCCACGCAGATCGGCTGCTTCGCCGCGGGTATGGCGCTACTGCTGCTGCTGGCGAGCCTGTGGCTTGAGCAGCAGATCTCGCGCCCGATGGAGCGCGTCTGCCGTCAGGCGCTGCGCGTAGCCACCGGTGCCAGCCACAAGGTCGATCAACTTGATCGCGTGGATGAGCTGGGGATCACCCTGCGCGCCATTGGGCAGCTTGGCCTGATGTTCCGCTGGTTAGTGGCGGACGTCAGCGGCCAGGCCATTAACGTCCTGAGCGCCAGCGACGCCATCGCCCGCAGCAACAACGAACTGAGTCAGCGTACCGAGCAGGCCGCCGCCAACGTTCAGCAAACGGCGGCCACCATGAACGAGATGACCGCGACGGTGAAAAGCAACACCGAGACCGCGCAAGAGGTGAACAGCCTGTCTGCGCGTACCAGTGAGGTGGCACAGCAGGGCGGCGATGTCGTGCAAGAGATGGTGGGCATGATGGGCGATATCGCCGACAGCGCCAGCCGGATCGCCAATATCACCAGCGTGATCGACAGTATCGCCTTCCAAACCAACATTCTGGCGCTCAACGCCGCCGTGGAAGCCGCGCGTGCGGGCGAGCAGGGTAAAGGGTTCGCCGTGGTCGCCGGTGAAGTGCGCAGCCTGGCGCAGCGCAGCGCCAAGGCCGCCAGCGAAATCAAGACGCTGGTGGAAACCAGCGCCAGCCGCGTGCAGTCCGGCAGCGACAGCGCCCACGCAGCGGGCCGCACCATGCAGGAGATTGTGGGGCAAGTGCAGAATGTTTCGTCATTGATTGCGCAAATCAGCCACGCCACGGCAGAGCAGTCGGTGGCGTTGAGTGAAGTCAGCACCGCCGTGGAAGATCTCGATGACATCACCCACCGCAACGCCGCGCGCGTGGCGGAGAGCGCGGAAGCCTCTGAACGTATGACGCGTCAAGCCAATCGCCTGGTCGAAGCGATCAGCGTGTTCCGCTAAGTTGCCGTTGTGACGCGGTCTGGTCCCTCTCATACCAGACCGCGTTATTCGCCGCTTGCGCCCCGCAGCGGTTAAACCGTGCCATCCCCTGCATTTCTTCCTTTTGTCTCACCGCTTCCCTTGGCGTTTGCGCTACCTTTTACAACGACAACACCATGGGAGAGCAAGCTATGAGCCAGTTTTTTATGCACGAAAAAAACAATCTGGTGAACGAAGCCATCGAGGGCATTTTACTCAGCACGCCCTGGCATAATCTGCGCCGCCTCGATCTGGGCGATGAAATACGCGTGGTGGTAAGAGCCGACTGGGATAAAAGCAAGGTGGCGCTGATCTCCGGCGGCGGTTCCGGCCACGAACCGGCGCACGCGGGCTTCGTGGGCCGGGGTATGCTGACGGCGGCGGTGTGCGGCGACATTTTTGCGTCGCCCAGCGTTGACGCGGTGCTCAATGCCATTATCAACGTCACCGGCGACGCGGGCTGCCTGCTGATTGTGAAAAACTACACCGGCGACCGCCTTAACTTTGGTCTTGCGGCGGAGAAAGCCAAAAACCTCGGCTACAAGGTGGAGCTGGTGACGGTCAGCGACGACATTGCGCTGCCGGAAAATCCGCAGCCGCGCGGCATTGCGGGCACCGCGCTGGTGCACAAAATTGCCGGTTACGCCGCCGAGCACAACCATACGCTGGAAGAGGTAAAAGCCCTGGCCGAGCGCGCTATCGCGGCCACCTTTTCCATCGGACTGGCGTTCGGCACCTGCCATATTCCCGGCGAAACGCGTGACGATCGGGTGGCCGCCGGGCACAGCGAACTGGGGATGGGTATTCACGGCGAGCCTGGCGTCATCACGTTGGACACGCAAAACAGCCGCAGCATCAGCGGCATCATGACCGACAAACTGGCGCAGGCGCTGCCGGACGGCAAGCAGGCGCTGCTGCTTATCAACAACCTCGGCGGTTTCTCACAGCTTGAGCTGGCGCTGCTGACGCGCGAAGTGCTGCAAACACCGCTGGCAGCGCGCATCACGCATCTGATCGGCCCCGCCACGCTGGTGAGTGCTCTGGACATGAAGGGCTTTTCGCTGACCTTGCTGGCGCTGGAGGAGCCGTTCCTCACGGCGCTCAATGCGCCGGTTCAGGTGTTGGGCTGGGCGCCAGTGTATGATTTTGCCCCTATCAACCTGCAAGTCGCTTCCCGCGTGGAAAGCCTGATTGATTTTGATCCTTCGGATAATGCGCAGGTGGCACACGCCGTCGAGTGCGTGACTCAGACGCTGATTGCGCTGGAAAGTGAGCTGAATGCGCTGGATGCCAAAGTGGGCGACGGCGATACCGGCTCCACGTTTGCTGCAGGGGCAAAAAAGATCCAGCGCAGCTTGCAAGACAAGCAGCTGCCGCTCAATGAAGTACCAACGCTGTTGGCGCTGATTGGCGAGCAGCTGGCGTCGGTGATGGGCGGCTCCAGCGGCGTATTAATGTCGATTCTGTTCACCAGCGCGGGGCAGCATCTGGAAGAGGGCAGCGCGCTGCCGCAGGCGCTGATGCACGGCCTTGAGCGCATGAAACACTACGGTGGCGCAGAGCCAGGGCACCGCACCTTGGTGGACGCGCTGCAACCGGCCCTGGAAGCGCTGGTCGCCGGTGAGTCGCTGGCCGTGGCCGCACAGGCGGCGGCGCAGGGCGCTGACGCGACGGCCAGCATGGTGCAGGCCAAAGCCGGACGCTCGGCCTACCTCAATCAGCACAGCCTGGACGGGGTAAAAGATCCGGGTGCCTACGCCATCGAGAAAGTATTTGCGGCGCTGGCGCGCTAAACAAAAACGCCTCTCCCTGGGTTTGGGAGAGGCGTTCAGACTTACTCGGCGGCCTCGCGCATCATCTCATCATGTGGAATGTCTGACAGAATGCGCTCGAAGCTGCGCAGACGCTTGTAAATCGACATCAGGGTAATCAGCGTGGACCACGACGTGATCAGGTACTGGAATGACGAACGCACTTGGTCAAACACATTGGTGATCTGGTTCATCAGGCCCAGCGTAATGCTGCCTGCCACAATCGACGGGAACAGCACAAACAGGCCGAACACGTTATCCACCTGCAAATAGAGGATGCGGGTGATATTGAAATAGAGATAGTGAAAGTACAGGCGGAAATAGTTATGGCGCACGCGGCTGAACAGCATCTGCACCGTGGGCGGTGAAGCGCGTTCAGGATCGTCTTCGCCGTACACCAGCTCTTTACGGTAAGCGGCTTCCACCCGCTGATTACGAAATTCCAGCCCCGGCAGCTTGATCCCCACCAGCGCCAGCAATGCGGTGCCAAACAGCGACCACAGCAGAGCAGCAATCACCAGCGCATAGGGAATATTGCCGAGCAGCGGCACTTCTTTCACGTGGTGAGACAGCGACACCAGCACTGGCAAAAAGGCCACCAGCGTCATGATCGCCTGAATAAAGTTGATGCCCCAATCCTGCAGGGTACTGGCGAAGCGCATGGTGTCTTCTTGCACACGCTGCGCGGCCCCTTCCACCAGACGCAAGCGCTGCCAGTTATGCATGTAGTAGTTATTCATGGCGGTACGCCAGCGGAACACCCAATGGCTGACGAAAAACGAATTCATCACGCCAATCACCACGGCGATCAAGGCTATACCCAAAAACGCGAGAATTTGCAGGTAAAACTGATGAATAGGCACCGATCCGGCTTTAGTCAGCGCCTTTTGTATCATGTCGCCGAAGGGGCCGTACCAGGCGTTAATCCCCACGCCGACCTGCACGCTGAACCAGGTGACGAAAATGATCAGCATCGATCCCCACACCGACCAGCGCTGCCACGGGTGGTTATCCACTATGCGCCAGGCAACGGCGAACAGGGCCGCGACAATCCAATAGTAGGCGTAAAACCACAGTTGGCTGGCGTGAATAAAACGTCCGGCGTTGGCAGGCAGCGGCTGCTGCATCGCGGCCTGAAACAGGGAAAATCGGGCTGGAAAATCATGGAAAAAGCCGAACCACGCAAAAATGGCAATCAGGCTCCAAATGGCCGCTGAGCTGAAAAACAGCGTTGGCCGCGGGAAAAAAGACTTAAACATGAGGCACTCCGCTGTGTGTTTCTGATTTTATAACGTTTTTATCATGACTTGTCTGTATGGGTGCATTTCTTGTTGTTACAAGCCCGCGACTTCGCTGACTGGATGTTAATGAAATTGTGCTGATTTGTTTCAAAGCGCTAAAGTTTTAGCGCGCCCAGTGTTAAACTTAGGCGTAGTGTTACCGGTAACAGTCACATTTTCACCGGCAACGAGACAAATAATCACCGATGCCAAATGCGTCAACTTTCATCCCGCAGACGATGCGGATTGAGGCAATGTCATGTCAGAACAAAAAAAAGGCCATTCCCGCCGCGATTTTCTGCTGAGAACCATTACGTTGGCGCCCGCGATGGCCGTGGGCAGCTCGGCGGTCGGCGCGCTCGTGGCTCCGATGGCGGCCAGCGCCGCTGAGCAACCCGTGGCGCCGCAGCACGCGCGTCAGTACCAACCCACGTGGTTCACCGCCGAAGAGTTCGCCTTTATTCGCGCCGCGGTGGCCCGCCTGATCCCCAATGACGAGCGGGGACCCGGCGCGCTGGAAGCGGGCGTACCGGAATTTATCGACCGCCAGATGAACACCCCTTACGCCACCGGCAGCAACTGGTATATGCAGGGGCCGTTTCATCCCGATGTGCCAAAGGAGCTGGGCTATCAGCTGCCGCTGGTGCCGCAGCAAATTTATCGCCTTGGCCTGGCCGATGCCGACAGCTGGAGTAAAAAGCAGCACGGCAAGGTGTTTGCCGATCTCAGCGGCGACCAGCAGGATGCGCTGCTCACCGCATTTGAAAGCGGCGAGGCGCAGTTTGCGCAGATCAACAGCAAACTCTTCTTCTCCTTCCTGCTGCAAAACACCCGTGAAGGTTACTTCAGCGATCCTATCCACGGCGGCAATCAGGGCATGGTGGGGTGGAAGCTGATTGGCTTCCCTGGCGCGCGCGCCGACTTTATGGATTGGGTAGAGCGCGGCGAACGCTATCCGTTCCCGTCAGTGGATATTCGCGGGGAGAGAGCATAACCGTGGCAAATGAAATGAAAAAAGTGGATGTGGCGATCGTGGGCTTCGGCTGGGCCGGTGCGATCATGGCGAAAGAGCTGACCGAAGCCGGCTTAAACGTGGTGGCGCTGGAGCGTGGCCCGCATCGCGATACCTATCCTGACGGTTCCTACCCGCAGTCCATTGACGAACTGACCTATAACATCCGCAAGAAGCTGTTCCAGGATCTCTCTAAAAGCACCGTGACTATCCGTCACGACGCGTCGCAAACGGCGGTACCGTATCGCCAGCTGGCGGCATTCCTGCCGGGAACCGGCACCGGTGGCGCGGGTCTGCACTGGTCGGGCGTACACTTTCGCGTCGATCCAGTGGAGTTGAACCTGCGCAGTCACTACGAGCAGCGCTACGGCAAAAACTTTATTCCGGAAGGCATGACCATTCAGGATTTCGGCGTGAGCTACGCCGAGCTGGAGCCGTTCTTCGACAAGGCGGAAAAAGTGTTTGGCACCTCCGGTAGCGCTTGGTCGATAAAAGGCCGCGTGATCGGCAAAGAAAAAGGCGGCAACCCGTTTGCGCCGGATCGCTCCAGTGATTTCCCGCTGCCCGCGCAGAAGCGCACCTATTCGGCGCAGCTGTTTGCCCAGGCGGCCGAATCGGTGGGTTATCACCCTTATGACATGCCTTCCGCCAACACCTCAGGTCCGTACACCAACCCTTACGGTGCGCAGATGGGGCCGTGCAACTTCTGCGGTTTCTGCAGCGGCTATGCCTGCTACATGTACTCGAAAGCATCGCCCAATGTGAATATTCTGCCCGCGCTGCGTCAGGAGCCGAAATTTGAGCTGCGCAATAACGCCTATGTGCTGCGCGTGAACCTCACCGACGACAAAAAGCGCGCCACCGGTGTCACTTACCTTGACGGCCAGGGCCGCGAAGTGGTGCAGCCTGCCGATCTGGTGATCCTCTCTGCCTTCCAGTTCCATAACGTGCACCTGATGCTGCTCTCCGGCATCGGCAAACCGTATAACCCGATCAGCAACGAGGGCGTGGTTGGGCGTAACTTTGCCTACCAAAACCTCTCCACGCTGAAAGCGCTGTTCGACAAAAACACCACCACCAACCCGTTTATAGGTGCGGGCGGTGCGGGCGTGGCGGTGGATGATTTCAACGCGGATAACTTCGATCACGGTCCGCACGGCTTTGTCGGCGGGTCGCCGTTCTGGGTTAACCAGGCGGGCACCAAACCGATCTCCGGCCTGCCCACGCCGAAAGGCACGCCGGCTTGGGGCAGTCAGTGGAAAGCGGCGGTGGCCGATACCTATACGCACCACGTCTCCATGGATGCGCACGGCGCGCACCAGTCTTATCGCGCCAACTATCTCGATCTTGATCCGAATTACAAAGACGCCTACGGCCAGCCGCTGCTGCGCATGACCTTTGACTGGCAGGACAACGACATCAAGATGGCGCAGTTTATGGTGGGCAAGATGCGCAAGATCACCGAGGCGATGAACCCGAAAATGATCATCGGCGGCGCAAAAACGCCGGACACCCACTTCGATACCACGGTGTATCAGACCACCCACATGAGCGGCGGCGCCATCATGGGCGAGGATCCGAAAACCAGCGCGGTTAACCGCTATCTGCAAAGTTGGGACGTGCCGAACGTGTTTGTGGCGGGCGCATCCGCTTTCCCGCAGGGCTTGGGCTACAACCCAACCGGTATGGTGGCGGCGCTGAGCTACTGGTCCGCCAGAGCCATCCGCGAGCAGTATCTGAAAAACCCCGGCCCGCTGGTACAGGCATAAGGACGACAGCCATGATCAAAAGCATAATAGCCCTGATGCTGGGCACGTTTTCCCTGACCGCGCTGGCGGATGCCACGCCGTCGGACGCGCTGATTAAACGCGGGGAATACCTCGCGCGCGCCGGGGATTGCGTGGCGTGCCACAGCACCGCAGACGGCAAACCCTTTGCCGGCGGCTTGGGAATGAAAACGCCGATCGGTACGATTTACTCCACCAACATTACGCCGGATCGCGCCACTGGCATCGGCGACTACAGCTACGACGATTTCCAGAAAGCGGTGCGTCACGGGATCGCCAAAAACGGGGATACGCTCTATCCGGCGATGCCGTATCCCTCTTACGCGGTGGTCAGCGACGATGACATGCAGGCGCTGTATGCCTACTTTATGCATGGCGTTCAGCCGGTGAGTCAGGCCAATAAAGAGAGCGATATCCCTTGGCCGCTCTCGATGCGCTGGCCGCTGGCGATCTGGCGCGGCATTTTCGCGCCCGACGTGAAGGCGTTCCAGCCTGCAGCGCAGGAAGACGCCACGCTGGCGCGCGGTCGCTATCTGGTTGAGGGGCTGGGCCACTGCGGCGCCTGCCACACGCCGCGCAGCTTCACCATGCAGGAAAAAGCGCTGAACAACGACGACGGCAGCGAGTACCTGTCCGGCAGCAATGCGCCTGTTGATGGCTGGACCGCCAATAACCTGCGCGGTGACAACCGCGACGGACTGGGACGCTGGAGCGAAGACGAACTCCGGCAGTTCTTGCGCTACGGTCGCAACGATCATACCGCCGCGTTTGGTGGCATGACCGAAGTGGTGCAGCACAGCCTGCAATATCTCACCGATGAGGATATCGCCGCGATCGCCAAATACCTGAAGTCGCTGGGCGCAAAAGACCCTAACCAAACGATGTTTACTCAGGATGACAGCGTGGCGCGTGCGCTGTGGAAAGGTGACGATCGTCAGCCTGGCGCGTCGCTCTACGTGGACAGCTGTGCGGCCTGCCATAAAACTGACGGATCGGGCTATCAGCGCTTCTATCCGGCGCTGCGCGGCAACCCGGTGGTGATGGCCGACGATCCCACCTCGCTGATCCATATCGTGCTGGCGGGTGGCACATTGCCTGGCGTACAGGGCGCGCCGTCAGCGATCACCATGCCGGCGTTTGGCTGGCGGCTGAACGACAGTCAGGTGGCTGACGTGGTGAACTTTATCCGCAACAGCTGGGGCAACAGCGCGAACACCACGGTAACCGCGAAAGACGTAGCAAAAATCCGGCAGGATATTCCTCAACAGGGTAGCGCGGACATCCGCGTTCTCGAGCACTAACCCCTCGCATCTTCTTTGCAAACAGGCGACAACCGCAGGTTGTCGCCTTAACTCGCCTTAATGCATCTTAAAATTCGCCTTAGACAGGGCTTATGAGACCGTTCTGACTACCAACTTTACAACGCTGCTTTAAATATTCGTTCCGAGTTTGAACATAAAAGCAGGAGTAAAATTGTTATGTCTCTTCAGTCTTATGATCCTATCCAGCCAGGAAAAGAAAGCATCGTCAACACCCCTTACCAGCACTGGCAGGGTAAAACCACCGATCGCGATGCGACCTATATTGAATTTATTATCAACGAGATCGTCTATACCGCCGCTGTTGACGCACAGGGCAACTGGGAGTTTCGCCTGCCGGTACCGCTGGCGGAGGGGGGGCACAACCTCACCGCGCGCTTCTTTGACGCTTCCGGTAACGCGGGTGCGCCCATTCAAACGCGTGTGGTGGTCGACATCAGCGCGCCGGAGCAGCCGCAGATCCTGACGGTATTCGACGACGAAGGTGCCGTGACCGGTCCGGTCGGCAACCAGGGCTTCACCGATGACAACACTCCAACCCTGCGCGGTTTTGCCGAACCGGACAGCATCGTGCGTGTATACAGCAACGGCACGCTACTGGGCAGCGTCCAGGCAGGTAAAAACGGACAGTGGAGTTACGAGCCGACGCTGAACGACGGTGAGCATCGCCTGTACGTCACGGCCGCTGACCAGTTTGGTCAGGTGAGCGAAGAGTCCCCGGTGTATACCCTTTTCGTCAACGAGTCGCGCGTATCACGGCCGCAGCTGCTGGAGGTCTACGACAACCAAGGCGCGAATCAGGGCATCATCAACGCGGGCGAAAGCAGCGATGACCGCAATCCACGCCTGAGCGGCAGCGCAGCACTGGATGCCGAGTACGTCATCATCTACGCCAACGGCGTGCGCGCGGGGATTGCGTTGGTGAACAACGGGTATTGGCAGTGGGAGGATCCCCAGACCCAGCTGGCGCTGGGAGAAAATACCCTAACGGTACGCGCGGTGAATAATAAAGGGGAGTTTAGCGATCCGAGCGATCCGTTCACTTATACCGTGGCGGCTCCCGCACCTGTGATTCCGCTTGTGATTGAATACGCGCTGGACGATGTCGGCGCGGTGCAGGGGCAGCTTGAGTCAGGCGGCGTGACCGATGATTTCAGCCCGCTGCTGGTAGGCTCCGCCGAGGCGAATAGCCTCGTGTATATCTATGCCTCCCACGAAAACGGCAGCTGGGTATTGAAAGGCAGCGTGAAAGCCGATGCGGCGGGCTACTGGCAGTATGAGGTGCCGGCCCTGGTCAGCGGCGAAGGCCTGTATCACTTCCAGGTGAGCGATACGGCGACGCGCGATCCCGATGCCCCGCAGTTCGATCTGTCGGTCTCCGCAAGTGCTAGCACGCTTCAACCCACTATCACGCAGGCAATTGATGATTTTGGCAGTCAAAAAGGCGTACTGGGCAACAACGCGATCACCGATGACAGAACCCCCACACTTCAGGGCACAGGTGTTCCTGGCGCGATTATTGAAGTGGACTACAGACGCTGGAACGGAAAATGGGCCAGTGCAGGTTCGGTGAAAGTGGATGCCAACGGTAACTGGACGCTGCAAACGCCGGAGATTGGCGTTGAAGGCCCGTATCACTATCATGCCCGCACCGTCAATGGCGCGGAAAAAAGCAGCTGGTCGCCGACTTTTTACCTGAATATTTTTGCCGGCACCGATCTGCCGCCCGAGATCCTCTACGCGGTCGATAATGTGGGTGCCGTTCAGGGGAATGTCAGTAACAGCGGCCAGACGGATGACTCAACGCCGACGCTGAAAGGCAAGGGTGTGCCGCGCACGGTTATTGAGATTGAGTACCGTGCAGCAGACGGTTCGTGGCAGCTTGCTGGCAGCGTGAAGGCAAACTCCAGCGGCGACTGGACGTTTCAGTCGCCGCTGCTTCCGTCAGGTGGAACGTGGGAATACCATGCGCGCACGGTGAATGGCTCAAACAAGAGCGCATGGAGCCAAAGTTTCGTGCTGAACCTTGAAGGCAGCTTTGACGTTATTGGTGCCGAAGGAAAAATCTGGAACTTCAATGACGGCACCCTGCAGGGCTGGACGACCGCAGGGAAATACGCCAGCGACAACGAAGTCTCCGTTAAAAAATGGAGCGGCCCTAATAACAGTTATGAACTGGG
>CAJYVD010000037.1 GCA_913778495.1 uncultured Pantoea sp.
TTGCCTGGCGGCTTTAGCGCGGTGGTCCCACCTGACCCCATGCCGAACTCAGAAGTGAAACGCCGTAGCGCCGATGGTAGTGTGGGGTCTCCCCATGCGAGAGTAGGGAACTGCCAGGCATCAAATAGAAAAGCCCTGAACAACTGTTCAGGGCTTTTTGCCATTTCCGATTCAGGAAATATCCCGCTTTCATTGAAGCCGCTCTCTGATCTTTCGCATGACAGTCGATGAAGGTTCTGGCGGTGATAAAAAAACCTCTGCCAGTACGGCAGAGGTAAGTGGGAAACAGGTTAGTGAATAACCTGCGAGAGAAACGCGCGAGTACGTTCGGATTGCGGATTAGAGAAGAACGTATCAGGCGGTGCCATCTCGACAATCTCTCCGCGATCCATAAAGATCACCCGATCAGCCACCGTACGGGCGAATCCCATCTCATGCGTGACGCACAGCATGGTCATGCCGTCTTCCGCCAAACCAATCATGGTATCAAGCACCTCTTTCACCATCTCGGGATCAAGCGCTGAGGTGGGCTCATCAAACAACATAATCTTGGGCTTCATGCACAGTGAACGCGCAATCGCCACACGCTGCTGCTGGCCACCCGAAAGCTGACCGGGAAACTTGTGGGCATGCTCTGCGATGCGTACACGTTCCAGATAGTGCATAGCCAACGCTTCCGCTTCTTTCTTGGGCATTTTACGTACCCACGTCGGTGCCAGGGTACAGTTCTGCAACACGGTCAAATGCGGAAATAGGTTAAAGTGCTGAAATACCATACCGACTTCGGTACGCACGCGTTCAATATTGCGCACATCGTCGTTAAGGTGAATACCATCGACGACAATACGCCCCTGCTGATGCTCTTCCAAATGGTTAATACAGCGGATAGTAGTGGATTTACCGGAGCCAGATGGTCCGCAAAGCACGATACGTTCGCGAGGTTTTACCTGCAGGTTAATATCTTTCAGCACGTGAAATTGGCCGTACCATTTATTCACGTTCTCAAGCGAAATCATCAGCGCATCCGCTGCGTTAGTCATTACTTGTGTCATTTCAAACCTCAGTGCGATTTACGCCCGGTGTGGAAGCGCCTTTCCAGATACTGGCTGTAGCGCGACATGCTGAAACAGAAAATCCAGTAGACCAATGCCGCAAACACATAGCCTTCGGTCGACATGCCCAACCAGGCGGGATCGACGGTGGCTTGCTGCACGCTACTGAAAAGATCAAACAGGCCAATAATGATCACCAAACTGGTGTCCTTAAACAGGGCAATAATGGTGTTCACCAAACCTGGAATGGTTAATTTGAGCGCCTGGGGCAGGATCACTAATCCCTGCGTTTTCCAGTAGCCCAGCGCGAGCGATTCCGCCGCCTCATACTGTCCTTTGGGTAGCGCCTGTAAACCTCCTCGCACCACCTCGGCCACATAGGCGGACTGAAATAAAATGACGCCCACCAACGCGCGCACCAGCTTGTCAATCGTGGTGCCTTCCGCCATAAACAGCGGCAGCATCACTGACGACATAAACAGCACGGTGATCAAAGGGACGCCGCGCCAGAACTCGATAAAAATCACCGACAGCGTGCGTACCACCGGCATCGTGGATCGGCGCCCCAGTGCCAGCAAAATGCCCAGCGGCAGCGCGCCAGCAATGCCCACCGAAGCGATAATCAGCGTCAGCGTCAGGCCGCCCCATTGACGGGTTTCCACGCGTTCCAGCCCAAAATAGCCGCCATACAGCAAGAGCCAGACCACCACGGGATAGAGCACCGCCCAGCAGGCGATATAACGACCGCGGCGCGGCATAGCGCGGATAAACATCGGCACGATAGAAAGCAAGCCGATCACCAGCGCCAGATTAATGCGCCAGCGCAATTCATGCGGGTAAAGGCCATACATAAACTGCCCAAAACGCGCGTGAATAAACACCCAGCAGGCGCCCTCTTTGGTACAGTCGGCGCGGGTCTCACCGATCCAGTTGGCCTGGAAAATCAGCCAGTTCAGGGCTGGTGGGATCACGCTCCAGATGATCCAAAGACTAAGCAGCGTCAAACACGTGTTCAGCCAACTGGAAAACAGATTTTTTCGCGCCCAGAGCCACGCTTTGCCGAGCGGATTAGCAGACACCGGCGGTGTTTCATGTGTGGTAACAGACATACAGATCCCGTTCTCTTAACGCTCGACCAGCGCGATTTTGCGGTTATAGAGGTTCATCAGCAGCGAAATAGTCAGGCTGATGATCAGGTAGACCGCCATTGTGATGGCAATGGTTTCGATCGCCTGACCCGTTTGGTTGAGTACCGTTCCGGCAAACAGCGACACCATATCGGGATAACCAATGGCCGCTGCCAGCGAGGAGTTTTTCACAATATTCAGGTACTGGCTGGTGAGCGGAGGAATGATCACCCGCATTGCCTGCGGAATAATCACCTGACGCAGCGTGACCGGATTGGGTAGGCCCAGCGAACGCGCGGCTTCGCTCTGTCCGTGCGGAACTGACTGAATGCCAGCGCGGATCACTTCGGCAATAAAAGAGGAGGTATAGATCGACAGCGCCAGCGTTAACGCCGCCAACTCTGGGATCATCGCGAATCCGCCTCGGAAGTTAAACCCGCGCAGCGTTGGGACATCCCAATGCGTCGCCGCGCCAAACAGCGTGTGGGCAATCAGCGGGAGCAGCACTAGCAGGCCAACCGCAGCGGGCCAGGTGCGGCGAAGCTGGCCGGTTTTAAGCTGATGTTTACGATTAAAGCGGAACAGGGCGACACAGCCGACAATCGCCAGCGCGAGCGCAATAACAAACGGCCAAGTGCCTGGCGCATAAGTCGGCCACGGAATATACAAGCCGCGATTGCTGACAAACGCCAGGTCGAAGGCATTCAGCGCCTGACGCGGCCCTGGTAAATTGCGCAACACGGCAAAATACCAGAAGAAAATTTGCAGCAGCGGCGGAATATTTCGAAACGTTTCGATATAAATCGTTGAAAGCTTACGCAGCAGCCAGTTCTCGGAGAGCCGAGCCAGGCCAACGGCAAACCCCAGAACGGAAGCAAACACAATACAGAGCGCAGAGACCAGCAGCGTATTGGTTAACCCGACTAAAAAGACGCGCGCGTAGGTGTCGCCTTCGGTGTAGTCGATCAGATGTTGGACGATGCCAAAGCCTGCGCTGCGTTCCAGAAAGCCGAAGCCCGACGTGATGCCACGATTAGCCAGATTGATGATGGTGTTGTGGATCAGGTATCCCACGACGGCGATCACAGCGACAATAGCGATGAGTTGGTAAAGCCAGGCGCGAACCGCAGGATTACCGAATGAAAAATCCCTTTTTACGGTTGGGCGTTGCGACATGTTGAAACCTCAGTGAAGAAAACGTCTGGGCACCGCAGGTGCGCGGTGCCCGACTTGCAGCGCAGAAATTAGCGTACTGGCGGGGCGTACTGGATGCCGCCCTGGTTCCAGAGCGCATTCTGGCCACGCGCAATTTTCAGCGCGCTGTCTTTGCCGACGTTGCGGTCAAACACTTCCTGATAGTTACCCACTTGCTTAATGATGTTGTAAGCCCACTTGTTATCCAGCTTAAGGTCTTTGCCGAAGTCGCCTTCAGCGCCCAACAGATGGGCCATATCTGGCGTGGCAGGCTTCGCCACTTTGTCATCCACGTTCTTCGAGGTGATACCCATTTCTTCCGCATTCAGCATGGCGAACAGAGACCATTTCACGATGGTGAACCAGTCATCATCACCGCGACGCACCACTGGGCCCAGCGGCTCTTTGGAGATCACTTCCGGCAGAACGATAAAGTCGTCAGGCTTGCCCAGCTTAATACGCAGCGCATAGAGCTGAGACTGGTCGGAAGAAAGGGTATCGCAGCGGCCGCTGTCGAGCGCCTTGGCTGACTCATCAGAGCGATCGAAGGTCACTGGCGTATACTGCATGTTGTTGGCTTTAAAATAGTCGGCCACGTTCAATTCGGTATCGGTACCCGCCTGAATACATACGGTAGCCCCGTCCAACTCTTTGGCGCTCTTAAGGCCTGCTTTCTTATGCGTCAGGAAGCCGATGCCGTCGTAGTAGTTGACGCCCGCGAACAGGAAGCCCATGCCGCCGTCACGCGATGACGTCCAGGTGGTATTGCGCGAGAGAATATCCACTTCGCCCGACTGCAGGGCGGTGAAGCGCTCTTTTGCCGTCAAGGGCGTATATTTCACTTTGCTTGCATCACCGAATACGGCGGCGGCCGTAGCGCGGCACACGTCCACGTCGATACCGGTAAATTTACCGCTGGCGTCAGCATAGGAAAAGCCAGGCAGGCCGTCGCTGATGCCGCATTGCACAAATCCCTTCTTCTTAATGGCGTCCAGCGTAGCGCCCGCGTGTGCCTGTTGAGCGACGGCCAAAAGCGAGGCTGCGGCAACCAGGGTAGAAAGCATCATTTTTTTCATAAAGCATCCTGTGTAGCGTGGTCGTGTGTTGTTATGTTTGCACGCACTTTACTGTGCGCTGTTATCTGTCTGCGGCTGTTGCCATCCACGAGTTTGCAAACCTGATGCCAGGTTTGCGAAGTCCTGAATTTAAGGGGAAAACGTTTCTCTGCCGGGAGGTATCAGAAGATTCTGACTACTATCGCGCACCAAAAGGCGGCATGACGAGACGACGCGATCACATTTAGTGCAAAAAGTTTCACGTCAGTGAAGCAGTGTGAGCTATCGCTCATGCGGAGATGTACGTTTTTGGAGTGTTGCGGCTGAAACCGCGTAGGATCACACAGGATGCGGCAAGAGAGGCTGGTCAAAAGCACGTGTGCCATGCTCCATAACAGGGCAACGAAGCGGCAGTATGGGCAAAGATATGACGGCAGTGATTGCAACTATCGTTACCATTTGCGCGACAAGTGTTTCATCAGGAGTGAACAGGCGGTGAAGAGGGCGGGGTATAAACAAAAACGCCAACCCGAAGGTTGGCGTCAGTACAGCGAGAACCAATCAGTTCATGCCGTATTTTTTCAGCTTCTTACGCAGAGTACCACGGTTGATACCCATCATCAGCGCTGCGCGAGTCTGGTTGCCACGGGTGTACTGCATCACCATGTCCAACAGAGGCTGCTCAACTTCAGCCAGCACCAGCTCATACAGGTCACTTACATCCTGACCATTCAGTTGAGCAAAATAGTTCTTCAGTGCTTGTTTAACCGAATCACGCAGTGGCTTTTGCGTCACTTGATCCTGTGAGTTAACGGTAGAAACGGTCAGTACGTCAGAATTTACGCGTTGTTCGAACATAGTTCTTTCAGCTCTTTATTTCGTTTACGCAAGATTTTCGAAGTATGCCTCCAACGCCTCCAGCTGTTCGCTGGCATCCTCAATGGCGTTGAATGTGCGCCGAAACTGGTCGTCAGGGGCACTTTCCTGTAAATACCAGGAAACGTGTTTTCGGGCTATACGGTATCCCTTGCGCTGACCGTAAAAGTCGTGCAGCTCCCGTATATGCCCAATCAGCATGTGCTTCACTTCAGCCAGCGGCTTCGGTGCCAGCAGCTCCCCTGTGTCCAGATAATGCTGGATTTCCCGGAAGATCCACGGTCTTCCCTGAGCAGCACGGCCAACCATCAGAGCGTCAGCTCCAGTATAGTCGAGCACTGCTCTGGCTTTATGCGGGTCAGTAATGTCGCCATTCGCGATGATCGGAATGGAAACGCTCTGCTTAACTGTCCGAATGCTGTCGTATTCAGCTTGCCCCTCAAACAAACAGGCGCGCGTGCGGCCATGGATGGTGAGAGCCTGAATGCCACAACGTTCAGCCAATTGGGCAATATCAACACAATTACGATTATCTTTGTCCCAGCCAGTGCGAATCTTCAGCGTGACCGGTACGTCCACCGCATTAACCACCGCACGGAGAATCGATTCTACCAGGTGCGGATACTGCAGCAGCGCGGAGCCGGCCATCTTACGATTCACTTTCTTCGCCGGGCAGCCCATATTGATATCAATAACCTGCGCGCCAGACGCAACGTTAATTTGCGCGGCGGCTGCCATCTCATCGGGATCGCATCCGGCGATTTGCACGGCGCGAATACCGGGCTCGTCACTATGCACCATACGCAAACGGGATTTGTCACTGGCCCAAACTTCCGGGTTAGATGACAGCATCTCTGAGACAGTCATGCCGGCGCCGTTCTCGTAACACAACGTGCGAAATGGCTTATCGGAAACTCCGGCCATAGGCGCAGCAATGAGGCGATTACGAAGCTGATGGTGTCCAATGCGCATGAAGAAGAAGTGACCTTAACTGTTCGCAAGGCGGCGTATATTACGCATTTTTTAAAGAAGATGAAAGGCCAAACTTTGAACAATATCGCCTTAATCCTCGCGTGAGATCGCGTCAGCGCCAGTCAATTTTTTTAAATGTTATAAATATCATGGCGTTAAAAATATAAGGCGAAATTGTATACAAACGTTTTTCTTAAAAATTGCGCTAAATCGCAACATAAAAAGCGCTACAACAGGCAATTCGCCAAAGAAATGGCGGCCAGACGACGTTAAGTTGTCTGTTTTTACATCAGCGTAGCGCGTGCTTTTTCATCGAAGCCGAACGGCGTAAAGGTGCAGGCCAACCACCCGGCTGGCCTGCTGCCCGCTTAACGTCGAACGCCGGTGATGCGGCACCACTCTTCTTTCTCTGCCACCGGATCCAGCGCAAATTGTTCAGCGTAGGCTTTGCATACGGCCTCAGCCTGACTGGCCAGCACGCCAGACAGACCGAGATGGCCGCCGGCGGTGGGCAAGACGCTAATCAGCGGCGCCAGCTCGCGCAGCGGACCGGCGAGAATATTGGCAACCACCACGTCTGCCTGCAGGTTTTCAGGCTGCTGATGTGGCAAGTAGAGCGACAGGCGGTCTGCAACGCCGTTGCGTTCGGCATTATCGCGGCTGGCCTGGATGGCCTGCGGATCGATATCGATGCCAATCGCGTGGGCGGCGCCAAGTTTCAACGCCGCAATGGCGAGAATACCCGAGCCACAGCCGAAATCGATCACCGTCTTGCCCTGCAGATCAAGACCATCCAGCCAGGTCAGGCACAGGGAAGTGGTGGGATGGGTGCCGGTGCCGAAGGCAAGGCCGGGATCAAGCATGACATTGACCGCATTCGGATCCGGCACGTCGCGCCAGCTGGGACAGATCCACAACCGCTCACCAAAGCGCATCGGGTGGAAGTTATCCATCCATTCGCGTTCCCAGTCTTTGTCCTCAATCTGTTCGATTTTGTGGCGGAAACCGCTTAGCAGCAGCGGATGTTGGCTCAATTCTGCCACCACGTCCGCCATGTCGGTTTCCGCATCGAACAGACCGATCACATCGGTATCGCCCCATAACAGCGTTTCACCCGGCAGTGGCTCATAAACCGGATTGTCGTGCGTGTCCTGGAAGGTGACCGATACGGCACCCGCTTCCATCAGCGCGTCGCTCAGCGTTTCGGCATGGGCGCCGGTACTGTTAATTTTGATTTGAATCCAAGGCATAGCGTTTCTCTTTATTTCAATGCAGCAGCATCGCGCGCGTCGGGCGAGCTGCCGAACAGGTTCCCGACCACAAAGGCCAGTAGACTTAAGGAAAGGGAGGGCACTATCGGATGAAAGCCTCCCAGTTCAATCTTCAGGCTGGCCAGCAAGGTATAGCAGCCTGCGCCCACAATCATGCCGCTGAGCGCGCCGCTGGCATTGGCGCGCTCCCAATAGAGACCCAGCACCAGCGGCCACAGAAATACCGCTTCAAGCCCGCCAAATGCCAGCAGATTGAGCCAGATAATCATATCGGGCGGATTCCACGCCGCCAGCATCAGCAGTGCCCCCAGCGCAAAGGTAATGATGCCAGACAGCATCCGCAGGCGCGGTTCGTTATCGCTGTGCCGCGGTGCAATGCGCAAATACAGATCTTTGATCAGCGTAGCGGACGATTGCAGCAGTTGAGCATTAATGGTCGACATGATGGCGGCCATTGGGGCGGCCAGGAAGATCCCAGCGGCGAGCGGTGGCATCACGGTAATCATCAGCGTCGGGATCACGCGGTCCGGCACGGCCAGATCTGGAATGATGGCCCGGCCCAGCGCGCCAGCCAGATGCATACCGAGCATCAGGAGTACCACCACCAGCGTACCCAGCACAATGCCGCGGTGCATGGCTTTGCTGCTTTTATAGGAGATACAGCGCACGGCAGTGTGGGGCAGGCCAATCACCCCGAAGCACACCAGCACGGCAAAGGAACTCAGGAAAGTGGGGGTAATCACATTGCCCACGCCTTCTGGCGCGACCAATTGTGGATCGATGGCGTGTAGCGTGGTGACGGCATTTTCCAACCCGCCCGCCCGATGGATCACGGCAAACAGCAGCAAAAAGGTGCCAACCAACATCACCAGGCCTTGCATTGCATCATTGAGCACGCTGGCGCGAAAGCCGCCAAACGCGGTGTAAAGCGCGATGGTGCCGCCAAAAATCAGCAGGCCGGTATCGTAAGGAATGCCTGCGGCGGTCTCAAGCAGGCGCGCGCCGCCGATGAACTGCACCGTCATCGCTCCGACAAACGCCACCAGCAGCGCAATGCTCGCCAGCCAGATCAGCAGCGGACTTTGATAGCGGCCATAGAGCATGTCGTTAAGCGTAATCGCGTTGTAACGGCGCGCCAGAATGGCAAATTTCTTGCCCAGCACGGTCAGCGACAGCCACACGGCAGGTACCTGAATCATCGCCAGCAATACCCAGCCCAGCCCATATTTATACGCGGCCCCAGGCCCACCAATAAAAGAGCTGGCGCTGATGTAGGTAGTGGTGATGGTCATAGCCAACACAAAGCCGCCCATGGAGCGGCTGCCCAAAAAGTATTCTGACAGGAAACTTCCGGTGCGCTGTTTGCGCATCGCAAACACCGATAAGCCGGCAATCAGCGCCAGATAGCCCAGCAACGGCAGGATGATTTCATTGTCCATCCTGATCCTCCAGTGACATATCGCGATAAATCAGGCGTACCATCAGCCAGCACAGTCCGGTAAACAGCAGGGGAGCAAACACGCAGGAGAGTTCGAACCAACGCGGCAGACCCGTTATTCCGCGCGCGTCACCGCCTAACCAGGCTGAAATACCCCAAACGGCGAGGTAGGCCAGCGCCAGACCCAAGGCCCAGCGCGCTTCTTTACTCGCCTGCAAATAACGCCAATCCATTATGTAACCTCAACGGCAACAAAAATGAAAAAGGCCGGTATCACCGGCCTCTGCTTTTCTCTGCGCTGCGCTTACTTGTCGTGCAGGCCGAGTTTTTTCTCCAGGTAGTGGATGTTGGTGCCACCCTGCTGGAAGTTTTCGTCGGACATGATTTTCATCTGCAGCTCGACGTTCGTCTTGATGCCGTCGATGATCAGTTCCGCCAGCGCATTTTTCATACGCGCAATCGCCACATCGCGATTTTCACCGTAGGTAATCAGCTTACCAATCATGGAGTCATAATACGGCGGCACGCTGTAGCCCGCGTAAATGTGTGACTCCCAGCGCACGCCAAAACCGCCAGGGGCATGGAAGCGCGTGATTTTACCTGGGCTTGGCAGGAAGGTGTTGGGGTCTTCGGCGTTGATACGGCACTCAACCGCATGACCGCGAACGATAACATCTTCCTGTTTGATCGACAGGGGCTGACCGGCAGCAATACGCAGCTGCTCTTTGATCAGATCCACGCCGGTGATCATCTCGGTGACCGGGTGCTCTACCTGAATACGGGTGTTCATCTCAATGAAATAGAACTCGCCGTTTTCATACAGGAACTCAAAGGTACCTGCACCGCGGTAGCCGATTTCCACACAGGCTTTAGAGCAGCGCTCGCCGATAAAGCGACGCAGTTCTTCGGTGATGCCCGGCGCGGGTGCTTCTTCCACAACTTTCTGGTGACGACGCTGCATTGAGCAGTCGCGCTCCGCCAGATAGATGGCATTGCCTTGGCCGTCAGCCAGCACCTGAATTTCAATATGACGTGGATTTTCAAGGAATTTTTCCATGTAAACCATGTCATTGTTGAAGGCCGCCTTGGCTTCCGCTTTGGTCATGCCAATCGACTGCTCAAGGTCTTTTTCGTTGCGTACGACGCGCATGCCGCGACCGCCGCCGCCGCCGGAGGCTTTGATGATGACCGGATAACCGATACGCTTCGCGATAGCGCGGTTCTTATCCATATCATCCGTCAGCGAGCCGTCTGAGCCTGGCACAGTGGGAACGCCCGCTTTTTTCATGGCGGTGATGGCAGACACTTTGTCGCCCATCAGGCGAATCGTATCCGCTTTTGGTCCGACGAAAATAAAGCCTGAGCGCTCAACCTGCTCGGCAAAATCGGCATTCTCTGACAGGAAGCCGTAACCCGGGTGGATCGCTACCGCACCGGTAATTTCGGCCGCAGAGATCAGCGCAGGAATGTTCAGATAGCTTTTGACTGACTGTGCCGGACCGATACACACGGTTTCGTCCGCCAGCAGCACGTGCTTCAGGTCGCGGTCCGCGGTGGAGTGCACAGCCACAGTCTTGATGCCCAATTCTTTACAGGCACGCAAAATGCGCAACGCGATCTCGCCGCGGTTAGCAATTACAATTTTATCCAGCATGCTTCGCCTCGTTATTCGATAACGACCAGCGGCTCGTCGAATTCAACCGGTTGGCCGCTTTCTACCAGGATCGCCTTCACAACGCCGGACTTATCGGCTTCGATCTGGTTCATCATCTTCATCGCTTCAACAATGCACAGCGTGTCGCCAGCATTCACTTTCTGGCCCACTTCCACGAATGCTTTCGCGTCCGGGCTAGGCGTACGGTAGAAAGTGCCTACCATAGGTGAGCGCACGATGTGGCCGCTAACTTCTGGCTTAGCAGCTTCAACCACTGGTGATGAAGCAGGCGCAACGGCGGCGGCCAGCGCAGGTTGCGGAGCAGGTGCAGCCCAAGCCTGTTGCATAACAGGATAACCGGCGTTTGCAGGTGAACGGCTGATGCGAACAGACTCTTCGCCCTCGGAGATTTCCAGCTCTGAAATGCCGGACTCTTCAACCAGTTCGATCAGTTTTTTAATTTTACGAATATCCATGAGTGTGGTTCCGTACTCTGTTTAATTGGAATGTGACAGGCGTTTTATTGCCGTTTGTAAAGCCCATACGTACCCATCGGCGCCCAAGCCGCAAATCACGCCGGAGGATACGTCAGAAAGATAGGAGTGATGCCGGAACGGTTCGCGCGCATGCACATTTGAGAGATGCACCTCAATAAAAGGAATGCTGACCGCCAACAGCGCATCACGCAGCGCAACGCTGGTATGCGTAAAAGCCGCCGGATTGATAATGATGTAATCCACGTTGCCACGGGCTTCATGAATACGATCAATCAGCTGAAACTCGGCGTTAGATTGCAAATGGCTTAATTTCACATGGTGCCGATCGGCCTGTGCGGTCAAATCGCTGACGATGTCTGCCAACGAAGTATGGCCATACTTATCAGGCTCGCGGGTACCCAACAGATTCAGGTTGGGGCCGTTTAAAAGCAGTATGTGAAATTTGTGCGCCATCTTGCTGCTATCTCCTGCCATCAGTGAGGCATCGCGTAAAATACCGCGACATCTTCCATTTGTCACTCTTCAAAGAGTGAAAAACAAGGCTTCGCTTGCAATAAAGCCGGGCATTATATCCGTTTCGTCGCAATTAGCAGCAAAATACTGGTCTTATCTGCGAAGTTGATCGGATGCGGCCCGAAGGCCACACCTTTTAACAGAGATCGGGGCAGGAAAACAACTGCGCGGAGATTAGCGGGTGAAGAGTTTGCGCAACTTATTGTAACGCCATGCTAACAGCAGCGCGGCGAGCAGCGCATAGATCCACGGCTGGGGCGAAAACACTTTCACTGACCACAGATAATGAATAGGCGCGAGGATCGCGACAAGATAGACGGCGTTGTGCAGCGTTTGCCAGCGACGTCCCAATTTGCGCTGCGCGCGCTGAAAGGAGGTTACCGCCAGCGCGAACAGCACCAGCCAGCTAATCATACCCAGCAGCAGGTACGGACGCGAAATCAGCTCTTTGCCTAACAATTGCAGATGATCGTATCCTAATTCCAGTAAATAGTAGCTGGTGAGGTGCAGGCTGGCCCAGGCAAAACACCACACGCCAAGCAGGCGGCGCGTGCGAATAAGCAGCGGCTGCTTAAGCTTGCGGGTGAGCGGACTAACGAGCAGCGTGGCCAGCAGTAATTTCAACGCCATTCTGCCGGTAAAATGCTGGATATCTTTAGCCGGATCGGCGCTCAACCATCCCTGACTAGCGGCCATGATGAGGTAAACCAGCGGTAAACATGCCGCCAGATGCAGGGCGACTTTTAACCAAGTGATATGGCGTAAGGTCAATCGCACTTAGTAGTTCTCCCGCAAATCCAGTCCGCGATACAGCGAAGCCACCTGGTCGCCGTAACCGTTAAACATCAGCGTGGGCTGACGCTCCACTTTTAAAATGCCGCCTGCACCAATGAAGCGCTCCGTGGCCTGTGACCAGCGAGGATGGTCGACATCCGGATTCACGTTGGCGTAAAACCCATACTCATTGGCCGCAATCTGACTCCAGGTTGTCGGTGGACGATCGTGCGTCAGCGTAATTTTTACGATCGATTTGATGCCTTTAAAGCCATACTTCCACGGCACCGTCAGGCGAATCGGCGCGCCGTTTTGCGGCGGCAGCACTTTGCCATATACGCCAGTGCTGAGCAGCGTCAGCGGATGCATGGCTTCATCGAGGCGCAATCCTTCTACATAGGGATAATCGAGGCCGCCGCCAATAAAGCGGTCTTTTTGCCCGGGCATCTGATCGGGCGCATACAGCGTTTGAAACGCAACATAGCGCGCATTGCTGGTGGGCTCGGCCAATTTCAACAGCTTATTGAGCTCAAAACCCACCCAAGGGATTACCATCGACCAGGCTTCCACACAGCGCATCCGATAAATACGCTGCTCCATCGCAAAGCGTTTAAAAATATCATCCATATCCAACGTCATCGGCTTGGCCACTTCGCCTTCAATGCTGATTTTCCACGGATCGGTTTTCAGGCTGCCCGCGTTGGCTGCGGGATCGGCCTTATCGAGGCCGAACTCGTAAAAGTTGTTGTAACCTGCGACTTTATCGAAAGGCGTCAGCGGTAGATTGGCCTGCCATTCTGCGGGCTTGGTAAACGTTAAATCGCGCCCGGCAGGCGCAGCTGGACGATCGTTCCCTTTAAACCAGCTCAAAATATCGGCCTGCGCTGCGCCAGGCAGGCTGGCAGTCGCGGCCCCCAAACCCAGCGCTTTTAACACCTGACGGCGCCGCATATTGAAGATGCTTTCCGGCGTAACGTCGGCTTCTGTGAGGCGTAACTTTTGCTTCATGGTACTCTCCAGCGAATAGATTTCAGCCAGCATGATGAACGACAGGGGCGTAAGCCAGATAGCCGCAAAAAATATGAAATTTCCTGGCCGACCCGGTGCATTGAGAATAGGACGAAAAGTTTGCTCCAGGACGCAGAGCGTCACACTTTGACGATATACTGCGCGATGCAGAACAGAATGGCATCAGGCGACAGCGCTATCAATGTCGTGCTGGCACTGATTCACCTCACGTTTTGTGATATTTTGCTCGGGTTTGCGTCAGGCAGGTCGGCGCTGACAGTTTTCAACTGTTTATAACCGCAGTGGTGCAGGCACAGGGATGCGATTAACAACGAAGTTTTCTGCATGTATTACCTTATTAAGCTTACTGGCGATGTTATTGATGCTGGTAGGCTGCGCATTCAGTTTTATCTGGTTGTCCCAACAGCGCGTCGAGACCCGTGTACAAACGCTCGCCACCGAGGTTGACAGCGCACTTGCCCAGCAATCGCCGCAGGCCCTGACAGAGTGGCTTCGGCGCATCATGCCGGTCATTAACGCCGAACAGATTGCCCTTCACGACGGCACCACAGACCTGTTTACGCTTTCGCGGCATGAAAATCCCATGCTGGAAGATGAACCTAACCGCTTTATTCAGTTTGACCTGCCGCTTACTCACTCTCCTGACCTCACGCTGCGCGTGGTGGTACTCGACCCGGCCAAAACGTGGTTTCGCTCCTTCACAGGCGCCTATACCGTGGTGGTATTGCTGACGGTGGTGGCGATTATGGCGGCACTGCTGGCGATGACCCACCGCTGGCTGACGCGCCGCTGGTCCAACATGGAGCGGCTGGAAGCGCGCGCAGAGCGCATTCTTGCGGGTGAGCGTCTCCCGCGCAGCCCGCAGGTCGCCGAGTGGCCTCCCAAAGCCAGCAATGCGATTGATGTGCTGCTGAATGATTTGCAAGATGCCGGCGAGCAGCGGTTGCGCATCGATACCTTAATTCGCACCTTTGCCGCACAAGATTCCCGCACTGGCCTCAATAATCGTCTGTTCTTTGATAATCAGCTGGCTACCTTGCTGGAAGATCAGGAAGACGTGGGCACGCATGGCGTGGTGATGATGGTACGCTTGCCCGATCTGGATAACCTCAACGAAACCCTCGGTCCCGCGCTGGTGGATGAGTACCTGTTTGACCTCATTAATATGCTGTCGACTTTTGTGCTGCGTTATCCGGGAGCACTGCTGGCGCGCTATTTCCGCAGTGACTTCGCCGTGCTCTTGCCTCACCGTACCTTAAAAGAAGCCAACGCCATTGCGGAACAGCTGATCAATGCCGTGGATTCACTGCCGCCCATGCGCATGGTGGATCGCGACGATCTGCTTCATATCGGCATTACGGCCTGGCGCAGTGGCCAGAGCGTGGCGCAGGTCATGGAAGAGGTGGAAATGGCGACGCGACGCGCGGCGCTGCAGGGAGGAAATAACTGGTCGGTAGGTGAAGGGAATACGCTGGATATGGGGCGAGGCAGTGTAAGATGGCGCACACTGCTGGAAAACACCCTGAATCGCGGCGGTCCTCGCCTTTATCAGAAGCCCGCGGTTCGGGTTGATGGCAAAGTGCATCATCGTGAAATCCTGGCGCGCGTGTTCGACGGCGATAAAGAAGTCGTGGCCGCCGAGTTTATGCCGCTGGTGCAGCAGCTGGGACTCGCCGACGGCTGGGATCGTCAGCTTGCGATGCGTATCGCTGCGCTCGCGGACGTGTGGCCGGATGAGACGCTGGCGCTGCCGATCAATAGCGATTCACTTTTACAGCGTCCTTTCCAGCGCTGGTTACAATCGCTGTTGCTGCAGTGCCCAAAATCACAAAGAACGCGCTTTTTGTTTGAACTTGCCGAGGCGGATGTGTGTCAACACCTCAACCGGCTGGTGCCAGTGGTGCGCACATTGACCGCCTTCGGTTGTCGTATTGCCGTGGTGCAAGCGGGCTTAACGGTGGTCAGCAGCGCGTACATTAAGCAGTTCCCAATTGAGCTTATAAAGCTGGATCCCGGCCTGGTAAGGAACATTGAGCGGCGCACAGAAAACCAGCTGTTTGTGCGCAGCCTGCTGGAAGTGTGTAAATCCTCACCTACGCAGGTTTTTGCCACCGGTGTACGGACGCGCGCAGAGTGGCAAACGTTGGCAGGGTTAGGTATCGCCGGCGGTCAGGGGGATTTCTTCGCCCCTTCGTTGCCGGTGAACAGTAATGTTAAGAAACATTCGCAGCGCTATCGAATTTAAGCCGTGAATGAATAGGCGAATCAGACGTTTTTTTATGCGTCAGCGCCCGGTGGAACGCAGTAAATGTTAAATTTTATGTCGGACCTGATGCGCTACGCGTGGGTGAATTTGCGTTAAAAACGGCGTGTTAGCGCGGTTTATCGGTAGTCAGCGGTAAGCGCAACCGACGTAAAGCGCATTCGGAACATTTTTTCACCGAAGCCGAACGTTTTTGCGCCTTGTGGCGGCTTCGCGTGGTTGGTAAAGTAAGCGGATTTTATTTTCCGCCCCCAGCTTGCAGGATTATCCCTTAGTATGTTTAAAAAATTTCGTGGCATGTTTTCCAATGACTTGTCCATTGACTTGGGTACTGCGAATACCCTGATTTACGTAAAAGGACAAGGCATCGTGCTGAACGAGCCTTCCGTAGTGGCTATTCGTCAGGATCGCGCCGGTTCCCCAAAGAGTGTAGCGGCTGTTGGCCATGATGCTAAACAGATGCTTGGCAGAACGCCGGGCAACATCGCAGCTATCCGCCCGATGAAAGATGGCGTGATCGCCGATTTCTTCGTGACCGAAAAAATGCTGCAGCACTTCATCAAACAAGTGCATAGCAACAGCTTCATGCGTCCCAGCCCGCGCGTGCTGGTGTGTGTGCCGGTTGGTGCAACGCAGGTTGAGCGTCGTGCGATCCGTGAATCCGCACAGGGCGCAGGTGCCCGTGAAGTGTTCCTGATTGAAGAACCTATGGCGGCCGCGATCGGTGCTGGCCTGCCGGTTTCCGAAGCCACAGGCTCAATGGTTGTTGATATCGGTGGTGGTACCACTGAAGTGGCGGTGATCTCCCTGAACGGCGTGGTCTACTCTTCTTCCGTGCGTATTGGCGGCGATCGCTTTGACGAAGCCATCATCAACTATGTGCGCCGTAACTATGGCTCACTGATTGGTGAAGCGACTGCGGAACGCATCAAGCATGAAATCGGTTCTGCCTATCCCGGCGACGAAGTGCGCGAAATTGAAGTGCGCGGTCGTAACCTTGCAGAAGGCGTACCGCGCGGCTTTACGCTGAACTCCAACGAAATTCTGGAAGCGCTGCAGGAGCCACTGACCGGCATCGTGAGTGCGGTGATGGTTGCCCTGGAGCAGTGTCCACCGGAGCTGGCGTCGGATATCTCAGAGCGCGGCATGGTGTTAACCGGCGGTGGCGCACTGCTGCGTAACCTGGATCGTCTGCTGATGGAAGAGACCGGTATTCCTGTGGTCGTTGCAGAAGATCCGTTGACCTGCGTCGCGCGCGGCGGAGGCAAAGCACTCGAAATGATCGACATGCATGGCGGCGATTTGTTCAGCGAGGAGTAACGCCTTACCAGGCTGAGACCGTGGTCAAATTGCGCAGGGAGTAGCGCCAATCGACGCTGTAAACGACGGCGCGATGCGTCCAGCCCTGGAAGCGTTGGTCATGTGGCTAACGCTTCTTCCCTGATGTCGAGGAACACGCAGATTTTATGAAGCCGATTTTTAGCAGGGGACCCTCCCTGCAGTTGCGCCTCTTTCTGGCTGTGATTGTGGCTATTGCGATTATTATCGCCGATAGCCGCGTGAGCACCTTTTCGCAGATTCGCAACTATCTGGACACGTCGGTCAGTCCATTTTATTTTCTGGCTAACGGGCCGCGACAGCTGCTGGACGGTGTGTCAGAAACGCTGGCGTCCCGTCAACAGCTGGAAATGGAAAACAAAGCGCTGCGCCGCGAGCTGTTTTTGAAAAACAGTGACCTGCTGATGCTGGGACAGTATAAGCAGGAAAACGCCCGTTTGCGTGAACTGCTGGGCTCACCGCTGCGCCAGGATGAGCACAAAATGGTGACGCAGGTGATCTCCACCGGCACCGATCCTTACACCGATCAGGTGGTGATCGACAAAGGCAGCGTAAACGGCGTTTACGAAGGCCAGCCGGTCATCAGTGACAAGGGCGTCGTGGGGCAGGTTGTCGCAGTAGGACAACTCACCAGTCGCGTGCTGCTGATTTGTGATGCGTCACACGCACTGCCGATTCAGGTGCTGCGTAACGACATTCGTGTCATCGCGGCCGGTAACGGCTGCAGTGAAGATCTTCAGCTGGAGCATCTGCCGGGCAATACGGACATTCGCGTGGGAGATGTACTGGTAACCTCAGGCCTTGGGGGCCGCTTCCCGGAAGGCTATCCGGTAGGCGTGGTCTCTTCGGTAAAAGTGGACACGCAGCGTGCCTACACCGTGATTCAGGCACATCCGGCAGCGGGCCTTCAGCGCTTGCGCTATCTGCTGCTGCTGTGGGGCGCGGATAAAAACGGTGACATGCCGATGGCGCCTGATGAGGTGCACCGTGTGGCCAATGAGCGCCTGATGCAGATGATGCCGCAGGTGCTGCCGCCCGCAGGGGAAATGGGTCCACCCGCGCCTGAGATGAGTCAGTCTTCGCAGCAAATGGGCCCACCGGCACCGTCAACCAGCAGTCGTTCGCAAGGGAACTCCGCGAACACGCGCGGAGGCCAGCCTTGAGTCGATATCGCAGCCAGGGCCGTTGGGTTATCTGGCTGTCCTTCCTGGTTGCCCTTATCCTGCAAATCATGCCGTGGCCGGAACAGATATACATGTTCCGGCCTTCATGGCTTTTGCTGATCCTGATCTACTGGGTGTTGGCCCTGCCGCACCGCGTCAACGTTGGCAGCGGGTTTACGCTGGGGGCGATCATGGATCTGGTGGCGGGATCGACGCTGGGCGTACGTGCGCTGGCTTTCAGCATCATTGCCTATCTGGTCGCGTTTAAATTCCAGCTTTTCCGCAATCTGGCGTTGTGGCAGCAAGCATTAATGGTTATGGTGCTGTCGCTGGCGGTGGATGTCATTGTTTTTTGGGCTGAATTTTTAGTGATTGACGTCTCTTTCCGACCAGAAATCTTCATGAGTAGCGTGGTCGACGGCATTCTGTGGCCCTGGCTATTCTTATTGATGAGAAAAATTCGCCGACAGTTCGCCGTTCAGTAAGGAAAAGAATGATAACCCTGTATCTTGCCTCCGGTTCACCGCGTCGACGTGAGCTGTTAACGCAGCTTGGCGTTGCTTTTGAGCGCCTTACGACCGAGGTGATCGAAGAGCGTCAGGCGGGAGAGTCAGCAGAAGCCTATGTGCGCCGCCTTGCGCAAGAGAAAGCGCAGGCGGGCGTGGCGGTCGCGCCGCAGGATCTGCCGGTGCTGGGGGCTGATACCATTGTGGTGCTCAACGGCGACGTGCTGGAGAAACCGCGCGATGCGGCCCACGCTGCTGACATGCTGAGCCGACTCTCTGGGCAAACGCATCAGGTGATGACGGCCGTGGCGCTGGCAGACACCCACCAAGTCTGCGCGTGCCTGGTGACCACTGACGTGACTTTTCGCACCTTGACGCCGGATGACATCGCGCGCTACATCGCCAGCGGCGAACCTATGGACAAAGCCGGGGCGTATGGCATACAGGGCGTGGGCGGCAATTTTGTTCGCAGGATTAATGGAAGTTATCACGCGGTAGTGGGATTGCCGCTGGTGGAAACCAGCGAGTTGCTGAGTCAGTTTCAGTCACTGCGCGCTAAGGGGACAAGATGACGGCTGAACTGTTGGTAAACGTTACACCTTCTGAAACACGCGTCGCCTATATTGATGGCGGCATCCTGCAGGAAATCCACATCGAGCGCGAAGCGCGACGCGGCATTGTTGGCAATATTTATAAAGGCCGCGTCAGCCGTGTGCTGCCGGGTATGCAGGCGGCATTTGTGGATATCGGCATGGATAAGGCCGCCTTCCTGCACGCCTCCGACATTATGCCGCACACCGAATGCGTGGCCGGTGACGAAAAGAAAAACTTTGTGGTACGTGATATCAGCGAACTGGTCCGGCCGGGCCAGGACCTGATGGTGCAGGTGGTGAAAGATCCGCTGGGCACCAAAGGCGCACGCCTCACCACCGACATCACCTTGCCTTCTCGCTACCTGGTGTTTATGCCGGGCGCATCGCACGTTGGCGTGTCACAACGCATTGAAACCGAAGCCGAGCGTGAGCGTCTCAAGGCCGTGGTAGCGGCGTACTGCGACGATCTCGGTGGCTTTATCATCCGCACCGCGGCTGAAGGGATTGGCGCAGAAGAGCTGGCGCAGGACGCGGCGTTTCTCAAACGCCTCTGGAGTAAAGTCAGTGAGCGCAAAAAGCGTAATCAAACACGCTGCTTGCTCTACGGCGAGCTGGCGCTGGCGCAGCGTATTCTGCGCGATTTTGCCGGTGCCGCGCTGGATCGCATCCGCGTAGATTCACGTCTCACCTGCGACCTGTTGGTGGAGTTCACGCGGGAATATATCCCCGAAATGGCCAGTAAACTCGAGCTTTACACCGGCAAACAACCGATTTTTGACCTGTATGATGTAGAAAATGAGATTCAGCGCTCGCTGGAACGTAAGGTCGAGCTAAAATCGGGTGGCTACCTGATCATCGATCAGACAGAAGCGATGACTACGGTCGATATCAATACGGGGGCATTCGTCGGGCATCGCAATCTTGAAGAAACCATCTTCAATACGAATATCGAAGCCACGCAGGCGATCGCGCGCCAGCTGCGGCTGCGCAATCTCGGCGGCATCATCATCATCGACTTTATCGATATGAACAATGAGGATCACCGCCGCCGCGTGCTGCACTCACTGGAGAGCGCGCTCAGTAAAGACCGCGTTAAAACCGGTATCAACGGTTTCTCCGCGCTGGGACTGGTGGAAATGACGCGTAAGCGCACGCGGGAAAGCATCGAGCACGTGCTGTGCGCCGATTGTCCGGTGTGTAAAGGGCGGGGCACGTTGAAAACCGTGGAAACCGTCTGCTATGAGATCATGCGGGAAGTGGTGCGGGTGCATCACGCCTATGATTCCGATCGCTTCCTGGTTTACGTATCACCGGCAGTGGGCGAAGCCCTGAAAAGCGACGAATCCCACGCGCTGGCCGAGGTGGAAATTTTTGTCGGCAAACAGGTCAAAGTGCAGGTAGAACCGCTCTATACCCAAGAGCAATTTGACGTTGTTATGATGTAAAGCCTGCGGCGTTAAACACCGTAACCCAACGAACAACAAGGAGAGGTGTGTGAGGCGGTTGCCGAGGATTTTGTTACTGCTGCTCGCCACAATCATCGTCATTGTGGCGCTGCTGGTCAGCGGGCTGCGCCTCGTGATGCCGCACCTCAATACCTACCGCAGCGACATTCTGCAGGCGCTCTCAAACGCCAGCGGCGTTGCGGTACAGGCGGACGAACTGCAGGGAAAGTGGGAGAACTTCGGGCCTACGCTGCAAGTGCGCGACCTTCAGCTTGATATGCAACAAGACGGCACGCTGCACATTGGGCGCGTGACGCTGGCGTTGGACGTCTGGCAGTCGTTACTGCACTGGCGCTGGCAATTCCGCGATCTCACCTTTTGGCAGCTGCAACTGGAAACCCAGCATCCGCTGCTCGCCAACGACGCCAACAAAAACAGCTTCCGCCCCGGACAAATCAATGAGCTGTTCCTGCGGCAGTTCGATCACTTTGATCTGCGCGACAGCCGCATCCGCTTTCTCACGCCGTCGGGTCAACACGCCGAACTCGCCATTCCGCGTCTCACCTGGCTCAATGAAAAAAATCGCCACCGCGCGGAAGGCGAAGTCAGCCTCTCCAGCTTCACCGGCCAGCACGGCGTGGTGCAGGTTCGCCTGGATTTAAACGATGTAAATGGCTTGCTCAACGATGGCCGCATTTGGCTGCAGGCCGATGACGTGGACGTGCGCCCGTGGATCGGCCCCTGGCTGCGCGACAACACCAGCCTTGCAAGCGCTCGCTTTAGCCTTGCCGCGTGGGTGAATCTGCGCGATGGCGAGCTTTACGCTGGCGATCTGCTTTTGCGTAAAGGCGGCGCACGCTGGCACGGGGAAGAGGGCGATCATCAGCTGGACGTTGATGGCCTTACGGCACACCTGGCGCGCTTCCAGAATGGCTGGAGCCTGTCCGTGCCGCAAACCCGACTGCGCACCGATGGCATTGCGTGGGCGCCGGGACACGTCGCGCTGTTATGGAAACCCGAAGATAAGCAGTTACTGGGGAGCAGCAGCGCAGCAGAACTGCGCGTCCGCGCCACGCAGCTCGACTTAGAGCGGCTGGCGCCGATTGTTCCGCTGTTTAAACCGCTGACGCCGATGCTGTTGGAGAACTGGCAGGCGCTGCAACCGCGCGGCCATATCGATGCGCTGGCGCTGGATATCCCGCTTGACCAACCTGAACAAACGCGCATGCAGGCGACGTGGCGCGATCTGGCGTGGCAGCAGTGGAAGCTGCTGCCCGGCATCAGCAATTTGAGCGGAAGCGTCAGCGGCAGCGTCAGTGATGGCTTACTCAACGTCGCAATGGGACAGGCGGAAGTGCCTTACGGAGAGATGTTCCAGGCGCCGCTGCAGATCAAGCAGCTCAATGGCCAGCTGCGTTGGCAGCACGATGCGCACGGCATCACCCTGGAAGGGCATAACCTTGATGTACAGGCGCGATCGCTGTGGGCGCGCGGCGATTTCCGCTACCAGCAGCCGCTCAATACCGCGCCGCGTCTGGATATTCTGGCGGGTATTCGCGTCACTGACGCTGGCGATGCCTGGCGCTACTTCCCGGTGCCGCTGCTGGGTCGTTCACTGACGCGTTTCCTCAGTGACTCCATCAAAGGCGGCCAGGTCGATAACGCCACGTTATTGTTCGCGGGCGATCCCAGTCAGTTTCCGTTCAAACACAGCGACGGCATGTTTGAAGTCTGGGTGCCGCTGCGCAACGCGACCTATCAGTTCCAACCGGGCTGGCCCGCGTTAAAAAATCTCGACATTAACCTCGATTTCCTCAACGACGGCCTGTGGATGAAGGCGGATAAAACCCAGCTGGGTGAGGTTGAGGCGCGCAACGTGAGCGCGGTCATTCCGGATTATCTGAAAGAGAAGCTGCTGATAGAGGGCGACCTCAGCGGGCAGGGTCAGCAGATTGCAGACTACTTTGCGCAGACGCCGCTGAAATCAACGCTGGGCGCCGCACTGGAGCAGCTGCAAATTGGCGGCAACGTCAAGGGCAAGCTCAACCTCGATATTCCGCTGGATGGCGAGCAAGTGCACGCCAGCGGTGATGTGGTGCTCAACGATAATCGCCTGCACGTTAAGCCGCTCAACACCACGTTGGAGCACCTCCGTGGCCGCTTCCGCTATGACAACGGCAATCTCGACAGCGACGCGCTGCAGGCTACGTGGTTTGGCCAGCCGACAGATATCCGCTTTAGCACGCGTGAACAGCCCAACGACTTTGGCGTCAACGTGAAGCTGCAGGGCAACTGGCAGCCGGCACAGCTGAAGATGCTGCCCACTGCGATAGGGCGTGAACTACAGGGTAACGTGCCGTGGCAGGGCAATGTCGATATCACGCTGCCGCATAAGGGCGGAGCCCGCTATAACGTTGAACTTAGCGGAGATGGGAAAAAAGTAAGCAGTCACTTACCTTCTCCGTTAGACAAAGCAGCCGGTGAAGCCATGCCGATCGCCATCAATGCCGCAGGCGATCTTCACGGGTTCTCCCTTAGCGGCAGCGTCGGCGAGCGCCATCGCTTCAACACCCGCTGGCTGCTTGAACCACAGCTGCGCGTCGATCGTGGCATCTGGCTGAACGACGCCAAAACCACGCCGCCGCTGCCCGCGCAGCGCGGTATGGTGCTCAATCTGCCGCCGCTGGACGGTGAAGCGTGGCTGGGACTGGCCGGCGGCGCGGCGGGCGGCAAACGCAACGCGCAAGGGGAAACCGAGGTAGGCGGCGCGCTGCTGCCGGGCGACATTACGCTGCACACACCGGCACTGAACCTTGGTGGTCAGCAGTGGCACGATGTGAATGCGACGGTCACGCAGGGCGTCAGCGGCGATACGCAGCTCCAGCTGGAGAGCCGGGAAGCGCGCGGCAGCCTGCAAACCGCCCAGCGCGGCCCGTGGCGCATCAATCTTCAGTATCTCTATTACAATCCTGAGTGGCCGACGCAAAAACGCGACGCCGCCGCGGCCTCATCAGGCGAGAAGTCGGACACCATCGATTTCCGCAGCTGGCCCGCGCTGCAGTTCAACTGTGACGAGTGCTGGCTGCGCGGGCAGAAGTTTGGTCACATGCAGGCCAACCTCACGCCGCAGGGAGAAACGTTAGCGCTTACTAACGGCTCAGTGAACACCGGCAGCTCAACGCTGAAAATTCAGGGTGAATGGGTGAACGCGGCGGGCGGTCAGCGCACCTCGCTGAAAGGCAGCCTGAGCGGTAAAAACATCAATGATGCCACCAACTGGTTTGGCATGAACACGCCGCTGCGCGATGCGCCTTTTAAAATCAACTACGACCTGCACTGGCGTTCAGCGCCGTGGCAGCCGTCAGAAGAGACCCTAAGCGGCACGCTGACCACGCACTTTGGCAAAGGCAAAATCGCCGATGTCAGCACCGGGCGCGCGGGTCAGTTGCTGCGTCTGGTGAGCTTCGACGCGCTGCTGCGCAAGCTGCGCTTTGATTTCAGCGACACGTTCAACGAAGGCTTCTGGTTTGACTCCATCAACGGCACCGCGTGGATTGAAAACGGCGTGATGCGCACGGATAACCTGCTGGTGGACGGCCTGGAAGCGGATATCGCCATGAAAGGCAAGGTTGACCTGGTACAGCGCCAGATTGACATGGAGGCGGTGGTGGCACCGGAAATCTCCGCGTCCGTCGGCGTCGCCACCGCGTTTGTTGTGAATCCGGTGATTGGCGCGGCCGTGTTTGCCGCCAGTAAAGTGCTCGGACCGCTGTGGAATAAAATTTCCCTGCTGCGCTACCACATCAGCGGACCGTTGGATAAACCGGAAATTGACGAAGTGCTGCGCAAACCGCGCGAGCAGGATAAGAAGTGAATTTGACGCCGCCGGGGAATTGCCGCAGGCTATGACTATCCGCGCATAAATTAAGTGAGAAACGATGACTCTGAATCTGGTAAGTGAGCAGTTACTAGCTGCGAACAGTATTAATCAGCAGGACCTTTTTTCCCTGTTAGGGCAGCTCTCAGAACGTCGTCTGGATTATGCCGATCTCTATTTCCAGTCCAGCTTCCATGAGTCTTGGGTGTTGGAAGACAAAATCATTAAAGACGGCTCCTGGCATATCGATCAGGGCGTGGGCGTACGAGCAATTAGCGGTGAAAAAACCGGCTTTGCCTACGCCGATCAAATCACGCTTAACGCGCTGCGTCAGTCATCTGAAGCGGCGCGCAGTATTGTGCGTGAACAGGGCGACGGCAAGGCGCATACGCTTTCTGCCGTGGTAAACCGCGCGCTTTACGCGCCGATCAACCCGCTCGACAGCCTGACGCGCGAAGATAAAATCGCGCTGCTGCACCGTGTCGATAGCGTGGCGCGTGCCGCCGATCCGCGCGTCCAGGAAGTGAATGCCAGCCTCACCGGCGTGTATGAGCAAGTGCTGGTCGCTGCGACCGATGGCACGCTGGCGGCGGATATTCGCCCGCTGGTGCGCCTCTCGATCAGCGTTCAGGTGGAAGACCAGGGCAAACGCGAGCGCGGTGCCAGCGGCGGCGGTGCCCGCACCGGCTACGCCTTCTTCCTTGAAGATGAGAACGGCGACGTGCGCGCTGACGCATGGGCGCGCGAAGCGGTGCGTCTGGCGCTGGTTAACCTCGCAGCCGTTGAGGCGCCAGCGGGAACGCTGCCCGTGGTCCTGGGCGCAGGTTGGCCTGGCGTGCTGCTGCATGAAGCGGTGGGCCACGGTCTCGAAGGCGACTTCAACCGCCGTGAAACCTCGGTGTTTAGCGGTAAAATGGGACAGCAAGTCGCGTCGTCGCTCTGCACCGTGGTGGATGACGGCACGATCGAAGGGCTGCGCGGCTCGCTGGCGGTAGACGACGAAGGCGTGCCGGGCCAGTACAACGTGCTGATCGAAAACGGTGTCCTCAAAGGCTATATGCAAGACAAGCTGAACGCGCGCCTGATGGGCGTACCGCCCACCGGTAACGGTCGGCGTGAGTCCTACGCGCACCTGCCGATGCCGCGCATGACCAACACCTACATGCTGGCCGGTCACTCTACGCCGCAGGAGATTATCGAAAGCGTGGAGTACGGCATTTACGCACCGAACTTTGGCGGCGGTCAGGTGGACATCACCTCCGGTAAGTTTGTGTTCTCCACGTCAGAAGCCTATCTAATTGAAAACGGCAAGGTCACCAAGCCGGTGAAAGGCGCGACGCTCATCGGCTCTGGTATTGAGGCGATGCAGCAAATCTCCATGGTAGGGAACGATCTTGCGCTGGATAAAGGCGTGGGCGTCTGCGGAAAAGAAGGACAGAGCGTGCCGGTTGGCGTTGGGCAGCCCACGCTGAAGCTCGACAAAATCACGGTGGGCGGCACCGCCTAACGCGATTCTCATCAAGGCGGCCTGCGGGCCGCCTTTACGATCGGTGCTGCTGATACTGCTGCGTGACCTGGTTGAAATAGTCCGTCAGCGCGTTAATGCATACCTGCACTTTCAGCGGCAGCTTATCTTTTTCTGTATACAGCGCATACACCGGGCGCGGTTCAGAGTGGTAGCGGGAAAACAGAATATCGATCTCCCCCGCGTTGATCTCATCAATTACCCACATTAATGGCACGTAGGCGATGCCGCAGCCGGCTTTGAGCCAGCGAATCAGCGTTTGTGAATCGTTGGTCACAAAGCGCCCCTGCGGCGTTAACCGCGTCACCGCGCCTTCTGGCGCCACCAGCTCAAAGGTGTTGTCTGGCCGCACGCTGTATTCCAGCCAAGACAGATTATCGATTTCGCCGGGCTTTTCCGGCGTGCCGTGCTGCGCGAGATAGTGTCTGGCGGCGCAGACCACCATCGGCATGGCGCCGAGGCGGCGTGAAAAGAGACTGGAATCTTGCAGCGCACCCACGCGCACCACCAAATCCAGTCCGTTGGCGATCAGATCCGGAGCCGGGCTGCCGGTGACCAGGTTGACGCTCAGGCCCGGATAGTCGCGCAGCATGTCGCTGGTCATCGCCGCCAACACATTCTGCGCCATGGTGGAGGAGCAGCCAATACGCAGCACGCCAATCGGCGTATTGTTGAAGGCATAGAGCTGCTCATGAACCTGCGACGCTTCCGCCAGCATGCGACGACAACCCTGATAATAAATTTTTCCCGCCTCGGTCAGTCCAAGGCTGCGCGTGCTGCGGTTCAGCAGTTTAACCTGTAGCTCATCTTCCAGTTTGGCCACAATTTGGCTAATTGATGACACGCTAAGATGAAGCTGGCGCGCGGCGGCGGTAAATGAGCCCAATTCAACCACTTTGGCGAAGACGGACATGCCTTTTAGTCGTTCCATTGTTTACTCTGGCTAAAAAGTGATTTAGGTCACATTATGTAGAAAACGTATAGTCAAGCGCGTTATTATATGCGCGCTGTGCTTGCGGATTGCACCCTGACGCGGCGGCGTTTGCCCGATGATACGCTATGATTAGCGCAATACGGCCTGAATGTTGCCCGCTGTTTCTTTCTATCCCCTGATTTTTATCCTACGCGACCACGACGCGGGGCAGGTTTCTGTGCAATCCGGCAAGGTCGAACTAAGGAACCGAAATGAGTGTGCTGCCGGTATTTGTCGTATTCGGGCTTTCTTTTCCGCCCATTTTTATTGAATTGCTGGTGTCGCTGGTCTTGTTCTGGCTGGTGAAACGCGTGCTGACGCCCAGCGGTATCTATGATGTGGTGTGGCATCCCGCCCTGTTTAACACCGCGCTCTATTGCTGCGTGTTCTACCTTGTCTCCTGTTTATTCGTCTGAGGTTTTTAAGTGAAAGCGCTAATAAGAAAAATCGCGCGTTACGCGATTACGCTCCTGCTGGTTGTCATCGCCGTGGTGATCATTTTCCGCGCCTGGGTGTTCTACACCGAATCGCCCTGGACGCGCGATGCGAAATTCTCGGCCGATGTGGTGGCGATCTCCCCGGATGTCACCGGCCTGATCACCGACGTGCCGGTGCATGACAATCAGCCGGTGAAAAAGGGCGACACGCTGTTTGTGGTCGATCGTCCTCGTTACCAAAAAGCGCTGGATCAGGCCGAGGCTGACGTCGCCTACTACCAGGCGCTGGTGAGTGAGAAGCGCCGGGAAGCCGCGCGCCGCAACCAGCTCGGCACCAGCGCGATGTCGCGCGAGGCCATTGAACAGGCGAATAACGATCTGCAAACCAGCGAGCACCAGCTGGCGAAATCGATCGCCACGCGCGATCTGGCGGCGATCGATCTCGAACGCACCACCATCAAAGCGCCTTCCGACGGTTGGGTCACCAACCTGAATGTGTATGAGGGGGAATTTATCACCCGCGGTTCCGTGGCGGTGGCGCTGGTGCAGCAGCACTCCTTCTACGTGCTGGCCTATATGGAAGAGACCAAGCTAAGTGGCGTACGTCCTGGCTTCCGCGCGGAAATCACGCCGCTGGGCAGCAATACCGTGCTGCGCGGCACCGTGGATAGCGTCGCGGCGGGCGTGACCAACAGCAGCAGCAGCGTCGACAGCAAGGGCATGGCGACCGTTGACTCCAATCTGGAGTGGGTGCGTTTGGCGCAGCGCGTGCCGGTGCGTATTCGGCTTGATGCCCAGCCGGGCAATCGCTTCCCGGCGGGCACCACCGCGACCGTGGTCATCACCGGGCAAAACGATCGTGATACGCAGGCGTCGCCGATGGCGCAGTTCTTTAACCGCCTGCGTGAGTTCGGTTAAGCGAGGGCATTATGATTGAGTTTTTACGCTTTCCGGTAAAGCTCACCTTTGCGCTGGTCGCGGCGCTGATGATTGGCTTTCACCTCAATCTGGAAACGCCGCGCTGGGCCGTGATGACCGCGGGTATCGTCGCCGGCGGCACCGCCTTTGCGGCGGGGGGCGATCCCTATTCCGGCGCGCTGCGCTATCGCGGCATTCTGCGCATTATCGGCACGTTTATCGGCTGTATCGCCGCGCTGACCATTATGATTGCTACCGTGCGCGCGCCGGTAGTGATGCTGCTGCTGTGCTGTTTGTGGGCGGGCGCCTGCGTGTGGCTCTCGTCACTTATCCGCGTCGAAAACTCTTATGCGTTGGGCCTGGCGGGCTATACCGCACTGATCATCGTGATCACCGCCGATGCCAGCGGCGGTTTGACGCTGGCACCGCAGTTTGCGGTAGAGCGCTGCAGCGAAATTGTGCTCGGTATCCTCTGCGCCATTCTAGCCGATATGCTGTTCTCCCCGCGCTCGATCAAAAAAGTCATCGATGCCGAAGTGGATGCCCTGCTGGTGGCCCACTACAAACTGCTGCAGCTGTGCGTGGCACATGACAACAAAGAAGAAGTGGATAAAGCCTGGAGCGCGCTGGTGCGACGCACCACGGCGCTGAACGGCATGCGCAGCCAGCTAATGATGGAGTCGTCGCGCTGGCAAAACACCAGCCGCCGTTTGCAGATGCTGAATACGCTGTCCCTGACGCTGATCACCCAGGCGGCGGAGACGTTTCTGATTCAAAATTCCCGTCCTGACTACATTCCTTCGCAGTATCGGTTGCTGATCGAAAAAGACGTCAACAGCGCCCACGATGTGCACAAGCGCATGAAAGTGATGCGGCGTCTGATTGCCGCGACCAGCAAAACGGCACCGATGACGCTGGCAAGCTGGGTGGGCGCGGCCACCGAGTACCTGCTGCTGATCAAGGGCGTGCGCAGCAACAGCCGCATTAGCGCGCTGGAGGAGCGGATCCTGCAGCGTGAAGTGGTGATTCAGGCCCGTTCGGCGGAAACGCACCACGCGATGATCAACGGCATTCGTACCTTTGTCGCCACCGCGCTGGGGTCTCTGTTTTGGCTCTACACCGGTTGGGCGTCGGGCAGCGGCTGTATGGTCATGCTGGCGGTGATCACCGCGCTGGCGATGCGTATGCCTAATCCGATCATGATGGCGAAAGATTTCTTCTACGGCATGGCGTTTGCGGTGCCGCTGGGCATGCTCTACTTCATGGTGATTTTGCCCGCCACCCAGCAAAGTGCGCTGCTGCTCTGTATTGCTATCGGAGCGCTGGGTTTTGTCGGCGGTATTTTTGTGCAGCGCCGCCAGGTCGGCACGCTGGGCGCGCTCATCGGCACCATCAACGTGCTGGTGCTGGATAACCCGATGAAGTTTGAATTTCACGTCTTCCTGGATAACGCCCTCGGCCAGTGGATCGGCAGCTTTGTCGCCATGATGGTGATCCTGCTGATCCGCGATAAATCACGCGCGCGCACCGGACGTAAGCTGTTAAACCGCTTTATGTACGCCGCTGTTGCTGGGCTGACCACCAACCAGGCGCGGCGTCGGGAAAACCATCTGCCCGCGCTGTACCAGCAGCTGTTTCTGCTGCTGAATCTGTTTCCCGGCGACATTGATAAATACCGCATCGCATTGACGCTGATTATCGGGCATCAGCGTCTGCGCCGTGCCGAAGTGCCAGTGAATGCCGAGCTTTCTGCGTATCATCGCCAGCTGCGCGCCACGGCCGATCGGGTGATTTCGGCCAGCAGTGACGACAAGCGCCGCGCCTGGTTTGAGCAACTGCTGAAAGAGCTGGAGATCTATCAGGAAAAACTGCATCACTACGCGGCACCGGAGAGCGTTATCGAGCCGGTTAAGCGACTGACGATGATGCTGGATAAGTACCAGAACACGCTCATCCAAATCTGAAAAAGGGCCGCTGTCGCACACAGCGGCCCGATTGTTTGCCCCGCTTAAGCAAACCCGCAGATATTGGCATCTATACTTTTCTGACAGGTTTTACACTGACAGGAGAAAACTGATGTCCACCTCGTTGCAGCAACATTCCCTTTTCAAAACCGGTTATTTCGTTGCGGGCCAGTGGCATCGTGCCAGCGCGACCTTTGATGTGATTAACCCGGCCACGCAGGCTGTGCTGGCTCAGGTGGCGAAAGCCGGTAAAGCGGAAACCGAGCAGGCCATCGCGGCCGCGCAGCGCGCCTTTCCGGCCTGGCGTGACAAAACCGCCAAGCAGCGCGCCGATATCCTTCACCGCTGGTATCAGCTGATCATCGACAACAAAAGCTGGCTCGGTGCCTTAATGACCGCAGAGCAGGGCAAACCGCTGAAAGAAGCGGAGGGCGAAGTGGAATACGCCGCCAGCTTCATCCAGTGGTTTGCCGAGCAAGCGCGCCGCGCCAACGGAGAAATTATCCCGCCTGCCAAGCCGGGATCGCGCATTCTGGCTACCCGTGAGCCAGTGGGCGTCGTGGCCGCGATTACGCCGTGGAACTTTCCGATGGCGATGCTCACCCGCAAACTCGGTCCGGCGCTGGCCGCCGGCTGTACGGGGATCATTAAACCCGCCAATAACACGCCGCTCAGCGCGTTTGCGCTGGTCGCTTTGGCGCAAGAAGCTGGCGTGCCGGATGGCGTGCTGAATGCCGTGGCGGGCGATACGCACGCCATCAGCGACGCCATTATGGCCAGCCCTGCGGTGCGTAAAATTTCGTTCACTGGCTCGACGGCGGTGGGGAAAACCCTGATGCGCAATGCGGCGGAGACCATGAAAAAAGTCTCCATGGAGCTGGGCGGTAACGCGCCGTATATCGTATTCGAGGATGCCGATATTGACGCGGCGGTGCAGGGCGCCGTTGCCAATAAGTTCCGCAATGCCGGGCAGGTGTGCGTGAGCGTCAACCGCTTCTTTATCCACAGTTCAATTTACGATCGCTTTGTGAATCAACTGGCGGATGCGGTCAGCAAGCTGAAAGTCGGCAATGGGATGGAAGAGGGCGTGGTCGTGGGGCCGCTGATCGAGCCTTCCGCGCTGGAAAAAGTGGAAGAGCACGTGCAGGATGCCGTCAGCAAAGGCGGCAAAATCTTAACCGGCGGTGAGCGTCACGCGCTGGGCGGCAACTTCTGGCAGCCCACGGTCATTCGCGACGCCAGTGAAGAGATGAAGCTGGCGCAGGATGAAACCTTCGGCCCTGTCGCAGCCTGCTTCCGTTTTGATAGCGAAGCCGAAGTGATTGAGCGCGCCAACGCCACGGAATATGGTCTTGCCGCTTACTTCTATACCCAAGACCTGGCGCGCGTGTTTCGCGTCTCGGCGGCGCTGGAGGCGGGCATGATCGGCATCAACGAATGTGCGGTATCCACAGAAGTCGCGCCGTTTGGCGGCATCAAAGCGTCGGGCTTGGGGCGGGAGGGATCGGTGTTGGGCATGGAAGAGTATATGGAAGTGAAAGCGTTACACATCGGAGGATTGGCCTAAGCGAACGCCGCTGAGAGACACCGCGCTTGCGGCGCAGTGCGTTGCCGCGGCCCGGCGTTCATCCTTAGAGCAACAGGGCGCAGTAAGGCGGGAATTCGACGCAAAAAAAGGAGCGGCATCAGCTGCTCCTTTTTATATTCGTATAAGCACTAAAAAGGGCCCCGCGAGGCGGGGCCAAAGGGTTCGTCAGGGTTGACGAGGAATTACTTATACAGCTCTGCGGTTACGTGGTAGCTGTCGCCGGTGTTCGCTTCTACTACGCGATAGGCGCTGGCACCCTGCGCATCAGCTTTCTGTGACAGCTGCGCACGATAATCAATAGGCGCACCGCCGGTGCCGCTGATGGTAATGATGCTGCCGGTAGGTTGCAGAGTTTGCGCCTGCTCGTTAGTGACCAGCTGTGCCGCAGAGGCACCGAAGGCAAACAGAGAAAGAAGGCTTGCGGCTGCGAGGGTTGTTTTGATTTTCATCTTTAGTCTCCACATTTCAATCAACAACCTGCGGCAAACATCATTGGGGCGGGTCGTCGATTTTGATCAGGCGCGGCAGGCGCCTGAGGCGTTAATAAGGTTGATTATTTGTACAGCTCAGCCGTGACGTGCCAGGCATCGTCGCGGTTGCTTTCAATGATGCGATAGTGGCCTGCGCCCTGCGCGTCGGCTTTCTGTGACAGCTCAGCGCGTACGTTCTGCTGATCGCCATCAATACCGCTCAGGCTGATGGTTTGGTTCAACGGCTGCAGGTTCATCTGCGCAGCTTGCTGGTTAGAGACCTGCGTGGCAGCGCTGGCACCGAAAGAAAGCAAGGAAGCCAGGCCCACTGCGGCAATCGCGAATGTCTTTTTCATGATTTACTCTCCAGGGATGATATCGGGCAACCTGGGAGGCAAACGCCTCTCAAACCGGTCGCCGTTATGTCGCTTCTTACTTGTGATGCTTACTTGTACAGCTGCGCGGTGGCGTGATAGCTGTCACCGGTGTTGGCTTCAATCACGCGGTAAGCGCTGGCGCCTTGCTGTTCCGCTTTTGCGTTCAGCTGCTGGCGGATGTCCATTGGGGAGCCACCCACGCCGCTGACGCTAACGGTGCCAACGGGTTGCAGATTCATTGCCTGTTCAGCGTTAATCGATTCTGCTGCGACTGCGCCAAATGACAGTGCAGATAGAATGCTTACGGCAGCGATGGTAGTTTTAATGTTCATGGTATTAATCCTCGTCATCTGTTTTTATCTTCGATTGAAGTGTGATTTGAATCACGAAAAGAAGTATAGATCTAATTACGTATGAAATTAATACCTGCCTAATAATGATTGGTTGTTATCCTTTATCCTTATGACGCTTTTTTAGAACCAAGTGTTATAAAAAATGCCTATTTCTTAGCCATTGGGCAGTTTTTATGCATAAAAACAATGATCTGGGTCAAATTATCTTTTTGTGCGAAAGATCGTGGTTGATACCACTGGCTCAAATGCCACAAAACGTTAAAGCGGCCGTGATGGATATTAAAAGCAGTGGAAAATATCGCAAGGAGTGGCTTGTGCCAAAAGGTCAAACCATTGGTGACGCGTTACACAGGCAGCGTGAAGAAGCAAAAGCGGGGAAGGCGCGAGGTGCGGCAGAGGGGAGCGCTAACCGGCAGCGGCGTGCCGGTCAGTGAAAGGGGATTTACAGCTCTTGCTCGAACAGCACCAGGATGGCGTCATAAAGCTGCTTTACGGAGAACGTGCGTGCGGGCGTGATGAAGATAGTATCATCGCCCGCAATGGTGCCGAGGATACCTTCTGCCTTGCCCAGTGAATCCAGCAAGCGCGCAATCAGCTGGGCAGCGCCCGGACTGGTGTGAATCACGACCAGCGCATCGTTATAGTCGATATCCAGCACCAGATTTTTCAGCGGGCTGGTGGTCGTCGGCACACCCAACTCCGCAGGCAGGCAGTAAACCATCTCCATTTTGGCGTTACGCGTGCGCACCGCGCCAAATTTGGTCAGCATACGCGACACTTTGGACTGATTGATATTTTCGAATCCGTCCTCTTGCAAGGCCTGAACAATTTCGCCCTGAGAGCTGAATTTTTCTTCTTTTAATAAGGCTTTGAAAGCTTTAATCAGATCGTCTTGTTTCGATGGGTTACGCATAAGTTACCAATATAGAATGGGCGCGGCGGGCAACAATCCCACAGCAGATAAATTATTATGCATTTATGTGAATTTTTATGCAATGAGTCGAAGGGGGATCGTGCGCGATAATCCTGCGGGTCGCGCATCATAACAGACTTTTAGAGCAGGCCAAAATCGCGGCGTAGCGCGCAAAGCGAAGGTTGCGAAGTTGTTATAGTATTGATGTGGTAACAAGAAAATCGACGATCGAAGCCGTCCATAGTCTGTTGGCTGCGATGGAATCATTCAGGCGACTTCTGAAGCGGAGAAGTCTCGGGAGCCGATTGCGGCGTCATGTTATTGCGCGACAGGCCAGTCGCGATCGCCTGAGAAGTTGATTAAACTCGTAACCTTATGGATTTCGGCATTTCTCTGCCCCACCTTAATAAGGAGTTCAGGATGAAAGTTGCCGTTCTTGGTGCAGCCGGCGGTATCGGCCAGGCACTCGCACTACTACTCAAAACGCAATTACCCGCAGGTTCCTCACTTTCGCTCTATGACATCGCCCCGGTTACGCCAGGCGTCGCGGTGGATCTCAGCCATATTCCCACTGCGGTAAAAGTGGAAGGATTTAGCGGCGAAGACGCAACCCCCGCGCTGCACGGCGCCGACGTGGTGCTTATCTCAGCGGGCGTGGCGCGTAAGCCCGGCATGGATCGCGCCGATCTGTTTAACGTCAATGCCGGTATCGTGCGCAATTTGATCGAGCAAGTTGCCAGCACGGCACCGAAAGCGTTGATTGGGGTGATCACAAACCCCGTCAACACCACGGTTGCGATTGCGGCTGAAGTGCTGAAAAAGGCTGGTGTCTACGATAAAAACCGCCTGTTCGGCGTTTCAACGCTGGACGTGATCCGCGCGAATACGTTTGTGGCGGAGCTGAAAGGAAAATCGCCCACCGACATTGAGGTGCCCGTTGTCGGGGGACACTCCGGCGTCACCATCCTGCCGCTGCTGTCGCAGGTTAAAGGCGTCAGCTTCAGCGAGCAGGAGATTGCTGACCTCACCAAGCGCATCCAGAATGCCGGCACCGAAGTGGTTGAAGCCAAAGCCGGTGGCGGATCGGCAACGCTGTCGATGGGCCAGGCCGCTGCGCGTTTTGGACTGTCGCTGATTCGCGCGCTACAGGGCGAAGCGAACGTCGTGGAGTGTGCTTACGTGGAAGGTGACGGCGAATACGCGCGCTTTTTCTCACAGCCATTGCTGCTGGGGAAAAACGGTATCGCAGAGCGCCGTCCTCTCGGTTCGCTCAGCGCCTTTGAGCAGCAGGCGCTCGACGGTATGCTGGAGACGCTGAAAAAAGATATCGCGCAGGGTGAAGCGTTTGTGAAGTAACCCAACGTTCGGTAAAAAAAATGCCCGGCATTTGCCGGGCATTGTTGTTTATAAACCGCCGGATTTAAAGGTTTGGCTGGCCGGTGAGCCATTGGAGGCCGGTGTTTTACGTCCCAGCGTCTCCATCCGCACCTGGAAAGGCGGGAAGGGCATTTCAATGCCGCGCTCTTCAAAGCCGCGCAGGATAAGCTGATGCAGCTCATGGCGCAGCGGCATACGATGGCCCATTTCTGCGGCGTGCACGCGCAGTTCAAACAGCTGAATGCCCTGCTGTAAATCCACCAGGAACACATCGGGCGCCGGGACGTCCAGCACGTAAGTACAGCGATCGGCGGCCTGCTTCAACAGCGTCGTCACTTCTTCGCTGTCGACGCGCGCCGGCGCCGGGATCGTCAGCACCACGCGCGTGACGGAATCCGACAGCGACCAGTTAACAAACTGCTCAGTGATAAAGGCCTTGTTCGGCACGATGATCTCTTTGCGATCCCAATCGGTGATGGTGGTCGCTCGGGTATTGATGCGCGTAATGCTGCCGGTGAGATCGCGAATGGTCACGGTATCGCCGATACGAATCGGTTTTTCGAACAAAATAATCAGGCCAGAGATAAAGTTCGCGAAAATCTCCTGCATTCCAAAGCCCAGTCCCAGACCTAATGCGGCCACCAGCCACTGCAGTTTTGACCATTCGACGCCAATAATCGAAAAGCCAATCAGCCCGCCGATAAACATCAGCGCGTATTTGGTCAGCGTCGTAATCGCGTAGCCGGTGCCGGGGGTCAGGCTAAGGTGCTGCAGTATCGCCAGCTCAAGCAGCGCGGGCATGTTGCGCACCAGCTGCGTGGTGATAATGAACACCAGAATCGCAATCAGCACCGCGCCCAGCGTAATGGACTGCACGCTCTCCACGCCCTGCACGGTGGTACTGGCATCCCACAGCGGAATGTTATCGAGGAAGCTAAAGGCCGAGTGAATTTCCGACCACAGCACGATCACCGAGACCAGCGCAATCAGCGTGAGAATCGAGCGCACCAGGCGCAGCGACTGCGCGCTGATCTCATCTAAATCGATAATCGGCTCTTCAACTTCAATGGTGTCGGCATTGCCCGGCGTTTGCTGCTCTTTCTCTTCTTCGCTGCGCGCGCGATTCGCCAGCATATCGGCGCGGCGCTGGCGGGCGCGATCGAAGGCGATGCGGCGTCGTTGAATCAGCATCCAGCGACGCACCACGTGGTAGACAACCAGTAAAAAGAACCAGATCCCCATCGACGTTTCCAGCCGCGCCAGAAGGGCCTGCGCCGTGGCGAGATAGCCGATGCAAGACGCCAGCGCCGCCAGCAGCGGAATCGCCACCATCAGGTTCCAGAGAATGCGGTTAACCAGATTTTCTCCGTTGCCCTCTTTGTCCAGATAGAGCGGGATGCCCGCGCGTTTCAGGCTCACGGTGACGATGCTCAGCGCGCCGCAAATCAGGATAAAACAGAGACGACCGAGCGTGCCGGAGAACGCGGGGTCGTCGAGGTTGGCGAAGGCAATCAGCAGCATCATGAGCGGCACGATCAGGCCCACGGTCAACGAGTAGTAACGCATTGCGCGCGCCACGCGCGATTGCGGCCAGCGGAAATGCACCACAAACAGGCCATCGGGGCGCGCAAAGGCGGCGCTGATCATAAACGCCCACAGCAGCGGCAACGTCGCGGTGATGCCATCGCCAATCGCCACGGCAAAGGGGTAAGGCCAGGCGTGCTGCAGGCCAAAGCCCAGCGTGGCCCACAGCACTGGCAGCGGCACCGCGACCAAAATCGACCAAAACACGGTGCGCACCGTCAGGCTAAAGCGGTCTTGGGTGACTTTGCCTACGCGGCTGGCGGCGCGCGCCATAAAAGCGTTGTAATGACGTCGCGTACTGATACTGAAGCCCACAAGGATAATCGCGGCGATCACCGGCAGCACGGTTTCGCGATTGGTAAACATCATGGCAACGGCTTTGCCCAGTTGGCCTAGCGTATCCAACGAAAGCAGGCGCGAGAGGTCGGAGGCCACTTCAAGCGGGTACTTGAGATCCAGCGGGCTAACATCCGCGGTCCAGAAGAGGTAGCGGTGGGTCGCCTCTTTGACTTCACTCAGCGCATCCTGCAATTGCGTGTTAGAAACTTTGAGCTTGGTGATCTCCAGAATCAGCGTGTCGCAGCCGGAAATCAGCGAGTTAAGCAGTTCACGCTGCGTTTTAAGCTGTGCATCGAGAATACGGCTCTGCTCGCTGCTTAACGGCGTGCCGTCGGCCTGTTTTTGCTTGCGCAGATCGCGCTGGCGCTCCAGCAAATCCTCGTAGTGCAGGCGCTGCACGCGAAGCTCACCCATTTCGCTGTCGATCTGCTGCGATTTTGGCATTTCAGGCAGACGCGCAACCTGAGCACGCAGGGCTTCCCCCAACAGATTTGATGCGCCCAGCCACTGCGACTGTTCGCGCAGGGTGCTCAGCGCCTGGCGCACCTGCAGAATCTGGTTGGTGGCAAGGCGCTGCTGCGACGCCACCAGATCCATACGCTGCGCCTGCTGATTTAACGCGGCGGAGAGATCGCGGTTCACGCGAAACTGATCGCTGATGGCGCTGGGCAGATCAACGCTGTTCTCAGCGAGCTGCTCCGTTCGCTCTAACGCAATCTCCGCTTCCCGCTGGCGTTGGTTATTCAACTGATTACGCAGCGCCTGCAAATAGTTATCCAGCTGGGTAAGCTTTCGCTGATGGACTTCGGCGCGCATGCGCGCCAGCTCCTGACGGTTATTCGCCGAGAGCTGCGCCAGTTCTAACTCATCAACCCGTGCTTTGTTGGCGGCGCTTTCGGCCTGGCGCGCGTAAATCTGCGCTTGCGCCAGCGGCGTTGCGGCGGCGGAAGAGCCTTGTGCGCGGCGATCGCTTTCGGTCATGGCGCGGCGCGCCTCAGTTTGCTGCTGAGGCAGTTGAGAAAGGGAATCGCTGATCTCGCGCGCGCGGTCCTGCTCCTGCTGCGCCTGACGGCCTTCCTCCAGCAGCTGGCTGCTCACCTGCAGGATCTCCTGATCCAGTTCGGCGCTGCTCATATTGCTGCGCACCGGCTTGCTGGTGTCGGTCAGCGCGGCAATCTGCTGACGCAGTTCGCGCGCCAGACGCGGAAAATCATCAATGACCTGCTGATACTGCTTCGCTCTTTCCAGCGCCTCGTCGCGCTCGTTAAGAAAGTTGATGGCGGCTTCCAGCGCCTGCACCTGCTCAGTCTGCGACGGCGAGTTTTTCGCGGACTTAGCGGCATCCAGCTCTTGTTGAATCTGGCTGGCGGCGGGAACGGTGGCGGCAAAAACAGTGCTGCTGAGCACCAGGCTCAGCAGCAGAGAGAGAAGAACACGCACGGGAGACGTTTCCGGTTAGCGGGCGAGCGGGGCGTTATCGCCGGGCTGAGGCAGGGCGATAGCCATGGGTTGACCGAGACGGGTTTTGCTTTCAGCTTCAAGGCTTTCCGCGAGCTTGACGCGCTGCGGTGCAAAGAGGTTAATCACCGTTGATCCCAGCTTAAAGCGACCCATTTCCTGGCCTTTCAGCAGCACAACCGCGCCGTCGTGTTCCGCCGACGGATAGCGCCAGCGTTTGATCACCCCTTCACGCGGTGGCGTGATCGTGCCGGCCCAAACGGTTTCAATGCTGCCGACAATGGTGGCACCCACCAAAATTTGCACCATCGGACCGTGATCGGTATCGAACACGCAGATAACGCGTTCGTTACGTGCAAACAGGTTGGGAATATTGCGTGCCGTTAACGGGTTGACCGAATAGAGATCGCCCGGCACGTAAATCATTTCACGCAGAATGCCGTTGCACGGCATGTGAACGCGATGATAGTCACGCGGTGCCAGATAGGTAGTGGCAAACTCGCCGTCGATAAACTGTTCGGCCAGGTCATCGTTGCCGGCCAGCAGCGCTTGCAGCGTGTAATAGTGGCCTTTTGCCTGAAAAATTTGGTCGCCGTCAATATGGCCCAACTGGCTAATGGCGCCATCAGCCGGTAAGGCCAACAGGGAAGGATCGGGATCGATCGGACGCGCGCCCTCTTTCAATGGGCGTACGAAAAAGTCATTGAATGTGCGGTAGCTGCCGGTATGCGGCTTGCTGGCTTCCGCCATATCCACTTTGTAGTACCAGACAAATACGTCGATAACCGCTTTGGTCAGCCAGCCAGCACGGCGGCTAGCGCCCCAGCCAGCAAGTTCGGTCAGTGCCTTTTTAGGCAGAATGTGATTCAGGCCGAGTTTAAAACGATCAAACACCGTTGCCTCCTGGCTTAATTACGCATGGTTTACAAAAAGGGGGGGCGGATTGTAACAGCGCCCCGGTCAGTTGGCGACTATGCCGTTTTTAGCCTTTAACTCTCGCTATCGGAAAAGTTTTTACGCGTTTTTACCTGCGCCATGCTTTCCAGAATGCGGTGGTAATTCTCAAAACGGGAGCGGGCAATCTCACCGGCCTCTACGGCTTCGCGGATCGCACAGCCTGGGTCGGCGTCATGCTTGCAGTCGCGGAATTTACAGCTGCCTAAATACGCGCGGAATTCGATAAACCCGCGCGTAATCTGTTCTGGCTCCAAATGCCACAAGCCAAATTCGCGCACGCCGGGTGAATCAATGACGTCGCCGCCGTGTGGAAAATGATAGAGGCGTGAGGCGGTGGTGGTGTGCTGGCCCAGGCCTGACACATCAGACACGTCATTGGTCAGGATCTCTGTGCCGGCGGCGTCCAGGTCAAGCAGCGTATTGAGCAGGCTGGATTTTCCTACGCCTGACTGACCGGCAAAAATACTGATGCGGCCGGTGAGCGCCTCTTCAAGCGACTTCAACCCATCTTTCGCGTGGCTTGAAACCATCAGCATCCGATAGCCGATACGGCGGTAAATCGCCATTTGCTCATCGACAAACGCGCGGGCGCGGCTGTCCAACAGGTCGATCTTATTGAGCACCAGCAGCGGCTCGACGCCAAGGGTTTCGCTCGCCACCAGATAGCGATCGATAATGTTCAACGACAGCTCCGGCAGGATCGCCGAAACAATGATGATTTGATCGATGTTGGCGGCGATCGGTTTTACGCCATCATAGAAGTCCGGCCGCGTCAGCACGCTAACGCGATCGTGCACCGCCTCGACAATGCCTTTTCCGCCCCCTACGGCGGCGCGCCACACGACGCGGTCGCCGGTGACCAGCGAACGAATGGTGCGGCGGATGTTGCAGCGATGCACCTCTCCCGCGCCATCTTCCACGTCTGCGTGCATGCCGAAACGGCTGATCACCACGCCTTCGGAAGGCTCACCAAACAGGCTATCGTCCGGTTCCGGCTTCTCGCTCCGTTGCTGCAGACGACGCTGATGGTTAGCGCTTACGCGACGTTGTTGACCTTTCGACAGTTTATTTTTGCTCACGCATCCTCTCAGGTTTTTTGCCAGGCTTCGCCCCGCTGGGCAAAACGTCTATGATACACCTGAAACGAGTGTAATGACGACTTTGGCAATAGGCGGAAAACGCATGACAGCGGGAAATGAAAATAATCTGATTTGGATCGATCTGGAAATGACCGGTCTGGATCCTGAGCGCGATCGTATTATTGAGATCGCGACGATCGTCACCGACGCCAACCTCACGATCCTGGCGGAAGGGCCGGTAATGGCGGTACACCAGTCGGACGCACAGCTGGCGCTTATGGACGACTGGAATGTGCGTACTCACACCCAAAGCGGGCTGGTGGAGCGCGTTAAACAGAGCCAGCACGACGACCGTGCCGCAGAACACGCCACGCTGGCGTTTCTACGCCAGTGGGTGCCGGCCAATACCTCACCAATTTGCGGCAACAGCATTGGCCAGGATCGCCGTTTCTTATTCAAGTACATGCCGGATCTGGAAGCCTATTTTCACTACCGCTACCTTGATGTCAGTACGCTGAAGGAGCTGGCGCGCCGCTGGAAGCCTGACATTCTGCCGGGTTTCAAAAAGCGCGGCACGCATCAGGCGCTGGATGATATTCGCGAATCCATTGCCGAACTGGCGTATTACCGCGAGCATTTTTTGCAGCTCTGATTCCACGGGGTGCGCAGATAATCACCGCTTTGCTGATTAAATCAGCAAACGCGCGGAAAGCGTAAAATTTTGCGTGTAGCCTCTTGCGGCAGAAAAGATTTCTCGTATAATGCGCACCCCGTACCGATGAAGAATTTCATTCGGCGCGAACGAAGTGTAAATTCAGCATGTTGCGCTTGTTGCCTGCTAAAGCGGTGCAAACAGCGAGATGCGTTGAAGATGCGGGAATAGCTCAGTTGGTAGAGCACGACCTTGCCAAGGTCGGGGTCGCGAGTTCGAGTCTCGTTTCCCGCTCCAAGCTTCGTACAACATACTGATATGCGGGAATAGCTCAGTTGGTAGAGCACGACCTTGCCAAGGTCGGGGTCGCGAGTTCGAGTCTCGTTTCCCGCTCCAGTATTGTGCAGTACACCATTCAAATCACGGATTTAGTTCGCAGCGTACGGATTACCGTTTACGCCGTGACACTGAAATACGAAGATTATGCGGGAATAGCTCAGTTGGTAGAGCACGACCTTGCCAAGGTCGGGGTCGCGAGTTCGAGTCTCGTTTCCCGCTCCAGTTTTTCATTCACTACTGTTATTTGCCTTCGGGCGCAATCAAACATCATACAGCTGCAGTTGTTCGCGTTGTCGCCAGTGAGCCACGGTTTTCTGGAAAGTTTACCCATCGCGTATCGCTGAGTTTTACCGGCTAATGTTGCCTTCTTGAGGCAGGGTTATCCACAGTGCGCCGCCAGCGTACTGACCGCGATTTCAGCTATCTGCTAAACCCTTCTTAACAGAGTTATCCACAAGCTCTGAAATTACCCCTGCGCGTAATAAATCCTATAAAAGCTTACAATAACACTGTAACCATTTAATTTTTAAAGACTTTAATTTGTTTCTGATTGTGTGCGCGGCAAGTGCTTGAAATAACTTTTCAAAGCAGATTTTGACGTAATAATTTTATTCACAGCGTGTGGAAAAGCATTTTATCCTGTCGGCTGTACAATCATGCGTCACGCGGTAAGCCTTTTTCCACGGCGCGTACCAGTCGCTGGTGTTTAGCAGGTTGAATAGCCACGGCTTCTGCCTGACGCTTCTCAAGCTGCTGCTCAATGGCCCACTCGATGTGCTCATCCAGTAGCGGGTGTTCGCCGCGCCGCGATTCCAGTGCTGTCAAATTTTCTGCGGACCACGGCGCATTGCCCAGCGCCACGGCGATATTGCGCAGCCAGCGTAAATGACCGATGCGGCGGATTGCGGACCCTTCCGTCACGCGTAAAAAGGTTTTTTCATCCCAGCCAAACAGTACCGTCAGCGGTGGCGCATGCAGTACCGCGCGCGGTGAAAAGTCGGTTTCATCGGTTAATTGGCCGTAACGATTCCACGGGCAAATCAGCTGGCAGTCGTCACAGCCATAAATGCGGTTGCCAATCAGCGGACGCAGCGCTTCGGGAATCGCGCCTTCAAGTTCGATGGTCAAATAAGAGATGCAGCGACGCGCGTCAACGACATAGGGTTCAACGATGGCCGACGTCGGACAGATGGTCATGCACGCCACGCAGCGGCCGCACTGCTCGGGCTGCGGCTCGTCCACGGGCAGCGGTAAATCAATCAGCAGCTCACCCAGGAAGAACCACGAGCCAGCCTCACGGTTTAGCACCAGCGAATGTTTGCCTGTCCAGCCCAATCCGGCTTTGACAGCGAGAGGGCGCTCAAGAAGGGGGGCGGAATCCACAAAGGGGCGAAATTGACGCTCACCACAGTGGTCTTGAATCATTTCACCGAGCTTTTTCAGTCGATTGCGTAATACTTTGTGGTAATCGCGGCCCAGCGCGTAGCGGCTCACGTAGCCCAGCTGTGGGTTTTTAAGCGTACTGGCAAAGGCGGCTTTGGCCGGAAGGTAATTCATGCGCACGCTGATGACGCGCAAGGTGCCGGGCAGGAGTTCGTGCGGACGCGCGCGCATCATGCCGTGGCGCGCCATCCAGTCCATTTCGCCGTGATATTGCTTATCCAGCCAGGCCTGAAGCTTGGGCTCCTCAAGACTCAGGTCCGTATCGCAAATACCGACCTGCTGAAAGCCGAGGTCGCGGCCCCACTGTTTAATGTGCTGAGCAAGCTGTTGAAGATCGAGAGGGTATGACATGGGAAACCACATGAATGAAGCAAACCCGCGCAGTTTACCACACTCTGTCTGGCCTGCGCAGGCGATGGCGCAGCTTGAGCGAGACGCCGCTGACACCCTGGGCTGTACGCTGTATGAACTGATGCAGCGCGCCGGGCAGGCGAGCTATGAACTGGCGCGATCGCGCTGGCCGCAGGCGCGTCACTGGCTGGTGTTGTGCGGCCACGGCAACAACGGCGGCGATGGCTATGTTGTCGCGCGTCTGGCGCAGGCGGCCGGGATGACCGTGACGCTGCTCGCCTGTGAAAGCAACAGGCCGCTGCCGGATGAGGCGCAGCAGGCGCGCGATAGCTGGCTGGCGGCGGGCGGCGTGGTGCATGCCGCCGACGCGGCGTGGCCTGAGTCGGTTGATCTGATCGTCGATGCACTACTGGGGATTGGCCTCAACCGCGCGCCCGCGTCGCCTTACGATCGCCTTATCGCGCAGATGAATACGCACGCCGCACCGGTATTGGCCATTGATATTCCCTCTGGCCTGCTGGCCGCAACGGGCGCGACGCCCGGTGAAGCCGTCTTCGCCGACAGCACGCTGAGTATGATTGCGCTTAAGCCGGGTCAGCTTACCGGCAAGGCGCGCGATCACGTGGGTGAACTGCACTGTGCGCTGCTGGGTCTCGCGCCGTTTCTCGCCGGTGTTAGCGCGCCGGTGGCACGCTATGACGCCGCCGATCTCGCCGCGTGGTTGAAGCCACGCAAAGCGACCTCACATAAAGGCGATCAGGGCAGACTCTTGGTGATAGGCGGAGACAGCGGTACTGCAGGCGCGATTCGCATGACGGGGGAGGCCGCGCTGCGTGCAGGCGCTGGGCTTGTTCGCGTACTGACGCATGAAGATAATATTGGCCCGATTCTGACCGCGCGGCCGGAGCTAATGGTAGACGCGCTGAGTGAGAAAAGTCTGACGCAGGCGCTGGCGTGGGCAGACATGATTGCTATCGGACCTGGCCTCGGCCAGCGCGCGTGGGCGCAGCAGGCGTTGAGGTTAGTCGCGGCCAGTGAAAAGCCGATGCTTTGGGATGCGGATGCGCTTAACCTGCTGGCAATCACTGCGGATAACCGTCAGAATCGCATTATTACGCCGCATCCTGGCGAAGCGGCGCGCCTGCTAGGCGTGAAAACCAGTGAGATTGAGAGTGACCGCTTACACGCCGCGCAAAGCTTAGTAAAACGCTACGGCGGCGTGGTTGTGCTAAAAGGCGCCGGCACCGTTATTGCGGATGAAACCGGCGCTATCGCGATTGCTGATGTGGGTAACGCGGGCATGGCGTCGGGCGGTATGGGTGATGTATTGAGCGGTATTATTGCGGCCCTGGCTGGGCAAAAACTTAGCCTGTTTAAGGCAGCCTGCGCGGGCTGCGTGGCGCACGGCGCCGCAGCTGACGCCGTGGCGCGTGAGCGTGGCACGCGGGGCATGTTAGCCACCGACCTGTTTGACCGGCTATGGCAATTTGTTAATCCAGAGATGATCCAACGATAAAGCATGAAGACCTGTGTTATTTCTTTGCCCAATGAGGCAGCAACCCTCGATTTGGGGGCGCGATTGGCCCGCGTGTGCAGCAGCGCGGTGGTGATCTATCTGTACGGCGATCTCGGGGCCGGTAAAACCACTTTCAGCCGAGGCTTCTTGCAGGCGTTGGGGCATCAGGGCAATGTCAAAAGCCCAACCTATACGCTCGTCGAGCCTTATGAGCTGGGTACGCGCCATCTTTATCACTTTGACCTGTATCGCCTGGCCGATCCGGAAGAGCTGGAGTTTATGGGGATCCGTGACTATTTCACCGGAGAGGCGATCTGTCTGGTGGAGTGGCCTCAGCAGGGCGCGGGCGTGCTGCCGGAACCGGATTTAGCGCTGACATTACGCTACGTCGATGCGGCGCGCGAAGCTGAAATCCGTGCCGTTTCGCCGCAGGGCGAGGCGCTGCTGCGGCAGTTTATGCAAGGCGGGCATCCCGCATGATGTCAGGTGTAAAAACGATCCTGCTGGCTGCGCTTTGCCTGTTCTCCGCGTCGGCGCTCTCCGCCACGCTTTCTGATATCAAAGTGGATAACGGCGACAGCCAGGCGACAGTGACGCTGCGCTTTAATGGCCAGCCGGTATATGGCTTTTTCTCGCTGCACAATCCCAATCGCGTGGTATTGGATATTCGCCAAAGCGGTGCGATACAAGGGCTGCCGCTCAATTTTAGCGGGCAGAATATCGTTCAGCGCATTCGCAGCAGCCAGCCTAAAGATAACCAGAGCATTCGCCTGGTGTTCGAGCTCACGCAGCCCACGAAAACGCGCGCCACCACGCAGCGTGACGGTAATCAGTATCGCGTGGTGTTCACGCTGCGCGGCACGCAGTCTGCGTCGCGCAGCACGCCCGCGCCAGTGACTGCAGCGCGGCAGCCTTCTGTGGCCGCCTCGCAGGGCAATCCGTTTAACGCCAACCCGGTAACGGCTGTCACCAGCGGTACCGGTACGGTGCGACCGGGCAGCGCCGTCATGCGCAACGACACGGTGATTGTGGCGATAGACGCCGGACACGGCGGGCAAGATCCGGGCGCGTCAGGCCAGCATGGTCTGCACGAAAAAAACGTCACGATTGCGATTGCGCGCAAACTCAAGGCGCTGATGGATCGCGATCCGATGTTTAAACCGGTGCTCACCCGCAACGGCGACTATTTTATCTCGGTGATGGGCCGCTCGGATGTGGCGCGTAAAGAGAACGCCAACCTGCTGGTCTCCATTCACGCCGATGCCGCCCCTAATCACTCCGCCACCGGCGCGTCGGTGTGGGTGCTCTCCAATCGCCGTGCCAATAACGAAATGGCGAATTGGCTGGAGCAAAAAGAGAAGCAGTCTGAACTGCTGGGCGGCGCGGGGGATTTGCTGGCAAACAGCCAGGCCGATCCCTATTTAAGTCAGGCGGTGCTGGACTTGCAGTTTGGACACTCGCAGCGGGTAGGCTATGACGTGGCGGTAAAAGTGCTGCAGCAGCTGCGCGGCGTAACGCGCCTGCACAAACGTTTACCTGAGCACGCCAGTTTGGGCGTGTTGCGCTCACCCGATATCCCGTCATTATTGGTTGAGACCGGCTTTATCAGTAACGCAGCGGAGGAGCGGCTGCTTGGCAGCAGCGCGTATCAGGAAAAAATTGCCGAGTCGATTTATAAAGGCTTGCGCAGTTATTTCCTCGCGCATCCGCTGCAATCTGTCCCAAAGGAGGAAAACCGGCCGCTGGACAGCGCACCAGCGGTTAGCGTCGCCAGCAATCCGGCGAGCGGCACCGTGCAATACATTGGTGCTACGCAGCGCCATACGGTGACGCGCGGTGAAACCCTGTCGGGCATTGCGGCGCACTATGGCGTCAGCATGGCGACCTTACGCGAGCTTAATAAGCTGAAGCGCGATGTGGTCTGGGTTGGACAGCGTCTGAAAGTGCCGGCCAAATCCGCAGTGAGCAGCAGTAACGCGTCTGTCAGGCCGGTGCGTCACAAAGTGGTGCGCGGCGATTCGCTGACCGCCATCGCTGCCCACTATGGCGTCAGCCCCAACGCTATCATGCAGGCGAACAACATGAAGTCGAGCAATGTGATGCTGGGGCAAAACTTAAAGATTCCGCAGTCCTGACCGCTGGCCCGTTAGGGCCAGCCCGCAACAAGGATATCCCGCATGCCAATTCAGATTTTACCGCCCCAGTTAGCGAACCAGATTGCCGCCGGTGAAGTGGTGGAGCGTCCGGCTTCGGTGGTCAAAGAGCTGGTGGAAAACAGCCTGGATGCTGGCGCGACGCGCATTGACGTCGATATCGAAAAAGGCGGTGCCAAATTGATTCGCATCCGTGACAACGGATGCGGCATTGCCAAAGCAGAGCTGGCGATGGCGCTGGCGCGGCATGCGACCAGTAAGATTGCCTCCCTCGACGATTTGGAAGCGATTGTGAGCCTGGGATTTCGTGGTGAAGCGCTGGCCAGTATTAGCTCGGTGTCGCGCTTGACGCTGACCTCACGCACCGCCGATCAAAGCGAAGCGTGGCAAGCCTATGCGGAAGGGCGTGAAATGAATGTGACGGTCAAGCCTGCGGCGCACCCGGTCGGCACCTCGCTGGAGGTGCTGGATCTGTTTTACAATACGCCAGCGCGCCGTAAATTCATGCGCACGGAAAAAACCGAGTTTACCCATATTGATGAAGTGGTCCGCCGCATCGCACTGGCGCGGTTTGACGTGGCGATTTCGCTCACCCACAACGGCAAGCTGGTGCGTCAATATCGCGGGGTTAGCCAGGAGGCGCAGCGCGAACGGCGTCTCGGTGCCATCTGCGGCACCACCTTTATGCAGCATGCGCTGCGTATTGACTGGCAGCATGACGATCTTGCGCTGCGCGGCTGGGTGGCAGACCCGGCCGGTTCACGTCAGGTCAGCGATTTGCAGTACTGCTACGTGAATGGCCGTATGATGCGGGACAAGCTGATCAACCATGCCATTCGTCAGGCGTATCAAACCCAGTTGGGTGACGACCAGCAGCCTGCTTACGTGCTGTATCTTGACATTGATCCCCATCAGGTGGATGTGAATGTGCATCCCGCCAAGCACGAAGTGCGTTTCCATCAGTCGCGGCTGGTACACGATTTTATTTGGCAGGGCGTCATGAGCGCACTGCAATCCACGCGGGCTGCGGCGTTGCCGCTGGAACAGGCTGAAGAGCCAGCGGCCCAGTGGCAGCCGGAAAATCGGCAGGCGGCGGGGGGGAATCATTTTGCCCAACCTGCTCGTTCTGCTTCTGCTTCGGCGCCGGGGCGTGAGCGCGCGGAGCCGGCGGGATCGGGCGCCGCATGGCAAAACAAAGAGCCAGGCTATCGCGCCCGTGAAGGCGCAGTTTATCAACAGCTGATGAAAACCCCTGCGCCCGCGCCCGTGTCTGCGCCTGCAGCACCGCGGGCGATCACACCTGAGCGGCAATCAGAGGCGCCGCTGGCCGCCCACGCGCAGAGCTTTGGGCGGGTGTTGAGCGTAGTGCAGGAGCGCTATGCGCTGCTTGAGCGCGGGAATCAGCTTCAGCTGCTGTCGCTTGCCGTGGCAGCGCGCTGGCTTAAACAGGCGCAGCTGATGCCGGGCGAGGAGGGGCTTAAACCTCAGCCGCTGTTGATTCCCGTCAGGCTGAAAGTGGCGGCCAATGAACTGACGGTGATCGACGCGCAAGCCCCGCTATTAACGCAAATGGGCATTGATTTAAAAAGGGAAGGTCATCACGTGACGCTGCGTGCGGTGCCTTTACCGTTGCGAACACAAAATTTACAAATCTTGATTCCTGAACTGTTAGGCTATCTCGCCCGGCAGCAAGAGGTTTCTGCATCTTCGCTCGCGCAATGGCTGGCGCGCCAGGATACCGCAGAAGCTGCGCACTGGAATCACTCGCAGGCGATAGCGCTATTGGCTGAGCTGGAACGGCTCTGTCCTCAGCTGTTAACGTCGCCGCCTTCAGGTCTGTTGCAGACCATTGAGATTGAGAGCGCGATAAACGCGTTGAAGCATGAGTGAACAAAACCAGGCTGGCCGGCCAAAGGCTATTTTTTTAATGGGGCCAACGGCCTCGGGGAAGACGGCATTAGCGATTGCGCTGCGCCAGCATCTTCCGGTTGAACTAATCAGCGTTGACTCTGCCTTAATCTATCGCGGGATGGATATAGGCACGGCGAAACCGTCGAAAGAAGAGTTGGCGCAGGCTCCACATCGCTTGTTGGACATTCGCGATCCGGCGGAAACGTACTCCGCCGCAGAGTTTCGTCGCGATGCGCTGGCAGAGATGGAGGAGATTTCCCGTAAAGGAAAGATTCCGCTGCTTGTTGGTGGAACCATGCTCTACTTTAAAGCGTTACTTGAAGGATTATCGCCGTTGCCCTCGGCCGATCCTGCGGTGCGTCAGCAAATAGAGCAAATGGCGGCTGAAAAAGGTTGGGAAGCCTTGCACCGCCAGCTGTGTGAAATCGATCCGGTCGCCGGCAGTCGTATTCATCCGAATGATCCGCAGAGACTTTCGCGAGCACTGGAAGTTTTTTTTATTTCGGGTAAAACTTTAACGGAACTGACAAAAATCTCCGGTGAGGCGTTACCCTACGACGTGTACCAGTTTGCTATCGCTCCGGCGAGCCGTGAACTGTTACATCAACGCATTGCGTTGCGTTATAACCAGATGCTAGCGTCAGGATTTGAAGCGGAAGTTCGTGAATTGTTTGCACGAGGTGATTTGCATACGGATATGCCTTCCATTCGTTGTGTGGGTTATCGCCAGATGTGGTCTTATTTAGCGGGCGAGACTGACTACGACGACATGGTTTATCGGGGAATTTGCGCCACCCGGCAGCTTGCTAAACGCCAGATTACCTGGTTACGCGGTTGGCCCAACGTTCACTGGTTAGACAGTGATGAGCCAGCATTAGCGCGTGCTAAGGTCCTGCAGGTAGTTAGTGCTAAGCCGGAATGATTGTGTACAATCGATCCGTTATCGTGCGCAAATTTTTTACGCAGTTTTTCTGAACCACGGTTCTTAAGTAGTAAACAACAAGCATATAAGGAAAAGATAGAATGGCTAAGGGGCAATCATTACAAGACCCGTTTTTGAACGCGCTGCGTCGTGAACGTGTACCGGTTTCGATCTATTTAGTAAACGGCATTAAGCTGCAGGGACAAATTGAATCTTTCGATCAGTTCGTCATTCTGCTGAAAAACACGGTTAGTCAGATGGTGTATAAGCACGCCATCTCCACAGTGGTTCCTTCACGTCCGGTTTCGCATCACAGCAACAATGCGGGCGGCAGCGGTGGCAGTAATTACCATCACGGCGGAAGCAATCAGGGCGCTCAGTCGCAGCCACAACAAGACGGCGACAACGCAGAGTAATTTGCAGAGCCGTAAAGCCAGGACTGGGAGCGACGGCGTTTTCCCGTCCTGGTTATTTTATTTTAGCGAGGTTATAGCTTGTTTGACCGTTATGATGCCGGTGAGCAGGCCGTACTGGTACACATCTGGTTCTCCCAAGACAAAGAGCTGGAAGATTTGCAGGAGTTTGAAACTCTTGTCTCTTCTGCGGGCGTCGATGCACTGCAGGTCATTACCGGCAGTCGTAAAGCGCCTCATCCCAAATATTTTGTCGGTGAAGGAAAGGCAGTTGAAATTGCCGATGCGGTGAAAGCAAGTGGAGCATCGGTCGTGTTATTCGATCATGCCTTATCCCCTGCTCAGGAGCGTAATCTTGAGCGGCTGTGCGAGTGTCGCGTTATCGACCGCACCGGCTTAATTCTCGATATTTTCGCTCAGCGTGCCCGTACCCATGAGGGTAAATTGCAGGTTGAGTTGGCACAGCTGCGTCATCTTGCCACGCGGCTGGTGCGCGGCTGGACCCACCTCGAACGCCAAAAAGGCGGGATCGGGCTGCGCGGTCCGGGTGAAACCCAGCTTGAAACAGACCGTCGCTTGCTGCGCGGGCGCATTAGCCAAATTCTTTCACGTCTTGAGCGCGTTGAAAAACAGCGCGAGCAGGGACGTCAGGCGCGCGCCAAGGCTGATGTGCCGACGGTCTCGCTAGTGGGCTACACCAATGCCGGAAAATCTACCTTATTCAACAGCATGACATCTGCTGACGTTTACGCAGCGGATCAGCTTTTCGCTACGCTGGATCCTACGCTGCGTCGCCTTAACGTCGTGGATGTGGGCGAGGTCGTGCTAGCGGATACCGTGGGCTTTATTCGCCATCTGCCGCACGACCTGGTCGCCGCGTTCAAAGCCACTTTGCAAGAGACGCGTCAGGCAACCCTGTTAATTCACGTCATTGACGCAGCCGATCTGCGCGTCAATGAAAATATTGACGCCGTAAATGAAGTGCTGGCGGAGATTGAGGCTGACGAAATTCCTGCGCTGCTGGTCATGAATAAGATTGATATGCTGGACGGGTTTGTCCCGCGCATCGATCGCAATGAAGAGAATCAGCCGACCCGCGTTTGGCTCTCTGCGCAAACCGGTGAGGGGCTGCCACTGCTCTGGCAGGCCCTCTCGGAGCGTTTAGCTGGCGAGGTGGCACAATACGATTTACGTCTGCCACCGGAAGCGGGGCGCTTGCGCAGCCGTTTCTATCAACTGCAGGCGATTGAAAAAGAGTGGAATGAAGAAGATGGCTCTCTGGGGCTACACATCCGAATGCCGATCGTTGACTGGCGTCGCTTGTGTAAACAGGAACCAGCGCTAACCAGTTATATTATTTGATATTGCCCAAACGCCTTTACTCAATTTTTGACGATAACCGCAATGAACGTTGCAGGCCCTCACGTGCAGGATGCGCCTGGAATTGCGCCCTTCGCGCTAGCGGCAACGGAGCATCTTTCTACGCCTTCCATGGCGGCGAGGGGATGCCAAGGCTGTCAGCGATGCGGCGATCTGAGAAATGCAGGGTAAAAAACGTAAATACAATAAATGGAGTAGAAACATGGCGTGGAATCAGCCCGGAAATAACGGACAGGACCGCGACCCGTGGGGAAGCAGCAATAATCAAGGCGGCAACTCTGGGGGTAACAAGGGAGGGCGCGATCAGGGGCCTCCCGATCTGGATGATATCTTCCGTAAGTTGAGCAAAAAACTCGGCGGACTGGGCGGTGGCAAACAGAGCGATAACGGCCAGCGCAGCGGCGGTAGCGGCGGTAAACTGGTTGGCATTGTTGCCGCTGCAGCGGTGATTATCTGGGGCGCCAGCGGGTTCTACACCATTAAAGAAGCCGAGCGCGGGGTGGTTACCCGCTTCGGTAAGTTCAGTCATCTGGTCGAACCGGGACTGAACTGGAAACCGACATTTATCGATCAGGTACGTGCCGTTAACGTCGAAGCGGTGCGCGAGCTGGCCGCATCAGGCGTGATGCTGACGTCCGATGAAAACGTCGTGCGCGTTGAAATGAACGTGCAGTACCGCGTAACGGATCCTGAGCGTTATCTGTTTGCCGTCACCAGCGCCGACGACAGCCTGCGCCAGGCCACCGACAGTGCGCTGCGTGGCGTGATCGGCCGCTCGACCATGGATCGCATCCTGACGGAAGGCCGTACCGTTGTCCGTAGCGAAACCCAGCGCGAGATCGACGAAACCATTCGTCCTTACAACATGGGTATTACGCTGCTCGACGTTAACTTCCAGGCGGCCCGTCCACCGGAAGAAGTGAAAGCCGCCTTTGACGACGCGATTGCCGCACGGGAAAACCGCGAGCAGTACGTCCGCGAAGCAGAAGCTTACGCAAACGAAGTGCAGCCGCGTGCCAACGGTCAGGCTCAGCGTATTCTGGAAGAGGCGCGCGCGTACAAAGAGCGCACCGTCCTGGAAGCGCAGGGTGAAGTGGCACGATTCGCTCGCCTGTTACCTGAGTACAAAGCCGCACCGCAGATCACCAAAGAGCGTCTTTACATCGAAACCATGGAACGTGTGCTGAGCCATACGCGCAAAGTGCTGGTTAACGATAAGGGTAATAACCTGATGGTGCTGCCGCTGGATCAGCTGATGCGCGGCGGGCAAGCGTCTGCCAACCCGCGCGGTCGCAGTACCGTCAATCTGATGAAGTCACCGTCTTCGCAAGGCAGCAGTGCCGAGCGCAACGACGCTTCATCTTACAATCCGGACAGCATCATGGATCAGCGCCGCGCAAACGCGCTGCGTAATGATACCCAGCGCGAAGGGAGGGAGTAACCGATGCGTAAGCCAATCATCGCCGTAATCATTGTTGTATTGGTGGTGCTTTACGCGTCACTGTTTGTTGTGCAGGAAGGCCAGCGCGGTATCGTGCTGCGCTTCGGCAAAGTGCTGCGCGATAGCGAGAATAAGCCGCAGGTGTATGCGCCCGGTCTGCATTTTAAAATTCCGTTTATTGAGACCGTTAAATCGCTCGATGCGCGTATTCAGACCATGGACAATCAGGCCGATCGCTTTGTCACCAAAGAGAAAAAAGATCTGATCGTCGACTCTTATATCAAATGGCGCATCAGCGATTTCAGCCGTTACTACCTGGCAACCGGCGGTGGCGATGTGTCACAGGCGGAAGTGCTGCTGAAACGTAAGTTTAGCGACCGCCTGCGTTCTGAAATGGGGCGTCTGGACGTGAAAGACATCGTGACCGATTCCCGCGGCCGCTTAACCACTGACGTGCGCGATGCTCTGAACACCGGCAGCGCGGGCAGCGATGATGAAGTGCAGACGCCGGCGGCGGACAGCGCGATTGCCAATGCGGCGGCGCGCGTTGAGCGCGAAACCAACAGCAATGAGCCTGCACCGAACCCTAACAGCATGGCGGCGCTGGGTATTCAGGTGGTGGATGTGCGCATCAAGCAGATCAACCTGCCGACGGAAGTCTCCGACGCGATTTACAACCGCATGCGCGCAGAGCGTGAAGCGGTTGCGCGTAGCCAGCGCTCGCAGGGTCAGGAAGAGGCAGAAAAACTGCGCGCTCAGGCCGATTATCAGGTCACGCGCACGCTGGCGGAAGCACAGCGTACCGCGCTGATTTCACGCGGTGAGGGTGACGGTGAAGCTGCGAAGCTGTTTGCTGACGCCTTTAGCCAGGATCCTGACTTCTACGCGTTTATCCGCAGCCTGCGTGCTTATGAGAACAGCTTCTCTGATAACCAGGATGTGATGGTGCTGAGCCCGGACAGTGATTTCTTCCGTTACATGAAGGCGCCGACTGACGCCGCACGTTAAGACCTGCTATAACCTTGAGGCCGACAACTGTGTCGGCCTTTTTTTTGGGATAAGAGAATGAACACCACGATTTGGATGGCGCTGGCCTTAGTGCTGGTGCTGGAAGGGCTAGGACCTATGCTGATGCCGCGCTTATGGCGGCGCATGATCCTCGCGATATCGCAACTGCCCGATCGCCTTTTGCACCGTTTTGGCGGCGGAATTGTGGTTGCTGGCGTGGTGATTTACTGCATGCTGAGCAGCCATGCTGGCTAAACGCGGTGATATTCAGGAGCATCTTGTGTCGCTCCGCTGTTCGTTCCCCAATATGTTGTGAGTTGAACAAAATGCAGGCAAAAAACCGCGCAATCGTATGCTAAAAGTGCTGAAAGTGAGAAAATGCGGTGGTAGAATCCTTTTTTAAGCAATCGGTGATTTTGAAAAATGGGTAAGAACGTCGTCGTACTGGGCACCCAATGGGGTGACGAAGGTAAAGGTAAGATCGTAGACCTTCTGACTGAACGCGCGAAATACGTTGTGCGTTACCAGGGTGGCCACAATGCAGGCCATACACTTGTCATCAACGGTGAAAAAACCGTCCTCCACTTAATTCCCTCTGGCATCCTGCGTGATAACGTGACCAGCATCATTGGTAATGGCGTCGTGCTGTCGCCTGAAGCGCTGATGAAAGAGATGAAAGGGCTGGAAGAGCGCGGTGTGCCGGTACGTGAACGTCTGCTGATTTCTGAAGCGTGCCCGCTGATCCTGCAATATCACGTTGCCATGGATCTGGCGCGCGAAAAAGCGCGCGGTGCCAAAGCGATTGGCACCACTGGCCGTGGTATCGGTCCAGCCTATGAAGATAAAGTTGCCCGTCGCGGTTTGCGCGTTAGCGACCTCTTCAACAAAGAAACCTTTGCGGTGAAGCTGAAAGAGATCGTTGATTTCTACAACTTCCAACTGGTGAATTACTACAAAACTGACGCGATTGACTACGACAAAGTGCTGAGCGATGTCATGGCTGTGGCCGACATTCTGACCAGCATGGTGGTTGACGTTTCTGAACTGCTGGACGGCGCGCGCAAGCGTGGCGATCTGATCATGTTTGAAGGTGCGCAAGGTACGCTGCTGGATATCGACCACGGTACTTATCCTTATGTGACCTCGTCTAACACCACGGCTGGCGGTGTGGCAACCGGTTCAGGCATCGGCCCGCGCTATGTGGACTACGTTTTGGGTATCGTTAAAGCTTACTCGACGCGCGTAGGTGCAGGCCCGTTCCCGACCGAGCTGTTTGACGAAACCGGCGAGTTCCTGTGTAAAAAAGGCAACGAGTTCGGTGCCACCACGGGACGCCGTCGCCGCACCGGTTGGCTGGATGCTGTCGCGGTACGCCGTGCGGTGCAGATCAACTCCCTGTCAGGTTTCTGCATGACCAAGCTGGACGTGCTTGATGGCCTGAAAGAGGTTAAAATCTGCGTTGGCTACCGCATGCCAGATGGCCGCGAAATGACCACCACGCCGCTGGCGGCAGAAGGTTGGGAAGGCATTGAGCCTATCTATGAAACCCTGCCAGGCTGGAGTGAAAACACCTTCGGCGTGAAAACGCTGGAAGGGCTGCCACAGGCAGCATGCGATTACATCAAGCGTGTCGAAGAAGTGACGGGCGTGCCGATTGATATTATTTCGACCGGCCCGGACCGCAGTGAGACCATGATTTTGCGCGATCCGTTCGACGCATAATCTGACCAGGCCGGACGCTGTCCGGCCTTTGTTTATCCGTAATATCCAACGTTTTAGCGGCAGTGACGGATGTTTACCGTTGTTGCGCGCCGCCTTGCTGCCCTGGATGACGCAGGTCTTGTCTGCTCTTTAACGCCGCACACTCTCTTTTTCTCGCATTTATTGGCGCTTGCCTGAAAAAAACGCACCGGCTTTGATGCACTGGTTTATCATCGTAGTTAATCACCACACCAACCGGCGCATAACCCTAACGCCTGATGATTTACCGAGGTCTATGTGCAATTAACAAGTTTTACTGATTATGGCCTTCGCGCCCTGATTTACATGGCGACGCTGCCACCGGGCAAGCAGACTAATATTACTGAAGTCACCGATACTTATGGCGTATCGCGCAATCACATGGTGAAGATCATCAATCAATTGAGCCGAGCTGGCTTTGTCGCCGCGACACGCGGTAAAAACGGCGGTATTCGTTTAGGCATGGATCCGGCCAGCATTGTGATTGGTGACGTCGTGAGAAAAATGGAGCCGTTGCAGTTGGTGAACTGCAGCGAGTGCGCCATTACCCCGGCTTGCCGACTGCGCAGCGCGCTCAACGACGCCGTACAGCTCTTTTTACAGGAGCTCGATAAATACACGCTGGCCGACTTGGTGCGCAATAACGATTCGCTCTACCACATTTTATTAGCCGAACCGCCGGTGGTAAGCCCCACTTAATGACATCGGAGGAACCGACATGTCAAAAGATCCTTTCCAGGACAGAGAAGCAGAAAAATACGATAACCCTATTCCCAGCCGCGAATTTATCCTGGCGCTGTTAGAACAGCGTGAAAAACCGGCTAACCGCGAAGAAATTGCGGACGCATTAAAGATAACCAGCGAAGAGCAGCTTGAAGCGCTGCGCCGCCGCCTGCGCGCCATGGAGCGTGACGGGCAGTTAGTGTTCACACGCCGTCAGTGCTATGCCCTGCCAGAGCGTCTCGATCTGCTGCGCGGTAAAGTCATTGGCCACCGCGATGGCTACGGCTTCCTGCGCGCCGAAGGGCAGAAAGATGATTTCTATCTGTCAGCGGAGCAAATGAAGCTGTGCCTGCATGGCGATGTCATTCTGGCACAGCCCGGCGGCGCTGACCGTAAAGGCCGCCGCGAAGCGCGCGTGGTGCGCGTGCTTGAGCCGCGCAACAGCCAAATTGTTGGGCGCTACTTTACCGATGCCGGCACCGGCTTTGTCGTGCCGGACGACAGTCGCCTGAGCTTCGATATCCTTATCCCACAGGACGCGACGCTGGACGCGCGCATGGGGTCGGTGGTGGTGGTGGAAATCGTGCAGCGCGCCACGCGTCGTACCAAAGCCATCGGCAAGATCACCGAAATCCTCGGCGATAACATGGGCACTGGCTTGGCCGTGGATATGGCGTTGCGTACCCATGAAATCCCGCACGCCTGGCCGGAAGACGTCGAAAAAGAGATCGCCAAGCTGAAAGAGCAGGTGCCAGAAGCCGCGAAAAAAGGGCGAGTTGATCTCCGATCGCTGCCGCTGGTGACAATTGACGGCGAAGATGCCCGCGACTTTGACGACGCTGTTTACTGCGAGAAAAAACGCGGTGGCGGCTGGCGTTTGTGGGTGGCGATCGCCGACGTGAGCTATTACGTGCGTCCGGGCACAGCGCTGGATGCCGAAGCGCACCAGCGCGGAACCTCGGTTTACTTCCCGTCGCAGGTGGTGCCGATGCTGCCGGAGATTTTATCCAATGGGCTCTGCTCGCTGAATCCGCAGGTCGATCGCCTCTGCATGGTATGCGAGATGACTATCTCGGCCAGCGGCAAACTGACCGGCTTCAAGCACTATGAGGCGGTGATGAATTCCCACGCGCGCCTGACCTACAACAAAGTGTGGCATATCCTGCAGGGCCACCAGGAACTGCGCGAGCAATATGCGTCTCAGGTGAAACACCTTGAAGAGCTGCACCGCATGTACCAGGTGCTGGAAACGGCGCGCGAGCAGCGGGGCGGTATCTCCTTTGAGACAGAAGAAGCCAAATTTATCTTCAACGCCGATCGCCGCATCGATCGCGTCGAGCGCACGGTGCGCAACGATGCGCATAAGCTGATTGAAGAGTGCATGATCCTCGCCAACATCGCGTCGGCGCGCTTCGTGGAAAAAAATCAGGAGCCGGCGCTATTCCGCGATCACGATCGCCCGAGCGAAGACAGCATCACCAGCTTCCGCACCGTGCTGGGCGAGCTGGGCCTGAGTTTACCCGGCGGCGCAAAACCGCAGCCGATCGATTATGCCGATCTGCTGAATCAGATCGCCGACCGTCCGGATGCAGAGATGCTGCAAACCATGCTGCTGCGCTCCATGAAGCAAGCGGTTTACGATCCGGAAAACCGCGGTCACTTTGGTTTGGCGCTGCAATCTTATGCGCACTTTACCTCGCCGATTCGTCGCTATCCCGATCTGCTGCTGCACCGTGCCATTAAGTACCTGCTGGCGAAAGAGCAGGGCACGGAAAACGGTATCACCACGGCAACCGGCGGTTATCACTACGATATGCAGCAGATGCTGCAGCTTGGGCAGCACTGTTCCATGACCGAGCGCCGCGCCGATGAGGCCACGCGTGACGTCGCCGACTGGTTGAAGTGCGACTTCATGCAGGATCAGGTGGGCAATGTGTTTAACGGCGTGATCTCCAGCGTCACCGGGTTCGGCTTCTTTGTGCGCCTCAACGACCTGTTTATCGATGGTCTGGTGCACGTTTCCACGCTAGACAACGATTACTACCGTTTTGACGCCGTGGGCCAGCGTTTGATTGGTGAATCCGGCGGACGCACCTATCGCTTAGGCGATGCGGTGGAAGTGCGCGTGGATGCGGTTCACATGGATGAACGCAAAATCGACTTCGCGCTGATTTCCAGCAAGCGTGTGCCGCGCGGGGAGGGCAAAACCGCCCGCGAGCGCGAAAAGCGCGGCGGCAAGCCGACCACCAAACGGCGGCGTGACGCAGGCAAAAAAGGCAATTTTGAGCCTGATGCCGCTTTCCGCGGCGAGCAGAAAAAGCCTGCTGCGGCAAAAACGGAGAAAAAAAGTAAAAAAGTCTCCGAAAAAACCCGTAAAATCGCCGCCGCCACCAAGGCAAAGCGTGCGGCAAAGCAGAAAGATAAACAGTCTTAATGCTGACTTCGGTGGCGCACTGCGGTGCGTCACCGAGTGTGCAGCGGCCATCGCCACCCCGATTCAAATCCAACCTTGAGTTAAAGAATGAGTGAAATAATTTTTGGCATTCATGCCGTGCAGGCGCTGCTGGAGCGCGATCCCCAGCGTTTTCAGGAAGTGTTTATCCTCAAAGGACGCGACGATCGTCGTCTGCAGCCGCTGGTCGCTGCGCTGGAAGCTCAGGGTATTGTCGTGCAGCTGGCTAACCGTCAGTGGCTCGATGGGCAGGTTGAGGGCGGCGTGCATCAGGGTATCGTGGCGCGCGTCAAACCCGGCAAGCACTATCAGGAGGGCGATCTGCCCGATCTGCTGGCCGCGTGGGAAAAACCTTTTTTGCTAATCCTGGACGGCGTCACCGATCCCCACAACCTCGGTGCCTGCCTGCGCAGCGCGGATGCCGCGGGCGTTCATGCGGTTATCGTACCGAAAGATCGTGCCGCCCCCCTCAACGCCACTGCGAAGAAAGTCGCCAGCGGTGCCGCTGAGAATGTGCCGTTAATCCGCGTGACCAACCTCGCGCGCACCATGCGCCTGTTGCAGGAGTATAACGTCTGGATTGTGGGCACTGCGGGCGAGGCCGACCATACGCTGTACCAAAGCAAAATGACCGGACCGATGGCGCTTGTGATGGGCGCGGAAGGCGAAGGCATGCGCCGTCTGACCCGTGAACATTGCGATGAGCTAATCAGCATCCCTATGGCAGGTAGCGTCTCTTCGCTCAACGTGTCGGTCGCCACCGGCGTGTGCCTGTTCGAAGCGGTGCGCCAGCGCCAGGCGTGATCCCCGCCGCAAAATAATTTTTTGCGCCAGGCATAACGGCCCAACTCTTTTCATACTCATAACCGAGATACGCTGCGCCGCTGCTTAGGCGGTGGCGCAGGGAAAACGGGTATCATGTGAAAAGGAGCCGTTATGGCCTGGACCACCCACAGCGTTTTCAATCAGCCGCTTCCTCTCGCTAACAGCAACCTCTTTACCGACGATATCGCCCTGTGCGAGGCGGTCGCGCGCGAAGGGGCCAGCTGGGATCGCGAGTGGCTTGCTTCCGTAGGCCTTCAGCTCGGCAGCGTCGAATCGCTTGAGCTGGGCCGTCTGGCTAATGCACATCCGCCAACGCTGGTGCGCTTTGATGCGCGCGGTGAGCGGCTGGATGACGTGCGCTTTCATCCGGCGTGGCATCTGCTGATGCAGGGCCTGTGCGCCAGTCGGCTCCATAACCTCAGCTGGCAGCCCGATGTGCTCCCGGGTGCCATGGTCGCACGCGCCGCGCGCTTTATTCTGCATGCGCAGGTCGAGGCAGGATCGCTCTGTCCGGTGACCATGACGCACGCGGCCATTCCGCTGTTGCAACAGATGCTGCCCGAACCTTATGCAGCGTGGCGCGTTCCGCTGTTAAGCGATCGCTACGACGCGCATCATCTGCCCGGCGACCAAAAGCGCGGGCTGTTGATTGGTATGGGCATGACGGAAAAACAGGGCGGCACTGATGTGCTAATCAATACCACGCGCGCCGAACCGATTGGTCAGCGCGGCGCGGGTGAACCGTACCGCATTACCGGGCACAAATGGTTCTTCTCCGTACCGCAAAGCGACGCGCACCTGATTCTGGCGCAGACCGCGCAGGGCCTGAGCTGCTTCTTTCTGCCGCGCCTGCTGCCGGATGGCACGCGCAACGCCGTTCGGCTTGAGCGGCTCAAAGACAAGCTGGGCAACCGATCCAACGCCAGCGCCGAGGTTGAATTTCAGGATGCCGTTGGCTGGCTGATGGGCGAAGAGGGCCAGGGTATCCGCGTGATCCTCAAAATGGGCGGGATGACGCGCTTTGATTGTGCGCTCGGCAGCCACGGTATGATGCGCCGTGCTTTCGCCATCGCCCACCATCATGCCCAGCAGCGTCAGATCATGGGGAAAAACCTCAGCGATCAGCCAGTAATGCGCAGCGTGTTAGCGCAGCAAGCGCTGCTGCTCGAGGCGCAAACGGCGCTGCTGCTGCGGCTGGCGCGCGCCTGGTCAACGGTAAACAGTCCGCACGAGGCGCTCTACGCGCGCTTGTTCACGCCGGTTGCCAAGTTTGGCATTTGCCAGGCCGGGATCGCGTTTGTGGCCGAATCCATGGAAGTGCTGGGCGGCATCGGCTACTGCGAAGAGAGCGAGCTGCCGCGCCTGTACCGTGAAATGCCGGTGAACAGCATCTGGGAAGGATCGGGAAACGTGATGTGTCTGGATGTGCTGCGCGTACTGCGCAGTAAAGAAGGCGTGATTGCCATGCTGGATCGCGAATTTGACGCCGTAAAAGGCTGCAACCGTCACTTTGATCGACGCTGGCGGCAATTGCGATTGCAGCTGTCACAGGTGCGCGAGGCAGAGGCGAGAGCGGTGGCGCAGGCGCTGCTGCAGCTGGCCTGCGCGGCAATCCTGCTTAAGGTGGCCGAACCGCCTCTGGCGGATGCCTGGTGTCAGCAGCGGCTGGACGCCCGCGCGCCGCGCGCACTGAGCGATGCCCTCTGTACGCGCTTACTGCTGCGGGCGGGCGGCGTTATTTAAGGGCGCGCCATAGAGAAGCGCCGTGCCATACCACACCCCTGGCAGCGTTGTGTCATCCAGCATCAGGATCTGGTAATACACCGCGCCCTGCTGGTTCGCGCGTGCGGCAAGGGCGCGCTGCGCATCATCCGGCGAGCCGCGCGTGGTGACCGTCACCGTGCCCAGTTTAGGCAAACCGCCGCTTTGCGCCCGTGAAATCTCCTGCGCCTGACGGGCGGGGGGCGGCGGCGACTGCGGCGTACCCGTGAAGGCAGCACACCCGCTCAACAATAAACTCAACGCCAGAAAAATGCCGCGCATAGCCACTCCTTAACAGAGAAGATGGCCTGAGTTTAGGCCATCTTTTCCGCAAGGTTTAGCTTTTTAGCTGAAAAATGCTTACCAGATGCGTTAAGTGATGTCCCTGCTGGCTGAGGTTTTGTGCCGTGGCTTCAGACTGCGTAATCATGTCGCTGCTCTGATGCGTGGCGTGGCTGATGTGGTTCATCGCCAGGTTCACCTGACCAATGCCCGCCGCCTGCTCCTGGGCGGCGATATTGATCTCGCCCATCAGGGTTTTTACCTGCTCAATTTCACTCACGATATGCTGCATCGCATCGCGTGTTTGCTCAGACAGCGTATGGCCCGCCGCGACTTTGTCGATAGAACGGGCGATCAGCCCGTCGATCTCCTTCGCTGCGTTGGCGCTGCGCTGTGCCAGCGCGCGCACTTCGGCAGCCACCACCGCGAAACCTTTGCCGTGCTCACCGGCGCGAGCGGCTTCCACGGCGGCGTTGAGCGCCAAAATGTTGGTTTGGAAAGCAATGGATTCAATTACGTGGGTGATATCTGAAATGCTCTGCGACGCCTCGCGAATATCCGCCATGGTCTCTACTGAACGCGTCACGGTGCTGCCGCCGTGGCTGACTTTCTTCGCCGCTTCACTCACCAGCGCCATCGCCTGGCGCACGTTGGCGGCCGTTTGCGCCACGGTGGCCCCAAACTGCTCCATGCTGGCCGACGTCTCTTCGACGCTGCTTGCCTGACGGCCAATCTGCTCGCTAATGCTGGCGCTGCTGGCGGCCAGGGTGTCGGTGCCGTGACTGATATCGCTGGCCGCGCGGCGCACCTGACTGACCACTTTTTCCAGACCGTCACCGATGCCATTGATGGCCGCGACCAGCTGACCAATTTCATCGTGACGCGAGGAGTCGAGATGCGCCTGCAGATTGCCTGCGGCGTACTGCTCTGCGAGGTGAATCACTTGCTGCAGCGGACGCGTGATCGCGCGACGGCTGTAAAGAATAAAGCCAAGGGCAAACAGCACCACCAGTCCCAGTCCAATGGCCATAAACAGGTTGCGGCTATGGGTAATAGGAGCCAGCAAGCTGGCGCGGCTGACTTCGCCAGCAATAATCCAGTTCCAGCCGGGCAGCTGCTGCCAGGCCAGCATTTTGGTCTCGCCATCAAGCTCCATCATCAGCAAGCCTTTGGCTTCGCTTAAAAGCTGCTGCTGGACGGCGCTGTCCCAGTGGGGCAGTTTGCCTTCGTTCTCGCGATGGAACAGGTATTGCCCCTGCGTTTTGCCCGGCGCGCCGTTCAGCACAAAGAAGCTGCCGCTGTCGCTCAGGTGGCGCGCCAGCACTTTTTCACGCATCAGGGCATACTGCGAGTCGATCTGCACGCCAACAAACAGAATGGCAATGACCGCGCCGCTCTCATCCTTTACCGGCTGATATTGCGTGATATAACGGTGTCCAAACAGCGTGGAAAGGCCGCGATAAATTTCGCCGCTGTTCACGCTGCGCCAGGCCGGACTGCTGCGATCGAGGCGGGTGCCAATGGCCCGGCTGCCATCCTCTTTTTTCAGCGACGTCGCAATGCGAATGTAGTCATCGCCATCGCGAACAAAAATGGTGGAGACCGCACCGGTGCGATCGAGAAAGTCATCCACGGCAATCTGATCGAGGTTTAAGGTTTTTAAGCCCGCGCGCAGCGTTGGCGTGCTGAGATCGCCGACCTGAATGCGGGCGCTCTCGTCGCGACTGAAACGTTTAGGCAGAAAGCTTTGGAAGAGTTTGGTGTAATTTGACACTTCTTCCGACAGCGTGGCGTTGAACATCGTCGCCATTTCATTGATACCCAGCACCTGATTCTGCATGTCGTCAGTGGCGAGCTTTTCAAGCTGGCTGGCAGCGTTGTGACTAAGGGTTAATGTTAAGATAAACAACACGATAGCCACGCTTAAAGACGTCAATACAGACAGCTTAATACCGAGGCTCATGGCGCTGAGAGAACGACGCTTCATAAAAGACCTTTTCAATTAACTAAAGAGTTACAAGCATAACGGCAGCGTTTTGAAAAAGTTTAGGGACGGAACTATTGGAACTTTATGTGATGTGGCTCGCAATTCATCTTGAAGGGCATACACTGAGACCGGTAAAAGGCCGGTGAAGAGGAAGCGCAATGATCGAGTTAGTCACAGAGCGCCTGGCGGGCATTGAGTGTATCCATGCTGCTCCCGCAGGGCAGCGTCATGCACAACTGCCCACGGTGCTGTTTTGGCACGGCTTTACCTCGTCCAAAGAGGTTTACAGCTATTTCGCCGTGGCGCTGGCGCAGGCAGGCTTCCGTGCGGTGCTGCCGGATGCCGACATGCATGGTGCGCGTTACAACGGCGATACCGACACCCGCATGACCCATTTTTGGGAAATTCTGCGGCAAAACATTGATGAAGTTCCGCTGCTGGAGGCGGCACTGCGCGAAAAGGATCTGATCGCTGGGGCGCGCTTTGCGGTCGCGGGCGCTTCAATGGGCGGCATGACAGCGCTGGGCGCGATGGCGCGCTATCCGCACATTCACAGCGTGGCGTGCATGATGGGGTCAGGCTATTTTGCACAATTGAGTCAGCAGCTGTTTCCGCCGCTGGTGGCTGCGACGCCCGCGCAGCAGGCGGCGCTGGCAAACCGATTAGCACCGCTCTCCGCTTACGATCCCAGCCAGCAGCTCAGCCATCTGGCAGGACGCCCGCTGCTGCTGTGGCACGGTGAAGCGGATGAAGTGGTGCCGTTTGCCGAGTTTGTCCGGCTGGAAAAGGCGCTACGCGACGCGAAGCTGGATGCGCACCTGACCGCGCTGTCTGAAAAGCAGGTGGGGCACAAAATCACCCCTTCCGCGCTCACGGCGATGGTCAGCTTTTTTAAACATCATTTATAGCAGGCGACGCCAGCGTGGCGCGATGCCGCAGCTACAGCTGCGAAGACAACCGCTCAGCTGCGCTGGCACAGGCGCTGGCGGGATCGTTGCCTGGCGCATCCAGACGATTGACATAGACATAGCCTGAAGCCGCTTGGCTGCTGTGACTTCTCATCTTCTGCGCGAGGTCAGCGGTACCGGCAAGCGCAAGGGGGGACAGGAAGAGACCCAGTAAAGTGGCGACAATGACAGCTTTCATAATCGACTCCTCACTTCAGGGAAAACGCGGCGGACAGCGGGTTTGCTGCCCTACGAATAAGTTTAGCGCTTCGCCATTGTGATGCCAGATCGTCCGCTTGAACGCCATCATCAAGCCTTTTGAATAACCCGCCTTTATCTCCCTGAATTGCAAGCGTTAGCACGAAAGGCGCCAGCTTCTGGCACGAAACCGGCCAATTGATAAATTGTGCGCTTGAGTTTCCTGCCGGACGTCAGTATGATTACGCGTCAATTTTTCAGCTGCATTCAGAGGTGTGCTTCATTTTTCAATGAATCATTACCTATAACGTTCCTTGCTTCCGTGGGCCGCAGCTGACCCTGACAGGAGGCTGAATAATCCGTAAGGAGCTATCGATGCGTCATTACGAAATCGTATTTATGGTCCATCCTGACCAGAGCGAACAGGTTCCGGGCATGATCGAGCGTTACACTGGTGCTATCACTGGTGCTCAGGGCACGATCCACCGTCTGGAAGACTGGGGCCGCCGTCAGCTGGCTTACCCGATCAACAAACTGCACAAAGCACACTATGTTCTGATGAACGTAGAAGCACCGCAGGAAGTGATCGACGAGCTGGAAACTAACTTCCGCTTCAACGACGCCGTTATCCGCAGCATGGTTATGCGCGTTAAGCACGCGGTAACTGAAGCTTCTCCGATGGTTAAAGCGAAAGACGAGCGTCGTGAGCGCCGCGAAGACTTCGCAAACGAATCGGCAGATGACTCAGATGCTGGGGATTCTGAAGAGTAATCCACTATGACGGCTAATCGACTGCGCCTGTCTGGCACCGTGTGCAAGACGCCAGTTCGAAAAATCAGTCCGTCAGGGATTCCACACTGCCAGTTCGTGCTTGAGCACCGTTCTGTGCAGGAGGAAGCCGGTTTTCACCGGCAAGCCTGGTGTCAGATGCCGGTGATTATCAGCGGCAGCACCCATCAGGTGATTACTCAACATATAACGGTCGGCACGCAACTCACTCTGGAAGGTTTCATTAGCAGCCATCAGGCGCGCAATGGATTGACCAAATTAGTGTTACATGCCGAGCAGATTGAATTGATAGATTCTGGAGACTAGCCAAATGGCACGTTATTTCCGTCGTCGCAAGTTCTGCCGTTTCACCGCGGAAGGCGTTCAAGAGATCGATTATAAAGATATC
>CAJYVD010000038.1 GCA_913778495.1 uncultured Pantoea sp.
CCGGTCCGTCAGGAAGCCTGAGGGAGTGAAGGGACCGCGCAGCGGCGAGTGGGGCTGGCGCAGGGCCGGGGAGTGCAGAGGGCGCGGCCCAGGCGCCCTCTGCTCGTGCGCCGCACGGCGGGCAATGAAACTGCCATTGCCATGGCGAACGAAAGTTGCACCGTGCCAGCGAAAATGCACATCAGCCGCTGTCTGCGGCGAACAAAAGTTGCACCAGGCCCCGCGCCAGCGGAAGAGCACCGAGCCGCTGCCTGCGGCTAAAGCTCCGCCGCTGCCTGCGGCTAAAAAGGCCCGTGGGCGCGGCCAGGCGCCCCTTACCCTTACCCGCGCGCGGCGCGCCAATACCCGATGAGACGCAGGTAATTGCCTTTCACGGTCTCAACCAGCGCCCGATCGTCCAGCTCCCCGTTAAGCCACTGGCGCGAAGGCTGGCCGAAGATAGTGCGGCCTACCGCGAAACCTTTCACCCAAGGGGCCTGAGCGGCGGCGGCGAAGCCCGCTTTCAGCTTCTCTTCCGGTGCGTCGAGGCCAAGGAGCAGGATGCCGCGACAGTACGGATCGTTCTGCTCGATCACCTGGCCTACAGCCTGCCAGGTTTCTGCCGCCAGCGGGGGAAGTTTCCACCAATCGGGTTTTACGCCCAGTTGGTAAAAGTGACTCAGCATCTCGACGTAATAGGACTCCTGGTGATCCGGCACGCTCTCGGGCAGGATCACCTCCAGCAGCAGCTCATGCCCGCTCTTGTTGCAGCCGTGCCACACGTCGAGGATCAGATCGTCCTGCTCTTTGCGTAACGCGGCGGGATCGTGCGGATGATAAAACACCAGGCATTTCACCACGTGATCGGCGGGCCAATCCACCAGCTGCGAGCCGATATTACCGTGCTCAAGGCGCAGCGGGCGCGAGCCGGGTAATTCGATCGGACGTCCAATCCACCAGGACTTGCCGGTGATAGCATTCAGGGCTTTTTGACCATAAGTGGTGTCGGCGAGAATGCCGCTCTTTTCATTCAGACCCGCCTCATTCGCGGCGTCTTCAGCGGCTTGCAACAGCAGCATTTTCAGCGCCGGAATACGCGCATCACTGACGCCCGCCTCGCGCGCCATATCCTGTAGCTGCTTGCGGTGGTCAAACGCAAAGACATTCAGTTCGGGCCATGCTTGCCGGCGCGTGGTCACGCGGTGCAGATGATTCAGCCTGGCGTCGCGGTCGGGGCGTGTGACCTCACGGTCGCGAGAGAGAAAATCATCCAGCTCCGCTTTGGTCGGCATCGCAGGCGCACAGCCATGGCGTGATACCACCAGCGCGCCGCAGGCGTTGGCGTAGCGACACGCCTGCTCCCAACCTTCGTCGTTAAGCCAGCCGCGCAGCAGGCCAGACATAAACGCATCGCCCGCGCCCAGCACGTTGAGCACGTCTACCCGCACGCCGCTGTGCAGCGTGGTTTGCTCCCAGCTCTCGGGGATTGCGCCCTCGAACACCACGCAGCCCAGTGGACCGCGTTTGCATACCAGGGTCGCGCCGCTGGCCTGACGCACATTTTTTAGCGCCGTTAGGGTATCGGTACTGCCGCCGGCAATATGAAACTCTTCTTCCGTACCCACGATCAGATCGAAATAGTGCAGCACTTCCTGGAGCTGGCGCGTCACCTCGCCAGATTCAATGAAACGCGTTTCACCGTCGCCGAGGGAGGTCAGTCCCCACAGCACCGGACGGTAATCAATGTCCAGCGCCGTGCGCAGGCCGTTGCGTTTTGCGATCTCCAGCGCTTTCAATACCGCCGCGCGGGTTTGTGGATGCGAAAGGTGTGTACCGGTCACCGCCACGGCGCGGGAAGAGGTAATAAACGCTTCCTGAATGTCTTCCGGCACCAAGCCCATGTCCGCGCAGTTATCGCGATAAAAAATCAGTGGAAACGTCTCTTCATCTTTAATACCGAGGATCACCAGCGCCGTGAGGCGGTTTTTATCGGTGATGAGACCGTCGGTGTTACAGCCCACCCGCTGCAAAGCTTCACGCAGAAAACGGCCGTTGTGTTCATCACCTACGCGCGCCAGCATGGCGGATTTCAGGCCCTGGATCGCCGTACCGTACGCCACATTGCCGGACGATCCGCCCAGATATTTGTTAAAGCTGGTCATGTCTTCCAGGCGCGATCCAATTTGCTGACCGTAGAGATCAACGGCGATGCGTCCAATACAAATCACATCAAGCCGCTTCTGTTGTGTACTCATACCTGTGGTTTCCTTCTGTGATAAGCAGACACGGGGCGCGAACGCCCGGCAGGTAACGCCCTGCTGACGGGGTCGTGAGGTGCCTGAATGGCTAGGGTGGCAGTATGAGGAATGAAAATTCCAAATACAAACTGAAATGAAACATCCATCGCGATTTTGTGAGCCAGGTAAAACTCTGCTCTGGCGGATGGCCGAGACGTTCTCGTGCGTGAAGATCAGGAGTGCTCCGGCTTGTGAGCCAGGTCGCAGGAAAACATCCCCGAAAGGAACAGGGTACGGAAGTGAAATGAAATTTCGCTGAGTCGCATAACTCACCGTTAAGCGTTTCACTTTCACGGGCATGTCCGCACGCGCTGACGCATTTCAGAAACGAATTTGATCTCTATCGCAAAATGAAATGTTTCTTCTGTAATCGTATTTTGTGAAAAAAATATTTGTTTATAATCGCCACACGTTTCACTTATCAGCGGGTGTTTTGCACCATCGCACCCTCCGAATCGCGCCGACCCCGGCTTCGGGCGCCGGCAGGGAAAGGAAGAGACACATGGGCACAATCAGACTTACCACGGCGCAGGCGCTGGTGAAATTTCTGGATAACCAGTACCTGAACGTCGATGGCGTTGAGACCAAATTCGTTAAAGGCATTTTCGCGATTTTTGGTCACGGTAACGTGCTGGGCATGGGCCAGGCGCTGGAACAAGATAGCGGCGATTTGGTGGTGTATCAGGGGCGTAACGAACAGGGTATGGCGCATGCCGCCATGGGCTATGCCAAACAGTCGCTGCGTCGCCAGATTATCGCCTGCTCGTCTTCCGTTGGGCCAGGCGCAGCCAATATGATCACCGCCGCCGCGACCGCCACGGCAAACCGTATTCCCTTGCTGCTGCTGCCCGGCGATGTGTTTGCCACCCGCCAACCGGATCCGGTGTTGCAGCAGATTGAACAGAGCCACGATCTCAGCATCAGCACCAACGATGCCTTCCGCGCCGTGAGCAAATATTGGGATCGCGTGAATCGTCCTGAACAGTTGATGAGCGCCTGCATCAATGCGCTGCGCGTGCTGACCGATCCGGCTGAAACCGGCGCGGTCACGCTGGCATTGCCGCAGGATGTGCAGGCCGAAGCCTGGGATTTCCCCGACTACTTCTTCCAGAAGCGCGTACACCGTCTGGATCGCCGTCCACCGGCACCCGCCCAGCTGGCGGATGCGCTGGCGCTGATTGGGCGCAAGCACAAGCCGCTGATCGTGGTGGGTGGCGGCGTCAAATATTCGGACGCGGGCGCGGCGCTGGTGAAATTCGCCGAGCGTTTCAACATCCCGTTTGCGGAAACCCAAGCGGGCAAAGGCACCATCGTATCCGATCATCCGCTTAACGTCGGCGGCGTGGGGGAAACCGGCTGTCTGGCGGCTAACCTGCTGGCCAAAGAGGCGGATTTGGTGATTGGCATTGGCACGCGTTACACCGATTTCACCACCGCGTCGAAATGGATTTTCCAGCATCCCGAGGTCAGCCATCTCAATATCAACGTCAGCAATTTTGACAGCTACAAGCTGGATGGCGTGCAGCTGCTGGCGGACGCTCGCGAAGCGTTAACCGCACTGGAGAGCGCGCTGCAAGGCTTTGATAATCAGTGGGGTGAGCAGATTGCGCAGGCGCAGAGCCAGTTGCTAAAAGAGACGCAGCGCGTTTACAGCGCCGTCTGGCGCGCCGAAGACTTCATACCGGAAATTGCCGATCACGCCGATCGTGAAGCGCTGTTCGGCGAGTTTGAGCGCCTTACGCAGTCGGTGCTGACGCAGAGCAGCGTGCTGGGAGTGCTGAATGAAGCGCTGCCTAAAGACGCCGTGATCGTGGCTGCGGCTGGCAGCCTGCCGGGCGATTTGCAGCGCGTGTGGCGCACCAAAGACTACAACGCCTATCACGTGGAATACGGTTACTCCTGCATGGGTTACGAAGTGAACGCGGCGCTGGGCGTGAAGCTGGCGCAGCCGCAGCGTGAGGTTTACGCGATGGTGGGCGACGGTTCCTTCATGATGCTGCACTCCGAGCTGGTCACCTCGATTCAAGAGCGGGCGAAAATCAACGTCATTCTGCTGGATAACATGACCAACGGCTGCATCAACAACTTGCAGATGGAGCATGGCATGGACAGCTTTAGCACCGAGTTCCGTTTCCGCAACGCGGAAGGCGGCAAACTGGACGGCGGCTTTGTGCCGGTGGATTTCGCGGCGATTGCCGGTGGCTATGGCTGTAAAACCTATCGTGTGACCACGCTGGATCAGCTTAAAGCCGCGCTGGTTGATGCGCAGCAGCAAACGGTCTCCACGCTTATCGACATCAAAGTGCTGCCTAAAACCATGGTGCACAAGTATTTCAGCTGGTGGCACGTGGGCGTGGCGCAAACCTCCAGGTCTGAACGCACCCAGCAGGTGGCCGACAAGCTCAACCAGCATATTGCGCAGGCGCGCAAATATTAATCCTGCCAGGCCGGCGTGTCCGGCCTTGTTCTCTCTTTCGCTTATCCGACTCTACAGGTGTAACTATGACGCTCAAACTCGGTGTAATTGGTACCGGTGCAATTGGTCAGGAACATATTCGCCGCTGCAACAATGTGCTGCAGGGCGCCCGCGTGGTAGCGGTGTCCGACATCAACGTGGAGGGCGCGCGTGCCGCCTTGCAGCGTCTGAATATCGATGCCGAAGTCTATGAGAACGGTCACCAGGTGATTAACTCGCCGGACGTGGATGCGGTGCTGGTGACGTCCTGGGATCCGACGCACGAAGAGTTCACGCTCGCGGCAATCAAAGCGGGCAAGCCGGTATTCTGCGAGAAACCGCTGGCCATGAGCGCTGACGGCTGCCGTCGCATCGTTGACGCCGAGATTGCGCACGGTAAACGTCTGGTGCAGGTGGGCTTTATGCGTCCGTACGATGCGGGCTATCGCGCGCTGAAAAAAGTCATTGCGGACGGCGAGATCGGCGAACCGCTGATGCTGCATTGCGCGCACCGCAACCAAAGCGTTGGTGAGAACTACACCACCGATATGGCCATCACCAACACCCTGATTCATGAGCTGGATGTGCTGCGTTGGCTCACCGAAGATGATTACAAAACGGTGCAGGTGGTGTTCCCGCGCGTCACCTCTAAGTCGCACGCTAACCTGAAAGATCCGCAGATCGTGCTGTTTGAAACGCAAAAGGGTATCCGCATCGACGTGGAGATCTTCGTCAATTGCGCTTACGGGTACGACATTCAGTGTGAAGTGGTGGGTGAAGAGGGGATTGCCAAACTGCCGGAGCCGTCGGCGATTCAAACGCGCAAAAATGCCTGCCTGGGTACGCCGCTGCTGACCGACTGGAAAGATCGCTTTATCGATGCCTATGACGTGGAACTGCAAGCGTTTATTAACGACGTGAAAAGCGGCCAATTAACCGGGCCCTCCGCGTGGGATGGCTTTGCTGCTTCCGTCGCCGCCGATGCGTGTCTGAAAGCGCAAAACAGCGGGGCGATTGAGCCGGTCACCATGCCGCCGCGCCCTGCATTTTACGCCAAATAACGCTGTTTTTTATCCTCTGTATCAGGGACATGCAATGAACAAAGATAACGTAAAGCTGGCGATTGCGCCGATTGGCTGGACCAACGATGACATGCCTGAGTTGGGCAGCGAAAACACCTTCCAGCAGACGGTGAGCGAAATGGCGCTGGCAGGGTTCACCGGCAGTGAAGTGGGCAGCAAATACCCGCGTGAGCCTGCCGTACTGAAACCGATGCTGGATATTCGCGGCATTGAGATCTGCAACGCGTGGTTCAGCACCTTTTTTGCCAACGGCGACAACGCTAAAACCATCGATCAGTTTGTTAATCATATGAATTTCCTGCATGCCATGGGCGCGCGCGTGATTGGCTGCTCTGAACAGAGCCAAAGCATTCAGGGCACGACGCTGCCCGTGCTGGAGCAGAAGCCGGTGTTTAGCGACGAGCAGTGGCAGCGCACGGCGGAGGGTTACAATACGCTGGCGCAGCTTGCGGCAGAGAAAGGCATGCGCGTATGCCTGCATCACCATATGGGAACGGCGATTCAGACGCCTGCGGAAATTGACCGCTTTATGGCAGAAACGCACGAGGACGTCGGGCTGCTGTTTGATACCGGACATATTTACTATTCCGAAGGATCACAGCAGGTGATGTTGGAGGTACTGAAAAAGCATCTGCCGCGCATCTTCCACGTTCACCTCAAGGATGTACGCGACCACGTGGTGGCGGACGTGCGGGCGCAGTCGCTCTCGTTTCTTGATGGCGTGAAGAAAGGCACCTTTACCGTACCGGGCGACGGCGTGATCGACTTTGACCCGGTGTTCCGTATCCTGGACGATTACGGCTACAAAGGCTGGATGGTGGTAGAAGCGGAGCAGGATCCGGCGCTGGCCAACCCATTTGAATACGCGGTGAAGGCGCGAAAATACATTCGCGAACACGCGGGTCTGTAAACGCAAAAAGGCACCCGCTGGGTGCCTTTTTTCATGCTTATGGCAATTAAGATGCCAGCGACAGCGCTGGTTTCTTGCCGTTTTCGGCCAGCCACTCACGAATGCGCGCCTGTTCGCTTTCGCCCAGCCACATACCTTGCTTGGTACGGCGCCAGATTGCATCATCCAGTTCACGCACCCATTCGTGTTTCACCAGATAGCGCAGCTCCGCTTCGTAAAACTCATGCCCGAAGTTTTCGCCCAAATCTGCCAGGCTGGTTGCGCCTTCCAGCAGCGTTTCGGTGCGGCTGCCGTAGGTGAAGGCGTAATGGCGCGCCATGCCTTCACTGATAAACGGATAGCGGCGGCGCAGGCTGGCGGCGTAATCGTCACGCGTACCGGAGAAATCACCGCCAGGCAGCACGGCCGATTTCGTCCAGGCTGGACCGGCGTTAGGGTAGTACTTAGCCAGTTTTTCCATGGCGTGCTCAGCCAGCTTGCGATAGGTGGTGAGCTTGCCGCCGAACACAGACAGCAGCGGCGTTTGACCATTGTCGTCATGCACATCCAGCGTGTAATCGCGCGTAATTGCCTGGGGTGAATCCGACTCGTCATCGCACAGCGGACGCACGCCGGAGTAAGTCCAGACGATATCTTCTGGCGTCAGCTGCTGTTTAAAGTGATCGTTGTAGACCTTAAGCAGGTAGCGCGTTTCGTTTTCGTCAATTTTGACGTTTTTAGGATCGCCTTTGTATTCCACGTCGGTGGTGCCGATGATAGAGAACTCCTCCATCCACGGGATCACAAACACGATACGGTTATCTTCGTTCTGCAGGATGTAGGCCTGCTTCTCGCGGTGCACGCGCGGCACCACAATATGGCTGCCTTTGATCAGGCGAATGCCGTACGGCGATTTCAGCTGCAGGCCGTCATCGAAGAACGTTTTCACCCATGGGCCTGCGGCGTTTACCAGGCCCTTGGCGCGCCAGGTAAAGGTTTTTCCGGTATCGACGTCTTCAGCTTCGACCATCCACAGGCCGCCTTCGCGCCAGGCGCGCGTAACGCGGGTGCGGGTGCGCACTTCGCCGCCCTGTTTCACCACTTCCTGCGCGTTCAATACCACCATGCGCGCATCATCGACCCAGCAGTCGGAATATTCGAAACCGCGCTTGATTTCAGGCTTGAGCGCCGAATCCGCGCCAAAACGCAGGCCTTTACTGCCTGGCAGCGTGGTGCGCTTGCCTAAGCGGTCGTACATAAACAGACCGAGGCGGATCATCCACGCGGGACGCAAATGCGGGCGGTGCGGCAAACGGAAACGCATAGGGAAAGCGATATGCGGGGCCATTTTCAACAGCACTTCACGCTCCGCCAGCGCTTCGCCCACCAGGCGAAACTCGTAATGCTCAAGGTAGCGCAAGCCACCGTGAATCAGCTTGGAACTGTTAGACGATGTCGCGCAGGCCAAATCCTGCGCTTCCAGCATAAGCACCGACAGTCCGCGTCCTGCAGCGTCCACTGCAATGCCGGCACCGTTGATGCCGCCGCCGATCACGATCAGGTCTTTGGTTTCCACGTCATCTCCTCCGATGTTCGGAATAGTTCTTAAATGTTCGTTTTCGAGCGTAATAATAATCGGAAACCAACATTTACGCCAGCGCTTAACCCAATAAAAACATTTTTGCGTGATATAGCTAACATTCCATCATGGAAAAAAACCAATAACCCTCTTTATTATCAGGTTATTGAGCGGGTATCTCAGGGTAAACTAAGCGCCCGTTGAGACGATGCAATGAGAGACACCATGGAAACCTTCGAATGTATTACCGTTCAGCAAGCGCAGGCCCAGCTCGCGCAGGGCGCGCAGCTGGTTGATATTCGCGATCCGCAAAGCTTTGCGCTGGGCCACGCAGCGGGTGCGCGCCACCTTAATAATGACAATTTGGCCGATTTTCTCGCTGAGGCAGATCGCGCGTCGCCGGTATTGGTGATGTGCTATCACGGCAACAGCAGCAAAGGCGCGGCGCAGTTCTTGCTGAGCCAAGGTTTCAGCGCCGCCTACAGCATTGACGGCGGCTACGACGCCTGGCGTATGGCCTTTCCCGCGCAGGTTGCCGCAGGCAGCGTCTGAGTCAACCTCTTGAGGAAGGAGTGCACGGCATGATGCGCGTGACCCAATTTAACCATCCACGTATGGCGCAGGCGTTTGTTGATTACATGGCGACGCGCGGTGTCACCTTGCGTATTGAGCGTGAAAGCCACTATGTGATCGTGCTGGATGACGAATCACAGCTTTCGATGGTCGAAAACGAACTGGTCCAGTTTGTGCGCGATCCCAACCATCCGCGTTATCAGGCGGCAAGCTGGCAAACGGGTAACACGCAAACGGGCTTACGCTATGCGCGTACGCCACTATGGCAAAATATTCGCGAACGCGCAGGACCGCTCACCATGACGGTGATGTTCGCCTGCATCGCGGTATTTATTCTGATGCAGATTGTCGGCGATGAAACGGTGCTGATGTGGCTGGGATGGCCGGCGGACGCCTCACAATACTTTCAGGTTTGGCGCTGGTTTAGCCACGCGCTGCTCCACTTCTCATTGTTACATATCCTGTTCAATTTGATGTGGTGGTGGTATCTCGGCGGCGCGGTTGAGAAGCGGCTGGGCAGCGGCAAATTGTTTGTGATCATGCTCATTTCCGCGCTATTGAGCGGCTGGATGCAGGCGAAATTTAGCGGCGTGCTGTTTGGCGGCTTGTCGGGCGTGGTTTACGCGCTGATGGGCTACTGCTGGCTGCGCGGCGAGCGCGATCCCGAAAGCGGCATTTATCTGGAGCGCGGGCTGATAGGCTTCGCTATTGTATGGCTAATTATTGGCTGGTATGGCGCATTTGGCCTGTCTATTGCCAATGCGGCGCACGTCACCGGCATGTTAGTGGGACTGGCGATGGCGTTTGTGGACACGCGTGGCCGCGTGCGCCGCTAACCCAGGAAGAACAAGAAAACGGCGGTGAGCCGAGGAGAGAGATGTGAAGCAGACGCAACGTCATGACGCCATTATCGATCTGGTCCGGCGTCAGGGATATGTCAGCACGGAAGAGCTGGTGGATCACTTTGAAGTGAGCCCGCAAACGATTCGGCGCGATCTCAACGATCTGGCCGATCAGAACAAGATTCAGCGGCATCACGGCGGCGCGGCGCTGCCTTCCAGCTCAGAAAACACCGCGTGGCAGGATCGTAAAATGATGTGGTCGGCAGAAAAAGCGCGCATTGCCGAGCGCGTTGCCAGCCAGATCCCCGATGGCGCAACGCTGTTTATTGATATCGGCACCACGCCCGAAGCGGTGGCGCACGCGCTGATGAACCACAATAATCTGCGCGTGGTGACCAATAATCTGAACGTGGCGATTTTGCTCATGAGTAAGCCTGATTTCCGCGTGATTATTGCCGGCGGTGAAGTGCGTACACGCGATGGAGGTATTATGGGTGAAGCCACGCTCGATTTTATCTCCCAGTTCCGCCTGGATTACGGCATTTTGGGCATCAGTGGTATCGATATGGACGGTTCGCTGCTGGAGTTTGATTATCATGAAGTGCGCACCAAGCGTGCCATCATCGATAATTCCCGCTGCGTGATGCTGGTGGTGGATCACTCTAAATTTGGCCGAAATGCCATGGTGAACCTGGGCAGTATGAGCCTGATCGATTATCTCTACACGGATAAAACGCCGCCGGCCAGCGTGCTCAAAGTTATTGAGCAACATGAGGTGCATCTGGAGCTGTGTTAAGTCCGACGCGCGTTGACGGTGCGGCCAGCGGGCCGCCCGTGCCGCGCCGCACGAGGGCGTTTTTTTCATTATCCCTTCATTTCTCAGTCGCTTTTTCCCGCATGCCCAGCTTTACTTACTTTTCTGTTGTGCGCTCGCCGGGATCGTCGGTGGATTGGCCGCGATCGCTGTGATGGCTCACGCTGCGGCGCCTCCGCATCAACGGCAGGCGCTCACTGTTGAAAGTTAACGCCTGTGGCGGTGTCGCCGGTTGAAACGCCCAAACTTTCAACACCGGTTGGCAAGCGATAAGGCGAAACGCGGACCACACCGAGCGCGAACCGCAAACACACCCACTATTTTGCCAGGTGCGCACTGATGCGCACCGTGCCATAGGAGGCGCAATGAAAAACGGCAACCTTGATCAGGCCGCGCGTGATGCGGGCATCGCGGTGGACTTTATCAATGCGAAGGGGGAAGCGGAGAGCATCAGCGACGAGACAAAACGTGCGCTACTGGCGGTCATGGAAACGCCCAAGGGCAAACTGCCGTTGCCGCCGGTGCACGTGTTTACTGTGCGCGATAAGCGACAGTTATCCGTTGAAGGCAGCGGCGAATTTCTTTGGATGCTGGAGACCGAGGGCGGCAAGACGTTTAACGGTAGCGTGCAGGGCGGTGAGACGCTGATCCTGCCGCCGCGGCTGACACAAGGCTATCACCAGCTCACGCTGCGCAAAGGGCGCAAGCAGTGGCAAACGCGCCTTATCATCGCGCCACGCCGCTGCTATCTGCCGACTTCGCTGGCCCAGGGCGAAAAGCGCTGGGGGGCGCTGGTGCAGCTCTATACGCTGCGATCCGAGCGCAACTGGGGCATCGGTGACTTCGGCGATCTGCAGCAGATGCTGGAAAAGGTCGCGCAGCACGGCGGTGATTTTGTCGGTCTGAACCCGCTGCATGCGCTCTATCCCGCACATGCCGCCTTTGCCAGCCCTTATAGCCCGTCGTCGCGCCGCTGGCTCAATGTGCTGTATATCGACGTCAATCAGGTTGCCGCTTTCAGCGAAAGCCGTGCGGCGCAGCGCTGGTGGCAGCAGGTGAAAACGCAAAAAGCGCTGGAGAACGCGCGCGCCAGCGACTGGGTGGATTATCCGGCAGTGGCGGCGCTCAAACTCAACGCGCTACGTCTGGCGTGGGCGACTTATGCGCCAGACTCCGCCTTTGACGCGTTTGTGGCCGAAGGCGGCGATCATCTGCGCTATCAGGCGGCCTTTGACGCCATCCTGACTGAACGCACCCAGGACGCCTCTGGGGCTTGGGGCTGGCCGGCGTGGCCCGAAGGCTGGCACGATCCGCAGCAGTCTGAGGTGCAGGCGTGGTGCGCAGAGCATGAGGACGAGATCCGCTTCTGGAGCTGGCTACAGTTCCTGGCTCAGCAGCAGTTTGCCGCCTGCTGGCAGCGCAGCCAGCAGCTGGGCATGACGGTAGGGCTCTACCGCGATCTGGCGGTGGGTGTGGCGCAGCAAAGCGCAGAAACCTGGCAAGATCCGCAGCTGTATAAATTGGGGGCTTCAGTCGGTGCACCGCCGGACCGCCTTGGTCCGCTGGGACAAAACTGGGGGCTGCCGCCGCTCGATCCACACGTCATGCGCGCGCGCGGCTACCAACCCTTTATCGATCTGCTGCGCGCCAACATGCGTGACTGCGGCGCGCTGCGTATCGATCACGTGATGGCGCTGCTGCGCTTATGGTGGATCCCCTATGGTGAAGGTGCCGATAAGGGCGCCTACGTTGCCTATCCGGTAAGGGATCTGCTGGCGATTCTGGCGCTGGAGAGCCATCGCCATCGCTGTATGGTGATCGGGGAGGATCTGGGCACGGTGCCCAAAGAGATTGTGCGTATGCTGCGCGACAGCGGGATTTTTTCGTGGAAAGTGCTCTTTTTTGAGCAAGATGCGCAGGGGCGCTATCGTCAGCCCGACGCCTGGCCACGGCAGTCCATTGCGAGCGCCAGCACCCATGATTTACCCACGCTGGCGGGATTCTGGCAGGCGGACGATCTTGCGCTGGGCGAAAGAGTTGGCATGTACGGCGGTGACGCGTTACGCGACCTGCAGCAGCAGCGTGACGCGCAAAAGCAGGCGCTGCTGAAAGCCCTGCAGCAGGCCGGCACGTTAACCACGCTGCCGCGCAATACGGCAATGACCCCCGCGCTAAACGTCGCGATGCACCGTTACCTGGCGCAGACCGAGAGCGCGCTGCTGGGGCTGCAGCCTGAAGATTGGCTGGGCATGACCGCGCCGGTGAACGTGCCGGGTACGGTGGACGAATACCCGAACTGGCGGCGGAAAATCAGCGTCACGCTGGAAACGATGTTTGCGGACAAGGCGGTGAAAAAAGTGCTGAAAGCGGTAAGCGAGGCGCGTAAAAAAGGCTAGAAGATGCGGCAGCGCGGGCGCGCTGCCGCTGAGATATCAATAGTAAGAGTGCTCACCGCGCTGGTGCTCAGTGAGATCGCGTACCCCTTTCAATTCAGGGAACGCTGCCAGCAGCTCTTTTTCAATGCCATCTTTCAGCGTCACGTCAATCATTGAACAACCGTTACAGCCGCCGCCGAATTGCAGCACGGCAAAACCGTCGTCGGTGATCTCCATCAGCGACACGCGACCACCGTGACCCGCCAGCTGTGGGTTAATCTGCGACTGCAGCAGGTACTCAACGCGCTCGACCATCGGCGCGTCGTCCGCGACTTTACGCATTTTGGCGTTAGGGGCTTTCAGCGTCAGCTGAGAACCGAGGTTATCGGTGACGAAATCAATCTCGGCGTCTTCAAGGTAAGGCGCGCTCAACTCATCAACGTAAGCCGAAAGCTTTTCAAATTTCAGCTCGGTGTCAGTGGCTTCAACCGCATCGGGCGGGCAATACGACACGCCGCATTCGGCGGTGGGCGTACCTGGGTTGATCACAAATACGCGAATCTGGGTGCCATCTTCCTGTTTTGACAGCAGTTTGGCAAAGTGCTCTTGCGCAGCATCAGTAATACGGATCATGGCGATAGCTCAATAGTTGACTAAATTACTTGGTTATAATACGCCCAACGCCGCCGCTCTACAAGGTACGGCACAGGCAGCCTATATGGACGCTGGACGCGCCTTGCGCCAGCAAAATGCGGCAGATCTCCGCCACCGTACTGCCGGTGGTCACCACATCATCAATCAGCAGGATATGGCGCCCGCGTACCGGCATTTCAAGGCGAAACGCGCCGCGCAGATTGGATTTACGGGCGCGGGCGCTGAGCGAATGCTGGGCCGCGCCGTGGCGGATACGACGCAGCCCGTCGCGATAGTCGCAGCCCAGCCAATGCGCCACCGGCTGGGCCAGCAGAGCCGCCTGGTTGTAACCGCGCTGCCAGGCGCGCTGCCGATGTAGCGGCACGCTCAGCACGAAATCCAGCGACGGAAGATGACCTGCACGCCGCATTGTTAATAATTTTAACAAAAGCAGTCGCGCCAGCATCACCCTGAGTGCGGTAGCGCGCGTAAACTTCAGCTGCAGCACCCAGTCACTGAGCGGCGGACGATAGTCGCTCACGCACGTCAGGCTGTCCCAGCGCGGCGGCTGGCGTAGACAGCGACCGCAGGGCGCATTGCCGCTGGCGGGTAAGCCGCAGCGCGGACAGAGCGCGGGCAAGCGGGGAATGTGCCGCAGGCAGCGGCTGCATAGGCCGTGTACAGCGATGCGCAGCGGCAATGCACATAGCCAACACAGCGTTGGGATTGCTAGCATAGCGACCTCCTTTTCGCGATACAGGAGTGTATCTGATGCCTTCGCTTTATTGTCACACTACGGGTACAGGCGATACCGATCTTGTGCTGCTGCACGGCTGGGGGCTGAATGCCGACGTGTGGCAAAGCATTATTCCGCGGCTCGCGCCGCATTTTCGCCTGCATCTGATCGATCTGCCAGGCTACGGCCGCAGCCGCGAGTTTGGGCCGCTGTCGCTGGCGGATATGGCGCAGCAGCTCATCTCGGTCATACCGGCGCGCTCAGCGCTGTTGGGGTGGTCGTTAGGCGGGCTGGTGGCCAGCCAGGTAGCGCTGGCGCAGCCCGATCGCGTATCGGCACTGATCAGCGTGGCTTCCTCACCCTGCTTCTGTGCGCAGGCGGATTGGCCTGGCATTAAACCGGAGACGCTGGCGAATTTTCAGCAGCAGTTAAGCAGCGATTTTCAGCGCACGGTGGAACGCTTCCTGGCGTTGCAAACTCTCGGTACGGATAGCGCGCGTCAGGATGCACGCCAGCTCAAAGAGGTGGTGCTGGCACAGCCGATGCCGGATATCGCGGTGCTGGAAGCCGGACTCACGATCCTGCGCGATGCGGACTTACGCAGCGCGTTAACGCAGCTCGACCTGCCGTTTCTGCGTCTGTATGGCGCGCTGGACGGTCTGGTGCCGCGCCGCATTGCCGCCCGGCTGGATGAGGCGTTGCCCGGCTCTCACTCCGTGACGATGGAGAAAGCGGCACACGCGCCGTTTATCTCGCATCCCGAGGCGTTTTGTCAGGAAATTATCGCCTTTCTTCATCGCCTTCCACGCTAAATCCGTTGCCGCAGTGGCAAATTCGCCACCAGCGGCAATACTTTTCTCGTGAGCTGCCTCGTTTGCGGCGTGAATCAATACTTCTTCCCGCCAGTGGTGCTTCGCGAACGCTCACATCCCAATAATGGAAAATATGGATGAGGATTTGGCAATGAAGATGATGAAATGGGCTGTAGCTTCTCTGGTGATGAGTGCGGTGTCGTTTTCGGCGTTTGCGGCGAAGGAAGTGACCAAAGAAGAAGTGAAAAAAATGAACCTGACTAAAATCGGCACGGTAAACACCACGGCGGAAACCACCTCGCCAATGGATGCCAAGCGCGTGCTGTCAAAAGCGGCCGATGAGAAAGGCGGCAAATACTTCATGGTGATCGCTGGCCGTGAACACGGCAAGTTCAGCGCCACGGCAGACGTGTACAAGTAATTAGCCGCGTAACCACATAAATTGCCATGCAGCGAGCGTGACCGGCTCGCTGCCATCGAGTTTACTCCCGCTGATCACATCCTGATAGCGCCGCGCCTGCGGCAGCGTCATCGTGACCTCCCGGCCGCTGAGATTAAACACGCACAGTAATCCTTCATCGCTGTCCGGCGCGTGGCGGCGGAACAGCAGCAGCGCATTTTCACTGTCCAGCAGCGTCATCGGATTGTCGGGATGAAACGCGGGCTGACGCGTGCGCAGCTGAATCAGCGCGCTGAGCCGCTCAAACACCTGCTGCCGCAGCGCATTGCCCCCGCTAATCCACTGTTCCACTTCACGCAGACTGTATTTTTCCCGGTTGATGGCGCGGTTATGTCCGGCGGCACGCACGCCCTCGTGGTCATTGCGCGATCCCAGAATGCTTTGAATATAAATGGCGGGCACGCCGGGAAACGCCAGCAGAATGGCGTGCGCGAGTAAAAAGCGTCGCAGCCGCGTTTCATCATCATCGTTTTGATGATTCAGCGCATCCAGGTAAGTGACGTTAACTTCGTACGGGCTGGTGGTGCCATCTGGGTTGTTTTTATAGGAGACCAGCGCGCCCTCCAGCGCCAGTTCGCGTACCAGGGCCACTATCTCCGGTTCAGATAAAATGCCGCGCGCCGGATTCAGGCCAATCCCATCGTGTGAGGCGAGAAAATTAAAGAAGGTGGTCCCACCGTTGCCCAACGCCAGCGTGCTTGTCCACTGACGCAGCGCGCGCGCCGAGCCGGAATGAATGGCGTGCAGCACCAGCGGCGGCAGTGAAAACTGATACACCATCTGGGCTTCGTCATGGCCGTTGCCAAAGTAGCTGATGTTGTCTTTATGCGGCACGTTGGTTTCGGTGATGATCACCGTGCCCGGCGCCACTTCATCCGCGATGGCGCGGAACAACTTCACCAGCTGGTGAGTTTTCGGTAAGTGGATACAGGATGTGCCCGGCGTTTTCCACATATAGCCGACGGCATCCAGACGCACATAATCCGCGCCTTTGTTCAGGTAGTCGAGCAGCACGCCAACCATGCGAATCAGCACTTCAGGGTTGGCGAAGTTGAGATCGATTTGATCGGCGCTAAACGTGGTCCAGATAAAGCGCGTCTCGCCGTTGGCCAAGGTGAAAGGCGTGAGCAGGGGAGAAGTGCGCGGGCGCGTCACGGCGCTAAGATCGGTGGCCGGCGGCATGCTGATGAAAAAGTCGTCCCAGCCGGGGTCCTGCGCCAAAAAGTGGCGAAACCAGGCGCTGTGTGCCGACATATGATTGCAGACAAAGTCGAACATCAGCCGCGTTTCACTGTGCAGCGCCGCGATATGCTGCCAATCGCCGCAGATCGCATTGACTTTGTGGTAATCGATAACCGAAAAACCGTCGTCAGAGGAGTAGGGGAAAAATGGCAGCAGGTGCACCAGATTAAAGGTGGATTGCAGGTGCTGCTGGAAGAAGCGGGAAAAGCTCGACAGCGTCGGCTGCTCGGGTTCGCGGAACTGATCGGCATAGGTGATCAGCACCACGTCTTTTTCATCCCAGTGCGCCTTACGCGGCAGTTTTACCCGATCGCGCGCGGCGCGAATGTGGGAGAGCAGACGTTCCCGTTTCGCAAGCGGAAAGTCGCCTTCGTAAATCTCGTCGAGTAGTGCGTTGATTTTGTCCATCAGATCGCCGGGCCATGCGGAAGGTCATTTTTTCACACTGTTTTTTCAGCGTAGACGGGCCGGGCAATTTATCAACCTGCTCCGCGCGGAGGCAGCCCACCTCCGCGCGGTTTTTCGCCCAGGTTTAGCGTTTTTTCCCGAAGGCGGCGGCGAGTGCATCACCCATTGCGCTGTTGCCCGACGGTGCGGCGCTGGCTTTACCGCGCGTTTTCTCGCGTGCGGCGGGACGCGCCGTGTTGCCACTGCTGCGGTTGCTGCCGCTGCGCGCCGCGCTGTCGCCAGGCTGCTCGTCCAGACGCATGGTGAGCGCAATGCGCTTGCGCGGCAGGTCGACGTCCATCACTTTGACCTTCACGATATCACCTGCTTTGACCACCTGATGCGGATCGTCCACGAACTTGTCGGACAAAGAGGAGATATGCACCAAACCGTCCTGATGAACGCCGATATCCACGAACGCACCAAAGTTGGTGACGTTGGTGACGGCGCCTTCCAGCACCATGCCTGGCAGCAGGTCATTCAGGGTTTCTACGCCCTCGGCAAACTGCGCCGTCTTAAATTCCGGACGGGGATCGCGGCCTGGTTTTTCCAGCTCGCGGATGATGTCGGTGACGGTGGGGAGACCAAAACGATCGTCGGTGAACTGGCGGGCGTCAAGGTCGCGCAGGCTGCGGGCATTGCCCATTAAATCGCTCAGCGCCTGTTCGGTTGCCGTGAGAATACGCTCCACCAGCGGATACGCTTCGGGGTGCACCGTGGAGGCGTCCAAGGGATTATCGCCGTGGTTAATGCGCAGGAAGCCCGCGCACTGCTCAAAGGCTTTTGGCCCTAAGCGGCTCACCTTGAGCAGCTGCTGACGATTCTGGAAGCGGCCGTGCTCGTCGCGCCAGCTCACAATGTTCTGCGCCATCATGCGGGTCAACCCCGCCACGCGCGTCAGCAGCGCCACGGAAGCGGTATTGAGATCCACGCCCACGGCGTTGACGCAATCCTCCACCACGGCATCCAGCTTCTTCGCCAGTTGGCTCTGGCTGACGTCGTGTTGATACTGGCCTACCCCAATGGATTTGGGATCAATCTTCACCAGTTCCGCCAGCGGATCCTGCAAGCGGCGGGCGATGGACACCGCGCCGCGCAGGGAAACGTCGAGATCGGGGAACTCCAGCGCGGCCAGTTCTGACGCGGAATAAACCGACGCGCCGGCTTCGCTGACGATAACCTTCTGCGCGTTGACCGCCGGGAACTGCTTTTGCACGTCCAGGAAGAAGCGTTCGGTTTCCCGCGAGGCGGTGCCGTTGCCGATCGCTACCAGTTCAACCTGATGCTTGGTGCACAGCGCCGCCACGATGGTCGCCGCTTTCGCCGCCTGACCCGTATGCGGATAAATAGTATCGGTAGCAACCAGCTTGCCTGTGGCATCCACCACCGCGACTTTCACACCGGTACGCAAGCCAGGATCGAGGCCCATGGTGGCGCGCATGCCTGCAGGCGCCGCCATCAGTAAATCGTGCAGATTGCGGGCAAAGACGTTGATCGCCTCATCTTCCGCGCGCTCACGCACGGTGCCCATCAGTTCGGTCTCGAGGTGCAGCAGCACTTTGATGCGCCAGGTCCAGCTCACCACGGCTTTACGCCAGCTGTCCGCCGGCGCGTTATTCAGGCGCAGATTAAGGTGCTCCGCGATCAGCGTCTCGCCGTGGCTTTCACGCGGGGCTTCTTCAAACTGCGGATCGGCGTTAAGAGAGAGTTGCAGGATACCTTCATTACGGCCGCGGAACATGGCCAGCGCACGGTGCGAGGGCACGCTGCTCAGCGCTTCATGGTGATCAAAGTAGTCGCGGAACTTGGCACCTTCTTCCTCTTTGCCTTCCACCACGCGTGAGACCAAATGCGCATTCTTCCACAGGTAATCACGCACCTTCGCCAACAGCGCCGCGTCTTCGGCGAAGCGCTCCATCAGGATATAGCGTGCGCCATCGAGCGCGGCGCGCACATCGGCCACGCCTTTATCAGCATCCACATAGCTGGCGGCAGTCGTTTCGGGCGTCTGTGAGGGATCGGTCCACAGCGTCTCTGCCAGCGGTTCCAGACCGGCTTCAATCGCAATTTGACCGCGCGTGCGTCGCTTCTGCTTATAAGGCAGATACAGGTCTTCCAGCTCGGTTTTGTTCAGCGTGCTGTTAATGGCGTCAGTCAGTTCCGGCGTGAGTTTGCCTTGATCATCAATGGATTTCAGAATGGATTGGCGACGCTCTTCCAGTTCGCGCAGGTAGCCTAAGCGGCTCTCAAGCTGACGCAGCTGAGTATCATCCAGCCCGCCGGTAACTTCCTTACGATAACGTGCGATAAACGGCACGGTATTTCCTTCATCAAGCAAGCGAACGGCGGCATCAACCTGGTCGGCACGGGCTTTAAGCTCACTTGCGATAATCTGGCTCAGCGAATCTTTCATCATCAGTAACGGTCTTGCGTTCACAGGGTTAAAAAACAGGGGACAGTTATACGGACTGAGGGCAGAAATTGCCAGCCGGGGAGCCGGGAATGCGCCTTTTTCTGAACGCGGCGCGCGTAAGCGAGCGAGCGCCTTGATAGGCGCGCAGCGCTGGCTTATTGTGAGCCTCTTTATCTGCCTCTGCGCAACACGGCTGTTATCACGAGCGACGTCATGAAAACCCAACTGATTACCCGCGAGGGCTACAACAAACTGCGTGCTGAACACGACCACTTGTGGAATGAAAAGCGCCCGGAGGTGACGAAAATCGTCTCCTGGGCTGCCAGCCTGGGCGATCGTTCAGAGAACGCGGATTACACCTATAACAAGCGCCTGCTGCGTCAGATCGACCGCCGCGTGCGCTATCTGCGTAAGTGCCTGGCCGAGTTGAAGATTGTGGATTATGCGCCGCAGCAGGAGGGCAAAGTGTTCTTCGGTGCGTGGGTGGAAGTAGAAAACGCGCAGGGTGACGTTAAGCGCTTTCGCATTGTGGGGCCCGATGAAATCTACGGCGATACCGTTAAAGAGTACATTTCAATCGATTCGCCGATGGCGCGCGCGTTGATCAAGAAAGCGGTGGATGACGAAGTGGTGGTGAACACGCCGGAAGGACAAAAGATCTGGTTTGTGAACCGCATTGAGTATCAGAAAGCCGACTAAGAGCAGCGGAGAAACCCTGCCTGCAGGTGCAGGACTTCTCCGACGATTGCGCAGGCCCGCACCATCGGCGAGGCCGCTACAACGGTGATTATTTGCCTGGCGCCGTTGCCGTGGTGGTGGAGGTGCTGCTGCTGCTGCTGCCCTTATCACCGCCACCGCCCATGGTGGCCAGCGCCACGCCCAGCAGTGCGCCAACCGCACCGATGCCGATGGCGTCGGAGTTACCTTTGGCGGTGGTAGACGCTTGCGCACCTGCCGCTTCGCCGGCGCTGGTGGCCGCCTGAACCTGCGGAATGCCAGTCAGTATTAGCGCGCTCATCAGAACCAGGGTACTTTTCATTTTTACTCTCCATATCAACGTAGACACAGCGGAATGCATCAAGTCTCGGAGATAAAACATAAAGTGAAAAGTTAGTGTTATTTACTGATTTAAAAGGCTTTATTTTTGTCTGGACTTGAAGCATAGCCGTCAGGAAATGTTCCGAGCACAGCCGATAAGCTTTGCATAAAATGTTGGTTTTTTGTGCTGCTCGTATTGCTTTATGTGAAATTAAATGCTGCTTACTTAACGCAAATTGCTCGCCGAGCCGCGCGCCAGCCTGCTTGCCGGAAACCTAAGCCAGCGACTCAAAGAAAATCGACGTTTTTTTCAGACAAGCGCCAGCCTGCTGAGCAGCCGCATGAAAAACGCGAAGTGCCGCGCAATCTGCCCCTTAAAAGTAGGATAAGCTGCTGTTTAATATGCTTTGTAACAATTTCGGCTAGAATATAAACCATTAATGACTGTCACAGACGGGTCCCTTTTTTACACAATATTGATTCGGGCAATGGCGCCTTTGGGAGTGGAACATGCAAGAGAATTACAAAATTCTGGTTGTTGATGACGATATGCGTTTGCGCGCGCTGCTTGAGCGTTATCTCACCGAACAGGGCTTTCAGGTGCGCAGCGTGGCCAACGCCGAACAGATGGATCGTCTGCTAACCCGCGAATCGTTTCACTTAATGGTGCTCGATCTGATGCTGCCGGGCGAAGACGGTTTGTCGATTTGTCGTCGCTTGCGCAGCCAAAGCAACCCAATGCCGATCATTATGGTTACCGCGAAAGGCGAAGAAGTGGATCGTATTGTCGGCCTGGAGATTGGCGCGGACGACTACATTCCTAAGCCTTTTAATCCGCGTGAACTGCTCGCGCGTATCCGCGCGGTGCTGCGCCGTCAGGCCAATGAGCTGCCGGGCGCGCCGTCACAGGAAGAAGCGGTGATTGCGTTCGGTAAGTTCAAGCTTAACCTCGGTACGCGCGAAATGTTCCGCGAAGATGAGCCGATGCCGCTGACCAGCGGTGAGTTTGCCGTGTTGAAAGCGCTGGTGAGCCATCCGCGCGAGCCGCTGTCGCGTGACAAGCTGATGAACCTGGCGCGCGGTCGTGAGTACAGCGCCATGGAACGTTCCATTGACGTACAGATTTCTCGTCTGCGTCGTATGGTGGAAGAAGATCCTGCGCATCCCCGTTATATTCAGACCGTTTGGGGCCTTGGCTACGTCTTCGTTCCGGACGGCAATAAAGCATGAGGCGACTGCGCTTCTCACCTCGCAGTTCGTTTGCTCGCACCCTGTTGTTGATCGTTACCTTGCTGTTTGTCAGCCTGGTAACGACTTACCTGGTGGTGCTTAACTTCGCCATTCTTCCAAGCCTGCAGCAGTTCAACAAAGTCCTCGCCTACGAAGTGCGTATGCTGATGACGGACCGGCTGCAGCTGGAGGATGGCACGCAGTTGGAAGTGCCACCGGCTTTTCGACGTGAGATCTACCGTGAGCTCGGCATCTCGCTCTATACCAATGCGGCCGCGGAAGAGAGCGGACTGCGCTGGGCGCAGCACTATGAATTTCTGAGCGAGCAGATGGCGCAGCAGCTTGGGGGGCCCACCGACGTACGGGTTGAGGTCAACAAAAACTCGCCGGTGGTGTGGTTAAAAACCTGGCTGTCGCCGGATATTTGGGTGCGCGTACCGCTGACGGAAATCCACCAGGGCGACTTCTCACCGCTGTTCCGCTATACCCTGGCGATCATGCTGCTGGCCATCGGCGGCGCCTGGCTGTTTATTCGCATCCAAAACCGACCGCTGGTGGATCTGGAGCACGCGGCGTTGCAGGTGGGGAAAGGCATTATTCCGCCGCCGCTGCGCGAGTACGGCGCTTCAGAAGTGCGTTCCGTAACGCGTGCCTTTAACCAGATGGCGGCGGGCGTGAAGCAGTTAGCCGACGACCGCACGCTGCTGATGGCCGGGGTAAGCCACGATTTGCGCACCCCGCTCACGCGCATTCGCCTCGCTACGGAAATGATGGGCGAACAGGACGGCTATCTCGCGGAGTCGATTAACAAAGACATCGAAGAGTGTAACGCCATCATTGAGCAGTTCATCGACTACCTGCGCACCGGTCAGGAGATGCAGACCGAGCGGGCTGACCTCAACAGCGTGCTGGGCGAAGTGGTGGCGGCAGAAAGCGGCTACGAGCGCGAAATAGAAAGCGCGGTCATGCCGGAAGAACTCATGCTGGACATCAACCCGCTATCAATCAAGCGCGCAGTGGCGAATTTGGTGGTAAACGCGGCGCGCTACGGCAACGGCTGGATCAAAGTCAGTTCCGGTCAGGAGCTGAACCGCGCCTGGTTCCAGGTGGAAGATGACGGGCCGGGCATCGAGCCCGATCAGCTGCAGCACCTTTTCCAGCCTTTTGTGCGTGGCGACAGCGCGCGCAGTACCAGCGGCACCGGTCTCGGCCTCGCTATCGTGCAGCGTATTATTGATGCCCATAACGGATCGCTGGAGATTGGCGACAGCGAGCGCGGCGGGTTACGTATTCGCGCCTGGCTGCCGATCCCTCAGAGCGTCGGCCCGGTGACGGCGAATCCACCTTCAGCATAAAAAAAGGCGGCTCACAGGCCGCCTTTTTACGCTTGGTCGTTACAGCTGTGGACCCGCTTTCACCAACGCTTTACCGGCATCGTTGTCGGTATATTTTTCAAAGTTGGTGATAAAGCGCTGCGCCAGATCCTGCGCGGCCTGCTGCCAGGCAGCTTCGTCCTGCCAGCTGTTACGCGGATCGAGCACTGCGTCATCGACCTGCGCCAGCGCGGTGGGGATTTGCAGATTGAACACAGGCAGCGTCACGGTCTCAGCATTATCCAGCTCACCCGCCAGAATGGCATTGATGATGGCGCGGGTATCTTTCAGCGACATGCGTTTGCCGCTGCCGTTCCAGCCCGTATTCACCAGATAGGCTTGCGCCCCTGCGGCTTCCATGCGCTTAACCAAGACGTCAGCGTATTGCGTCGGATGCAGCGTCAGGAAGGCTGCGCCAAAGCAGGCTGAGAAGGTCGGCGTTGGCTGCGTTACGCCGCGCTCGGTGCCGGCCAGTTTGGCGGTGAAGCCCGAGAGGAAATGATACTGCGTCTGCTCCGGCGTCAGGCGCGATACCGGCGGCAACACGCCAAACGCGTCGGCGGTCAGGAAGATCACTTTTTTGGCGTGACCCGCTTTCGACACCGGCTTAACGATGTTGTCGATGTGCTCGATGGGATAGGAAACGCGGGTGTTTTCGGTTTTGCTGCCGTCGGCATAATCAACGCTGCCGTCAGCGCGCACCACCACGTTCTCCAGCAGCGCATTGCGGCGAATGGCGCGGTAGATCTCCGGCTCGGCCTGCTCAGACAGGTTGATGGTTTTGGCGTAGCAGCCGCCCTCAAAGTTGAAGACGCCGTCATCGTCCCAGCCGTGCTCATCGTCACCAATGAGCTGGCGCTCGGGATCGGTAGACAGCGTGGTTTTGCCGGTGCCCGACAGCCCAAAGAACACGGCCACATCGCCGGCCTTGCCCACGTTCGCTGAGCAGTGCATTGAGGCGATGCCCTTGAGCGGCAGCAGGTAGTTCATGATAGCGAACAGGCCCTTTTTCATCTCACCGCCATACCACGTGCCGCCAATCAGCTGCATGCGCTCGGTGAGGTTAAAGGCCACAAAGTTCTCGGAGTGCAGTCCCTGCGTCTGCCAGTCTGGATTGGTGCACTGGGCCGCATTGAGTACGACGAAGTCGGGTTTGAACGTCGCCAGCTCTTCCTCGCTTGGACGAATAAACATGTTTTTAACGAAGTGCGCCTGCCAGGCGACTTCCATAACAAAACGGACGCTCAGGCGCGTATCAGGGTTGGCACCGCAAAAGGCGTCAATCACAAAGAGTCGCTTGTTGGAGAGCTGGGCGGTGCAGCGATCTTTCAGCGCCTGCCAGGTTTCCTGTGACATCGGCTGGTTATCATTTTTGCCGTTGCCCACGTCGTTCCACCACAGTGTGTCTCGCGTGGTGTCGTCCCGCACAATGTATTTATCTTTGGGCGAGCGACCGGTGAAGATGCCAGTATCCACGGCAATCGCGCCGCTCTGCGTCAGAGTGCCTCGCGCATAACCTTCCAGCTCCGGACGGGTCTCTTCCTGAAACAGCGTATCAAAGTCAGGGTTGTACACCACTTCTGTGGTGCCGCTGATGCCTATGGCAGCGAGGTCTTGCGATGTCAGGCCGTTAACGCGCATGTGACTGCTCCTTAAATCGGTACTTCATTGCATTTTGTGTGAGAGGTTCTGCTTCCTGCCGTCGGGTGCCGGGCAGTGCAGATCGCGCGCAGTGTACACGTCTGAGCAAGGGGTAAAAGTGAAGATAGTTAAAAATGCGAACTGGAACGTGACAAGCAGATAAATCCGCCACTTATAAAAGTAAAGTCAGCGAAAGGAAGGTAATTTTCGTGCGAAATCATTAAGGTGGGCGTAAAAGCGTGGGGCGGCAAAGCCGCCCCTGATGCTTAATGCAGCTGGGTATTTTTGCTGGAAGGGGGGGTGCGCAGGGCGGCAATATCGTTCGCATCGTAAACATAGTGCGAACCGCAATAATCGCAGTGCATATCGATTTTGCCATCCTCGGCCAGGATCTCATCAACTTCTTCCGCTGGCAGCGTTTTCAACACTTCACCGCAGCGCGCGTGCGAGCAGGTGCACTTAAAGATCACCGGTGAGGGATCGTAGACGGTGGCCTCTTCCTGATGATACAGGCGCCAGAGCACTTCCGTGGCAGGCAGCTCGATCAGCTCCTCGCTTTTCACCGTTTCGGTGAGCGTGGCGAGATGGTTGAAGTCATCGAGGTTGGTATCTTGCGCGGGCAAGACCTGCAGCAGGATACCGGCGGCGCCCTGGCTGCTGGTACGGATAAACAGACGCGTTGGCAGCTGCTCCGAGCGCATAAAGTAATCTTCCAGGCAGCCTGCCAGTGTATCCGCTTCCAGACCTACCACGCCCTGATAGCGCTCGCCTTTTTCCGGCGAAATGGTAATCACCAGGTAGCCATTGCCGACCATTTCTTTCAGGCTGCTGCCGGCCGCAATGTCGGCGCCTTCTTTGACACGGGCCACGCCGCGCATCTCTTGACGGTGGTTGCCGTTGATAACCGCCAGCGTCAGCGGACCATCGCCCTGCAACTGCACGGTAATGTCGCCTTCGAATTTCAGCGTCGCGGTCAGCAGGCTGGTGGCAACCAGCAGTTCGCCCAGCAGGGTATTCACCGGCTCGGCGTAGCCATGGTTTTTGACAATGTCGCGCCAGGTTTCGGAGGCGTTCACCAGTTCGCCGCGCACGGCAACATTATCGAACAGGTAACGGTGCAGTTGATCATTCACAGACATAGTATTTCTCTCACGGGGGCGAGACTTATTCATCGCCCGATAATTTAAATTTCATCAGATCGCGACGTTCCTTTTTATCCGGACGGCGATCGGGATGTGGCATCGACAGGGCGTTCATCTTGCGCGCCAGCGCGGTCTTCTCGCGCTTTTCCATGCTGGCCTCGGTTTCAGCGTACATCTGCTGCGCTTCGCTGGCCGGACGGCGCTGATCGCTGATGGCAGTAACGATCACCGTGCGCTCATCGTTGCCCTGACGCAACGTCAGTTCCGCCTGCAGCTCAACCACTTTGCCTGGCTTGCTGCGCTGACCGTTGTAATGCACTTTTCCGCCTTCGATCATCTCCCGCGCCAGCGCGCGGGTTTTATAGAAGCGCGCCGCCCACAGCCATTTATCCAGGCGAACGTCTTCCGGTTTTTTCTCTTTCATCGTTTACCACTCCTGCAGTCGCACAACGCCTTACCCGCGGGCAAGCGCCTCACTCGGCAGGGGACGCTGAAAAGATGGGTCGACCCGCATTAGGTTTCATCGCGCCCAGCGCAGCGCACGTTGGCGATTCAGGGCGTGCGGTAGCAAAAACGGGGTTTCACGTGCGAATACCCAAAAGTATGGGTGGAACGTCATAAATCAAGGTGAGCGGCGAATCCAATTTGCGTCCGCTAAGCGGCAAGCATCCCCGTAGCGGCATCTGCGCGGGACTGGGTTGCCGCCAGCGTTGCTCATGCGTTCTCTGTTTAGCATAGGCGTTACGGCCCGATCTTTCTGCGCCAAACGGCCTGCATCAACGCGTTGCGCTGTGATCCCATGGTAAAGCCGGCGACAGGGTAGCACAGAAGAAAAGGGGTCAGAACAGGGAGCGCACGCTCTGCATAGTGCTCAGGTTATGGTTAAAGCACTTGTCGTAGTATTGCTGGATTTCCGCCATGCGCAGGCGGTTACGGTGCATGCGGCGCAGCGCCAGCAAGCCATTGGTGACGGCGCAGATCATCAACACCAACATCAGCAGAGCGGTAGCCGGATAGCGCCACTGCGCCATCGCATCGGGCGCACTGTGGAGCGCGATATGGCGCGTGCCGTTGGCGTCCGTGGACAATCCGGTAATGATACCACTGGCGGAGAAGGGCGTATGCAGCAGCATCGCAGAGAGCCGCTGCAGCTCCTGCCATTGGGCCGGTGCATCCAGATCAAACAGCGATACCGCCGGTGACGGATGGTTCACCATTTGGCGGCCATCATCGCTGATGATCAAAAAGCCTCCCGGCGGTGGGCTATTGAGCGTTTCAGCCGCACGCCGCGTTTCGCGCGAGAAGAAGCTGGAGGTGGCGCTGGTCACCAGATTTTCCAGCGCCTCCGCGCTGACTGGACGCAGCAGCACGTTCATGCCGTTCAGCTTGCCAGAGTCGGCACGGTGGATCAGCGCGTCCCAATCTTTGGCGTTGCCCAGATTTACCAACGCATTTTTCAGCCGTGTGCAATCCTGCGGCTGGCTGCACAGTGCCTGGGTTTTTAGCACCAGATCGGAAAAGTCATCCAGTAAAATCATGCCAGATTTTTGAATCGCTGAGGCGAGCTGCGGGTTGAGCTTGGCGTCAGAGTTGGTTTCAGGATGCAGCTGGCGCGTAGTGGTATCCAGCAGTGCGGCGGCTTTATCAATGATATCTGACTGCGGTTGCGGCAGCGGCGCGGCGTTGTTCCAGTAAATCGCGGAACAATCAAACGGCATAAAGGTGTAGGTACGGTTGCTCTGATAATTGCCGGGCACTGAGCACATGCCGGTCCCGCTGACTTTCAGGCTGTCACCGATACGCAGCGGAATCGCACTCAACTTCTCAACGCTGTTAACTTCAATGCTTTCTGTGCCTTTTACCCAAGCGAGGCTGAGTTTGATCGGCATCCCAAGCGGGATCCACGTAACCAGTAAGACCAGCACCAGCGCCGATCCACAGGCCAGCACCAGATTTTTACGCCAGCGCTGGATAGGGAAGTTGCGGACCTCATCCTGCAGCGACAGGAATTTACCCTGGCGAACCACCTGGCGGTTCAGGTACATATCCACATCTGTCACCTGACCCAGATCGTGGGCAACGTACGGTTGCCAGTGCGCCGGATAAATCAGATCGATAATGCCCAGCGAGATATTGGTCTGTTCCTGATTGGATTCGCCAAACAATCCCCAGCGCTTGGGCGCACCGCGCAGGCAATGAATATCCCTTAATCCTTTTTCACCGGGTATGCGGTACAGCGACCACACGCTGACGGCAATCATGGCGGCGCCCAGCAGCGCCACCCATATCATCATGCTGCCCGGCACCACCAGGCTCAGGAACAGCAGCAAAAACGCCAGGCAAATCACCACGGCTTCACGCATGCCGTCAGGGCGTGAAAGACGATACTCTTCGGGCGTCTCTTTACGCACCTGCAGCAACTCGACGTTTTCACCTTCTTCTTTACGAATTGAAGCGTTGGTAGACATCGGGCGCACCAGCGGCGGCAGCGCAGGCTGGTCTACGGCGTAATTCACCAGCGAATGGCCATTGAGGGAAATCACCAGCGGCAGCGTCTGCGTACGGATCAGCTCGACGTAGTTCTCTTCGGCAATGTACTGCTCCCACTGCGGCGGCAGATGGACTTCCACTTCATCCAGGTAATAGCGCCATTTTTGCGGGTCGTCGGTAGAGAGGCCATAGCGGGTAATGGCGCGCGTGACCGGATAAACGTGGTTACTTTGTGCAGTGAGGGCCAGCGCTTGAGGCTGACGTGCGCGCCGCGAAGCGCGTTCGGGATGCTGCTGCCACTCATTTGCCAGCGAGGCAATGTACTTTTCTACGGCGCTGCGTTCTTCATGCGTGAGCTTGCGGCAGGGGGGATTGATAAAAGGCAGTGGCTTCGCCAATGGCGGACGTCCCCGCATAGCGAACCAAAAGGCGATGCCTGCCAACAGGGAACAGGCCAGCATCACGGCCAGAATGACAATAAAAGTGCTCATGCTCTGCTCAATCCAGCCAAAAAACCGCCTTCACGTTTACGCTGCGCTCCCAGAAAAACCATCAATGTCCGTTAATTTTGGCGAGCAGAAGTTAATCTGACAAGATAAATACGCAGGAAATAACGCACAAAATCATTGGATTATAATTTATTAGATTATTCCTTGATAGGATCTTATCCATGGCGTCGATAATTAAAAATCGGCTTTTTCTTAATTTGAGTGTACCTCGTTGACTTATGGCGAAAAATTACGTCATGACCCTCAAGGTGCAGCGGTGATGTCTGGCGCACGCGGGCTTTACGGATGTGCGTATCGCACATTGTTTCGGGCTTCGGTATGCTGTGGCCATCGCGTTCACAAGGCAGTGCTTAGTTTGAGGCTGATTATGAAAAATCCCCTGCAAAAACCCGACATCCTCAACATAGAGGCCGTTGCCCGCTCCCGCTTGTTCACCATCGAAGCCGTTGATCTGGCGTTTAGCAATGGCGCCCGTCGGGTGTACGAACGAATGAAGCCTTCGGGGCGCGAAGCCGTGATGATTGTTCCTATCTTGGGCGATGAGGTGATTCTGATTCAGGAGTACGCCGTTGGGCTGGAAAACTATGAGCTGGGCTTTCCAAAAGGGCTGATCGATCCGGGTGAAACCCCCTTTGAGGCGGCAGACAGAGAGTTAAAAGAGGAAGCCGGCTATGGCGCCACGCGCCTGGAAGCACTGGGCAAGCTGACCATGGCGCCGTCTTACTTCTCGAGCAAGATGAACATTGTGGTGGCGGAAGGGCTTTATGAAGAGAAGCTGGAGGGCGATGAGCCGGAACCGCTGATCGTCCGTCGCTGGCCACTGAATAATCTGCTGGCGCTATTAGAGGAGCCGGATTTTCGCGAGGCGCGTAATGTCAGCGCGCTGTTTATGGTGCGGGAGTGGCTGGTGAAGCAGGGGCGTATCGGTTACTGAGCCCTAACACGCATGAAAAAGCCGGCATCGCTGCCGGCTTTTTTGTTTAGAACAGTTCGTGGCTCTCGCCGTTGTCCATAATGGTGGTGCCAACATCGTGAACCGAATATTCCGTCGGCTGTGTGCCGTTAATGAAATATTCCTGACGCGTGTTGCCGCTGCCGCTGGCCAGTTTTCCGGTGCTGCGATCGATGGTGACCGTCACCACGCCGTCCGGTGGCGTTAACGGCTGAACCGGTACGCCCTCCAGCGCCGCTTTCATGTAGTCATCCCACGCGGGCTGTGCACTCTTCGCACCGCCTTCATAGCCGGAAATCTGGTCCGGAATGGCGCCGGAAACCGTGGTTCGTCCCAGCGCACGTGAATCATCAAAGCCAATCCACACCGACGTCACGACGCCTGGACCGTAACCCGAGAACCAGGCATCTTTGGAACTGTTAGTGGTACCGGTTTTGCCGCCAATATCGTTACGCTTGAGATCGCGGCCTGCGCGCCAGCCGGTGCCCATCCAGCCGGGTTCACCGAAGATATTCGAGTTCAGCGCGCTCTTGATCAGGAATGAGAGCGGCGTGTTGATGACGTGGGGCGCATACTGCTGGTCACCCGCACGCTGCGGCTGAGCAGGAACCTGCTCCAGCTCCGGCTGCGGAACGGCTTGATTCTGCGATTGATCGGAGGTGGCGACGTTTTCCACGCTCTCTTCGTTCAGCGCGAGCGCTTTTTTCGTTTCGCCATAAATCACCGGCAAGTTGCACTGCGCACAAGCAATTTTCGGTTTCTCTTCGAAGATGACCGAGCCCTGCTCATTCTCAATTTTAGCGATGAAGTAAGGATCGACGAGGAAGCCACCGTTCGCCATCACCGCGTAGCCGCGTACCACTTGTAGCGGGGTAAAGGACGCCGCGCCCAGCGCCAGGGATTCAGTGTGAATGATGTTTTGTGCCGGGAAGCCGAAGCGCTGCAAATACTCAGCGGCATAATCGACGCCCATCGCGCGCATCGCGCGTACCATCACCACGTTCTTCGATTCACCCAGTCCCTGACGTAAGCGGATGGGGCCCGCATAGGTTGGCGGGGAGTTCTTGGGCCGCCAGTCTGCGCCAGCGCCGGCATCCCAGCGTGAAATCGGTACGTCATTCAGAATGGAAGCCAGGGTGAGGCCGCGATCCATCGCCGCGGTGTACAGGAACGGCTTGATATTTGAGCCCACCTGGCGCAGCGCTTGGGTAGCGCGGTTGAACATGCTCTGATTAAAATCAAAACCGCCGACCAGCGCGCGCACGGCGCCGTCTTCAGGATTAAGGGATACCAGGGCAGAGTTCACCAGCGGCACCTGACCTAACCACCAGTCATCGCCGACTTTGCGCACCCAAATCTGCTGGCCTGCCTGCAACACCTGGGTCACGCTGCGCGGCGTGGGGCCTTGCAAGGTGTCTGATTTATAGGGACGTGCCCAGCGAACGCCCGCCAGATTCAGCGTTACGCTGCTGCCATCTTTCAAGACCGCTGTGGCATCCGTGGCTGTGGCGCTGGTCACGACCGCCGCATTCAGCGGGCCGTAGGCAGGCAGGTTCTTCAGCGCTTTAACAATGCGTTCATTGTCCCAGCTCGCCTGACCTGCTTTCCACAATACGCTGGTGGGGCCGCGATAGCCGTGGCGCATGTCGTAGGCCATCACGTTGTTACGCACCGCCTGCTGCGCCGCTTCCTGCAAACGACGCGTCACGGTGGTGTAAACCTTATAGCCATCTTCGTAGGCGTGATCGCCGTAGCGCTTCACCATCTCCTGACGCACCATTTCACTCAGATAGGGGGCAGAGAAGGCGATTTCTGGGCCGTGGTAAGTGGCGGTCAGCGGGGAATTACGGGCTTCATCATATTGCTGCTGAGTGATGTAATTCTGATCCAGCATGCGGGCCAGCACCACGTTACGACGCGCCAGCGCCCGCGTGTGCGAATAGAGCGGGTTGAAGGTGGACGGTGCCTTGGGTAAACCCGCAATCATCGCCATTTCGCTGAGCGACAGTTGATCCACGGGCTTACCAAAATAGACCTGTGCCGCCGCACCGACGCCATACGCGCGGTAGCCGAGATAGATCTTGTTCAGGTAGAGCTCAAGGATTTCATCTTTACTCAGCAGCTGCTCGATGCGGATCGCGAGGAACGCTTCCTTGATCTTACGCATCAGCGTGCGTTCAGGGCTAAGGAAAAAGTTACGCGCCAGCTGCTGCGTGATCGTGGAGGCACCTTGTGAGGCATGACCCGAAACCAGCGCAATGCTGGCCGCACGGAAAATGCCCACCGGATCGACGCCGTGGTGCTCATAGAAGCGGCTATCTTCCGTTGCGATAAACGCTTTAATCAGCTCAGGTGGCATCTGCTGTAAGGTCAGCGGCACGCGGCGCTTCTCACCGTATTGGGCGATCAATTCGCCATCAGCGCTGTAAATCTGCATGGGGGTTTGCAGATGCACATCTTTTAATGTGTTTACATCGGGTAGCTGCGGTTCAATGTACTTGTACAAGCCATAAACCGTGCCTGCTCCCAGCAGGATGCAACACACTGCAAGAATCAATAAATACTTTACGAACTTCACCTGAGAATTCTCATCTGTTGTCGGTTGGGCAGTTTATAAACAATCGCGCGGTAGTATAAAGGCAAGCCTGACGCTTTGATACACCCGTCACTCCTGGAGTCGTTGCGGCCCAAACTGCCCGCTGACGAATTCAGGATAGACATCCTTTTTCCTCTTCGAGATAAGGAGATCGCGCGAATGGCTTTTCAACGCTGGCAAATTGGATTGGATATCCATAACGGTCAACTGTGCGCCGTGGGCATTGAACGACGGCGTCATGGCTGGCAGCTCAGACACTGGTGGCAGCAACCGCTGCCGCACGATACGTTACGCAACGGCGTGTTGCAAACAACGGACACCTTGATTGCGCTGCTGACGCGCTGGCAGCAACAGCTACCACAGCGCTACTCGCTGCGCGTGGGCCTGCCGCCACAACTGGTGCTGCAGCGTACCTTACCGCTGCCAAACCAGGCATTGAGAGAACCGGCACTGAGCCGGTACATCACCGCCGCCGCACAGCGTCTGTTTCCTGTGGAGCCTGCCTCACTCTCGCTGGACTATCGCCAGGCTGCCGATCCCGCCGCACTTTGCGTGACCGCGGCGCGTAGCGAAGCGATTGCACAGTGGCTGGCACCGTTGCGTCACGCGGGGCTAAGACCGGATGTGTTTGAGCTAAGCAGTCTTGCGTTGGCACAGCTGGCCATGCGCATTCCGCTGCGGGCTCATGACGTGCTGACGCATCCACACGGCGAGGCGTGGCTATGGGTGTGTGGCGGCGCATCGCCCACGTCGGGAATATCCAGCGATCCGCTTACGGTTGAACAACTACGTGACACCTTTCCGCAGGCAGAAACGCTGTACTGTACGCAGCCTCCGCCTGCCTGCATCCGCGACATGGTGCGCTGCCACCCGTTTTCGTTTCTGCACTATTTACAGCCGCCACTCCCGCCAGAAGCGGGCGAGTTTGCCGTTGCGCTCGGTTTGGCACTGCGTCCGGAGGATGCCTGAATGCTGGCGGTGAATCTGCTGCCCTGGCGCGCGCGCGACTGGCAGCGGCGGCGTCAGCACAGCCTTGCGTGGCTCTGTGTCATCGCCACGCTGGGCGCGTGCTTGATTCTGGCGCTGTGGCTGCGCGGTCATCAGCAACTCCAGCTGCAGCGGCAACACGCTCTGGCTGCGGACGCGGCGCTGGTGGCGCTACAGCAGCAGCGCGCACAGCAACAGGTCTTGCTGCAACAGCGTGCGCAACTTTTACAGATTCAGCACGATCGCGAACAGCGGCGGCTTACGTATCAGCGCTGGCAGCATTTTTGGCAGCAGCTGCCTGACGTCATGCCCACGTCACTGTGGCTGAGCCGCATAGCGCGCCGTGAGCAGCTCATGACGCTGGAAGGTACGGCGCAGGATATGGTGGCCGTGCGGGATTTTCGCCAGCGGCTGGCCGCACACAGCCTGCTGCGTGCGGTAAAGCCCGCCACGGTGCAGCGCCAGCCTGACGGCCACTATCGCTTCGCGCTTCAGGCTCGCCTTAAGGAAGGTTCGGATGAATAACCTCTTCGCACGCTGGCTGGGCTGGAGGTTAGCGCAGCGGCTGGCTTCGCTTATCGCAATGGTCATGCTGCTGATGGCGCTGGCATGGCTAACGCTTTTACAGCCACAGCAGCAGGCGTATCAAATCCAGATTGAGCAATTGACGCAGCGTAATCTGGCGCTGGCAGCGCAAAGGCAGCAGTTGCAAGCGCAAGACTCGGTTGAAACGCTCAGGCACGACGTTGCCGCACTGCAACGCGCGCAGACCGAAGCGGTGCCCGCGCGATCGCTGGAGTCATTGGTGAGCATTCGTGGGAGTCAGCTTGAGCGCTGGCTGCCGGAGAGCCAGCCGCAGCTGTGGCAGCTGAGTCTGGATTGGCTCCAGTTTCTCCCCCTGTTTAGCGAACTGACGGAAACCACGCTCGCGGTGCCACAGCGCTTCGAGCTCTCGGCGTTGCGCGACGGGCTGGATGCCACGCTCTGGCTGGAGGGCGATCGTGCGGATGCGGAATAGCGCCTTAGGCCTGCTGCTATGCGCGAGTTTGGCGTGGGCGCGCGATCCTTTTCAGCCGCTGCGCGCCAGCGCGTGTCCGGCGGAGTACGTCTCGCTGTCGGGCTGGCGCCTGGAGGGAATTCTTGGCGTGGCGCCTGACTTCGTAGGCTGGCTTATTTCCGATCGGGGATCGCGCTATCGCGTCACGCCACAAATGATTTTGCCGGGTACGGCATGGCAGGTTGCCCACCTTTCCGCACGCACGCTGGTCGTGAGCACCACAGAAGAGTGCGCACAACAACAACACACATGGACATTACAGGGAGGTATGAGTGAAAAGGACACTTCTGCTGCTAGGCTGCCTGAGCCTGCCACTGCACGCCAGCGACGCGCGTCTGAGCCTGGTGTTTGACGATGCGCCAATTGCGCACATTCTGCAGGCGCTGGCGGATTATCAACAAACCAACCTGCTCATTGCGCCCGACGTTCAGGGGCGCCTGTCGCTGCGTTTGGAGAACGTTGACTGGGCGCGCGCGCTGGAATTGGTGACGCGGCTCGCCAATGTCACCGTGATTCAAGAAAAGGATGCGCTGCTGGTGTATCCGCCCGGCTGGCAGCAGGCGCAAACGGCGCGAGAGAAAGCCGACCGCGAAGCGGAGAAGCAGCAGCAACCGCTGCACCAGCGCAGCGTCACGCTTCATTACGCCAATGCCAGCGAAATTTTTCGGCACCTGCAGGCAGAGTCGTCATTGCTGACGCCACGCGGTAGCGTCACCGTCGACGCGCGCACTAACCGGCTGGTGTTGCGCGATACGGCGGCGGCCCTTGATGATGCCTTACGTTGGATTCGTGCGCTGGATTTGCCGCTGGAGCAGGTTGAGCTCTCTGCACACATCGTCACGCTTAATGAGGAGCATCTGCGCGAGCTGGGCGTTAACTGGCGCACATCGCCTGCGGAGATGATTACCACCGCGCTGCGCAATCCGCTGCTGGAAATACCTTTGGCGATCGACAATGCCGCAATCCGGGCCGGTATTACGCTGGGCAAGCTAGGCGGTGAGCTGCTGAATCTGGAGCTGAGCGCGCTGGAACAGGAAAACCAGATAGAAATTATTGCCAGTCCACGCCTGTTTACCGCTAATCAGCAAACCGCCTCGATTAAGCAGGGCACCGAAATTCCCTACGAGGTCAAATCCGGTAACAGCGGAGCAACAGCCATCGAGTTCAAAGAAGCCGTGTTAGGAATGGAAGTGACACCAGAGGTGTTGGGCAATGGGCGTATTCGGCTGAAGCTGAAGCTCAGCCAGAATTTGCCGGGGCGCAGCCTTAACGTTGGCGATAACCCCATTTTAAGCATCGATAAACAGGAGATTGAAACGCAGGTCACGCTACGTGACGGCGAGACGCTGGCGCTGGGCGGCATTTTTCAACAGCAACGTGCGCAGAGCGAGCAGCGCGTACCCGGGTTAGGGCAAATTCCGCTACTGGGAACGCTATTTCGCCACGCGTCGCTCGAGCAAAAAAAGCGTGAGCTGGTGATTTTCATTACGCCGCGACTGGTCAGGGAATCAGCGCTTACTGCCGGATAAAGCGGAAAATTCACTCGGAATTGCCATCCGCGTTGACGCAGACCAGGAATTAGCATACAAGGTTTAACGATTTTTAAAATGGTGTAACGGAACGCGGTTGGATAACCCTCCGATAGGCGTCAGTGACAAGCGATACTGACGTCGGATGATATTTTCTTACTCGGTTGTTAACGGCAAAACGGAAGCGAAATATTCGCCTCATTGCGTTAAGGGATCACAGCGTGAACCTGAAACGCCAGCGTCGCTTATGCGAACGTCGTTTAGCCTGCGAGAGAAAAAGGAGGGGCGTTACCGTCTCGCGAACCACAGACCGGTCCTGTTGAGAGGTCGCCGGCGGCGATTTATTCGGTTGCCAAACGGTCATGAGTGTTGAGATAATTTTCCATCTGACTCTTGCTAACGCTTATGAGGTCTCAGTTCCTGTCCCGCCAGCGAGATGCTGAACGCGGGGTATCATCAACGAATTCTTAGTAATACCGACAAAATGGCAGAGAAACGCAATATCTTTCTGGTTGGGCCGATGGGTGCCGGCAAAAGCACTATTGGTCGTCAGTTAGCTCAGCAACTCAATATGGAATTTTTTGATTCCGATCAGGAAATTGAGCGACGTACCGGAGCGGATGTAGGCTGGGTGTTTGATGTGGAAGGCGAAGCTGGTTTTCGCGATCGCGAAGAAAAGATCATCAATGAGCTGACCGAAAAGCAAGGTATTGTCCTTGCCACGGGCGGCGGTTCCGTCAAATCCCGTGAAACCCGCAATCGTCTCTCCGCCCGCGGCGTGGTCGTTTATCTTGAAACCACCATTGAAAAGCAGCTGGCTCGTACGCAACGCGATAAAAAACGTCCGTTGTTGCAGGTGGACGAACCGCCACGCGAGGTGCTTGAGGCATTAGCCGGCGAGCGCAATCCCCTGTATGAAGAGATCGCTGACGTCACAATTCGCACCGACGATCAAAGTGCAAAAGTGGTCGCCAATCAGATCATTAACATGCTGGAAAAAAACTAATCCGGCATCCTGAGGGCTCAGCAACAGGTATCGCTCATCATGGAGAAGATCACGGTTTCACTCGGGGATCGCAGTTACCCCATCACCATTGCTGCCGGACTGTTTAACGATCCGGCTTCTTTTTGGCCGCTAAAAGCGGGTGATAATGCCATGCTGGTGACGAACCAGACGCTGGCACCGATTTATCTTGAGAAACTCTCAACGCTGCTCCGCAATGCGGGTGTTAACGTTGATCAGGTGATTCTTCCCGACGGTGAGCAGTACAAAACGCTGACCATTATGGATGACGTTTTTACCGCGCTGCTGAAAAAGCCGCACGGTCGTGACACTACGCTGATTGCACTTGGCGGTGGTGTCATTGGCGATCTCACCGGATTCGCGGCCGCCAGCTATCAACGCGGTGTACGCTTTATTCAAGTTCCTACCACGCTGCTGTCGCAAGTTGACTCCTCCGTGGGCGGCAAAACAGCCGTTAACCATCCGCTCGGCAAGAATATGATTGGGGCTTTCTATCAGCCTGCGTCAGTGGTGATTGATACCGATTGCCTGGCGACGCTGCCGGCTCGGGAGCGCTCGTCCGGCCTGGCGGAAGTCATCAAATATGGCATCATCCTTGATGGCGATTTCTTCCAGTGGCTGGAGCAAAATCTTGATGCGCTGCTGGCGCTGGATCAAGACGCAATGGCCTACTGCATTCGTCGCTGCTGCGAGCTGAAAGCGGAAGTGGTCGCTGCCGACGAGCGAGAAACCGGACTGCGTGCACTGCTCAATTTAGGCCATACGTTTGGTCATGCTATTGAAGCACATATGGGGTACGGCAACTGGCTGCACGGCGAGGCCGTTGCGGCGGGCATGGTCATGGCAGCGCGCACCGCGCAACGGCTGGGCCAGTTCAGCGCGGCGGACTGCGATCGCATTATTGCGCTGCTGCAGCGTGCCGATTTACCGGTCAACGGACCAGCCAGTATGGCGGCCGAGGACTATTTACCGCATATGATGCGCGATAAAAAGGTGCTGGCGGGCGAGCTGCGATTGGTGCTGCCTCTCGCGATTGGCCGCTCAGAAGTGCGTGCTGGCGTGGCCCATGATATGGTGCTGGCTGCAATTAACGATTGTGTAAAACCCTGAGATTTCCTGAATCCCCTGCACGGCGAAGACGCCGTCATCAGCGGTACTGTCGGTCTTCTGTCCGTCATGTACCGGGATGCAGAAACGCCAACGCGCGACGGGTGAAACGGTGAGTGTGATGCGGTGCGTGGGAAGCGCATCGTTTTCGGAGGAGGCTAAATGGATGAGTTCAAACCGGAAGACGAGTTAAAACCTGATGCCAGCGACCGCCGTCCTGTGCGCTCGCGCAAATCGTCTTCTGCGCCAAAAGCGAAAGCGCCGGTTTCCCGTCAGCATATGATGATGGGCGTTGGGATTCTGGTCCTGCTGCTCGTGGTGCTGGGAATCGGTTCGGCCTTAACGGGGCCGGATGAGAAAAAAACGGCCAGCAATGCGAATAGCGGCGCGGCAGCACCGTCGTCCGGCGCTGAAAAGAACATCGATCTCAGCGGCTCGGCGTCAATGAGCGGCCAGCAGGGCGCCACACCGTCGGCGGAAGCCAATACACCGCAAGCCAGCGTGCCGCCAACCAATGCGGCAACGCAGGCGCCAACGAGCGGTGAAGCGATTTCCATGCCGTCAGTCTCCTCTACGCCTACGCAGGCCGCGCCCGTTGATGCGCCAGCGAACCAGCAGCGCGTCACGCTGCCGGGGGATCTGAATAGCGCGCTGAACAATCAGCAAGGTCAAGTGGATAACGCGGCGCAAGGTGCCCAGGGCGGCAGCTCATTGCCGACCGCGCCTGCGACGGTAAGCGGGAACGCGAAAGCCATCGCGCCACCGGCCACCCGTGCAGAAACGCCTGTGCGCTACAGCGCACCGCGTGAGGCGCACAGCAGCAGCGCGCACAAAGCTACCGCGCCAGTGAAATCGGCGCCGGTCGCGAAAGATAATGCGTCACGCGCGCCCGCTGCGCATCACGCGCCAGCCAGTACCAGCAGTGCGGCCAGCACGTCGCTGCCTTCCGGCGGCAACTATACGCTGCAGCTGAGCGGTGCTTCGAAAGAAGCCAGCCTGAACGCGTGGGCACGCAAGCAAAACCTGAGCAATTACCACGTGTATAAAACCACGCGTAACGGCCAGCCGTGGTATGTGCTGGTGAGTGGCGCCTACGCAACGCCTGCCGATGCGAAACACGCCGCCGCCGCGCTGCCAGCAGAGGTGCGCGCCGCGAATCCGTGGGTGAAACCGCTGAGTCAGGTTAAGAAAGAGAGTCAGTAAGTGATGTGGGGTCGCGCTTACGCGGCCCTGTTTTAAGCGCAGAGCTGCTGTCGGTTCCACCACAGCCAATAATTAAGATGTATTAACCACGACAGCATGAAGAAAAATCGCGCTTTCCTGAAATGGGCCGGAGGGAAATACCCGCTGCTTGACGATATTCGTCGTCATTTGCCGCAGGGTGATTGTTTAGTTGAACCCTTTGTCGGCGCCGGCTCCGTATTTCTCAACACCGACTATGACCGCTACCATCTTGCGGACATTAACGGCGATCTCATTAATCTCTATAACATCGTTAAAACCCGCACCGCTGACTTTATCAACGATGCGCGCGCGCTGTTTAACGCCAGCGGCAATACGGCAGAGACCTACTACGCGAACCGCGTGGCGTTTAACGCCAGTCAGGATATCTATCAGCGCGCGATATTGTTCCTTTATCTCAACCGCCACGGCTACAACGGTCTGTGCCGCTATAACTTGCGCGGCGAGTTTAATGTGCCGTTTGGGCGCTATCGCAAACCCTATTTCCCTGAAGCCGAGCTGTTGTGGTTCGCCGAACGGGCGCAAAAAGCGACCTTTGTCTGTGAATCCTACGATGTTACTCTGAACAGCGCGCGCGCGGGCTCGGTGGTGTATTGCGATCCCCCTTACGCGCCACTGTCCGCCACGGCGAACTTTACCGCATACCATACCAACAGCTTTAGCCTGCGTGAGCAGGAGCATCTGGCCGAGCTGGCCGGCAAGCTGGCGCAGGAAAACCGGATACCGGTGCTCATTTCTAACCACGACACGCTGTTAACGCGTGAATGGTATCAGAAGGCGGATTTACACGTAGTGAAAGCCCGGCGTTCCATCAGCCGAAGCATAAGCGGTCGCACGCACGTAGACGAACTGCTGGCGCTTTTCCGCTAGCCTGTTTCGTCCGCGACCAACGCATTACGTCAGCTCCGGCTGGCGCACAAAATTGGGAGAATCGGATGAAACAATTTTTACTGGCCCCATCAATCCTGGCCGCTGACTTCGCGCGTTTGGGTGAAGATACGGCAAAAGCGTTGGCGGCAGGGGGTGATGTGGTTCATTTCGACGTGATGGACAACCACTATGTGCCCAATCTGACAATGGGGCCAATGGTACTGAAAGCGCTGCGCGATTACGGCATTACCGCACCGATTGACGTCCATCTCATGGTCAAACCGGTTGATGCGCTCATCCCCGAATTTGCCAAAGCGGGCGCTACCTATATCACTTTTCATCCCGAAGCCAGCGATCACGTCGATCGCACGCTGCAGCTGATCAAAGAGCACGGTTGTAAAGCCGGTTTGGTGTTCAACCCTGCTACGCCGCTGAGCTACCTCGATTACGTGATGGACAAGCTGGATATTATTTTGCTGATGTCCGTGAACCCCGGCTTCGGCGGGCAATCCTTTATTCCCGGTACGCTGGACAAGCTGCGTCAGGCGCGTCGCCTGATCGATCAAAGCGGCTATAACATCCGTCTTGAAGTGGACGGCGGCGTGAAAATCGACAATATCGGTCAGATTGCCGCAGCGGGTGCCGACATGTTCGTCGCCGGTTCAGCCATATTTGGTCATCCAGACTACAAAAAAGTGATCGACGAAATGCGCAGCGAACTGGAGAAAGTGAATGGCTCATTTCACTGATATCCGCGCGCTGGCGTTTGATCTCGATGGCACCCTGGTGCATAGCGCACCGGGGCTGGCCGACGCAATCGATCGGGCGCTGGGCGACATGCAGCTGCCGCCGCCGGGACTGGCGCTTGCCGCCACCTGGATTGGCAACGGTGCCGACGTGATGATGGCGCGCGCGTTGACGTGGGCGTTGGGCCGGGAGCCTCACGCGGAGGAGCTGCGTGAAGCGCGCGTGCTATTCGATAAGCATTACGCTGTGACGGTGGACACGGGCAGCACGTTGTTTCCCGAGGTCAAGGAGACGTTGACTGCACTGCAGGCCCACGGTCTGCCGCTGGCCCTTGTGACCAATAAACCCACGCCGTTTGTGGCGCCGCTGCTTAAGGCGCTCGGGATTGCCGACGCTTTTTCATTGATTGTTGGCGGGGACGATGTGGCGGAGAAAAAGCCACATCCAGCCGGGATTTTTCTGGTTCTTGGCCATTTTAGCGTGTTGCCAAAGCAGCTGCTGTTTGTTGGCGATTCGCGCAATGATATTCTCGCGGCGCAAGCTGCAGGCGTACCGAATGTCGGCATGACCTTTGGCTACAACTACGGTGAGCCTATCAGCACCAGCCAGCCTGATCTCACTCTGGATACTTTTAGCGAACTTCTGCCCGCGCTCGGGCTGTAATTATCAGGACATAACATGAAACCCATCGTTTTCAGCGGCGCCCAGCCTTCCGGTGAATTGACCATTGGTAACTACATGGGAGCGCTCCGCCAGTGGGTGCAGATGCAGGATGATTTCCACTGCATATACTGCATCGTGGATCTTCACGCGATTACCGTGCGTCAGGACCCGGCAGCCTTGCGCAAAGCGACGCTGGACACGCTGGCGCTCTACCTCGCCTGCGGCATCGATCCGGCGAAAAGCACTATTTTTGTTCAGTCGCACGTGCCGGAGCATACGCAACTGAGCTGGATCCTGAACTGTTACGCCTATTTCGGCGAGCTGAGCCGCATGACGCAGTTCAAGGATAAATCGTCGCGTTACGAAGAGAACATCAACGCCGGGCTGTTCGACTATCCGGTGCTGATGGCGGCCGACATTCTGCTGTATCAAACCAATCAGGTGCCAGTAGGCGAAGATCAAAAACAGCATCTTGAGCTGAGTCGCGATATCGCCAGCCGCTTCAATGCGCTTTACGGCGACGTATTCCGTATTCCTGAGCCGTTTATTCCGAAGTCAGGCGCGCGCGTGATGTCGCTGCTTGAGCCGACGAAAAAAATGTCAAAGTCGGATGAAAACCGCAACAACGTGATTGGTCTGCTGGAAGATCCCAAATCGGTGGTCAAGAAGATCAAACGCGCGGTTACCGATTCCGAGGAGCCGCCGGTGGTGCGCTATGACATCAAAGAAAAGGCTGGCGTTTCTAACCTGTTGGATATCCTGTCTGGCGTGACCGGCAAACCGGTCTCGGCGCTGGAGCAGGAATTTGAAGGCAAAATGTATGGCCACCTGAAGGGCGCGGTCGCCGACGCGGTGTCTGGCATGCTGACGGATCTGCAGGCGCGCTATCATCACTTCCGCAATGATGAAGCGCTGCTGAACCAAATTATGCGTGACGGCGCGGCAAAAGCCCGTGCGCAGGCGCAGGAGACGCTGAAGAAAGTGTATGAAGCCGTTGGCTTTGTGCCGCATCCCTAAGCGTTAAACTGCACTAGCGAAACGGCGAGCGCGGTGCTCGCCGTTTTTATTTCACCCGACGCAACGACAGCTGGGCGCCGTCCCAAAACAGCCGCGCATTGCCGTCAGCCAGTACGCTCAGTACCGCGCCGGGCGCGGGTCCCCAAGGCTGATTATCACAGGTCACATTAAAGCCATAGCGGAAGTTGAAATCCTTGTCCTGCTGCGCCCCGTTGGCCGCGCTTAAGCGCGGTTTGCCTTTGCAGTTGTCTTGGGCAGGCGTAATGCTGCGCTCGGCGGTGCCGCGCGTCCAGACAATGGCATTGGGTTTGAAGGCCACGCGCGCGCCCATGAACTGCGGATCGTTTTTGATGTAAATTTGCCCACTCTGCGGTTTGGGTTTGACGCCCACAACTTGCCATTCGCCTTGCACGCTTGACCACGTCACCGGGGCAGCCGTGACCGTCGCGCTCAGCGGTATCAGCAGCGCGCCGACCAGGGGAATAATGCGCATAAAAACTCCTTGATAATCAGTGAACAGAGCCAGTTTGGCGGGAAAGCGCAGACATGTACAGCATAACGGCGTCCTGACCTCTCCCCGTTGTTCTACTAAAACGACCAAACTGGCGCGATATGCCGTCTTTCTTACTTATTTTCTGTGTGCTGCCGCGACGGCAGGCAAAAAACCTATGACGCCTGCCGCCCGATTTCCGTGCTAGTTTAGCGAGAAACAGCTTAACAGGAGGCAAGCATGGCAAACCGCGCACTTGAATGGATCACTAACCTGCGTTTGGCGGGTCAGCAGGGGCTCTGGCAGATGGCGATCGCACAGGGCAAGATTGCCGCTCTTCATCCGCAACCCGCGCAAAATCTCCCGCAAGACAACGTGCTGGACGCGGAAGGCGGCTTGGCGCATGCCCCCTTTATTGAGCCGCATATTCATCTCGACACCACGCAAACCGCCGGAGAGCCTGCGTGGAATCAATCCGGCACGCTGTTTGAAGGCATTGAGCGCTGGGCCGAGCGCAAGGCGCTACTCAGCCACGAGGACGTGAAGCAGCGCGCGCGGCAAACGCTAAAATGGCAAATCGCCAACGGCATCCAGCACGTGCGGACTCACGTAGACGTTTCCGACCCGACGCTCACGGCGTTGAAAGCGATGCTGGAGGTAAAAGCCGAGATGGCGCCGTGGATCGCGATCCAGATCGTGGCTTTTCCTCAAGAGGGGATTCTCTCTTACCCCAACGGCGAAGCGCTGTTGGAAGAGTCGCTGCGCATGGGCGCGGATGTTGTGGGCGCTATCCCGCATTATGAATTCACCCGCGAATATGGCGTGGAATCGCTGCACAAAGCTTTTGCGCTGGCTAATCGTTACGACCGGCTGGTGGATGTGCACTGTGATGAAATTGATGACGAGCAGTCGCGTTTTGTAGAGACCGTGGCGGCGCTGGCGCACCGCGATGGCAATGGCGAACGCGTTACCGCCAGCCATACCACCGCGATGCACTCGTACAATAACGCCTATACCTCACGGCTGTTCCGGCTGTTGAAGCTGTCAAAAATCAACTTCGTGGCTAATCCGCTGGTGAATATCCATCTGCAAGGGCGCTTTGATAGCTATCCGAAACGGCGCGGCATTACGCGTGTGAAAGAGCTGCTGGAGGCGGATATCAATGTCTGCTTTGGGCACGATGATGTCTTTGATCCTTGGTATCCCCTTGGGACGGCGAGCATGCTTCAGGTGCTGCATATGGGGCTGCACGTCTGCCAGCTCATGGGCTATGAGCAAATCGATGATGGCCTGCGGTTAATCGCCGAAAACAGCGCGAAAACGCTGCAGCTGGCAAACTATGGCCTGAAGGAAGGGGATGATGCCAGCTTGGTGATTTTGCCTGCGGAGAGCGGCTTTGATGCGGTCAGGCGCCAGGTACCGGTGCGCTATTCGGTGCGCAAAGGCGCACTGATTGCCGCGACCGAGCCCGCGCGGAGTGAAATTTATCTGGATGACACGGAAGCCGTGACCTTTACGCGCTGATGTAATAAGCCGGGGCGACCTTGGCCGCCCCGACAGTAACGCGATTAATGCGAAGCGCCGTGGCTGTACTGACGGTGCCGAGTCACAAACCCCAGCAGCACGCACATCACGAATACCACCGCATACAAACCGTTGGCGGTTGAGAGTGCCGCGTGTGCGCCGCCTTTGGCCACAATCGGGCCGGTAACCACGAACGTCAGCATGGTGCCCACGGTGCCGCAGGTCAGAATAAAGTTCACCAGCTTGGGCGAGGAGACGCGCGTTTGCATCGATCCCAGCGTGATAATGGTGGTGTAAATGGCGCTGGAGAAGAAGCCAAGTGCCATGATGATCCAGTGCAGCATTCCGGCGTTTTCAGTGGTCACAAACCAGTACATCAGCCCGGTCGCGAGCGCGGCCAGCACCATCAAAATGCGTTGCAGATCGAAGAAGCGCAGCAGGAAGCTGAAGGCCCACATGCCGACCATATACGCCGTCCAGAAGTTACCGACCAGCTGACCCGCAGAGGCGATATCCATGCCCATAGATTTGGTCGCGTACTCTGGCACCCAAGAGATAAAGCCCAGCTGGCCAAGAATGTAGCACAGTGCTGCAATCGACAGAAACAGCACGCCAACACCCCATTTCTCGCGCTGTGCGCCCTGCACCGCGGGTTCGTTTTTCAGCTGTGGGAACTCCACCATCAGCGTCAGAATAAAGATCGCCACATAAATCACACCGATGCAGGCATACACCCAGTACCACGGCAGTGCGCGCGCCAGCAGAATGCCCGCGATGATGGGAAAAATGGTGCCCGCCATGCTAAAGAACGAGTCGGTGAACAGCAGGCGCGATCCGCGCTGACGTCCATCGTACAGGTGCGTGATCAGGAAGGTCCCGATGGACATGGTGATGCCGCTGACCACGCCCAGCACGAACATACACAGCGAAAAGACGCTGAGATTATGGCTGGTCATCAAGCCTGCAACGGCGAGGATCATCAGCACAAAGCCGAAGATCAATTGGCGCTTGAGCGGCACAATCACCATCAGCCAGGCATTCAGAAACACGGCGACCAGAATACCGGCATTGAGGAAGGTGAAAGTATTGCTCATTTCTGAAATGGGCATCTGGAAATATTGGGCAATATTATCCAGGACCATACCGGTCACGATCACCAGTGCGCCAGTGAGCGCATAGGAGAAAAAGCTAATCCAGGTAAGGCCAATGCGATTACGGTTTGTCATGTTCTGAACCTGTGGTGCGCCGAGGCGGCAAAAAGTGTCATGAATTGTAAATCCAACTGTGATCTTAATAAACAACGAGTGAAATGAGCACGAATTATTTCATTAATAGTGTGATTTTCGTCACGCAAATGTTTGCGTCGCGACAAATAGACAAACTCGGATACATCCACGTAAAAATAGGTAAAACGCTGGCTCTTGAATTACATGCTCTTTACAATCATTCTCGTTTTGAGCGAGCTCACTCTGGTAAGGAACCTTTCATGTTTAAACGTACTTTGACAGCGGCCGTGGCCCTGTTAGCCCTTTCTTCGGTATCCGCTTCCGCGCTGGCAGCAAAAGGGGATGCCCATGTGCTGCTCACCACTTCTGCGGGCAATATCGAACTTGAACTGAATAATCAAAAAGCCCCGATCTCAGTAAAAAACTTTGTCGACTACGTAAACAACGGTTTTTATAACAACACCATTTTCCATCGCGTGATCCCCGGCTTTATGATTCAGGGCGGCGGCTTTACCGCTGACATGAAGCAGAAGCAGACCGTCGCGCCGATCAAAAACGAAGCGGATAACGGCCTGCGCAATCTGCGCGGCACCATTTCGATGGCGCGTACCGCCGAGAAAGACAGCGCCACCAGCCAGTTCTTCCTGAATGTGGCGGATAACGCGTTCCTCGACCACGGTCAGCGCGATTTCGGCTATGCGGTGTTTGGCAAAGTGGTAAAAGGCATGGACGTGGTCGATAAGATCGCCCAGGTGCCAACCAAAGACGTAGGCCCTTACCAAAACGTTCCGTCTAAACCCGTGGTTATTCTCTCCGCAAAAGTCCTGCCGTAAACGCCTGGCGCGTCATTAACCGATGGCGCGGCTGGCTCGCTCCGGCAAAGCAGAAATTTGCTCTTATACTTAGGGCACACTGCCTGCCGGAGGTCCTATGACCAGCAAACTGACCGACAAACAAAAAAACACCCTGTGGCAACAGCGTCGCCTGGCCAGTTATCAAGCCAGCTGCCGTCTCGCCGGTTACACGCTCAGCGATATTCCGCTCGACGATGCCGACGCACGTCTGGCCTCGTTAAGGAGGCAGTATGGCGGATAACAGCCTGGCAGTCCGCGATCCCTATCTGTGGCAGAACGATCCGGTGTTAAAAAACCGCTTGGATATTCACGATGAGGCGCAGCTGCGCAAAGCGGAGCTGGCATTCAGCGCTGCGCGCCTGGCGACGCTCGAACTGGGACCGCGCACCCTCGGCATGCCGTGGCTGCGCCATATCCATTTCACCCTGTTCCAGGATCTCTACAGTTGGGCGGGTGAGCTGCGCACGATCGATATGTGGCACCATGAAACCCCTTGCTGCCACTGCGAATACATCGAAACGCAGGGCAATGCGCTGATGGACGAGCTGGAAAATGAAAACTGGCTGAGCGAGCTGCCGCAAGACGCGTTCGTGACGCGCCTGGCACACTATGTGGTTGAGATGCACGTACTGCACCCCTTCCGCGCGGGAAACGGGCGCGCCCAGCGTATTTTCTTTGAGCAGCTGGCGCTGCATGCCGGCTATCTGCTGGAGTGGTCGGTGTTGGAAAGCGACGGCTGGAACAGTGCGCTGATTGCCGCGCTCGAGAGCGACGGCAACCTGGATAGCCTGCACGCGCAGTTGGCAAAAGTGGTAAGTCCCGCGCGGTAAAATGCGTAGAATAGCGGCGGTTTTACTGACCCGAGGGCTTTATGCTGCTGCTGATTGATAACTACGACTCCTTTACCTGGAATCTCTACCAGTATTTCTGCGAACTGGGCGCAGAGGTGCAGGTGGTGCGCAACGATGCCATCACGCTCGACGCGATGGCATCGCTGCCGCTTTCCCACTTGGTCATTTCCCCCGGGCCCTGTACGCCCGATCAATCCGGTATCTCGCTGGAGGCCATCGGCCATTTTGCCGGACGCGTGCCCATTCTCGGCGTGTGTCTTGGCCATCAAGCCATTGCGCAGGCCTATGGCGCGCGGGTGGTCCGCGCCCGCGAGGTGATGCACGGCAAAACCTCGATAATTCAGCACACCGGTCAGGGCGTGTTTCGCAATCTCAATCAACCACTTACCGTGACACGCTACCACTCGCTGGTGGTGGAGCGCGCCTCACTGTCCGCGGAGTTTATGGTCACGGCCTGGAGCCTGCGCGACGGCGAACCGGATGAAATCATGGGCTTTCGTCACCGCACGCTGCCGCTGGAAGGGGTGCAATTTCATCCCGAGAGCATTCTGAGCGAGCAGGGACATCAGCTGCTGGCGAATTTCTTACGGACATAAGTTATGTTTGCCATTGCGTGATTTTTTATGCATATTCCATGACTATTATTTCATTGGTGATTAACGAATAACCTCATGAGGTGCTCAATGGCAGCGGAAAAAATAGCGGTAAACAGAGAAACGTTCGATAACGTCATTTTGCCTGTTTATGCACCAGCGCAGTTTGTGCCGGTTAAAGGCAAAGGCAGCCGAGTCTGGGATCAGCAGGGCAAAGAGTATATCGACTTCTCAGGCGGCATCGCCGTCACTGCTCTGGGCCATTGTCATCCTGCGCTGGTGGAAACGCTAAAAAGCCAGGGCGAAACGCTCTGGCACACCAGTAACGTCTTCACCAATGAACCTGCGCTGCGCCTGGCCACCAAGCTGATTGCGGCCACCTTTGCCGAGCGGGTGTTCTTCGCCAATTCTGGCTCTGAAGCCAACGAAACCGCCTTCAAACTGGCGCGTTATTACGCCTGCAAAAAGCACAGCCCCTTCAAAAGTAAGATTATCGCGTTCCACCATGGCTTCCACGGTCGCACGCTGTTTACCGTGTCCGTTGGCGGTCAACCGAAATATTCAGATGGCTTTGGGCCGAAACCGGCGGATATCGTCCACGTGCCGTTTAACGATTTGGCGGCGGTAAAAGCGGTCATCGACGATCACACCTGCGCCATTGTGGTGGAGCCGATTCAGGGTGAAGGCGGCGTCATGCCCGCCACGCCGGAATTTATGCAGGGGCTGCGTGCGCTGTGCGATGAGCATCAGGCGCTGCTGGTGCTGGATGAAGTGCAGAGCGGTATGGGCCGCAGCGGCAAGCTGTTTGCCTACGAACATTACGGCATCACCCCCGATATTTTGACCACGGCCAAAGCATTGGGCGGCGGCTTCCCGGTGAGCGCCATGCTGACCACGCACGAGATTGCTGCGGTGATGGCGCCGGGCGCGCACGGCAGCACCTACGGCGGTAATCCGCTGGCCTGCGCGATCGCTGAAACGGCGGTAGATATCATCAATACGCCCGAGGTATTGAACGGCGTCGCCGAGCGTCATCAGCAGTTTGTTGCGGCGCTGAGCGCGATCGGCAAGCAGTACGATATTTTCAGCGAAGTGCGCGGCAAAGGGCTGTTGATTGGTGCGGTGCTCAAACCGCAGCACGCCAGCAAAGCGCGCGATATTCTGCACGCGGCGGCGCAGCAGGGCGTGATGATTCTGACGGCCGGTGCCGACGTGATGCGCTTTGCGCCCTCGCTGGTGATTGAACCAACCGATATTGAAGAGGGCATGGCACGCCTTGCCCGCGCGATTGAGCAGGTTCTGGCAGCGTGATCAGCTTTTGGGTTTGAGCGCGCTGAGCCAGCGGCCGTGATGCGGTCGCTGGCTCCACGCCAACGATGAAAGGGTATGCATCACATTTAGATGCTGCAAGATGCGCTTCACGTGCTGTTCCACAATGGTCACTGGCCCTTCGTTAAAATTCTCCGGTGCCTCCAGAATATTGCTGTCGCTCCCCGGTCCATCGTACATCAGTCGCTGTTGGCAGCGCTGCAGCGCAATTTCACAGGATTGTAGATAGCGCTCCGCCAGCGCGGGCGTCAGCATGGTATGTTCACGCGCCAGAATCGTCATCGCATTGATGTGCTCCACAATGAACTGGCTGTGCGTCACCCACATGCGCATATCTTTCAGGTATTGCGTGTTAAACCCCGGTTCACTGGATGCCTGATTGAGTGAGTTGAACAGCGCATTATGCGCCTGATTCACCCGCACGCGCTGGTACGCCAGTTTTTCCGGTGACTGCTCGGAACCGAGTAACAGGCGCAGCGCGTCCTGATACGTTTCCAGGGCGTCATGCGCATTGCTGCGCAGCAAGCCACTCTGCCACTGCGGCCAGAGCCAGATCATGCCACCGAACGCAATTAAACAGCCCATCAATGTGTCCAGCATGCGCGGCAGCAGAAATTCCGCGCCGTTAAGCGCCAGCAGCTGCAACGAATACACCGCCGTGACGGTAAAGCCAATCATCGACCAGCCGTAATATTTACGCGTGACCAGATAGCTGGTCAGGGTAATCACCAGCATAAACAGCAGTGCGATCGATTCCGGCACGGCAAAGCGCAGCGAGGCCGCCGCGATCAGCAAGCCCGCAAAGGTGCCCAGCGCGCGGTGCTGAATGCGAACGCGCGTCGCGCTATAGCCGTTTTGGCTGACAAACAAGATGGTCATCAGAATCCAGTACGGTTTGGGAAGGTTAAAAAACAGCGCCAGGGCGCTGCCAAACATCAGCATCACCGCAAAGCGGGCCGCGGTGCGCAGGGCTGCCGAACGCCACGATAAATAGCTGCGCAGCGCGGCGAGCAGCGGCAGACGACGCTGCCGATCGGCCATCAGATCGCGCGTATAAAGCGGCCGCTGCGTGCGTAAAACGCGCGCAATACGGCTAAAGTGATAAAAGCAGAAGTGCCCCACCGGATTGTCGGGATGCTGGCGGGCAATCTTCTCCAGCGCGCCCAGCGGCTTCTCCATCTCAAAGCGCGGTGGGATCTGATGATACAAAATGGCGTCGGCCAACCGCCGCAGGCGTGCAGAGATGATATTGGCATTCCAGCGGATCACCGCCTCGGCGTGACTCTGCTCCACCAGCTTTTGCACTTCCTCGGGCTGATGCAGGCTGACCGCGATGTGCTCCTGCAAATCCAGCGCCACCTGAAAAGCGCGCGTGAGGTGCTTATGGCTGTTATCGCGATTAGCAGACAGCATATGCATCTGCTGATAGCAGGTGTTAATCAAATCCACGGCTTTCTGCTGACGCGCCAGCAGCGGCGGCAGCGCGGTTTCCGGATCGGTCAGTTGGGTGAGCAGGCTGTATTTGGCGTCGCAATAGTCAGCCAGCTCCCGGTAGAGCAAACTGAGCGTTTCACGCATCGGCTGCTCTTTCCACAGCCAGAACCAGAAGCCGTTAAACGCGCCGTACCACAGCGTACCGCCGATGTAGAGCAGCGGTGGCACCCAGAGCGGCATACGGCCAATCAAGCTGAGGGTAAAGATTGCGGCAATCAGCGTGCCGGGCAGCAGACGACCGTGTAGCGGACTGATTTCACCGGTGACACCGACCAGCAAAGGCAGCACTAGCAGCACCAGCGGCAGCGGGATAGCCCAGGCGGTGAGCAACTGCACAAGGAAACTGCCGGTGGCAAACAGCGTACCGCCCACGATCAGGCGTTTGAAGAAGCGTTTGTGGGGCGTATCCAGGCCGGCGATATTGCAGCAAGCCGGCACCAGCGAAAACAGCAGCCCCTTTTGCAGATCGCCAAACAGCCAGCCGAGCGCCACGGGTAAGCAGAGCACCAGCGTTTGCCGCAGGGCATAGTTGACTTCAGGATGGTAGATGATTCGGCGCCACATCAGAGCATCATCAATAAAGACGGCGTGATGTTGCCATCACGCCGGGGTGAAACGACTTAGCGGGTGCCGTAGACGACGATGGTTTTGCCGTGTGCGGAAATGAGATTTTGATCTTCCAGCATCTTCAAAATTCGGCCCACGGTCTCACGGGAGCAGCCCACGATTTGACCAATCTCCTGACGGGTGATTTTGATCTGCATGCCGTCCGGGTGGGTCATTGCATCGGGCTGTTTAGCCAGATTCAGCAGCGTTTGCGCGATGCGACCGGTGACGTCGAGGAAGGCGAGATTACCGACTTTTTCGGACGTGACTTGCAGGCGACGCGCCATCTGCGATGACAGACGCATTAAAATATCCGGATTTACCTGAATCAGCTGACGGAATTTTTTGTAGGAAATTTCAGCCACTTCGCAGGCAGTTTTAGCACGTACCCAAGCGCTACGCTCTTGGCCTTCTTCGAACAGGCCCAGCTCGCCGATGAAATCTCCCTGATTGAGGTAGGAGAGAATCATCTCTTTGCCTTCTTCATCTTTAATCAGAACCGCGACGGAACCTTTAACGATGTAGTACAGCGTTTCCGCTTTCTCACCCTGGTGGATGAGCGTGCTTTTGGATGGATATTTGTGAATATGGCAATGGGACAGGAACCATTCGAGTGTAGGGTCTGTTTGCGGTTTGCCGAGAACCATTCGCTATTATCCTCTGTTGTAATCGTGCCCGAAACACAGGGGCAGTTTTCCCTGTTAGGCGGGGTAAACGTAAAGCGTTTCCAGTAGGGAACTATTTTTCGGGTGATTCTTAAGCTACGCTTTTGATTCTTCCCGCCTTCGTCTGCTGCGACGAAAATATTTTCAGCACTGTTTGTAGCACAGCTTTTACGGACTGTCTCCTGTTGTCTCGCTTCAGCAAGTCGCGAAGCGTCTGGATTGCTGTTTCGCGGGTGACAGCGTAATCTGGCGGCAAACCAGGCGCATCAGGAGACAAAAAAATATGCAGGCACGCGTTAAATGGGTCGAGGGGCTTACCTTTCTCGGAGAATCCTCATCGGGCCATCAAATTTTGATGGACGGCAACTCCGGCGACAAAGCGCCAAGCCCAATGGAAATGGTGCTGATGGCCGCGGGCGGCTGCAGCGCCATTGATGTGGTGTCCATTCTGCAAAAAGGCCGCAATGAGGTCGCGGACTGTGAAGTCAAGCTGACCTCCGAGCGCCGCGAAGAAGCGCCGCGTATTTTTACCCATATCAATCTGCATTTTGTCGTCACCGGCAAAGCGCTGAGCGATAAAGCCGTGGCGCGCGCCGTGGACTTATCCGCCGAGAAGTATTGTTCAGTGGCGATTATGCTGGGCAAGGGCGTGGAAATCACCCACAGCTATGAAGTGATCGCGCTGTAACGCGTGTGGCCGCCCAGCGGCCGCACTATTCGATGCGTTTTCCTTCTATCAGGCGCTGCACCAGCGGCGTCATGATCAGCTCCATTGCCAGCCCCATCTTGCCGCCCGGTACCACCAGCGTGTTCATGTGCGAAATAAAAGAACCCTGTATCATCGCCAGCAAATAAGGGAACGCGATGCCTTCCAGCCCGCGAAAATGGATCACCACGAAGCTTTCATCCAGCGAAGGAATCTCGCGTGCGGCAAACGGATTGGAGGTGTCCACCGTTGGCACACGCTGGAAGTTGATGTGTGTGCGTGAAAACTGCGGCGTGATGAAGTTAATGTAATCTTCCATTGAGCGCACCACGGAATCCATCACCGCTTCACGTGAATGGCCGCGCTCGCTGGTGTCGCGCACCAGTTTTTGAATCCACTCAAGGTTAACAATCGGCACCACGCCTACCAGCAGGTCCACATGCTCGGCGACGTTATGCTGCTGCGTCACGACGCCGCCGTGCAGCCCTTCGTAAAACAGCACGTCGGTGTTTTCCGGCAGCGGCTGCCAGGGCGTAAAGGTGCCTGGCACCTGATTCCACGGCACCGCTTCGTCGTAGGTATGCAGGTATTTACGAGACTGGCCCAGCCCGGTTTCACCGTAGTGCTTGAAGGTGTGCTCGAGCAGGCCGAAGTCGTTGGCCTCGGGGCCAAAATAGCTGATATGGCGTCCGAGATCGCGCGCTTTGCGGATCGCCATGTCCATCTCGGGCCGCGTGTAGCGGTGAAAGCTGTCACCTTCCACCTCTGCGGCGTGCAGATCAAACTGCTGGAATATTTTGCGGAACGCGAGGCTGGTGGTGGTGGTTCCGGCACCGCTGGAACCGGTGACGGCGATAACTGGATGCCTGGCTGACATAACAGCGCTCCCTGTGAAATCCGACGATGAGCATTGTTAACACGAATTGCGGCGCGGCGCATTAGCCGCGAAATTCACGCCTCGGCATAATGTTCACGGATTCGTGCAGTTCTGACCACACCAGCACCACCTCGCCCTGTTCGAGCTGGCGGCGTACGTCGGCCACTTTCTGCGCCAGGCTGCGTTCCTGTTCGCCATAATCGGTGCCTTCGCGCAGCACGAAACTCTCGATCAAATTCTCAAGGGTCGTTACGTCAAGCTCTTGCCAGGGAATAATCATGGTTAACCGTCCAAATAGGTTGAGAGCCAATCCGGTACGCGCTGCTCCAGCCACATTTTCGGCTTGAGCAGCGAGCCCCCCACGAAGCCAACGTGGCCGCCGTGCTGGGTAAGCTGATACTGAATCGCCGGTGCCAACTGCGCGGGCAGGGGGATCACCGCATCGGTCATGAAGGGATCGTCTTTGGCATGGATAATCAATAGCGGTTTGCGCACGCCGGTTAACAGCGGCAGAGCGCTGGCACGTTGATAATAGTCGCCAGCGTCAATAAAGCCATGCGCGCGCGCCGTAATCGCATCGTCAAACTCGCGCAGTCGACGAAAGGTGCGCAGCTGACGCAGATCCACCGGCAGCGTGCCGGGCCAGGCGCGCAGTTTGCGCGTGGCGTTCTTTTTCAGCTGGCTCAGCAGGTAATGCTGATAAAAGCGGGAGAATCCCACTTCCAGCTTCTGACTGCACGGTTCGAGCGCCAGCGGCGCAGAGATGGCGACCGCGGCGTCCAGCGGCGCGTCGTTGCCCTGCAAACCCAGCAGGCAGGCGAGCATATTGCCGCCAAGCGAAACGCCAACCGCGGCGGTCGGCACGCGACCCCATTCGCGCTGCAGCCAGTGCAAAAAATAGGTCGCGTCTTCGGTTTCACCAGAGTGGTAGATGCGCTGCAGGCGATTGGGCTCGCCCCCACAGCCGCGAAAATGCATCACCACCCCCAGCCAGCCGCGCGCCTGGCAAGCCTGCATCAGGCCGTGCGCATAAGGGCTGCGAAAGTGTCCTTCTAATCCGTGGAACATGACCATGCGCGGTTTATGCCGTGCCTGCGCCGGATCTTCGCTCCACGCCAGGTCGATAAAATCGCCGTCCGGTAATTCTAAGCGCTGCCAGTGCGGACGCAGCGTGACGCGGCGGCGCAGCAAGCGAGGCAGCAGCGTTTGCAGATGCGCGTTGGTAAACCCGCGCAGGGGCGTGAAGTGCTCACCGTCCGGAGGGGCAAAATAGCTGGGGTAAAGGCTTGTCTGATGCATAACTCGCTGATAGCTTCGATAGGTTGTCTGCGTTTTGGGGTGAGGAGCACCCGAATATTCATGGAACTGAGTCTGTTTTTCTCAATGCTGGGCTTTTTATGGGTCGCTGCCATCACACCGGGCCCCAATAATATGTTACTTACCGCCTCGGGTGCTAATTTTGGTTTCCTGCGCACGCTGCCGCTGCTGCTGGGGATCATGATCGGTATGCAGGTGATGCTGCTGATGGTGGCGTTCGGGGTCGGCAGTCTGATCCTGCTTTATCCGTCGCTGCATCTGGTGCTGAAAATTGCGGGAAGCCTTTATCTACTGTGGCTGGCGTGGAAAATCACGACCGCCAAGTACGAGACGCTGGATACGCAGCGACCCGACGCTGCTCAAATGCCGTTCTGGCAGGGCGGATTACTGCAGTTGATTAACCCGAAAGCGTGGCTGATGGCGCTGGGCGCGGTGGCCAGTTTTAGCCTGAGCGGCGCCGCCTATCTGCACTCGGTGCTGGCGATCAGCGTGGGCATGGCGCTGGTGAATCTGGTGTCCGGCCTGATCTGGATCGGTTTTGGCTCGCTGATTGGTCGGCTACTGCACAGCCCGCGCGCCTGGCGGGGCTTTAACGTGTTTATGGGCGCGCTGACCGCCGCCTGCGTCCTGCTGATTTGGTTTTGATCAGCTGGAGGCGCGCTCAATGCGCTTCCACGGTAACACCTCGTGCACCACGTCGCTGTGCGGCTGGCGGATACGCTTTACCAGCAGCTGCACGCTGCGGGCACCCATCTGATTCATGGGTTGTTCGATGGTTGTTAACGGCGGGTTGAGGCTGCCGGTAAAGGAAATCCCGTCAAACCCTACCACGGCAAGGTCTTCCGGTACCCGCAGGCCAGCCTCCAGCGCCGCGTGCACGACGCCTACGGCCAGCACATCAGAGACCGCGAACACCGCATCCGGTCGCTCGCTCCCCGCAAGCAGCGTCTGCAGCGCCTGGCTGCCCGCTTCGCACGACACCGTTTCTGCATAGGCAACATTGTTAAACGCCAGATCCAGCTCCTCCAGAGCGGCGCGGTAGCCCGCTTCGCGCTGATGCGAATAGAGATAACGCATATCGCAGTTCACCAGCGCAATACGGCGACAGCCTTTATCCGCCAAATAGCGCACCGTTTCATAAGCCGCTTCTTTATTGTTGATGGATACGCTGGACGCCGCGATAGCCGGATCGTACTCAGCGCACTGCACCCAAGGCGCATCGCCAATCAACGGCTGCAGCTCATGCAAACAGGTGGCCGCATCCATGGTGATCACGCCATCCACCACTTTTCCCGTTAGCAGTGAGAGATAAGCTGATTCGCGATGAAACTGCGATGCCGAGTTGCAGAGCAAGATGTGATAGCCCTGCGCTTCGGCTTCCGCCTCAATGCCTTGTACCACGCGCGAGCAGAAGGGGTTGGTGATGTCAGAGATCAGCACCAGCAGCATATGGCTTTGCGAGGTACGCAGCTGGCGCGCCAGCAGATTAGGCTGGTAGTCGCAGATATTTATCGCCGCAAGGACTTTGTCCCGGGTGTCGGGCCGCACGCCAGGATGCTGATTTAACACCCGCGAAACCGTGGCTTTAGAGACGCCAGCCAGGCGTGCAACTTTCTCAATCGACATTGATGTCAGGACCATGACAGGAAAACAAAATAGTAACCTCTATCAATAACACAGTCGGCATGTGAGCGTATGACATTTTTAGTTAAAAATGTCGTTTTTGCATTTGCAGCAGGTGCATACCGATACTCAAAGTTGATCTAAGAACCCATTGTCATAAGGGATAATTTTTAATTCCTTTGTGAAACTATCCCCGCTGGCGACACTGCCTTCAGCACCTAACCTTGGGGAACATGATGATGGCAATCAGAACAACAATAACGGCGGTCGCGCTTGCCCTGGCGACCTTTCAGGCGCAGGCCGTGAACGTAACGGTGGCATATCAAACGTCAGCCGAGCCCGCCAAAGTCGCGCAGGCCGATAACACATTCGCGCGGGAAAGCGGTGCGACCGTTGACTGGCGCAAATTCGACAGCGGCGCCAGCGTCCTGCGCGCGCTGGCTTCCGGCGACGTGCAAATCGGCAATATTGGCTCCAGTCCGCTGGCGGTGGCCGCCACGCAGCAGCTGCCGATTGAGACATTTTTGCTGGCGTCGCAGCTCGGCAGCTCAGAAGCGCTGGTGGTCAAGAAAAGCGTACGCGACCCCAAAGATTTGATTGGTAAACGCATCGCGGTGCCGTTTATTTCCACCACGCATTACAGCTTGTTAGCCGCTCTGAAGCACTGGGGCATTAAACCGACCCAAGTGCAGCTGGTTAATCTCCAGCCGCCCGCGATCGTGGCCGCCTGGCAGCGCGGTGACATTGACGCCGCCTATGTCTGGGCACCGGCCGTCAACGCGCTGGAAAAAGAGGGGCGGGTGTTGACGGATTCGTCGCAGGTGGCGCAGTGGGGAGCGCCGACGCTGGATGTATGGGTGGTGCGCAAAGACTTCGCCCAGCAGCACCCGGATATTGTTACCGCCTTTGCCCGCAGCGCCATTGCGGCGCAAAAAGCCTATCTGGACAATCCGGAGGCGTGGCTCAAACAGCCCGATAATCTGAGCAAACTGGCGCGGCTCAGCGGCGTGCCCGTAAGCGACGTCCCGGCGCTGGTAAAAGGCAATACCTACCTTACCGCGCAACAGCAAGTGGCGCAGCTGGGCCAGCCGGTTAATCAGGCCATTGTGGATACCGCGCACTTTCTGAAAGAGCAGGGCAAAGTCCCTGACGCCGCAAGTGATTACAGCAGCTTCACTACGCCGCGTTTTGTTGAACCCTTAACGCAGTAACGGAGGCGATATGCTCAACCTCTCGCATGTCTACGCCCGCTATGGCGGCGCACCGGTGCTTCAGGACATTTCGCTGCAGCTCGATCATGGCGAGCTGATGGTGGTGTTGGGACCGTCGGGCTGCGGCAAGACCACGCTCCTTAACCTGATTGCCGGCTTTTTGCCGTATGACGCCGGCACCATCGCGCTCAATGGGCAGGCGGTAAAAGGGCCCGGCGCCGAGCGCGGCGTGGTGTTTCAGCATGAAGGCCTGCTGCCGTGGCGCACGGTGCTGGATAACGTGGCGTTTGGCCTGCAGCTGGCCGGTATGGGGAAGTCCGAGCGTGATGCCATTGCGCGGCGGCTGCTTGAGCAAGTGGGACTGGCAGGGGCTGAATCGCGCTTTATCTGGCAATTATCCGGCGGCCAGCGCCAGCGCGTGGGCATAGCGCGTGCGCTGGCTGCGGAGCCTCAGCTGCTGCTGCTAGACGAACCCTTTGGCGCGCTGGACGCCTTCACGCGTGAGCAGATGCAAACGCTGCTGCTTACGCTGTGGCGCGATACCGGCAAACAGATCCTGCTGATCACGCATGACATCGAAGAAGCGGTGTTTCTGGCCAGCGAGCTGGTGCTGCTGTCGCCGGGACCGGGCCGCGTCGTTGAGCGACTGCGGCTGGATTTCGGCCAGCGCTTTGCCGCGGGAGAGCCGTGCCGCAGCATCAAATCCGATCCGGCGTTTATCGAACAACGTGAATACGTGCTGCAGCAGGTGTTCGCACAGCGGGAGAACGCGGTATGAGCACGCTGCTGGAAAATAAAGTTTCTGCGCGCCGCAGCCTGCGCTGGCCGCTGTCACGTTCACTCTCACTGAGCATGGTGAGCGTCGGGCTACTGCTGACGCTGTGGTGGGGTGTGACGGCGCTGGGCCTGATTACGCCGCTCTTTCTGCCGCCGCCGCAGCAGGTGCTGCGCAAGCTGCTGCTGATAGCCAGTCCGCAAGGCTTCATGGACGCCACGCTATGGCAGCACCTGGTGGCGAGCCTGACGCGCATGCTGGTGGCCTTTTTCTGTGCTGCGCTGGTGGGGATCCCGGTGGGCATCGCCATGGGATTGAGCCCGGTGGTGCGTGGCCTGCTCGATCCGCTGATTGAGCTCTACCGTCCTGTTCCGCCGCTGGCCTACTTGCCGCTGATGGTGATTTGGTTCGGCATCGGCGAAACCGCCAAAATTCTGCTGATCGCGCTGGCGATTTTCGCGCCGGTCACGCTCTCTACGTTGGCAGGCGTGAAACAGGCGCAGCAGGTGCGGGTCCGCGCCGCGCAGGCGCTGGGGGCTACGCGCATGCAGGTGCTGCGCTTTGTGATTCTGCCGGGAGCGCTGCCTGAGATTTTAACCGGCCTGCGCATCGGTCTTGGCGTCGGTTGGTCAACGCTGGTGGCGGCGGAGTTGATTGCCGCCACGCGCGGGCTGGGTTTCATGGTGCAGTCCGCTGGCGAGTTCCTGGCCACGGACGTGGTGCTGGCAGGGATCGCGGTGATCGCCTTTATCGCTTTGTGTTTAGAACTGGGTTTACGCGCGCTGCAGCGCCGTCTGACGCCCTGGAGTGGAGAACAGCAATGAACGAACGCATTACTTTTACCGCGCTCGGCCCGCATATCGGCGCGCAGGTCAGCAACCTCGACCTTAGCCGTCCGCTGAGCGATGCGCAGTTTGAGCAGCTTTACCACGGCCTGCTGCGCCATCAGGTGCTGTTTTTGCGGGATCAGGCCATCACGCCCACGCAGCAGCGGGCGCTGGCGGTGCGCTTTGGCGACTTACACATCCATCCGGTTTATCCCCATGCCGAGGGCGTGGAGGAGATTATCGTGCTGGATACCCATCAGGATAATCCGCCGGACAACGACAACTGGCACACCGACGTCACCTTTATTGACACGCCGCCCGCCGTGGCGATTCTGGCCGCCAAGCAGCTGCCACCGAGCGGGGGCGATACGCTGTGGGCCAGCGGCATTGCGGCGTGGGAGGCCCTGTCAGATCCCTTTAAACAGTTGCTAAGCGGGCTACAGGCCGAGCACGATTTTAAAAAATCGTTTCAGGAGTTCAAATACCGTAAAACCGAGGTGGAGCATCAGCGCTGGCAGGCGGCGGTGGCGAAGCATCCTCCGGTAGCGCATCCGGTGATGCGCACCCATCCAATCAATGAGCGCAAAGCCTTGTTTGTGAACGAAGGCTTCACCACGCGGCTGTTGGGGATAAGTGACAAGGAGAGCGAGGCGCTGCTTAATTTTCTGTTCTGGCACAGTGTGAAGCCGGAGTTCCAGGTGCGCTGGCGCTGGCAAGAGAACGATGTCGCTATCTGGGATAACCGCGTGACGCAGCACTACGCCAATGCCGATTACTACCCAGCACGACGCGTGATGCACCGCGCCACCGTGTTGGGCGATAAGCCGGTGTAATGACGTGCGCCGCACTGCGTTAGGCCGGTTCGCACGCGTTGTGTGTTTTTTGCTTTCCTTTCGCGCATCCGCTTTGGTTAAAGCAAACCCAAGGCGGTGGCGGCAGGCATAACAATTCCCTATCCATGCCCTAAGCCTGCCTTAATAAATCGAGGATAGTCTTAGCATGCACACAAGCGCGTTGTGCATACGAGAGTTTTCCTTGCTTCACTTGGCCCGCGATTATCGCGGGTTTTTTATACGGTTAAGGTTCACTTAATAGAACGCCGGTAAGATACCCACATTCACACCCCTGCTGGTTGTGTGATAAACCTAAAGATAGTGTCCCTTGTTTTCATTTAGCCCGCGTTGAGCGGTTTTTTTTATGCGCTCAAAATGGTTGGCAAAAGCGCTATTTTGCTTATTGCAAAAGGCTCTTAGGGTTATTACACGTTGCAAAAAACGTCTCGACGCAGTAGATTTAATAGACAGCTGGCGATGTCGTCAGCTGCCTTAAAAGGCTCTGCATGAGCCACAGATTAAGAAGAGGCAGGTAACTATATGGGTGATATCACACGTAGCAATTATCCGGAACTGGATAAAGTGCTGTGGGATTTTCACAATCAGAAAATTCCAGCACAGCTAGCTTTCCAGATGTATGAGAAGCGCTGGAAGTTTATTGATGAAAAACATATGGAGCAGAAAGAGCGCCGTCTGCTGGCCCAACTTATAGATGAATACGGTAACGGCATATTCATGGCCGCATAAGGAATATCGCTCAGTGACTGAGTACAAGGTCAAGCACCACCAGCTGATAAGATCGGTATTGAACAACTTCAATGCCGATTTTTTTTTCGCCAACAATATTTTTTTCGGCGGCGGAACGCGCATTGCGCTGGAGATTAACGAGTATAGAGAATCGATAGATGTCGACTTCCTTTGCCCCAACCGCGCATCATACCGTGCAGTTAGAGAAGAGGTAAATTCGGCATCTTTAGGTAAATTGGTAAAAACTGACTTTACCTATGCGCGCGAGATTACGTTCGACAGAGACGGCGTGCGTACTTTCATTTATGCGGACGGTGTGCCAATCAAACTGGAAATTGTCAGCTTCGATAATTATGACCTTCAGGCCGATTCGCGCGCGCTGTTTCCCGTACCTTGCATAGACCGAGAAACGTGTTTTTATACCAAGTTACTGGCTAATAGTGATCGCTGCCTATCAGGCCAACGAAAGGATATTTTCGATTTGCTTGCGATGTACGATGCGTGGGATGGCCTGCCAGAGGCTTCTCTCCGTAAGGCTCAAAATCACTATGGCATGAGTGTTAACCGCGCATTAGTACGATCACTTGAGGATATGAGTAAGAAATCAGACCAGTATCTGCAAATAGCATCGGATATGCTTATAGAGAATGAATTTGCAAAGCGTCTTATTCATAAAATTGCCCCATCAATGGCGGCTGATCCCCTGCTGAATGCCTAATTTTATTAAATAAAAAACCCGTGGAAGGCACGGGTTTTGTTTTAGCGCTTGTAGCTTGGTGCCAAGGTTGTCTCGCTGGGTATCTGTTAGTGGCCAACGTCGTTAACCGGCCAGCATCTGCTCCAGTTGTTCTTGCGCGTCCAGCCACGCCATTTCTACTTCTTCCAGCGCAGATTTGCTCTCAGCCTGACGCTGCAGCGCCGCAGCAAGGTCAGCTTTGCGTGGCTGCTCGTAAATCGCGCCGTCAGCGAGCAGCGCTTCCGCTTCACTGAGTTGGGCTTGCCACTTCGTCATCTGCTTTTCCAGCTTTTCAATCTCTTTACGCAGCGGCTGCGTTTGCGCGCGCATCTCGGCCTCGCGGCGTTTCTGATCTTTGCGCGACTGCGCGCTATTGGCGTTATCCTGCTTGGGCGCGGCCTCATGTTGAGCCTGCTGCTTTTGCAGATCGCTCAGCCACTGCTGGTAATCATCAAGGTCGCCTTCAAAGACATCGACTTTGCGATCGTGCACCAGATAGAGATCGTCGGTGGTGGAACGTAACAGGTGGCGATCGTGCGAGACCACTACCAGCGCGCCGTCGAAATCAATCAACGCTTCGGTCAGCGCCTGGCGCATATCGAGATCCAGATGGTTAGTCGGCTCATCCAACAGCAGCAAATTAGGACGCTGCCAGACGATCAGCGCCAGCACTAAGCGGGCTTTTTCGCCGCCGGAGAAGCGCGCGGTGGCTTCGGTAACTTTATCGCCCTGGAAGCCAAAGCCGCCAAGATAGTCACGCAACTGCTGCTCCAACGTTTGCGGTGCGAGGCGCGCTAAATGCTGCAACGGCGACTCATCGGCCCGCAGAAACTCCAGCTGATGCTGAGCGAAATAGCCGAGCTTAATGCCTTTTGCCAGGCCGACTTTGCCCGCCAGCGGCTCAATTTCACCGGCCAGCAGTTTAATCAGCGTGGATTTCCCTGCACCGTTTCGCCCCAGCAGGCCAATGCGCGATCCTGGCACCAGATTGAGCTTGATGGCATCGAGGATAATGCGCTCACCGTAGCCGGCGGTGACATTCTCCATCTTCAATAGCGGATTGGGCAGACTTTCGGGAGCGCGAAACTGGAAGCTAAACGGATTGTCGACGTGCGCGGGGGCGATCAGCTCCATCCGCTCCAGCATTTTGATTCGGCTCTGCGCCTGTTTGGCCTTTGTAGCCTGCGCGCGGAAGCGGTCGATGTATTTTTGCAGGTGTGTGACTTTTTCCTGCTGACTCTGGTACAGCGCCTGCTGCTGCGCCAGCTTGGCCACGCGCTGACGCTCAAACGAACTGTAGTTGCCGGTGTACTCGAACAGCGTTTGTTGTTCGATGTGGATAATCTTGTCGACCACCGGATCGAGGAAGTCGCGGTCATGGGAGATTAAAATCAGCGTGCCTTCGTAGCTTTTTAGCCAGCGCTCCAGCCAGATCACCGCGTCAAGGTCGAGGTGGTTGGTGGGTTCATCCAGCAGCAGCAGGTCTGATCGGCATACCAGCGCCTGCGCAAGGTTAAGACGCATGCGCCAACCGCCGGAGAAGTGGCTCACCGGGCGCATCAACTGTTCCTGGCTAAAGCCCAATCCGTGCAGCAGGCTGGCTGCGCGGGCGTGTATGCTCCACGCCTGAATCGCGTCGAGCTTGCCGTGCACCAGCGCAATGGCGTTGCCGTCATCCTGTTCGTTGGCGCGCGCTAATTCAGACTCAAGCTGACGATATTCGCGGTCGCCATCAATAACATATTCCAGCGCCGGTTTACTCAGCGCGGGCGTTTCCTGGTTTACCCAAGCCAGCGCCCAGCCACCGGGGAAGGTAAAACTTCCGGCGTCGCTGCTGATTTCGCCTTTGAGTAAGGCCAGCAGCGTTGATTTTCCGCAGCCGTTTTTACCCACCAGGCCCACTTTCTGACCGGGGTTAATGGTGGCCGTCGCGTTGTCCAGCAGCACGTGGGTGCCGCGGCGTATTTGTAAGGAGGAGAAGACAATCATAAGCGCCGTATCGTCAGAATATGTTAATTTACCGGCAACATAATTCGAGAATATTTGTTGCGTCGAGCATGGTAGCGGAATTCCTCTGCTGTGACGACGCTTTGGAGGGGAAGGATGTCGCAGCCGCCAAAAATATTGCTGCTTTACGCCCATCCGGAGACACAGGATTCGATCGCTAATCGAGTTTTGCTGCAATCGGCTAAGGACCTTGAACACGTCACTGTGCACGATTTGTATGCTCATTATCCGGATTTTTTTATTGATATTCACTATGAGCAGCAGTTGCTGCGTGAACATCAAATCATCGTGTTCCAGCATCCGCTTTACACCTATAGCTGTCCGGCGCTCTTGAAAGAGTGGCTTGATCGGGTGCTGTCGCGCGGCTTCGCCAGCGGTGTGGACGGCAATGCGCTTGAAGGAAAATATTGGCGCAGCGTGGTGACGACCGGTGAGCCGGAGACCGCCTATCACCACAACGGCCTGAACCGCTATCCGATGAGTGACATCATGCGCCCCTTCGAGCTGACGGCGCAGATGTGCCGCATGCATTGGCTTACGCCGATGGTGATTTACTGGGCGCGTCGCCAGACGCCGGACGCGATGCGGCACGTATCCCGGGCGTATGGCGAGTGGCTCGCCTCTCCACTGCCGCAAGGAGGGCTGTAATGCAGGGTGAAACGCTACTGACTGCGGGGGTCATTTATCTCTGTGCAGCGGTGCTGGTGGTGCCGATTGCGGCCCGCATTGGTATTGGCGCGGTGTTAGGTTATCTGCTGGCAGGCATTGCCATTGGCCCGTGGGGGCTGGGTTTTATCAGCGATGTCGAAGAGATTCTCCACTTTTCTGAGCTGGGCGTGGTGTTCCTGATGTTCATCATCGGGCTGGAGCTCAACCCGGCAAAGCTGTGGGCGCTGCGCCGCTCGATTTTCGGCGTAGGCGCGGCGCAGGTTATGGTCTCCGCGGCTCTGCTGGGCGTGGTGTTGTGGCTTAGCGACTTTAGCTGGGAAGCCGCTGTTATTGGCGGAATCGGCCTGGCGATGTCCTCAACAGCCATGGCGTTACAGCTGATGCGCGACAAAGGGATGAACCGCAGCGAGGCCGGTCAGCTGGGCTTTTCCGTACTGCTGTTCCAGGATCTTGCCGTCATCCCGGCGCTGGCGCTGGTGCCGCTATTGGCGGGAAGCGACAGTGGTTCAGTTGACTGGATGAAGGTGGGCATGAAGGTGCTGGCGTTTGCTGGCATGTTGATTGGCGGTCGCTATCTGCTGCGGCCCATTTTCCGCTTTATCGCCGCCTCAGGCGTGCGCGAAGTGTTTACCGCCGCTTCGCTGCTGCTGGTGCTGGGGTCGGCGTTGTTTATGGACGCGCTGGGCCTCTCAATGGCGCTGGGCACCTTTATTGCCGGTATTCTGCTGGCAGAAAGCGAGTATCGCCACGAGCTGGAAGTGGCCATCGAGCCGTTTAAAGGCTTGCTGCTGGGGCTGTTCTTTATTTCGGTCGGCATGGCGCTCAACCTCGGCGTGCTCTACACCCACATCGTGGAAATTCTGCTGGGGGTGGTGATTCTGGTGGCGGTGAAAACGCTGGTGCTGTACGTGCTGGGGCGTATTTATGGCCTGCGCAGCTCGGAGCGTCAGCAGTTTGCCTGCGTCCTCAGTCAGGGCGGTGAGTTCGCGTTCGTGCTGTTCTCTGCGGCGTCGTCGGCCAAGCTGTTTAGCGGCGACCAACTGCCGCTGCTGCTGGTGACGGTCACGCTGTCGATGATGACCACGCCGCTGCTGATGCAGGGCGTTGACAGGCTGCTGGCACACCGCTTTAACGAGACCGACGATCACGGCGAAAAACCGTTTGTCGAAGACGATCAGCCGCAGGTGATTGTGGTGGGCTTTGGGCGCTTTGGTCAGGTGGTCGGGCGCTTGCTGATGGCGAACAACAAGCGTATTACCGTGCTGGAGCGGGACATTTCCGCCGTCAGCCTGATGCGCAAATACGGCTATAAGGTCTATTACGGCGATGCCACCGAGCTTGAGCTGTTGCGGGCGGCGGGGGCGGAGAATGCGCAATCCATCGTGGTAACCTGTAGTAATCCAGAAGATGCCATGACCATTGTTCATCTGTGTCAGCAGCATTTCCCTCATCTGGAAATCCTGGCGCGCGCGCGTGGCCGTGTGGAAGCGCACGAGCTACTGCAGGCCGGCGTGACGCTGTTTTCGCGCGAAACGTTCTCCAGTGCGCTGGAACTGGGGCGCAAAACGCTTATTTCGCTGGGGATGCATCCGCATCAGGCCCAGCGTGCACAGCAACATTTCCGCCGTCTGGATATGCGGATGCTGCGTGAGCTGGTGCCGAGCCACGATGACAATGCGCAGGTATCCCGCGTAAAAGAGGCGCGGCGCGAGCTGGAAGATATCTTCCAGCGCGAAATGCAGCATGAAAAACGCCAGATTGACGGCTGGGATGACGAGTAGGGCTACACTTTATGTGTCCGCTCATTCAATGACGGTTAGGAAACAGTATGCGTAAACGTTTTATTGCCGGTGCGGTTTGCCCGCACTGTCAGGAAAAAGACACGCTGGCGATGTGGCGTGAGAATAATGTTGATGTGGTGGAGTGCGTTAAGTGCGGCCATCAGATGCGCGAAGCCGATAAGCAGGCGCGCGATCAGGTGCGCAGCAATGAACAGGTCATCGGCATTTTTCATCCTGAGTAGCGTGCTGGCTCAGCTTTTTTTCGGCCTGGACTTACAGCGGGATTGAATTCCGTTACAATCGTGGCCATTAACGCTGAGCAGTATGCAACGACGCTTCTGTTGGCATTCTCAGTTTTAAGCCTCTCTGGTTGGTTATTGCACGCAAAAATAGACCAATGAGACGGGACCTCAGTTCTCAACGGTTAGGAGATATCATGAAAGTAGCAAAAGACCTGGTGGTGAGCCTGGCGTATCAGGTTCGTACCGAAGACGGTGTGTTGGTTGACGAGTCACCGGTGAGTGCACCGTTGGACTATCTGCACGGTCATGGTTCCCTGATTTCTGGTCTGGAAAAAGCGCTGGAAGATCACGCGGTGGGTGACAAGTTCGACGTGCATATTCCTGCCAACGACGCTTACGGTCAGTATGATGACAACCTGGTTCAGCGCGTTCCCAAAGATGTGTTTATGGGCGTAGACGAACTGCAGGTAGGGATGCGTTTCCTGGCTGAAACCGATCAGGGTCCAGTACCGGTTGAAATCACCGAGGTGGAAGATGAGCACGTGGTTGTCGATGGCAACCATATGCTGGCGGGCCAGAACCTTAACTTCAACGTTGAAGTGGTTGCCATTCGTGAAGCGACGGAAGAAGAGATCGCGCACGGTCACGTCCACGGGGCCGATGGTCATCACCACGATCACGATCATGACCACGATCACGGCGAAGGCGGCTGCGGCAGCCACGGCGGTTGCGGTTGCAGCCACTAAGTTTTGTCGTCACGTGAAAAAGGCCACCGTTGGGTGGCCTTTTTTTTGCCTGATTCGCCGTGTTTGCAGCGCCTTTTTAGTAGTGCGGCGGCGGTGTCTCTTCCGACTGGGAGGCAACCAGTGACGGCGCAGCCGCTTTCACTTTGTCCACCAGTAAACGCACCTGTTCGCGTATTTTACTCATCTCCAGCTCGTGCTGTGTGACCGTCTGGTTGAGCTGCTCGATGGTGTGTTCCTGGAAGGCGAGTTTGCTCTCTAACGCCTCAAGACGCTGTTCCCATTCTGCTTGTTGCATTCTCTCTTCCTCTGCTTTGTTTGGCGCCGTAGCGCCCCTTTGGGCGTAATTTTACGGCGTTCACAGACAGAATCACCCGATATTTACCGTTATTGTCGGCGGGTGGTTGAAATCCGCGCCTTCGCCTTCATCTTTGATGAAACTTCCTGACGCAAAAAAGGTCGGAAGTTAGCCGGACTAATTACGCCGTGGGAGTGTTCGCCGCTGCCACGTAAAGTTATAGTGTGGGCCACTGTCCGCAATGATTCCCGAGGTGATGAGCTTCGGTTTTGGAGAAAGGATGAAATCACTGTTTAAAGTCACATTGTTAGCTACCACGATGGCCGTTGCGCTGAATGCCCCTCTGGCAATGGCTGCTGAGACAGCGGCTGCGCCAGCAGATGCCCCTCAGGCCGCACCGCAGGCACCGAAAAATGCCGCCTTCAAGAATGAAGATGAGCAATCCGCTTACGCGCTCGGTGCGTCACTGGGACGCTACATGGACAATTCTCTGAAGGAGCAAGAGAAACTGGGCATCAAACTGGACAAAGACCAGCTGATTGCTGGCGTTCAGGATGCGTTCGGCGGCAAGAGCAAACTTTCCGATCAGGAAATCGAGCAAACCCTGCAGTCCTTTGAGGGCCGCGTGAAGGGCGCTGCTCAGGCGAAGATGGAAAAAGACGCGAAAGAAAATGCCGATAAGGGCAGCGCTTACGCCGAAAAATTCGCCAAAGAAAAAGGCGTGAAGAAAACCGAATCGGGCTTGCTGTATCAGGTTGAGAAAGAGGGCACCGGTGCCGTACCAAAAGACAGCGATACCGTTGTGGTTAACTACAAAGGCACGCTGGTTGACGGTACTGAGTTCGATAACTCCTATACGCGCGGTGAGCCGCTGTCTTTCCGTCTTGACGGTGTGATCCCGGGCTGGACAGAAGGCCTGAAGCACGTGAAGAAAGGCGGTAAGATCAAGCTGGTGATCCCACCAAACCTGGCGTACGGCAAAAATGGCGTACCGGGCATCCCGGCAAACTCCACGCTGGTATTTGACGTTGAGCTGCTCGACATCAAACCTGCGCCAAAAGCGGATGAAAAAGCACAGGCACCTGCCGCTGACGATAAGAAAGCACAGTAACTGTCTTGACGTGCCGCCGCCTTCGGGCGGCGGTTTCATTTCTGCATGCCTCCTCGTCTCTTGTCTTTTGCTCCTGGTCGTTTGAATTATCAAAGCTCTGGCTAAAAACCCTGACATTTGCCAGACTATCGGCTGCATAAATATCATCTAATACGAGTCTGCCCCTGAGCTGTCGAGACAGGCTCCAGCCATTTTAGGGTAATGTCTTCGATGTCTAATCCATTCAATCCCGGCGAACTGACTGATTTCGATTTACTCGAGCAGCGTCCGTTTGAGCAGGCCGACTACGATATTCTCAAGTCCTATGAAGCGGTGGTGGACGGGCTGGCAATGCTGATCGGTTCGCACTGTGAAATCGTGCTGCATTCATTGGATGATTTAAAACGCTCAGCGGTGCGCATTGCCAACGGGGAACATACCGGTCGTCAGGTTGGCTCGCCGATAACCGACTTGGCGCTGCGTATGCTGCACGATATGCAGGGTGCCGACAGCAACGTGTCTCGCGCTTATTTTACCCGCGCCAAAAGCGGCGTGCTGATGAAGTCGGTCACTATTGCAATTCGCAACCGCCAGCAGCGCGTGATTGGTTTGCTCTGTATCAACATGAATCTCGATGTGCCGTTCTCGCAGATCATGTCGACCTTTATGCCGCCAGAGATGCAGCAGGTGGATTCCAACGTCAACTTTGCCAGCTCAGTGGAAGATCTGGTTACCCAGACGCTGGAATTTACCATTGAGGAAGTTAGCGCGGACCGCAACGTATCTAACAACGCCAAGAATCGCCAGATTGTGCTCAACCTGTATGAGAAGGGCATTTTCGACATCAAAGATGCGATCAACCAAGTGGCTGAACGCCTGAATATCTCGAAGCACACGGTGTATCTCTATATTCGCCAGTTCAAGAGCGGCGATTTTCAGGGGCAGGATCGCTAATGCGTTATACCTTGCTGGTCTCCGGCCCGGCCTACGGCACGCAGCACGCCAGCAGCGCGCTGCTGTTCGCCCGGGCGTTGCTACACGCCGGGCATCAGCTGGAGAGCGTGTTTTTTTATCGCGAGGGCGTGCTCAACGCGAATCAGCTGACTGCGCCTGCCAGCGATGAGGTGGATATGGTGCGCGAATGGTATCGTCTCCAGCAAGCGAGCGGCGCCGCGCTGAATGTGTGCGTGGCGGCCGCACTGCGCCGCGGCGTGACGGACAGCCAGGAAGCCGCACGCCTACAGCTGGCGGGAAGTAATTTGCAGCCGGGTTTCGTGCTCAGCGGCTTGGGTGCACTGGCAGAAGCGGCGCTGAGTTGCGATCGCCTGGTGCAATTTTAATGAACCGCGTGGCCTTTCTATTTACTCAAGCCCCTCACGGCAGCAGCGCTGGCAGGGAAGGGCTGGATGCGGTACTGGCAACGGGCGCGCTCAGCGAAGATATCGGCCTGTTTTTTATCGGCGATGGTGTGTTACAGCTTAGTTGTGAGCAGCAGCCGGAAAAAATTCTGGCGCGAAACTATATTGCAACCTTTGGCGTACTGGCGCTGTATGACATTGAGCAGTGTTATGTGTGCGAATCATCGCTGTTGGCGCGTGGAATGCATCCCGAGGCCGCGCGTGTACTGAACGCCGACGTTGTCGATGCGGCTTCGCTGCGTCAGGCATTGGCGCGCTTTGACCGTATAATTTGTTTTTGAGAATCCATCATGCTCTTTACGCTGCTGCATTCCCCTTGGCAATGCGATCTCAATAGCCTGCTGCTGCTGGTCAAGCAGGGCGACGACCTGCTGCTACTGCAGGATGGCGTCACCGCCGCGCTGGCTGGCAGTGAAGCGCTGCAAAAACTGCTGGCTTCACCGGCAACGCTGTGGGTGCTGGAAGACGATGCGGCTGCGCGGGGTATCACTGCTCAAATTTCAACCAGTGTGACGATGCTGGACTATACTGGTTTCGTTAACTTGACGGTAAAGCACCAGCAGCAGATTGCCTGGTGACAGCGAAAACCTGGTTATTTCTTGACACCCTTTTGACACAGCCCTAAAATTCTGCCTCCTCGTAGCAATACGAGGCGATTTATTACGTGTTTACGAAGCAAAAGCTAAATCCAGGAGCTATTTAATGGCAACAGTTAACCAGCTGGTTCGCAAGCCACGCGTTCGTCAGGTTGCTAAAAGCAACGTGCCAGCGCTGGAAGCCTGCCCGCAAAAACGTGGTGTTTGTACTCGTGTTTACACCACCACTCCAAAAAAACCAAACTCCGCACTGCGTAAAGTCTGCCGTGTGCGTTTGACCAACGGTTTTGAAGTCACCTCCTATATCGGTGGTGAAGGTCACAACCTGCAGGAGCACTCCGTGATCCTGATCCGTGGCGGTCGTGTTAAAGACCTGCCAGGTGTGCGTTACCACACCGTTCGTGGCGCGCTGGACTGCTCAGGTGTTAAAGACCGTAAGCAGGCTCGCTCCAAGTATGGTGTGAAGAAGCCAAAGGCTTAATGGTTCTCCGTTAAGTAAGGCCAAACGTTTTAACTTAAATGTCAAACTGAACTCGTAGAGTTTTGGACAATCCTGAATTAACAACGGAGTATTTCCATGCCACGTCGTCGCGTCATTGGTCAGCGTAAAATTCTGCCGGATCCTAAGTTCGGATCAGAGCTGCTGGCTAAATTTGT
>CAJYVD010000039.1 GCA_913778495.1 uncultured Pantoea sp.
TACCATGTGCTCTACGGCGTTGCCACCGCCACCGCCGACGCCGATGACTTTAATCACCGCGTCATTGGTTAATTCCATAGGTTCAAACATGATTTCTCTCCGTTATGTGCCTGTCGCCTGGAGATCATAAACATTGCCACCATGATCTCCTTTAAAAAAAATTAGAACTCTTTCTTCAGCCAGCTGTTGATACGCTTGAACCAATTGCCCACTGAAGCACGTTTTTCCGTTTCCGCGTCACCGTTCATGTGTGACTCTTTACCATAGTGCAGCAGGCCAACCGCCGTTGAGTAATACGGCTCCTGCGCATAATCGGTAAGCCCGGTGATATTTAATGGCTGACCGATACGTACCTGCGTGTGAAACACGCGCTGGGCGCAGGCGGCCAAGCCTTCAATCTGCGCCGCGCCACCGGTTAATACAATGCCGGCGGCCAGATGGTGCTTAACGCCTTGCTGGCGGAGCTGCTCTTGCAGCTGCAAAATCTCGTCATTCACTAAATTCAACAGTTCGGTATAGCGCGGCTCAATCACCTCAGCCAGCGTCTGACGCTGTAAGCTGCGCGGCGGGCGGCCGCCCACGCTCGGGACTTCGACGTTCTCGTCTTTGCCCACAATCGAACCCAGCGCACAACCGTGACGCACTTTAATGGCTTCTGCGTCAGTAGGCGGCGTGCCGAAGGCATAAGCGATGTCGCTGGTCACCACGTTCCCCGCGTAGGGGATCACTTTGGTGTGGCGCAGCGCGCCGCCGGTATACACCGCGATGTCCATTGTACCGCCACCGATGTCCACAACACAGACGCCCAGCTCACGTTCGTCTTCAGTCAGTACGGAGAAGCTCGACGCCAGCCCGGCAAAAATCAGTTGGTCAACTTTAAGGCCACATCGTTCAACCGCTTTCACGATATTTTTCGCCATATCGTTGTGACAGGTGATTAAATGCACTTTTGCCTGCATGCGCACGCCAGAAAGCCCAACCGGGTTTTTAATGCCTTCCTGATAGTCGATGGCATATTCCTGAGGAATCACATGCAGAATACGATGTTCATCGCGCACGCGTACGGATTTCGCCGTATGTACCACGTTCTCCACATCATCCTGAGTCACTTCTTCTTCTGAAATCGGAACCATCCCGATTTCGTTCTGACAACTGATATGTTTGCCCGATAAAGCAAGGTAAACCGAAGAAATCTGGCAGTCTGCCATTAATTCAGCTTGGTCAATCGCGCGCTGTACGCATTTCACGACTGACTCAAGGTCATTTACGCCGCCTTTATCCATACCGCGAGACGGGCAGCTGCCCACCCCGATAATGTTGACCATACCATCGGGCAGAATTTCCCCAACCAGGGCGGCAACCTTCGCGGTGCCGATTTCGAGTCCTACTACCAGTTTTCTGTCCGTTGCCTTGATCATTGTGGTTTAGCCTGTGCCTGGTTTTGTTGCTGATTACTGTCCTGTTGCTCCAACGGCAGCGCAGCCCAGCCAACGGCGGCTCCGGAGTCGTAACGCAAATCAACGTAGGTAACACGTTGGTTTTGACTCTGGCCCTGCTGCTGCAACTCCGGATAGAGCTCAATAAAACGGTTCAGACGCTTCATGGTGTCGCTGCGCCCCAGTTCGATCCGTACATCATCGCTGGTAACCAGCTGCCATGAGCGCCGCGCCGTCATCGACGCGACCTTCAGGGTAAACTTGTTGGCCCGGAGCACGTCGCTCATGTTGTGGTAGCCGGCCAACACCTCTTTTTCACTGCCTTCCGGACCATACAACATCGGCAGAGTTTCTTTGCCGAGGTGGCTGGTCGGGACGCTGAAGGAGACGCCATCGGCGTCGACCATGTGTGAATCATTCCAGCGTGCCACCGGAACGTACTCCACCAGGTTTATCTTCAGCTCATCAGGCCACTGCTTACGCACGCTGACCTGTTTAATCCACGGTAAACGCTCTATCTGCTGCTGAATAATATCCACGTCCTGCGACATGAACGTACCCGGCGCGCCCAGTGACAGAATGGCTTGGCGGATATCGTCATGCGTGGTGTAGTGCGTGGGGCCCGTCACCACTAACTTTGATAGCGGCAGACGCGACGCATCGTTCATCCACTTCAATACCACCAAACCGCCCGCACCCATTACGCCCAGGACAATCAGCAGAAACACAATGCCGAACAGCCTTGCTCCATTACTGCGGCCGGAACGGGCCCGTTCTTGAGTTTCGCGATTTCGAACGCGCAGTGCTGCCTGAGACATATCAGTCAGCCAACTCCAAAATACGCGCCACCAACTGCGGGAAACTGTAACCGGCCTGCTTGGCGGCCATCGGCACCAGGCTGTGGCTGGTCATTCCCGGAGACGTATTCACTTCCAGCAGGTGGAAACGGCCTTCGCTGTCGGTCAAGACGTCCACGCGTCCCCAGCCGCTACAGCCTAAGGCGCGCCAGGCAGCCAGGACTATAGACTGTAATTCTGCTTCCTGCTCGTCACTCAGGCCTGACGGACAGAAATATTGAGTATCGTCAGAAATGTATTTTGCTTCATAGTCATAGAACTCGCTGACGGCATTAATTCTGATCGACGGCAGGATCTCATCCCCTACGATGCCAACGGTGTACTCTGCGCCACTCAAAAAAGCCTCGATCAGCACATCGTCATCGTGGCGAAATGCTTCATCCAGCGCAGCCGGCAACGCATCCACGGTGTTAACGCGGCTAATACCCACGCTCGACCCTTCGCAGCTCGGTTTAACAAACAGCGGCAAGCCAAGTTGCTCAATGGCCTGGCGGGTAGCGTCATCAAAGCCCTGCGCGTACTGCTGACGCGTAACCCAAACAAATTTGCCTGACGGTAATCCCCTGCCCTGCCACAGCAGCTTGGTGCGCAATTTATCCATGGTAATGGCCGAGGCCATTACGCCGCTACCGGTGTACGGCAGGCCAATAAAATCCAGCACCGCCTGCAGCGTGCCGTCCTCACCGCCGCGGCCATGCAGGGCGATGAACGCTTTATCAAAGCCCAGCTGCTTTAAGGTCAAAGCTGAGGTGTCACGCGTGTCCACGCCGTGAGCATCAATGCCCATTTCGCGAAGACCGTGCAATACCGCATTGCCTGACATCAGCGACACTTCACGCTCCGCCGAAGTGCCCCCCATCAACACCGCTACTTTTTCAGCCATGACGGGCCTCCGTGTTCAGCGCAGGCTGTAACTGAATGTCAGCCAATTTGCGCGCAATTTTACCGATATTACCTGCACCCTGGACGATAATCAGATCGTCGCCCGCCAGCAGCGGTGCCAGCGCATCCGGCAGCGCATCGTGGTCAGAGACCAAAATCGGGTCGACTTTCCCACGGTTGCGGATTGCACGGCACAGCGAACGGCTGTCTGCGCCAGGAATGGCCGTCTCGCCTGCGGGATACACTTCCAGCATCAGCAGCACATCCACTTGGGACAGCACGTTGGCGAAATCATCAAACAGATCGCGGGTGCGCGTGTAGCGGTGCGGCTGGAACACCATCACCAACTTTTTCTCAGGCCAGCCGGCGCGTGCCGCTTTGATCGTGACGTCCACTTCCGTGGGATGATGCCCGTAGTCGTCCACCAGCATCGCGCGGCCTGGCGTACCGTTTACCGCCTCGGTGTCAAACTCACCCAGCACGTCAAAACGGCGTCCGGTGCCCTGGAAGCTCTCCAGCGCAGCCAGAATCGCATCGTCTGCAATGCCCTCTTCGCTGGCGACTGCGACGGCCGCCGCAGCGTTCAACGCATTGTGGCGACCAGGCGCATTCAGCGTGACCTGCAGCGTCGGCTTGTCGTGGCGAATAATAGAAAAATGCCCCTGCGCGCCGCGCTGTTCATAATTCTCTACGCGCACATCGGCATCGTCGCTAAAACCGTAAGTGGTGATTTGACGCCCAACGCGCGGGATAAGGTCGCGAATGACGACATCATCAACGCACAGCACCGCGCGCCCGTAGAACGGCAGGTTGTGCAAGAAGTTGATAAACGTCTGCTTCAAATTCTCGAAATCGCCTTGGTACGTGTCCATGTGGTCGGCTTCGATATTGGTGACAATCGCCACCATCGGCTGTAAATGCAGGAAGGACGCATCGCTTTCATCCGCTTCGGCAATCAGATAACGGCTGGATCCAAGGCGCGCGTGCGTGCCTGCCGCCTTCACTAAGCCGCCGTTGACGAAAGTGGGATCTAAGCCACCTTCGGCATAAATACTGGTAACCATCGCCGTGGTGGTGGTTTTTCCGTGCGTGCCGGCAATAGCAATGCCGTGCCGGAAGCGCATCAGTTCAGCAAGCATCTCTGCGCGGCGAATCACCGGAATACGCTGTTCACGCGCTGCCACCAGTTCAGGATTGTCTTGCGCCACGGCGGTTGACACCACCACAACGCTGGCGTCCGTGACGTTTTCCGGACGGTGATTGAAATAAACGGTGGCGCCCAGCGACGTCAAATGCTGCGTCACCGCGTTAGGGGCCAAATCAGAACCACTGATGTGGTAGCCTTCGTTCGCCAACACTTCGGCAATACCGCCCATGCCAGCACCGCCGATGCCGACAAAGTGAATGTGCCGGACGCGACGCATCTCGGGCACAATAGAACGCAGTTTTGCCAATTGTTGTGTATTCATCTGCCTCAATTACCTGTTTCCTCTATGTACCTGCTTTAAGGTACGGGGCCAGCGTGCGCCCATGAACCTATTTCGCGACACGCGCCACTTCTTGCGCCACCCGTTCGGTAGCATCGGGAATCGCCACCTTGCGGGCTTTCACCGCCATATTCAGTAATGCGGCGCGATCCCAATGGCGCAGCGTGTCGGCGACCGCCGCCGCAGTAAATTGCGGCTGCTCAAAAATTTTGGCGGCGCCAGCCTGCTCCAGCGGCAAGGCGTTCCAATATTGCTGGCGATCTTTGTGCTGAAAAGGCACAAAGATGGCGGGCAATCCGGCCGCAGCGACCTCGCTAACCGTGAGGGCACCTGAACGGCACACCACCACATCAGCCCAGGCATATGCAGCAGCCATGTCGTCAATAAACTCGGTGACCTTATGCTGCGTTTGGCCAACCTCGCCATACGCCTGCAGCACGCTTTCTCGCGCACCTTTTCCGGTCTGGTGCCAAAGCGTGATGGCGTCGCCCAGCTCGGCTGCCACCTGCGGCACCACTTGATTAAGCACCCGCGCGCCCTGGCTTCCGCCAATTACGAGCACGCGTATCGGGCCCGAGCGCGTTTGCAAACGCGCCGCGGGCAACGGCAGCGCCAGAACATCGGTGCGCACCGGGTTTCCTACCACCTCGGCGTCAGGAAACGCGCCGGGGAAGGCCTGCATGACCTTGGTGGCAATCTTCGCCAACCCTTTGTTGGTGAGCCCGGCAATGCCGTTTTGTTCGTGGAGCACGACTGGAATACCGCAGCTCCAGGCGGCCAGCCCGCCAGGGCCAGACACGTAACCGCCCATGCCCAACACCACATCTGGCTGCCAGCGCTTCATAATCGTGCGCGCCTGACGCCATGCATTGACGATGCGGAACGGTGCCAGTAACAGCGCTTTAAGGCCCTTGCCCCGCAGCCCGCTGATGCGGATGAAGTCGATCTCAATGCCGTGTTTGGGCACTAAATCCGCTTCCATACGATCGGCGGTTCCCAGCCAGCGCACTTGCCAGCCCTGTTCCATCAGGTGATGCGCCACTGCCAGGCCGGGAAAAACGTGTCCGCCCGTACCGCCCGCCATGACCATCAGCCGTTTGCCACTCATCGAGCACCTCGGGTAAACGCCTGCGCTTTCGCCAAGCGCGTTTCATAATCAATACGTAACAAAAACACGATCGCCGTCGACATAATAATCAAGCTCGAACCGCCGTAGCTGATCAGCGGCAGCGTCAGCCCTTTGGTCGGCAGCATACCCGCTGCCGCACCGACGTTAACCAGTGCCTGAAAGCTAAACCACACGCCGATTGAACAGGCGAGGAAGCCGGAAAAACGCTGGTCAATCTCCAGCGCACGTCGGCCAATCGACATCGCACGAAAAGCCACGAAGAATACCATTAACAGCGCCAAAACCACACCGACATAACCCAACTCTTCACCAATGATGGAGAAGATGAAATCGGTATGCGCCTCGGGCAAATATTCCAGCTTTTGCACTGAATTCCCGAGCCCTTGACCCCAAAATTCGCCACGACCAAATGCCATCAGCGATTGCGTCAGCTGGTAACCGCTCCCAAACGGATCTTCCCACGGATTCCAGAATGAGGTGACACGGCGCATACGGTAGGGTTCGGCGATGATCAGCAAAATCACGGCGAAAATACCCGATCCGATAATCGCCAAAAACTGCCACAGCTTGGCACCGGCGAGGAACAGCATGGCCAGCGTCGTGACAAACAGCACCACCACCGTGCCGAGGTCAGGCTGAGCAAGCAACAGCACCGCCAGCACCACCATCACCCCCATGGGTTTGCAGAAGCCCCAGAAGTTATTGCGCACCTCTTCGACCTTGCGCACCAGGTAGCTGGCGAGATAGCAGAATAGCGAGAGCTTTGATAACTCGGCAGGCTGAATACGCAGCGGGCCGAGCGCAATCCAGCGTGACGCACCGTTTACCGAGCTGCCCACGACCAGCACAATCAGCAGCAGCAGTACGGAGGTCATCAGCATGGCGTTGCTGTAGCGCTGCCAGAAATCCATCGGCACACGCAGCGTCACCAGCGCCATACCGAACGCCAGCGCAATATAGAAAGCATCGCGCTTGGCAAAATAGAACGGATCTTCGTTCAAACGTTGGCCTACAGGCATGGACGCGGAGGTCACCATTACAAAACCAATGATGGCCAGCCCAAACGTCAGCCAAAGCAAGGTGCGATCGTAGAGCACGATCGGCGCATCGTCGCTCTCGCGGGCGCCCATCACCCAGTCTCTCAGCCGCAGCGATAAAAAATTGGCCAGCGTGGCGCCGGGGATTCGCATCAGCCTAACTCCCGCGCCAGTTGCGCGAAGACGTCGCCGCGCTGTTCAAAATTGCGAAACTGATCCAGGCTTGCGCATGCCGGGGATAACAGCACCATGTCGCCAGCTGAAACCTGCGGCGCAATCTGCGCCATCGCCTGCTGTAAGGTCTCGGTACGCGTGGCGATATCCGGGCGCAGCGCCGCCAGCGCGTCACCATCACGACCAAAACAGAACAGCTTCACGCGATCGCCCTGTAAGTAGCGCGCCAGCGGGGTAAAGTCGGCCGCCTTTCCGTCACCACCGAGCAGGAGCCACAGCGTGCCTTTTACCTGCAGGCCATTGAGTGCGGCTTCGGTACTGCCCACGTTGGTGGCTTTGGAGTCATTGATCCAGCGCACGCCTTTGGCTTCATGCACCAGTTGAAAACGGTGCGCGAGCCCGCCAAAGGTGGTGAGCGCTTTTAGACTGGAGGCGCGCGGAATATTCACCGCGTCCGCCAGCGCCAGCGCGGCCAGTGCGTTGGTATAGTTGTGCTGCCCCACCAGTTTCATTTCATCGGCGTTAAGCACTTTCTCGCCCCTCACCCGCAGCCAGGTGCTGCCCTGCTGCTGATTGAGGTGATAATCACCGAGATTGATGCCGAAGCTGACGCAGCGCGCATCAACGCCACGCACCGGCATGGTCATTCCGTCATCCGCATTGACGACACAGACGCTGGCATGTTCATAAATACGCAACTTTGCGGCGCGATACTGCTGCATACCCAGCGGATAGCGATCCATGTGATCTTCGGTGACGTTGAGGACAGTGGCAGCGGCAGCTTTGAGACTGTGCGTGGTTTCCAACTGGAAGCTAGAGAGTTCAAGCACGTAAAGCTGAGCAGGCGACTTGAGTAAACTCAGCGCGGGCAAGCCAATGTTGCCGCCTACGCCGACCTGCCAGCCTGCGGCACGGGCCATTTCGCCCACCAGCGTGGTGACGGTGCTTTTACCATTCGAACCGGTAATGGCGACGATCGGCGCTTGCGCTTCGCGACAAAACAGCTCGATATCACCAATGATCTCAATGCCCGCATCGGCTGCTTCGCTCAGCGCAGGATGCGCCAGCGCGATACCGGGGCTGGCAATGATCAAATCCGCTGCCAACAGCCAGTCGCTGTTAATACCACCGAGGTAACGCTCAACGCCATCCGGCAGCTTATCGACGCCCGGTGGCGAGACGCGGGTGTCCATTACGCGGGGCGTTACGCCCTGCGCAAGAAAGAAATCAACACAGGACAGGCCGGTCAGACCTAATCCAATGATGACCACGTTTCTGCCCCGATAGTCAGCCATGATCAACGCACCTTCAGTGTTGCCAGGCCAATCAGCACCAGCATCAGCGAAATAATCCAGAAGCGCACGATGACGCGCGGCTCTGGCCAGCCTTTCAGTTCATAGTGGTGATGAATTGGCGCCATGCGGAAAATACGCTGACCGCGCAGCTTGAATGAGCCTACTTGCAGGATCACCGACAGCGTTTCCACTACAAACACACCGCCCATAATCACCAGTAAAAATTCCTGCCGTAACAGTACGGCCAGCGTCCCTAACGCGCCGCCCAGCGCCAGCGAACCGACGTCGCCCATAAAGACTTGGGCGGGATAGGTGTTGAACCATAAAAAGCCCAGCCCAGCGCCGACGATTGCAGTGCAGACAATCACCAGCTCCCCCGCATGGCGCAGATAAGGAATGTGCAGGTATTCAGCAAACTTAACGTTGCCGGTGGCCCACGCAACCAACGCAAAACCAGCAGCCACGAACACCGTAGGCATAATGGCCAGTCCATCCAAGCCGTCAGTGAGGTTGACCGCGTTGCCGGTGCCAACAATCACAAAGTAGGCCAGTACCACATAGAACAAGCCCAGCTGCGGCATGATGTCTTTAAAGAATGGCACCACCAGTTGTGTCGCGGGCGTGCCTTTTCCTGCGGCGTAAAGGGCAAACGCGACGCCCAGCGAGATCACCGACATCCAGAAATATTTCCACCGTGCGATCAGCCCTTTGGTGTCTTTGCGCACCACTTTGCGGTAGTCATCGACAAAGCCAATGATGCCGAATCCCACTAGCACTACCAGCACACACCACACGTACGGGTTGGACGGATAAGCCCACATCAGCACGGAAATGGTGATGGAGGTAAGGATCATGATCCCACCCATGGTCGGAGTGCCGCGCTTGCTGAAATGCGACTCCGGGCCGTCGTTACGCACCACCTGTCCGATTTGCAACTTTTGCAGCCAGGCAATCAGGCGCGGTCCCATCCACAGCGAAATAAATAAGGCGGTCAGCAGGCTGACAATGGCGCGAAACGTCAGGTAAGAAAAGACGTTAAAACCGGAATAAAGTGCGACCAGATGTTCGGCCAGCCAGACTAGCATGTTGCTTTCTCCTGTAAGCTCTGTACTACCTGCTCCATGGCGGCACTACGTGAACCTTTTATCAAAATAGTCATGTCCTGATGCTGAGACATCAGCGCATGTAAACGTTCAGTGAGCTGCGTCTTAGTGGCGAAATGTTCGCCTCGCCCACTGCTTTCACCGATCAGTCGGCTTAACTCACCCACGCTCAGTACGCAATCCACGTCAGCAGCTTTGGCGGCTTCACCTACCTGACGATGACAGGCTTCTGCCTCATCGCCCAGCTCCGCCATGTCACCTACCACCATCACGCGGTAGCCCGGCATATCGCCCAATACCTGCGCCGCCGCCGTCATGGAACCCACGTTGGCGTTATAGCTGTCATCAAGCAGCAATTTGCTGGCAGATAAACGAATCGGGAAGAGACGCCCAGGAACAGGCTGTAATGTTTTAAGGCCAGCCTGAATCGCACTCAGTGGCGCGTCTATAGAGAGCGCCAGCGCCGCCGCGGCCAGCGCATTCGCGACGTTATGACGTCCCGGCAGCGGCAGTTCAATCGCCACGTCACCGCGCGGCGTGTGCAGGGTAAACAGCGTGGCATCGGCGCGCAGGACGATCTCGCTGGCGCGAAATTCCGCTTCAGCCATCGGGTGCGGTGAGAAGCGCCATAGCGTTTTGTCGCCAAACTGGTGCTGCCAGTTAACCAGATCGTTGCTGTCGGCATTCACAATTGCGGTACCGTGGACCGGCAGGCCGCCAAAAATTTCGCCTTTGGCTTTCGCTACGCCCGCTAAAGAGCCAAAGCCTTCAAGATGCGCAGCAGAGAGGTTATTGACCAGCGCCGCCTCAGGACGCACCAGGCTGGTGGTATAGGCAATTTCACCCTGGTGATTGGCACCCATTTCAATCACGGCATAGTCGTGATGAGGGGTCAGCCGCAGCAGCGTCATCGGCACGCCGATGTCATTATTCAGGTTTCCGGCGGTGTAAAGTGTTTCTCCGCACTGGCGCAGAATGGCCGCAGTCATCTCTTTGACCGAGGTTTTCCCGGATGAACCGGTCAGGCCGACCACGCGCGCTTTTGACTGCTGACGAACCCAGGCCGCGATTTGGCCAAAGGCGATGCGCGTATCCGCCACCACGACTTGCGGCACGTCAACCGGCAGCGGTTTATTAACCAGCAGCGCCACGGCACCGTTGGCAATGGCCTGATCGGCAAAGTTGTGGGCGTCAAAGCGTTCACCTACCAAGGCCACGAACAGGCTGCCTTTAACCACTTTACGGGTATCGGTGGTGACATCGTCAATACTGCAGTCTTGCCCATGAAGCTCACCGGCACTGATTTCTGCCAGGGTTTTCAGGTAAAAAGGTATCATGCCATCACCCCTAACAGTCGTGCCACCGTGTCGCGGTCTGAATAGTCCAGACGGCGATTACCTATAATTTGATAATCTTCATGTCCCTTGCCCGCCACCAGCACAATATCGTCTGCGCCAGCCTGCATAACGGCGTGGGTCACCGCCTGGGCACGTCCCGCCACCGCGCGCGCGCGGCCCGGATCGAGTAAACCGCTCAGAATGTCTTCAACGATGGCCGCGGGCTCCTCGCTGCGAGGATTGTCATCGGTAATGACCACTACATCAGCGAACTGCTCGGCAATGGCCCCCATCAATGGACGCTTGCCTTTGTCACGATCGCCACCGCAGCCAAACACGCACCATAGCTTGCCTTTGCAGTGCAGCCGAGCCGCCTCAAGCGCTTTCTCCAGCGCGTCCGGGGTATGGGCATAATCTACGACCACGGTGGGTTTATCGGGTGCCGAAAAGACTTCCATGCGCCCGCAAACCGGCTGCAGCTGCGGCGCGGTTGCCAGCAGCGCGTCAAACGGATAATCCAGGGCTAATAACGTAGCCAGTGCCAGCAGCAGATTACTGACGTTAAACGCCCCCATCAGACGGCTTTCTACTTGACCTTCACCCCAGTTGGACTTGAACTGAATGCGCGCGCCGCCATCGTGATACGCCACGTGCGTGGCGTGCAACCAGCGACCATGCCAGGTGGTAGAGAGATCGTCATGCAGCGTCACCGCCACCGCATCCGGCAAGCTTTCAAGCCAGCGACGGCCAACTGCGTCATCGGCGTTGATAACAGAAACGCCAACCTGATGCTCTGAGAAGAGCAGCCATTTCGCCGACTCATAACCTTGCATATCACCATGATAATCAAGGTGATCGCGGCTCAAATTGGTAAAGACTGCTGCGGCAAACGGCAGCGCGGCCACGCGGTGCTGCACCAAACCGTGCGAAGAGACCTCCATCGCTGCCAGCGTTGCTCCTTTGCCAACGAAGTCATGTAACACATGCTGGACATCAACTGCCGAACCCGTGGTATTTTCACTGGGGGCTAACTGACCATAAAGCCCGTTGCCGATGGTGCCCATAACGGCAGAGGTTTCGCCCAGCAGATTGGCCCACTGCGCGATGAGTTGGGTGGTGGTGGTCTTGCCGTTGGTGCCAGTGACACCGATCGCTTTCAGCTGCTCGCCGGGCTGTTGATAAAAACGTCCAGCCAGCGCCGAAAGCCGCTGTGGCAGCTGCGCAAGATAAACAACCGGGACACCGTGCATCTCGCGGATATCCCCATCGCTGGCTTCGCCTTCGGCTTCGGCAATAACGGCCGTTACCCCTTGCGCGATAGCCTGCGGAATAAAACGACGTCCATCAGCGTGATGGCCCGCCACGGCGACAAACAGATCGCCAGCAGCCGCAGCGCGGCTGTCCAGAGTCATGTCTCGGAGTGGACGCGCCGGCGCGCCGGGCACCCACGGTGCCAGCAGGTCGCGCAGGTTACGATCTGTCACTGGATTCCTCACTTCTGTTCTTCACAAGCTCATTCTTATCAATGGTCGGCAGCGCATCAGGTTCAATATTCATGGTGCGCAGCACGCCGCCCATGATGGCGCCAAAGACCGGTGCGGAAACCGCGCCGCCATAATATTTACCGGCCTGCGGATCGTTAATCACGACCACGAGCGCAAAGCGCGGCCGGCTCGCTGGCGCAACGCCTGCGGTATAGGCGATATATTTATTAACGTAACGCCCATCGGGCCCCACTTTTTTCGCGGTGCCGGTTTTGATCGCAATGCGGTATCCCTTGATTGCCGCTTTTACGCCGCCGCCGCCGGGCAAGGCCACACTCTCCATCATATGCATCACGGTCTTCACCAGATCTTCCGGGAATACCCGTTCTCCCGCGACAGGTGGGTCAACTTTGGTGATAGAGAGCGGACGGTTGATGCCATAGCTGCCTATGGTTGCGTAGACACGCGCTAACTGTAACGGCGTTACCATTAGCCCGTAGCCGAAAGAGAAGGTGGCCCTCTCTATGTCAGACCACCGTTGTTTTTGAGGGTATAAGCCACTACTCTCCCCGACCAGCCCCAAATTGGTCGGTTTTCCCAATCCAAAGCGCGCGTAAGTATCTACGAGCGCTGAGGACGGCATCGCTAACGCCAGGCGTGAAACCCCAACGTTACTCGACTTCTGCAGTACCCCGGTCAGGGTCAATTCGTTATAGCGCGCCACATCTTTGATTTCATGGCCATTAACACGATATGGCACCGTGTTTAATACGCTGTTTTCTTTCACCACGCCGCGCTGCAGAGCCGTCATTACCACCATCGGCTTGACCGTAGAGCCGGGCTCGAAAATATCGGTAATGGCGCGGTTGCGCATGACATCTTTGGGCGTGTTGCTCAGGTTATTCGGGTTATAAGCCGGGCTGTTAGCCATAGCCAGTACTTCGCCCGTGTTCACATCTACCAGCACGGCGGTACCGGATTCCGCCTTGTTAAAGGCCACGGCATTGTTAAGTTCGCGGTAGACCAGCGCCTGAAGACGCTCATCAATGCTCAACGTCAAATTGTGGGCCGCGCGGCTGTCCACGGAAGAGATATCTTCAATCACGCGACCGTAGCGATCTTTACGCACGGTGCGCTCACCGGGCGAGCCAGTCAGCCACTTATCAAAACTTTTTTCAATGCCCTCAATGCCTTGACCATCAATGTTGGTAAAACCGATAAGGTGCGCAGTCACCTGGCCTGCAGGATAGTAACGACGCGACTCTTCGCGCAGATAGATACCGGGCAGTTTGAGTTTTTTGACGTACTCACCAATAGCCGGGTTAACCTGGCGGGCCAGATAGATAAAGCGTCCTTTGGGATTCGCATTGATACGCGCAGCGAGCTGATCGAGGGGAATGGACAGCGCATCTGAAAGCGCTTTCCAACGGCTGTCAAGCGATACGCCGCCGTGCTCGGTTAACTCTTTTGGATCGGCCCAGATCGCATTGACCGGCACGCTGACCGCCAGTGGACGTCCAGCGCGATCGCTGATCATGCCGCGCGCAGTCGGGACTGACTGCACGCGCAGAGAGCGCAAATCCCCCTCTTTGACCAACTTGTCCGGGCTGATCACCTGCAGCCAGGCGACACGTGATAACAAGCCTCCAAGCGCCAGCAGAATACAGCCGCACAGCAACGCAAAACGCCAGCTTACAAAGCTGGCCTTTTCTTCCTGTTTTCTCAACTTCAGCGGTTTGCCTGCGCCACTCATTGGGGTCAGTAATTCCTTATTTTTGCACCACAATATTTTCCTGAGAAGGATCAACGTGCTGCATCTGGAGCTTATCAGTTGCTATCCGCTCAACCCGGCTATGATCGCCAAGGGCATTCTCTTCCAGAATCAGGTTGCGCCATTCAATGTCCAGCGCATCACGCTCCAGCACCAGCTGCTCGCGCTGTGCCGTGAGTAAACGCGTCTTGTGCGTGGTGGTCACGACCAAAACAGACGAGACCAGCACCGCAATCAGCAACAGCAGCGGAATTTTTCCAAACCGCAGTATATCGCCCGCAATGACGCCGGGCAGGCTGTGCCTTTCGTTACCGATCACGCGCCGGTCCTTTCAGCAATGCGCAACACGGAGCTGCGCGCGCGCGGATTTTCAGCCACCTCCGCGTCGCCAGGTATCAACTTCCCGAGCGTTTTGAGTTCGCGCCCGCCTAGTGCTTTCAACTGCGATTCCGTCATGGGAATGCCCGCCGGTACTTGCGGACCACGACTTTGGTCGCGCATAAATCGCTTCACCAGGCGGTCTTCCAGCGAATGGAAGCTGATCACCGACAGCCTGCCGCCGGGTGCCAGTACAGACAGGGCGCCTTTTAGCGCGGTCTCGATCTCTTCCAGCTCACTGTTCACCCAAATACGAATCGCTTGAAACGTGCGGGTTGCAGGATGCTTGAACTTGTCCTTTACCGGCATCGCCGCGGCAATCACAGCCGCTAACTCTTTAGTACGCGTCATCGGCTGTTCGCGGTTACGCTCAACAATGGCGCGAGCGATGCGCTTACCAAAACGCTCTTCACCAAAGGTTTTGATCACCGAGGCGATATCAGCCTCTTCGGCGGTCATCAACCATTCCGCAGCAGACTGACCGCGCGTAGGGTCCATGCGCATATCCAGAGGGCCGTCGCGCATAAATGAAAATCCGCGCTCTGCATCATCCAATTGCGGCGAAGAGACGCCTAAATCCAATAACACGCCATCAATTTTGCCGGTTAGACCGCGCGCCTCGACATATTCCGCCAGCGCAGAAAAAGGCCCGTGCACGATCGAGAAGCGGGGATCGTTGATCCCCGCCGCCGCCGCTATCGCCTGCGGGTCGCGATCGATGGCAATCAAGCGTCCGTTCTCTCCCAGCTTCGAGAGAATCAGACGTGAGTGACCGCCGCGCCCAAAAGTGCCGTCAATGTAAATGCCGTCTTCCTTGATGTTGAGGCCGTTAACCGCCTCATCGAGCAGCACTGTGGTGTGTTTAAAATTTTCCTGCATAAGCTATAGCGACAAGTCCTGCAACCGCTCAGATAAAGGCTCCTGAGCCGACTGTTCTGCGTCAATATCGTCCTTGACTTGTTGATACCAGGTCTGTTCATCCCACAGCTCAAACTTATTGAACTGTCCAACCAGCATCACTTCTTTGGTGAGGCCCGCATGTTGACGTAGCGTCCCCGCGAGCAACAAGCGTCCTGCATTATCCATCTGGCATTCGCTGGCATGTCCTAATAGCAGTCGCTGCACGCGACGCTCATTGGGGTTCATGCTGGATAAGCGTGCCAGCTTTTTTTCAATGATTTCCCATTCGGGCAGGGTATAAAGCAGCAGGCAGGGTTGATGAAGGTCAATGGTACAGACCATTTGACCCTGAGACTCTGCGACAAGCAGATCCCGGTAGCGCATTGGAACCGCCAGCCGACCTTTGCTGTCGAGATTGACTAACGTTGCTCCACGGAACATGCCAGCCCTACCCCTCAGTCACCCGTTTTCACCACTTTATCCCACTTTTTACCACGAAACGAGTTTACGGAGCCGATGAAATCCTTGTCAAGCCGCAACGGTAGGTGAATATCACTCTTTACAAGGGGATGAATTATTCAGGCGAGGCCGTAGTAAAAAATAAAAGACAAATTTAAAAAATTAACCTAATGAATAGTGGAATAAAAATCTTTCTATTTTGGTAAATGGCGAAAATTAAAGCGTTTGCCCGCTGCGACATATTTAGCCAGAAGAAGCCGATGCGCGCTGCATTTTAGGGGATTTCTGAATCGAAGCCCAGCGCTCATGCGGGCACGCCGTGTAGCGTAAGGCTGAAGTTGTAAACAATTAAGAAAATTGCTGCAATTTAATTTGTTAGCCAAGATGGTCTTAATTTATGCAGCCTCTTGAGCGCGACTAACACAATAATTGATGGCGAATAAATCCGCGTGGGCAATCTCTGCCCACACTTTCATTTAGCTCGGCGGCTCAATTGACCGCGACGGAATAAATTACGTCGAATGCGCGTTAATCCGGGTTTCGGTTTACGAGGCTCATCTAATGAAGCCAAGACTAATTCCAGCACGCGCTCGGCAACGTCTCGGTGGCGTTGACCTACCGCCAGCACGGGGCATTCAAGAAAATCTAATAACTCATGGTCGCCGAATGTCGCGATCGCCAAATCGGTCGGCAGTCGCCCATCGCGCTTCAATGCCACATCCATGACTCCCTGCAATAAACCAAAAGAGGTAGTAAAGAGCGCGTCGGGCATAGGGTTTTCGTCAAGATAGCGCTCAAACAGCGTTGCCGCCGCCGCGCGATCAAAACTGTTGCAGTAAATGTAATGAATGGGCCGCGGGTCGTCTTTCCAGGCTTCCCGGAACCCCATTTCACGTAGAAAACTGACCGAAAGTTCAGGCAGCGCGCCGAGAAACAGCACGTTTTTCAGCGGCAGCTGACGCAATTCAGCTGCCAGCGTGCAGGCATCGTCCTGATCGGCCCCCACCACGCTGGTGAAGTGTTCACGATCCAGCGCGCGGTCCAGCGCAATAATGGGCAAGGCGTTGTTGATCCAGCGCTGGTAGAACGGATGTTCCGGCGGCAGTGAAGTGGAGACAATAATGGCGTCGACCTGGCGCTGCAGCAAATGCTCAATACAGCGCATCTCGTTATCGGGCTGATCCTCTGAGCAGGCGATCAACAGCTGGTAGCCGCGCTGACGCGCCTGACGCTCCAGATAGTTTGCAATACGCGTGTAGCTGGTGTTTTCCAGATCGGGGATCACCAGCCCAATTGAGCGCGTTCGTCCGGCACGTAAGCCCGCCGCCACCGCATTAGGGTGGTAGTTGTACTCGCGCACCACCGCCATAACTTTCTCAACGGTTTTTTCGCTGACACGATACTGCCGTGCTTTACCGTTTATAACGTAGCTGGCTGTCGTTCGCGACACACCTGCCAGGCGCGCAATTTCATCGAGTTTCACGATAACACCTTCATTCTCAGAAGCCAGGCCTTGCGGAAATATCCGCAGAGTAGCTAAGGATAAAACGTTTGTAACATCTAACCGCAGAAGTCCACGTTGAGCAACCGCTTTTGTCCGGCAAACTCAGGCTACGCATAAAATAAAAAAACCCGACATTACGTCGGGTTAGCTTCATTTAATTGGTGCATATACAGCGATCAGCGCATAACGCGGTCGCCCCGTGAAACGCCCACGATGCCCGAGCGCGCCACTTCAACAATCTCTGCCACTTCACGCACCGTATTCAGGAAGGCGTCCAGTTTGTCGCTGGTGCCCGCCAGCTGAACCGTGTACAGCGTCGGCGTGACGTCAACGATATGGCCGCGGAAAATTTCAGCGCTGCGCTTTACCTCTTCGCGGCCGTATCCGCTGGCCTGAATTTTCACCAGCATGATTTCACGCTCAACGTAGGCGCCCTGCCCCAACTCGCTGACGCGCAGAACGTCCACCAGCTTGTGCAGCTGTTTTTCAATCTGCTCCAGCACTTTTTCGTCGCCCACGGTCTGGATGGTCATGCGCGACAGGGTAGGATCGTCGGTTGGCGCAACCGTCAGGCTTTCAATATTGTAACCACGCTGAGAAAACAGCCCGACCACGCGGGACAATGCGCCGGATTCGTTCTCCAGCAGAACCGATAAAACACGACGCATAATTATGTCCTCTCCGTTTTGCTCAACCACATCTCATCCATCGCGCCACCGCGAATTTGCATCGGGTAAACGTGTTCACTGCCATCCACCGTGACGTCAACGAAGACCAAGCGGCCTTTTGCCAGGATATCCAGCGCTAACTGCAACTTCTCTTCCAGCTCAGCCGGATGCTGAATCGCAATGCCAACATGACCATAAGCTTCTGCAAGGCGCACAAAATCAGGCAGCGACTCCATATAGGATTGCGAATGACGGCCAGAATAAATCATGTCTTGCCACTGCTTAACCATGCCGAGGAAGCGGTTATTCAAGTTCAATACCAGTACCGGCAGATCATATTGCAGTGCGGTAGAGAGCTCCTGAATATTCATCTGAATACTGCCGTCACCCGTCACACAAATCACCGTTTCATCAGGCAGCGCCATTTTAACGCCCAGCGCGGCAGGCAGGCCGAAGCCCATGGTGCCGAGACCGCCTGAGTTGATCCAGCGACGCGGTTTATCAAACTGATAATAGAGCGCGGCAAACATCTGATGCTGCCCCACATCAGAGGTGACGTAGGCGTCTCCGTGGGTTAAACGGCAGATGGTTTCAATGACTGCCTGCGGTTTGATCTTTTCGCTGGTGCGATCGAACGCCAGGCAGTTGCGGCTGCGCCAGCCCTCAATGGCTTGCCACCAGTCGCGCAGGCTATCTAACTGTTGCTGCGGCTCACTTTGCGCCAGCAGCTCCAGCATCTGCACGAGCGTTTGTCTGGCATCGCCCACAATCGGGATATCAGCACTCACGGTTTTTGATATCGACGTTGGATCAACATCAATGTGCATAATGGTGGCGTTGGGGCAATACTTCGCCAGATTATTGGTGGTGCGATCGTCAAACCGCACGCCAATACCGAAAATCAGATCGGCGTTGTGCATGGTCATGTTGGCTTCGTAGGTGCCGTGCATGCCCAGCATCCCCACGCACTGACGGTGCGTGCCGGGAAAAGCCCCCAGTCCCATCAGCGATGTGGTCACAGGAATGTTTAACTTTTCCGCCAGCTGCAGTAACTCAGCTTCACAGCCAGAGGTGATTGCGCCGCCGCCCGCGTAAATCACGGGTTTGTGCGCAGCCAGCAGCGTTTGTAACGCTCGCTTGATCTGCCCTTTGTGGCCCTGAATGGTCGGATTGTAAGAGCGCATGCTCACGGTTTCGGGCCAAACATAAGGCAGTTTATTGGCAGGGTTCAGAATGTCTTTTGGCAGATCGATAACAACCGGGCCGGGACGACCGCTGGCGGCCAGCCAAAAGGCTTTTTTCAGGACTGTCGGGATCTCTTCCGTGTTTTTCACCAAAAAGCTGTGTTTTACCACGGGGCGGGAAATACCGACCATGTCGCACTCCTGGAAGGCGTCATAGCCAATCAGCGAAGACGGAACCTGCCCTGAGAGAATCACCAGCGGGATCGAATCCATATAGGCGGTCGCAATTCCCGTGATAGCGTTGGTTGCGCCTGGGCCTGACGTCACCAGCACCACGCCGACTTCGCCGGTCGCGCGTGCCAGACCATCAGCCATATGCACGGCGCCCTGCTCGTGACGCACCAGCACGTGGTCAATGCCACCGACCGTTTGCAGCGCATCGTAAATGTCGAGCACCGCTCCGCCCGGATAGCCGAATACTTGCTTTACGCCCTGATCGATTAACGAACGGACGACCATTTCGGCTCCTGACAACATCTCCATTTTCTGCCTCCAGGCGTCAGGAAAGAAGGTCAACGACGCGCATTATCCCTGCGTCATTTACCTCCCGACCTCTATTCGCCAATTAAGATCAAAACCTTATGTTTATGCTCGAAAGAGAGAATTCATTTCTGTCTTCCAGGTACAGGGAGTCTACTTGCGTTGATTCTTTTGAGAGTAGGTCGATTACCATAACCGCAGAAAACTCTGCCTGCAAACACCGCCCTTGCCCGCACGGTGTAATTCGGCAGAAAAGGCTCTAACACGCCCGATTAGCGCGCGAGGAATTAACTAATGCCTTGCGATAACCACAGATGAAAATGCTGGATACGACATTATTTGCAGCGTCTTCTAAGAAATAGGATTTTTATATTGCCCGCATACTCAGGCCACAATTTCCTGCGTTCATAAGTTTATGGCGAGATTATCTCCCGATTCAGGATCTCACATCACAATCTGCTGACAAACCAGTTTTGTCTTGATTCTGCCACACGCAGCAATGTTAATAAAAACCCATTAATTACATAAAGTTATGATGAAACCATTATTTGGCCTTTTCATCCATTCAGCGTTAACCGCTTATTTTATCAGTCGATTAACATCAATACGCTGCCTGGACAATTATTCTTAGAATATCGCCCTGATATCCCCTGCAAATTGCCCTTACTTTCAGGGTTGACAAGCCATACTGATTCCAGTACCAATATGTGCATCATTAAATTTCGGGGTTTGAGCCATGTTCCGTTTTTCTCGCCTACTTGGTCTACTACTTAACGCATCCAGTTTGCGCGGTAGACTCGTGGGCGAAAACGAGAATTGATTCGAACCCACTGACAGTTTAAAAACCCGCGCCACTGCGCGGGTTTTTTTATGCTCGTTGCACCGGCGAAGTCAATGTAAAAGGAAGAGCACCATGAGCCAGCAAGTTATTATTTTCGATACCACTTTGCGCGATGGCGAGCAGGCGTTGCAAGCCAGTCTGAGTGTGAAAGAAAAACTGCAGATCGCCCTGGCGCTGGAAAGAATGGGCGTCGATGTCATGGAAGTGGGTTTTCCCGTCTCTTCACCGGGTGACTTCGAGTCGGTACAAACCATTGCGCGCACCATTAAAAACAGCCGTGTTTGTGGGCTGGCGCGCTGTGTAGAAAAGGATATTGATGCCGCCTATGAGTCGCTGCGCGTCGCTGAGGCGTTTCGTATCCACACATTTATTGCCACTTCGCCAATGCACATCGCCACCAAGCTGCGCAGTACGCTGCCAGAAGTCATTGAGCGCGCCGTTCACATGATCAAACGCGCACGCAATTACACCAACGATGTAGAGTTTTCTTGCGAAGATGGCGGTCGCACCCCTATCGACGATCTGTGCCGCATGGTAGAAGCCGCGATTAATGCCGGTGCCACCACCATCAACATTCCTGACACCGTGGGTTACACCCTGCCAGGGGAATACGGCAATATCATCAGCCAGCTGATTAACCGCGTGCCGAACATTGATAAGGCTATTTTGTCTGTTCACACCCATGACGATCTGGGTATGGCCACCGGCAATGCCATTGCCGCGGTCCTGGCGGGTGCGCGTCAGGTAGAGGGCACGCTGAACGGACTGGGTGAGCGCGCCGGTAACTGTGCGCTGGAAGAAGTGATCATGGCGATCAAAACCCGCCAGCAGATCATGAATGTCCACACCAATATCAACCATCAAGAAATCTACCGCACCAGCCAAACCGTGAGCCAAATCTGCAACATGCCTATTCCGGCCAACAAAGCCGTGGTGGGCTCTAACGCGTTTGCGCACTCGTCAGGCATCCACCAAGATGGCGTACTGAAAAACCGCGAAAACTACGAAATCCTGACGCCAGAATCGATCGGCCTGCACAAAATCCAGCTCAATCTGACCTCACGCTCCGGCCGCGCCGCGGTAAAACACCGTATGGAGGAGATGGGCTATCAGGAATCGGACTACAACTTGGATACGCTGTATGACGCTTTCCTGAAGCTGGCAGACAAAAAAGGCCAGGTCTTTGATTACGATTTGGAGGCCTTGGCCTTCATTAATAAGCAAAACGAAGAGCCGGAATACTTCCAGCTGAATGAATTCAACGTGCAAACCGGCTCCAGCGTCACTGCCACGGCGTCAGTGCAGCTGGGCTGTGGTGAAGAAACCAAAGCTGATGCCGCCACCGGTAACGGTCCGGTTGATGCGGTTTATCAGGCGATTAACCGTATTACCGGTTTTGAAGCCGAACTGCTGAATTACAAGTTAACCGCCAAAGGCCACGGTGAAAACGCGCTGGGCCAAGTGGATATCGTGGTCAATTACAACGCACGTAAATTCCACGGCGTGGGACTGGCGACCGATATCGTTGAGTCATCGGCGAAAGCGATGGTGAATGCCCTGAACAACATCTGGCGTGCCAAACAGGTAGAAAAAGAACTGCAGCGTAAATTTAAAGATCAAAAGGAAACGGTGTAACTATGACTCAGTCTTATCATATTGCGGTAATGCCCGGTGACGGAATCGGCCCGGAAGTTATGACGCAGGCCATGAAGGTGCTTGATGCGGTGCGGGAACGTTTTGCGCTGCGCATCACCACCAGCGAATATGATGTGGGCGGCATCGCGATTGATCGTCACGGCGAACCTTTGCCCCCAGCCACCGTTGCCGGCGCCGAACAGGCCGATGCGATTCTGTTTGGTTCGGTAGGTGGGCCCAAATGGGAACATCTGCCGCCCGCGAGCCAGCCTGAGCGTGGCGCGCTGTTGCCGCTGCGTAAGCACTTTAAATTGTTCAGTAATTTACGTCCTGCGGCGCTGTACAAAGGCCTGGAGGCTTTCTGCCCGCTGCGCAGCGACATCGCCGCACGCGGTTTCGATATCCTTTGCGTGCGTGAGCTGACTGGCGGCATCTATTTTGGGCAACCCAAAGGCCGCGAGGGCAGCGGTCCACACGAGCGCGCATTCGATACCGAGGTTTATCACCGCTTTGAAATCGAGCGCATTGCGCGTAACGCCTTCGACGCCGCACGCAAGCGCCGCAGCAAAGTCACTTCCGTGGATAAAGCCAACGTGCTCGCCACCTCGGTGATGTGGCGTGAGATCGTCAATGAGGTGGCAAAAGAGTACCCGGATGTGCAGCTGAACCACATGTACATCGACAATGCCACCATGCAGCTGATCAAAGATCCGTCACAATTCGATGTTTTACTCTGCTCTAACCTGTTCGGTGACATCCTGTCCGACGAATGCGCCATGATCACCGGCTCAATGGGCATGCTGCCCTCTGCCAGCGTGAATGAAGACGGTTTTGGCCTGTTTGAGCCTGCCGGCGGTTCCGCGCCGGATATTGCCGGGCAGAACATCGCTAACCCGATTGCGCAAATTCTGTCGCTGTCGATGCTGTTGCGCTTTAGCCTGAATGCCGCAGACGCCGCCGACAGCATTGAACGCGCGGTGAGCCGTGCGCTGGAAGCTGGCCATCGTACCCGTGATTTGTCCGGTAACGGCCCCGCCGTTAGCACGGATGAAATGGGCAGCCTGATTGCCGGCTTCATCACAGAGGAAAAATAACAAAATGAAAAGCTTATACCAGAAGTTATTTGATGCTCATGTCGTTCACGAAGCGCCCAACGAAACGCCGCTGCTGTATATCGATCGCCATCTGATCCATGAAGTCACCTCACCGCAGGCGTTCGACGGCCTGCGCGCACACGGCCGCAAAGTGCGCCAGCCTGAGAAAACGTTCGCGACCATGGATCACAACGTTTCTACCCAGACCAAAGACATCAACGCGTCGGGTGAGATGGCGCGTATTCAGATGCAGGAGCTGATGAAGAACTGCGACGAGTTCGGTATCCAGCTGTATGACCTGAACCATCCCTTCCAGGGCATCGTCCACGTTATTGGCCCTGAGCAAGGCATGACGCTGCCCGGCATGACCATTGTCTGCGGCGATTCTCACACCGCCACGCACGGCGCGTTTGGCGCGCTGGCCTTTGGTATCGGGACGTCAGAAGTTGAGCACGTGTTTGCCACGCAAACCCTGAAGCAGGGCCGTGCCAAAACCATGAAGATTGAAGTGCGGGGCCACGCGGCGCCCGGCATCACCGCCAAAGACATTGTGCTGGCTATTATTGGCAAAACCGGCAGCGCCGGCGGCACCGGCCACGTGGTTGAGTTCTGTGGCGAGGCCATCGAAGCGCTGAGCATGGAAGGCCGTATGACGCTGTGCAATATGGCGATTGAAATGGGTGCCAAAGCAGGCCTGGTGGCGCCGGACGACACGACCTTCGCCTATCTCAAAGACAAGCAGTTTGCGCCGAAAGGCGACGACTGGGAGCAGGCGGTCGCCTACTGGCGCACGCTGAAGTCGGATAGCGATGCCAAATTCGATACCGTAGTTACCCTGAACGCTGCCGATATCGCGCCGCAGGTCACCTGGGGCACCAATCCTGGTCAGGTGATGGCGGTTGACCAGGCGATTCCCAACCCGCAGCAGTTCGCCGACCCCGTCGAGCGCGCCTCAGCAGAGAAAGCGCTGGCGTACATGGATCTCAAGCCGGGCATCCGCCTCACCGATGTCGCCATCGATAAAGTGTTTATCGGCTCGTGCACCAACTCGCGCATTGAAGACTTACGCGCTGCCGCTGCCATTGCCAAAGGCCGCAAAGTCGCACCGGGCGTGGTCGCCATGGTCGTGCCCGGTTCCGGCCCGGTAAAAGCCCAGGCGGAAGCCGAAGGGTTAGACAAAATTTTCCTCGACGCGGGCTTCGAATGGCGCCTGCCGGGGTGCTCCATGTGCCTGGCGATGAACAACGACCGTTTAAATCCCGGCGAGCGCTGCGCCTCCACCAGCAACCGCAACTTTGAAGGCCGTCAGGGCCGCGGCGGTCGTACGCATTTGGTGAGTCCGGCCATGGCCGCCGCCGCCGCCGTAACCGGTCGCTTTGCCGACATTCGTGAACTGACTCAGGGAGCTTAACGCCATGGCGAACAAATTTACGCAACACACTGGCATTGTGGCCCCGCTGGATGCGGCCAATGTTGATACCGACGCCATCATTCCCAAGCAGTTTTTGCAGAAAGTGACGCGTACCGGTTTCGGCGCCCATCTGTTCCACGACTGGCGCTTCGATGACGACGCAGGTACGCAGCCCACCGCGAGCTTTGTCCTCAATAAGCCGGAGTTTCAGGGTGCCAGCATCTTACTCGCGCGGGAAAACTTCGGCTGTGGCTCATCGCGCGAACATGCGCCCTGGGCGCTGACCGACTTTGGTTTCCACGTGGTGATCGCGCCCAGCTTCGCCGATATTTTCTACGGCAACAGCTTTAACAACCAGCTGCTGCCGGTCACGCTGAGTGAAGAGGAGGTTGACGCCCTGTTCAACCTCGTGGCCGCGCAGCCCGGTATCCGCTTTACCGTCGACCTGGAAGCGCAAACCGTGACCGCGGGCGATAAGACTTACAGCTTCAACATTGACGGCTTCCGCCGCCACTGCATGATTAACGGCCTCGACAGCATTGGTCTGACGCTGCAGCACGAGGCGTCTATCGCCAATTACGAAGCTAACCAGCCGGCATTCTTACGTTAATTGCAAAAGGGCGACCTCGTCGCCCTTCTCGCTATCGCACATCGCGCACTCGCGCCGCCAGTATCAATGCCACAACGGCCATGACCAGAGCCAGCCAGTAAACCGCCTCATGACCGTAATGCTCACTCAGCGCGCCCTGAATCAGTCCCGCAATAATCAATCCGGTGGAAATGGAGGTGGTAAACAGCGTGGTTGCGGCACCGGCGCGTCCCGGCATCAGATCCTGAAACCACAGCATACCGATCCCGGCAATAATGCCAATAAAGGCCGCATTAAACAGCTGCAGTAGCATCAGCGCGGTCTGTGAGGTAAACAACACCAGCCCCAAATAAAACAGCACGGCGGAGACCAGCGCCAGCAGCATAAGCGCACGTTTTCCCACGCGACGCGCATAGTGGCCCGCGAGCAGCATAATCGGAATTTCCAGCCCCGCTGCCGTGCCCATCAGCAACCCGGCTAACTTTTCCGGCAGGCCCAGCGTGGCGCTGATATACAGCGGCATATCAATGATATACATGGTATTACACGCCCACATCACCACCGACGCGATAAACAGCAGCCGCACCTGGCTGTCTTTCCACGGGCTAAGCTGCAGCAGCACCTGCTCCGGCGTGGCCACCACGCGCGGCACCGAAGGCAGCGTAAACCAGATCAGCAGCAGGCTCAGGAAGAAAATGCCTGCCGCCACGCTGAACAGCGTGACAAAGCCGTAATTCAGCGCCAGCGCAAACGACAGCGGCGGGCCGATAACCCACGCCAGCGACAGCTGCGCCCGCATCACCGAACTGAACATCACCACCTCGCGTGCCGAACGATCGGCATATTCGCGTGCCAGCGCAAACACTTGCGGGATCGCCACGCTCGCCAGTCCCGATAGCAGGACGCCCAGCGTAATCAGCGTAAGGTAGTGACGGTTGAAGGCAAAGAGCAGCGCGTTGAGCACGGCCATCAGGCAGCAAAACAGAATAAGGTGGCGGCGATCGCCGCGGCTGTCTGAGCGCTTGGCCACCAGCAGACTAATCACAATCCCGGCGAGGGCGTTTACGGTAAAAAACAGCCCTACCCAAAAGGGCCGCACCTGTACTTCGCGAGTCAAAAACAGGCTCAGCGTGGGCGCCTGTAGCGCACCGGCGACGCCAGTCATAAACGACACGGCCATAAAAGCGAGATAAACCGGATTAATGCGGCGCTGACGCGGTAACAGCGATTTCATCACGAAATCCCTTAAAACAGAGGGGGAAGAAAAGAAGAGTGAAGGTTTTCACAGCACCATGAAAAAAGCCAGCAGAGATAATCTGCTGGCGGTGAAATGCACCCAACTCAGAAAAGGTTCCATGGGAGGAACCGCTGGCAGAGCGCCATTCCGCAGAATGCCTCCCGCTCTTCCATTGCCAGCCAGTATGCCTTTACTATGAGGAAGGAAAAACTGAGCAATCTGCCAATGGAGTTCCTCTTTTATGTCTTCGTCACGCCTGCAACACCAATTTATTCGCTTATGGCAGCAGCGCCAGGGGCAAGACGGCGACACCACGCTGGCTGAGTTGGCCGCTCTGCTGCACTGCTCGCGCCGTCATATGCGCAACTTACTTAACGCGATGCAAGCCGCCGGCTGGCTGCAATGGCAGTCAGAGGCGGGCCGAGGCAAACGCTCCCACTTGCGCTTCTGCTACAGCGGACTGGCGCTGCAGCAGGAGCGCGCAGCGTCGCTGCTGGATCAGGATCGTATTGACCAGCTGATGCAGCTGGTCGGCGATAAAAACGCGGTGCGCCAGATGATTACCGCGCACCTGGGGCGTGGCTTCCGTCAAGGCAAGCATATCCTGCGCGTGCTTTACTACCGCCCTCTGCCTAATCTTCTGCCCGGCTCGCCGCTGCGCCGCTCGGAAACTCACCTGGCGCGACAAATATTTAACGGCCTGACGCGGATAAATGAGGAAAATGGGGAAATCGAGCCTGACATCGCCCACCACTGGCAGCCCCTGTCGCCGCTGAAGTGGCGTTTCTTTTTACGTCCAGCCATCCGCTTTCATCACGGTCGCGAGTTGGAAATGGACGATGTGATTGCCTCGCTGACCCGCGCGCGTCAACAGCCGCTGTTTTCACACATTGCCCAAGTGGCGTCCCCGGCGCACTGGACGCTGGATATTACGCTCACGCAGCCAGACGCGTGGCTCCCCTGGCTACTTGGCGGCGTCAGCGCGATGGTGTTGCCGCGCGAATGGCCGACGCTGCCAGACTTTGCCCGTCAGCCCATCGGCACAGGGCCTTACCGCGTAATACGTAATCAGCAGAGTCAGCTAAAAATTGCCGCGTTTGATGACTATTTTGGCTTTCGCGCCTTGATCGACGATGTCTCCATTTGGGTATTGCCGGAGATCGGTGATGAGCTGGTGCCGGCGAGCGTCACCTTAGAGGGCGAAACGGCTGACGAGACCTCGGTTGAGAGCCGCCTCGAGGAAGGTTGCTACTTCTTGTTGTTTGACCAGCGCAGCGCGCACGGGCGTAACGCCCAGACCCGACACTGGCTAAGCGAGTTGCTCGCCCCTATCGCGGTGCTGCACCATGCCCAGCGGGCGCACCAGCGCGACTGGTTTCCGGCTAACGGCCTGCTGCCGCGCTGGCACCATCGTCGTGATGTCATACCGGTCAGCAAGCCCGCAGGGTTAACGCAGCTGACCATCAGCGGCTACCGCCACCACGTGGAGCACGACGGTATCATACAGGCGCTGCGCCCGCTGCTGGCGCAGCACGGCATAGCGCTGAGAGTACGCGAGCTCAGCTATGAGGCCTGGTCGGCAGGCGAAGGAGAAAGCGACATCTGGCTGGGCAGCGTCAATTTCACCCTGCCGCTGGAGTATGCGCTGTTTGCGCAACTGTACGAGCTGCCGCTGATGCAGCGCTGTATCCCGATTGACTGGGCGAACGATGCCGCACGCTGGCGCGAAAAAAAACTGCCGCTGGCAGAATGGAGCCAGCAGCTACTTACCCATCACTATCTTCATCCCCTCTTTCATCATTGGTTGTTGCTGCAGGGCCAGCGCAGCATGCGCGGCGTGCGGCTGAACACGCTGGGCTGGTTTGACTTTAAGTCAGCCTGGTTCGCGCCACCCGATTTGTGACGCTTTCGCGCCGCCACAGAAGTGTCTACACTAGGCCGTTCTCAACGGGGTGCCTGCGGTTTGGGCTGAGAGAGACCCGTCGAACCTGATCCGGTTAATACCGGCGTAGGGATTTGAGAGGTGTCCACTCAGATCCTTTGCGACTCAACCTTATATCCTCCTCAAGGAGCGCAAAGTGTTAAACAAAGTGTTACCCCTGTTACTGCTGATCGCCGCCCCGGCATTTGCCGCTAAACCCGTCCTCACCGTCTATACCTATGACTCCTTCTCCGCCGAATGGGGGCCCGGCCCGGCGGTGAAAAAAGCGTTTGAAGCGGAGTGCGGCTGCGAGCTGAAATACGTCGCGCTGGAGGATGGCGTTTCACTGCTTAACCGCGTGCGCATGGAAGGCAAGAACAGCAAGGCCGACGTCGTGCTTGGGCTGGATAACAATCTCGTCGACGCCGCCGCGAAAACCGGCTTGTTTGCGAAAAGCAGCGTGAATACCGCCGCACTGCAACTGCCGGATGGCTGGCACAGCGATACCTTTGTGCCTTACGACTACGGCTATTTTGCCTTCGTGTATGACAAAACCCGGCTCAAAAACCCGCCGCACAGCTTGAAAGAGCTGGTCGACAGCCCCGAAAAGTGGCGCGTGATTTATGAGGACCCGCGCACCAGCACGCCGGGGTTGGGCCTGCTGCTGTGGATGCAAAAAGTTTACGGCGATAACGCGCCAGCCGCATGGCAAAAGCTGGCGCAAAAAACCGTGACCGTCACCAAAGGCTGGAGCGAGGCGTACGGGCTGTTTCTCAAAGGCGAAGGCGACTTGGTGCTGAGCTATACCACGTCTCCGGCGTATCACCTGATTGAAGAGAAAAAGGATCGCTACGCCGCTGCGGCATTCAGCGAAGGGCACTATCTGCAGGTTGAAGTGGCCGCGCAGCTCGCCAGCAGCAAGCAACCCAAACTGGCGCAGCAGTTCCTGCAATTTATGCTGTCGCCGGCTTTCCAGCAGACCATTCCTACCGGCAACTGGATGTATCCGGTGATCAAAAGCGAGCTGCCCAAGGGCTATGAGACGCTGACAGTGCCCGCTAACGCGCTGCAGTTTACGCCTGCTGAAGTGGCTGAACATCGCGCCAGCTGGATCCGCGCATGGCAGCAAGCCGTCAGCCGTTAATGCCAGGCTGGCTGGTTCCTGGCAGCGCCGTGGCGCTGCTGCTGTGTGGCGTGGCGCTGCTGGCGTTCGGCGCCCTGTTCTCAGCGGCGCCCCTTGCTGACTGGCGCAGTTTACTCAGCGACAGCTACCTGCATCACGTCCTGCTGTTCTCTTTTGAGCAGGCGCTGCTCTCGGCGCTGCTCTCGGTGCTGCCCGCCATCCCGCTGGCGCGCGCACTCTACCGACGTCGTTTTCCCGGCCGAACCCTGCTGCTGCGCCTCTGCGCCATGACGCTGGTGCTGCCAGTGCTGGTGGCGGTGTTTGGCTTGCTGAGCGTCTATGGTCGTAACGGCTGGCTGGCGCAGCTGTGTCACGTCATCGGCATGGACTATCACTTTTCGCCTTACGGCCTGCAGGGCATTTTGCTGGCGCACCTGTTCTTTAATCTGCCGCTGGCCACGCGCATGCTGCTGCAGGCGCTAGAGAGTATCCCTGGCGAGCAGCGTCAGCTGGCCGCACAGCTCGGGGTGCGCGGTTGGAACGCGTTCCGCCTGCTGGAGTGGCCGTGGCTGCGGCGCCAGCTTCTGCCGACGGCCGCGCTGATTTTTATGCTGTGCTTTGCCAGCTTCGCCACCGTACTGGCGCTGGGCGGCGGCCCGCGCGCCACCACGCTCGAGCTGGCAATTTATCAAGCGCTCAGTTTCGATTACGACCCGGCGCGCGCGGCCCTGCTGGCGCTACTGCAGCTGGGCTGTTGCCTGCTGATGGTGCTGCTCAGCCAGCGCTTTAGTCAGACGATCCCCACCGGAAGCCAAACGCTGCGCGGCTGGCGCGATCCGCAGGACAGCGCGTGGGCGCGCATCGGCGACGGCATGTGCCTTGCGCTCGCCCTGCTGCTGCTGCTGCCGCCGCTGGCTGCGGTTATCGTGGATGGCTTGCGCGGCGGTATCGCAGGGGCACTGCGCCAGGCGGCGCTGTGGCAGGCCACCTTTACGTCTATACGTATTGCCGTTGGCGCGAGCCTGCTGTGCGTCACGCTTACCGTGATGCTGCTGTGGAGCAGCCGCGAACTGCGCCAGCGCCAGCGAGACGCGATGGCGCAAACGCTGGAACTGAGCGGCATGTTGATACTGGCGATGCCTGGCATTGTGCTGGCGAGCGGCTTCTTTCTGTTGTTCAACGCGACGATTGGCCTGCCGCAACGGGCCGATGCGCTGGTGATCTTTACCAACGCGCTGATCGCCATTCCGTATGCCATGAAAGTGCTGGAGAATCCGATGCGCGACCTCACCGCACGCTACAGCGTACTGTGCGCCTCGCTGGGTATTCACGGCCTGAATCGGCTGCGATGGATTGAACTGCGGGCGCTGCGGCGGCCGCTGGCCCAGGCGCTGGCTTTTGCCTGCGTGCTGTCGATCGGTGATTTTGGCGTTGTGGCGCTGTTTGGTAGTGCCGACTTCCGCACGCTGCCTTTTTACCTGTTCCAGCAATTAGGCGCCTACCGCGGCGCGGACGGCGCGGTGACCGCGCTGCTGCTTTTACTGCTCTGTTTGCTGCTCTTTACCCTGATGGAAAAACGTGCGGGTCACCATGCTCACTCTGAATAACCTCACTTATCTGTATCAGCATTTGCCGATGCGCTTCGACTTAAGCGTACAGGCCGGCGAACGACTGGCGATCCTCGGCCCAAGCGGTGCGGGAAAAAGTACGCTGTTGAATTTGCTCGGCGGCTTTTTACCGGTCAGCCACGGCACGGCGATCATGGACGGATGCGATCATACCCACAGCGTTCCCGCCGCGCGGCCCGTCTCGATGCTGTTTCAGGAAAATAACCTGTTCCCCCACCTCACCGTGCAGCAAAACATGGGTCTTGGGCTGCATCCGGGTCTTAAGCTGACCACCGCGCAGCGGCAGCAGGTGGCGGATATTGCCGAACAGACCGGCCTGGAGGCTCTGCTGACGCGCCTGCCGGGCGAGCTTTCCGGTGGCCAGCGCCAACGCGTGGCGCTGGCACGCTGTTTACTGCGCGATCGCCCAATCTTGCTGCTGGATGAGCCGTTTTCCGCGCTGGATCCGGCTCTGCGTAAAGAGATGCTGCAGTTGGTACGCAGCGTATGCGACGCGCGCAATATCACGCTGCTGATGGTGTCGCACAGCCTGGAAGATGCGCAGCAGATTGCGCCGCGCAGCGTGGTGATTGTTGAGGGACGCGTGTGCTGGGATGGCCCGACCGAAAGCTTACTGCGCGGTGAAAGTGAGGCCGCGGCCATCCTTGGCGTCGACCCGCGTTAGGCGAAAAACACCTTCCATAATAGCTGGCGGAACAGCGGCATCATCGGGTGAAACTGCAGCGCAATAAATGCGCCTAAGCCAACCGCTGCGCCCAGCGGGGCCAACCAGCGCAGGCGCGACGGCGGCAGATATTGCGTTGCCCAGTCTTGGGTTTTTCCACTGCGCCAGCGGCGCCATAGCAGCCATCCGCCCAGCCAGACCAGCAGCGTCACCAGCAGCAGCAGCCATTTAAAGCTGCTGCCCTGCGCGGCCTGCGGCACATCAATGGCAACGCCCGCTAAAATCCCCGGCATCAGGTAGGCAGGCGGCCACAGGATACAGCCGATCAGATTGGGCGGCAGAAACTTTCGCACCGGCAGCTCCAGCATGCCCGCCGCCAGCGGAATCAGCGGACGCGTTGGCCCAACAAAGCGACCGACCAGAATGGTAAACATGCTGTGTTCATGCAGCGCGTGCTCCGTTTTATCCAGCAGTCCCTGATACTTTTTGAGGTATTTCCAACGGTGCAGCGGACCCTGGAACTTCCAGCCGATGCCAAACGACACCCAGTCGCCAATCAAACAGCCGGCAAACCCCGCCGCCCACGCGGGATACAGGCCAATCTGTCCGCTGCCGACCAGCGCGCCTAAGCTGGCCATCAAAACCGTGCCCGGCAACAGCAATCCCACGAAGGCCAGCGACTCAAGGAAGGTGACCAGCGCGACGGCCATCAGCGCATACTCAAGCGATTGGGTGAACAGGTGTTGAATCCAGGCTTCCATAACGGTCCTCTGCGCAATATAGAGGCTGGATTGTCCGGAGCCGACGCCAGCCCGTCAAGGCAAGATTTGTAGGAGGATGTTGACAGTTTGCTGACAAATTGACCGCCACTTCCACACTGTATAAACATCCATGATATACTGGCACGAAATCGCTACGGGAGTAACCGTGACTCAACCACGCGCAGGCTTTGTCCTCACTCGCCACTGGCGAGACACCCCAACAGGCAGTGAAATTGTTCTCTGGCTGGCCACGGACAGCGGCCCTCAGCGGCTGGTACTGCCTGCGCAGGAGTCCGTGGCGTTTGTTCCCGAAGCATTTCGCACCGAAGTGGAAACGCTCGTGCGCGACGAGCGCCACTCGCGCCTACAGCCGCTGGCGTTGAAAGACTTCCGTCGCAGGCCGGTATTCGGCCTCTACTGCCGCAGCTATCGCCAGCTGCAACAGCTGGAGAAGCGCCTACGTGAAAGCGGCATTCCGGTCTATGAAGCCGATATTCGCCCGCCTGAGCGCTATCTGATGGAGCGCTTTATTACCGCCCCGGTGTGGTTCAGCGGTGAGGCGCGCGGTGACAGCATCGTGAACGCACGTCTGAAACCGCACCCCGATTACCGTCCGCCGCTGAAATGGGTGTCATTGGACATCGAAACCACCGAATACGGTGAACTTTACTGTATTGGGCTGGAAGGGTGCGGCCAGCGTCAGGTGTTTATGCTCGGCCCACCCAACGGTGACCCGACCGGCGTTGATTTTGATCTGATGTATGTGGATACCCGCCCGCAGCTGCTGGAACAGCTAAACGCCTGGTTTGCGCGTCACGATCCCGATGTGCTTATCGGCTGGAACGTGGTGCAGTTTGACCTGCGCGTTCTGCAAAAGCACAGCGATCGTTACGGCATTCCGCTGCGCCTGGGTCGACAGCAGCAGCCGCTGGAGTGGCGCGAGCACGGCTTTAAGCCGGGCGTGTTTTTCGCTCAGGCCAATGGGCGTTTGATCATCGACGGCATCGAGGCGCTGAAATCGGCGTTCTGGGATTTTCCGTCGTTCAGTCTTGAAGCCGTCTCGCGCGAGCTGCTGGGCGAAGGCAAAGCGATCAACAATCCCTGGCAGCGCATGGAGGAGATCAACTGGCGCTTTGCCCACGACAAGCCCGCACTCGCCACGTATAACCTGAAAGATTGTGAGCTGGTGACGCGCATTTTTCAGCACACCGCCATCATGCCGTTCCTGCTGGAGCGCGCCACGGTTAATGGTTTGGCTGTGGATCGCCACGGCGGCTCGGTGGCGGCGTTCAGCCATCTTTATATTCCGCGCATGCACCGCGCCGGGTTTGTGGCCCCCAACTTGGGCGAAGTGGCGCCGGAAGCCAGTCCTGGCGGCTACGTCATGGATTCCCGGCCAGGTCTGTACGACTCGGTGCTGGTGCTCGACTACAAAAGCCTGTACCCGTCCATTATCCGCACCTTCCTGATCGATCCCGTAGGCCTTGTGGAAGGGTTGGCGCACCCCAGCGACACTGAATCCATTCCGGGATTTCGCGCGGCGCGCTTCTCGCGGCAGACACACTGCCTGCCGGCAATAGTGGAACAGATTTGGCAAGGGCGCGAAGCCGCTAAACGCGAGGGCAACAAACCGCTGTCGCAGGCGCTGAAAATTATCATGAACGCACTTTACGGCGTGCTCGGCACCAGCGCGTGTCGCTTCTTCGATCCGCGTCTGGCGTCTTCCATCACGCTGCGCGGCCACGCCATCATGCAGCAAACGCGCGAGCTGATTGAGGCGGAAGGCTTTGATGTCATCTATGGCGACACCGACTCTACTTTTGTCTGGCTCAAAGCACCGCATAGCGAAGCCGAGGCCGCCGCTATCGGGCAGCGGCTGGCCGATGGCGTCAACCGCTGGTGGCGCGCGCATCTGCAGCAAACGCTGGGCCTGGAAAGCGCGCTGGAGCTGGAGTATGAGACCCATTTTTGCCGTTTCCTGATGCCAACCATTCGCGGCGCTGAGCAGGGCAGCAAGAAACGCTACGCCGGGCTGATCCGTCACGCCGACGGCGAGCAGCTGGTGTTCAAGGGCCTGGAGTCGGTGCGCACCGACTGGACGCCGCTGGCGCAGCAGTTCCAGCAGACGCTGTACGGACTTATTTTTCGCGGTGAGCCCTGGCAAGAGTATATCCGCACGACCGTGGCGCAACTGCTGGCGGGCGAGCTTGACCCGTTGCTGGTGTATAAAAAGCGCCTGCGTCGACCGCTGAAAGACTATGAACGCAACGTGCCACCGCACGTGCGCGCCGCGCGCCTGGCCGATGAGCACAATCGCAAGCTACAGCGTCCGCTGCAGTATCAGAATGGCGGTTCAATTCGCTACGTGATGGCCACCGCAGGACCGGAGCCGCTTGAAGCGCGCGTGACGCCGCTGGACTACGATCACTACGTCACGCGCCAATTGCAGCCGATCGCCGAGGGGATTCTGCCGTTTGTCGGCGATGACTTTGCTACACTGATTACCGGGCAGCTGGGGCTGTTTTGACAGGTGACGAATGCCTTGCCATCCAGTACCATAGCGCCCTTCCTGATTCTCACCGCACGCACAACCTGACCAGACACTCTGTTTGGCGGTTATGTATTGCCTGAGTGCAGGTGAACGTCTTTATGTCTTGTTAGAGAATCGAGCAAAAAATATATGGTTTTTACACTGGGTCAGCGCTGGATAAGTGATACGGAAAGTGAACTGGGACTGGGGACAGTGGTGGCGGTCGATACCCGCATGGTCACCCTCCTCTTTCCGGCAACCGGCGAAAACCGCCTGTATGCACGCAATGATTCTCCCGTCACGCGCGTCATTTTTAATCCGGGCGATACCGTTACCAGCCATGAAGGCTGGCAGATGCGCGTCGATGAAATTCGTAACGATAACGATGTGATCACCTACATCGGCACGCGTCTTGATACCGAAGAGAGCAAGGTCACGCTGCGCGAAGTGATGCTGGACAGCAAGCTGGTGTTTAGCAAGCCGCAGGATCGCCTGTTTGCCGGTCAACTCGATCGCATGGATCGCTTTGCGCTGCGCTTCCGCGCACGCAAATACCAGAGTGAGCAGTATCGCTTAGCCATCAGCGGCCTGCGCGGTATGCGTACCAACCTGATCCCGCACCAGTTGCACATCGCCCACGACGTGGGCCGTCGCCATGCGCCACGCGTTTTGCTGGCCGATGAAGTGGGCTTGGGCAAAACCATTGAAGCGGGCATGATTATTCAGCAGCAGCTGCTGGCGGGTCGCGCCGATCGCGTGCTGATCGTGGTGCCAGAAACGCTGCAGCATCAGTGGCTGGTTGAAATGCTGCGCCGCTTTAACCTCCGCTTTGCCCTGTTCGATGACGATCGCTACACCGAAGCCCAGCACGATAGCGACAACCCGTTTGATACGGAACAGCTGGTGATCTGCTCGCTGGATTTTGTGCGTCGCAATAAACAGCGTCTTACGCAGCTGGCCGACGCCGAGTGGGATCTGCTGGTGGTGGATGAAGCGCACCATTTGGCCTGGAGCGAAGACGCGCCGAGCCGTGAGTATCAGGTGATTGAGCAGCTGGCAGAACGCATCCCGGGCGTGCTGCTGCTGACTGCGACGCCGGAGCAGCTTGGCCTTGAAAGCCATTTTGCCCGCCTGCGCCTGCTGGATCCCAACCGTTTCCATGACTTTGAGCAGTTTGTGGAAGAGCAGCAGCACTTCCGTCCAATTGCCGATGCAGTCACGTCGCTGTTGGCCGATCAGCCGATCAATAAAGAAGAGATGAACCTGATCAACGATCTGATCGGCGAACAGGATATTGAGCCGCTGCTGCAGGTGGCGAACAGCGATCGTGCTGGTAAAGAGGAGGCGCGCAAAGAGCTGGTATCCATGCTGATGGATCGCCACGGCACCAGCCGCGTCCTGTTCCGCAACACGCGTAACGGCGTGAAAGGGTTTCCTAAGCGCGAACTGCACGCGATCCGCCTGCCGCTGCCCGCGCAGTATCAAACGGCCATCAAAGTCTCTGGCATCATGGCAGCGCGTAAAAGTGCGGAAGACCGCGCGCGCGATATGCTTTATCCCGAGCAGATTTATCAAGAATTTGAAGGCGACAGCGGCACCTGGTGGAACTTCGATCCACGCGTGGAGTGGCTGATGGGCTATCTCACCAGCAACCGTAAAGAGAAAGTGCTGGTGATTTGCGCCAAAGCCGCTACCGCGCTGCAGCTTGAACAAGTGCTGCGCGAGCGTGAAGGCATTCGCGCGGCCGTGTTCCATGAAGGTCTGTCGATCATTGAGCGCGACCGCGCCGCCGCTTTTTTTGCCTCTGAAGAAGAGGGGGCGCAGGTGCTGCTGTGCTCAGAAATCGGCTCTGAAGGCCGTAACTTCCAGTTCGCCAGCCGACTGGTGATGTTCGACCTGCCGTTCAACCCCGATCTGTTGGAACAGCGTATTGGTCGCCTCGACCGTATCGGCCAGATGCACGATATTCAGATTCTGGTGCCGTGGCTGGAGAAAACCGCGCAGGCGGTACTGCTGCGCTGGTACCACGAAGGGCTGGATGCGTTCGAGCACACCTGCCCAACGGGCCGCGCCATTTACGATAAGGCTTACCCGCAGCTGATTGATTTCCTCGCGTCGCCGGACAATCCCGAAGGCCTCGATGCGTTCATCAGTGAAAGCCGCAAACAGCACGATGCGCTGAAATCGCAGCTTGAGCAGGGCCGTGACCGCCTGCTGGAACTGAACTCCAACGGTGGCGAAGCGGCACAGATGCTGGCCAACGCGATCGCCGATCAGGATAACGATACCGAGCTGGTTAACTTTGCGCTGAATCTGTTTGATATCGTCGGCATCAATCAGGAAGACCGCAGCGATAATCTGATTGTGCTGACGCCTTCCGACCACATGCTGGTGCCAGATTTCCCTGGCCTACCGGAGGAGGGTTGCACCGTGACCTTCAACCGTAACCAGGCGCTTTCGCGCGAGGATACGCAGTTCATTACGTGGGAACATCCGCTGATCCGCAACGGCCTCGATTTGATTCTCTCCGGCGATACCGGAAGCTGCGCCCTCTCTTTGTTGAAGAACAAGGCGCTGCCGGTTGGGACGCTGCTGGTAGAGATGATTTACGTGGTGGAGGCGCAGGCGCCGAAACACTTGCAGCTGACGCGCTTCTTACCGCCTACGCCGGTGCGTTTGCTGATGGATCGCGCAGGCAATAACCTGGCAGGCAAAGTGGAGTTTGAAAGCTTTAACCGCCAGCTGAATGCCGTTAATCGCCACACCGGCAGCAAACTGGTGAACGCGGTGCAGCAAGAGGTGCACGACATTCTGGTTCAGGCCGACAAGGTGATTGTGCCGGAAGCGCAGGCGATCATCGCCGGCGCGAAAGCCGAAGCGGATGAGAAACTCAACGCTGAGCTCGCGCGCCTGGAAGCCCTCCGGGCGGTCAATCCCAACATCCGTGATGATGAGGTTGAGGCGCTGGAGAGTAACCGCACGCAGGTGCTGGAGAGTCTGAGCGACGCCGGCTGGCGACTGGACGCCCTGCGCTTGATTGTGGTGACACACCAATAACCGCTGAGAGCCCAATAACATGCTGATGGAACCTTACAATCCGCCCCGTGAGCCGTGGTTACATATTCTGTATCAGGATGCGCATATCATGGTGGTGAACAAGCCGAGCGGATTGCTGTCGGTGCCGGGACGTCTGGAGGAGCACAAGGACAGCGTGATGACGCGCATTCAACGTGATTTCCCCCAGGCAGAATCGGTACATCGTCTGGATATGGCCACCAGCGGGGTGATTGTGGTTGCGCTGAATAAAGCCGCTGAACGGGAGTTAAAGCGGCAATTTCGCGAGCGTGAGCCGTCCAAAGTCTACGTGGCGCGCGTATGGGGGCACCCTGCGGCAGCGGAAGGCGTGATTGATTTGCCGCTGATCTGTGACTGGCCAAATCGCCCTAAGCAAATGGTGAGTTTTGAGCACGGTAAACCGGCGCAAACTGAGTATCAGGTGCTGGAACAAGAGGCGGGAAACAGCGCACGCGTGCTGCTGAAGCCGATCACCGGACGCTCGCACCAGCTGCGCGTGCATTTGCTGGCGCTGGGCCACCCTATTCTCGGCGACAACTTCTACGCGCCGGAAGAGGCTCGGCTGCTGGCACCGCGCCTGCAGTTGCACGCGGAGTCGCTCACGCTTACGCATCCGGCATTTGGGAATAGCATGACTTTCCGTCAGCCTGCAGACTTTTAATCGCGCGGCGGCGCGCAGGCGCCGCCCTTTCCCGCCTTACTTAAAGCCCTTCTCTTTACGAATCAGATCGTAGGCCGCCTGAATCTCTTGCGCTTTTTGCTTGGCCATCTCCATCATCTCGGGCGGCAGCCCTTTTGCCACCAGCTTGTCGGGATGGTGCTCGCTCATGAGCTTGCGGTAAGCGCGTTTGATGGTCGTGCTGTCATCACTGCTTTTCACGCCAAGGACGCTGCACGCGTCGTCCAGCGTGGGACCTCGCCGCGTTTGCTGATAAGCACCGCCTTGGTGGCCACCGCCAAACTGCTGGCCGCCCTCCATCATGCGCAAGAACTGATCGAACTGCGCGCGCGAAATACCTAACTCTTCAGCAATCACGTAGAGCACCTGGCGCTCGTTGGGATGCAGGGAGCCGTCGGCATAGGCCGCCTGGATCTGAATCTCCAAAAATACGCGAATCAGATCATAGCGCCCAAAGCAGGCGCTGCGCAGCTCGCGCAGCTTGCTACGCAGCGGGTAATCACTCTGTTTACCGTCACGAAAAGCACGCTGCGCCGCGGCGCGAGCTTCACCGTGCAGCTGAACGCGGTCCATTAATAAAGAAGCGGTCTGAATATCCGCCTCGGTGACGCGCCCCTTGGATTTGGTTAAATGCCCCATGATTTCAAAGGTGGTGCGGAAAAACAGGCTCTGACGCGCCTGTTGGTTGGCAAAATAGCCCTGTCCTTTTACGCTGCGCGCCTTATCAAACAGATGACCCACGATCAGACCGATCACAATGCCCCAAAAGCCAGCCCCGGACAAAATGCCGAGAGCCAGACCGATAACTTTTCCCCAGTAGCGCATAAACTCCTCAATTCGCCATGCTTGCGGCTGAAAATTGCATTATCATACCTGTCATTTATCTCAGCGCCTAACGGCAGCGCGGTCGTAAAAGGATTAACACTGGCGGAACGCCGGGCAGTAAGTTAGTCTCTGACCGGATTGTCGGCATGATGCCCGTTTTCATGGAATTTTCGAAACCGCGTATGAAAAAACGTATACCTACCCTGCTGGCTACCATGATTGGTGCAGCGCTTTACAGTCAGCATTCGCTCGCCGACGATCTCATGTCGCAATGTATGCTGGGCGTACCGAGCTATAACCGTCCCGTGGTCAATGGTGATGCCAATTCACTGCCCGTCACCATTAATTCTGACTCAGCGAAGGGAAACTATCCGGATGACGCGGTGTTCACCGGCAACGTGGATGTTCAGCAGGGCAATAGCCGCATGCTCGCCGATGAAGTGCAGCTGCATCAGCGCCAAAAAGAGGGGCAAACCACTCCGGTGCGCACCGTCGATGCGCTGGGTAATGTGCACTACGATGACAATCAGGTCATCCTGAAAGGTCCTAAAGCCTGGTCGAATCTGAATACCAAAGACACCAACGTCTGGAACGGCGATTACCAGATGGTGGATCGCCAGGGGCGCGGTACCGCCGATCAAATGAAGCTGCGCGGTGAAAACCGCTATACCATTCTGGAAAATGGTAGCTTTACGTCATGCTTACCCGGCTACAACAGCTGGAGCGTGGTGGGATCGGAAGTGATCCAGGACCGCCAGGAAGAAGTGGCGGAGATCTGGAACGCGCGCTTTAAACTCGGCAGCGTCCCGGTGTTCTACAGCCCGTATCTGCAGCTGCCTATCGGCGATCGTCGCCGCTCCGGCTTCCTGATCCCGAATGCCAAATATGGCAGCAGCAACGGCTTCGAATTTATTCTGCCTTATTACTGGAACATCGCGCCGCAGGCGGATGCCACCATTACGCCGCACTACATGAGCAAGCGCGGCATGCAGTTGGAAAACGAATTCCGCTACCTGACAGTGTTTGGTGCAGGCCTGATGGAACTCGACTATCTGCCATCAGATAACCAGTACAACAAAGACAAGGCGGCACGCCCGCTGGCACAGAAAGACAGCAGCGATGACCGCTGGTTGTTCTACTGGCAGCACGCCGGCGTGTACGAAAGCCACTGGCGCTTCAACGCCAACTACACCAAGGTCAGCGATCCTTACTACTTCAACGATCTCTACTCGAAGTATTACAGCTCAACCGACGGCTACGCGACGCAAAAATTCAGCGTCGGCTATGCGGATACCAACTGGGACGCCACGCTCTCCAGCAAAGATTTCCAGGTGTTTGGCGATACCAATGCCAGCAACGTTTACCGTGCGCAGCCGCAGCTGGATGTTAATCTCTACCAGAATGATATTGGGCCGTTTGACGGTCGCATCTACGGCCAGGCGGTGAAGTTCACCAACGTAAACAGCCGGATGCCGGAAGCGACGCGTCTGCACATCGAGCCTACATTAGATCTGCCGCTGTCCAACGGCTGGGCCAGCTTAGACACTGAAGCCAAGCTGCTGGCTACGCACTACCAGCAGGACAACATCGATCGCTATAACAGCGGTCAGGCGGGGGTAGGCAGCGCCCCAACTAATCCGCTCGACAGCACCGTTAATCGCACGCTGCCGCAGTTTAAAGTGGACGGTCGCCTGGTGTTTGATCGCGATATGGACTGGCAGCCAGGCTATACCCAAACGCTGGAGCCGCGCGTACAGTACCTCTACATTCCGTATCGGGATCAGAGCAACATCTACCCGTATGACTCCACGCTGCTGCAAACCGACTACACCGGCCTGTTCCGCGATCGCACCTACAGCGGTCTGGATCGCATCGCGTCGGCGAACGAAGTGGCTTCCGGCGTTACCACGCGTATTTATGATAACGATCTGGTTGAACGTTTTAACGTTTCTGTGGGTCAAATCTACTCGTTTACCCCGTCTCGTACCGGTGTAAATCAGACGAATAAAGAAGATGACACCGGCAGCCTGGTGTGGGCCGGCGACACCTACTGGAAAATCAGCGACAACTGGTCTGCGCGCGGCGGGCTGCAATACGATACGCGCCTTGATAACGTCTCGCAGGGCAACGCCGTGCTGGAGTGGCGTCAGGACCAGGATCGCATGGTGCAGCTCAGCTATCGCTACAGCAGCCCGGAGTATGTGGCACAGGCGCTGAATAACGTCGGCTATCTGACCAACCCCATTTATGAAAAGGGGATTTCGCAGGTGGGCACCACCGCCAGCTGGCCTATTGCTGACGCGTGGTCGCTGGTGGGCGCATACTATTATGATACGCGCAACAGCCGTCCGGCGGATCAGCTGGTTGGCCTGCAGTACAGCTCCTGCTGCTACGCCATTCGTCTGGGTTACGAACGTAAGATCAACGGTTGGGAAAACAACGACAGTAAGTATGACAACCAAATCTCATTCAACATTGAGCTGCGTGGTCTGAGTTCTAACTATGGCTTGGGTACCGACAAAATGCTGCGCGGGGGCATTATCCCTTACCAGCGCGCTTTCTGATGTTGTGATGTTTGACAGGCTCTCCCGCAGTGCGGAAACAACAATGGATAAAGTATGAAGAACTGGAGAATGCTGATTCTTGGTGTGGCGGTTGCCGCTAACACTGCGTTCGCAGCCCCACAGGTGGTTGATAAAGTTGCCGCCGTCGTGAATAACGGCGTGGTGCTGGAAAGTGACGTTGATAACATGCTGCGCACGGTGAAATCACAGGCGAAGCAGGCTGGTCAGCAGCTTCCAGATGACAAAACGCTACGTCATCAAATTCTTGAGCGCCAGATCATGGATAACATCATCCTGCAAATGGGTGAGAAAGCGGGATTGCAGGTCACCGATCAGCAACTCGATGAGGCCATTCAGAACATCGCCGCGCAGAACCGCATGACGTTGGATCAGCTGCGTAGCCGTCTGGCTTACGATGGCATGAACTACAGCGACTACCGCTCGCAGATTCGCAAAGAGATGATGATTGCAGAAGTGCGCAACAACGAAGTGCGCCGCCGCGTCACCATTCTGCCGCAGGAAGTGGATACGCTGGCCACGCAAATTGGCGCACAGAACACCAAGGGAACCGAACTTAACGTCAGCCAAATTCTGCTGCCGCTGTCGGAAAATCCGACGCAACAGCAGGTTGACGACCAGGAAGCGCTGGCGCGTAAGCTGGTTGGCGAGCTGAAAGGTGGCGCCGATTTCGGCAAAATGGCGGTGACCTACTCGGCCGATCCGCAGGCGCTTAAAGGCGGAAACATGGGCTGGGCGAAAATTGAAGAGTTGCCTACTCTGTTCTCGCAGGCGCTGAGCGCCGCGAAGAAGGGCGATATCGTGGGCCCTATTCGCTCTGGCGTGGGCTTCCACATTCTGAAAGTGAACGATCTGCGCGGCGAGAGCAAAAACATTTCCGTCACCGAAGTGCATGCCCGACACATTTTGCTTAAGCCTTCGCCGATTCTCAGCGACGACCAGGCGCGTGCCAAAATTGAACAAATCGCTGCGGATATCAAGAGTGGCAAAACCACCTTTGCGGCCGCTGCTAAGCAGTTCTCTGACGATCCAGGCTCCGCGAATCAGGGTGGCGATCTTGGCTGGGCAACGCCAGAAATCTACGATCCTGCTTTCCGCGATGCCTTACTCAAACTGCAAAAAGGCCAGGTGAGCGCCCCGGTGCACTCTTCCTTTGGCTGGCATTTGATTCAGCTGCTGGATACCCGCCAGGTTGATAAAACCGATGCGGCGCAGAAAGAGCGCGCCTATCGCCTGCTGTTTAACCGCAAGTTTGCGGAAGAAGCGCAGACCTGGATGCAAGAGCAGCGCGCCAGCGCCTACGTAAAAATTCTGGATAACAATGGTCAATAGTTATCGCGTGGCGATCACTCCCGGCGAACCCGCCGGGATTGGTCCCGACCTCACCGTTCAGCTGGCGCAGCAGAACTGGCCCGTGGAGCTGGTGGTGTGCGCCGATGGCGCACTGCTTGAAGCGCGCGCTGCTCAGCTGGGTTTACCGCTGACGCTACAGCCTTACCAGCCAGGCTCTGCGCCCAAACCGCAGCAAGCCGGCACCTTAACCTTGCTACAGATCGACGCTCCCCACGCTGTGCGCCCGGGTGAACTGAATGTCGCCAATGCGCACTATGTTCTGGACACGCTGGCGCGCGCCTGTGACGGGTGCCTGCAACACGAATTTGCCGCGTTGATTACCGGTCCGGTACACAAAGGGGTCATTAACGACGCCGGCATCGCCTTTACCGGACACACCGAATTTTTCGCCGATCGCGCCGGCGGCCATCGGGTAGTGATGATGCTGGCGACCGAAGCGCTGCGCGTCGCCCTTGCTACCACGCATCTGCCGCTCAAAGACGTCTCTGCAGCGATTACCCGTGAGAGTCTGCATGAAGTCATTACCCTTCTGCATCACGATCTCCAACAAAAATTTGGCATCGCGCACCCCCACATTTTCGTCTGCGGTCTGAATCCACACGCGGGCGAAGGCGGCCACATGGGCCATGAAGAAATTGACACTATCATCCCAGCCCTTGACGCGTTGCGTCAGCAGGGAGTGCAATTAACCGGGCCGTTACCGGCCGATACGCTGTTCCAGCCTAAATACCTGCAGCATGCCGACGCCGTTCTAGCGATGTATCATGACCAGGGCTTACCGGTTCTCAAATTTCAGGGATTCGGCCGCGCGGTAAATATCACGCTGGGCCTGCCTTTTATCCGCACGTCTGTTGACCACGGTACCGCGCTGTCATTAGCCGGTCTGGGTCAGGCAGAACCCGGCAGCTTTATCACGGCGCTTAACCTCGCCATCACTATGATCAAGAGCAGTAATGAATAATCGCGTCCATCAGGGGCACTATGCCCGCAAACGTTTCGGGCAGAACTTCCTGAACGATCAATACATTATCGACAGCATCGTCTCCGCTATCCACCCGCAAAAAGGGGAAGCGCTGGTGGAGATCGGCCCCGGCCTTGGTGCGTTAACCGAGCCCGTGGGTGAGCGCCTTGATGCGCTGACCGTTGTTGAACTGGACCGCGACCTTGCCGCGCGTTTGCAGACCCATCCGTTCCTCGGTCCCAAGCTGACGATCTTCCAGCAGGATGCGATGACCTTCGATTTTTCAGCGCTGGCGCAGGAAAAAGGTCAGCCGCTGCGCGTCTTCGGCAACTTGCCTTACAACATCTCGACCCCGCTGATGTTTCACCTTTTCAGCTATACTGGGTCGATTAAAGACATGCACTTCATGCTGCAAAAAGAGGTGGTCAATCGTCTGGTTGCTGGCCCCGGCAGCAAAGCGTATGGCCGCCTGAGCGTGATGGCACAGTATTACTGTCAGGTGATCCCGGTGCTGGAAGTGCCGCCGCACTCCTTTACGCCGCCACCGAAGGTGGATTCTGCCGTGGTGCGTCTGGTGCCTTATACACAGGCGCCGTATCCGGTCAGCGATATTCGCTTGCTGAGCCGCATCACCACAGAAGCGTTTGGCAAGCGGCGTAAAACCCTGCGCAACAGTCTGGCCCATATGTTTACGGCTGGCGCGCTGGATGAACTGAACATTGATGCCTCGCTCCGTGCAGAGAATGTCACGGTGGCGCAGTATTGCGAACTGGCAAACTGGTTAGGCAATCATCAGGCTGCAACCCCGGAGAGCTAAGCGAATGAGTGACCAGTCCCGCGTGTGTGTTCATGTACAGAGTCAGTATGTGGCGTCACAATCTTCCCCGGAAGACGATCGGTACGTGTTTGCCTACACCATTACCCTACGCAACATTGGCCGCGCCAACGTGCAGTTGCTCAGCCGCTACTGGCTGATCACCAATGGCAACGGGCGCGAAACCGAAGTGCAAGGTGAAGGCGTGGTCGGCGAGCAACCGCACATTGCGGCCGGTGGCGAGTTCCAGTACACCAGCGGCGCCGTGCTTGAAACGCCGATGGGCACCATGCAAGGTCACTACGTGATGATCGACGAGCAGGGCGAAACCTTCCACGTCGAGATACCGGTCTTCCGGCTGGCTATCAGCACCCACATACACTAATTCTCCTCCGCCCGGCCTGTCCGGGCGGCGCGTTTTATCGGACGATGTAATGAGTACATACCTGATTGGCGATGTTCATGGCTGTTATGACGAGCTACGCGCCCTGCTGGCGCAGGTTAACTTTGATCCCCTGCAAGACACGCTGTGGTTAACGGGCGATTTGGTCGCACGCGGCCCCGGATCGCTTGAGGTTCTGCGCTATGTCAAATCCCTGGGCAGCAGCGTACTTCTGGTATTAGGCAACCACGATCTGCACCTGCTGGCCGTTTATGCTGGTATCAGCCGTAACAAACCCAAAGATCGCCTCACGCCGCTGCTGGAAGCGGACGATGCCGATGACTTAATTAACTGGCTACGCCGCCAGCCGCTGCTGCAGGTGGATGAAGAGAAAAAACTGCTGATGGCCCACGCGGGTATTACACCCCAGTGGGATCTCGACACCGCCAGGATGTGCGCGCGCGAAGTGGAGGCGGTGTTGGCCAGCGACAGCTATCCGCTGTTTCTGGACGCGATGTACGGCGACATGCCCAATAACTGGACGCCAGAACTCACCGGATTAGCCCGCCTGCGCTTCAGCACTAACGCCCTCACGCGCATGCGCTTCTGCTTCCCCAATGGGCAGCTGGATATGATCTGCAAAGAGTCGCCCGAAGACGCGCCGCCGCCGCTCAAACCCTGGTTCTCGGTGCCGGGCAAAATTGGCCCCGAGTATACGCAGGTGTTTGGTCACTGGGCGTCGCTGGAGGGCAAAGGTACGCCACCGCACGTTATCGGGCTGGATACCGGCTGCTGCTGGGGCGGTACGCTTACCCTGCTCCACTGGGAAAGCGGTGAATACTTCACGCAAAGCTCAAACCGCGAGCAGGCGCTGGCCGAGCCTGTCGTCACAGCTTCGCCGCCGCTCGACGATGCCGCCCTCTAAAAAAAAAGCCCCGCACATTGGCGGGGCTTTTTTATACCGGCATGTTTACTTAATCGATTCCGTACGGCGATCCAGAATCTCAAAGCAGTAGCTGTGTGAGTTCTGCGCGTCGGCATCGTGAAACTCGCTGAAAGTCGACTGCCACTCATCCGGCTCGTAATCCGGGAACTGCGTGTCGCCCTCGACTTCAGCGTCAATGTGGGTCAGATAAAGACGATCGGCGTGCGCCAGCATCTGTTCGTAAATGCGCCCGCCACCAATCACCATGATCTCTTCCGCATCGCCCGCGATCTTAATCGCTTCGTCCAACGACGTCGCCCACGTCACCCCTTCGTGGGTGCCCGGCTGGCGGCTGACCACGATGTTGAGTCTTCCGGGCAGAGGACGACCAATGGATTCAAAGGTTAAACGTCCCATAATAACGGGCTTGTTTAACGTATTACGTTTGAACCATGCCAAATCTGCGGGCAGGTTCCATGGCATGGCGTTTTCCATACCAATAATGCGATCCGCAGCAAGTGCCGCGATCAGACTAATCATGTTAAAAGGCCTACAGGAAAAAATTGGCGCCATCATACGGAAAGGCGAAAGTTTCGTCGATAGGGCGACCGCGCTATTTACGTAAAGCACCTTTGCCACCGCATTTTTGCGGCACAACAGAGTATTACTCCAGTATTTAAGACAAGGCTGGGAAGAGCCGCCATCTTTAGCCCAGGTTGCGGCACAAATCAGGGGCGATCGTTAGGGCGCGGCAATAAAATGTAAAGAACCCCACGGCACCGGCAGGTGCCGTGGGGCAGGCCGTTAGAAATCGTAACGCAGGCGAACCAGATTGACGTTGCCCAGAGACTTATCGGTGCTGGAAGTCACGACATATTCGTAATCCACGCGGAAGCCGTAGTCGAGCTGCGCACTGACGCCAACGCCGTTATCAATACGCTTATAATTACGGCCATTGACGAACTCCAGGCGGTCGCCCATGACGTAAGGCTGTACCGATTTCACCGCATAGTGACCTACCGGGAATTTGTAGCCCGCGAAGTACTCAACGCCCCATGCATCGTCGGCGAAGTAGTTATTCGCATTTTTGATGCCGGTCGGCGCAAAATTCTGATACCAGCCCGCGCCCGCTGAAAGCGTCCAGCGATCCGGTGTCCAGCTCAGCGCCGTGCCATAAATGTTTTGGTTGTAATCTTTGCTATCGCCGCTGGCGTTATTACGCATTGTCGCGCGGGTGAAGTTCCACGCGGTACCCCAGGTCAGATCGTTTGCCAGGTGGTAGTCCACTCCCAGCGAGCCGCCGCCCTTACGCTGATAGCGCAGATTATTACCGCGCTGCAGCAGCGCATTGTCCTCAAACAGGTAGGCGGCGTACACATCCGCATCACCAAAGCTGTTCTTATACTTGAGCATTTTACGTGAACGGTAGGTGCCATCGTAATCACCGTTAATCCCCACGCCCGGGCCCTGGGCTTTCATGTCGTAATCCCAGATGTCGGTTTTGGCGCCCACCACATCATAGAACACGCTGTTTTGCTGGCCGAACGTCAGCTGGCCCCAGGTTTTGCTTTTGAAACCGGTATACAGCTGGCGGCGCGTGGTATCGCGATCGGTGGTGGCATAGTGGTGATCCCAGTTGAACTGCGCGGGAATATTCACCCCCAGCTCGTAATAACTCACCCAGCTTACGTCATCAAACAACGCATAATCCGCGCCAAAGCGGAAACGTGTGCCGCCGTCGTAGCCGTTGCGTTTATACGATTTGTCATTGACGCCGTTTTGATGCAGGAATTGTGGACGGATACTGCCGCCGACCTTGAAAGTCAGTCGGCTAAGCGGATCGCCCGCCTGAGGATCTTGTTTTAACAAGGTAATTTCCGCCTGGCTGGCAAGCGGCGCAGCAGCGAGTAACGCGGTGACCGCGCAAAGAGTGAAAGCACGCATTTTCATTTTATTATCCCGATAAAGGTAAACGCTCTTTTCGTGAGCGGGCGAGATAGTAAGGGGTGACTAACGGCAATCGCTTTATAAATTTGTGCGAATATTCTGAAAAGTAAGTTTTACCGCATCATTAGATAAACCTTATGTCAAATTGCTGTTTTTCCCTCTATTGCGCGCTAACCTTAAGTTAAATAGAAAAAAAAAGCGGCGCACTGGGCGCCGCTGTTTCGCTTAATAACCGCTTTTTACAGACGTTATTTTATCTGTGCGTGCATCTCCTGCACGGAAATCACTTTTTCCGTTGGATCCGCATTAAGCGCCATGGCTGTAGCAAAACCGCCATTCAGGGTAGTGTCGTAGTGCACTTTATACTGCAGCGCGCTGCGGCGAATCAGCTTGGAATCCTCAATGGCCTGACGTCCCGCCGTCGTATTCACGATGTAGGTATATTCTCCGTTCTTCAGGCGATCCTGAATATGCGGGCGCCCTTCGTGCACTTTGTTTACCAGACGCGGATTGATGCCGGCTTCGCCCAGGACCACTGCGGTGCCGTGCGTCGCATCCAGCTCAAAGCCAAACTTCTGCAGCTTCGCGGCGAGGTCGACGATACGCTTCTTGTCGCCTTCACGCACTGACAGCAGCGCACGACCGGTTTTTTTCATGTTGCTTTGCGCACCCAGCATCGCTTTGGCGAAGGCTTCCGCAAAAGTGCGGCCCACGCCCATCACTTCGCCCGTGGAGCGCATTTCTGGCCCCAGAATCGGATCGACGCCCTGGAACTTGTTGAACGGCAGCACCACTTCTTTGACCGAGTAATAAGGCGGGATAACTTCCTCTGTCACGCCTTGCTCGGCCAGGGTTTTACCGGCCATCACGCGTGCGGCCACTTTCGCCAGCGGGACACCGGTGGCTTTCGAGACAAACGGCACGGTACGCGCGGCGCGCGGGTTCACCTCAATCAGGTAAACTTCGTTGTCCTTCACCGCAAACTGCACGTTCATCAACCCGCGCACGTTCAGCTCAAAGGCAAGTTTTTCGACCTGCTGACGCATTACGTTCTGAATGTCTGTGCTCAGCGTATAGGCGGGCAATGAGCAGGCGGAGTCACCGGAGTGCACGCCGGCTTGCTCGATGTGCTCCATAATGCCGCCGATCAGCACGCGCTCGCCGTCGCAAATCGCATCGACATCCACCTCAACGGCATCGTCCAGGAACCGATCCAGCAGCACCGGCGCATCATTGGAGACCGAGACGGCGTTCTGGAAGTAGCGTTTCAGGTCAACTTCGTCGTAAACGATTTCCATCGCGCGGCCACCCAGTACGTAGGACGGGCGCACCACCAGCGGATAACCGATATCCACGGCTTTTTCCACCGCCTGCTCCAGCGTGGTGACCGTGGCGTTGGCCGGCTGTTTCAGGCTCAGTCGTTCAACGGCTTGCTGGAAGCGTTCGCGGTCTTCCGCGCGATCAATCGCGTCCGGACTGGTACCAATGACAGGCACACCTGCCGCTTCCAGTGCACGCGCCAGCTTCAGTGGCGTTTGTCCGCCGTATTGTACGATTACCCCTTTAGGCTGCTCGATGCGCACGATTTCCAGCACATCTTCCAGCGTCACGGGTTCGAAGTAGAGGCGGTCAGAGGTGTCGTAATCCGTGGACACGGTCTCCGGGTTACAGTTGACCATGATGGTTTCGTAACCGTCTTCACGCAGCGCCAGCGCGGCATGTACGCAGCAGTAGTCAAACTCAATGCCTTGGCCGATGCGGTTTGGACCACCGCCCAGCACCATGATTTTGTCACGGCCCTGGGTTGGATTAGATTCGCACTCTTCTTCATAAGTGGAGTACATGTAGGCCGTGTCGGTCGCGAATTCTGCCGCACAGGTATCAACGCGCTTGTACACCGGATGCAGGTTAAACTGCTGACGCAGTTTGCGAATTTCGCCTTCCGCCACGCCGGCCAGCGCCGCCAGGCGGGAATCGGCGAAACCTTTACGTTTCAGCACGCGCAGGAAGTCAGCGTTCAAGCCATTGACGCCTTCACGAGCCACCTGCTCTTCCAGGCGCACCAGCTCTTCGATCTGCACCAGGAACCAGCGATCGACGTTGGTCAGATTGAAAACGCCGTCCACTGACATGCCCGCACGGAACGCATCAGCGATGTACCAGATGCGGTCAGATCCCGCATCTTTCAGCTCGCGACGGATGCGGGTTAACGCTTCTGCGTCATCCAGATCCACTTTCGGATCAAAGCCGTTGGCACCCACTTCCAGGCCGCGCAGCGCTTTCTGCATCGACTCCTGGAAGGTGCGACCAATCGCCATGACTTCGCCCACAGATTTCATTTGCGTGGTGAGACGATCGTTGGCACCGGCAAATTTTTCAAAGTTAAAACGCGGGATCTTGGTGACAACGTAGTCGATCGACGGCTCAAAAGACGCAGGCGTACGGCCGCCGGTGATGTCATTCATCAGTTCATCAAGCGTGAAGCCGACCGCCAGCTTGGCCGCCACTTTCGCAATCGGGAAACCGGTGGCTTTTGAGGCCAGCGCTGACGAGCGTGACACGCGCGGGTTCATTTCGATAACAATCAAGCGACCATCTTTTGGGTTAACCGAAAACTGCACGTTCGATCCACCCGTTTCTACGCCGATTTCACGCAGTACCGCCAGCGAGGCGTTACGCATGATCTGGTACTCTTTGTCGGTCAGCGTCTGCGCGGGTGCCACCGTAATGGAGTCACCGGTATGGATGCCCATGGCATCAAAGTTTTCAATGGAGCAGACAATAATGCAGTTGTCATTTTTGTCGCGTACCACTTCCATCTCATACTCTTTCCAGCCAATCAGCGATTCGTCAATCAGCAGCTCATTGGTCGGCGACAGGTCGAGGCCGCGCTCGCAGATCTCTTCAAACTCTTCACGGTTGTAAGCGATACCGCCGCCGGTGCCGCCCATGGTAAAGGACGGACGAATGATGCAGGGGAAGCCTACGTCTTCCGCCACCTGCAGCGCCTCTTCCATGCTATGGGCAATGCCAGAGCGCGCGGTATCGAGGCCAATGCTCTTCATGGCCACATCAAAGCGACGACGGTCTTCGGCTTTATCAATGGCATCGGCGGTTGCACCGATCATGGTCACACCGAACTCTTCCAGCACGCCCTGGCGCTCAAGCTCCAGCGCACAGTTCAGCGCGGTTTGTCCGCCCATGGTCGGCAGAACCGCATCCGGACGCTCTTTTTCGATGATTTTGCGTACCACTTCCCAGTGGATAGGCTCAATGTAGGTGGCATCCGCCATTTCCGGGTCGGTCATGATGGTCGCTGGGTTAGAGTTCACCAGAATGACGCGATATCCCTCTTCACGCAGCGCTTTACACGCCTGCGCGCCGGAATAGTCAAATTCACACGCCTGGCCAATCACAATTGGGCCAGCGCCAAGGATCAGGATAGATTTTATGTCAGTACGTTTTGGCATCGTGGGCTCCTGATTACTTCGCGTTTGAACGGTAAGCTTCGATCAGCTCGATAAAGTGATCGAACAGCGGCGCCGCATCGTGCGGGCCAGGGCTCGCTTCGGGGTGTCCCTGGAAGCTGAAAGCCGGTTTATCGGTGCGGTGAATACCCTGCACCGTCTGGTCGAACAGCGACACGTGCGTGACGCGCAGGTTGGCAGGTAACTGCGCATCGTCCACCGCGAAACCGTGGTTTTGTGCGGTGATCATCACGGTGTTGTGGTCGAGATCTTTCACCGGATGGTTGCCACCGTGGTGGCCTAATTTCATTTTCACCGTTTTGGCACCGCTCGCCAGCGCCAACAGTTGGTGACCAAGGCAGATACCGAATACCGGAATATCAGTGGTCAAGAACGTCTGGATCGCCTGAATCGCGTAATCGCACGGCTCAGGATCGCCAGGACCGTTCGACAAGAAGATGCCATCGGGATTCATTGCCAGCACTTCTTCCGCCGGGGTTTTCGCGGGCACCACCGTCAGGCGGCAGCCGCGGTCTACCAGCATGCGCAAGATGTTACGCTTCGCACCGTAGTCGTAGGCCACCACATGATAAGGCAGCGCTTCTGCGGTTTGCTGCTCAGGCAGGTCGTTTTCCAGCGTCCAGCTGCCTTGCTGCCAGCTGTAGGTCTCTGCGGTAGTGACTTCTTTGGCCAGATCCATGCCCTTCAGGCCGGGAAACGCCTGCGCTTTTTCCAATGCCAGCGCCGCATCCGGGTTATCGCCCGCAATGATGCAGCCGCTCTGCGCGCCCTTCTCGCGCAGCAGACGGGTCAGTTTGCGGGTATCGATATCCGCAATGCCGACGATGTTATTGCGCTGCAAATAGGCTGACAAACTCTCTTCGCTACGGAAGTTGCTGGTGATCAGCGGTAAGTCGCGAATAACGAGCCCTTGAGCGTGAATTTGACTGGATTCTTCATCAGCGCGATTAACGCCAACATTGCCGATATGGGGATAAGTGAGAGTAACAATCTGGCGGGAATAGGAAGGATCAGTGAGAATTTCTTGATAACCGGTCATTGACGTGTTGAAAACGACCTCACCCACTGCCGACCCCGTTGCCCCTATGGCCCGACCGTGGAATTGGGTTCCGTCTTCCAGAACCAAGAGCGCTGACTTAATCAAAACATCCTCCAGGGAATAAACAGTCACAATATCTGCATATTAATTCAAAACAGACGCCTGAATCAACGTAAAAACCGCCTGACTGCTCGATTTTTGGCAAATTGCGCGCATTCTAATGATCACCCTGGTGAAAGTCTACACTGCAAGGCCATTTTTTTAGGTTTTATACGTCACTGGATGATATTTAGGAAGAAAGGCAGCAAAAGTTCACGATAACTGGGTGAATTAAACGGTTGCCTGGTGAAATCAACCGCAAATAAGCGCTAACCAGAGAAAATTTTTGACCAAACGGTCAAAATTTGCGTTTTGGCGACGAGACCGGCGGGGTAAGAACGGTAAAAAATGCAACTCAACCTGACTTATAAAAATTCATGCTATTTTTAGCATAAAACAAAGGGCAATAACATTATTGCCCTTCCCAATCAATAAATTGCTGATTGAAATAACCACATCACGATGGTTCACAACACGGATTAAATCGCTAAATCCAGCACGTCTTGCATATCAAAAAGACCATTTTTCTTGCAATTAACCCACGAAGCCGCCTTAATGGCGCCTTTGGCAAATGTCATGCGGCTTGTGGCCTTGTGCGTGATCTCAACGCGCTCGCCAATGTCGGCAAACATGGCGGTATGCTCACCCACGATGTCGCCCGCGCGCACGGTAGCAAAACCAATAGTGTTAGGTTTACGCTCGCCGGTATGGCCTTCGCGGGCATAGACGGCGCGATCGTTCAAATTCCAGTCCATGGCGCCCGCGATCGCTTCCCCCATGGCCAATGCCGTTCCGGACGGCGCATCGACTTTATGGCGGTGATGCGCTTCCACGATCTCAATATCCGCGTAGTCGCCCATAACTTTGGCGGCCTGCTGCAGTAAATTGAGTACCAGATTGACGCCCACGCTAAAGTTTGCCGCAAACACAATGCCAATCTCTTGCGATGCCGCCTGAATGGCCGCTTTGCCGGCCTCATCAAAACCGGTGGTGCCAATCACCATCGCCTTACCCTGCGCGCGACAAAACGCCAGGTAGGCCAGCGTGCCCTCGGGGCGCGTAAAATCGATCAACACGTCGAAGTTATCGACAACGCTCAGCAAATTATCTGTTATCGCCACACCGATGCGGCCCACGCCCGCCATTTCACCGGCATCCGCACCCAGCAACGAAGAACCTTCTCGCGCCAGCGCCGCACCCAGCACCACGCCTTCTGCCTGGAGAACGGCTTGGATCAAATTACGCCCCATACGACCGGGGGCACCCACGATAGCTACGCGGACTTCACTCATATTTATTCATTCCTGATACAAAACTATGCATGCACGTGAACAGGTTAACGGTCAGATAACCATCACGCCACCCTAAAAAAGCCATAATTAGAATTTTGTACTCACCGCCCAGGATCATCAGTAAAAGCAATGTCTGCGCTATTTAGCGCGGGTCACGGATAAAAAAAAGACCGAACAGCGTCGGTCTTTTTTATTTCCAGCGTGTTACTGGACGTTGCGTACGTCGACGCGCAGTTCTTTGGGCACTTCGAACACAATGTTCTCTTCCCGACCGATCAGCTCCACCGCCGCTTCGCCGCCGAGCGCGCGCAAGCGCTCAACCACCTGCTGCACCAGAATATCCGGCGCAGAGGCACCGGCCGTTACGCCAATGGTTTTGCGATCTTTAACCCACTCTTCCTGGATATCGTCCGCGGAGTCAATCAGCTTGGCAAGCTTGCCCGCACGCTGGGCCAGTTCGGCCAAACGGTTGGAGTTAGAGGAGTTTTTCGATCCCACTACCAGCACCACATCAGCATCGCGCGCCAGCACGCGGACCGCTTCCTGGCGGTTAGTGGTGGCGTAGCAAATGTCATCTTTGCGGGGTCCCACAATCGCCGGAAAGCGCTGACGCAGCGCGTCAATCACATCGGAGGTATCGTCAACGGAGAGCGTGGTTTGCGTCATAAAACACAGATTGCTCTCGTCTTTGACCTTGAGCTTGAACACATCTTCCGGTGATTCCACTAAATACATACCGCCAGCGGGGTTGCTGTACTGACCCATAGTGCCTTCCACTTCAGGATGTCCGGCATGCCCGATGAGAATGGCCTCAACGCCTTTGCGACTGGCGCGCGCCACTTCCATATGTACCTTGGTCACCAGTGGGCAGGTGGCATCAAATAACATCGTCAGATTGCGCGATTTCGCCTCGGCACGCACGGCCTGAGAGACGCCGTGCGCAGAGAAGATCAAAATGGCGTTATCCGGCACTTCGCTGATCTCTTCGATGAAGATCGCACCGCGTTCACGCAGGCCGTTAACCACATAGCGGTTATGCACCACTTCGTGTCGAACGTAGATAGGGGCACCGTACATCTCCAGCGCGCGCTCAACAATGCTGATCGCACGGTCGACTCCCGCGCAAAAGCCGCGCGGGTTAGCTAACAGAATTTGCATCGTTTGCCTCCAGTACCGGATCGATTTCCAGCACTTCAATTTCAAATTGAATGCGCTGACCGGCCAGCGGATGGTTGAAGTCCACAGTGATTGAATCGCCGGAGACTTCGCGGATCACGCCGGGCATTTCACTGCCGCCCATGCCGCTGAACAGCATAATCGCCCCGACTTCCGGCTCGCCCGCGTCGATGAAATCGCGGCGCGAGAAATACTGAATCAGGTCTGGGCTACTGGCACCAAACGCATCTTCCGGCGCCAGAGTAAACGTATGCTTATCGCCGACCTGGCGGCCAAGCAACTCCTGCTCAAGCGCGGCTGACAGGCTGCCATCTCCCAGACGGAACAGCGCTGGTTTGCCGTTGGCGCGCGTGGATTCGGCCGTTGAGCCATCTTCCAACTTAAGAATAAAATGCACCAGCAACGCGCTGTCGCGCTGAACTAAGTCTGTCATTGATAACCCTTTCTCGTTAAACCTTGGGAGCAGCCTGTTTGCTTTTAGGGCTCAGAAAACCCTCCAGCACGATAAGCGCAGCCCCGATGCAAATGCCGCAGTCAGCGATGTTGAAGGTGGCAAAATGCCAATTACCCACATAGAAGTCGATAAAATCCACCACAAAGCCGTGATAAGCGCGATCAAACAGATTGCCCAGCGCCCCGCCGATGATCAGCGCATAAGCGATATTGGTGAGCTTGTGACGCGCATCGTTGCGATACATCATCACCAGCAACGACACCACAATCGCTACCGCGATACCCGCGAAGAACCAGCGCTGCCAGCCGCCTTTATCCGCCAGGAAACTGAACGCCGCACCGTAGTTGTGCGCGTAAAACAGATTCAAAAACGGTATCAGCGGCTGCGTCTCGTGCAGCTGCATATTGTTCATCACCCACTGCTTGCTGGCGAAATCAATGACGATCACCACCAGCACCAGCCATATCCAGCGCAAGCCGGTTGAGAACAGTTTATTCATCAGGCAAATTTCCGCGTTTCACCGTCGCCAGCGACGTTGGTATAGCACCGGCCACAGACCGCGGCGTGCTCCGGGTTCTGTCCCACGTCGGTGGTGTAGTGCCAGCAGCGCGGGCACTTCTCACCGGCCGCTTTATGCAGCGCCACTTTCAGCCCTTTCAACAGTTCGCTTTGCTGCGCTTCTTCGCTGGCCAGCGCGTAATCCGCCACGCTGGCGCCAGAAGTCAGCAGCACGAAGCGCAGTTCATCACCAAGCGCCTGCAGCTTCGCCGCCAGTTCTGGATCAGCGTACAGGGTGACGTTGGCTTCAAGTGCGCCACCGATGCGCTTGTCGCTGCGCGCCTGCTCGATCACTTTGTTCACTTCGCCACGCACTTTGAGCAGCGTTTCCCAGTAAGCATCGTTCAGCGCTTCATTGTCAGCAAGGCCGAACAGACCGGTGTACCACTCTTCGGTGAAGACATACTTGGCGCGGTCGCCCGGCAGGTAGCCCCAGATTTCGTCGGCGGTAAAGGACATGATCGGTGCCATCCAGCGAACCAGCGCTTCTGCAATGTGCCACAGCGCGGTCTGGCAGCTGCGACGCGCCAGGCTATCGCCTTTTGCCGTGTACTGCCGGTCTTTGATCACATCCAGATAGAACGAGCCCATTTCAATGGAGCAGAAGTGCATCAGGCGCTGCACCACTTCGTGGAAATCGTAGTGCTCGTAAGAAGCCACGATATCCTGCTGCGCCGCCAGCGCACGGCCGACTGCCCAGCGGTCCACCACCACCATATCATCCGGCTGAACGCAGTCGGTAGCTGGGTTGAAGCCCGCGAGGTTGGCCAGCAGGAAGCGGGCGGTGTTGCGAATACGACGATAGCTGTCTGCCGCGCGTTTGAGGATTTCATCCGACACCGCCATCTCGCCGGAATAGTCGGTTGAGGCCACCCACAGACGCAGAATGTCCGCACCCAGTTTGTCCATCACATCCTGCGGCGCCACAGTATTGCCGATGGATTTCGACATTTTGCGGCCCTGACCATCCACGGTGAAACCATGAGTCAGTACCTGACGATAAGGCGCTTTGCCCTTCATGGCAGTAGAGATCATCAGTGACGACATAAACCAGCCGCGGTGCTGATCCGAACCTTCCAGATACATATCTGGTGCGTGTCCGGCGAACTCAGGGCGAGCATCAACCACGGCGTAGCTGGTTGAGCCAGAATCGAACCAGACGTCCAGCGTATCAGGCACTTTGACATAGCAATCGGCGTCATCGCCCATCAGATCGCGCGGGTCAAGATCCCACCACGCCTGAATACCGTCCTGCTCAACGCGCTGCGCGACTTTCTCCATTAGCTCCAGCGTGTCGGGATGGAGCTGTTCGGTCTCTTTATGGACAAACAGCGCCATCGGCACGCCCCAGGTGCGCTGACGCGAAATGCACCAGTCGGGACGGTTCGCCACCATGGATTCAATGCGCGCCTGGCCCCAGTCCGGGATCCACTGCACACCTTTGATCTCTTTCAGCGACTGCGCGCGCAGCCCTTTCTGGTCCATGCTAATAAACCATTGCGGCGTGGCACGGAAGATAATTGGCGTCTTGTGGCGCCAGCAGTGCGGATAGCTGTGCAGCAGCTTTTCAACGTGCAGCAGCGCACCCTTTTCTTTCAACAGCTCAACGACCTTATCGTTGGCTTTAAACACGTTTACGCCATCCAGCAAGGGATACGTCCCCGGCAGGTAAGCACCGTCTGGCCCAACCGGATTGGCGGTTTCCAGACCGTACTTTTGCCCGATCACGTAATCGTCTGGACCGTGGCCAGGCGCCGTGTGCACCGCACCGGTACCGGCATCAAGGGTTACGTGCTCGCCCAACACCACTTTAGAGTGGATCTGCTCAAGGAAAGGATGCTGGAACAGCTGCAGCTCAAGCGCAGCGCCTTTGCATTCACCCAGAACGGTCCAGTCGCTAATACCGGCGCGCTTCATCACGCTCTCGACCAGATCTTTGGCGAGGATCACGCTGCGCCCTTCGAGTTGCAGCAGCTGATATTCAAACTCGGGATGCAGTGAGATCGCTCGGTTAGCCGGCAGCGTCCACGGCGTGGTGGTCCAAATGACCAGCGCAACCGGCCCTTCTGAGGATGCAACGCCAAACTTGGCGCGCACCGCATCCGCGTCGACCGCATTGAACATCACATCAATGGAGGGCGAGGTTTTGTCGTAATATTCGACTTCCGCTTCGGCCAGCGCGGAACGGCAGTCCATGCACCAGTGCACGGGCTTCGCGCCCTTGTGCAAATGTCCGTTGCCGATGATTTTACCCAGCGCGCGAATGATGTTGGCTTCGGTGGTGAAATCCATGGTGAGGTAAGGGCGCTGCCAGTCGCCCAGGACACCCAAGCGGATAAAGTCCTTTTTCTGGCCTTCAACCTGCTCAGCCGCATAATTACGGCAGGCCTCGCGGAACTCCGCAGCGCTCACTTTCTCGCCGGGCTTACCGATCATCTGCTCAACTTTGTGTTCAATCGGCAAGCCGTGGCAGTCCCAGCCGGGTACGTAAGGCGAGTCGAAGCCCGCCATGCCTTTCGACTTAACGATAATGTCTTTCAGAATTTTATTAACTGAGTGACCAATATGAATGCTGCCGTTCGCATAAGGAGGGCCATCATGCAAAATAAAGGTTTTTTTCCCTTTTTTGGCTTCGCGGATGATGCCGTACAGGTTGTCATCATACCAACGTTGCAGCATTCCCGGTTCGCGTTTGGCCAGGTCGCCACGCATTGGGAACCCCGTTTCCGGCAAATTCAGGGTAGATTTATAGTCACTCATCAGATTATCGGTTCCGTATTTCGGTCATTACACCGGTGTTTTAAGCCCAAAAAATTGGCGGGCCGTTACCACATCTTTCGCAATTTGTTCTTTCAAGGCATCCAGCGACGCAAAACGCTGTTCGTCGCGGATCTTTTGCTTCAGCACCACATCAATATGGCGCCCGTAGAGATTCATATGTGTGTCGAGCAGGTGGACTTCAAGCTGCTGACGCAAACCTTTCACCGTAGGCCGCGTGCCGATGTTGGCGACGCCAGGCACCGGCGTATCGCCCAGCCCCATGACCTCAACCGCGAAAACGCCTTTAACCGGCGTCACGGTGCGTCTCAGAGGAATGTTCGCGGTGGGAAAACCAATGGTGCGCCCCAGGGCATCACCGTGCACCACGCGCCCTGAAATGCTGAACGGGTGGCCCAACAGCGCCTGCGCCTGCGCAAAATCGTCGTTTGCCAGCGCCTGACGTACCGCCGTACTGCTGATACGCTTGCCACCGTCACAATAGGTTTGGGTGCTGATCACGTCAAAGCCGAACTCTGCGCCGGCCTTCTGTAATAACAGGAAATCCCCGATGCGACCAGCGCCAAAGCGGAAATCGTCCCCGACGGCAAGGAACTTCACATTGAGCTTTTTCACCAGCAAATCGGAGATAAAACCTTGCGCGGTGTAGGCGGCGAAGCGGCGGTCAAAACGCACGCACACCACCGCATCCACCCCTGCCTGCTCCAGTAGCTTCAGCTTCTCGCGCAAGCGCGTAAGGCGAGCCGGTGCTTTTTCCCCGGCGAACAGCTCAAGCGGCTGCGGCTCAAACAGCATCACCACCACCGGCAGATTGCGTTTGCGCCCTTCTGCAATCAATTCGGCCATCAGCGCCTGGTGCCCGCGATGTACGCCATCAAAATTACCAATGGTCAGGACGCAGCCACGATGCTGCTCGGTCAAATTATAAATACCGCGGATAAACTTCATGGCTGACTCAAACCGGTGTAAATCGGCGGATTATACCCTCGAATAGACCTGAGGTTAACCCGTCATGGCGTCTTTCCTGCCCCAGATGGGCAGTATTCTGCGCCCCAGCCGCCGCCAGGGGCAATTTGTGAGATTTTTATTGCGAAATACTGTATTCGAATCGGTGTTGCTGGTAGAATCTTGCGCCATCAATTACGTAAGCGGGTGTCGTGGTTAAAACGACGCTTATTTGCACAAATCCATTGACAAAAGAAGGCGCAAAAGGCATAGTCCTCGGCCTTTGATTTGTCCATATAGAACACATTTGGGAGTTGGACCTTGGCTAATATCAAATCAGCTAAGAAACGCGCCGTAACATCTGAGAAACGTCGCAAGCATAACGCGAGCAACCGTTCTATGATGCGTACTTTCATCAAGAAAGTATACGCGGCTATCGCAACCGGCGATAAAGCTGCTGCGCAGAACGCATTCAATGAAATGCAACCAATCGTGGACCGTCAGGCTGCTAAAGGTCTGATCCACAAAAACAAAGCTGCACGCCATAAAGCAAACTTGGTTGCACAGATCAACAAACTGGCTTAATCGCCCGTCTGTTTATCGCTTTGTTAAAAGAACCGGCGCTCAGCCGGTTTTTTTATGGGCGTCGTTCGGGATCCCTGTCCCCTCTTCACCCTCATGTAAAAAAAGGAGGCCTCTGCCTCCTTTTTTATGCTGGATGATACTTGCCGTCTTACCGCAGCTTGATGCGCAACAGCGTATAACCCAGCACGGCTGAGAGCAGCGAGCCGCTGAGGATCCCCAGCTTGGAGAACGTCACCAGCTGCTCGTGAGCGGCATCAAATGCCAGCGAGCTGATGAAGATCGACATGGTAAAGCCGATGCCACACAGCACGCCTATCGCCATGATATCCCGCAGCGTGGTGCCACCCGGCAACGCCGCCAGCCGCAGTTTGACCGCCAGCCAGCAAAACAGGGTAATACCGAGCGGTTTCCCGATCAGCAGGCCGAGAATAATCCCCAGCGGCTCAGGCGACAAGACGTCACCGAAGGTGATACCACTCAGTGAAATCCCTGCATTGGCAAAGGCGAACAGCGGCAGAATCAGCCAGTTTACCCAAGGCATCAAGCCATGCGCCAAATGCTCCGCAGGCGAGTGGCCGTCCTTTTCTTCAAGGGGGACGAAGAACCCAACGATCACGCCCGCCAGCGTCGCGTGTACGCCCGATTTCAGCACCGCCGTCCACAGCACCACGCCCACCAGCATATACACAGCAATGTTACGCACGCCGCAGCGATTCAGTATCGCCAACAGGACAATTGCGCCAGCCGCGACGCTGAGCGAAAGCAGAGACAAATCGCTGGTGTAGAACAGCGCGATAATGACGATAGCGCCGAGGTCATCAATGATTGCCAGCGCCATCAGGAACACTTTCAGGGCCGCTGGCACGCGACTGCCCAGCAGCGCGAGGACGCCTAAAGCAAACGCGATATCCGTAGCGGTGGGGATCGCCCAACCGCTGCTGGCGATCGGATCGCCGTGGTTAAACAGCAGGAAAATCACGGCGGGCGCTGCCATACCGCCTAACGCCGCAATAACCGGGAAAATAGCGCGATCGCGGCTCGCCAACTCACCGGTGATCAGCTCGCGTTTCACTTCCAGACCAATCAGCAAAAAAAACAGCGCCATCATTGCGTCGTTGATCCACAGCAGCAGATTTTTACTGATGTCCAATGCGCCAAAACGGATCTGTACCGGTTCTGCCAGCAGCGACTGATAGCCCTGCGCCGTGGCGGCGCTGTTGGCCAAAATCATAGCCGCCACGGCAGCCAGAATCAGCACGACGCCGTTACTGGCATCACTGGCAATAAAGCTTTTGAGCAGGCTCCGAATATTACGAGGTTTTGTCATTACTCCTCCTGAGCAAAAAATTGAAGTGGGCAGTGTAACGGCACGGGTGGACGGTGAATAGCCGTTAATGTCTCGTTCCCCCACAAACTATGGCGTAACCTTGATGCTCAGAAGAGATGGGGGTGCAAGTAAAAGTAGAGCATGTACCACGCTGCATACGCCGTCAGCAAAAACAGCGCAAAGGTGGTCACAAATGCCAAAGTACTGCCCGAGGCGGTGCGACACAGCGGTACGCGTCGCGGGACCAGCAGAATCGCCGTCAGGGGAACGATGAACAGAAAGTGGCCGATAAAATCGATCATACCAAAGGGGATCACCGCGCCGATGACAAAAAACGCCATAAGACCGATGCCGGCATAGCCCGCTGCTCGCCCGCTAAAAATTTGCCAGGCGCAGCAAAATTCGACAAAGCCGGAAGCGCGAATAAAAAAGTCGGGATCTAATCCCATCGCCAAATAGGAATACTCGGCAAGGAGCTGATGAAATAACGCGGGCTGCATAAACTTTTCAATGGCGCCCCATAAAAAAGAGTAGGCCAGCGTGAATCGTACAACTTCAATAGGCAGACCGCGCGCCTCGGTACCGCAAAGCGTCTGTGAAATCAGATGAACGCCAACGCCAATAAATACCAGGTAATCCAGCATATGGAACGTGCCATAAAGTTGCGTGGCATAACTGTAGAGAAATAAAATCCCTGCGCCGGCAATGAGGCAGGTTCGACGGTGAAAGGCCGTCAGTGCAATAAGCGCGTGAACATAGCGCATGGCCGGATTATGGATCACTAACTCCGGCGTTAAAATAATATGCGGGAAGCCAAGCGTGAGCGTGAGGAAAAAAAAGGCGGTGCCGCAACGTAACACGACAGGCGCATAACGCTCTAACCTCGTTAGCGCAGGCTGCCAGGCGCTAATATCTACGGGCGAAGGCAATTTTCTGTCGAGTATCGACGTTAAAAAAATTACGCCGGTCGCCAATATCACCAGTGCCATAAAATCACCCGACTGCACTAAATCGAGCAATGCGGCGGGCCGATGTTCCATATTGTAATCCACAAACCATTTCACATGCGCAGCGGCAGCAAACGGCAATAACAGTATTCCCATAGTCAGAAATCGAATAAAAAACATAATGCGACAACGCCCCACTCTTTCTAATGATATTTTATTTATTAACGTCAGTGCGCAAAAAATGCGCAACAAACGTATTTGCTGTCAATATCAAGCAAAGGCGTATTATTCGGGGTGGATTGAAAAAATGAAGGCAATCAAAGAAGCATTAATGTTTTAAAGACAGGAGTAAGAAAAAAGCAAAAAAAAAGCGGAGAGTGAGATTCTCCGCTGAATATTATTAATGCACGATTAACGCGTCAGATCGTCAAAGAATTTTTTTACACCGTCAAAGAAGCTTTTGGATCGAGGGCTGTTTTTCTCCCCGCTGGGTCCACCAAAGCTCTCTTCCAGTTCACGCAGCAGCGATTTCTGTTTCTCACTCAGGCTCACCGGTGTCTCTACCACAACGCGACAGAGCAGATCGCCCACCGCACCACCGCGCACCGACTTCACACCCTTTCCGCGCATGCGGAACAGTTTGCCGGTCTGGGTTTCTGCTGGCACCTTGAGCTTCACGCGACCATCAAGGGTCGGCACTTCAATTTCGCCCCCCAGTGCAGCCATCGCAAAATTGATCGGCACTTCGCAGTACAGGTTGTTATCTTCACGCTCAAAGATCGGGTGCTTTTTCACCGATACCTGAACATACAAGTCGCCCGCTGGGGCGCCATGCTCACCGGCTTCACCTTCACCGCTCAGACGAATACGATCGCCCGTATCCACGCCCGCTGGGATTTTCACCGACAGCGTTTTCTGGCGCTCAACGCGACCGTGTCCATGACAGGCGTTGCACGGATCTTTGATCACCGAGCCACGCCCGTGACAGGTTGGACAGGCCTGCTGCACGGTAAAGAAGCCCTGACGCATCTGTACCTGACCCGCACCGTGGCAGGTTGGACAAGTTTGCGGCTGCGTGCCGGCTTTCGCACCGCTGCCGTGGCAAACGTCACACTCTTCTAACGTTGGAATGCGGATCTCTTTGGTCACGCCGCGAACCGCTTCTTCCAGCGTTAGCTCCATGTTATAGCGTAAATCGGCACCGCGGGCAGCGCGCTGACGGCGGCCGCCTCCAAAGATATCGCCGAATACGTCGCCAAAGATATCGCTGAAATCAGCACCGCCGCCGCCGAAGCCGCCGCCAAATCCACCGCCGCCACCACCTTGTTCAAAGGCCGCGTGACCGTACTGATCGTAGGCCGCGCGCTTCTGCGCATCGGTCAGAATTTCGTAGGCTTCCTTGACCTCTTTGAATTTGGCTTCCGCTTCTTTATCGCCCGGATTACGGTCCGGGTGATATTTCATTGCAAGGCGCTTGTAGGCCTTTTTAATTTCGCGCTCATCTGCGGATTTTGAGACGCCTAAGATCTCGTAAAAATCACTCTTAGCCATATTTTCTCTGCCCTTAACATGATCGCACGGGCGTGGAGGAAACTCCTACGCCCGTGCTGGTTTCAACGGCTGTCAGGCCAGCCGTCGCGCCCGGTCAGGGGCAATTATTTTTTATCTTTAACTTCTTCGAATTCAGCGTCGACAACGTCGTCTTCTTTCTTCGCAGAAGCGTCACCGGCATCGGCTGCGCCGCCTGCCTGAGCCTGCTGCTGCGCCAGCTCCATCAGTTTGCTCGACACTTCCATCAGCGCCTGCATTTTGGCTTCGATGGCGGCTTTGTCTTCGCCTTTCAATGCCGTGTTCAGTTCGGTAAGCGCGGCTTCAATCGGTGCTTTGTCCTCGGCAGAGAGTTTGTCACCGGCTTCATCCAGTTGCTTACGCGTGCTGTGCGCAATCTGGTCGCCTTGGTTGCGAGTCTGCACCAGCTCTTCGAACTTACGGTCAGATTCTGCGTTCGCTTCTGCGTCACGCACCATTTTTTCGATCTCTTCCTCGTTCAGGCCAGAAGACGCTTTAATGGTGATTTTCTGCTCTTTACCGCTGTTCTTGTCTTTCGCAGAAACGTGCAGGATACCGTCAGCATCGATATCGAAGGTAACTTCGATCTGCGGCATACCGCGCGGTGCTGGCTGAATCCCATCCAGGTTGAACTGACCCAGCGATTTGTTATCGCCAGCGCGTTTACGTTCACCCTGCAGGACGTGAATGGTCACGGCAGACTGATTGTCTTCGGCAGTTGAGAACACCTGGCTGTGCTTGGTTGGGATAGTGGTGTTCTTGGAAATCAGTGATGTCATTACGCCACCCATGGTTTCGATACCCAGCGACAGCGGGGTAACGTCCAGCAGCAGAACGTCTTTTACATCACCGGCCAATACGCCGCCCTGAACCGCAGCACCCACGGCAACCGCTTCGTCCGGGTTAACGTCTTTACGCGGCTCTTTACCAAAGAACTCAGACACTTTCGCCTGCACCATTGGCATACGCGTCTGACCACCAACCAGAATGACGTCGTTGATGTCAGAAACAGACAGTCCTGCGTCCTGCAGTGCGACTTTCAGCGGCTCGATTGAGCGCGTAACCAGATCCTCAACCAGCGATTCCAGTTTGGCACGGGTCACTTTGATATTCAGGTGTTTTGGACCGGTAGCATCAGCAGTGATATACGGCAGATTGACGTCGGTCTGTTGAGCAGAAGAGAGCTCGATTTTCGCTTTCTCTGCGGCTTCTTTCAGACGCTGCATCGCCAGCGGATCGTTGTGCAGATCGATACCCTGATCTTTCTTGAACTCTGCGACCAGATAGTTAATCAGGCGGCTGTCAAAGTCTTCACCACCCAAGTGGGTGTCACCGTTGGTCGCCAGGACTTCAAAGGTTTTTTCGCCATCAACGTCATCAATCTCGATGATTGAGATATCGAAAGTACCGCCACCCAAGTCATAAACGGCGATGGTGCGGTTACCCTGACCTTTATCCAGACCGTAAGCCAGCGCGGCGGCGGTAGGTTCGTTGATGATACGCTTAACGTCCAGACCCGCGATACGGCCGGCATCTTTAGTTGCCTGACGCTGTGCATCGTTGAAGTAAGCAGGTACGGTGATGACCGCTTCTGTCACCGGCTCACCCAAGTAGTCTTCGGCGGTTTTCTTCATTTTTTTCAGCACTTCAGCAGAGATCTGCGGAGGCGCCATTTTCTGGCCTTTCACATCCAGCCACGCATCACCGTTGTCTGAACCGATGATTTTGTAAGGCATGATTTTAATATCACGCTGCACTTCTTCGTCCTGGAAACGGCGGCCAATCAGGCGTTTGATCGCGAACAGGGTGTTCTGCGGGTTCGTTACCGCCTGACGTTTAGCCGGCTGACCAACCAGAGTTTCGCCATCTTGCGTGTACGCAATGATTGACGGCGTGGTGCGATCGCCTTCGGCGTTTTCCAGCACGCGTGCTTTACCGCCGTCCATGATTGCAACACAAGAGTTGGTTGTACCCAAGTCAATACCAATAATCTTACCCATCTAAACGTCTCCCACGTAAATTCTTTGCCAAGTTTGGTTGTGAAGCAGAAGTGCGGTCAATCTGACCCTTTTCAACGGCCTTTGCAGGCTTTTTTTGCTGACTCACAACGCTCGATGACAAGTAGATGGGGCCGCTTCGCAGCGCATCAAGGGTTAAAACTAAAAAAAATTTCAATCTTTTCACGCGGGAGAGATAAGGCAGGGTAATGCGGCGCCAGCAGGCGCCGCACGCCACTCATGAGGAGCGCAGCGAAACGTCGTACACCGCTTGCGGCTGGCGGCTGTCGCGCCAGAGCACACAGCCCACCAGCAGGCCTATCGCCGCCAGCGCCAGCACATACCAGGCGGGGGCCATTGGCGTCAGTTTGAGCATGAGCGTCACGGTAATGGGCGTTAACCCGCCAAAAATGGCGTAAGCCACGTTGTAGGAAAAAGAGATGCCGGTAAATCGCACGGCTGCCGGAAAAGCGCGAACCATCACGCAGGGCACCACGCCAACCACGCCGACGCACAACCCCGCCAGGGCATACCCGATAACAATCTCGCTGGTTGAACCATCAAGCTGATGGAAAAAACGCCAGCTGAAAAAAGCCAGCGGCAGCGCGCCGCCCATCAATACGCGCGCCGCACCCACGCGATCCACCAGCCAGCCGGCGCCCACGCAGCCAATCAGCAGCATGACGGTAGCCACACTGTTCGCCTGCAGGCTGACCGCCGCAGATATGCCGTGCTGTTTCTGCATCAACGTCGGTGCCATCAAGATCACCACCACAATGCAGGCTGACAGTAGCCAGGTAAGCAGCATCGAGACCGCAATGGCGCGCTTGTGGCTGGCAAGAATCGCCCGCAATGGCATTTTGCCGGACAGCGCTTTACGCTGCTGCATCTGCTGAAAAACCGGCGTTTCATGTAACCAGCGACGTAAATACATGGCGAACAAGCCAAATATGCCCCCAAGGAAAAAGGGGATGCGCCAGCCGTGATCGCGAATGGCCGCCGGTGAAAGCGTGGTGTTCAACACCGTTGCCACTAGCGATCCCAGTAAAATCCCTGCTGTCAGGCCCGCAGTGAGCGTGCCGCAGGCAAAGCCGACGCGCTTATGCGGCACGTGTTCGGCCACAAAAACCCACGCGCCCGGCACTTCACCCCCAATCGCCGCCCCTTGCAGAACGCGCAGCAGCAGCATCAACAGCGGTGCGGCGATTCCCATGGTGGCATAGGTCGGCAGCGCGCCCATCGCCAGCGTCGGCAGCGCCATCAGCAGGATACTCAGGCTGAACATCTTTTTGCGGCCGACTTTATCGCCAAAGTGCGCCATGACGATGCCGCCTAGCGGTCGTGCCAAATACCCTGCCGCAAAGATGCCGAAGGTTTGTACCTGACGCAGCCACTCGGGCATATCCGACGGGAAAAACAGCTCGCCGATAACCGCCGCAAAAAAAACGAAAATGATGAAGTCGTAGAACTCTAGCGCGCCACCCAGGGCGGCCAGAGAGAGGGTTTTATAATCTTGTCGGGTCAGGCGAGATGAGGGTTGCGCATCCATCATGGGGCAATATCCAGCGGCAAAGGGTACGGTTGTAAACTTTGAATTACTATACCGTCAATAATTTGCCACACCAGCAAGGATGGATTTTATGCCTGAAATGGCTGATTTTCAGGAGTTTGTCTCACGCCGCGCGCTTTTAGGGCGAAATGCTGCTACGACACTGCTGTGCGTCTCAATATAGGGGCCCTCCAGCAGTTGGATACAGTAAGGCACCGCGGCGAAGATCCCCGGTACGCTGACGGAGCCGTCTTCGTGCTTCAGCCCTTCGAGTGTCTCTTTAATCGATTTAGGCTGCCCCGGCAGATTGAGCACCAGCGACTGTTTGCGAATCACCCCCACCTGGCGCGACAGAATTGCCGTGGGTACAAACTGAAGGCTGATTTGACGCATCTGTTCACCAAAGCCCGGCATTTCACGATCGGCGATCGCCAGCGTGGCATCCGGCGTCACATCGCGGCGCGCGGGCCCCGTGCCGCCGGTTGTCAATACGAGATGGCAAAACCGCTCATCCACCAGCTCACAAATGGCCTGCTCAATCAGCGGCTGTTCGTCCGGTACTAGCCGGGTTTCAATCGTGAACGGTGTGGCAAGCGCCGTGTTCAACCACTCTTCCAGCGCCGGAATACCTAAATCCTGATAAAGGCCGTTGGCCGCCCGATCTGAGACCGAAATAAGTCCAATACGCAAAGTATCCATGAAATTGTCACTGTGATTGCAGGCTATAAAGCGGGAATGAAAAAAAGATAATACAAATTGAGCGGGAAAAGTGAAATGCGTGGCGACCGATGCCGCCACGCCGGGAGCGATTACAGCAGTTCGGCAATCATCTTCTCAAGTTTGCCTTGGTCAATGGCAAAGTTACGAATGCCTTCGGCCAGTTTGGTCACGGCCATCGGATCCTGGTTGTGCTGCCACAGGAATTCCGCTTCGGTCATTTTTGCTGGACGCGCTTTCACATCGCCGCTGTAGCTCAGCTTGCGCTCAACGCTGCCTTCGCTCTCCGCCAGCTCTTTCAGCAGCGCAGGTGAGATGGTCAGACGATCGCAGCCCGCCAGCTCAATGATTTCGCCCACGTTACGGAAGCTTGCGCCCATCACCACGGTTTCATAACCGTGCTGCTTGTAATAGTTGTAGATCTCAGAGACCGAAACCACGCCCGGATCTTCGTGCGCCGCATACTCTTTTTTGTCGGTGTTCTGCTTGTACCAGTCCAGAATACGGCCAACAAACGGCGAAATCAGGAACACGCCAGCTTCAGCACACGCACGCGCCTGTGCGAAGGAGAACAGCAGCGTCAGGTTACAGTTGATGCCCTCTTTTTCCAGCTGTTCGGCGGCACGGATACCCTGCCATGTGGAAGCCAGCTTGATCAGGATACGGTCATTGCTGATGCCCGCATCGTTGTACAATTTAATCAGGCTACGCGCTTTGGCGATGCTGGCTTCGGTATCGTAAGAAAGACGCGCGTCCACTTCGGTAGAGATGCGGCCCGGGATCAGCTTAAGAATTTCCAGACCAATGTTGACGGCGAGCTTGTCTGAAACCAGTGCCAGCTGCGCTTCCTTGTCGCTGCTCTGCTGACGCGCCCACGTAATCGCTTCGTCAATCAGCTTACGGTATTCAGGAATTTGGGCAGCGTTGAGGATCAGAGAAGGGTTAGTGGTGGCATCTTGCGGCTGATAGAGTTTCATTGCCGCGATATCGCCGGTATCGGCAACCACGGTAGTCAGCTGACGCAAGGAAGTAAGTTTGTCCGTCATGGTTCTCTTTTCTCTTAAGTTGACTGTCAGGGTAAAAAAGGCTGGAGCGATAATATCACGCAGCCTCCGCTGCGCAACATCACCGGATGCGCTTAACGATAGCGCTAACAAATGGCAGTGATTTGCCGAAGCGTGCCGCTTTTTTGCTACACTCAGCGCGAAAATACACGCCCCATTACCCGCTTGAACGGGTGGTTCAACGAGGACCCCAAACGATGCTGATGGTTATTTCGCCCGCCAAGACGCTGGACTACGAAAGCCCGCTGGCAACACAGCGCTTCACGCAGCCCGCGCTGTTAGACCAGTCCCAGAAGTTGATTGATGTGGCACGCGATCTGTCACCGGCGCAAATTGCCTCGCTCATGAGCATCAGCGATAAACTCGCTCACCTGAACGCCGAGCGGTTCAATCAGTGGCAGCCGCCCTTCTCGCTCGACAATGCGCGTCAGGCTATTTTGGCCTTCAAGGGCGACGTCTACACCGGTCTGCAGGCAGACACGCTGAATGAGGCCGATTTCGACTATGCGCAACAGCATTTACGCATGCTTTCAGGTCTGTATGGCCTGCTGCGCCCGCTGGATTTAATGCAGCCTTATCGTCTGGAGATGGGCACTAAACTCAGCCATCCGGCAGGCAAAGACCTTTACAGTTTCTGGGGCGATCTTCTCACCGAAAAACTCAACGAGGCGCTGGCGGAGCAAGGCGATGACGTGCTTATCAATCTGGCGTCGGATGAATATTTCAAGGCGATCAAGCCTAAGAAACTGCGCGGCGAGATCGTGAAACCGGTGTTTCTTGATGAGAAAAACGGCACCTTCAAGGTGATCAGCTTCTACGCGAAAAAAGCGCGCGGATTAATGAGCCGCTATGTGATCCAACATCGCCTGCGCGATCCTGAGCAACTGAAGCAATTCGACACGGATGGCTATGTTTTCGATGCGGCGGAGAGTAAAGGTAACGAGCTGGTGTTTAAACGTCGCGAGCAGAAGTAACGCGGGCCGCCTTGGGCGGCCCGTTTTTTCGTTTATTTCATCAGGAACTGACGCAGCGCGGCAAAATCCGCAGACATATTATGCGAAAGCAGCGGCAGTTCGGCCCGCTCAGCCAGCGCCGGCGGCAGCGGCAGCGTCTGCCCCAGAATTGACTCTACGCTCTCTTTAAACTTCGCCGGATGCGCGGTCCCCAGGAACAGGCCGTATTCGCCTTCCTGCAGCTGATCGCGCAGCAGTCGATAGGCGATGGCCGCATGCGGTTCCGACACATACCCCATCTCGGCGAGTTCGCGCATTGTAGACTCGGTGGTCGCGTCAGACACTGCACCGTAAGCGAGGTCGGTCAGGCGCCAGGTTTTACGGCGGAACAGCTCTTCCACGCGCGGCCAGTTATTAGGCTGGCTTACGTCCATGGCATTCGACAAGGTCGCCACGGTGAGGTTAGGCTGCCATTCCCCTTTTTCCAGGAAACGCGGCACCGTATCGTTGGCGTTGGTGGCCGCGATGAAACGTTTTACCGGCAGGCCCAGCGACTTCGCCAGCAGGCCGGCCGTCAAATCGCCAAAGTTACCGCTGGGTACCGAAATCACCAGCTGATTACGTTTTTCCTGCGGTAGCTGAGACACCGCTTCAAAGTAGTAGCAAATCTGCGCCAGTAAACGGCTGATGTTGATCGAGTTCGCCGAGTTCAGACCAATTTTTTTCTTCAAATCTTCGTCGTCAAACGCCTGCTTTACCAGCGCCTGACAGGCATCAAAATCGCCGTCGATAGCCAGCGTTTCAATGTTGCCGCCCAAGGTGCAGAACAGCTTCTCCTGCAGCGGGCTGATTTTTCCCTGCGGATAGAGAATCACCACGCGCACGTTTTCCATGCCGTAAAAGGCGTGGGCAACCGCGGCACCGGTGTCGCCTGAGGTAGCCGTGAGGATCGTGACCTGCTCATCGGCGCCAGAAACGTACGCCAGCATTTGCGCCATAAAGCGCCCGCCAAAATCCTTAAACGCCAGCGTTGGCCCGTGGAACAGCTCCAGACACGCCACGTCCGCGCTCACGGGCTGCACCGGCGCCGGGAAGGCGAACGCGTTTTTCACCCGCTCATTGAGCTGATGCGCCGAGATTTCGTCGCCAATATAAGCCGAGAGGATTTTGCTGCTGCGCGTAACAAAATCCATCTCCAGCATGGCATCGATATCAGTGAGTTCAAATTCGGGCAGTTCCAGCGGAAAAAACAGACCCTGCTGAGCGCCAAGCCCTTGCTTAACCGCCTGCGCGAAGCTGACCTGTTCGTTGTGATCCTTGAGGTTGTAGAGTTTCATGCGTTATCCCAATTTACGTGCGCCAGCCGTGTCAAGACGGCAAATGTGGACGAAACCTTCATCATTCTGCAGATAGTGCTGGCTCAGCCAGTCTGCCATGCGCTGTGCCGTTGCCATTTCATTGCACACGGCGAAAAGCGTGGGGCCAGAGCCGGAAATACCGCAGGCCAGTGCGCCGATATCCACTGCCGCCTGCCGAGCCGCGGCAAAGCCAGGCAGCAGTTTTGTCCGATAGGGCTCGGCGATCACATCTTGCATCAGTTTAGCGGCCAGCTGCGGCTGGCGCGTGTGGCAGGCGTGAATGAAGCCCGCCAGTAAACGGCCATGTTTGATCGCATCCTGTTTGCGGTACTGCGCGGGCAAAATCGCCCGCGCTTCCGCAGTGGACACCTTAATGCCCGGATAAGCCATCACCCACAGCCACTCATCAAAGCAAGGCACATGCTGGCTGATGATGCCATTTTCTTCGATCATCAGCTGCACGCCCCCCAGAAAGCAGGGTGCCACGTTATCGTAATGCACGCTGCCGGAAATCCGCCCTTCCAGTTCGCCCATCAGCGCCAGCAGTTCGGTGTCGCTCAGCGGCTTGCCACAAAATTCGTTCATGGCCATTAAGCCCGCGACGACCGAGCAGGCGCTGGAGCCGAGACCGGAACCAATCGGCATATTTTTTTCCAGCGTCATCGCCACCGGCACCGACTTACCGATCGCCTGGCAGAAACGCTCCCAGCACTGATAGACAATGTTTTCCTGCGGATCGCTCGGCAGCTTGCTCACAAAGCGGCCTTTGTTTTGTAAGCTAAAGCTCTCGGCTGCTTCCACCGACACGCAATCGCCCAGCAGCGATCCGTCTACCGGTGAAACCGCCGCCCCCAGCACATCAAATCCAACGCTGACGTTGCCAATGGAGGCCGGCGCATAAATTTTTACCATCATTAAACTCCCAACTTCCATGACAGCGTGCGCAGCAGATCGGCAAATACGCCTGCCGCCGTCACATCATTTCCCGCACCATATCCACGCAACACCAGCGGAATAGGCTGATAATAACGGCTATAAAACGCCAGCGCATTCTCGCCATTTTTCACTTTGTAGAGCGGATCGTTGCCGTCTACCGCAGCGATTTTCACTTTGCAAACGCCGCCTTCTTCGATGGCCCCCACAAAGCGCAACACTTTGCCTTCGTCCCGTGCGCTGGCAACGCGCGTCGCCATGACATCGTCCAGCTCAGGCAAGCGCGCCATAAATTGCTCAACGTCATCAATCGCCGTCAGGCCTTCTGGCAGCAGCGGCTCGATCTCAATGTCGGCCATCTCCAGCTGATAACCGGCTTCACGCGCCAGGATCAAGAGTTTGCGTGCCACATCGGTACCCGCCAGATCTTCACGCGGATCCGGTTCGGTAAAGCCCATGTCGCGCGCCATGCGGGTGGCTTCTGATAGCGACACGCCTTCGTCAAGCTTGCCAAAAATAAAGGAGAGCGAGCCGGAAAGAATGCCGGAGAATTTAATCAGCTCATCGCCGGCGTTCAGCAAATTTTGCAGGTTTTCAATCACCGGCAAACCGGCGCCGACGTTGGTGTCATAGAGGAATTTACGGCGCGATTTTACCGCCGCCGCGCGCATCTGCTGATAATAGTTCCACGACGAGGTGTTGGCCTTTTTATTGGGCGTCACCACGTGGAAGCCTTCCGCAAGAAAATCGGCATATTGGTCAGCCACCGCCTGGCTGGAGGTACAGTCTACAATCACCGGATTGAGCAGATGGTACTCTTTCACCAGGCGAATCAGCCGCCCCAGATTAAACGGCTCTTTTGCCTCGCCCAGCGCGGCTTTCCATTGATTAAGATCGATGCCGTGTACGTTAGTCAACAGCGCGCGCGAATTGGCGATACCGCATACGCGCAGATCGATATGCTTCTCTTTTAGCCACGCCTGCTGGCGATGAAGCTGATCCAGCAGTGCGCCGCCCACGCCGCCCACGCCCACCACAAAGACTTCGATCACCTGATCCGTCGCGAACAGCATCTGGTGCACCACGCGCACGCCGGTGGTGGCGTCATCGTTACTTACCACCACTGAAATGGAACGCTCAGACGAGCCTTGTGCAATGGCGACAATGTTGATGTTGGCGCGGGCCAGCGCCGAGAAGAATTTGGCCGAAATACCGCGCAGGGTACGCATGCCATCGCCCACGACGGAGATCACCGCCAGCTGCTCCAGCACGTCCAGCGGATCGAGCAGACCATCTTTCAGTTCCAGATAAAACTCTTCCTCAAGCACGCGACGGGCGCGCGCCTGATCGCTCTGCGGCACGCAGAAGCTGATGCTGTATTCGGACGAGGATTGCGTGATCAATACCACGGAAATCCCGCTGCGTGACATAGCGGCAAACACGCGCGCCGCCATCCCGACCATGCCTTTCATGCCAGGGCCGGAAACGTTAAACATCGCCATGTTGTTGAGGTTGGTGATGCCTTTTACCGGATTTTCGTCAGGCTCGCCTTCGCCACCAATCAGCGTGCCGGGCGCCTGCGGGTTAGCGGTGTTCTTGATGAGGCAGGGAATTTGAAATTGGGCAATCGGAGAAATGGTGCGTGGATGCAGCACTTTGGCGCCGAAGTAGGAGAGCTCCATCGCTTCCTGGTAAGACATCGACTTCAGCAGTCGCGCGTCCGGTACTTGACGCGGATCGCAGGTGTAAACGCCGTCCACATCGGTCCAGATTTCACAGCAGTCCGCGCGCAAACATGCCGCCAGCACGGCAGCGGAGTAGTCAGAACCGTTACGGCCCAGCACCACCAGTTCACCTTTTTCGTTGCCAGCGGTAAAGCCCGCCATGAGAATCATATGATCGCTGGGAATGTGGCTGGCCGCGATGCGGCGCGTGGACTCCGCAATATCCACGGTGGACTCCAGATAGTGACCCACTGCCAGCAGTTTCTCAACCGGATCGATCACCGTGACCTTGTGGCCACGCGCCTGCAGCAGCGCATCCATGATCGCGATAGAGAGCTTTTCACCGCGGCAGATGATACCGGCGTTGACCGCGTCCGGACACTGTCCCAGCAGGCTGATACCGTGCAGCACTTGTTTAAGATGCGCAAATTCCAGCGCCACGCGGGTTTTCATCCCGTCAAAATCGAAACCGGGCTGCGCGTCTTTCAACCCTTGCAGCAGTTCGGCAAAAATACGCTCGGCATCGCTGATATTCGGCAACGCATCCTGACCGCTGATGGTTTTCTCGATCATCGCCACCAAATGGTTGGTGATTTTCGCTGGCGCAGAGAGCACGGTGGCAACCTGTCCCTGTTGCGCATTGCTTTCCAGAATATCCGCTACGCGGAGAAATCGCTCCGCATTGGCGACCGAGGTTCCACCGAATTTCAGCACTCGCATCATTAAAGCTCTCCTGAATTTTTGCCGAAAAAAAAGCCCGCACTGTCAAGGTGCGGGCTTTTTTCTTTGTTTTTCCTGTATGCGTCAGCCCGCACCGTTACCTGGGGTAATGGTGGTGGTAATAATAATTGTGGTGTTCAGGCTGTGATTACGCATTGAGATTTTTTCTGTCTGTCTTTGTCTTGTCCGTCTGCTTTCCAGAAGTAAAGCAAAGCGCACGTTAAGTCAACGAATTTGTCCTGGACGGCAACCCAGGGCAGCTGCGTGGTGCTGCGCTCCACCTTTGAAAATCGTATCGGGATCGTTTAGCACCACGCCATAATGGACGATCAGTCACTAAAAATTCGGCTATTTGCCGATTATTTATCTATAAGTTTTTTTTCTATGTCGTGCAGCAATCGGTGCAACATCGCGCTGTCGCGCTGCTCTAACAGACCAATACGCTGGTTAATCCAGTCTGCCATTTTGGCGTCGTCGCTCACTTCGAGCTTGATTAACAGCTGTTGAAAGCGCTCGCGTAGCGCCTGAAGCTGATGCACGTTTGCCGTGTCCTGCTCCTCAGCCACCACCTGATTCAACGCCGAGAGCTGGTAGCAATACACCATCACCGCCTGGCCAAGATTCAGCGAAGGATAGTCGTTCGCCATTGGGATACCGGTGAGCAGATCCACCTGCTCTAACTCCTCGTTGGTTAGCCCGCTGTCTTCGCGACCAAACACCAGCGCAATGCGCCCAAGCCACTGACGTTTTTCCAACAGGATAGTTTCCACCTGCTCCGGCGTCGCGTAGTAGCGAAACTTCGCACGACTGCGCGCGGTGGTGGCGACGGAAAAATCGACGTCAGCCAGCGCCTGCTGCAGCGTGTCATAAGTTTTCACGCCGTCCAAAATCTCACCGGCACCGTGCGCCACGCGCCGGGCAGCAGGATCTTGCCAGGCATCGCTGGCAACGATGCGCAGTTCGCTAAATCCCATGGTTTTCATGGCGCGCGCAGCGGCGCCAATATTTTCAGGTCGCGCAGGTGAAACAAGAATCAAAGGAAAATGCATGTTTATTCCATCGAACGATTAACAACGGGCGTATGTTGACATGGGCCATTCAAAATACCAACCATCATGGTCTCACGGCGGCAAGGTTTATCATGTTAAAGGTGTTAAATAACCCTCATCATCCGCAATGTTTTATATAAAGGAAATTTTGGCGCATATTTAATATAAATTCATTAAATTTCAATTAAGTAAAAATATCATTCCATGACGGTACATGACGCGCTAACGCGTGACATACGCGTAGCAAAAACCCGCTTTTTGTGAGCTAAGCTGGCAATACTGGAGAAGTTTTTAATAAAAGTGTTAACGTGCTACAATTGCATTTGATATAAGTCAACGAAGCGTTATTTTTGTGCTTCTCGCTTGTTGTTGGTGCTGTTAGGTTGCTGTTAATGCGGTTAGGATAAATGCCAGTCCGATACCCACAGGGCATACAAATATTCATCCTGCCTGGCTGAGCGAACACTGACGTTGACGTAGATGGATAGTGTATTCCTAAAAATATTTCGTGCATCGGTGCGCGGTCATCGCATGACGGCGAAACATTCCGCAACCGGCGCACGCCCTGTTTTCGATTTGTTGGCAAATTTTAGGTAGCGAAACATGCAGACCCCGCACATTCTTATCGTTGAAGACGAACTGGTCACGCGTAATACCCTCAAAAGTATTTTTGAAGCAGAGGGTTATGTGGTCTACGAGGCCACCGACGGTGCCGAAATGCATCAGGTATTGACGGAAAATGACGTCAACCTGGTGATCATGGATATCAACCTGCCAGGGAAAAATGGTTTGTTGCTGGCGCGTGAACTGCGCGAACAGGCGAACGTGGCGCTGATGTTTCTGACCGGACGCGATAACGAAGTGGATAAGATCCTCGGTCTGGAAATTGGTGCCGATGATTACATCACCAAACCGTTCAATCCTCGCGAACTGACGATCCGGGCGCGCAATCTGCTGTCTCGCACCATGAATCTGGCGATGCCGACCGAAGAACGCCGTCAGGTTGAGCGCTACCGCTTCAACGGTTGGGAGTTGGACATCAACAGCCGCTCACTGATCAGTCCGCAAGGGGAGCAGTACAAGCTGCCGCGCAGTGAGTTTCGCGCCATGCTGCACTTTTGTGAAAATCCCGGCAAAATTCAGACCCGCGCCGATCTGCTGAAGAAAATGACCGGCCGCGAACTGAAACCTCACGATCGCACCGTAGACGTGACCATTCGTCGCATTCGCAAACATTTCGAGTCCACCCCAGACACGCCAGAAATTATTGCGACCATTCACGGTGAGGGCTACCGTTTCTGCGGCGATCTCGCCGACTAAGCCGCTGTCGCACGAAAAAGAAAAGGAGAGCCCATCGTGCTCTCCTTTTTGCATTTTAGTCGAACGCCTTTACTCGAAAAAAACCGGGACGCTGTCCCGGTTTGGTTCTTACACCGCGATCAGTAACTGTTCACCGCATGTGGATTAAGCGCTTCCTCTTCAAGCATTGGAGAAACGACGGGGGTGCCTGCCGGTCCTGCTAAGCTCTCAGGCTGCTGACGCAATTCGCCGTCGCTGATTTGCAGCGGAAGAAGCGCATCATCGTCCAGCGCCACCGCTTCCATCAGCAGCAGTTCCTCGGGTTGCTGCAGAACGTTCATGAGCGAGAGTGAATCATCAATCGTGACGTCAAACTCCACACGCTGGCTGCCATCGGCATATGCAATACTCAGGGTGTGATTGCCGCCTTCAGACACCATGAGTATGCTTTTATCCAACTGCCAGAAGCCGAAGCTATCAACCGTGACGGCAGCGGCCAAGGTTGCGCCATCAAAGATGTTGACCACGCTACCTGGGTCGCCTTTACCAAGCAGATAAAAATAACCCGGTGACGTCGTCGCCCCTTCTTCGATAAGCGTAACGGGGTCGATGATGTCTCCGTGATAAACCTTGTCCAGCACCAGCGCTAGCGGCTCTCCCACAATCTTCAGCGTAAAGAGCTCACTGTGCTTATTTTCAGCTTCCATTACGAAGGCGATCTCACCGCGCGGTAACGGAAAATTCGCTTTAGCGCGCCACTCACCTTTTTCATCAGCCCAGGCATAGGCAACCAGCCCCCGCTCACTGTGTACCTGTACGAAGCTATAGGCAGGGGCGCGACCGGTAAACTCGGGATAACGATCGTCTGTTGTGCCCCCGTTAATAACCAGTCCCGTTTCTGCGCCAACGCTGTCATAGGCACCCGTGATGAGCCACTCATCCTTTACGGACGAAGTGACCGTGACGGTATACGGTTCACTTTCAACTGAATCGATTTTAAGTGTGAAACGGTGCTCGCCGAGCGTCAACGATGAAGGAACGGTAAACTGCCACTCTCCACTGCTGTTAGCTTGTACGTAGCCGATCGCCTTCCCGTTATCCATGATATTGATCCAGCTACCGGCAGGCGCTGTACCGGACAAGAGTGGCTTACGATCGTCAGTGCTCTTACCATTGCCGATGATGCCTTGCTCGCTGCCCACGTCGTCGTACAGCGCAGTAATGACCGGTTTGGCGATCTGCGGCTCGGTCACGGTGATGGGGAACGGCTCGCTCTGCGTGGCGTGCGGGTATGCGTAGCCTACGGTCAGGCTGTGCGCACCCGCTGCCAGCGGCACGGTCGGCATGAACTGCCATTCGCCCCGGGCATCGGTCATTGTAAGACCGATCAAGCGTTCATTATCGTAGATCCCCACGAGGCGGTTCGGCTCGGCGGTGCCCAGCAGCTGCGGCTGCCGGTCGTCGGTTTCAGCGCCCATTGTCAGTGCACCGGTTTCAGCGCCAACGTCGTCAAACACCTGTTCAATCACCGGCACGGCAGGCGCAGGTGGAGCATCGGTGATCAACGTGAAGGTGGTGCTGCCTTCTGCGGTTTTGGCCGCTATAGTATGCGTCCCGCCAGCAAGAGGTTGCCGCAAATCAAAGCGCCATTCACCGTGGAAGTTAGACATCGCGGAGCCCAACAGTTGTGCACCGTCCCAAATTTCCACGGAGGTGAAAGGCAAGGTCTTGCCGAAAAATGTTGGACAGCGCGTTAGGTTTGCCTCGCCTTCTGCCACCGGCTGACCTTTTTCATCTTTTACAGCCGTGATTTCAAGGTAGTCCGCTGGCGGTGGTGGAGTAAGCGTATAGAGCTTGTCCACGCTCTGCCCACTGGCAGACTTGGCGCGCAGCGTATGCGCTCCTACGCTTAGCGGCTCATTGATAGCAATGTGATACTCGCCTGCACCGTTGGCATAGCCCGATCCCACCAGCTTATCGCCGTCGTAAATCTCAACCAGCTCGCCAGGCTTCGTGCGGCCGCGCACGGCGATCTCTGAGATGATGCTGCTTTCACCCAGCATCAGGCTCGGGTTGGCTTGCGGGTAGAAAAAATCGATCAGCAGATTATATTTTGCCTGTGGATCAACGGTGAAGCTGGTCGTATCGCTGGTTGCGCCCGGGATCTTCGCCGACAACTGATGATCCCCTGGCGCCAGAAACTCCCCAAACGGGAAATTAAAAACCCAATACCCACTGCTGTTGGCCTGGACGCTGCCGATTAGCCTGTCACCGTCGTACAGCATCACCCGTTGATTAGGTATGCTTGTACCCGTTACGGTTGGCCGCGACTCATCGGTGCGCATGCCCTCTTCGATACCACTGGTTTGGGGCCCGGTGCGATCGTGAATAAAGGCGATCGTGACGAAAGGATCCGCAGGCGCTGCCGCCTGCGGAAGATTTGTATCCGTTTTTTTCATGATATTTATCCAGTTACGTTGAACATCCATGTGCATCGTGATGGATTAACATCAAGAATATTATGAGGTTTTTCTTGTAATTAGATTAAAGCCTTAAAGCATCTCGTTATTTTTTGTACCGCGGCGCGCTGGCGCTACGGCGTGGCGGGTGCACTGTTCCACGGCATGATCGGCACCGCGCTTAGCGCATTCTTAGGCGAGCCGTTGACCACTTTGTCGGAGTAGCTCAGTTAAACCAGCGCGTGACGTTTCTGGTCGAAAAAGCGCACCACCTGCAATTTTTTAAACACCAGCGACGTGCGTTTACGGAACACCACCTCGCCCTGCGCCTTGCCTTGTGCAATTTTGTCGCTAAGCTCTACGGGCCCCACCTGCTGACAGGAGATAGCGGCGTCGGAGGTATCTTCCGCCAGCCCCAATCCGCCTTTAATGCCACCGGTTTTCGCCCGGCTGATATAGCAGGTAACGTTTTTGACGTCGGGATCGTCGAACGCTTCCACCACGATCTTGTGGTCAGGACCGAATATTTTGAATACCGTATCCACGGAGCCGATCTCTTCAGCCTGCGCGCTGGCGCAGAAGGTGAAAGTTGCGAGCGTGATTATAAGAAAGCGAGCTATTGTCATCGAGTTACCATTGCCAATTGAATAGATGAGAATGTAATGTACTGTCTATCAAATCAGGCACACAACCTGACGTGAAAGACCCTACCTTGATTAGCACAGCCGATGCCGTACCGCTCCCACGTTTTTGTGCATTAAGTGCTATTATTCGACGACGCCGTTGTTGCGCCACCAGAGAGTTATGAGGATGTTTTATGGACCAAGCCGGTATCATTCGCGATTTGCTTGTCTGGCTGGAGAGCCATCTGGATCAGCCGCTTTCATTAGATAACGTTGCGCTGAAAGCAGGCTATTCCAAATGGCATTTGCAGCGTATGTTCAAAGAAGTGACAAGCCATGCGATCGGCGCCTACATTCGCGCCCGTCGGCTATCAAAAGCGGCCGTTGCGCTGCGTCTGACCAGCCGCCCGATTCTCGATATTGCCCTGCAATACCGGTTTGACTCACAACAGACTTTCACCCGCGCCTTTAAAAAACAGTTTAATCAGACGCCCGCATGGTATCGCCGTTCGTCGGAATGGAACTCCTACGGCATCCGTCCGCCGATTCGCCTTGACGATCAGCCGCTGCCGCAGGCTGAGTTTGTGACGCTGCCGGAAACGGTGCTGGTGGGGCAAACGCAGAGTTATACCTGTACGCTGGAACAAATCTCTCGCTACCGCGACGAAATGCGCCTGCACTTCTGGAAGCAGTTCCTGCTGGAGACCGATACCGTACCGCCGGTGCTGTACGGCCTGCATCAGGTGCGCGCCAGCCAGGAAAAAGATGATGAGCAGGAGATTCTCTATACCACCGCGGTGCCTGCCGATCAGCTGGCGAAAAGCATGCAGTCAAATCAAAGCGTGATTTTAGAAGCGGGCGAGTACGTGCAATTCACGTACAACGGACCGCGCAGCGCGTTGCAGGACTTTATTCTGCTGCTCTACGGTACCTGCATGCCCATGCTGGGCCTGGTGCGACGCCAGGGCCAGGATATCGAGCGTTTTTACACGCACGGCGGCAAGAAGCGCAGCGAACCGCCGATGGAAATCCGCTGTGAATACCTGATTCCGATTCGTCCGGTGTAATACGCAACAAGAAAAATGCCGTCAGCAAGACGGCATTTTTTTGCGATTTAGCGCTGCAACTCATCGAGCGCCGGCGCATCAAGATGCGAGATATCCCCGGCCATTTCAACGATCCAGCCAGGTGCCAGCCAGGCGCTCTGCTGATAATCCACGCGTGATAGCGAGCAGTTACGCAAACGCAGGCGACGCTCGGCGTGTGCGGGCAGCCCCAGGATGGTGCTCACCAGCGCGCCCAGCGCCATGCCGTGGCTGACCACCAGCGGACGGCTCCCTTCCGGCAGCGCCCGCAGCGCGTTCAGCGCGGCGTGCATACGCGTCGCCAGCTCCTGCATCGATTCACCGCCGGGGATACGCCCTCCTTCGGTGCCATCCACCAGCGCTTTGCGCCAGCTCTCCTCTTCAGCGGTGAGATGATCGAGCTCACGCTGCTCCAGGCAGCCCATATCCAGCTCGCGCAACCGCGCATCCAGCGTCACCTCACAGCCGCAGGCGTCGGCGATAATTTCAGCCGTGCGGCGCGTGCGTCCTAAATCGCTGGCAATCACGTGGGTAATGCCCAGCGATTTAACCCGCTCCCCCACCTGATGGGCTTGCTGCTCACCTTTTTCCGTCAGCGGACTGTCGGACTGCCCCTGAATGCGTCGGGCCGCATTCCAAACCGTTTCACCGTGACGAACAAGATAGACCTGTAGCATGCTGAGTTTCCGTTATACTGCGACAAATTTGCCTTGAGGGTTCAAACAATTATGTACCAAGTTGTCGCAGCCACCATTAATCCGGCAAAAATTCGCGCCATTACTCAGGCGTTCAGCGACGTTTTCGGCGAAGGATCCTGCCATATTCAAGGGGTCGAGGTCGAGAGCGGCGTGGCCGCCCAGCCGTTAAGCGACAGCGAAACGCGCACCGGCGCACGCCAGCGCGTGGCGCATGCGCGCCAGCTGCGCCCGCAGGCGGATTTTTGGGTAGCGATTGAAGCCGGTACGGAAGGTGACTGCGCGTTTGCGTGGATGGTGATTGAGAATGCCGCCCAGCGCGGGGAATCGCGCTCCGCCAGTTTCACGCTCCCGCCGGTGGTGATGGCAGGTCTTGCCGCCGGACGCGAGCTGGGAGACGAAATGTCGCGCCTGACCGGCATCGACAATATCAAACACAAAGGCGGGGCCATCGGCGCGTTTACGCAAGGTCGGCTTACCCGCGCCAGCGTCTATCATCAGGCGCTGATATTGGCCCTGTGCCCGTTTACGCATCCGCTCTATCAGTCCTGACGGGTCTCCTGGCCGAGCTGTGCCGCCAGCCAGCGTTTCAGCTCAGGCGGCGCCTCTTTCAGGCTGTTTGACCCTCGCGTAATGGTCGCGATGCCCACGCCCAGCGCATTTTTCAACTCTCGCTGACTCATCTCGCCGTTCATGAGCTCTTCAATAATGCGCAAGCGCGTGCCAAAAGCCTCCCGTTCGTCGGGCGTCATCATCAGCTGCAGCAGCGGCAGGGCGACATCGTCGGCAAAGGCGTTTTGCATCAGGCGAACAAAACGCGGCCAGTTATCGTCACCGGACGGGTCCGAGGCGGTGTGGGCAGAAAGGGGATGCGGCATGAAGGGGCTTCCGTACTCATTAACGAGTACGGAAGCATAGCACAGCTAGTAGCGGCGATTCCACTCGCCGTCGGTCAGAATCTTATCCGGCTGATCCATGAAATAACGGTAATAGGCATCATACGCCAGCACGTTTTTCACATAGCCGCGCGTTTCCGAGAACGGGATGGTTTCAATAAACGCCACCGCATCAAGCTTGCCTGCGCTGTTATTCAACCAGCTACGCACACGCCCCGGTCCGGCATTGTAGGCCGCTGACGAGAAGATGCGGTTCTGGCCAAACTGCTGGAAGACATACTCCAGATACTGGGTACCGATCTGAATATTGGTCTGCGGGTCCAGCAGTTGGCTGCTGTTCACGTAGCCGGGGATGTTGTACATCTTCACGGTATGGGTCGCCGTGGCCGGCATCACCTGCATCAGGCCGCTGGCCCCCACCGGCGAGCGCGCTTTCGGGTTCCATGCGCTCTCCTGGCGCGAAATCGCCATCGCGTAGCTGGGCGGGATGCTTTTATCGCGCGTGTACTGCTGATACAGGTTTTGCCACGCCAGCGGGAAGCGCTCTTTCAGGCTGTCCCACATTTTCGCGGTGATAGTGGCCTGCACGCTGAGATCCCACCAGTCTTGCTCATTGGCGTAGCGCGCCAGCATCTGCTGCTGCGACAGATTTTTACTGGCGATCAGATTGGCCCACTCGCTGCGCGCCAGGTTATCCATGCCCCAGTACATCAGCTCACGCACCCGCGCCATCTCCGGCCCTTGCACCACGCTGTTGTCCGCCGCCGGCGCCTTATCCACTTTCAGCGGGTATTCCACGCCCAGACGCTGCGCGGCAACCATCGGATAAAAACCGCGCGCCTGCATCAGCTTACGCAGCATCTCCTCACCTTCTTCTTTACGCCCCTGCGACAGCAGCAGGTCGGCCTGCCAGTATTGCCACTCATCTTTCTCTTTGGCTTCCACTGGCAACCGCGCGATCCAGGTATTCAATCCGCGGCGATCGTTCTCACTGAGCGCCAACCGCACGCGGCGCTCAATCAGCGCCGTGGCGTCGCTGTTCATGACGACCGCATCGCGCCAGCGCGCCTGTTCGGCAGTGAGATCGGCGCCCATCATGCGCCACACCACAATCTCTTTGAGATCCTGCTCCTCGGCCTGGCTCATTTTCTGCGCCTTCACCAGCTGCGGGATCATCATGCGCGCGTTATCCATATCCTCCCGCGCCACGCGGGCGAAGGCGTAGTTCGTCGCCATGCGCGTAAAATCCGTCGGCCCCAGCGTGCTGGCAAAGGTGGTCACGGTCTGCGGATTTTGCTGCAGAGCAATCAGCGCGCTCGCGGTGGTTTGGTAATCGGCTGGCAGCATTTTCGCCAGATAATTCACCAGACTGTCGTTGCCCGCCTTCATCGCCAGACGAATACGCTCAAGAATCGTGATTGGCGAAAGTTGGCCGCTGGCCTGCCACACCGAGAACAGCCGATCGCAATCGTTAGGCAACGCGGTGCCGCGCAGCCAAATCTGTTTGGCGCCGTCAAACGCCGCCTGCTGCTGCCCGGTGGCCCACTTGGCGTAATACCAGTTACAGCGCGCCTGCACCGGCTTGGGCTCCTGTTGGCTAAAGCTGATGATCCCTTGCCAATCCTCGCGATGCGCCAGCACGTTCACAAACCGCGTGGAGAGCGAGCGCGCAGGCGGCAGCGTCGGGTATTGCTGAATAAAGTTATTCACCGCCAACGGCGTCTCCTGATCGAGATCCTGCGCCAGCAGGCGGTATTGCAAATAAGGGTAGAGCGGATAGTCCTGCAGGGTCGGCATGAGCTGCGCCACCAGGTCCATCTGATTATTATCCCAGGCCTGCTTAATCTGCGCATAGCGCTGCCGCTGCTGATCCAGCGAGTCGGCCCATACGCTGCTGGCCGTGCTGACCAGGCAAACACCTATCATCCAGTTACGCCACTTCTCCACTACGCTCTCCTCTCAGTGCTGCGATCCGCTTATGCCAAACCCCTTTCATGCTAACCAGGGCCGCTCAGTGTTGCCATGTTCTTCACAAAATTTACCCAAACGCACCGCGATGGCACACCCTCTGCGCCGCGCATGTGCACGGTGACATAACAAAAACTTATTACTCATCATGGAGTTAAAGCTAATCAGTGCGTTAGCGATCTGGCACGCGCTTTGCTCTGTTGAATGCCATCTTGTATACCAGCTGGAATTTATTTATGGCATCCACCTTCGGTTACACCCTGCAGGCGTGGCAGCAGCGTTATCAGCAGGACCCGCAGCAGCTGCGCACGCTACTGACCGCCCATCTCGACGCGCTCGACGCGCAAGACAACGCCTGGCTCTATCTCGCGACGCCCGCCCAGCTTGAGGCGCAGCTCGCCCCGCTGCTGGATCGCTACCAGCAGGACCCGGCGGCGCTGCCGCTGTTTGGCGTGCCGTTTGCGGTTAAGGACAACATTGACGTGGCTGGCTGGCCCACCACGGCCGCCTGCCCGGCGTTCACCTATACCGCGCAGGCTGACGCCAGCGTGGTCGCACGCCTGAAAGCCGCGGGCGCGGTGGTGGTGGGCAAAACCAATCTCGATCAATACGCCACCGGCCTGGTGGGCACCCGCTCGCCGTTTGGTGTGGTCAGCAATACCTTTAAGCCGGATTACGTAAGCGGCGGCTCCAGCTCCGGCTCGGCGTCGGTGCTGGCGCGCGGCCTGGTGGCGTTTTCGCTCGGTACGGATACCGCAGGCTCCGGCCGCGTACCGGCGGGGTTTAACAACATCGTCGGGCTTAAACCCACCAAAGGCTGGCTCTCCGCGCGCGGCGTGGTGCCCGCCTGCCGCCTGAACGATACCGTGTCGGTGTTTGCCTTAACGGTGGAGGATGCGTTCACCGTGGCCGATCTCGCTGCCGGCTATGACGCCGAAGACGCCTATTCGCGCGTCTCCCCGCGCACGGCACCTGCCAACCTGCACGCGCGTCCCCGCTTCGCCGTGCCCGCCGAACCGGAATTTTTCGGCGATCGCCAGGCCGAGCGCGCATGGCGTGATGCGCTGGGGCAGCTTGAGGCGGAAGGCGCCACGCTGCACTCCATCGACTTCACGCCATTCCACCAGCTCGCCGAGCAGCTCTACTACGGCCCGTGGGTGGCCGAACGCACCGTGGCGGTGGGCGAGATGATTCACCGGCCCGAGGAGATGGATCCGGTGGTGCACGGCATCGTCAGCAGCGGCCTGAAATACAGCGCGGTGGACGCCTTCCGCGCGGAGTACCTGCGCGCAGAGTACGCGCGCCAGATTAGCGAGGCGCTGGCACCGTTCGACGCGCTGGTGGTGCCCACGTCTCCCACGATTCACACGCTGGAGGAGATGACTCAGGAGCCGGTGCGCTACAACTCGCAGTTTGGCACCTATACCAACTTCACCAACCTCGCCGATCTCAGTGCGCTGGCGCTGCCTGGCCCCTTCCGCGCCGATGGCCTGCCCGCTGGCATTACCCTGATTGCCCCCGCCTGGCACGACCGCGCCCTCGCGGCGTTTGGTCTGCGCTGGCAGCGCCGCCTGGCGCTGCCGCTAGGCGCCACCGGACAAGCCCAGCCCGCGCAGCCAGGCGTGCTGCCGCCCTCAGCGGAACACGTGCGCGTGGCGGTGGTTGGCGCGCACCTCACGGGCATGCCGCTGAATCATCAGCTCACCTCGCGCGAGGCGGTGCTGGTCACGGAGACGCGCACTGCCGATGACTACCGTCTGTTCGCCCTGCTGGACGGGCCGATCAAGAAACCCGGGCTGATGCGCAGCGATCGCGGGGCCGCCATTACCGTTGAGCTGTGGGATATCCCGCTGGCGCGCTTTGGCGAGTTTGTCGCGGAAATTCCTGCCCCGCTGGGGATCGGTTCGCTGACGCTGGCCGACGGCAGCAGCGTAAAAGGCTTTATTTGCGAGCCTGCGGCACTGACGCAGGCGCTGGAGATCACCGAGTTTGGCGGCTGGCGAAACTGGCTCGCCGCACAGGGGAGCCACTGATCATGTTCACAACCGTCCTGATTGCCAATCGCGGCGAGATTGCCTGTCGCGCCATTCGCACCCTCAAGCGCCTCGGCGTACAAAGCGTGGCGGTCTATTCCGACGCCGATCGCAATGCCCAGCACGTTCGAGAGGCCGATATCGCCGTGCCGCTGGGCGGCGATAAAGCCAGCGACAGCTATCTGCGCATCGATAAAATCCTTGCGGCAGCCCAGGCCAGCGGCGCGCAAGCGATCTGGCCCGGCTACGGCTTCCTCTCGGAGAGCCTGCCGTTTGCCCACGCCTGCGAGCAGGCCGGCATCGTATTTATCGGGCCCACCGCTCAGCAGATCGGTGAGTTTGGTTTGAAACACCGCGCGCGCGAACTGGCGGCGGAAGCCGGCGTGCCGATGACGCCCGGTACGCCGCTGCTTGATACGCTGGATCAGGCGCTGCAGGCGGCCGAGCGCATCGGCTATCCGGTAATGTTAAAAAGCACTGCGGGCGGCGGCGGTATCGGCCTGACGCGCTGCGCCGACGCCACGGCGCTGACCAGCGCCTGGGCGAGCGTGCGCCGCCTCGGCGAGCAGTTTTTCAGCGATGCAGGCGTGTTCCTGGAGCGCTGCATCGATCGCGCGCGCCATATTGAAGTGCAAATATTCGGCGACGGGCGCGGCACCGTGGTCGCGCTGGGCGAGCGCGACTGCACCTTGCAGCGCCGCAATCAAAAAGTGGTCGAAGAGACGCCCGCCCCCAACCTGCCGCAGGCCACGCGCGACGCCATGCTGGCGGCGGCGGTGCGCCTGGGCGAGCGCGTGAACTATCGCAGCGCGGGCACGGTGGAGTACATCTACGATGCCGCGCAGGATGCATTTTACTTTCTGGAAGTGAACACGCGCCTGCAGGTCGAGCACCCGATCACCGAGTGCGTCACTGGACTGGATTTGGTCGAGTGCATGCTAAACGTGGCCGCTGGCGACGCGCTTGACTGGGCGCGCCTACAGCAGCCGCCGCAGGGTGCCGCGATAGAAGTGCGGCTGTATGCCGAAGACCCGCTGAAAAACTTTCAGCCCAGCCCCGGCGCCCTCACCCACGTCGCGTTTCCGCAAGGCGTGCGCGTCGACAGCGGCGTCACCACCGGCAGCGAGGTCTCCGCCTTTTACGATCCGATGATCGCCAAGCTGATCGTTCACGCCGAGACGCGCGACGCCGCGCTGACCAAGATGCAGCAGGCGCTGGCTGCGACTCAGCTACACGGCATCGCCACCAACCTCGACTATTTGCGCCAGATTGTGGCCACCGAGGCGTTTCGCCACGCCACGATGTGGACGCGCTTTCTGGATAGCTTTACCCCCGCCGCCAGCGCCATCGAAGTCGTGCAGCCGGGTACCTTTAGCAGCGTTCAGGATTACCCTGGCCGCTTGGGCTACTGGGATATTGGCGTTCCGCCGTCCGGGCCGATGGACGACCTCGCCTTTCGCCTGGCGAACCGCATCGTGGGCAACCACGACAGCGCCGCCGGACTCGAATTTACGCTGCAAGGCCCGACGCTGCGCTTTCATGCCGACGCCACCGTGGCGCTGACCGGCGCCGACTGCCCGGCCGATCTCGACGGTGTGCCGGTGGATTACTGGCAGCCCATCGCGGTCCGCGCCGGGCAGACCCTGACGCTGGGCCGCGCGCGCAGCGGCTGCCGCACCTATCTGGCGGTGCGCAACGGCCTGGATGTGCCGCATTATCTCGGCAGCCGCGCCACCTTTACGCTGGGGCAGTTTGGCGGACACGCCGGACGCACCCTGCGCGTGGCGGATATGCTGCCGATCGCCCAACCGGCGCTCGCCGCCTGCACCACGCCGGCCCCCGTCGATACCCCGCGCGCGCTCGATCCAGCGCTGGTGCCGCACTACGGCAGCGAATGGCGCATTGGCGTGCTCTATGGGCCGCACGGCGCGCCCGACTTCTTTACGCAAGCGGCCATCGACGAATTTTTCGCCAGCGACTGGCAGGTGCACTACAACTCCAACCGCCTCGGCGTCCGCCTGGTCGGCCCCAAACCGAGCTGGACCCGCGCCAACGGCGGCGAGGCCGGACTGCATCCCTCTAACGTACACGACTGCGAATACGCCATTGGCGCGGTGAACTTTACCGGCGACTTCCCGGTGATCCTGACGCACGACGGCCCGAGCCTCGGCGGCTTTGTCTGCCCGGTGACCATCGCCAAAGCCGAACTGTGGAAGGTGGGCCAGGTGAAACCGGGCGATCGCATCCGTTTTTATCCGATCAGCGCGGAGGACGCGGTGGCGCGGGAGAAAGCGCAGGCGCACAGTATCGCCACGCTGCGCCCAAGCCACGCGCCAGCGTTTCCGCTGCCGTCGCTGGCAGCCACCGCGATCGGCTCCGCTACGCTGCTGGCCGCCCTACCAGCCAGCGAGACGACGCCGGCGGTGGCCTATCGCCAGGCGGGCGACAAATACGTGCTGATCGAATACGGCGACAACGTGCTGGATTTGGCGCTGCGCCTGCGCGTCCACCTGCTGATGCAGGCGCTGCACGTGCGAGCGGTGCCGGGCATCGCGGAGCTGTCGCCGGGCGTGCGCTCGCTGCAAGTGCGCTATGACAGTCAGGTGCTGAGCCAGCAACAGCTGATGACGCTGCTGCTGGCGCTGGAGGCGGAGCTCGGCGATGTGAGCCAGCTGAAAGTGCCGTCGCGCACGGTGTGGCTGCCGATGGCGTTCGAAGACAGCGCCACGCTTGGCGCGGTGACGCGCTATCAGGAAACGGTGCGCCCTACGGCGCCGTGGCTGCCCAACAATGTCGACTTTATTCAACGCATCAACGGCCTGCCGAGCCGCGAGGCGGTGCGCGAGACGATTTTCTCCGCCAGCTATCTGATTTTGGGACTGGGTGACGTTTATCTCGGCGCGCCCTGCGCCGTGCCGATCGATCCGCGCCATCGCCTGCTGAGCTCCAAATACAGTCCGGCGCGCACCTTTACCGCCGAAGGCACGGTGGGCATCGGCGGCATGTACATGTGCATTTACGGCATGGATTCCCCCGGCGGCTATCAGCTGGTGGGCCGTACGCTGCCGATCTGGAACAAGTTTTTGAAAAACGCGCAGTTCACGGCGGGCCAGCCGTGGCTGTTGAAATTCTTTGACCAGGTGCGCTTCTATCCGGTGAGCGAAGCGGAGCTGACGCAGCTGCGCGACGATTTCCGCGAGGGGCGTGCCGCCATCCGCATTGAATCCACCGAGTTCGATTTCGCCGCCCATCAGCGCTTCCTCGCCGAGCACGCCGCGTCCATCGCCGATTTCCGTCAGCGCCAGGCGGCAGCCTTTGAACGGGAGGTGGCGCGCTGGGCGGACGAAGAAGCGCACGCGCCGTCGATGCCGGAAACCGCCCCAGAGGTGGACGCGGCAGTGAACGACGGGCACGCCGTGTGCGCCGATATGAACGGCAATATCTGGAAGGTGCTGGTCCAGCCGGGCGACGCGGTTGAGGCGGGCCAAACGCTGATCATCGTTGAAGCCATGAAAATGGAGCTGGCGATTGCGGCGCCACAGGCGGGCGTGGTTGCGCGCGTCGCCTGTCAGGCGGGTCGCCCGGTGAGTCCCGGCGATACGCTGCTGTGGCTGGCATAAACGGAGGCGCTATGGCGCAAAGCAGAAGCAAGCCGGAAGCGCTGGCGGAAAAAGTTTATCAGGCGCTCAAGCAGGATATTTTCGCCTTTCGCCTGATGCCAGGCGATCGCTTCAGCGAAAACGAAATCGCCGAGCGACTCGGCGTGAGCCGCACGCCGGTCCGTCAGGCGCTGTTCTGGCTGGCTCGCGAGAACTACGTCGAGGTGTGGTTCCGCAGCGGCTGGCAGGTGCGACCGTTTGACTTTGCCTACTTTGAGGAGCTGTACGATCTGCGCACCGTGCTGGAGCGCGAGGCGGTGCGGCGTCTGTGTGCGCTGCCGCCGCTGGCCTGCGCCACCCAGCTCAACGCCCTGAAAACGTTCTGGATGGACGCCGATCCGCTCGATGAAGGCAAAGCGGTTTCTACTCACGATGAGGCGTTTCACATCGCGCTGGTTGAGGCCGCGGGCAATCAGGAGATGACGCGCATTCATACCGAAATCACCGAAAAGATCCGCATCATCCGGCATCTCGATTTCACGCGGGAAGACCGCATCGCGGCCACCTATCGCGAACACGCCCTGATTCTACGGGCCATTTTTCAGCAGCACACCGAGGAGGCACAGCGCATTTTGACCGATCACATCGCCGTCAGTAAGGCGGAGGTCAGAAAGATCACCGTGCATATGTTACAGCAGGCTCGACTTCAACCGATCGAATAACAACATCCACACAGGCAGGGGTTTACTGATGAAGAGACGTTCATTGCTTAAGGTTTTTGCACTTTCCGCCACCGTGGTCAGCATGGGCCTCGCGTTTAGCGCGCAGGCTGCGGACACCATCAAAGTGGGCATCATGCATTCGCTCTCCGGCACCATGGCCATCTCTGAAACGCCGCTGAAGAACGTGGCGCTGATGACCATTGACGATATCAACGCTCACGGCGGCGTGCTGGGCAAAAAGCTGGAGCCGGTGGTGGTCGATCCCGCCTCTAACTGGCCGCTGTTCGCCGAAAAAGCGCGTCAGCTGCTGACGCAGGACAAGGTGGCGGTGGTGTTTGGCTGCTGGACGTCGGTGTCGCGCAAATCGGTGCTGCCGGTATTTGAGGAGCTGAACGGCCTGCTGTTTTATCCGGTGCAGTACGAAGGTGAGGAGATGTCGCCGAACGTGTTTTATACCGGTGCCGCGCCTAATCAACAGGCTATTCCGGCGGTGCAGTACCTGATGAGCGAAGACGGCGGCGCCGCCAAGCGCTTCTTCCTGCTGGGCACCGATTATGTCTATCCGCGCACCACCAACAAGATCCTGCGCGCCTTCCTGCACAGCAAAGGCGTGCAGGACAAGGATATTGAAGAGGTCTACACCCCGTTTGGCTACAGCGATTACCAAACCATTGTCGCCAACATCAAGAAGTTCTCCGCAGGCGGCAAAACCGCGGTGATCTCCACCATTAACGGTGACTCCAACGTGCCGTTCTACAAAGAGCTGGCGAACCAGGGCATCACCGCCACCGATATCCCGGTGGTGGCGTTCTCGGTGGGCGAGGAGGAGCTGCGCGGCATCGATACCAAACCGCTAGTGGGACAACTGGCGGCGTGGAACTACTTTGAGTCCGTGGACAACCCCACCAACGCCAAATTTGTGGCGGATTACCGCGCCTGGGCCAAAGCGCACAACCTGCCGAACGCCACTACCGTGGTGACCAACGATCCGATGGAAGCCACGTGGGTCGGCCTGCATATGTGGGCGCAGGCTGTGGAGAAAGCGGGCACCACCGACGTGGATAAAGTGCGGGCGGCCATGGCGGGCCAGACCTTCAAGGCACCGGACGGCTTCACGCTGACCATGGACCAAACCAACCACCATCTGCATAAGCCGGTGATGATTGGCGAAGTGGAAGACAACGGCCAGTTCAACGTGGTGTGGCAAACCGATCAGCCGATTCGGGCGCAGCCGTGGAGCCCGTATATCGCCGGTAACGATAAAAAGCCGGATCACCCGGTGAAGTCTGCGCCGTAACGCGGCGGGCTTGCGCTATCGCTCTCTCCGCACGACGGACGCGCCGCTTGCGCGCCGTCGTGCTCACCTTACACAAGGTTCGAATCATGCGTGTGTATCACTCTTTTTTCAGCCTGCTGCTCGTACTGCTGCCGTGGCTGGCGCAGGCGGGCGATGCGGCGGATTTTGTGGCCGCCAGCCGCAGCAATCAAGCCACGCTGCTGCAACAGTGGGCCGCCGCGCCGCAGCCTGCTCGCCTGCCGCTGTTGCAAGCGCTGCGGGATGAAACGGTGGTGGTGGATGCCCAGCACCAGCCCTTCAGCCGCCAGGCGGACCGCCTGGTGCCGCTCGACCAGGCGCAACAGCCCAGCAGCGACAGCAAAAAGCTGTTTATGAACAACCGCCTACGCGTATTGGTCGCCCGCGCCCTCGCTGCCCACCAGCTGGTGAGCGAGCACGCCGATGTGCGTCTGCACGCCGCGCAGCAGTTGCAAAACACCGACAGCGGCGATCTGCTGCCGCTGCTGGAGCAGCGACTGGCCGTTGAAAACGATACGCAGGTCCACGCCGCGCTGGCGATGGCCGTCGCCACTATGCAGCTCAGTAGCCCCGATGCCGCCGCGCGCCTCCGCGCCGTGACACTGCTGGGCACCTCGGACGATCCGCTGATGCAGGCCAGCCTGACGCGCCTGACGCAGGCCAGCAATGAGCCGGATGCGCAGGTACGCGCGGCAGCCGCCGCCAGTTTGCAGCAGATCAAACAGCGCCTGATGTGGGGCGATCTGCTCGGTCAGGCATTCAGCGGGCTGTCGCTGGGCTCGATTCTGCTGCTGGCCGCGCTGGGCCTGGCGATCACCTACGGGCTACTCGGGGTGATCAATATGGCGCACGGCGAAATGCTGATGCTGGGGGCCTATGCGTCCTGGCTGGTGCAAAACCTGTTTCAGCAGTTTGCGCCTCAGTGGCTGGCGTGGTATCCGCTGCTGGCGCTGCCGGTGGCGTTTTGCCTCACCGCCGCGCTGGGGATGCTGCTGGAACGCACCGTGATCCGCCACCTGTATGGTCGCCCGCTGGAGACGCTGCTGGCGACATGGGGCATAAGCCTGATGCTGATTCAGCTGGTGCGCGTGCTGTTTGGCACGCAGAACCTTGAGGTCGCCAACCCCAGCTGGCTCTCCGGCGGCTGGCAGATCCTGCCGAATCTCGTGCTGCCGTATAACCGGCTGGCGGTGCTGCTGTTTGTCGGGGCAATTTTGGCGCTCACCTGGCTATTGCTGAACAAAACCCGGCTGGGCCTGAGCGTGCGCGCCGTGACGCAAAACCGCGCCATGGCGGACTGCTGCGGCGTCCCCACCGGACGCATTGATATGCTGGCGTTTGGCCTGGGCTCCGGCATTGCCGGTCTCGGCGGCGTGGCGCTGTCGCAGTTAGGCAATGTCGGCCCGGAGCTGGGCCAGGGCTACATCATCGACTCGTTCCTGGTGGTGGTGCTGGGCGGCGTGGGTCAGCTGGCAGGCACCGTGGTTGCCGCGCTGGGCTTGGGCATTCTCAATAAGCTGCTGGAGCCGCAAATTGGCGCGGTGCTGGGCAAAATCCTGATTCTGGGCTTGATTGTGCTGTTTATCCAAAAACGGCCGCAGGGTCTGTTTGCCGTGAAAGGGAGGGTGATTGACTGATGAGCTTACCCCTGACGTTACGCGCGGTGCGCCATGCGCCCCGCCTTTCGCTTGGCGCAGGCGCCGTCGCCACCGCCCTGCTGCTGCTGCTGCCGTTCTGCGCGCTGCTGCCTGCCGCGCATCCGCTGGCGGTCTCTACCTATACGCTGACGCTGATAGGCAAGATCCTCTGCTATGCCACCGTGGCGGTGGCGCTGGATTTGGTCTGGGGCTACGCCGGTTTGCTGTCGCTGGGACACGGTCTGTTTTTTGCGCTGGGCGGCTATGCCATGGGCATGTACCTGATGCGCCAGGCCGCTGGCGACGGACTGCCCGCGTTTATGTCGTTTCTTTCGTGGCGTACGCTGCCGTGGTTCTGGACCGGCACACAGCACTTTATGTGGGCGCTGTGCCTGATTGTGCTGGTGCCCGGCCTGCTGGCGCTGGTGTTTGGCTTCTTTGCCTTTCGTTCAAAGATCAAAGGCGTGTACTTCTCCATCATGACGCAGGCGCTGACCTGGGCGGGTATGCTGCTGTTTTTCCGCAATGAAACCGGCTTTGGCGGCAATAACGGCTTCACCGGCTTTACCACGCTGCTGGGCTTCAACGTCACCGCCACCGGCACGCGCATTGGGCTGTTTATCGCCACCGTGCTGCTGCTGCTGTTGAGTCTCGCGCTGGGGTTCGCGCTGGCGCGCAGCAAATTTGGCCGCGTGCTGACCGCCGTGCGCGATGCGGAGAATCGCCTGCTGTTTATCGGCTACGATCCGCGCGGATTTAAGCTGTTCGTCTGGACGCTCTCGGCGGTGCTGTGTGGCCTGGCGGGCGCGCTCTATGTGCCGCAGGTGGGCATTATTAATCCCAGCGAGATGTCCCCCACCAACTCCATTGAGGCGGCAATCTGGGTGGCGCTGGGCGGACGCGGCACGCTGATCGGTCCGCTGCTGGGCGCTGGCATTGTCAACGGGGCCAAAAGCTGGTTTACCGTGGCCTTCCCGGAGTACTGGCTGTTTTTCCTCGGCCTGATGTTTATTCTCGTTACGCTGTTTTTGCCGCGCGGCGTGATCGGCCTGCTGCGCAGGAGGCGCCATGACTGACGCACTGTTTACCCAACCGCAAGCGGCCGATCGCCACCGCGATCAAACCGATCCGGTGCTGCAACTGGAGGCGATCAGCGTCGCCTTTGACGGCTTTCGCGCCTTGACCGATCTGTCACTGCACATCGGCGTCGGCGAACTGCGCTGTGTTATCGGCCCCAACGGCGCGGGGAAAACCACGCTGATGGATGTGATCACCGGCAAAACCCGCCCCGACGCGGGACGGGTGATCTACGATCAGGACACCGATCTCACCGCGCTGTCGCCGGTGGCGATTGCCCGCGCCGGCATTGGCCGCAAGTTCCAAAAGCCCACGGTATTTGAAGCCCTCACGGTATTTGAGAATCTGGAGATCGCCCTGAAAAATGACAAATCGGTGTGGGCCAGCCTGCGCGCGCGCTTAAGCGGCGCGCAGCGCGATCGCATTGATGAAACCCTTGCTCTGCTGCGGCTGGGCGGCGAGCGCCAGCGCCAGGCCGGGCTGCTGTCGCACGGGCAAAAGCAGTTTCTGGAGATCGGCATGCTGCTGGTGCAAGACCCGCATCTGCTGCTGCTGGACGAACCCGCAGCGGGCATGACCGACGCCGAGACCGCGTATACCGCCGAGCTGTTTCGCGGCCTCGCGGGCAAACACTCGCTGATGGTGGTGGAGCACGACATGGGCTTCGTCGAGAGCATCGCCGATCGCGTGACGGTGCTGCACCAGGGGCAAGTGCTGGCGGAAGGCTCGCTGCGCGAGGTGCAGGCCAACGAGCAGGTTATTGACGTTTACTTGGGGCGCTAACATGTTACAGGTATCGGATCTGAATCAGTATTACGGCGGCAGCCACATCTTGCGCGGCCTGTCGTTTGAGGCGCAGCCGGGTGAAATCACTTGCCTGCTGGGGCGTAACGGCGTCGGCAAAACCACGCTCCTGAAGTGCCTGATGGGCCTGATCCCGGCGAAGTCCGGCGAGATCCGCTGGCAGGGACAGCTAATCAACGGTCGTCGACCACACCAGCGCGTGCAGGCGGGTATCGCCTATGTACCGCAGGGGCGCGAGATTTTCCCTCGGCTTACCGTGGAAGAGAATCTGCTGCTGGGGCTGTCGCGCTTTCCCGCCGCGCAGGCAAAAACGGTTCCTGATGAAATTTATCAGCTGTTTCCGGTGCTGCATGAGATGCGCACGCGGTGCGGCGGCGATCTCTCTGGCGGCCAACAGCAGCAGCTGGCCATTGGCCGCGCGCTGGCGTGTCGGCCCCAGCTGCTGATCCTTGATGAGCCGACCGAAGGGATCCAGCCTTCGGTGATCAAAGAGATCGGCGCGGTGATCCACCAGCTGGCGCAGCGCGGCGACATGGCGATCCTGCTGGTGGAGCAGTTTTATGACTTCGCCGCCGAGCTCGCCGACCGCTATCTGGTGATGTCGCGCGGGGAGATTGTGCGGCGCGGCGCGGGCAGCGACATGGAGACCGACGGCGTACGCGGGCTGGTGGCGATTTGAGAGGCAAACGGGCGGCAATTTAAGGTAAGATGACGTCCGCCCAGCGTACTTCTGCGCAATCCCTTCATTTTTGTGAAGTTTGTCGCGTTCGAGCGCGTGAGGCGGCTTGATCGCCGCTATCAAGGGCGAGGTCAATACACCGCAGATGACACACCACAGAGAGACGCATGGAAACCCGGCGCGAAGAACGTATTAACAAGCTGGCGCAGGCGCTAAAACGCACCGATAAGCTGCACTTAAAACAGGCGGCCCAGCTGCTGGGCGTCTCAGAGATGACGGTGCGGCGCGATCTCGCGGAGCCCACCTCAACGGTGGTGCTGCTCGGCGGCTATGTTGTGAGCGATCCGAAACATCACGCCGGACGCTACTTTATCTCCGATCAGTACGGACAAAACGCCGCGCGCAAGCAGCGGCTGGCGCAGGCGGCGGTGACGCTGATCGGTGAAAATGACACGGTGTTTTTCGACTGCGGCACCACCTTGCCCTACGTGATTGACGCGCTACCCGACACGCTGCGGTTCACCGCCATTTGCTGCGCCATGAATACCTTTCTGGCGCTGAAAGAGAAGCCCGCCTGCACCGTGATTTTGAGCGGCGGCGAGTTTCATGCCGATAACGCCCTGTTTACGCCGGTGGGTGAACACGCCATTCTCGACGATCTCTGCCCGACGCTGGCGTTTATCTCGGCGGCAGGCATTGACGCGCAGCAAGGTGCGACCTGCTACAACCTCAATGAAGTGGCGATCAAGCACTACGCCATGCGGCGTTCGCGCCAGCGCGTGCTGGTGGCCGACAGCAGTAAATATGGCAAGGTGCTGCCTGCGCGCATCGGCGCATTAGATCAGTTTGATCTGCTGGTCAGCGACAGCGCGCCCGATGCCGCATTGCGCCAATGGCTACACCAGCAGGCGCTGCCGCTGTGCCTGCCGCTGTGCCTGCCGCCGCGCTGACGCGTCTTGCTTCCACTTGCTTAGGCCCGTTTGCTGAATAAGAATCAGGCGGTTACTCGCCGCCGTGCGCGGCATTGCACGTTTCCCCGTGGAAGCGGCTGTGATTGCCGGGTGAAAACCGCTAAACTTCTGCCTTTGACGTTCCACCACTCACAGACCAAGAGGCTCATTCCAACGTGGCTCAATTCGTCTATAGCATGCATCGCGTCGGCAAAGTGGTTCCGCCGAAGCGTCACATTCTGAAGAACATCTCCCTTAGCTTCTTCCCTGGCGCCAAAATTGGCGTGCTCGGCCTGAACGGCGCGGGTAAATCCACCCTGCTGCGCATCATGGCGGGCATCGATAAAGATATCGAAGGGGAAGCGCGCCCGCAGCCGGGCATTAAAGTGGGTTATCTGCCGCAGGAGCCGCAGCTTAATCCTGAACACACCGTACGCGAATCGGTTGAAGAAGCCGTCTCCGAAGTGGTTGGCGCGCTGAAACGCCTGGATGAGGTCTACGCGCTGTACGCCGATCCGGATGCCGATTTCGACAAGCTGGCCGCCGAGCAAGGTCGTCTGGAAGAAGTTATCCAGGCGCACGACGGTCACAACCTGGAAACCCAGCTGAACCGCGCCGCCGACGCCATGCGTCTGCCGGAGTGGGATGCCAAAATCGGCACGCTGTCGGGCGGTGAACGCCGTCGCGTGGCGCTGTGCCGCCTGCTGCTGGAAAAGCCGGACATGCTGCTGCTCGACGAACCCACCAACCACCTGGATGCAGAGTCCGTGGCGTGGCTGGAGCGTTTCCTGCACGACTTCGAAGGCACCGTCGTCGCCATCACCCACGACCGTTACTTCCTGGATAACGTCGCCGGCTGGATTTTGGAGCTGGACCGCGGTGAAGGTATTCCGTGGGAAGGTAACTACTCCTCGTGGCTGGAGCAGAAGGATCAGCGTCTGGCGCAGGAAGCGTCTCAGGAAGCGGCGCGCCGTAAATCCATTGAGAAAGAGCTGGAGTGGGTGCGTCAGGGCACCAAAGGCCGTCAGTCCAAGGGCAAAGCCCGTCTGGCGCGCTTTGAAGAGCTGAACAACAGCGATTACCAGAAGCGTAACGAAACCAACGAACTGTTCATTCCACCTGGCGCGCGCCTCGGCGACAAAGTGCTGGAAGTGAAAAACCTGAGCAAGTCGTACGGCGATCGCGTGCTGATCGACGATCTCTCCTTCTCGCTGCCGAAAGGCGCGATTGTCGGCATCATCGGCCCCAACGGTGCGGGTAAATCCACGCTGTTCCGCATGATGTCAGGTCAGGAGCAGCCGGATTCTGGCACCATTGAGCTGGGTGAAACCGTTAAGCTGGCGTCGGTGGATCAGTTCCGTGACGCCATGGACAATACGAAAACCGTATGGGAAGAAGTGTCCGGCGGCCAGGACATTATGCGCATCGGCAACACCGAGATGCCGAGCCGCGCCTATGTCGGCCGCTTTAACTTCAAAGGCACCGATCAGGGCAAACGCGTCGGCGAACTGTCGGGCGGTGAGCGCGGTCGTCTGCACCTGGCAAAACTGCTGCAGGTGGGCGGCAACTTGCTGCTGCTGGATGAACCGACCAACGACCTGGATATCGAAACCCTGCGCGCGCTGGAAAACGCCCTGCTGGAGTTCCCGGGCTGCGCGATGGTGATCTCGCACGACCGCTGGTTCCTGGACCGTATCGCTACCCACATCATTGATTATCAGGATGAGGGCAAGGTGGAATTCTTCGAAGGGAACTTCACCGAATACGAAGAGTACAAAAAACGCACGCTGGGCGCGGAAGCGCTGGAGCCGAAGCGTATCAAGTACAAGCGTATGGCGAAGTAATCGCTATGATGAAAAAAGGCGCCGCATGGCGCCTTTTTTATGTCGCGTTTAGCTGCCCAGCATCTGCCTGACCAACTCGACGCAGCGCAGGAAGCGCGTGTCGTAGTCATCCTCTTTGACGTGCACAAACGCAATGTTGTTTTCACGCAGCATGGTGATTAGCATCGACTGAAACTCTCGGCGATCCATTGAGCTCCCCAGGCTGCGCAATCCGTCGGCCACCCACGGCACGTTGTTCTCCAGCAGGATCACCAGATCGAAGCGGTACTCATCCACCAGCGCCTGCACGAACGGGTGCTCGCGTCCCTCATATTTCAGGCAAAACGCCTGCGTCGTAATGAAGTCGGTGTCGATGAACGCCACTTTATTGGCATATTTTACCGCAAAATCAATGTACTGCGCCTGACCGAGCGCGATCTTGTCGTAGTCGGAATATTGCAGCGCCATTTCATCGCCACCGAGGTGGGAAAAGACATAATCGCGGCCATACTCCCAGGCGCTGGTGGTGTTGAAGATATTGGCCAGCTTATTCACCAGCGTGGATTTGCCGCTGGATTCGCCGCCAAGCACCGCCACGGTACGCACAAAGAACGGCTTTACCTCCGTGGGAATGTACTCCCAATAGCGGAAGGGATCTTCGCGGATCTGACTGCCGCTGATATTCATAAACGAGCGGCTGGGATCGATCACCACCGCCGGGATCCCCAGATGCTGTTGATACATTGGCGCATCCGGCGCCTCGCTGGTATAGACGCAATCCGGCTCAATGCCCTGATCGGCGAGAAACGCCTTTACCCCGTTGCTCCAGACGTCCCAGCCGTGAGGATACGGCTCAATGCCTTCTTCATTAAAAGAGTGGATGCGGATATTTTTCTGATACTTAAAGGTTTGCAGCAGCCAGCGCAGACGATCGCTCACGGTGGGCTGCCGCGACATCGCGCTCTGCTCGAACAGCGCACGGTCGCGCGGTTCATCATGGCCCATGATGATGTGCAGCTCGTCCACCTGGCTGCAGGCACGCTGGATCAGATAAATATGCCCGGTGTGCAGCGGGTAAAACTTACCGAACACCACGCCGACGGTTTTATTACGACGGGGAAACTCCAGCCCGAGAAAGCGATGCAGCGCTTCCAGCTTTTGCGCGCTCGGGCTTTTGATTTTGGCGTTCAACAGTTGGCTCAGATAGCCTTTAGTCATGCCGCTGGCGTCAGCCACCTGCTGCAACGTGTGTCCCTGCTGGCGGATGGCGGTTTTTAGGTAGTCGAACGACGACATGTGGAGCCTCCTGCGTAAAAAATAAAGCGGCGAGCCAAACGCTTACAGCTCGTCCAGAATTGCCAGCGCATCCGCCAGTTTTTTGGCGCTAAACACCTGCATGCCATCCATCGCTTTTTTCGGCGCGTTGCCCGCGGGCACGATCGCGCGCTTGAAGCCGTGCTTGGCCGCCTCAGAAATACGCTCCTGGCCGCTGGGCACCGGGCGGATCTCGCCCGCCAGCCCCACTTCGCCGAAGATCACCAGATCTTGCGGCAGCGGGCGATCGCGCAGGCTGGAGACCATCGCTAACAGCAGCGCTAAATCGGCGCTGGTCTCGGTGACTTTGACACCACCGACCACGTTCACGAACACGTCTTGATCCGCCATTTGCAAGCCGCCGTGACGGTGCAGTACCGCCAGCAGGATCGCCAGGCGGTTCTGCTCCAGCCCCACCGCCACGCGGCGCGGATTGCCCATCATGGAGTGATCCACCAGCGCCTGGATCTCCACCAGCAGCGGGCGCGTGCCTTCCCACACCACCATCACTGAACTGCCGGCGGTGATTTCATCGCCGCGCGACAGGAAAATCGCCGAGGGATTACTGACTTCGCGCATGCCCTGCTCGGTCATGGCGAACACCCCTAGTTCGTTGACCGCGCCAAAGCGGTTTTTGTGGCTGCGCAGGGTGCGGAAACGCGAATCGGCGTCGCCGTCCAGCATCACCGAGCAGTCAATGCAGTGCTCCAGCACTTTGGGGCCCGCCAGCGAGCCATCTTTGGTGACGTGGCCGACCATCACGATGGCCACGCCGCGCGTTTTGGCAAAGCGCGTCAGGTAGGCGGCGGTTTCGCGCACCTGCGCGACGCTGCCCGGTGACGACTGGATATCCGCCATGTGCATCACCTGGATCGAGTCGATCACCATCAGCTTCGGCTGCTCCTGCTCGGCGATCTGGCAGATCTGCTCGATGCTGGTTTCCGACAGCATATTCAGGTTGTCCGCCGGCAGCCCGAGGCGGTGCGCGCGCATCGCCACCTGCTGCAACGACTCTTCGCCGGTGACGTACAGGGTTTTCATGTCCTGCGCCAGTTTGCACATCACTTGCAGCAGCAGCGTGGATTTCCCCGCGCCAGGATTACCGCCAATCAGAATCGCGCTGCCCGGCACGACGCCGCCGCCCAGCACGCGATCGAACTCTTTGAAGCCGGTGGAGAAACGCGGCAGCGCTTCAAGGCTGATTTCCGACAGCTTCTGCACGCGGCTCGGGCCCGCGCTGCCGGCATAGCCGCTCAGACGCTCGTTGCGCGCCACGGTCGGCGAGGCGGCAATGCGCACCTCGGTAATGGTGTTCCAGGCGTGGCAGGCGCTGCATTGCCCCTGCCAGCGCGGATAATCTGCGCCACATTCGTTACAAACGAAGGCGCGTTTTGCCGCTTTGGCCAAATCAACTCCTCAATTAACGCTCTTCGTGAATCAGACTGCCGGTGAGAATGCAGAACACGCCCATCAGGTCCGCATGGCGGATGGTGATGGCCGCCTGCTCATTCACTTTAGGTTTAGCATGGTAGGCGATCCCCAGCGCGGCGGCTTTGATCATCGGCAGATCGTTGGCCCCGTCGCCAATCGCCACGGTTTGCTCTGGGGCGATATCAAAGCGCTGGGCCAGCGCCGTCAGGGTATCGGCTTTGTACTGGGCATCGACGATCTGACCGATCACTTCACCAGTGAGCTTGCCGTCGCGCATCGCTAATTCATTGGCCACCGCTGCCGCCAGATGCAGCGTTTGACGCAGGTGATCCGCATAATAGGTAAAGCCGCCGGAGGCGATCGCGACCTGCCAGCCCAGCGCCTGCAATTTGTGCACCAGCGTGGTCAATCCCGGCATCAGCGGCAGCGCGTCACGCACCTGCTTAAGAATATTGGCATCGGCGCCTGCCAGCTTGCTTACGCGTTCGCGCAGGCTGGCTTTGAAATCAAGCTCGCCGCGCATCGCGCGCTCCGTGACTTCCGCCACTTCGTCACCACAGCCCGCCAGTTTGGCGATTTCATCGATGCACTCGATCTGAATGGCGGTGGAGTCCATGTCCATCACCAGCAAGCCCGGCGTTTTAAGGTGCGGGATCTTGCCCAGTGGCGCCACGTCAAAGCCCGCAGCGTGCGCCAGCTTGGTGGCGCGCGGCGTCAGGGAACCCGCCAGCCGGATCACGTGATAGTCATCGACGTTCCAGGCGCTGACGATCACCATCGCGGCGCCCAGCTGATGCTGGTAATCGGTGAGTTTCTGCTTGTCGAGTCCGCGCCCATACAGCAGCCAGCCCGTGCGGCCAGCACGGTAATCCAGCGGCATCACTTCATCCCCGCTGAGAGAAAGAGGTAAACCCGGCCAGAGAGAGACATCGGTGGGCAGGTCGCACCAGGTAAGACGATTTGGCATTACAGCTCCTGTAGGGACAACAAAACCACGCAAGAGGCTACCCTGTCTGCGTCGGTTCTGGCAACATAATTGCCAGCCTTTCTGCTGTTACGTCACACGGGTCTCTGATGGTCAAAACCGCACTGAAATTCCGCCTGCATCGCACGGTGATCGTTCTCATCTCCATGGCCCTGTTGGTGGTCCTGATGCAAGGCGCGTCCTGGTTTAGCCTCGGCCATCAGATGGCGCGCTCGGAACAGGTGGAAGAGCTGGCCCATACGCTGACGCGCCAGGTGGCGTTTAGCTTAAAGCCGCTGATGGATAACAGCGATGATAACCGCGCGCAGATCGGCGCCATTCTCAATCAGCTCACCGATAACAGCCGCATTTTAGATGCCTCGGTGTACGCCGACGATGGCAGTTTGGTGGCGCACAGCGGTGAAAGCATTAACGTGCGTGACCGCCTGGCGCTGGACGGCAAACGGGCAGGCAGCTACTTCAATCACCAGATCGTACAGCCGCTGGAAGGCAAAGAGGGGCCGCAGGGCTTTTTGCGCGTCACGCTGGACACCCACGTCCTGGTGACGGAGTCGCGCCAGGTGGACAACACCACCAACATCCTGCGCCTGATGATGCTGCTGGCGCTGGCCATCGGCATTATTCTGACCCGCACGCTGTTGCGTCACCGCCGCACCCGCTGGCAGCAGTCGCCGTTCCTGCTCACGGCGAGCCGCACGGTGCAGGAAGATCGGGACGAGGACACCAGCACCACCGAGCGCGAGGAAAAACGCTAACCGCGCATCAGCCTTCCGCGATCAACGCCTGCAGCTGCGCGAGATTTTTCACCTGCCAGTCCGGTGTGATCGCCGCGGGCAGCGGACGCGTACCGTGATCGATCCAGCACGTTTTCACGCCGGCGTTCATCCCGCCTAAAATATCGGACTCCGGCGTGTCGCCCACCATCAGCACGCGGCGGCGATCCGGGTTGCCCAGCAGCGCCAGCGTATGATCGAAAATCGCGGCATCCGGTTTCGGCACCCCCACCTCTTCGGAGATCACCAGCGCGTCAAACATGTCGCGGAAACCGGTGCGTTCAAGGCGCGCCTGCTGCAGCGCGGTGAAGCCGTTGGTGATGATGGCGAGCTTAACCTGCCCTTTTAACATTGTCAGCAGTTCGGCGGCGCCGTCCAGCGGCAGGCAGATCTCCGCCATGGCGTTGAGGAAATCGCTGTTCAGCACTTCCGGCGCCACGCTGAGTTTCTCGCCCCACAGCGTAAAGCGGCGCGTTTGCAGTTGCAGCGCCGAGATGGTGCCGTTTTGATAATCCACCCACAGCGGTTTGTTCACCGCCTGATAATCGGCGTAGTCGCTGTCGGTAAAGTGCACGTCGTAGCGGGCAAACACGCGCTGCAGACCGGCGTAGGCGTCGAAATGGAACAGGGTATCGTCCGCATCAAACAGAATGCAGTCCCAATCGTTTAACATGATGATCCTCAGCGTTGATTACAGCGTGAGCGCCATGATAATGGCATCTTCACGTCCGTGGGCGGTGGGGTAATAGTTGGGCCGACGGCTCACCTGATGAAAATCCAGCTGCTCATACAGGGCGATGGCGGGCAGATTCGAGGCGCGCACTTCCAGCCACAGCGTCATGACGTCGCGTTTTTCCAGCTCGGCGATCACCTGCTGCAACAGCTGGCGTCCGTAGCCGCGGCGCTGGAAGTCGGGATCGATAGCAATATTGAACAGAGAGGCTTCGTCCAGCACCACCTGCGTAATGGCAAAACCTGCGAGGCGGCCTTCCGCCTCCAGGCGGTAATTCATAAAGCGCTCACCCTGATTGCTGACGAACGTCTGTTCACTCCACGGAAAGGCGTGGGCGCGGCGTTCAATCGCCAGCAGCTGGGGCAGATCGTCAGGGGTGATGAAAGAGAAGGTTGTCATGGTCACACATCTGTTGCCACAGCGCGCGTTTTGCCGCGCCGCTGCTGATTAATTCATTGAATACGGCGGTATGCAGCGCGACGCCGCTGAAAGGATGCGGGCGGTCGAGGCCCAGTAACCATCCGACGCATTCGACCTTTTCGGGCAGCATCGGCAGCTGTTCTGGCGTCAGCGTCATGACCTGTTCGGGTTGGATCCCCAGCACGCGTAATACGTCAGCGATCAGCGGTTCCTGTAACGCAGGCGCATGTTCAGCCACCATCACCAGGCGCGTGCCGGGTGCCAGCGTCACGGCGATTTCGCCTTGCAGCACCCGCGGACGCCGCAGCTGGTACTGCGTAATCCCCATCTGCTGTAGAAGCCAGTCACGCCTTGTGCTCATGCCATTACCCGTTATGCCATCTGAATGCGACGCTATGCTAGCAAACCCATCGAACATGCGCCAACAAAGCACTATAATCGCCGCTCTGATTTAACAGGAGCGTTCCATGTCTGCTTTTACCCCGGCCAGCGAAGTGATTCTGCGCCACAGTGATGAATTTACCGCCCGCAACGTACTGTTTGCCGGCGATCTGCAGGATGACCTGCCCGCCCAGCTTGAGACGGCATCCAGTCGCGTGCACACCCAGCAGTACCATCACTGGCAGAACCTGAGCCGTCGCCTCGGTGAACAGGCGACGTTTAGCCTGATTGCCCGCGCTGACGATGTTGCCGGTTGCGATACGCTGGTTTACTACTGGCCCAAAAACAAACCCGAAGCGCAGTTCCAGCTGCAAAACCTGCTGTCGCTGCTGCCAACGGGCTGCGATATTTTTGTTGTGGGTGAAAACCGCAGCGGCGTGCGCAGTGCGGAAGGCATGCTGGACGCGTGGGCCAAGATGGAGAAAATCGACAGCGCGCGGCGCTGTGGCCTGTATCACGGTCGCCTTGATACGCAGCCAGGCTTCGATCCAGACCGCTTTGGCCACACCTATCCGCTGGACGATCTCACCATTCACACGCTGCCGGGCGTATTTAGCCGTGACGGGCTGGACATGGGCAGCGATCTGCTGCTTTCCACGCTCACGCCGCACACCAAAGGCAAAGTGCTGGACGTCGGCTGCGGCAGCGGCGTGCTCGCCACCGTGCTGGCGCAGCACTCGCCGAAAGTGCGTCTGTGGCTGTGCGACGTGCACGCGGCGGCGCTGGAAGCCAGTAAAGCCACGCTGGCCGCCAACGGCCTGGAAGGGGACGTTTTCGCCAGTAACGTCTTCTCGGATGTCACCGGTCGCTTTGACCTGATCCTCTCTAATCCGCCGTTCCATGACGGTATGCAAACCAGCCTGGATGCCGCTCAAGCCCTGATTCGCGGCGCGCTCAAGCACCTGAACAGCGGCGGCGAGCTGCGCATCGTCGCCAACGCCTTCCTGCCATATCCGCAAATCCTTGATGAGGCCTTCGGGAACCACGAGGTGCTGGCGCAAACCGGACGGTTTAAAGTCTATCGTGCGGTGTATGGCCGTGGAGCCAAAGCGCGCTGATCGCCCCGCCTGACGCGTCGCGACGGTGAAACGTTGCTTTTTGCAGCGATCGTTTCACCGTCGTGAAATATGTGTTGACGCAATGAGTAAAATCTCTAAAATGCGCCTCCGTGGTTAGCAATACTATGAAGTATTGTCGGTATGCGAAGGTGGCGGAATTGGTAGACGCGCTAGCTTCAGGTGTTAGTGTCCTTACGGACGTGAGGGTTCAAGTCCCTCTCTTCGCACCACTAATCACATAGTTTATATCGCGTGCACTGCGCGAAGGTGGCGGAATTGGTAGACGCGCTAGCTTCAGGTGTTAGTGTTCTTACGGACGTGAGGGTTCAAGTCCCTCTCTTCGCACCATGCGGTGATATAAACAGACAACGACGATGCGAAGGTGGCGGAATTGGTAGACGCGCTAGCTTCAGGTGTTAGTGTTCTTACGGACGTGAGGGTTCAAGTCCCTCTCTTCGCACCACTGTTGTCTTCCCTTCTTTGCCAGACCCTTCGCGACCGTTTTACGCCATCACACGCACACAGCGTGGTTTTTGCGTTTCCGACGTATCGCCGACGGCACTACAGCAGTGGAAAGTTCACCGCGACCGCCGCCGCACCGCCCGCCAGCGCCAGGCACGACGGCAGCAACAGGTAGTGACGCAGACGATGATGAAACAGCATGGCCAGCGTAAGCAGCAGCGCGACTATCATCACGGCGCGCCACTGGCTAAAACTCGGCTCCCACAGGGCAAAAATCGGCAGGGCTGCGCAAGGCAACAGGACACCCCAGCCGCTGTCTAACCGTTTCCCTCTTACCCAGCTTACGCCCCATAACCCACAGGCAACCAGCATGGCCATCACCATCGCTACCCCCACAAACAAATGAGAATCAATTTCATTATCATATGTTAATAATTCTCATTTTGCAGCGAGTTTTTTCGTCATTTGTTGAAGGTACGCCAGATGACAGATTTACTGGAAAATGCTAAATTGCCGCCGATAACAACGTTAATAACACAGCAATAATATGCTCACTATCCGGTAACAGGGGTTATTTCCTCCGGGTAGCGCTTTGATATTTCAGGGCTGTCACGAGTAATAATAATGAAATTACAATCTTATGATGCATTGAAACACAGCAAATATCGGCTTTCGCTGATGCTGTTTTTGTTTTTGAACGTTGCTGTTGCCCTTTTTTGCTTGTTGCCTTTTACCGGTTCCGATATTGCTAATCAATCGCTGCCCGCGCTGCTGGTGGTGGTGTTCAGCGCCACGCTGCTTGCCTTGCTGGTAAGCATGCCTAAAAAGCAATTACCGCTATTAAATCCTGTGGCATTTCTATTAGGTGGATTATGGGCCTGGCATATTAACTATCGCTACCAGCAAATTTTTTTTTACGACGGCAGTTTCCTGATAATTAGTTTGTTGAGCGTCTTTTTTATCAGCGCCATTGCCCTTAGCGATTATTTGCCTGCTTTTTGCTTACACATTGCGCCACCGGTACTCACGGTACTGCTGCTGGATGATGGTCAGCATTTGCTGATGATCCTTTTCACCATCACCTTGCCGCTGATCGGCTTCTCGTTGCACCACCTGATGCGCCGTCGCTTCGATCACTTCACGCGCCGTCTGGTCAGTCAACTTTACGAAGAGCGCGAGAATTTCAGCGACCTGAGTATGCTCGATCCGCTCACCGGCCTGTACAACCGCCGCGGACTGAAAAACCGTCTCGATGCCATTTTAGAGAATCACGCGGGCAGCCACTTTGTGCTGCTGCTGGATATCGATCACTTCAAGGCGTACAACGACCATTATGGTCATGCCATGGGCGATCAGGCGCTGGCGCGCGTCTCGGCGGCGATCCGCGATGCCGTGCGCTCGCGCGATGTGGTGACGCGTTACGGCGGTGAAGAGTTTCTGGTGCTAATGACCAACGTCAACGCGTCCATCGCCATGAAGCTGGCGGAGCGCATCCGGCAATACGTGGTGAATCTTGATATCCCTCACCGCTTCAACCAAGAGGTTTCCACCCACGTCACCATCAGCGCGGGCATCGCGCCCATTTTTGCTGACGACTTCGATCAGGCGGTGGCCAACGCAGACCGTGCGCTGTACGTGGCGAAAAATCAGGGCAGAAATACCATTCTGGCGTGGGAAGATCTCCCCACCCTGCCGCAGGTCAGTCACGATTTAGCCTAAAGCCTGTGCACCTGCTTGCTCACTTGGTTGTTAACGATTATCATTTGGTTTTGATAATCGTTATCACTCAAGGAATGGCATGGCAACGTTTTCGCAGCCGCACCCGCGTACACGCACCCTTCCGCTGATCTTTATGCAGCACGATCGCAGCCTTGCACGCGTGCTGGACGATCTGCTGCGCGAACAGCAGCCTGCCATGCTGGACTACTTTACGCTGACCCAACCAGCGCCCGCTGATGCGCTGACGCTTGCGCAGTGGTCAACGCCCGCCACGTTCCAACGCCTCACGCAGCGCTATTGTGATTATCTCTATCGTCAACATCCTGACGTTGCGCCAGAAGCCAAGCCGGTGCAGTCGCTATGGGCGCAGTGGTACTTTGGCCTGCTGCTGTCACCGCTGCTGCAAATGCTGCTGTGCGAGCCGCGCGCGCTTAAGTGCGATCCCCATCTGATTCACGTCCTCTTTCATGAAAACGGGCATCCGTGCGCGTTCTGGATGGACGTTGAAGAGGACGAAGAGGCACGTCATATGAACGCGCAGCAGCGCATTGACCGCCTGATTCAACGCTGCCTCGTTCCTGCGGTTCAGGGCATCACCCAGCACGGTGATATCAACGCCAGACTGATTTGGAACAATATGGGTTTCTCGTTTTATTGGTTCCTTGGCGAACTAAAAAAGCAGCTGCCCGCGTTTACCGTACTGCAGCTGGAACAGGCGATTTTTTTCCGTAAAACTCTGTTAGATGGCAGCGATAATCCGCTGTATCGCACCATGATCCCGCGCGACGGCGACATGGTGCGCCGCAGCTGCTGTCAGCGCTATCGCATCCCCGACGTAGCGCGCTGCGGCAACTGCACGCTCAGTGCGGCCGCGCCCGCAGACAATCTGTAACAGATTACGCCTTTCTCTCGTTTACACTTTTTTTGCCGTATGGCAGCTTTAGGCTCTGTTTTTTTCGGAGACTATTATGAGCCTGGAGTCGGTACGGCACTTTTTTGCCGAACATGCACCGGATATCGCCATTATTGAGATGCCGCAGAGCACTGCCACTGTTGAGCAGGCCGCGCGCGTACACGGCGTAACGCCGGGTCAAATCGCCAAAACCCTGTCGTTAAAAGTGAAAGAGCGCGTCGTGCTGATCGTCACGCGCGGCGATGCGCGTCTCGACAACCGCAAGCTGAAGGCCGCGCTGGGCAGCAAAGCGCGGATGTTAAGCGTGGATGAGGTCGTGAATTGGACCGGGCATCCGGTCGGCGGCGTCTGCCCGTTTGGGCTGGAAACGCCGCTGACCGTCTACTGCGATGTCTCGCTGCGCCAGTTTGATGAAGTGCTGCCCGCCGCCGGCTCTATTTCCAGTGCAGTGCGTATTACGCCGCAGCGCATGGCCGACCTCACGGCGGCCACGTGGATTGATGTCTGCGAAACGCCTTAATCTGCCTCGCGCGCGGCGGTACCGGTAATCGTGATGCCGCGCGTCTCCCGCCCGAACGCCACAAATACACTGATCAGCACCGCCACTGTGCCTGCCACGATGGCCATACCCAGCCCGTAGTTGCCCCCGTGCGCTTCGGCAATGCGTGACTGCAAGGTAGCGTTGACCGACGCCAGCAAATTACCCAGCTGATAGACAAAGCCCGGCAGCACCGCGCGCGCATTGGCGGGCACCAGCTCGGTGAGATAGGTCGGCACCACGCCCCACGCGCCCTGCACCATAAACTGCATTAAAAAGGCACCCAGGCCAATCATCCAGGAGCCACTGGAAAACGCCCACAGCGGCAGCACCGGCAGCGCCAACAGCGATGCCAGGATGATCGCGCGCTTACGGCCAATGCGCTCTGACAGCGTGCCAAACGTGATGCCGCCCAGCATGGCGGCGATGTTGTAGCTGATGGCGATGATGCTCACCGTATGCGGGTCAAATTGATGCTGCACTTTCAAGAACGTGGGATAGAGATCCTGCGTGCCGTGGCTAAAGAAATTAAAGCAGGCCATCAGCAGCACCATGTAAATGCACAGTTTCCAGTGCTGTTTGATGATCGGCAGCAGCGCGCTGCTCTCTTTGCGTTCGCGCGCCGCCAGCCACACCGGTGACTCCGGGACTTTGAACCAGATAAACGGCAGCAGCAGGATCGGCAGCGCCCCAATCAAGAACATGCCGCGCCACCCGACGTGGGAGAAGAACAGCCCAAACACCACCGAGGCCAGCAGGTACCCGCAGGGATAGCCCGCCTGAAAAATACCGGACATCAGCCCGCGCGACCGATCGGGAATGGTCTCCATCGCCAGCGAAGAGGCCACGCCCCAGATGCCGCCCATCGCTACGCCGTAGATAATGCGAAACGCGAGAAACGCGGTGAACGTTGGCGACCACGCCGACAGCAGTTCAAACAGCGAAAACATCACGATATTGAGCATTAAGATCGGTCGGCGGCCATATTTTTCGGCCAGGCGACCAAACAGCAGCGCGCCCAGCGGCCTGACCGCCAGCGTGAGCATGATCGCCACCGAGACATCGGAGACGCTGGTGGAGAAATAGGTCGCCAAATCGCTCAACACAAACACCAAAATAAAGAAGTCGAACGCATCCAGCGTCCAACTGGCGAAGCTGGCGAAGGCCACGTTGCGCTGGGTCGAAGTCCAGTTAAGCATGGGGATTTTCCTGTCTGAGGTGGCGACGAGGCGTCGGCACAAAGGGAACATTACTCAGCAAATGGTTACGCTGGTTATTATTTTGTTAACCATTTGTATATAGCACGTTGGCGAAGGGAAACGCGGCGGGAATTGTCAGCGAGTGATTCGGGCTGTAAGCAGGCGTGTCGCTGCGCACGCCTGCGCGCGTAGCTTTAGCCCGTGAAGTCGTTTAGCGCCTGTTCAATCAGCGCAAGCAGCAGGGGATTATTGACGCTCTGCATCACGTGTACCAGCGCGCCGGTGTCAGGCGGAATGCCCACGTCCAGGCGCAGCGGCGGACGGTAGCGCCAACTTTTGCCGCGCGTGGCACCCGGGCGCAGTTCAATATCGACATAATAATCCACGCCGTCTGCCACGCGCTGATTCAGCAGCCAGGCCACCACCAGCGCATCGTGGATCCAGCAGCCGGGCAGATGGCGCGTGCGGATTGAATAGTCGATCCACGGTCGCAGCGTGTCGCGCACAAACTGCGACAGCGGATGATCGCTGGCCGTCAGGCGCTGCAGATCCTGATGCGTCATCAGCGTCTGCGTGGTGGCATCCATCGGCACCAGCGTAATGGTGGCGCCGCTGTGCAATACCTGATGCGCCGCCTCCGGATCCAGGCCAAAGTTGGTGTCTTTAATGTAATCATCCAGGGCAAATACGCCGCCCATAATGACGATCTCCGCCACCGCATCCGCCATCTGCGGATAGCGCTGCAGCGCCAGCGCCACGTTGGTCAACGGGCCAATCGCCACCAGGGTAAACTCGCCGGGATGATCGCAAATCAGTTGCCCCATCGCGCCAGCCGCATCATAGCCGTCCGCCGCCGTGAGTTCAGGCTCACGCACTCCGTGCCATAGCGCATTAAGCGAATCGTCAAGCACGCCATCCAGCCGTGCGCGCCAGGGCGCCGGATCTTCGCGCAGCGCCTGTAGCGCCCCCTGCACCACCGGCACCGTGCAACCGAGACGGCGAAACAGATCTTTTACCACCCGCACGCCCACGGCGCTCGGCGTATTGCCGGTGACGGTGGTGACCAGCTCGACGTTGAGCGAAGGCGCGGCCAGCGCCAGCGCCAACGCCAGGCCGTCATCGGTGTTGGCACCGGGAATACCGTTGCCCGGATCGCAATCAATAATCAGTCTTTTCATTACGTTATCGTTAATTATTAGGTAGACGGGCAGCCGCACGACTCGCCGATTTCCAGCAGATGCGGAAATTCAGCGACGCGGGCGTCGCCGCTGCTCTCTTTGAGCATTTGGATCGCGCAGCGCGCCATGTCACGCAGCGGTTGACGCACGGTGGTGAGCCTCGGCACATGGAAACTCGCCTGCTCGGTCCCGTTAAAGCACACCAGCGCCACATCCTGCGGCACGCGCAAGCCGTGTTCAGCCAGCGCCCGGATACAGCCAATCGCCTGCCCTTCATTGCTGGTAAACAGCGCGCGCGGCACGCGTCCGCTGGCGATCATGCGTTGGGCCGCATCGTAGCCGCCCTGCCGCGAATAGCTGGCGGGAAAAATCAGCGCCTCATCCACCGATAATCCGTGCGCCGTCATGGCATCGCGCCAGCCGTGAATACGATCCTGCGCGTTGAACATGTGTAAGGGACCACTGATGATGCCCACCTGCTGATAGCCGTGGCTGAGCAAGTGCGCGGTGACCTGACGTGCGGCTTCGCGTTCATTTACCCGCAGCATATTGACGCCGGGGCGCGGCTCCACGCGATCCAGCATCACCAGCGGCGTACCGCTGGCCTGAATCAGATCGATGTAGGGATGGCGATCCACGCTGGTATAGAACAGCCCGTCAACCTGACGGTTCAGCAGCCCTTGAATCAGTTCCAGCTCGCGCTGGCGATCGTCGCCCGCGTCGCCCAGCAGCATCACGTGACCGTGGTTCAGTGACTCCTGCAGCAGCATATGCGCCATTGAGGCGACAAACGGATTGTTGATGTTCGGCACCACCAGGCCAAAGGTCTTGGTACTGCCTGAAGCCAGGGCGCGCGCCACGGCGTTGGGCCGATAGCCGGTCTGCTGAATCGCCGCCAGCACGCGCTGGCGCGTGGCTTCTGCCACCGGGCGCGGACCGTTGTTGATCACGTAGCTCACCACGGCCACTGAGGTGCCAGCAACTTTTGCGACGTCGCTGCGCGTGACGGTGCCGCTGGGGGATTTCGCCAATGCCTTGCCTCCTGCTTATGCATAAAACCACCGGTCGAGACGCCGAGCCGGTGGCGGAAATCACTGTGCCGTGGTGCGCGTTAGATCGCGTCTTCCGGCAGATTTAAATCGCGCCCGCGCGTTTCCGGCGCCACAAACGTGGTCAAAAAACCGATGCTGGCCATCAGCGTGAAGTAGACGGCGATGGCCCACCAGTGTCCGGTATAGGCCAAGAGCGCTGAGGCCACCAGCGGCGCCGTGCCGCCGGAGAGAATCGAGCCCAGCTCTTTCGCCACCGCCATTTTGGTGTAACGGTGCTTCACGCCAAACATTTCTACGCCCCAGGCGGCCTGCACGCCAAAAATGCCCAGCGAGGCCAGCGCCATGCCGACCACCATCACGGCGATCACTGTCGTGGGATCGCGGCTATCCATGAGCGAGAAGGCAGGCCAGGCATAGATCATCAGCAGCAGACAGAAACCCCGATAGGTGACGCGGCGGCCGATGCGATCAGAGAGCCAGCCAGCAAAAGGAATGATCAAAAAGCCCAGCAGCGAGGCAATAAATACCGCCGTGGTGGGCACCGACTTATCGATCATCAACACCTTGGCGACATAGCCCACGATAAAGCCCTGCGCTAAATAAGAGGGGCCGTTTTCGCCAATGCGCAGGCCAACCATGGTCCAGAACGCACGGCTGCGCTGCCAAAAACCGCGCGTGTCGTGCGCGTGCTGCGCCTGCTGGAGCGTGGCGCTGCGCGCCGCCTGCAGTTCAGCCTGCTGCCGCTCAAACACCGGCGTTTCGCGCAGATGACGTCGGATCCACAGCGCCACAGCCGCGATCAGCACGCTGCTAAGGAACGGAATGCGCCAGCCCCACGCCAGCAGCGTGGTTTTATCCATCTGGATCACCGCAAGCCACACCAGCGAGGCGATCAACGTGCCGCTGTTAGAGCCGAGTGCAATCACCGATGACACCAGCCCGCGACGCGCGACAGGCGCATACTCGCCCAGCATCACCGTGCCGCCGGAGAGTTCCGCTCCCGCGCCCAGCCCCTGCGTAAATCGCAGCAGCACCAGACACGCGGGCGCCCACACGCCAATCGTCGCATAGGAGGGAATCAGGCCTATCAGGGTGGTGGAGGCGCCCATCAGGATGATAGTGCTGATCATCACCACTTTTCGGCCCTTACGGTCGCCGATCCAGCCAAACAGCAGCGCGCCGATCGGCCGCGCGATAAAGCCCACAGACCAGGTTGCAAAGCTGGAGAGCAGCGCCATGGCGGGGGTTGCATTGGGGAAAAAGACATCGCCGAAAATAATGCCTGCGGCCAGACCATAGAGGGCAAAATCCGCGTATTCCATCGCGGTGCCAAGCCAGCAGGAGAAGGTGGCGCGCCAAAAATCCTGGCGTCCGGCGGGTGTTTCGAGCCGCGCATCGGCGGCGGAGGTGGCTGCAGCGTGTTGCGTAACGGAGCGTTGAACCGTCATAACCGTGTCCCTGAGAGAAGTAGATACAGTAAACGCCCATCCGTGGGTCGGTTCCCTCACAACAAGCGGAACTCCCCGGTGGCGACGTTCGTAAGGCAAACTGGATGAAGTTAAGGAATTCCCTGGTGTTGGAATTCGCTGATTTGCCGCTGTTTGTCGATGTTAAAATCATCGATCGCATTAACACGGCAAATGAAACTACGCCATCGTATGCCCGGTAACGTCTGTAGCACCGCGAGTCATCACTGTGTACACAGTGTATCTACGCGCGTAGATAAATCAAGCAGACGATGCAAATTTAGGCATAATTTTTATGCCTAAAAAATATCACCAATAATTAGTTATTACTAATCATCATGTTAAATAAAACAGATTGTAGGCAGCGATTGGGTGCGCCACGGAATTAAACAAGAATACTTATCATTAAGATGTTCTTCCCGCTCAACTTCATCGCGCACTTTTTGCCATAACTTAGTTAAGTTTTTATGACAAATGGAAAACGCGGCGTCACAAGGGCCCGCTCGACGCCGCATCAAGCGGCAGCCGCCTCAATGCAGGCTAAAGTAGCTCAGTGCGTCGCAGCCTGCGCCCGCCTGCGGGACCGCGATCACCTTCATCTCGGCGAGATCGATCACGCTCAGCGCGCCCTCCTCTTCATGGGCGATCAGCAGCGTGCGGTTATCCTCACTGAAACAGCCTTCGGTGGGCGAGTTTGCCACCTCAATGTCGCCCAACGGATTGAGCAGATCGTCAAAAAGCGTCACCACGGGCTCACCGGCGCCCATCGCCACCAGCCGATCGCCGTTCGCGCTAAAACGTACCTGGTGGCAGGGCTGCTGATGGCCCGTCAGCAGAATACGCTGGCGCACGCGGTGGCTTTGGCGATCCACCACGTAGAGCTGCGGCGCGTCCGCCGCACACGCCACCAAATAAGGGTGCTTGGGCGAAGCGGCAATCCCGGCGATCGGCCCCGCCAGCAGAATATTATCAATAATGCGCCCCTCCGCTTCGCACAAATCCAGTACCGTGATGCTGGCGTCTGCGTGATTTTCGGTAAACAGTTTGCGACCGCTGGGCGAGAGGCTCAACCGGTGTGCATGATGCGCGGGCAGCGGAATGATTTTTTCCAGCCGATCGGTCTGCGGATCGATCACCGCCACCGACGCGCTGCCTTCACAGCAGAAATAGACTTTACCGTCACGGCCTAACTGGCCGCTGTGCGGCCCGCGCAGCGGCGTTAAATCGACATAGCCCGCCACGTCCCGCGCGCGCAAATCGATAATCGCCAGCGCGTGGCGCCCCGACGACGCGCCGTGATGCGACGCGTCATGCGCTAAGGTGACATAGGCCTTTTCCAGCGCGGGCAGCATCAGCAACTGTTGCGGACGCGGCGGCAGCGCGTTAAGCACCTGTTGAATGGCAAAAGTTTCGGGATGCAGAAACAAGACGCGATTGCCCTGCCGATCGACCGCCAGTAAGCCACGATGAGGGTGCGACATAGTGCCTCCTTTTTCTGAATACGCAGGTTTAAGCGTAGCTAACCGCTGACAATGCGGCACGATCGGCTATCAGGCCAGCAGAAATTACAGCGTTGATAACGTCTGGTCGTCCGGGATTGTGCCGCGCAATACGCGCGCATTCGCCCCTGCTTATCATTTTGTTAGGATTAATCCTGGTGGCTTAAAATAAAAACGTTAGCCAGAGATTACGTTATTCGCGTTTATTTTTATTCATAACGGCATCTTCATTATCCGTTTTATCTGAAAGCAAAAAAAAGACATAGCCATGACGCGCAGAATACTTTATTAAGCTGTTGTCAGTCTGAATTACACACAGCCGCAAGGACAGACCAGGCGCTTATGACGCCAGCATCAGGGACATTGCCACCCTAATTACAATAATCAGGTGCAACATGAATAAAAATCGCCTCGAACCCGCGCGTGCGCTCTGGCACGGCTGGAAACGTCTCGCGTTTACAAGTCAAACTTTATTTCAAAGAAAGCAATACGTTACATGCTGCGCGCCCGAGTATCAGCCGGACGAGGAAGAGAATCTGGTGCTCTACTCCGCAGAAAAAACGCTGCCGCCTATTCCCAAGAAAATCTGGATGTATTGGGATAATGAAAATTTACCGCTTTCGCTGCGATTAAATATAGAAAAGCTGCGGAAGGATAATGCCGATCATGATGTTTACGTTTTAAATCGGATGACGGTAAAAGAAGTCTTACCTGACTTTATATTTACCTCCAGCCAATTAACGGCGCAGCAAAAAAGCGAAGTCATTCGCCTGGAATTATTATTACGCTATGGCGGCATTGCGATTGATTGCCATACCTTCTTGTTTGAAGACCTAACGTGGGTACACCGTGCACACGCAGCACGCGCCATGGATGTTATTGGGTATTACAACGCCGCCTTCACCGTGAATTACCTGGCGCCGGTGATGGAGAGCGGCTTTATTGCCGCCGCGCCGAATAATCCTTTTATTCGTGAATGGCAGAAGCATTATGCGCCGATTAAGCATCTGGGAGCGAAAAACTATTATCACGAACTGAGCAAGCGCGACGACTTTGTCCTGCTGACGCAGCAGATCGCCGATCCGCAACAGCACCTCGGCGCGCTCGCGCAGCAGGTCGCGATGCGGGAGTATCGTCGCGTGAATCTTTCGCTACGCAAAGGGGCCGCCCACGGCTGGCTGTACCCGCAGCTGCGCGGCGGAAGCAGTCAGACCCTTGCCCGCGCAGTGCTGTTCAACCTGCGACCGGCGACGCCGCCGCCGGCGATCGCGCTCAGCGGTGAGGATCGGCAATATCTCGATTTTAACCTGCGCATCGGCAATTACAGCCGCCATAGCCTGCTGGGTGCGATGATGCAGGCGCAGCGCGGCACGGTTAAAACTAGCGTTATCCCTCCGCAAAGCGCGCGCGTAACCAATGGATAAACGTGGTCACCGCACGCGGAACCTGCGCGGCGTAGGGCCGGATGACCCACAGCCGATCGGCAAACGCATCCACCGCCTGCCACTGCGGCAGCACGCGCTGGAGCGTGCCTGCCGTTAGCGCCGCGTGGGCGCTAAAATCGGGCAGCATGGCGATGCCGATGCCCTGCAGCGCCGCATCGCGAATCGATTCGCTGTTGTTGGTGGCGAAGTTACCGGCGATGCGCACCTGCACGGTTTCACTGCTGCCGTTGACGCGGCAAAAGCGCCACTGCGGCGCCTCCAGCCCACGCGGATAATACAGGCAGTTATGCTGCGCCAGCGCGTCCGGCGTGGCCGGCATACCGAACTGCGCAAGGTAAGCGGGTGACGCCACCAGCAGCGCGCGCGTCTCGCACAGCGGCAGCGCGACGTAGGTTTCGGGCAGATTCTGGCTGTGACGAATGGCGAGATCAAAGCCTTCGCTGGCGGGCGACACCAGCCGATCGGTGACATCCAGTTGCAGCCGCACCTGCGGGTACTCACGCAGGAAATCGCCCACCATCGGCACCAGCTGCTGCCGGGCAAAGGCGACGGGTGCGGTGACGCGCACCACGCCGCGCACCGGACCGGCCTCGTCACGCACGCTGAAAAAACTCTGCGCAATGCGGGCGAACGGCTCGCGCAGGTCTTCCACCAGTTTCTCGCCCGCTGAGGTCAGCCGCACGCTGCGCGTGGTGCGCTGCACCAGCGACACGCCGGCCATCTCCTCCAGTTCTTTAATTTTTTGGCTCATTGCCGCTTTGCTGACGTCCAGTCGCTCTGCCGCGCGGGTAAAACTGCCCGCCTCGGCCAGCACGGTGAGCCAATGTAGATGCACCCACAGGGTATCGGTTTTCATCATCGTCATCGCAATTGTTCAAAATAATAAATAATCAATTCAGCCTGCGCGCTTTTTCTTTATGGCGTCAGGCGGCAGCATAACGACATGACACAGCACCACACGAGGAAATGCCATGCCACTGCTAACGTTTGATGTTATTGAAGGGCGCTCGCCCGACCAGATTCGCACGCTGCTGGACGCCGCGCACCGCGCGGTCTTAACCGCCTTTAACGTACCGGCACGCGATCGCTACCAAATTGTTCACGAAAACAAAGCTTACCAGATGGTGTTTCAGGATACAGGCCTGGGTTTCACGCGCAGCACCGATCTGGTGATGGTGCGGGTTTACACCAGCCCGCGCAGTGAGGCGCAGAAAACGCGCTTTATGGCCGAACTGGCGCGCGAGCTGCACACGCACTGCGGCGTTGCCGGCAGCGATGTAATGATCAGCTTTATCACTAATGACAAAGGCGACTGGAGCTTTGCCGACGGCGAAGCGCAGTATCTGACCGGCGCGCTGTAAGCGCCGTTTCGTTCACCGGGCCGCGCCAGCCGGCGGCTGCGGCCAGGCAAAACTGGACTCCCCACCCGCGCGATCTTTGCACCGCACGCGGTATCCGCACAAATGTGATCGGCTGTATTGCAGCCGTGTGACACTCCAGATAGATTGGCGCCAAAGAGGGGCCGACGGCATCCGGACCGTGTCACCGCTAATTGTGAGGATCAACGTTGGAATTGCTTTCGGTTGTACTTTTTTTAGCCGCTATCGTGGTCTATTCCTGCAAAGCCGGGCGCAATACGTTCTGGTTTATCCTGATGCTGCTGCTGCTCACCGTGTTTATCGTGCTAAACGCCACGCTGTTTGCCAGCAACTATTTTACCGGCGACGGCATCAACGATGCGGTGCTGTACACCCTGACCAACAGCCTGACCGGCGCGGGCGTCAGTAAGTATGTGGTGCCCGCCATTGGCTTACTACTTGGCTTGTTTCTGCTGTTTTGCCTGCTCTCGTGGCTGCTGCGTCGCCATAAGCGGCCGCACCACTTTGGCTGGAGCCTGCTGGCGGTGGCCTGCGCAGCGGGTTCGGTGCAGACTGCCCCCGCGTTTCGCCAGGTACAGGCGCTGATTGCCTCACATACGCAGCCGGGCGACGCCGATTTTGCACGCTACTTTACAACGCCGCGCACGGCGATCGCGCATCCCGCGCTTAACGTGGTGTGGATTTACGGCGAGAGCCTGGAGCGCACCTACTTCGATGAACAGGCCTTTCCCGGACTCGCGCCCGAGCTGAGCCGCGAAAAAGAGCAGAGCCTGGATTTCAGCGACACCGAACAGCTGCCTGGCACCGATTACACCATTGCAGGCATGGTAGCCTCACAGTGCGGTATTCCGCTGTTCGCGCCGTTTGACGGCAACGCGTCGGGCTCGCTTTCCAGCTTCTATCCGCAAAACGTCTGCCTCGGCGATATCCTCAAGCATTCCGGCTATGAAAACTGGTTTATTCAGGGGGCCGATTTGCGCTTTGCGGGCAAAGACACCTTTTTGCTGTCGCACGGTTTTCAGGCCGAGCATATGTACGGCTCGCAGGAGCTGAAAAGCCGCGTCGCCGATCCCAACTACCGCAATAACTGGGGCTTTTACGACGACACGGTGATGGACGCGGTGTATGACCAGTTCGAAACGCTGTCGCGCCAGAACAAGCGCTTCGCGCTGTTCACCCTGACGGTAGATACTCACCATCCAGATGGTTTTATCTCGCGCAGCTGCCAGCGCAAAAGCTACAGCTATGACGGCAAACCCAATCAGTCATTTAGCGCCGTGGCCTGCTCGCAGGAGCACGTGGCGCGGCTGATTGCGCGCATTAAAGCCTCGCCGTGGTTTAAAAACACGGTGATCGTGGTGAGTTCGGATCATCTGGCAATGAACAACACCGCGCATCAGTACCTGATCAAACACCCGCGTCGCGATTTGTTTATGGTGATCCGCGGCGATCGGCCAGAGGCGGAGGTGATCGACGGCAAACGCAGCACGCTGGATAACGGCGCGACCCTGCTCGACCTGCTCGGTGGCGATAACGCGATTGGCCTGGGGCGCAGCGGGCTGTCGTCCACCTCGCTATCGAGCGTGCTTCCCGATATGGCGCAGAAGGTTAACGCGTGGAAGGCGGACATCATCCAGCTGTGGAAATTCCCCACCCGCATTGACGCCTTCACCGTGGATCAGACGCAGAATACCATCAGCTTTTCAGGCTCGACGTTTAAGTTGCCGATCCTGTTCCGCATCGCCAGGGATCGCGTTGAACCGCTGCCAGAAGGGGAATACGCCGCCCCGCTGCGCTATCAGCTGGCGGATTTCACCGCCGGAGAGAAATTTGTCTGGGTGGATCGCTGCTTTAAGCAAGGCCGCGTGTGGCAGCCTGCGCTGGCGCTGTCGACCGATCTCTGTGTGGCCATGGGCCAGATGGGCGCGCAGCCCACGGTAACGCACATTGATAAACCGGTGTGGAAAGGTCAGGCCCGCTTTCCGCACGCCGAGATCAGCGCGGCGACCTATCAGCAGACGGTGCAGCAGATGCGCATTGAGGATAACGCGATTCGCTATCCCGCCGACCGTTTCCTGTTGACCCTGCCGGGCGCACCGCAGAGCGTGAAGCAGTTCAGCGGCATCTCACGTCCGGAACCGTGGGGACGCTGGTCGAACGCCAACCTGGCACCGGAAGTGAATATCGAATATGTCGATCCGCTCCCCGCGCGCTTTGCGTTGGTGATCACCGCGCGCGCCTATGGCCCTAATGCCCACCGTCCCATTCCGGTGCGGGTCGGCGATCAGGTGCAGTCGCTTAATCTGAGCGACGCGTTCTCTACCACCACGCTGCAGTTCACCAATCCCACGGGCAGCCACACCCTGATTATTGCGCCGCCGGAGCCTCAGCTCTCCAACGTCGGCAATATCACCGGACAGGATCCGCGTAAGCTTGGCATTGGCATGGTAGATATTACGATTGTGCCCCAGGAGTAATAGGCGGGAGAAGACGCAGGCGCAGCGGGTGCGCCTGCGGGCAGGCGGTTAGCCTTTAAAGAAGATGTCGCCGGATTTGCCCATCACGATTTTGCCGCTGTCGTCGGTAATCAGGATGTAGTTGGCATTGATGTAGGCCCAGTGTGCGCCGTCCTGCGGTGCAGGCAGATGGCGCGCCTTCCAGTCCACAATGGTATACTGCTTTTTACGGTACTCATCCGGTACCACATCACCCACTTTGTACTCTTTGTAGTCGATGATGATGGGATTGAGATCGTAGTTGTTCGCCGCAGAAGGGGCGTTGGCCGAGTTATCGGGGGCCGGACGCACGGGCGCAACATCGCCGCTGGACTCGGCTGGCTCACTGCTGGCCGGCGCATCCGCTGCGGGCGCATCCGGCGCGGCTTGCTGCACCTGCGGCGGCGTGGGAACGGTGTTGGCGGCTTCCCCTTCGGCCATCGCGGCAGAAGTCAGACTTAACGCGCCCAGAAAAATACCTGCTGAAACAAGAGAGATGTGTGTCCTGCGCATGGATGATGTCCACTCCAGTGAATTATTTATTGTCCATCTTACTGACAAGCGCAGCGCGCGGAAGGTTCCCGGCCCGCCTGAAAGCAACGTCGTGGCACAGCATACCGCAGCTTGAGGCCATCGCGGTGCAGCAAAATTGCAAAGATCCGTTAGCGTCATGCGAGGCGCTCGCTTCCTGACTACAGCACGCCGAGGCGTTGCGCGTCCGGCGGCGTGGAAAAACCCGCAAAACCCGACGCATCCCGTTATAATCGCGCCCATTACGTTTACTGAGCCCACACCGCAGGAGATGCCGCATGAATCAAGGCCCGTTAACCGAAAAAGAGCTGAACTGGCTGGACGATATGCTGGAGAAACACGGCAACGATGCCTCCGTGGTCGATACCTCCGAGCTGGACGGCATGCTCACGGCGCTGCTCTCGGGGCCGAATGACATTGAACTCAGCCGCTGGATGGTGGCGATTTGGGGCGGCGAGAAGCAGATCCCCAAGTGGGAGAACGCGCGCGAGCGGGATCGCTTTATGGCGCTGGTGATCCAGCATTTTAACGATATCGCCGAGCGCTTGGCGTCCTACCCAGAACAGTTTGATCCGCTGTTTGGCTGGCAGGAGATGGAGGGCCAGGAGTTTAGCGTGGTGGAAGATTGGTGCTACGGCTATCTGCGCGGCATGGCGCTGGACGCCGACTGGTCGCTGCTGCCGCCGGAGCAGCAGCCCGCGCTGGACGCCATTACCTTACACGGCAGCGAGGCGCACCTCGCCAGGCGGGAAGCGTTCTCGCCCGAGGACTTTGAAGCGAGCATCGAGGCGATTCGCCCCGCCGCGCTGGCGCTGCATGACTATTGGCAGGAGCAGCGTGCGGCGCAGCCCGATCCTGAGCCCTACCGCGCCGGGGATAAAGTGGGCCGTAACGATCCCTGCCCGTGCGGCAGCGGTAAAAAGTTCAAGCAGTGCTGCGGTAAGTAAGCGTCGAGCAGGACGCCAGACGGCGTCCTGTCTGATTGATTCAGGCGGCGGGTTTCACTTCCGTCACCAGCGTCGGCAGCGGCCATGCGCCACCGGCGCGGATCGCCCGGCACATACCGGTGGTGGCATCGCTGCTTTGCACGAAGGTTTTGCCATCCCACACCCACTCGGCAGTGCTCCAGCAGTCGCCGATGCCGCGTCCTTTCTGCGCTTCGGTGATAACCCCTTCACTGTAGTCGGTGCCCGAGTCGGTGATCAGCGTCGGTTTTTCCTTGAACTGCGGGTCCGTTAACCAGAAGCCATACCCTTCGTTATAGGCCCCGCGCCAGCACAGCGCGGCGATCAGCACGTGGTTGGCGTCCACCGGCGTCAGGGTGGGCGGCTCCGCCCCCTCTTCCGGCTGGTCGTCGGACGGCGCTAAATTATCGCAGCTGTCATCGTCGGTGAGCGCCGCAATCAGCCTCGGTTTGAGCAGCGTCAGCTCGCTCTCCGTCAGCGGGCGCGCGTCGGCTTTGGCCACGCGCACCTGATGGATCACCGGCATCGCCACCGCGGGCGGAACGCTGCTCTCAGGCTGATTGCCTTTGCGCACCAGCGCACCGGGCGTGTTGATGCGGCCCTGCGCGTCATCCATTTTCAGCAGCGTGGCGAACGCGCCGTTGCTGGAGAGCTCAAAAGGTTCCTCCCCGCCGCGAAACTCCACTTTGCCGCTGCCTTTGATCGCGGTGACCAGCGCCAGGGTTTGCGCGTCGGTTAACGTCCACTCGTCGTTCTCAGCTTTCACCGCTTCCCCTTGCGCGTGGTCATCGATCCACAGCGCGAGGTGATCCACCTGCTTCGAGTCATCATCGCCGGTGTCCGCCAGCACCACGCGGCCGTGCACCGGCGCGTTTGGGCCACCCGCCCGCGTGAGCAGCACCGATCCGCCTGCGCCCTCTTCGGCGCTGTAGCCCGCCGCGCGGCAGGTTAAGGTGTTGTCGCAGGCGAGCTCCCAGTCTTTGTGGCTAAACGAGACGCCATCCTCAGCCATCGCCGTTGCACTCAAGGTTGCGCACAGCGCCAGCGCGTGCAGCAATCGGGTATTCATGCCCTCTCTCCATCTTGATGTAAGGCGGCTAGTGTGCTGATTTTTTGCCCGCGCGAGAAGTGAATTTTTCGTGCGATGGGAAGCGGATTAAAAAGGCTTATTCGTAGAGCCAGCGCCCCGCCTCCGCCGACGCAATCAGCATCGCCAGCGTGAAATCCGGCACAATTGGCACGTCGCGTTTGACGAAGGGATTGAGGATGGTGAACAGCGAAGGTTCGGTGGGATAGTAGGTTTCAATGGCGAACGCGCCGCGATCTACCTCGAACTCGGCGAAAAACTCCTCCATCAGCGCCGCAGCCTCTTCACGTTCGAAGTTGAGATCGCTATCGATATCAATCTGCGGCGTCAGCGTTTTCTGCTTAAACAAGTAGACGCCGTCATAGCGCCGCACCAGCTCATAGATCCGCTCTTCAAGGGAGTGCGTCATGGAAAGTACCCGTAAAATTGACCGGCGCATAGTTTGCCACGTTACGCAGCAAGGCGGAACTCTGTCTGGGTGCGGGTATGGTGCCCCGTTTTGCGTTCGCCGTACCGGTTCGGTTACCGCATTCATTATTTGACGTTTATCGCCGGAATATCCGTTACGAAAAAATGGAGGCAGTCACAATGGCGTATTTATGGTTTAATTGAATATTAGGATTTTTCCGCTTTTCATATTCTGGCAAATTTGGGTTAGGGATGCTTTATGAAAGAGAAAATAGATCGCGCGATAAAAAAAGGGGAACTGTTCTTTTTAGGCACCAAATTGCCAGAGGATTTTTACTGCGGCTTTTTAGAGTGGCAGGCGTTAGCCGAAGCGAGTCAGGAGCCCAAAGCCTATTACAATATGGGTTATTGCTATCGCTATGGCGAAGGCATTGATAAAGATATCAATGCCGCGGTTAAGTGTTACCGCGCCGCATTAGATGGCGGCATCGAGCGGGCCGCCGAGAAATTGTATGAGTGCTTTGGCACCGATCCGTTAAGTAAAGAGATAAAGTTATTTGATGCCGAGTCCTCTTTAGAGGAGGCGGAGCAGTACCATAAATCTGCCGTGAACTTCCTGAAACTGCTTAACGTGCTGGTGGAGAAAGGCTACACCGACTATCGCAGCAAGATCAAAGCGGCGCAGACCGTGGTGGATGTTATCGAGTTGCACATCGGCTTTTTAACTGACAAAGCAGATTTTGAGGACAGCGCTGAGCGCCTGCGTAAGAAAGGCCACGAGTGGGCCGTAGATCTGATGCACTTTATGGAATGCCATCTGCTCTATGTGTATAAATACACCGAAGAGCGAGAGCAGCACCGGGTGGTGCGCGACGGCAATTCTTCGTATGTGCCGGGCAAAAAATTCCACACGCTGGCCATCGATAAATATCTGGTGAATGGCAGCAAAAAAACCTGCAAGCGCTATTATCCGAAGCCCACAGAGATCCCGGAGAATAACAGCCTGCTTATTCACGAGGATAAAAACCCGTGGAAAGCCACAATTAATTATGATTTCAGCCAAAATATTCAGGCCGACGACGTCGCCTTTATTGAATTAAAAGAGATCAATGAGGAGTTGGGCATCGCCACGCCGATTAACCTCATCAAACCCAAATTGCCCATCAAATATGAGATTAAAGTGAAAGCGCTGGGCATGCGACCGGGCAATATCGCGATGTTGATCGGCGCCGCCGCGTTTGCGGGCATGTGTTTTTATTTTGCGGTGCGTTGATATCATCAGGGCCGTTTAGGGCGGCCTTTGTTGTGCACTCTTTTTTGACACAAAACGAGTGAGATATATAACAATCCCCTGCTCAAGTGAAGCATAGGTTTTGGTGCCGATTACATGTTAACCAGCGACATCATTGCACGCCCTAGTAACCCTATATTTCGATGAAACGATGAATAATATCATCCCAGCTGAAGTAGGATTTAACCCAGCCGATAACGATTGATTGTAAACGTTGTGAAGTTTAGAAAAAGGATTTTGAGATGCTGAATGCCATTCTTCAAGGGAAGTCAGGCCGCGTTGTAAAAGATGGGGTATCGCAAAGCTGGCGCACCGTTTTCCAGCACTACGAGGATATGCTCACCGCCGCCTTCTGGACGCGTATCAATTATTTATCTTCGGACGCGATGGATCGCTTTTTGGACTCACTGCTGGGGATCAACCGAGATGATTGGGGGGCATTTGAGTCCATGTCGTTTTGGCCCAAATACGACTTTCCACAAGTCATACCGAACAATATTAAGTTAGAGCTTGGCGGCGAAGCGCGTTATGCAGAGCCCGATGTGGTGATGAACTTTGAGCATGCGGCGCTCATCGTGGAAGTAAAGCATCCCGGCGGTGGCTGGCAGACCAAAGATCAGTGGCGCCGTGAACTCTGTACCTATGTGCAGGATGATGGTGCGAAATCCCAGGTACATTTTATGGCGCTTGGAAATGTCCCCTTAGTCGCTGGTCAGTGGTTCAGTGAATTAGCAGAAGAATTTTCCAGCGTTTATTTTTACAGCAAAGAGTGGGACGACGTTCGTCAGCATCTGCAGCATGCGGAATGGGATACGCCGCAAGATAAGCGCATCGTTGCCGATTGTTTGAACGCGTTATCTCTTTATGGGATTCGCGAGCCGCTGCTTCCCTGGAAAGATTTTTACCCGTTTATCGCCCAGCATCCTTTATCCACCGATTTCTCTTTTATCAAGGCACAATCATGACCCACGATCCTTTTGCACAAGTTCGTCAGGCGCATCGCATCTGCGCAGCCTATTACAAACAGGTACTGCCGATGCTTAATATTGCCGCTCAGAACGTGGGTACGGCTTTCCTGTGTTGGGACACGTGGAGCTTTTGTAAGCCACCGGGACGTAGAGTAAATCCTTTGGAGACGTGGGCATGGGATTATCTGCCGATGATGGATGTGTCTTTTGTTTTCGCGTCGTCGCAACAACCCGGCTCCGCGCTTACTACCGCCGATTTCGTACTGGATTTTAAGTTAGTGACTGACAGCGAACTTGAAGCTGACCAGCGCGTGGCACACTACGGTAAAGAGCAAGAACCGTTGGCAACGCAGTTAAAAACCGCTGTCGAGTCATCACAAACTTACCTCAACATTTATCTCTTTGCGCCAGTCAGCAATAGTACCTATACGTCGGCAGAACAGATGTGGAAGTGGTATGAAGGCTACCCCGTTACTGACGGGATAGTCCATTTATCCGAAGATAACACGATAAAAAGCATTGGGTTTTCTCTGCCCATCGTGGACATTGCGCACGATGATGGGGTGAAGGTGCTGGTTGAGAAGATTGAAGGGCTGAAAGGTATTTTGGTCGATGTGGATGCTAATAATTACAAACCGACGGTGCTAGTGGCTGAGTAATTAAGTATGCATTTAAATAATCATCTATTACAGTTACAGCGCGTTAACTTATAAAAATATTCAATTAACAACAAAGGAAAAGTCACGATGGATCTTGTGAGTAATGTCGAATCAGGCAGGTTGACGCTTAATGAGCTCATTGATGCGCTCGCGAAAGAAAAAAATTATGCCACATCAAAGTGGAACCTTAGATACCGTGAATTTACGGCTCTGCTACTGCAGACACCTACTTTTTCTGATCCTGAAACAGATGATTTAGTTAAAAGGCTTTGGTATGAGCGCGGCAATGGTATTGCCAGTATTCGCCAAGGCGTTCCCTCTTTGGCGGAGTATCAACAGAGCCTGCCACTGCTAAGAGAATTAACCGAGCGGATACGCCAGAGTCCTGATGAGTTGACTTACCAATATGTCAGCGATGCACTGAAACAAGCGAAAGAGACTGGACTTCTGAAGCGTATGTATTGGAGCTTAAGAAATCGCGTTTTTGCCGCATTCTCGCCTGATAACTACACCAGCACAGTGGATGAAAGTGCGTTTAAAAAAACAGCGGAATTTTTAAATAAACACTTTCAATTGGGCTTGCGACTGGACGGAGACTGGCTGCAAAAAAATATTCAATTAAAAAAAGCAATTCATGCCCAATGCCCAAAAGCCGATCCTTATTATGTGAATATGGCTATCTGGCATATCTATGAATTGCTTCGTGATCGCGATAATGAACAAAAACAAGAAAAAATAGCCAGCACTTCATTAGCAGTCAGCAATGAACCCAGCATAAATCAAAATTTCACTCATTCGCCCGTTAACGAAATCTACTTTGGGCCTCCCGGCACTGGCAAGACATACATGTTGCAGCAAAAAATGAAAGAGTACACCTCACATGCTGCATTCGACGATCACGATGCCTGGCTGGACTCCCGTCTTGAATCATTGAACTGGATGCAGGTTATAACGCTAGTGCTGCTCGATTTGGGTAAACGCGCAAAAGTGCCCCGAATTACAGAACACCTATGGTTCACACGCAAAGCGCTGTTGAATGGTCGTAGTAATAATTTTTCCCAAACAGCGTGGGCAACTTTGCAATCCTTCACCATTCCGGACTCTACTATCGTTGCATATAAAGGCCGCAGAGAGCCAGCGATCTTCGACAAAAGCGCAGACAGTGAATGGTTCTTAGTGGAATCCCAGCTTGAACAAGTGGACGAGATACTCTCTCTTTATGCAGAGCTGAAGCAAGGACCTAAATCTGCCGAAGCCATTCAGCGTTTCGCCGTGGTGACTTTCCACCAATCTTGCGGCTATGAGGAGTTTATTGAAGGTATTCGTGCTCGCTCCGACGAGAGCGGCAATTTATCTTACCCTATTGAGCCAGGTATCTTTGTGCGCCTTTGTCAGCGTGCTAATGCCGACCCAGCACATCGCTACGCCATTTTCATAGATGAGATCAATCGCGGCAACATATCCAAAATCTTTGGCGAGTTAATCTCACTCATTGAAGTAGACAAACGTGCAGGTATGCCCAATTCATTGAGCCTACAACTCTCTTATAGCGGTGATCCCTTCAGCGTTCCTGCCAATGTGGACATTATTGGAGCGATGAATACAGCGGATCGTTCTTTAGCTTTGATGGACACCGCTTTACGCCGCCGTTTTGACTTTGTCGAGATGATGCCTGATCTCTCTTTACTGAGTGGGGCTAAGGTTAAAGGCATAGAACTCGAACCACTGTTAGAGAACCTTAATAGTCGCATTGAAGCGCTTTACGATCGTGAACATACCTTGGGACATGCATTCTTTATACCTATAAAAAATGCACTCGATGCCGGTGATGAAGAAGATGCGTTCAAACTTTTGAAGATCGCATTCCAGAAAAAGATCATTCCGCTGTTGCAGGAATACTTTTTCGATGACTGGAATAAGATCAGGTTGGTGCTGGCAGACAATCAAAAGCAAGATGACGGCCTACAATTCGTGAGGGAGAAAACTGAAGATTTCGATACGCTCTTTGGTAACAATCATGGTTTACGACGTCACGATCAGCAATCGACAGTTTACGAGCTCGAGGCATTTGATCAGGAGATCTGGAATTTGCCGCAGGCTTACCGTGCTATTTATCAGCCACAGCAGAGCATTTCAGACGAGCAGGCTGTAAACCATGAGTGAAGTGCTGTCGGTTTTTGAATATGACCTGCTAGGGAGCGGACAACCGGCTTCAGTCGTCGCCAAGGTCCTCCCTCAAGAGGTTTTTAATTATTTAGAAGCGCTTAGTCTAACAAGTGATCAAGGGAGCCAGCTTCTCAAACTCACCTCTCGCTCAGGAATCAAATTGCTTCAGGTGCAAAATTACGCGGGGATACTTTCTACACCTCACGGTTTCCAGCTCGAGATACTGCCCAAGGTTGGTAAAAACCTCACAGCTTCGAGTGCGCGAGAAACATTCATCACGATGCTGAGCCATCTGCCCGGGTTTCGACACATCCAGACCCAACAGGCAACTCTGCAGGCTCAGCGCATGTCTTTGCTTGAGATTTTTATCAGTCAGTTTTTACTTAGCGTAAGCCAACTGCTTAAACAAGGTTTACGCTCCGACTATGTGAGCGAGCAAGGTAATTTGCCTTTTATGAAGGGCAAGCTAATGCTTTCCGCACAGCTGCGACATAACGCGGTGAATCGCCATAAGTTTTATGTCGATTATGATGACTATATGCCTGATTGTGCAGCCAATCGGCTCTTACACTCTGCGCTTGATAAATTACTTAGCCTGAGACTTTCATCAGAGAATCAACGCTGGCTTTACGAACTGCGCTTTGCGTTTGACGGTGTTCCACTTAGCCGGGAGATTGAAAGCGATATAAACCGCCTACGCCTCGAGCGTGGTATGGCTCATTACAACGAGCCAATAGCGTGGGCGCAATTGATCTTGAGAGGAATGAGTCCAAATGCCTTGCAGGGAAACACCAAAGCGATATCGTTGTTGTTCCCTATGGAAGCGGTATTTGAGTCATTTGTTGCACAAACCCTCGCCGACGAATTACCCCCTCATCTTAAAATTAAATCACAGGCTGCCACTTATTCACTTGTGAAGCACGGACCTAACCACTGCTTTAAACTTCGCCCTGACCTGTTAATTCAATCGCGACATCCAGTTCAAACCAAACTGGTCATGGATACAAAATGGAAGCTGGTTAATAACAGCCAGCAAACAAAATCACTGTATGGACTGGCACAAGCTGACTTCTATCAAATGTTTGCCTACGGCCAAAAGTATCTTAATGGGGCCGGTGAAATGTATCTGATCTACCCTGCGCATGATGACTTTAGCCAACCGATACCGCAGCACTTTGCTTTTTCAGAGACCTTAAAATTATGGGTTGTGCCATACCAGATAACGGCGAAGCGAGGGGAGAGGATGATGTGGGCGAATGATGTGTTGATTACATAGTGACTAAGCCATTTGGAATTGGCTAGTCCAAAACATCTCAGCTGCCTCAGGCAAAGTGGTTGCGTTAGTAGGAATGCAAACAGTAGACACTCAATCGCCATGGGTAATCTAGACACTTCTGAGTCGTAGGTAATATAGGTTTTCATATTGAGCTGGTGGCATCTGCTCACTTGAACCATGCCGAATTCTACTGTTTTATAAAAAAGTCCTATGTAATCAAAAATATCTCTTCTAGCTTCTTCTCTGATTACTTAGATCTTTTTCTTTATCCATTCGCGTTTCAACAACTGGAAAAAGCTTCCTGCAACCGCGTTATAATAACAGTTACCGCAGCGGCTCATGCTACCCATCAGCCTTCGAGGATCCTGATTTAGGTTATGTCCGCCATCCAACGCTCACCCAGATGATTCGGATTGAACTGTCGCAGGAAGAACATCCAGCAGACGAACAGGCCAAGAACAGATGTTGTCACGGATAAAGGCATACCTCAGTCGGACAGCTTAGCGATATACGCTGCAGCTTTATTTAATATGTTCTGTTCGTCAGTAACCCGCTTCAACACATAATGAAGTCATCGGATCTCGGCCTGAGCATCTGACTGCTCTTTATTGGTAGAGGAGTCCGGCCCGTACTTCTTTATGCTAGCGTAAAGACAGTTGGTAGTAACATTGAGGCATGTCGAGATATGTTGCGACGCTGGAAATGAATAAACACGCTCAACAATCTGTTTGACAACTTCAATTTTAAACTTTTCAGGATAACGTTTACCGCTCGTGGGCACCTCTCTTTTAAGTCATCTTAAATGACTCTGAGGTGTATTTTAATTTCTCAATGATTCAGTGACATAGATTAATTCAGATTGATTTGAGGCCAATAAAAAACGAGGAAATCCTGCAGACACCAAATTCCAGACACAAAAAAAGCCGCTCTTGAGCGACTTATTTGCATCACGTGGTGCCGAAGGCCGGACTCGAACCGGCACGTATTTCTACGGTTGATTTTGAATCAACTGCGTCTACCGATTTCGCCACTTCGGCACTGAAGAGGATGCGGAAAACGTTGGCGATTATACCGTTACACGCCGCCTGCGCAACTGGAATCAACGGGGATGCGTGCTAAGCGTTGAAAAAAACAGCACTGCGCTGACAACATGCGACGCTTTCCACAAAAACAGCGATTCAATGCATGGGCATAAGTGCCAAAATCCCCCATAACAATCCCAGCCCACTGCCAAAATGCATGCGCTTAAGCATCGCGGAGCGCAAATCAGCGCCGCCTCAATTTCACATGCCCCTAAGCGTTCAGCACTGCACTGGCTACAGCCACACGCGCTGCCCCCACACCAGAACACTCCCAAACTGCTCAATCACCCCCTCACCTTCGGAACTTTCTGCCTCACGGCCTCTCTTAACCAGCACAACGCGCATCAGACGCAGAATGACAACGAGGTCGAAATGAACAAAACAACGCAACGGGCTATGTGGATCGGGGCCGTGGCAGTGATGCTGGCGGCGGGCAGTGCGTCGGCGGCGAGCTGGCAGGATCAGTTGAGCAGCGCGGCATCCCAGCTGTCGCAGCAGCAAAACAGCGGCAGTAATACGTCCACCAGCACGCAGCAGAACGGCGGCCTGTCGATTGCGTCGCTGGCGGGCCTGCTCAACGGCGGCGACAAAGCGGTGAGCGCCAACAGCATGACCAACGCGGCGGGCGTGATGGAGTACTGCGTGCAGCACAACGTAGTGGACAACAACGTCAAGTCGGTGAGAGAGCAGGTGCTGAACAAGCTGGGCCTGAGCAGCCCGACGGCGCAGACGCAAAAAACCGATTATCAGCAGGGGCTCATGGGCCTGCTGAATACCGGCAACGGCCAGCAGCTTAACCTGCAAAGCCTGAGCAACTCGCCGATGGGCGAGAAGCTGAAAACCAAAGCCTGCGACGTGGTGCTCAAGCAGGGCAAGAAATACATCGGCATGTAAAGTCCGGTCGGCGCGCGCTGTCCCGTGCGCCGTTCGCTGCACGCGCTCAGTCCCACTCTGCGCCGTGCCTCCTGCCTCTCTCCTCCCCGCGAAAACAGTGCCACAGGACGGATCGTGCTGATTTCTGCGCATTTTTTATGCCAGCGCCACAGGCTGCGGGCGCAGGCATGTTCATCTGCGCTCCCGGGCGCTATAGTGAGATTTTGCACTACACAGGACTGCGCGCATGAAAGGCACCCGCATTGCGATTTACTTTGATCCCGACCTGATCCGCCTTTGCGTTCATCAGGAGGATGACAGCTATCTCAGCCAAACCTTCAACTACGACGACAGTGTCATTGAGGAAGTTTATCAATGGCTTGAGCAATTTACGCCGAATCGCACGCACATCTGCCTGATTGAACACGATACTGCGGATATCCTCGCCGATGAGCTGGTCGATAACGGCTACCACGTGCATCAGGTGAGTCAGCACGCGCTGCTGAGCTGGTTCGCCAGCGAGCCGCCTGCCAAACCGGATGGCTCACCGGTGCGCGCGCTGCTGCGCTATATGGAAACGGAGAACCCGCCGGAATACCAGTCGCGCACGCCGCAGATTGAAGCGCTGATGGAGCTGCTGGATGAACTGGACGATCTGGAAGCTGCGGAAGAAATCGAAGACGAAGATAACCTGCCGGACAACGTGCTGCGCCTGATGAAAAAGAAAAAAATCAGCGCCAAAGAGGCGGCTCAAAAGCTGCTGCCCGACGTCAACGAGCGCATCCGCGAGCACCTGATCAACTACCCTGAGCTGATGACGCCGGAGCTGCTGGAAGACTTCTTCCCCGAACTGCTGGAAGCGCTGGATACGCCCAAGCATTAATCTCAAGGCCGCCTGTGCGGCCTTCTTTTTTGGGGAGTCACTATGCTGGAACTGCTGAAAGCCGTGGGGCTGGGATTGGTGGTGATCCTGCCGCTGGCGAACCCGCTGACCACCGTGGCGCTGTTTTTAGGCTTGGCGGGCGACATGAATTTTCAGGAGCGCAACCGCCAGGCACTGCAGGCGTCGCTGTATGTGTTTTTGATCATGATGGTGGCGTGGTACGCCGGCAACGCGGTGCTGCACACCTTTGGCATCTCAATTCCTGGCCTGCGCATGGCGGGCGGATTGATCGTGGCGTTTATCGGCTTCCGCATGCTGTTTCCCGCTAAACCGGTGGGCCATTCGGTGGAAGCGGAGCACAAGCAGGATGAGCTGGCCGCCAGCGATACGCCGCGTGAAACCGTCAATATTGCCTTCGTGCCGCTGGCGATGCCAAGTACCGCCGGACCGGGAACCATCGCGATGATCATCAGCTCTGCCTCGACGGTCAAAGCGGGCGTGGATTTTCCGGCATGGGTGGTGGCGCTCGCGCCGGTGCTCACCTTCTTCGTGGTGGCGCTGATCCTGTGGATCGCTCTGCGCAGTTCGGGCGCGATCATGAAACTGGTGGGCAAAAGCGGCATAGAAGCCATCTCACGACTGATGGGCTTTTTGCTGGTGTGCATGGGGGTGCAGTTTGTGATCAACGGCGTGCTGGAAGTGATCCGCACCTTTCATTAAACAGGGTGACCGCGCGGTCACCCTTCCCTTCCCTGCTCTGCTTTTACTCCGGCTTAAGCGTTTTGCGCACGTCCGCCACCTGATCGCCGGTGACGGCGGGCGCGTTATTGCTCCAGCCCTGACGAATAAAGGTTGCCAGCTTGGCGACCTCGTCGTCAGACAAGCGTTGACCAAAGCCCGGCATCGCCAACGTTGACGGCGCCTTCGCGGTAGACGGCTGCTGCGCCCCGACGAGGATCGTGTGGATCAACCCGGTAGGATCTTGCGCGTTCACGATGCTCGCCTGATCCAGCGCGGGGAACACGCCCGGCGCGCCTTTGCCGGTGACAAAGTGACACGCGCCGCAGTTATCGAGATAGAGCCGCTCGCCTTCCGAGAGGTTCTTCGCGGCGGTAAGCGTCGCCTCCGTGGCCTGCTGCTTCTGCACGTTGGCCGCCTGCAGCGGCGGGTTGCCACCCAGGAATTTCAGGTAGGCCGCGATGGCGTGCAGATCGGCGTCGGTCATGTGCGAACTGGAGTGCTCCACCACCGATTTCATCTCACCGCCCACCGCCGCCTGATCGTTGCGCCCGGTTTGCAGGTAATCGACGATCTCTTGCGTGCTCCAGCGCGGCAGCCCGCGCAGCGAGGGCACATCCCAATGGTTGAGGCTGCCGCCCGCCAGGAACTGCGCATCGCTGCTGTCCAGCGCCTTCTCGTTCATGCCCAAGCCGCGCGGCGTGTGGCAACTGCCGCAGTGCCCAAGGCTTTCCACGATGTAGGCACCGCGGTTGATCTCCGCTGAGGCACCGCCAATCGGCTGGAACGGTTTCTCATCGGTGAATGCCCAGTTCCACAGGCGCATACCCCAGCGCTGGCTAAACGGGAAGCTCAGATCGGTCTTCTGCGGCTGTGCGCTGCTGGGCTGCACGCCCTTCATGAAATAGACATACAGCGCGTGCAGATCGGCGTCGCTGATTTTGGCGTAATCCGGGTACGGCATCGCCGGATAGAGACGCGAACCGTCGGGCAGCACGCCTTTACGTACCGCGTCAGAGAACTGCTGTTCGCTGTAGCGGCCGATACCGTGCTCAGCGTCGGGCGTAATGTTGGTGGAGTAGATGGTGCCGAGGTTCGACTCAATGGCCAGCCCACCCGCGTAATCGGGTTTGCCCGCCACCGAGTGGCACGCCATGCAGTCGCCGAGGCGCGACAGGTACTCGCCGCGCTTGATCAGCTGCGCCTCATCTTCCGCGTGTGCCTGCAAGGCCAGGCTTCCCAACATCAGAGCGGGGGCGATTAACAAAGATTTGATGTTCATCGATTTATGCCTGTACCAGTGGGCCGGGGTTTTTCACATACTGCTCTTTGATCGCCTGCGCCGCCATCAGCGTGATCGCCCCGATGGTATCGGTGGGGTTCGCCTGGAAGTTCTGCGGGAAAGCGTTGCCACCCGGCACAAACACGTTATGCACGTCCCAGCTTTGCAGATACTTGTTCAGCGCCGAGGTTTTCGGGTTGTCGCCCATCACCGCGCCGCCCACGTTGTGGGTCGAAACGTATTTGGTCAGATCAAAGTCCGCGCCCATCGGCAGGAAGCTCATGCTCATGCTGTCCGGGTTCAGCTCTTTGGCGATATCGCCGACGATGCCCTTGAGATGCTGCTGTAACTTCAGCTCGTTGGCTTTCCAGTTAAACGTCATGCGCAGCAGCGGCTGGCCGCGATGGTCGGTATAGTGCGGGTCGAGATCCAGATAAATGTCGCGGTACGACTGGCACGTGGTGGTGATGCTGATCTTCATCGAATGGTTGTACCACTGCTCCAGCCCTTCCTTATAACCCATGCCCCAGTTCGGCGTGCCTTTCGGCAGCGCCGTGGCAATAGGGGTGCCGGTGGCCTGCGAACTGTGGATCTTCGCGCCACCGAGGAAGCCGAGGCCAGGGCCATCGAAGTTGCCCGGCGAGATATCGTTAAACATCTGCCCGGTGGCGCCTGCGGTGGCGAAGGAGTTGAAGTTTTTGTCTTTGAAGAACAGCGTTGCGCCGCCGTTGGACAGGAACGCATAGTTGCGCCCAACCACGCCCTCTTCGGTAATCGGGTTATACGGCTTGCCAATGCCGGACAGCAGCATCAAGCGCACGTTGTAGAGCTGGAAGCTCGACAGCACCACGATCTTCGCCGGCTGGAACACTTCATTGCCGTCGGCATCGTAATAGAGCACGCCTTTGGCGGTTTTTTGATCGTCGTGCAGCACCACTTTGAACACTTCCGCGTTCACTTCATAAGAGAAGTTGGGCAGGCGTTTCAGCGCATCCATCACCGCCGTTTGCGGCGAGGCTTTAGAGTAGTTCAGGCACGGATACTTCGAGCAGTAACCGCAGTAATTACAGGGCGCGATCTGGTTGCCGTACGGGTTTTTCCACGCGCGCGAGACGCAGGCGGACGGATTGGGGAACGGATGGTAGCCCAGCTTTTTCGCCGCCTCTTTGAACATCACGTTGTTCAGCGTGTCGTCGAGCGCGGGCAGCGGATAGGGCTCGGAGCGCGGCCCTTCAAACGGATCGCCGCCTTCGAGGATCTGGCCGCGCAGGTTGCCGGTGTTACCGGACTGACCGCAGATCAGCTCAAACTTGTAGAAATAGGGCTCGATTTCATCCCAGGTGAACGGGAAGTCCATCACGCGCATATCGTCCTGCAAAATGCCGGGCGAGTACGCCTGGTCAACGTAGGTTTTCAGCTTGATGTCGGTAGGCGTTGGGCGAATCAACACCGCCGTCCAGTGCATGCCCGCGCCGCCGACGCCGGTGCCTGGCGCAAACGCGCCCCATTTGCGGGTAGGCAGCGCCGTCTGATCCATGTTGTAGCGCACGGTGACCGCCACTTCTTTGGGCGTGGCGAACACTTTGTTGCGCACGTTATAGGCGTATTCATCCGCCGGTTTCGGGTAGGCGAAATCCGGGTAGTCGCGCTCGCCGCCGCGTTCCAGCGCGCGCACTTCCAGTCCCGCCAGCGCCAGTTCGATGCTCATCAGCGAGCCGGCCCAGCCGAGGCCGCATACAACGACATCGACGTCTTTCTTAGTGATCTGTGCCATGTTTTTCCTGCGTTAAATTGCCGATACGGGGGTCAGGCGCGCTCGCCTGACAGGCTAACCGGACCCAGCGGATACGGGACGTTGTGCTGTTTTACCCACTCGGTAAAACTGGCGCGCGCGCCGGGGAAACCGATGGCAATCCAGGCTTTCATGCCTTTGTTGCCGCCGTACATGGGATCGGCGAGGTAGCCGTGTTTGGTATCGGAAAGCAGCTGGCTAAAGAACTGCGACGCTTTCAGGTTGGGTTCGCCCAGCGCGGCAAAGTCGATGCCGTCATTTTTGTTCACCTTGGTGAGCACGGCATCTTTCTGTTCGACCGTTAGCGCATGGAAAGGCTTTTGGTAGGTCGCCTGCGTCCACTGATCCACCAGCCGGATGCCGGTTTGATACATCTGCTGCGGCGTGAACGGGATTTGGTAGCCCATGGTGGCGGGCGCGTGTACGTCAAACGGGCCCTGCAGATAGATCTCTGCGCCAAATTCCGGGCTGTGCAGCTGCTGATCGATAAAAATCGGCACGTTAGTTTCCAGCGCGCCTGGCGCTTTACCGCTGCCGCCGGCTGGGATCAGGCGATCGGTGGCGGCCAGAATAAATTGCCACTCTGACGCGCTGAAAAAGATCGGCTGATAGGCGGCCAGATCGGGGGCGGCCATTTCTGCCGCCTGCGCCGCAGTTAATCCCCGGAGCACCAGGTCACTTAACGGCAAAGCCAGTAACGACCCCAGTAAAAATTTACGTCGGGTTGTGGGTTTTTGTAGAAGCATGGCGCGGCGGCTCTCACTTTCCAGGAAAGATAATTGTGTGGGATGGCTTAATTAATCGGTAAATACCCCGGCGATATTAGGGATATAAATGCGTCAGGATGTAAAAATTAAATTAAAGATGTATTTATTTCACGCAGCATTATTTCTTTGAATAGACAGGCAGGAATGAAAATAGCGGATCACATTGATAATTTCAGATTAACCGAGACATTACGCCGTTTAACCGCGGGCAGTATGGTGCAAGCGTTGGTTATTGATAGCATGAGGAAATTGTTGCGCCGTGTAATAAAGAAAAATAAATCATCAGTTTTTGCAGCGCATCGCTACATTTTATATCACCTTATTTCGCCACTCGCCGTGAAGCTGCACACGTTTATTTCCACCGTATAACAAAACGCGCAAAAATACGGCAATATAATCGCTAACGGTGCGTAATCGCTATTTCTGGCACAGCTCAGAACAAAGTGGCATTTAGCCTTTCCCACTTCAGCGATAAATTTATCCTTCCTTATCTCAGAGAGAAGAATAATGCGACTGTGGATATTACTCGTGGCGCTGTGCGGCAGCGTCCTGACGGCGCAGGCCACCACGCCCAAAGACACTTTGGTAGTAGCCGTGCCGCTGGACGGCATTATCAGCTTTGACCCCGCCGAAAGTTTTGAGACCGTCAGCAACAGCGTGCAGCGCAACCTGTATCAAACGCTGGTCGAGGCAGATCGTAACACGCCGCAGCGGCTCGCCCCGCTGCTGGCCAGCGCGTGGCGGCCCGGCTCGTCGCCGCGCAGTCTGGTGTTTACCCTTAATCCGGCGGCGCGCTTTGTCAGCGGCAATCCGGTCACGGCGCAGGATGTGATCTTCTCGCTGACGCGCGCGGTCAAGCTCAATAAAGCGCCCGCCTTTATCCTCGCGGAGTTTGGCTGGACCGCAGATAACATCGCCGCCCAGTTTACCGCGCGCAGTGACAGCGAGCTAGAGATCCGCTGGCCCGCCGCGATTGGCGCGGACCTTGCGCTGCGGTTGCTGAGCGCGCCGGTGGCGTCCGTGGTAGACAGCCAAACCGTGCAGCAGCACGCCGTGAATAACGATCTGGGCAACGGCTGGCTGCATACGCAGTCGGCGGGCAGCGGCGCGTTTCGCATCCAGCAGTATGTGCCGCAGCAGGCCCTGGTGCTGAGCGCCAATCCCCATGCGACGCCGCAGCCGCACCTCACCCGCATCTTGCTTAAGGGCGTGGCGGATGCCGCCACCCGTCGCCTGCTGATTCAGCAGGGCGATGTCGATATCGCGTATCAGCTTGGTCCCGATCAAATTGATGCCCTGAAGCAGGACAGCCGCGTGCGCATTGCGGCGTTTCCCTCCAGCCTGGTTTACTACCTGGGGTTCAACACCCAAAGCCCGGCGCAGCCCGTGCTGGGCAATCCCGCCTTCTGGCATGCCGCACGCTGGCTGGTGAATTACCAGGCCATTTCGCAGCAGCTGCTAAAAGGGCAGTATCAGATCCATCAAAGTTTTTTGCCGCAGGGATTTGATGGTGCGCTGACGGATCAGCCCTTCCACTACGACGTTGAGAAAGCGAAAACGCTGCTGGCCGCAGGCGGTATCAAGCCCGGCACGCGCGTGGTGCTGACGGTCGTGAACCAGCCGCCTTATATCGATATTGCGCAGGCGCTGCAGGCGGGCTTTGCGCAGGCAGGCATCGACATCGCCTTGCAGCCGGTGGCGGAAGCAGAGCTGTGGAGCAAGATGCGCGGCCGTGACTTCCAGGCGATCCTCAGCTACTGGGGCGCGGATTATGTTGATCCCAACAGCAATGCCAGCGCCTTTGCGTTAAACGTGCCGGGCGGCGCCAAAACGCTGGCGTGGCGCGTAGGCTGGTCGATTCCCGAACTGAGCGCCAAAACCCGCGCCGCCGCCGGCGAGAGCGATGCGGCAGCGCGCCGTACGCTCTACGGCGACTTGCAGAAAACCATCCAGCGTGATTCGCCGTTTGTGGTGATGCTACAGGGCGCACAGCAGGTAGCGATACGCAACAATGTGAGCCACGTCCAACAGGGCATCGGCGTCAGCCTGCTGTTTTTTGACGCGGTCGAAAAGCGCTAACGCTCAAGATTGTGAATGGCGTGGCACCGCCGTCAGCACGTCCTGCAAGCGCCGCTTGCAGGACGGTCGCCGCGCGTTAGCGTCCTCTGCTAACATAAGTAAATGGACAAATATCAACAACTCAAACGCACGAAACGGCTGGCGCTGGCGCTGCTGTTGATCGCCGCCGGCACTTTTATTGTGACGCTGTTTTTACCCCCCACTTTCTGGGTGCTGGGCGTGAAAGCTATCGCGGAAGCGGCGATGGTCGGTGCGCTCGCCGACTGGTTTGCGGTGGTAGCGCTGTTTCGCCGCGTGCCGCTGCCGTTTATCTCGCGCCACACGGCGATCATTCCCCGCAATAAAGATCGCATCGGGGACAATCTCGGGCGCTTTGTGCAGGAAAAATTCCTCGATACCGACTCGCTGCTGGCGCTGATTCGCCGTCACGATCCGTCGCAGATGCTGGCGCAGTGGCTGAATACGCCGGGCAATGCCGACCGCATTGGTCGTCATCTTTTACAGGTGATGCGCGGCTTTCTCGATCTCACCGACGATGCGCGCATTCAACGCTTTCTGCGCAGCGCCGTGCACCGCGCGCTCGATAAGGTAGATCTCACCCAGTCCAGCGCGCTGATCCTCGACAGCCTGACCAAAGATAACCGTCATCAGGCGCTGCTGGATGCGGCAGTGGAGCAGCTGCTGCGCCTGCTGCATAAACCCAGCACGCGTGATGTTATCGCCATGCAGATTGTGCGCTGGCTCAAGCGTGAACATCCGATCAAGGCCAAAGTGTTGCCCACCGAGTGGCTGGGCGAACACAGCGCAGAACTGGTTTCCAACGCGGTAAATTCGCTGCTGGATGACGTGGCGCGCGATCAAGGCCATGAGTTTCGTCAAGGGTTTAATCGCGCGGTGCAGCGGCTGATTGAACGGCTGAAAACCGATCCGGAGATGGCCCAACGGGCGGAAAACATCAAAAGCTGGATCAAAGAGGACGCCTCGCTGAATCGCTACATCGGTGAGCTGTGGCAAGACATGCGCGCCTGGCTGAAAACCGACTTGGCGAGCGACGACTCACGCGTGCAGGAGCGGGTGCGCCAGGCCGCGCAGTGGTTCGGCGAAACGCTGCTGGCGGATGAGGCGTTGCGCAGCTCGATGAATCAGCACCTTGAAGAGGCCGCACGCAGCGTGGCGCCGGAGTTCGCCCACTTTCTCACGCGTCACATCAGCGACACGGTAAAAAGTTGGGATGCACGCGATATGTCGCAGCAGATAGAACTGAACATCGGCCGCGATCTGCAGTTTATTCGCATTAACGGCACGCTGGTCGGCGGTTCGATTGGGCTGATGCTGTATCTGCTCTCACAGCTGCCGCTGCTGATTGAGACGCTGCGCTAAACAAAAAGGGCGGTCATCGTGACCGCCCTTTACGCTAGCTACGTTTGACGAGCAAGTAGAGGCTGATGGCAAAGAACGCCGCGCTGGGCAGAATCGCCCCCAACACCGGCGGAATGCCGTACACCAGACTCAGCGGACCGAAGATCTGATCCAGCACGTAGAACAGGAAGCCAAAGCTGATGCCGGTCACCACGCGCACGCCCATCGACACGCTGCGCAGCGGACCGAAGATAAAGGAGAGCGCCATCAGCATCATCACCGCCACCGACACCGGCTGGAAAATCTTACTCCACATATTCAGCTGATAGCGGCCGGAGACCTGCCCGCTCTGCTTAAGGTACTTGCTGTAGTTGTACAGGCCGCTGATCGACAGCGCGTCGGGGTCCAGCGCCACCACGCCAAGCTTATCGGGCGTGAGGTTGGTTTTCCACTCGCCGCTCAGGCTCTGCGAACCGGTAATTTGCTTGGGATCGGTCAGGTTCGATTCGTCGATCTGCGACAGCGCCCACGCCTTTTTCTCTGGGTCCCAGGTGGCCGTCGCCGCGTAGCGTACGCTCACCAAGCGGCGCGCATCGTCAAACTTATAGATGCTGACGCCATCGATGGCGTTATCGCCTTTCAGGCGCTCAATGAAGATAAAGTTATTGCCGTCTTTCGCCCACAGACCGCCCTGGGTGGACATCAGCGAGCCACCGTACAGCTGCTGCGCACGGAAGTTACGCGCCATCTGCTCACCCTGCGGCGCGACAAACTCGCCTACCGCCATGGTCAACAGCACCAGTGGAATCGCGGTTTTCATCACCGCCAACGCCACCTGCATACGGGTAAAGCCGGACGCCTGCATCACCACCAGTTCGCTGCGCTGCGCCAGCGTGCCCAAGCCCAGCAGCGCGCCCAACAGCGCAGCCATCGGGAAGAAGATCTCGATATCTTTCGGCACGCTCAGCAGGGTGTAGTAGCCCGCATCCAGCGCGGTATACGCGCCCTGCCCGGTTTTACGCAGCTGATCAACGAACTTGATGATGCCCGAGAGCGACACCAGCATAAACAGCGTGGTCATGATGGTGTTAAAGATGGTTTTGCCGATATAGCGGTCAAGGACCTTAAACATCACAGCGATCCTCCACGGCTAAAGCGTCCACGTAGGCGCCGCATCGGCACCGTATCCCACAGGTTGAGCAGCACGGCCAGCCCCAGATAGGCGAAGTTCACCGCCCACATCCACAGCGCGGGATCGAGCCGCCCTTTTGCGCCGTTAGAGCGCAGCGAGCTTTGCAGCAGGAAGAAGATCAGGTACAGCAGCATCGCTGGCAGCATCGACAGCACGCGGCCCTGACGCGGGTTCACCACGCTAAGCGGTACCACCATCAGCGCCATGATCAGCACCGAGAAGATCAGCGTCAGACGCCAATGGAATTCGGCCTGGAAGGTCGGGGTCTTGTTCTGATAAAGGGTGCTGATATCCGCCTGATCCGCGTCGTTGGGGTCGAGCGTGGCCTCTTTATAGCCCACAATCGCCTGATAATTCACAAAGTCAGTGATGCGGAAATCGCGCAGCAGCGCGGTGCCTTCAAAGCGGGTGCCTTTATCCAGCGTGACCACCTGCGAACCGTCCTGGCGCTGATCCATATGACCGCTGTCGGCCATCACCACGGACGGACGCGCGTTGCCTTTAGGACGCAGCTGCGCGAGAAACACGTGGCCAAACTGATTGCCTTTGACGTTCTCGACGAACAGCACGGTGTTGCCGTCGCTGGAGGTCTGGAACTGGCCGGCTGCCAGTGCGGCGGCGCCGGGGTTGGCTTTGGCGTTTTGCGTCACTTCATCCTGATAGCGGGATGACCACGGGCCAAGCCAGATGACGTTAACCGCCGCCACCGCGGACGTCAGCAGCATCAGAATCATCGCGGCTTTCACCAGCACGCTTTTGCCCAGCCCACAGGCGTGCATCACCGTAATCTCACTTTCGGTGTACAGCCGTCCCAGGGTCATCAAAATCGCCAGAAACAAGCTTAGGGGCAGGATAAGTTGTGCCATTTCGGGCACGCCGAGTCCTAACAGGGTCAGAACCAGATTTGTTGGGATTTCGCCATCCACCGCGGCACCTAAAATCCGCACTAACTTCTGACAAAAGAAGATCAGCAGCAGGATAAAGAGGATAGCCAACTGGCTTTTGAGCGTTTCCCGAACCAGATATCTAATGATGATCACGCTTAGTACGCCTGTGATAACTTGTCTTTTTGCAGGAAAATCGCTAGTTTCAACGCTTATCGACCATTTTTCTTTATCAATGGCCGTTAGCGTAGCTAAAATTGTATGACGAACGCGTTAGGGTGGTGAAAAAACAACACATTGCCACCCCCATCTCATTATGACTGTCGGCGATGAAATGTCATCCACCGCAACAAATTAATGGGTTACGAACGCGCTACATTCTAACGACAGCAAAGGCCGTTGTCTTTAAGATTCAGGAGAGTGCATGGAGTTCAGTGTAAAAAGCGGTAGCCCGGAAAAACAGCGCAGCGCGTGCATTGTTGTCGGTGTTTTTGAGCCGCGCCGTTTATCCCCGATTGCTGAGCAGTTAGACAAAATCAGCGACGGCTACATCAGCGCCCTGCTGCGCCGCGGTGAGCTGGAAGGCAAAGTGGGCCAGACCCTGCTGCTGCACCATGTGCCTAATATTCTCTCTGAACGCATTCTGCTGATTGGCTGCGGTAAAGAACGGGAATTGGATGAGCGCCAGTATAAGCAGGTGATCCAGAAAACCATCAATACCCTGAATGACACGGGCTCAATGGAGGCGGTCTGCTTCCTGACAGAGCTGCACGTTAAAGGGCGTAATACCTACTGGAAAGTGCGCCAGGCGGTGGAAACCTCAAAAGAGGCGCTCTACAACTTTGATCAGCTGAAAAGCAACAAAGTTGAGCCGCGCCGTCCGCTGCGCAAGCTGGTGTTCAACGTGCCGACGCGCCGTGAGCTGACCAGCGGCGAGCGCGCCATCCAGCACGGCCTCGCGGTGGCCGCTGGGGTTAAAGCCGCAAAAGATCTCGGCAACATGCCGCCAAATATCTGTAACGCCGCTTACCTCGCCTCGCAGGCGCGTCAGCTCGCCGATGCCTATAGCAAAAGCGTGACGACGCGCGTAATTGGCGAACAGCAAATGAAAGAGCTGGGCATGAACGCTTACCTGGCGGTAGGCGCCGGTTCGCACAATGAATCGCTGATGTCGGTGATTGAGTACAAAGGCAGCAGCGATCCGGAAGCGCGCCCGATTGTGCTGGTCGGCAAAGGCCTGACCTTCGATTCCGGCGGCATCTCGATTAAGCCGGCGGAAAGCATGGATGAGATGAAGTACGACATGTGCGGCGCCGCCTCGGTGTACGGCGTCATGCGTATGGTGGCGGAGTTGAATCTGCCGCTCAACGTGGTGGGCGTACTGGTGGGCTGCGAAAACATGCCGGATGGCCGCGCGATGCGTCCGGGCGACGTACTGACCACTATGTCCGGGCAAACCGTGGAAGTGCTGAATACCGATGCCGAAGGCCGTTTGGTGCTGTGCGACGCGCTGACGTACGTTGAGCGCTTCGAGCCGGAAGTGGTGATTGACGTTGCGACGCTGACCGGTGCCTGCGTGATTGCGCTGGGTCATCACGTGAGCGGCTTGCTCTCTAACCACAATCCGCTGGCGCACGAGCTGATCAGCGCCTCTGAGCAGTCTGGCGATCGCGCCTGGCGCCTGCCGATGGCCGATGAATATCAGGAGCAGCTGGAGTCGAACTTCGCCGATATGGCGAATATCGGCGGCCGTCCCGGTGGCGCCATCACCGCCGCGTGCTTCCTGGCACGCTTCGCGCGCAAGTACAACTGGGCGCACCTGGACATCGCGGGCACCGCCTGGCGCTCCGGCAAAGCCAAAGGCGCAACTGGTCGTCCGGTACCGCTGCTGTCGCAGTTCCTGTTGAACCGCGCGGGCCTGAACGGCGACGATTAATCACCGTTCAAAATAGACACACGTACTCATGGGGCGCACAATGCGCCCCACTGTCATTGATGGAAACCACTCAGCCATGAAAAATGCCACGTTCTACGTCATGGAATCGGCGAGCGCCAGCGACGGCTTAACGGCCATTGAGGCGCTGGTATGCGATTTAGCGGAAACGCGCTGGCGTGAAGGCAAACGCATTTTGATCGCCTGCGAAGATGAAGCGCAGGCCAACCGCCTTGATGAAGCACTGTGGCAGCGTCCGGCTAACGCCTTTGTGCCGCATAATCTGGCGGGCGAAGGCCCGCGCTACGGCGCCCCGGTGGAGCTGGCCTGGCCGCAGCGTCGCGGCAGCGCGCCGCGCGATCTGCTGATCAGTCTGCTGCCCCACTTCGCAGATTTTGCTACTGGTTTCCATGAAGTGATAGACTTCGTTCCTTACGAAGAATCCCTGAAACAACTGGCGCGCGACCGCTACAAAGCGTATCGCAGCGTTGGTTTCCAATTGAATACGGCGACGCCTCCGCCGCCGCAAACGACATAGCAGACATGGAAAAGACATATAACCCGCAAGATATCGAGCAGCCGCTCTACGAGCACTGGGAACAGCAGGGCTACTTCAAACCGAATGGCGACACCAGCCAGGAAAGCTTTTGCATCATGATCCCGCCGCCGAACGTCACCGGCAGCTTGCATATGGGTCACGCCTTCCAGCAAACCATCATGGATACCCTGATTCGCTATCAGCGTATGCAGGGGAAAAATACCCTGTGGCAGGCGGGCACCGACCACGCGGGCATCGCCACGCAGATGGTGGTTGAACGCAAGATCGCCGCAGAAGAAGGCAAAACGCGCCAGGATTATGGCCGTGAGGCGTTCATCGACAAAATCTGGCAGTGGAAAGCGGAATCAGGCGGCACGATTACCCGCCAGATGCGCCGTCTCGGCAACTCGGTAGACTGGGAGCGCGAGCGCTTTACCATGGATGACGGCCTGTCTAACGCGGTGCGCGAAGTGTTTGTCCGTCTTTACAAAGAGAACCTGATTTACCGCGGCAAGCGCCTGGTAAACTGGGATCCCAAGTTGCGCACGGCGATCTCCGATCTGGAAGTGGAAAACCGCGAGAGCAAAGGCTCGATGTGGCATATTCGCTATCCGCTGGCCGATGGCGTGAAAACCGCCGAAGGCCACGATTATCTGGTGGTCGCCACCACCCGTCCGGAAACCCTGCTGGGCGATACCGGCGTGGCGGTGAACCCGGAAGATCCGCGCTACAAAGATCTGATCGGCAAAGAGGTGATCCTGCCGCTGGTGAATCGCCGCATTCCGATCGTTGGCGATGAACACGCCGACATGGAAAAAGGCACCGGCTGCGTGAAGATCACCCCCGCACACGACTTCAATGACTATGAAGTGGGACGCCGCCACAAGCTGCCGATGATCAATATCCTGACCTTTGATGGCGATATCCGCGAGCGCGCGGAAGTGTTCGACACCAACGGTGAAGCGAGCAGCGTCTGCGCCGATGACATCCCAGCCGCGTTCCAGAAGCTGGAGCGCTTTGCCGCGCGTAAAGCGATTGTCGCCGCGGTAGAAGAACTGGGCTTGCTGGAGGAGATCAAACCGCACGATCTGACCGTGCCTTACGGCGATCGCGGCGGCGTGGTCATTGAACCGATGCTGACGGACCAATGGTACGTGCGCACCGCCCCGCTGGCGAAAGTGGCGGTGGAAGCGGTGGAAAACGGCGATATCCAATTTGTGCCGAAGCAGTACGAAAACATGTACTTCTCCTGGATGCGCGATATTCAGGACTGGTGTATTTCGCGCCAGCTGTGGTGGGGACACCGCATTCCGGCCTGGTACGACGAAGCAGGCAATGTGTATGTAGGCCGTAGCGAAGAGGAAGTGCGTCAGGAAAATCACCTCGCCGCTGACGTCACGCTGCGCCAGGACGACGACGTACTGGATACCTGGTTCTCATCTGGCCTGTGGACGTTCTCCACGCTGGGCTGGCCGGAGAACACCGAGGCGCTGCGCACCTTCCACCCCACCAGCGTGCTGGTAAGTGGCTTCGACATTATCTTCTTCTGGATCGCCCGCATGATCATGCTGACCATGCACTTCATTAAAGATGAAAACGGTAAGCCGCAGGTGCCGTTCAAAACCGTCTATATGACCGGTTTGATTCGCGATGAAGAAGGCCAGAAGATGTCAAAATCCAAGGGTAACGTCATCGATCCGCTGGATATGGTCGACGGCATTTCGCTGGAAGATCTGCTGGAGAAGCGCACCGGTAACATGATGCAGCCGCAGCTGGCGGAAAAAATCCGCAAGCGCACCGAGAAGCAATTCCCGGACGGCATCGTGCCTTCTGGCACCGACGCGCTGCGCTTCACGCTGGCGGCGCTGGCTTCTACCGGTCGCGACATCAACTGGGATATGAAGCGTCTGGAAGGCTATCGCAACTTCTGTAACAAGCTGTGGAATGCCAGCCGCTTTGTGCTGATGAACACTGAAGAGCAAGATTGCGGCCAGAACGGCGGCGAGATGAAGCTGTCGCTGGCCGACCGCTGGATCCTCACGGAATTCAACGGCACGGTTAAAGCCTACCGCGAGGCGCTCGACAGCTATCGCTTTGATATCGCTGCTAACATTCTGTACGACTTTACCTGGAACCAGTTCTGTGACTGGTATCTGGAGCTGACCAAGCCGGTGATGAACAACGGCAGTGACGCGGAGCTGCGCGGCACGCGCCATACGCTGGTAAGCGTGCTGGAAGCGTTGCTGCGTCTGGCGCACCCGATCATTCCGTTTATCACGGAAACCATCTGGCAGCGCGTGAAAGTGCTGAAAAACATCAGCGACGACACCATCATGCTGCAGCCGTTCCCGCAGTTTGACGCCGCGAAAGAAGATGCCGCCGCGCAGGCAGATATCGAGTGGATGAAGCAGGCGATCATTGCGGTGCGTAACATCCGCGCCGAAATGAACATCTCGCCCGCCAAGCCGCTGGATGTGCTGCTGCGTGACTGCTCGCCGGCCGCGCAGCGTCGCGTTGAGGAGAACCGCAACTTCCTGTCGCGCCTTGCGCGTCTGGAGAGCCTGACCATTCTGCCTGCGGGCGAGAAAGGTCCGGTGTCGGTCACGAAGATTGTTGAAGGCGCGGAGCTGCTGATCCCGATGGCCGATCTGGTCAACAAAGAAGCCGAACTGGAGCGTCTGGCTAAAGAGCTGGCGAAGCTGGACATCGAGATCGAGAAAATTCAGGTCAAGCTGGCGAACGAAGGCTTTGTGGCACGCGCACCGGAAGCGGTGGTGGCCAAAGAGCGCGATCGCGTGGTGGAGCTTGAGCAGTCGAAAGCAAAACTGATTGAACAGCAGGGCGTGATTGCGGCATTGTAAGCGCTGACGTCGACCTGCTTAACCAAGCCGGGCACTGCCCGGCTTTTTTACACCGGAAATTTACCATGCGTACCCTCATGCCACGCGATTTGCAGCTTCGGCCCATTACGGCTGCCGATAACCCGCTGATTGCCAAGGTCATTCGCGATGTGTCCGCCGAATTTGGCCTGACTGCCGACAAAGGCTACACCGTCTCCGATCCCCAGCTCGATCGGCTGTTTGCGCTTTACAGCCAGCCGAACAGCGCTTACTGGATTGTGGAACAGGGCGGCACGGTGGTCGGTGGCGGCGGGATCGCGCCCCTTGCCTGCGGCGCGCCGGACGTCTGTGAACTGCAAAAAATGTATTTTCTGCCGCAGGTGCGCGGACTGGGGCTGGCGCGTGAGCTTGCCCTGCGCGCGCTGGACTTCGCGCGTCAGCAGGGTTTTGCACGCTGCTATCTGGAAACCACCGGCAGCCTGAGCCGCGCTATCACGCTCTATGAATCGCTGGGATTCACGCGCATTGACCATGCGATGGGCTGCACCGGCCACGGCGATTGTGAAGTGCGCATGCTAAAAGCGCTGTAAGCGCCGGGTTAAACCACCGGGACGCCGCTGTGGAAACGCAGCGCCGTGTCTGGCTCGCGGATTAACCGCGCTTCTGCCGCCCCGATCGCCTGCACGCGTGGCGTAATGTCTTTGGCGGAGATCTGCTGCGCCAGCGTCAGGTAATCCTGATAGTGGCGCGCTTCGGAACGCAGCAGCGAGAGATAAAACTTCTGCAGCGGTTCATCAAGGAACGGCGCCAGGCTGGCAAAGCGTTCACACGAACGCGCTTCGATATAGGCACCGCAAATCAGCTTATCCACCAGCGCATCCGGCTCAAACGTGCTGATCTCCCGGATCAGCCCTTTGGCATAGCGGCTGGCGGTAATTTTACGGTACGGCAATCCGCGCGCCTGCATGATTTCCCACACCTGATAAAAATGGTGCAGCTCCTCTTTAATCAGCAGCACCATCATCTCCACCAGATCGTCAGCCCACGGCAGCGCGTTGCGCACGATAATGCTTTTGCTGAGATGCTTATGGGCAGAGATAAAATTGCTGTCCGGCTGCTCGCGGTAGATAAAATCTTCGTACGGCTTTAGCCAGGTTAAAATCGCCTCGCCGCTGGGTTTGTCCGCGACGTATTTACGAATGATCAACACGGCCGTTTGCGCCGCTTTCAGTTCGCACACCAGATGGTCGGTCAGCAGTAGCGTCAGGTTTTCCGGCTTGCGCGCCTCGTCAATCCACGCCTGGGGCGTGCGGCAATGCAAAAAATGGTGGATGGGTTCTAACAGTGCAGCGTAATTCATGGGCGTTCTTGCTTGCGGAGAAAGGAAATGCAGGACGGCGAGCGCCGTCCCTCAGAACTCAGTGACGGACGCCGGTATCGTCTTCGTCGTCGATGAGGTCGCCGTCGTCGTCTTCATCGTCGTCTTGCGCGTCCGGATCTTCAAAGTAGGTGCCCCAACCGTCGTAATCCACATTGAATTTACCAGCCAGATTCACCAGCTGCTCAACTTGCGCATCAATCAGCTCGGCCTTCAGTGCGCCTTCGCTCAGGATATCGACGCACATGACGGTGCCGCCCTCTTCCAGCTCCAGCTCTTCCGGCTCACTGACTTCATAACCCAGCTTGAATGCCTCAACCGCCACCTTTTCCAGCGAGTCAAAGTTATTACAGGAAAGGTGGTGTTCGATGGTGTACAGCGCGTCCGGATCGCTGCCGTCTTCCAGCAGTTCTTCGATGATCAGGCGTGTTTCTTCGCGCTGCTCTTCCAGCAATGCTTCGTATGCCATGGTCGGGTCCTCAAATAATGGGCTATCAATGCCAGTATTTTCCCATACTGCCCCGCGCGCCACTACACAAAACACAAAGTTTATTATCACTAGGGTTGAAAATGAATATTCATACCGTTAAATTGAATTTTAATTCACTTAACATCACATCTGGAGCGCGCCATGCGTCAGCTTAATTCGAGACATTTCCTGAGATTGCTGGATTTCACGCCAGCGGAAATCGCACATTTGTTGCATCTGGCCGGTGAATTAAAACGCGCCAGGAAAAACGGCACCGAAACCCAGCACCTGAAAGGCAAAAACATCGCGCTCATCTTCGAAAAAGACTCGACTCGCACCCGATGCTCTTTCGAAGTTGCCGCTTACGATCAGGGTGCCAACGTAACCTACCTTGGCCCAAGCGGCAGCCAGATTGGCCATAAAGAGTCGATCAAAGACACCGCGCGCGTACTGGGCCGCCTGTATGACGGTATTCAGTATCGCGGCTACGGTCAGGCACTGGTGGAGACGCTGGCAGAACATGCCGGCGTGCCGGTGTGGAACGGCTTAACCACCGAGTTCCATCCCACCCAACTGCTGGCTGACCTGCTCACCATGCAGGAGCATTTACCGGGAAAATCCCTGCGTGAAATGACGCTGGTCTACGTGGGCGATGCGCGCAACAACATGGGTAATACCATGCTGGAAGCCGCCGCGTTGGTCGGACTGGATTTGCGCCTTGTGGCGCCGCAAAGCTGCTGGCCGGAGGCGCAGCTGGTCGAAACCTGCCGCGCGGCGGCGCAGCAAACCGGCGGCAAGATCACCCTCACCGAAGAGATTGCGGAGGGCGTGCAGGGGGCCGATTTCATCTATACCGATGTTTGGGTCTCAATGGGTGAGGACAAAGCGGTGTGGGAAGAGCGTATCGCGCTGCTGCGGGCCTATCAGGTTAACCACGCCATGCTGGCGCTGACCGGCAATCCGCAGGTGAAGTTCCTGCACTGCCTGCCCGCTTTCCATGACGATCAAACGGTGCTGGGCCGCCAAATGGCGGAGCAGTATGGTCTGCACGACGGCATGGAAGTGAGCGACGCGGTGTTCGAATCGCCGCACAGCATCGTTTTCGATCAGGCGGAAAACCGCATGCATACGATCAAGGCGGTGATGGTCGCCACGCTGGGCACGCCGTAACGGACGGCGGCGCTCCTTTGCGCAGCGCAAACGATTACGCCGCGCGCGATTTCTCCTTGCCCGCCTGCGTTGAGCGCGTATAATGCGCCACAATTTGCCGGAGGAAACATGCTACAGCGCAGCGCACAATTTGCCGCTCTCCCTCGCCTGAACGCAGGCGACGCGCCCGTTTCTTTCCGTCATCCCCGATCGCAAAACAAGCCCCTTAAGCAGGGGCTTTTTTTTGTCCGCTAGCCGGCAGCGCCCAGGAGAGAATTATGGCTAATCCGCTTTATCATCGACATATTATTTCCATCAACGATCTCAACCGCGACGAGCTGGAACAGGTGCTGCACACCGCAGCCCAGTTAAAAGCCCAGCCGCAGCCGGAGCTGTTGAAGCACAAAGTGATCGCCAGCTGCTTTTTTGAAGCGTCAACCCGCACGCGTCTCTCGTTTGAGACGGCGATGCACCGCCTGGGCGCATCCGTGGTGGGATTTGCCGACGGCGGCAATACGTCTTTAGGCAAAAAAGGTGAGACGCTGGCGGATACCGTTTCGGTGATTGGCACCTACGTTGACGCCATTGTGATGCGCCATCCGCAGGAAGGCGCCGCGCGCCTCGCCACGGAGTTTTCCGGCGGCGTGCCGATCCTCAACGCTGGCGACGGCGCGAACCAGCATCCGACGCAGACGCTGCTGGATCTCTTCACGCTGCATGAAACGCAGGGGCGCCTCGACAACCTCAACGTAGCGATGGTAGGCGATTTAAAATATGGCCGTACCGTGCATTCGCTGACGCAGGCGCTGGCCAAGTTCAGCGGTAACCGCTTCTACTTTATCGCGCCGGATGCGCTGGCCATGCCGGGCTACATCACGGACATGCTCGATGAGCGCCAGCTGGTCTGGTCGCGACACAGCAGCATTGAAGAAGTGATGCCAGAACTGGATATTCTGTATATGACCCGCGTGCAAAAAGAGCGTCTCGATCCTTCAGAGTACGCCAACGTCAAAGCGCAGTTTATTCTGCGCGCCGCCGACCTGGCTGGCGCACGCGCAAACATGAAGGTGCTGCATCCCCTGCCGCGCGTGGATGAGATCACCACCGATGTCGACAGCACGCCGCACGCCTGGTACTTCCAGCAGGCGGGCAACGGTATTTATGCTCGTCAGGCGCTGCTGGCGCTGGTCCTGAATCGCGAACTGGTACTGTAAGGAGCCCTCATCATGACGCATGACAATAAACTACAGGTTGAAGCCATCAAGCGCGGCACCGTGATCGACCACATCCCGGCACAGGTCGGCTTTAAACTGCTGTCCCTGTTCCGCCTTACCGAAACGGATCAGCGCATCACGATTGGATTGAATTTGCCTTCCGGCGAGATGGGCCGCAAGGATCTGATCAAGATTGAAAATACGTTCCTCACCGACGATCAGATCAACCAGCTGGCTGTCTATGCCCCGCTGGCGACGGTGAACCGCATTGATAACTACGACGTGGTGGCCAAGATCGCTCCCACGCTGCCGGAGCGTATCGAGCGCGTTCTGACCTGCCCCAACAGCAACTGCATCAGCCGCAGCGAGCCGGTGTTTTCCAGTTTTGCCGTGCGCCAGCGCGCGGACGACGTACAGCTCACCTGCAAATATTGTGAGAAGACCTTCGCGCGCCACGTGGTGCTTGGTCACTGGTAATGCACGCCCTCGCCTCTATAATGTGGCGACCATTTTGCGGTAAACCGCCGTTTGCCGCGCATTTTAAGGAGAAAGCATGTCTCGCGAAATCAGCACCACACACGCACCCGCCGCGATTGGCCCTTACGTTCAGGGCGTGGATCTGGGCAGCATGATCATCACCTCCGGTCAGATCCCCGTTGATCCGGCCACGGGCACCGTAGCGGACGACGTAGCCGCACAGGCGCGCCAGTCGCTGGAAAACGTTAAGGCCATCATTGAAGCGGCGGGCCTGAAAGTGGGCGATATTGTGAAAACCACCGTGTTCGTGAAAGATCTCAACGACTTCGCTACCGTAAATGCGGCCTACGAAGCGTTTTTCACCGAGCATCAGGCCAGCTTCCCAGCGCGCTCCTGTGTCGAAGTGGCGCGGCTGCCGAAAGATGTAAAAATTGAAATCGAGGCAATTGCCGTTCGTCGTTAACGCCACGACGAAGGCGGCGCGGCTGACGATCTGGCGCGCGCCGCCGTTGATTCTTTCCCCCTTTATTCCCCTTCTCTTTCGCCCCTTCGCTCTGTTGATACCTTCCTTGCGGCATATCAAAACACCGACGATTAATTCCCAACAAAACGCAATATGTAGCGCTTACAATCCTCAGCAACACAACATATAGAAACGAGGACGGTATGACACCGGTAGTGACAAAGCGGGATGGCAGCCGCGTCGCGTTTGATGCGCGACGCATTGAAGCGGCGGTGATGGCAGCGGCCACGGCGGCAAACATTGCCGATGCCGACGGGTGCGCCGAGGTGGCGGCCCGCGTCACCGCGCGTTTTGCAGGACAGCCAAGCGTAGATATCCACGATATTCAGTGCGCGGTGGAAGAGGTGCTGATGCAAAGCCGTTGGCCCCAGCTGGCGCGCCGCTATATTGAATACCGACACGACCGCGATCGCGCCCGGGAAGCGCGCAGCGCGCTGCACCACGCCATTCGCGGACTGGTCGAGCAAACCGACGTGGCGCTGATGCACGAGAACGCCAACAAAGACGGGAAAGTGATCCCCACACAGCGCGATCTGCTGGCGGGCATTGTGGCCAAGCACTACGCGCAGCAGATGCTGCCCCCCGACATTATGCAGGCCCACCAGCGCGGTGAGATCCATTATCACGACCTCGACTACGCCCCGTTTTTTCCCATGTTCAACTGCATGCTGATCGATCTGCGCGGCATGCTGAGCAAGGGATTCAGGATGGGCAATGCCGAGATCGAACCGCCGAAATCCATTGCCACGGCGACCGCCGTCACGGCGCAAATCATCGCTCAGGTTGCCAGCCATATTTACGGCGGTACCACGCTGGATCGCCTTGATGAAGTGCTGGCCCCCTACGTGATGGCAAGTTACGAAAAAGCCCTCGCCGAGGCGCAGCGCTGGCAGATCCCGGCGGCGGAAGCGTGGGCGCGGGCGCATACCGAAAAAGCGTGCTACGACGCCTTTCAGTCGCTGGAGTACGAAGTGAATACGCTGCACACCGCCAACGGACAGACGCCGTTTGTCACCTTTGGTTTTGGCTTGGGCACCAGCTGGGCGGCGCGACTTATCCAGCAGTCGATCCTGCGTAATCGCCTGGCGGGCTTGGGGAAAAACCACCGAACCGCCGTGTTTCCTAAATTGGTTTTTGCCATTCGCGAGGGCGTTAACCGGCGTCCGGGCGACGTGAACTACGACATTAAACAGCTGGCGTTGCGCTGCGCCAGTCAGCGCATGTATCCCGATATTCTCAATTATGATCAGGTGGTGGCTGTCACCGGCTCGTTCAAAACGCCGATGGGCTGCCGCAGTTTTCTCGATCTTTACGAGGAGAGTGGCGAAGCGGTGCACGACGGGCGCTGCAATCTGGGCGTCGTCAGCCTCAACTTGCCGCGCATTGCCCTGGAGGCAGGGGGCGATGAAGCGCGCTTCTGGTCCCTGCTGGATACGCGGCTGGCGCTGGCAAAGCGGGCGCTGATGACGCGCATTGCCCGGCTGGAAAAAACGCCTGCGCGCGTCGCGCCCATTCTCTACATGGCGGGCGCCTGCGGCGTGCGCCTCAATGCGGACGATGAAATAGGCGGGATTTTCCGACAGGGTCGCGCCTCGATTTCGCTCGGTTTCATTGGGCTGCATGAAACGCTGTTGGCCCTTAGCGCCCAGCCAGCGCATCCGTTTGATTCGCCGATGCTGCAGGCGAAAGGCGTGGCGATCGTGCGTCACCTGCGCCGCGCCGTTGATGAGTGGAAAGCGGAAACCGGCTATGGATTTAGCCTCTACAGCACCCCCAGCGAAAACCTGTGCGATCGGTTTTGTCGCCTTGATGCGGCGACGTTTGGCGTTGTGCCCGGCGTGACCGATAAAGGCTACTACACCAACAGCTTTCATCTGGACGTTGCAAAAAAGGTCAATCCCTATGAGAAAATTGACTTTGAAGCGCCCTATCCACCGCTCACCAGCGGCGGTTTCATCTGCTACGGTGAATACCCCAACATGCAGCACAACCTGCGGGCGCTGGAGGACGTGTGGGACTACAGCTATGACCGCGTCCCCTATTACGGCACCAATACGCCTATTGATGAGTGCTACGCCTGTGGCTTTACCGGCGAGTTCAGCTGCACCAGCAAAGGCTTTACCTGCCCGCACTGCGGCAATCACGATCCGGCGCGCGTGTCGGTAACGCGCCGCGTGTGCGGCTATCTTGGCAGTCCCGACGCGCGTCCCTTCAACGCCGGAAAACAGGCCGAAGTGCAGCGGCGCGTGAAGCACCTCGCCAGTGGGCCGCTGGAATGATGCGCATTCACGGCTATTACCCGGTGGATGTGGTCAACGGCCCCGGCACGCGCTGTACGCTGTTTGTGGCGGGCTGTGAGCACCAGTGTCGTGGCTGCTACAACCAGCGCACCTGGCGGCTGGATTCCGGCGTGCCCTTTACGGTGGCGATGGAGGAGCAGCTGCTGGCCGATCTCAATGATGCGCGCATTCCGCGTCAGGGATTGTCGCTGAGCGGCGGCGACCCGCTGCATCCGCACAACGTGCCGCATATCCGTCGGCTGGTGAAGCGCGTGCGGCAAGCGTGCCCTGATAAAGACATTTGGCTGTGGACCGGCTATGACATGGCGGCGCTCAACGCCGCCCAGCGTGCCGTGGTGGCGGAACTGGATGTGTTGATTGACGGGCGTTTTATTGAGGCGGAGAAAACCTCGACGCTACCGTGGCGCGGCAGCCGCAATCAAACCCTCTGGTGGATACGACCGCCCCAACAAGCACCGCGGTAAAAATTCCGAGAGTCATGGCGCTGGCGCCGACTGGCTTGCTTTCTGCGTGACCTCGACCAGGCTTGTAAGGGTAAACATGTTACCCCAAGCAAGGAGGACCCCATGAGCAAGAAGATAGCGGTACTGATTACCGATGATTTTGAGGACTCAGAGTTTACCTCGCCCGCCGAGGCCTACGCTAAAGCCGGCCACGAAGTGGTCACCATTGAGATGCAAGCGGGCAAAACGGTCAAGGGGAAACAGGGCAAAGCGGAAGTGAAGATCGACAAAGATATCGATCACGTCAGCGCAGCGGAGTTCGACGCCCTGCTGCTGCCCGGCGGTCATTCACCTGACGCACTGCGCGGTGACGATCGCTTTGTGAACTTCACCAAAGAGTTTGTGGCCAGCGGCAAGCCTATCTTCGCCATCTGCCACGGGCCGCAGCTGCTGATCAGCGCCAATGGCGTACGCGGCCGCAAGATGACCTGCGTGAAAGCCATTGCGATCGATCTGCGCAACGCCGGGGCGGACTTCTACGATAAAGAAGTGGTCGTCGATGACGACAAGCTGGTCACCAGCCGTACGCCAGACGACCTGCCTGCGTTCAATCGGGAATCGCTGCGCATTCTTAGCGCCGCCTGATTGCCGCCATGCTGTGGGCACCCTAGCGGTGCCCCTGCTCCTCACGCCGCCAGACAATTTTGTGACCGAAACCCAGCGCATTATCCGTCATCTTCAATTCATCTAACGCAATTTCCCACAGCGGTGCGATAACTTTTTTCGCCACCGGGAAGCGCTTTTGGTACGCCAGCAGGGCTTCCGCCTCGCGCGCCTCACTCAGACGATGAATGCGGCCACTGTACTGTACGCCTTTGATTAACAGCACGGTTTTGGGCTGACCACTGATGGTGCCGGCGACGCGCGCCTGCGTCTGCATCAGCTGGCCGTGGCGCGTGTCGGCCTCGGTCATCAGCCAAAAAGCCATGCGCGCTTCGTTGAACACGTAATAACAGTTGGCGCACCAAAGATCCTCGCCCGAGCCGGTGCATACCGACAGTACATGCTGCTTTTTAAGGTAGCGCATCAAATGTTCGCGATCGGACACCGGTAAAACTCCCTGTGAATATTAGCGACAGCGCGTTAAGCGCGTTACACTGCCCGCCGTCATGATAGGGGAAGCTGTATGGCACAACGCTGGCAACTGTATATGCTGCAAACTGCGGCGGGTATGCTTTATACCGGTATCACCACCGACGTTCAACGACGGCTGCACCAGCACGCGGCCGGCCGCGGCGCGCGCGCGCTGCGCGGCAAAGGGCCGCTGACATTGGTGTATCACTGCGAAGCGGGCGACCGCGCCGCCGCCTCACGTCTTGAGTATCAGGTCAAGCAGTTGAGCCGCCCGCAGAAGCTGCTGCTGGTGGCCCAACAGCCGCCCTGCTTGCACGGATGGTTTAGTCAAAGCGCGTAAACGGCGGGGCGAAATCAATGAGCCCTTCTGCGCCGACAAAGGCATCGTCCGCCAGCTTGTAAACCTGAAATGCCGCTTCGCTGCCCGACCAGCGACAGTGCAATCCGTGACCTGCCGCAGGAACAAAACCTAGCGGGCTAAAAAAGGCCGGCTCGCCCAGCACCACGACCGCGCTGTATCCAAACTCATTCAACGCGTCGAGCCCCTCGTAAACCAGCCGTTTGGCAATGCCCTGGTTTCGCACCGACGCATCCACCGCCAGCGGCGCCAGCGCAACCCAGTTGCGGTCCTCACCTTGCAGCGTTACTGGACTGAAGGCGGCATAGCCTAACACTTGCCCTTCATCGTCCGTTGCCACCACGCCCAGCGTGAGCAGGCCATCTTCACGCAGCTGTTGCACCAGCTCCGCTTCGGCTGCGGTCGCGAAACTGCGCTTTAATAAACTGTCGATGCCCGCCGCATCCACACCAATTTCAGTACGAATCAACATGAGTTCTCCGCGCGCGCCACAGCGGCCTTCGCGTTCTGTGTCATTCCAGCCTTTATGCAGCCAGCAAGCCGCTGCAATCCCCTGCGAAAGGTTCCAGGCATGGCGTCAAGTTCAATGGCATCCATCACGTTCCTGACCTTGATCGGCCTCAACGTTGTGGCGCGCCATCCGCAATTATGCATTCGCTTCATCGCGACAGATACGTGGCGTGAGACGAAAGGCTCGGGCGACCGCGCAGATTGAGCTCGATAATCTCACTCGCGGGGCGCGCCCTTGCTGAAAGTCTAACTCACCTTGCATCAAAGTATGACGAAATTGCCAGTTTAGGAGTTATTGCAGCCGGGTTTTCTGCTTCACATCCGCGCTAAGGCAGGAAGTAATGGAATGATTTATCGCTCTTTTTCGGCGATAAGGCGGTATCTGCGCGTAAACGTCGCCAATTTTTGCTTGAGAAAATTTTATCTATCGTCTCTGACGCGATCAGGTCGTCTGGTCAAGGCGCGCGCAAAATCTGCGCTGTCTGGCCTGGTTACGGACGTGCTTCACCGCCAGTAAGCCTCGCGGGTTGCCCGCAGTAAACAGCGCGGTGCAAAACGGTGCGCATTCGCGAAGGGCATGGATCAGTCGATACGGGAGTGCAGCGAATAAAGGCACATTCCGGCTATATTCCTGCCTTTATTAGCAGTTTTAATATGGGCAGTGATAAGTAATACTGGTCTGCGCAGATGCGGTACATCTGCGCCGTTCATCCCTGGAGTGCCCCATGTCTGAGAAAAAAACTGTTCGCCTGTCCGTGCTGGATCTGGCTCCTGTCCCGCAAGGATCAACGCCGCGCGATGCGTTCCACAATTCGCTGGCGCTGGCACGCCAGGCGGAAACGCTGGATTTTCATCGCTATTGGCTTGCCGAGCACCACAATATGACCGGCATTGCCAGTGCGGCAACGGCGGTGCTGATTGGCTATCTGGCGGCGAATACCCAAACGCTGCGCCTGGGCTCTGGCGGCATTATGCTGCCCAACCATGCCCCGCTGGTGATCGCCGAACAGTTCGGTACGCTGGATGCCCTTTATCCTGGCCGCATCGACCTCGGATTGGGCCGCGCGCCCGGCTCCGATCAGCGCACCATGATGGCGCTGCGCCGTAACGTCTCTGGCATTCAGGCCGATACCTTCCCCGAGGATGTTGCCGAACTGATCCGCTGGTTTGACGCGCAGGAAAACGACTGTCCACCGGTGCAACCGGTGCCCGGTTTGGGATCGAACATTCCCGTATGGCTGCTGGGTTCCAGCCTCTACAGCGCCCAGCTGGCGGCACAAATGGGCCTGCCGTTTGCCTTTGCCTCCCATTTCGCGCCCGATCTGCTGTTCCAGGCGCTGCATCTGTACCGTGAGAAATTTAAACCGTCGGCGCGCCTCGATAAACCGTATGCCATGGTCTGCGTGAACGTGGTGGCGGCAGACACCGAGCGCGACGCACGTTTCCTGTTTACCTCCATGCAGCAGCAGTTTATTAATCTTCGCCGCGGTAAACCCGGGCCACTGCCTGCGCCCGTGGAGAAAATGGATGCGCTGTGGTCGCCTTCCGAGCAGTATGGCGTGCAGCAGGCGCTGAGCATGTCGGTCGTGGGTGACATTGATAAAGTGCGTCAGGGCCTGGCCGCGCTGCAGCGTGAAACGCAGGCGGATGAGATCATGGTTAACGGCCAGATCTTCGATCCTCAAGCGCGCCTGCGTTCGTTCGCCCTGGCCATGGAAGCCGCGCGCTCACTGTAAATCATGCTGCGGGGACGGGCGTTGCGCCTGCCCCGCAGACACACGCCTTACGTCCCGCGCCGGTGAGCTCCCCCAAAAGCGGCTGTATTCGCGGCTGAACTGTGACGCACTCTGGTAACCGACCCGATAGCCCGCCGTGCCGGCATCCAACTGCTCCATCACCATTAGCCGCCGGGCTTCATTCAGCCGCAGCTGTTTTTGATACTGCATCGGCGTCATGGCGGTGACCGCTTTAAAGTGATGATGCAGCGAAGAGATGCTCATGCCGACGGTACTGGCCAGCTGATCCATTTTGAGCGGCTGCTGAAAATTTTCTTGCAGCCAGCGCGCCGCGCGGGCCACTTTGTTGCCGGGCCGCTCATTCAGCGCCATGTTAAGAATACGCGGCCCTTCTGGCCCCGTGAGCAGCCGATAGAAAATCTCCTGTTCAATCAGCGGCGCGATGGCGGGGATATCCTGCGGCTGATCCAGCAATTGCACCAGCCTGATGACCGCATCCACCAGCGTCGGCGCCACGCTGTGTACGGTAATACCGCGTTGACTGGTGCCCGTGGCACCGAGCTGCGCCACGGGAAAGTGCTCCAGATAGCGCATCAGACGGACTTCATCAATGGCGATCCCCACGCCCAAATTGGGTTTCTCAGGTGTGGCCTCAACCACGCAGGATTGCACCGCCATATCCAGCGTCACCAACAGCAGATCACCGGGTCCGTAATGCAGTATGTCATCGCCCATGCGCAAGGATTTTTTCCCCTGCGCCACCAACGCAAAGCTTGCCCACGTGGTGATATGCGCCAACGACGTGGGCGTTGCGCTGCGGCCAAACGAGAGAAAATCAATCGCGCTACGATGGCGTCCATCGGTCGCCGCGTGGCGATCGATCATGGCCACCAGCTGCTGCCACTGTGCGTGATGAATCATGGTGACGTCGCTCCAGAAGGGTAAAAACAACGGTGACGCTATTCTCGCTTAACGCACGTTTTACGCCAGAGGGGCGGTGCGACATTTGCAGGATTGTGCAAAAAGCTTGCAGGATTGCGCTACCGCCAGCCCGCCGGGACAGCGCATGCTTTATGCTCCCGACAGCTCAGGTGGAGAGACGTGATGAAAGCACTTGAAGGTAAGATTGCGTTGGTGACGGGCGCCTCGAAAGGCATTGGCGCTGCGATTGCCATGACTTTCGCGGCGGCCGGTGCCCGCGTGATAGTGAATTATTGTCAGGACGAGGCGGGTGCCGCTGACGTGGTAACTGACATCTGTGCGCTGGGCAGCGATGCCATTGCCGTGCAGGCTGATGTCACGCGCGCGGGTGACGTAGAGCGCCTGTTCGCGCGCAGCATTGAGCAGTTTGGCCGACCCGATATCGTGGTCAACAACGCCGGACTTTTCCATCATGGTGCTTTTGATCAACTCACCCTGCCGGAGATGCAGCAGCAGCTCAATGTCAATGTGCTGGGCACGCTGCTGGTCTGCCAGCAGGCGGCTAAGCACTTTCCGCCGCAGGGCGGCGTCATCATCAACCTCAGCGCGCTTTACAGTCAGCAGAGTACGCCCGGTTCGGTGCTATGGGCGGCGACCAAAGGCGCCATTGATACCCTGACGCAGGGCCTGGCGCGTGAACTGGGGCCGCGCAACATTCGCGTGAACGCACTGGCGCCCGGCATTATTTTAACGGAAGGGTTACTGGCGGCGAAAAAAATGAATCCGGACGTCAAAGCGAGTCTGATTGCCGCAACGCCGCTGGGGCGTTTCGGTTTACCAGAGGATGTCGCGCAGGTGGCGCTGTTTTTGGCCTCCGACGAGGCGGCCTATGTGAGCGGCGAACGGGTGTTGATCGCCGGTGGTGCCTGATTTCACTGCACGCCAGGCATAAAAAAAGGGACGCTTGCGCGTCCCTTTTTCGATCATTAATGCTTACGCGTCACGACGACGGGGTGCTGAAGCACCGTCTTCACGACGTGGACCACGACCGCCTTCACGGCTGAAACGTCCACCGCCGCCTTCACGACGTTCGGAGAAGCGACGACCACCTTCAGCACCGCGTGGCGCACCGGCACCGCGACCGCCAGGACGACGATCACCGCGCTCGCTTGGCTGTGCATCGCCCAGCAGCTGCATGTTCATCGGCTTGTTCAGGATGCGCGTACGCGTAAAGTGCTGCAGCACTTCGCCCGGCATGCCTTTTGGCAGCTCGATGGTAGAGTGCGTACCGAACAGCTTGATGTTACCGATGTAACGGCTGCTGATATCGCCTTCGTTGGCAATCGCACCCACAATGTGACGCACTTCGACGCCATCATCACGGCCGACTTCAATGCGGTACAGCTGCATTTCACCGACGTCACGACGCTCACGACGCGGACGGTCGCCATCGCGGCTGTCGCGCGGCGCGCGGCTGTCACGACGATCATCACGCTCGCGGAACTCACGACGCGGTGGACGCGGCGCTTCCGGTGGCAGAATCAGCGGACGTTCGCCCTGCGCCATTTTCAGCAGCGCAGCGGCCAGCGTTTCCAGATCCAGATCTTCGCCCGGCTGCAGTTTGCTCAGCAGCGCGCGGTACATATCCAGATCGCTGCTTTCCAGCTGCTGCTGTACTTTAGCCGCGAATTTCGCCAGACGACGCTCGCTCAGCAGTTCAGCATTTGGCAGCTCAACTTCTGGAATGGTCAGCTTCATGGTGCGTTCGATGTTACGCAGCAGGCGACGCTCACGGTTCTCAACGAACAGCAGCGCGCGGCCAGCACGGCCAGCACGGCCGGTACGACCGATGCGGTGCACGTAAGATTCGGCATCCATAGGGATATCGTAGTTGACGACCAGGCTGATGCGCTCAACGTCGAGGCCGCGAGCCGCAACGTCAGTGGCGATCAGGATATCCAGACGACCATCTTTCAAACGCTCCAGCGTCTGCTCACGCAGCGCCTGGTTCATGTCACCGTTCAGTGCTGCACTGTTGTAACCGCTACGCTCCAGCGCTTCGGCCACTTCCAGCGTGGCATTTTTGGTGCGCACGAAGATGATTGCGGCATCGAAATCTTCCGCTTCCAGGAAACGCACCAGCGCGTCTGTTTTACGGCCGTAAGCAGTCCAGTAAGACTGTGAAATGTCCGGACGCGTAGTCAGGCTAGACTGAATGCGCACTTCCTGCGGATCTTTCATGAAACGTTTGGTAATACGGCGGATGGCTTCAGGCATGGTCGCAGAGAACAGCGCCGTCTGATGGCCTTCCGGAATCTGCGCCATGATGGTTTCAACGTCTTCGATGAAGCCCATACGCAGCATTTCATCTGCTTCGTCCAGTACCAGGCCGCGCAGGTTAGAGAGATCCAGCGTGCCGCGCTTCAGGTGGTCCAGCAGACGACCTGGAGTACCCACAACAACCTGTGGTCCCTGACGCAGTGCACGCAGCTGCACGTCATAACGCTGGCCGCCGTAGAGGGCCACCACGTTCACGCCGCGCATATGTTTGGAGAATTCCGTCATGGCTTCAGCAACCTGAACAGCGAGTTCGCGGGTTGGTGCCAGCACCAGGATTTGCGGTGCGCGGACGGTAGTATCAATGTTATGTAACAGGGGCAGCGAGAATGCCGCCGTTTTACCACTCCCGGTCTGCGCCATACCCAGCACGTCACGGCCCGCCAGCAGATGAGGAATACACTCCGCCTGGATTGGGGATGGCTTAACGTAGCCCATGCCGTTCAGTGATTCGAGGATGTCAGCGTTCAGGCCAAGGTCAGAAAAAGTGGTTTGAATATCAGTCATGTAGTACACGTGCCTCTTAGATTGCGGCGGCCAGTCTACATAACTCGTCGTGAAAACTTTCAGTCATTTTCATCAAAAAGTGTGAACCGGCTCAAATTAGAAGTTTTGACGAACAACAAAGCCCTCATCCAGAAGATGATGACTTTACAGAAATTCAGGCAATGAAAATTCGTCAGCTATTGCTGGTCAGATTCTGATAAATCGTCTTGTGTCTGGCCGAGTTGCGCCAGTTCCAACAATGCGTATCGGTGCTCAACAAAGTTGTTAACGTTGTTGGCCACCGCCAGTTTGAACAACGCTTTCGCGTCGTCCTTCTCCCCCAGACTTAGGTAGTACTTACCTAAATAGAAGTTGGTTTCACTGAGATGTTCAGCGAGCGAGGTGTTATCCGTTGCGTCCGCCTTGAGACGTTCCATCAGCGTTTTTTCGCTCATGTCGCCAAGGTAGAACTCGACAATATTCCATCCCCATTGGTCCCGGACCGCTTTGTCATGGCGCTGTTGGAGCGCAACTTTTGCCTTGTCGGCGTCCATTTCGCGTTCAACGAGATAGAGCCAAAGGCTGCGGAAAGGATCGTTAGGATCGTCTTGATAAAACGCCAGCAGATCATCTTGCGCTAACTTGTACCGACCACCGTAATAGAGGGCGATACCACGATTTAAATGCGCATAGTTGTAAGTTGGATCAAGCTCAAGTACAGAATCAAACGCTTCATAGGCAGCATCAAAGTTGCCTGCCTGCGTTAAGTATATGCCAAGATAGTTAAACACTTCCGGCATATCAGGTCTTATAGACAGCGCTTGCGAAAAATCGTTCCGCGCTAATGCCCTCAGACCCAAACTATCATACAACACTCCGCGCTCATATAACAGCTGTGCGCGTTCATCATCGGTCAGGGCTCGACTGGCAAGAATTTGTTCCATTCGCGCCAGAATCACCTCCTGCTGCAGTGTGGGCTGCAAAGGTACTGCCAGAACTTCGTTCTTACGCCAATTGGAGTTGCTGCATCCTGCCAGCGTGAGAGCTGTCGCAACAAAACACCAGCGCAAAAAAGGCTTCATTTCCCACTCCCGAATACAAACATTGGGACAACCATCCTGTCATCCGCCTGCTGTGCACAAGGATTCCCGCCCTCGCGATGATCCATATACCTCTCCCCACAAAGCAGGGAGAGGCCAATCGGTAAACGCTTACTCGGCGTCGGAAGCATTCGTTGCAGCAGCAGCTTCTTCTGCTGGTTTCTGCTCTGTCGCTTCTTTGATGCTCAGACGAACGCGGCCTTGGCGATCCACTTCCATTACTTTCACCGGAACTTCCTGGCCCATCTGCAGATAGTCGGTCACTTTCTCAACGCGCTTATCCGCGATTTGTGAAATGTGCACCAGACCTTCTTTTCCGCCGCCAATCGCAACAAACGCACCGAAATCAACGATACGCGTCACTTTACCTGCGTAAACGCGACCCACTTCGATCTCAGCGGTAATTTCTTCGATACGACGAATCGCTTCTTTGGCTTTCAGGCCATCCGTTGCGGCGATTTTCACGGTACCATCATCTTCGATTTCGATGGTGGTGCCGGTCTCTTCCGTCAGCGCGCGGATAACCGAACCGCCTTTACCGATCACATCTTTGATCTTGTCAGAATTGATCTTGATGGTGTAAATGCGCGGTGCAAACTCAGAGATTTCCTGACGCGGCGTGCTGATTGCCTGCTCCATCACGCTCAGGATGTGCAAACGCGCACCTTTGGCCTGGTTCAGCGCAACCTGCATGATCTCACGGGTAATGCCTTCGATTTTGATATCCATCTGCAGCGCAGTGATACCGTCGCGGCTACCCGCTACTTTGAAGTCCATATCGCCGAGGTGATCTTCGTCGCCCAGAATGTCAGACAGAACCACAAAGTTCTCTTCTTCTTTCACCAGACCCATCGCGATGCCGGCTACGGCAGCTTTGATTGGCACACCGGCGTCCATCAGCGCCAGAGACGCGCCACATACGGAAGCCATGGATGATGAACCGTTAGATTCGGTGATTTCTGACACGACACGTACGGTGTACGGGAAGGCGTCTTGCTTAGGCATCACAGCCATTACACCGCGCTTCGCCAGACGACCGTGACCAATTTCACGACGCTTCGGTGAGCCAACCATACCGGTTTCGCCCACAGAGTACGGAGGGAAGTTATAGTGGAACAGGAAGCTGTCGGTGCGTTCGCCCATCAGCTCATCCAGGTTCTGTGCGTCACGTGCGGTACCCAGCGTGGCTGCAACCAGCGCCTGCGTTTCACCGCGGGTGAACAGCGCAGAACCGTGGGTACGCGGCAGAACGCCAGTGCGCACGTCCAGTCCACGAACCATATCTTTTTCGCGTCCATCAATGCGTGGCTCACCACGGATGATGCGGCTACGCACAACGCTTTTCTCGAGATCGTGAACGAGGTCAGCGATTTCGTTGGCGTCCAGCGTTTCGTCTTCCGCCTGCAGCGCGGCAATAGTGGCGTCTTTCACGGCGCCAACTTGGGTGTAACGCTCTTGCTTGTCAGTGATGCGATACGCATCGCTGATGCCCGCTTCAGCCAGCGCAGCAACGCGCGCAATCAGCGCTTCGTTTGCGGGTTCTGGCTGCCAGTCCCAGCGCGGTTTGCCTGCTTCAGCGACCAGAGAATTGATGTTCTCAATAACAACCTGCTGCTGATCGTGGCCGAATACTACCGCGCCCAGCATTTGATCTTCGGTCAGGATGTCCGCTTCGGACTCCACCATCAGGACGGCATTCTGCGTACCTGCAACCACCAGATCGAGACGAGATTGTTTGATTTCGTCAGCCGTTGGGTTCAGCACATACTGATCGTTAATGTAACCGACGCGTGCGGCACCGATTGGACCATTGAACGGGATGCCTGAAAGCGACAGTACCGCTGAAGCGCCGATCATCGCCACGATGTCTGGGTTAACCTGCGGGTTAACGGAAACCACGGTTGCGATAACCTGTACTTCGTTAACAAAGCCTTCTGGGAACAGCGGACGAACCGGACGGTCAATCAGACGAGAGATCAGCGTTTCGCCTTCGCTTGGGCGGCCTTCACGACGGAAGAAGCTGCCTGGGATACGGCCTGCTGCGTAGGTACGTTCTTGATAGTTAACGGTCAGCGGGAAGAAATCCTGGCCTGGCTTGGCTTTTTTCTGGCCAACAACGGTCACGAAAACGGCCGTGTCATCCATGCTCACCATCACTGCGGCAGTGGCCTGGCGCGCCATCATGCCGGTTTCCAGCGTGACGGTATGCTGACCATATTGGAATTTGCGTACGATCGGGTTCAGCAAAATTTACAATCCTTAAATTCTTGGCAAGGCGTCATCTCGCCTGCCGGGGGTTACCGATCTCTCGTTGCATCCTCGCGACTAATGACAACCTTTAACCGTCTTTGCGGTAAAGCCTCTCATTAGCCGCGCGAACCTCTGCAAACAGAGATCATTCTTAGCAACAATACATGAGTTTGGTCCGGATTGCTGCGCATTGCTCGAAAAAAGGGGCCACAAAGGCCCCCTTTTCGCGAAACTCGCACAAATCTGATCGTCAGACGCAGTTTTTTGCATAATGCCTGCGCTACATCCTTGATCAGATTCTTCAGACTTAGCGACGCAGGCCCAGGCTTTCGATCAGGCTGGTGTAGCGTGCAACGTCTTTACGCTTCAGGTAGTCCAGCAGCTTACGACGCTGAGATACCATGCGCAGCAGACCGCGACGGCTGTGGTGATCTTTTTTGTGCTCAGAGAAGTGACCCTGCAGGTGATTGATCTGAGCAGTCAGCAGAGCAACCTGAACTTCAGTTGAACCGCTGTCGTTAGCACCACGACCGTATTTAGCAACGATCTCTGCTTTAGCTTCTACGCTTAGAGACATAATAAACTCCAATATAAAATGAATGTATGGGTGCCGATCTCTAATTCAGCAGCCCGCTTTTAAAGCCGCGCTATTCTACTCTTCGCCTGATGGCAACGCAAACGTGCCGTAACGGAGAGTGGTGCTTTTAGGTCAGGCGGGAAACTCCACCACCAAACGACGCGGGGCCACGCGCCCGTCAGCGGCAATTTCAGCCATGCCAATAAATTTATGCGCTTCCCCTTCGGTCACGCGCACCAATCCCTCTTCAGGCGCGTTCGCGACCTGTACCGGCATGCCTTGCTTGAAATAGGCCGCCACCGCAGGCAACAGGTTGACGACAGGGAAAGCCTCTGCCGGGCTGTCCATTGGCAGAAGCAGCGTATCAAGCGCCGTGTAATCGGCGGTCTCTGCGGCGTTAGCTTCCGCCGCGATAGCCTGCAGCTGCTCAAGCGTCAGCATGCGCGCAACGGGATAGCGCGCCACCTGCAAGCGGCGCAGCATGATAACGTGCGCACCACAGCCCAGCTTTTCACCTAAATCATCAATGATGGTACGAATATAGGTGCCTTTTGAGACGTGGATTTCCAGCTCCAGCTCATTCCCTTCCCAGCGAATAAACTGTAATTCATACACCGTGACCGGCCGAGCTTCACGCGGAACGGTAATGCCCTCCCGCGCATATTCATACAGTTTACGTCCCTGATATTTCAGCGCGGAGAACATGGTCGGTACCTGCATGATATCGCCACGAAACTGCGCCAGCGCCTCATCCAGCATCGCCTGGTCAAAGGCGATCGGCCGCGTCTCAATAACATTGCCATCCGCGTCCGAGGTGTCGGTGCGTTCTCCCAGCCGGGCTATCACACGGTAGCGCTTGTCGGCATCGAGCAAAAATTGAGAAAACTTCGTGGCTTCACCCAAGCAGATAGGCAACATGCCGGTAGCCAAGGGGTCAAGTGCGCCGGTGTGGCCCGCTTTGTTGGCGTTGAACAGGCGCTTAACTTTTTGCAGCACATCGTTGGAGGAGGCTCCCTGCTGCTTGTCCAGCAGGAACACACCGTGGACGTCGCGACCGCGACGACGAGGACGGCTCATCAGTCCTCCTTGTCGTCTTCCGCCGGGTCATCACCGCGACGCTCGGCATCATTGCGAATCACGTTGCTGACCAGATTCGACATGCGCATGCCTTCGATAAGGGAATTGTCGTAGAAGAACGTCAGGTCCGGCACGATACGCAGACGCATCGCTTTACCCAAGAGGATACGGATATAGCCTGACGCTTCTTTCAGTGCTTTGAGGCCGTTTTTAACGGCTTCTTCATCCTGATCGTTCAGGAAGGTCACGAACACTTTGGCGTAAGCCAAGTCGCGTGATACTTCGACGCCGGATACTGTCACCATCATGCCCAAACGCGGATCTTTGATTTCGCGCTGCAGGATGATAGCAATCTCTTTTTGTAGCTCTTGCGCTACGCGCTGTGGGCGGCCAAATTCTTTTGCCATTATGCTTTCTCCCAAATAATTCGGGAGGCCAGTGGCCTCCCAAATTGCAACACATCAGATGATGATCACTCGATGGTGCGTTTAATTTCAATAACTTCGAACACTTCGATCATATCGCCTACGCGAACGTCGTTGTAGTTCTTCACGCCGATACCACATTCCATGCCGTTACGCACTTCGTTGACGTCATCTTTAAAGCGACGCAGGGATTCCAGCTCGCCTTCATAGATAACCACGTTGTCGCGCAGTACGCGGATTGGGTTGTGACGTTTGATGTTGCCTTCCGTCACCATACAGCCAGCGATCGCACCAAACTTCGGTGATTTGAACACGTCACGAACTTCGGCCAGACCAATGATCTGCTGTTTGAATTCCGGTGCCAGCATCCCGCTCATTGCTGCTTTAACTTCGTCGATCAGATTATAGATGACGGAGTAGTAGCGCAGGTCGACGTTTTCAGCATCGATGACGCGGCGTGCAGACGCATCCGCACGGACGTTGAAGCCGAGGATGATAGCGTTAGAAGCCGCAGCCAGCGTCGCGTCGGTTTCAGTGATCCCGCCCACGCCAGAACCGATGATCTTCACCTTCACTTCGTCGGTGGAGAGTTTCAGCAGCGAGTCGGAGATTGCTTCCACAGAACCCTGTACGTCGGACTTCAGCACGATGTTCAGCTCGGACACTTCGCCTTCGGTCATGTTGGCAAACATGTTTTCCAGCTTCGACTTCTGCTGACGCGCCAGTTTCACTTCGCGGAATTTACCCTGACGATACAGGGCAACTTCGCGGGCTTTCTTCTCGTCACGCACCACGGTCGCTTCATCACCCGCTGCCGGAACGCCGGACAAGCCAAGGATTTCCACCGGAATAGACGGACCCGCTTCCTGGACTTCGCGACCCAGTTCGTCACGCATCGCACGCACACGGCCATACTCGAAGCCGCACAGGACGATATCGCCTTTGTTCAGCGTACCCTCACGCACCAGCACGGTGGCAACCGGACCACGACCTTTGTCGAGGAACGATTCGATAACGACACCGCTTGCCATACCCTGACGGATAGCCGTCAGCTCCAGCACTTCTGCCTGCAGCAGAATAGCGTTCAGCAGGTCGTCGATACCGGTCCCGGCTTTAGCAGAGACGCTAACAAACATGTTCTCGCCGCCCCACTCTTCCGGAATGATGCCGTACTGAGTCAGTTCGTTTTTAACACGATCCGCATCCGCTTCTGGCTTATCGATTTTGTTCACGGCAACCACAACCGGCACACCTGCTGCTTTCGCATGCTGGATAGCTTCGATGGTCTGTGGCATCACGCCATCGTCAGCAGCCACGACCAGAATAACGATATCCGTTGCCTGGGCACCACGCGCACGCATCGCGGTAAACGCGGCGTGTCCCGGGGTATCCAGGAAGGTGATCATACCGTTGTCGGTTTCGACGTGGTAAGCACCGATGTGCTGTGTAATACCACCGGCTTCACCCGAAGCAACTTTCGTTGAGCGAATGTAATCCAGCAGTGAGGTTTTACCGTGGTCAACGTGACCCATGATGGTCACGACCGGCGCACGCGCTTCTTGTGCAGCATCGGTATCACGATCGACCATGACCGCTTCTTCCAGCTCGTTCTCACGGCGCAGGATCACTTTGTGACCCATTTCTTCCGCGACCAGCTGGGCAGTTTCCTGGTCAATAACCTGGTTAATGGTCGCCATTGCGCCCATTTTCATCATCGCTTTGATAACCAGCGAGCCTTTTACCGCCATCTTGTTGGCCAGTTCGGCAACGGTAATGGTTTCGCCGATAACGACGTCGCGGTTAACGGCTTGAGCAGGTTTGTTGAAGCCCTGCTGCAGCGTGCTCGGCTTACGGTGTTTGCCACCTTTACCGCCACGGAACTGCGCACGCGCTTCTTCGCGATCGGTTTTCGCTTCGGAATGTTTGTTGCCTTTTTTCGCTGGACGCGCTGCTTTGGTGGTGCGCGCGCGCCCACGTCCGCCTTCGACCTGACGATCGTTCTCGTCTTCAGCCTGGCGAGCGTGCGTAGACGTGGTGACGTGATAGTCGCCCTTGTCTTCTTCTTCGGGTTTTTCCCACTCAGCTGATTTTTCTTCAGCAAGACGGCGAGCTTCTTCCGCAACGCGGCGAGCATCTTCTTCGAGCTTACGGCGCGCTTCTTCTTCGGCTTTACGCTTCAGCTCTGCTGCTTCCGCTTCACGACGGGCTTTGTCAGATTGCGCAGCCTTGGTTACTTCGTCGGTAGGTTGATTTGTCACTTTATCTTTTTCCGCTGCTTCACGCTTAGCCTTTTCAGCGGCTTCGCGCTTGGCTTTCTCTTCGGCTTCACGTTGCGCTTTTTGTTCAGCCTCGCGACGGGCTTGTTCTTCCGCCTCGCGACGCGCCTGCTCTTCCGCTTCACGCTGCGCCTCAGCTTCCGCTTCTGCCTGAGCTTGCTCAGATTCAGCGTCACCTTTCACGTATGTGCGTTTTTTGCGGACTTCGATTTGCACCGATTTACTTTTACCCCCGGTGCCTGGAATATTCAAGGTGCTGCGCGTTTTGCGCTGCAGCGTCAGTTTACCCGAACCGGTCTGACCATGTTCACGATTCAGGTGGGACAGTAATGTCTCTTTTTCTTGCTGGGATACCGCGTCGTTTTCAGACTTGCGGATACCGGCGTCAGCAAATTGCTGTACCAGACGATCGACCGGAGTCTGAATTTCGGCGGCCAGCGATTTTACGGTTACATCTGTCATGCTGTTCCTTCCTGTTATTACGCGTCATCGCCGAACCAGCAGATATTACGTGCAGCCATAATCAGCGCACCGGCTTTCTCATCATCCAGCCCTTCAATATCTGTCAGATCGTCAACACCTTGCTCAGCGAGATCTTCCAGCGTACAAACGCCTCGAGACGCCAGGCGATATGCCAGCGCACGATCCAAGCCTTCGAGATTCAACAGGTCCTCTGCGGGCTCCTGATTACCAAGGCTCTCTTCTTTCGCTAATGCCAGGGTGGTTAACGCATTTTTTGCTCGTTCACGCAGGGCTTCGATCGTCTCTTCATCGAGGCCGTCGATTTCCAGCAGCTCGTTGATTGGCACATATGCCAACTCTTCAAGCGAAGAGAAGCCCTCTTCCACCAGAACGGTGGCGAACTCTTCGTCGATATCGAGATGTTTAGTGAACATATCGATTGCTGCATGCGCTTCAGCCTGATGCTTAGCCTGCAGATCATCGACAGTCATCACGTTAAGCTCCCAACCACTTAATTGGGAAGCCAGACGCACGTTTTGGCCATTACGGCCGATCGCCTGTGCCAGGTTTCCGGCTTCAACAGCGATATCCATGGTGTGATTGTCTTCATCCACCACAATTGACGCCACATCGGCAGGCGCCATGGCGTTAATAACAAACTGCGCAGGGTTGTCATCCCACAGCACGATATCGATACGCTCACCGCCCAACTCACTGGAAACGGCCTGAACGCGTGCACCGCGCATGCCGACGCAGGCACCTACGGGATCGATACGCTTGTCGTTGGTTTTCACCGCGATTTTAGCGCGTGAACCTGGATCGCGCGCAGCCGCTTTGATCTCAATGACTTCTTCGCCAATTTCTGGCACCTCAATGCGGAACAGTTCGATCAGCATTTCAGGTTTAGAACGGGTGACAAACAGTTGTGCGCCACGGGCTTCTGGACGAACGGCGTACAGCACGCCGCGAATGCGGTCGCCTGGACGGAAGTTTTCACGCGGCAACATATCTTCACGCACAATCACGGCTTCAGCATTGTTGCCCAAATCCAGCGTGATGTTATCGCGGTTCACTTTTTTAACCACGCCGGTGATAATTTCACCTTCTTGCTCGCGGAACTGATCGACCACCATCGCACGCTCGGCTTCACGTACTTTTTGCACGATAACCTGCTTAGCAGTTTGCGTGGTGATGCGGTCAAAGGTGACCGATTCAATCTGGTCTTCAACGTAGTCGCCCAGATTGAGCGCTTCATCTTCGAAGCGTGCGGCGTCCAGCGTGATCTCGCGCGTCGGCTGTGTGACTTCATCAACAATCAGCCAGCGACGGAATGTATCAAAATCACCGCTGCGGCGATCGATACTGACGCGTACGTCAATTTCCTGTTCGTACTTCTTCTTGGTCGCAGTGGCCAAAGCGCTCTCCAGCGCTTCGAAGATTTTCTCACGCGGCAGGGCTTTTTCGTTAGAAACGGCTTCTACAACAGCTAAGATCTCTTTATTCATCCTGGTTAGCCTCAATCCGGACTTTTAAAAGTGGGGGACCAGGTTCGCTTTCTGAATGTTGCTCAGCGCGAACACTTCGTCGTTACCCTCAACGGTCACCGTGATCATCTCACCTTCTACAGATTTGATGATGCCCTGCCATTTGCGGCGGTTTTGAACGGCCATGCGCAGTACCACGCTAACTTCTTCACCCACGAAGCGAGCATAATGCTCGGCGGTGAACAGCGGTCGGTCGAGGCCTGGTGAGGAAACTTCAAGGTTGTAAGCTACCGTAATCGGATCTTCCACATCCATTACAGCGCTAACCTGGTGGCTGACATCGGCGCAATCATCAACATTGATACCCTCTTCACTATCAATATAGATGCGCAACGTTGATGTGCGACCACGAACGAATTCAATACCGACTAATTCGTAGCCAAGCGCTTCTACCGGTGCAGAGATCAACTCTGTCAATTTTTGCTCTAATGTGGACAAGCCCACCCCCAAGACATAAAAAAAGGGCCTAAAGCCCAGTATTGCGATTTCCTGATAACAAAAAACCCCGAAAATTCGGGGCTTTTTGTGACTGGACCCTGTATGCCGCATAGCGGCTTCGGCGCACAATCCAAAGAATTTTTTTCAAAACTCACTGAAAAAAGCATCCGTCGATGCATGCAGTATATTTGAAAAAGAACTCTAAGGGAAAGTGGTTGCGGGGGCCGGATTTGAACCGACGACCTTCGGGTTATGAGCCCGACGAGCTACCAGGCTGCTCCACCCCGCGTCCGAAAACGTGGCGAAT
>CAJYVD010000040.1 GCA_913778495.1 uncultured Pantoea sp.
CTGGCGCAGGGCCGGGGAGTGCAGAGGGCGCGGCCTGGCGCCCTCTGCTCGTGCGCCGCACGGCGGGCAAGGCACCTGCCATTGCCATGGCGAACGAAAGATGCACCGCGCCTCGCGCCAGCGAAAAAGCACCCAGCCACTGCCTGCGGCTTAGGTTCCGCCACAGCCCGTGGCACAAGCACCTGCCATTGCCATGGCGAACGAAAGTTGCACTAGGCCCAGCGCCAGCGAAAAGGCACATCAGCCGCTGCCTGCGGCAAACGCCCCGCCACGGCCTGTGGCAAAAGCACCCGAGCCGCTGCCCGCGGCTCCAATTGGTCCTACCAATCCCCCTCCACCCTGACTCCCCTATCACAGATGCGCAAAATACCTCTGCCCACCCGTTGCGTTGCATTAACACTCCGTTAACTATTCAGCCAGAGCGCTTCTTTGGTCATATTGGTCCTACCAATTTGCGGTGGAGGCGAAACGCTAGCGCAAGGCATCTGGCCGTTGCGCGGCACTGAACGGGTCATCTCTGGAGACAGCGGCATGCAGGTATGGCAACAAAACTACGATCCCCTCGATAATTTATGGCTCTCCAGCCTGGTGGCGGTGATCCCGATTGTGTTCTTCTTTTTTGCGCTGATTAAACTCAAGTTAAAAGGTTATCAGGCGGGAACGGCCACGGTGGTGATTGCGCTGCTGGTGGCGCTGTTTCTCTACGGTATGCCGTTGGGACAGGCGCTGGCGTCGGTGGCGTTCGGCTTTTTCTACGGCCTGTGGCCGATTGCCTGGATCATTGTCGCAGCGGTGTTTGTCTATAAAATCTCGGTGAAAACCGGCCAGTTCGATATCATTCGCGCCTCGATTCTCTCCATCACCCACGATCAGCGCTTGCAGATGCTGATTGTCGGCTTCTCATTTGGTGCCTTTTTGGAAGGCGCGGCAGGCTTTGGTGCGCCAGTGGCGATCACCGCCGCGCTGCTGGTCGGGCTGGGGTTCAATCCGCTTTACGCCGCGGGGCTGTGCCTGATCGTCAATACCGCGCCGGTGGCGTTTGGTGCCATGGGCATCCCGATTATTGTCGCAGGCCAGGTCACCGGGCTGGACAGTTTTCATATCGGGCAGATGGCGGGGCGTCAGCTACCGTTTCTCACGCTGGTGGTGCTGTTCTGGATCATGGCGATCATGGATGGCTGGCGCGGCATCAAAGAAACCTGGCCTGCGGTGATTGTCGCGGGCGGCTCGTTCGCGATCGCGCAGTTTTTGAGCTCAAATTTCCTCGGCCCCGAGCTGCCGGACATCATCTCCTCGCTGGCGTCGCTGATCTGTCTGACACTGTTTCTGCGCCGCTGGAAGCCGCTACGCATTTTCCGCTTTGATGAAAAAAATCGTCAGGATGCGGTGAGCACGGCGCCGGTGCGCTATTCGCTGGGGCAGATCATCCGCGCGTGGATGCCGTTTCTGTTTTTGACCGCCACGGTTACGCTGTGGAGCATTCCACCGTTCAAAGCGCTGTTTGCCAAGGGCGGCGCGCTCTATGACTGGGTGCTGACCGTGCCGGTGCCGCTGCTGCATGAGGGCATTGAGCGGATGCCGCCGGTGGTCAGCGCGGCGACCCCGTATCCCGCTCTGTTCAAATTCGACGCGGTTTCGGCCACCGGCACCGCCATCTTAGTGGCCGCCGTGTTGTCGATTATCTGGCTGCGCATGAAGCCCGCGGCGGCGCTGCATACCTTCGCGGAAACGCTGAAGGAGCTGGCGCTGCCGATTTACTCGATTGGCATGGTGCTGGCCTTCGCCTTTATCGCCAACTATTCCGGCCTGTCGGCCACGCTGGCGCTGGCGTTGGCGCACACCGGCAGCGCCTTCACCTTTTTCTCGCCGTTTCTTGGCTGGCTGGGGGTGTTTCTCACCGGATCGGACACGTCATCCAACGCGCTGTTTGCCGCGCTGCAGGCGACGACGGCCCAGCAGATTGGGGTATCGGATGTGCTGCTGGTGGCGGCCAACACCACCGGCGGCGTGACCGGTAAGATGATCTCGCCGCAGTCGATCGCCATTGCCTGCGCGGCGGTCGGCCTGGTGGGCAAAGAGTCGGATCTGTTCCGTTTTACCGTCAAGCACAGCCTGATTTTCACCTGCCTTGTCGGCGTGATAACTACGCTACAGGCCTATATTTTTACCTGGATGATCCCATGACCATCGAAGCGTCCCGCGCCGGCGACACGCTGCGCGACCGGCTGCGCGCCTGGATTCACACGCACCATCTACAGCCGGGTATGCGCCTGCCGGCGGAGCGTCAGCTGGCGGCGACGCTGGGCGTCTCGCGCTCCTCTTTGCGCGAGGCGATTCAGCAGCTGATCAGCCGCGGCGAGTTGACCAGCAAACGCGGCGGAGGAACCTGGGTCAGCGCGCCCGGCCACCCCTGGTCTGAGCAGCAAATCGTGGAGCCCATCCGCCAGTTGCTGGCGGACGATCCCGACTACCGCTGGGATATCCTGGAAGCGCGCCACGCTATTGAAGCCAGCACCGCCTGGCACGCCGCCATGCGCGCCACCGAGGCGGACAAAGAAAAACTGCGCCTCGCCTTTGATGCTCTGCTCACGCTGCATAACTGCGACGATCCCGATCTCGCCGCACAGGCGGATCTGCGCTTTCACCTCGCCATCGCCGAGGCGTCGCATAACGTGGTGCTGCTGCACACCATGCGCGGCTTTTTTGATTTGTTGCAGTCGTCGGTGCTGCATAGCCGCCAGCGTATGTATACCCAGCCGGTGATTTTCAATTGCCTCAACGAACAGCATCAGGCGCTGTTTAACGCGGTGATGGCCGGTGAGGCCGAGGCCGCGCGTCAGGCGGCGATGGACCACCTCGGCTTTGTGCACACCACGCTGAAATCCCTTCACGAAGATGAGGCTCGGCAAGCGCGCATAACGCGGCTGCCCGGCCAGATAAAAGAGACTCGCAAGGAGAACAATGGATGATCATTTCGGCTGCCAGTGACTATCGCGCTGCCGCGCAGCGTAAATTGCCGCCTTTTCTGTTCCATTACCTGGACGGCGGCGCTTACGCCGAGCATACGCTGGCGCGCAATGTCGCCGATCTCTCGGACGTGGCGCTGCGTCAACGGGTGCTGAAAAACATGTCCGATCTCAGCCTCGAAACCACGCTGTTTAACGAGACGTTGTCGATGCCCGTGGCGCTGGCGCCGGTGGGGCTGTGCGGCATGTATGCGCGGCGCGGCGAAGTGCAGGCGGCACGCGCGGCGGCGAACAAGGGCATTCCGTTCACGCTCTCCACCGTGTCGCTCTGTCCTATTGAAGAAGTCGCGCCTGCGATCGGTCGCCCTATGTGGTTCCAGCTTTATGTGCTGCGCGATCGCGGTTTTATGCGTAACGCCCTGGAGCGTGCTAAAGCTGCCGGCTGTACTACGCTGGTGTTTACCGTGGATATGCCGACGCCCGGCGCACGCTACCGCGATGCGCACTCCGGCATGAGTGGTCCGCACGCGGCGTTGCGTCGTTACTGGCAGGCGGTGACGCATCCGCAGTGGGCGTGGGATGTGGGGCTCAACGGTCGCCCGCACGATCTCGGCAACATCTCTGCCTACCTCGGTAAGCCCACCGGACTGGAGGACTATATTGGCTGGCTGGCGGCTAATTTTGATCCCTCAATCTCGTGGAAAGATCTGGAGTGGATCCGCGAGTTTTGGCAGGGGCCGATGGTAATCAAAGGCATTCTGGACGCAGAAGACGCGCGCGATGCGGTGCGCTTTGGCGCAGACGGCATCGTGGTATCGAATCACGGTGGACGTCAGTTGGATGGCGTGTTGTCCACCGCGCGCGCGCTACCCGCCATTGCTGATGCGGTCAAAGGGGAGATCGCGCTGCTCGCCGACAGCGGCATCCGTAACGGATTGGATGTCGTGCGCATGATCGCCCTGGGCGCGGACAGCGTGCTGCTGGGGCGCGCCTTTATTTATGCGCTGGCCACGCACGGACAACAGGGCGTGGAAAACCTGCTGACGCTTATCGAAAAAGAGATGCGGGTGGCAATGACCCTGACCGGCGTGAAGTCGATCCGTGAAATTGGTCGTGACGCGCTGGTACAAGCCGATAAGCTGTTAAGCGGGGCGGGGCTGAACATGCCCTGAGCGGCAGGCGAATCCGGCAAAACCCGCGAGGTTGTCTATACTCTTTACCTGTCTGACTAACAGGAGGAACGACATGACCATTCACAAGAAAGGATCGGCCCATTGGGAAGGTGACATCAAAGGGAAAGGCACAGTCAGCACCGAAAGCGGTGTGCTGAATCAGCAACCTTATGGTTTTAACACCCGCTTCGAAGGGCAAAAAGGCACCAACCCGGAAGAGTTAATTGGTGCAGCCCATGCCGCCTGTTTTTCAATGGCGCTGTCGCTGATGCTTGGCCAGGAAGGACATCCACCGACCAGTATCGATACCACCGCCGATGTGTCGCTGGACAAAAAAGGCGACGGTTTTGCCATCACCAAAATCGCGCTGACCAGCACGGTTGCACTGCCGGGGATTGATAGCGCGAAGTTTGACGAAATCATCCAGAAAGCCAAAGCAGGCTGCCCGGTTTCGCAGGTGCTGAATGCGGAGATTACGCTGGATTATACGCTGAACAATTGATCGCCTTGGGCGAACATCAGCGAGAGACTTTACGATGCGCCTACGGGCGCATCGTTGCTTTCCACACGCGGAAAGCGGCACGGAGAAAACACGGGAGAGGGCAAATTCGGTAACCCGATAAGAAGAGCGTTGCGGGTTAAAACGCTCAGGCGTACTCGTCCTGCGTTTCGGACGTGCGCACGCCGCGCACGTTGTGGCGCGCGATGCGATAGGCTTTACGCGGGTCACCCGCCACAAACTCAAAGGTTGGCGAGTAATAAAAGGGCAGCCAGCCGCCAAAGCCGCTTTCCCACTCCCAGCGCACCGGACAAGGCCAGAGAATGCCATCATATAAAATGTAATAAACCCAACGTCCATGCGGACGACGGGGGCGCGTATTTTTCATGGGATTCACAACGGTGATAGTGTAAAGCAGCTTATATTTTGAACGTTAGGCGCAAATCCTGCAAGCGCCCTGGCGTCTTTTTGTACAGAATTAACGCGCTGTCGCGCGATTAACGGTGGACCTCGCCACACAGCAACACCACGTTGGGGCGAACTTTATGTATACGATCGGCCATCTGCTCGCAGGCTATCTTGGTGGGATAGATGCGTTCAGAGACCGGCAAGGCATCACAGGCGTCATGACCACATGCGCTCACTAACAACACAAAACCAATCAGCATGTTCAGGCTCCTTTAACACCTTCGCGTGGTACGGAATGTGTGACTGCGTGTTCCCTTTTAGATCCATTATAGCCAAACCCCTCAATCGTCAATATTACCGCTGCGCCACGGCGCGGTGCGACTGCGGGGATTATCGCCAGTGGAATGCGTCAACGCCGCGTAATATGGGCTAAACTGTGCAACCTAACGAACCTAATGGAGTAGTTTATGACACATGACATTGCCCATCCCGCCAGCAGCCCAAAGCAAGCGGCTTTACAGCTGGTGATTGAGCTGGTGCGTGCCGGAAAACTGAGCCCGCTGCACGGTGATGCATCCAACATGATCTCAATCTACGAGCAGTTTAAAGCGCATTTTGAGGCAGATAAGCAGAAAGATTCGGCCATCTCCTGATGCGCTCTCGGGGACACAGCGCGGTTATCGCGCTGTGTTTCAGGCGTAAAACCAGGCGGGTAAAATCGCGATGAGGTTGTTAAGCGTGTGCAGAAAAATCGGCAGCGCAAGGCTGTTGCTGCGCAGGCGGGCGTAGCACAGCAGCAGCGAGAACAGCGTCAGCACCGCTATCGTTTCCCAGTGCACGTACTGCGTATGCAGCGCGGCAAACAGCAGCGAAGTGAGCAGCATACAGGCAAAGCGGCTTTTCGGCGCCCACAGCAAAAAACCTTGCAGCAAGAACCCGCGGAATAACACTTCTTCAAATACCGGCGCCAGCAGCACGGCGGTCAGCAGCAGCATCAGCATGGAGCTGCGACCTTGCTGGCTCTGAGCGATTAGCCACCCTTCCGGCTGCAGAAATTGCGTCTGCGCCACCATCAAAATAACCAGCCCCAGCACAAACAGCAGCGCCTGACCCGGACGCAAATAGCCCAGCGGAATATCGGTGCGGCGCTGGCAATAGAAGCGGTAGAGCGGGTAAATCACCGCAAATTCTACCAGGCAGAGCACCGGCACCAGCAAGCCGTTATTGCGCAGCGCCCCGTAGTTGGGAAACAGCGTAATCAGCATGGTCACAAGGTAATAAACCACAAAGCTCGCGGCGTAAAACAGCGTCAGCGTCACTTTGTCGGATTGGGTGTCCATAGGCGGCTCAATGGGCAGAGGAGCAGGCATAGTAGCAACGGCACCGATCGCTGTCGAGAGCGACCGCCGGAGAATTACGATGCGCAAATATTCTGCGCTGTGCGCTAAATCTGACCCTGTTTTCGCCGATATCTACAACAATCATTACAGGGTCGGATCGCTCGCTGTGCGCTACCGATCGCCTTCTTTGCTGCTTTATCTTTGATGAGCACCGTGCATGAGCATTGATAATTTTCGCCACCGCCAGCTGTTTGGCAGAGCGCGCAGGGAAGCGCATAGCGTGCAAACCACGCGCCGTAGCCTGCGCACGCTGATCGCCATGCTGATCGGTGTGATGCTGCTCGCGGTGTTTATGGTGCTTACGATTGCTTTTCGGCAAAACCAGGTGTCGCTGCAGCAGGATAAAACCGTGCTGCGTCAGGCGTGGGCCGCGCAACAGCAAACCATGCTCACCAGCCTGCGCGACTACGCCTCGTGGGGCGAAGCGTGGCAAAACTTGCATCTGACCATTAATAAAGCGTGGGCGTGGGATCAGGAGAACTTTGGCAGCGGCCTGTATAAAGATTACCACTTTGATGGCGTTTTCATCGTTGGCAGCGATAACCAGACGCGCTACGCCGTGGAGCGCGGTGCCTTATCCAGCGCTCGGCTGGAGAGCTGGCTGGGCGGACAAAGCGTGCGCTTGCTGGCCAGCGCCAGGCAGCATGTGCAGCAGGGAGTGATCCGCAACGCGCTGGTGGGCGATCAGCCCGCAATCGTGGCGGCGGTACCGATCACGCCCGGCAAGGTTGGCCCATTGGACACGCCCGCCGAGCAGCTCTCGGTGATGATCTTTATTGCGGTGATGACGCCAGAAAAATTGCTGCGGCTAGGGGAAGTACATAATGTGATGTCACCGCGTATTGCCCGTTCGCCCAGCGATGCGTTGGATGAGCCGCGGCTGGAACAGGCGGTCATTGAGGGCGAACCGCTGGTGCTGCGCTGGCAGGCTAAAAACCCCGGCAATAGCGTGATTTGGCTGATGATGCCGCTGCTCTTGCTGACGGCCTTGGCCGTCACCGTGGTGACCCATCGGGTCATTCGCCATGCGTTGCGTAACGCGGCGATTTCCGATCGCCGCTTCGAGATGCTCGCGATCAGCCAGCGCAAGCTCGCCAACAGCGAGGCGCGTTTTCGCGATCTTGCCGAGGCGGCGTCTGACTGGATCTGGGAGATCGACGATCGGGGTCGGCTCTGTTATCTCTCGGCGCGCTTCGCCAGCGAGACCGGGCACGCGGTGAGCAGCTGGCTGGGGCGACCGCTGGATCAGCTCCTGACCCATCCCAGCCATTCGCTGGTGGCCTGGTTACAGTGTCAGGAAGAGGAGATCACGGGCGTACCGCTGCGCTGCCAGTTTATTGCGGCAAACGGCGAGCGGCGCATCGGTGCGCTGATGGCGAAGAGTATTTGGCACAACGGCGCGCGAGTGGGGTTCCGCGGCGCGGTCTCCGACGTCACGCAGGAGGTGGATGCCGAGGCGCGCATCCAGTTCCTGTCGCGGCATGACATGCTCACCGGGCTGGCGAATCGCGTGCAGTTGCAGGAGTCGCTCACCGCCCATTTGGAAACCGTGTCCGAGGAGGCGCTGCTGTTCGTGGTCAGTCTGGATCTCGATCAGTTCAAACCGATCAACGATACGTGGGGGCACATCGTCGGGGACGCGGTGCTCAATCAGATTTCCCAACGTTTGCAAAGCCTGATGGGGCCGAATGAGCTGGCGGCGCGGCTGGGCGGCGACGTCTTTATTCTGCTGTTGCGCGAGCGCTCGCGGCAGGGCATGGAAAACCGCTGTCGCGTCCTGCAGCGCGCGATTCAACAGCCTATTACCAGCGGTACGCATCAGCTCACGCTGACTGCCAGCATGGGCATTGTCTGCGCCCCGCAAGATGCAACGCATCCGGAAGCGCTGCTGCGGCTGGCCGATATTGCCCTTGGTCAGGCGCACAGCGGCGGACGCAATCGCTGGGTGTGGTACTCCACGGAGATGGCCAATAAGCTGGAAAGCCGTACCCAGCTGCTACAGTCCATGAAGCAGGCGCTGCAGCAGGATGCCTTCACACTCTATTATCAGCCGCGCTATCAACTGCAAAGTGGCGATGTGGCTGGCGCGGAGGCGCTCATTCGCTGGCAAATAAGCGAAAACGTGTGGATCTCACCGGACAGGTTTATCCCGCTGGCGGAAGAGCACGGCTTAATCGGGGCTATCAGCGACTGGGTGTTACTGCGCGCCTGCCGCGATGCGCGCGATTGGGGCGGCGCACGTTACGTCTCTGTCAATATTTCGCCGGTTGAGTTTCGTCATAATGATTTGATCGCCCGCGTGGCCTACGCGCTGGCGGCCAGCGGCCTACCCGCCACGCGGCTGGAGCTGGAGATCACTGAAAATGTCACCTTTGATCAGCCGGAGCGGGCGCTGGAAATTATGCAGGGACTGCGGGCGTTAGGGGTGCGCCTGACGGTGGACGACTTTGGCACCGGTTACGCCGCGCTGGGTTATCTGAAGACGTTTCCGTTCAACGGTTTAAAGATTGATCGCTCGTGGATGAAAGAGTTTCCCGAATCGTCCCAGGCGCAGTCAGTCGTCGCCGGTATTATTGGACTGGCACGCGCGTTTGCGCTCACGGTAACGGCGGAAGGCATTGAGACGGAAGCACAGCTCGCGGCGCTAAAAGCGCTCTCGTGCGAAGAAGGGCAGGGCTACTTTCTCGGACAGCCGATGCCGCTTGAGGCATTTACCCACCATCTTGACGACAACGCGGTACGCCAGCGCTGAACGTTGGCCAGCCCAGACGGCGTGCGGGACGACGTCGAGCTGGCACAGCGCACTTAACGTACCCGCATAGCGAGCAGCGTCATCACCACGGCGAAGCCGATAAAGATCATCAGTTCCATATCGTTTACCTCAGAAAAATCTTAGGTAATTGTAGCCCCACAGCGCTGTCTTTCTAGGCAGTAAATGCGATTTATCTTAAATTCGCTTCGCTAAAATCACGCCTTTCCGTTCGTCACCCGCTTAATCTGCTGGAAAATTGTCCCTGGGCATGGTGTTTTGCTACGCTCAGCAGCCACATGTTTATTTATCCATAAGGAGACGGTGATGAAATACTCTGGAAAAGCGCTGCTGACGGCAGCGGTGCTGACGTTAGCGGCCTGTCAATCAGCCAGCAAACCTGACGATCACGCGAGCGTAACGGCAGATAACGATCGGTGCCACGCCTCGGCGTACCAAGGATATATTGGTAAGCCCCTGACCAGTCTGGAGAATCAGCGCTTTGAGGGGGTTGTCCGCGCGATTCCGTGGAACGGCGCGGTGACCATGGATTTCAACCTGCACCGGCTGAACTTCCTGGCGGACAAGGACGGTAAGATCGCGCAGGTGTATTGCGGATAACGCTGAAAAGACACGACATTGTCATCCGCTTGTCATCGTGAGCGGCGAGAGTAAACGTGCATTACGAAGAGTTTCTCGTCATTCTCGCATAGGCAATGCTCGTCTTATTTCTTCCCGCTTCGGCGGGAATTTTTTTATCTACACGCTTCTCTGCGGTGACGCAGGCGCATCCAGCAGCAGCGCCAGGAGTTGGCGATAGTTTTGTAACTGCTGTTCATCTCCCTCACGCTCCATCCTTGCCATAATGCGCGCAATGATGGCATTGCCGGTCGCGGACTGACCATCATCCATTAATTCACGCATGATGGCCGCCAGCAGATCGCTTTCGTGTGGCCCGTGCCAGGCCGGACTATTGAAGTAGTCGGTAATGGCGCGACTGGTGCTGTTATTAACGGTTCTCAAAGCTGACCTCCGCAGAGACAACAACGCTTGCCGCCAAAAAATGGCCGCTGAGGAAATAAGAGATGACGCGGGCGAATGGCCCAGGACGGGCGGCGCCTCACCGATGATAATCGGTCATTTTTTAAACATAGATGTCGCGCGAAAAATTGTCAGTAATCGCTCGACATATTTTTTCGTCTCGCGGTGGTAGGCGGGCAAAGCTGGCTCGCCTTTTCCAATAAAGCGGCGGTATGTTGGCGAAAAGCAGGCTGGCGTATTGGCTCGCCAGCCTGCGGCCTGGGCTTATTGACGCAGCGTGAAGGTGACGTGCCAGCGCTGCTGAGAGAGCAGGAATTCCGGGCTCACGCTTGGACTCCAGGAATCATCCCCGCCCACGCCCATGTGGAAACCATCCAGATGCAACCAGCAGCCGGCCTCCGGCTGCAGCAGATGACGGTGTGAGGTGTCGCGCAACTGCTCAAGGCTGTAGCGGCTCAGGGAGAACGCAAACGTGCCGCTGACGTGCCAACTGCCGCTGTCGAGCTGCCGCGTGCCGCCGCGCAGACCATTTTCACTGGGGAACACATACGCCGTGCTGAGGGCATCCAGCGGCAGCTGCCAGCGTGAGAAACGCGCCGCCAGCTGGCGATCGGGGTAATTCTCGTGCGGTCCTAGCCCCAACCAGCTGACCTGCTGCGGCGCGTTGGCCAGCTGGCAGCGCAGGCCGATACGCGCGGGCGGTGGCAAACCGGGGGCTTGCTCAACGTCCATGTCGACGCGCAGTGCGCCCTCGCCGTCGATGTGATACCGCGTATGGCAGCTAAACAGCACGGTCTCCTGGTGACGCCACTGATGCCAGGTGTCGATCTGCACCGCGTGCGTCAGGCTGTCCGCCTGCATGGCAATCAGCTCGACCTGCAGCTGGTTAAAGCCCGCGCGCGCCCAGCGCTCCACCCAGGCGTTGGGATCGACATTGGCCGCTTCGCTGGTGCCGATATCGTTGTCGATTGGGGCGCGAACAAAGCATGCCTGTAGCGGCGTTAACATGGTCGCTTCGCCGTTCACCCACCACTGTATGAGTTCGCCACTTTCACGCGAGAAGTGCCAGCGCTGCTGCGGCAGATCCACTTCTATCAGCGTAGGGTGCGAACTCAGCGTCGGCGCGGGCAGTGGGCGCGGCGGTGCACTTGGTTTGAGCGCCGCGGGCAGCGGCCACTGATCCCAGGCGACGCAGGCGTCTGCTTCCGACCAGGCCGTGGCGGCGGGCTGATGCACCGCGAGGTTGAGCCACACCTCGCCCTGTACGGTGCTCGGGGCCGGCAGGGTAAAGGTTTGACTGCCTTGCGGATCGAGATCCAGCCCGATCTCGCCCTGCGCGATCGCCACGCCATCCTGCTCGATCGACCAGCGCAGTACCTCGTTATCGCTGCGTCGGAACAGATATTCACTGTGCAGGGTAAAGCGAAGCGGATCCTGCGCGTCACGCTGGAATTGGAAAAACTGCTGCGCGCGCTGCGCTTCATACAGCGCCGGATGCGGGGTGCGATCGGCAAACACCAGGCCGTTCATGCAGAACTGGCGATCGTTCGGCGTATCACCAAAGTCACCGCCATAAGCTTGCCACGGCTGACCGTGCCGATCGTAGCGCGTCAGGCTTTGATCCACCCAGTCCCACACAAAACCGCCCTGCAGACGCGGAAACTGACGGAACGCCTGCCAATATTTCGCGAAGCCGCCGAGGCTGTTGCCCATGGCGTGTGCGTATTCGCACAGAATCAGCGGACGCGTCTCGCCGGGCAGACCGATCCATTTTTTTAGCGACCATTTAGGCACGGCAGGGAAGGGCTGATCGTGATCGACGCGTGCGTACATTGGGCAAATGATGTCAGTGGCGGCGGTGTTGGCTCCGCCGCCCTCATACTGTACCGGTCGGCTGGGATCGCTGCTTTTGATCCAGCGATAGAGCGCGTCGTGCGTGCTGCCGTGGCCGGATTCATTGCCCAGCGACCAAATAATGATGCAGGCGTGATTGCGGTCGCGCTGCACCATGCGCGTGACGCGCTCGCTATAGGCGGCAAACCAGCGCGGATCGTCAGATAAGCGGTTCATCGGCTGCATGCCGTGGGTTTCAATATTTGCTTCATCAACGACATACAGCCCGTATTCGTCACACAGGCGATACCACAGCGGGTGGTTGGGGTAGTGGGCGCAGCGTACCGCGTTGAAGTTGTGCCGCTTCATCAACGCAATATCGCGGCGCATGCTGGCTTCATCCACCACCTGCCCCTTCTCCGGATGGTGTTCATGGCGATTTACGCCGCGAATCAGCAGCGGTTTGCCGTTCAGACACAGCAGACCGTTATCAATGCTGACGCGGCGGAAGCCAACGTCATAAGCTTCAGATTCAATCAGCGTACCGGCATCATCCAGCAGTGACACGACCGCGCGGTAGAGATGCGGCGTCTCCGCGCTCCACAGCAAAGGGGCGCTGACCGGCAGCACCAGCAGCGTGCGTTCGGGATAGTGACCGCGCTCGTCTATCACCGCGCTGCCGGGCGACTGCTCATGCTGCGCCACGCAGTCGCCGTCTCGCCACAGGCTGACGCGCAGCCGACAGCGTGCCAGCGGCAGCGCACCCACCTTAATTTTCACCTGCACGCGCAGATCGGCGCTGCGGTATTCCGGGCTTAGCGCGGTATCAATCTGCACATCGGCCAGCTGCGTATCGGGTTTATGCAGCAGGGTGACGTCGCGGAAAATACCGCTCATGCGCCACATATCTTGATCTTCCAAATAGCTGCCATCGCACCAGCGCAGCACCATCACGGCCAGACGGTTCTGCCCTGGCCGCAGCGCCTGGCTCAGATCAAATTCAGCGGGGAGACGGCTGTCTTGCGAGTAACCGATCCATTGACCGTTACACCACAGGAAAAACGCGGCGTTCACGCCGTCGAAAATAATGCGCGTTTGCCCGCGCTCCAGCCACTCGCTATCTACATCAAATGTGAGCGAGTAACATCCGGTAGGGTTGTGCGCAGGCACCTGCGGAGGCGTCACCGGAATCGGATACTGAACGTTGGTGTAAATCGGGGCGTCGTAGCCGTGAAGCTGCCAGTTGGCAGGCACCGGCAGGGTGTTTGCGTCGGGCAAATCGTGCAGCAGCCAGCTTTGCGGTACCGCTTCGGGTTGCGCAAAGTAACTGAATATCCACTGGCCATTAAGCGATTGCAGTGAGCGTGAGGGCTGGCGCTCACGGGCCGCGCGCTCATCGCGCCAGCTGGCAAACGGCGGATGGGCATCCAGACGATTTAAACTAGTGATAACCGGGTTTTCCCAGTCGCGGCGCGCGAGAATATCGGTCAAAGAAAGCGTAGGCAGCGTCATGATGGATTCTCTCAATTTGTAATGCGCTCACATTGCGTGAAATTCGCGCGGCTGTAAAGCGCGTTTCAGCACAACGCTGCGCGGCGTCAGCGTTATCCGGCGAGGAGCGCGGTTTCCCACGCGATGGCTGCCCGCATCCTCCCGAAACGTTTTGCCGTTAGGCCTTGATCTTGCTTCGCTTTTTAATTGGCACTCGCCCTGATTTTTTTTCAACGGCGCGGGGATAACGCTTGTTGTTTTAAACAGCGCAGTGCTAACTTTTCAGCATTCTTTTTGAGGAGTGCGCGGCATGAAAAACCTTATTGCGGAACTGTTGCTTAAGCTGGCTGAAAAAGAAGAAGCGTCAAAAGAGCTGTTGGTTCAGGTTGAGGCGATGGAAATTGTCCTGACGGCAATGCTGCGCAAAATGGATGCCGCGCAATTTAACGACATGGCGGCCGGGATCGCGCGCGCTATGCCGCCGGTCGCGCCCGGCGCAGAGACCACCGAAGCGCAAATGCTGCGCAACTATATTGAGAAGCTGCTCAACCATCCGCGCGTTTGACGTTCACCTTTTTGCTGAATTCCTGCCAGGCTGAAGAGGTCATCACTTACCTGGAAGGAACGGCTATGAAATCGTCTCTTTTGGCCTTATTGGCCGCAAGTGTGCTGTTTGCGGGCGGTGCCAGCGCAGCAGAAAAAAACGCGCAGCAAAATAAAATGACCCTGTGCAATCAGCACGCCTCCACGCAGTCACTCTCCGGTGACGCGCGTAAGTCCTTTATGCGCGACTGTCTTAAAAAAGACAGCAAGGCGGGCAGCATGACGCCACAGCAAATGAAGATGAAAGCCTGTAACACCGAAGCAGGCAGTAAAAACCTGAGCGGCGATGCCCGTAAAACCTTTATGAGCAGCTGCCTGAAAAAATCGTAATCGCTCGCCATGTCCCCGACCGCCGCCGATGCGCTTGGGGACAGCCCACCTTTCCGTTTTCTCCATGCCCGCGTTAGCGCGAACGTTTTATGCGGTTCCCGCGCGCCGAAGCGGCGAAATCGCCACGCTTTGCCACACTTACTCTTTGTCCGGATTTATCGCATACCCCCTTTTACAACGCAGGAGGCTATTTGTGAGCTATCAATCGGTGGTGGAATTGGCGTCGCTGGCGCAGCAAAAACCCACGCAATTTAGCGTGGGCGAAACAGAGGTGGTGCTGATTCGCGACGGTGAACACGTTCAGGCGCTACAGGCCAAGTGCCCCCACGCTGGCGCCCCGCTGGAGCAGGGTGCAATCTGCGAGGGCAAGCTGGTGTGCCCGTGGCACAAAGCTGTGTTTGAGTTGAAGAGCGGCAACATGTGTGAGCCGCTGGCGCTCGCTAACCTGAAGCGCTATCCGGTGCGGGTGGAAAAGGGCACGGTGTGGGTAAATCCCCAGGCGATGTCACCGGCTTCCGCGCCGTCAGCGTTGGGTGACGCGCCCGTGTATGTGATTCTTGGCGGCGGTGCGGCGGGCAGCGCGGCAATCTGGACGCTGCGCGATGAAGGGTTTACCGGCCGCATCGTGCTGGTAGAGCGCGAGCCGGATGCGCCCTACGACCGCACCGCGCTAAGTAAGTTTGTTCCCTCGGGTAAAATGGCGATTGATGAAGTGCCCGCACTGCTGAAAGACGATGTGCTGGGCGGCGTGGTGCGCGTCCAGGGCGATGTCACCGCACTGGATGCGCAGCATCAGACGCTCACGCTGGACAGCGGCGAACAGGTGAAATTTGATCGCCTGCTGATCGCCAGCGGCGGCGAACCGAAACCGCTGGCAATTCCGGGTAACGATCTGGCGGGAGTGCATCTGCTGCGATCGCGCGATCAGGCCGATGCGCTGCTGAAGCAGGTGGAGGATACCCAGCAGCTGGTGATCATTGGCAACAGCTTCATTGGTATGGAAATGGCGGGCGCGCTGCGTAATCGCGACATTGACGTTACGGTGATTGCCCGGCAGCCGCTGCCCTTTGTTAACACCTTTGGCGAGGAGATTGGCCGCTATTTCCATACGTTGCACCGCAGTAACGGCGTGAAATTTGTCACCGGCGAGCCGGAAGCGCTAGAGGGGGAGGGCGCGGTCGGTGCGGTACGCTTGAAAGGCGGCCAGTGCATTCCGGCGAGCGTGGTGCTGTTTGCCACCGGCGTGAAGCCCGCCACCGAATTTATCCACGATCTTGCGCGTGAAGACGATGGAAGCGTGAAGACCGATGCGTATCTGCGCGCAGCGCCACACGTTTGGGTCGCGGGTGACATTGCCACGTATCCCAGTGCGCAAGGGCCGCTGCGCATCGAGCATTATCGCGTCGCGCAGCAGCAGGGCAGAGTCGCCGCGCGCAATATGCTGGGGCAGGACGTGCGGTTTGATCGCGTCCCCTTTTTCTGGACCGCTCACTATGGCACGCGCTACGAATATTTGGGCCATGCTGAATCATGGGACGACTACCGGCTGTTGGGGTCGCTGCAGGAGAAGCGTTTTATCGCCTTTTACTGCCGTGAGGGCAAGGTTGCTGCGGTGTGTTCGGCGGGCATGTACACCCTAACCGCGGCGCTGGTGGAGAAGCTCCAGCAGCCGATGACGCTCCAGCAGGCGATTGCTTTCGTGGAGCGTTTCCACGGCTAAGGGCGGCAGCAGCGCTCTCCGCGAGGCGTGGAGAGCGCGCGCTTTACGCTTTGCTCAGTGCTTCGGATTTTGCCATGCACTGCTGCATCGCTTTGATCACCGCCGCGCGGAACCCTTCTTCTTCCAACACTTTCACCGCCTCAATGGTGGTGCCGCCGGGTGAGCAGACGTTATCTTTTAGTTCGCCCGGATGCTGGCCGGTTTCCAGCACCATTTGCGCCGAGCCCTTCACGGCTTGCGCAGCGAATTGATAGGCCTGCGCGCGCGGCATACCGCCCAATACGGCGGCATCCGCCATCGCTTCAATAAACATAAACACATAGGCTGGCGCCGATCCGCTCACGCCCACCACCGCATGAATCAGGTATTCGCTCACCACGGCAGCTTTGCCGAAGCTGCTGAAAATGCGCACCACTTCATCCGTTTCATGCTGTTCAACCAGCACATTTGGGGTCACGGATGTCATGCCTTCATTGACTAACGCAGGGGTGTTGGGCATAACGCGCACGATTTTACGATCGTGGCCCAGCACGCCCGCCAGCGCGTCCAGCGTCACGCCTGCGGCGATGGAGACGACCAGCGCCTCTTTTTTTAGCTGACCGGCCAGGTCTTTCAACACTTTCAGGATGACGTTGGGTTTAACCGCACCAAACAGAATATCGACCTCGCGCGCCAGGCTCTCAGCGCTCTCTGCAGCCGTGACGCCGTGCTGCTGCGCCAGCGCCTGATTGGTTTCGGCTTTGCGATCGTAAACCCAGATATTCGCCGGGGCGATAAGGCCACTGTTTACCATGCCGCTGATGATGGCTTGCGCCATGTTGCCGCAGCCGATAAACCCGATTTTCTTCTCCAGCATCGCTTTTTCCTTTCAGTGATTCGATTACCTTAAGCGAGGTAGCTTACGACAGCTGGACGGAATAACAAGCCGGACAAATAACATTTGCCATTCTATTGCAGCGCGGCATGATCGCTGGCCATCGCGTGTAAAAAAGGAAATATGATGTCCATTTGGGTCGATGCTGACGCCTGTCCCGGCGTGATCAAAGAAGTGCTCTATCGCGCCGCGGTACGGGCGGAAATCACCGTAACGTTTGTCGCCAATCAGCCGCTGCGTGTGCCAGCGTCTCCCTTTCTCAAAACGCTGCAGGTAGCGGCGGGTTTTGATGTGGCAGACAACGAAATCGTTAAGCGGGTGGGGCCGGGCGATCTGGTGATCACAGGGGATATCCCGTTGGCAGCGGAAGTGCTGGAGAAAGGGGCGGCGGCGTTGAACCCGCGTGGAGAGCGCTACTCGCCGGATACCATTCGCCAGCGACTGACCATGCGAGATTTTATGGAAACGCTGCGCGCCAGCGGCGTACAAAGCGGCGGTCCGTCTGCGTTAAACCAACGTGACCGCCAGATGTTTGCGAATGAACTGGATAAGTGGTTGCGTCAGCGCTGATTAGACAAAGCTGTCGTCATCATCGTTAAAGTCGCCACCGCCGTAATCGCCGAAGTCGCTGTTATCGGCGTAGTTGTTGTCGTTCCAGCTGGCGTTATCGTTCAAGAAGGCGCTGTTGCTGTCGTTACCGTTAAAGGTATCCAGGCTGTTATCCACCTGCGGCAGTGCCGGCTCGTTGATGATATTCACGATCTCTTCCGGCTGTGAATGGTGGAACATGCTGGTCAGCATATCGGCCATCACCACACCGCCAGCGACGCCCACCGCCGTTTGCAGCGCGCCGCCGAGGAAACCGGTACCGCGCGCGGGCGCGGCATATTGCTGCTGGGGCGGCGCATACTGCGGCTGCTGCGGGGCGCTGTTCCAACCCGACGGCGGCTGCTGTGGGGCAGCTGGGCGGCTACCGCCACCAAACAGGCTGGAGAGGAATCCGCCGCTGCTTTGCTGCGGTGCGGCCTGCTGCTGTTGAGCCTGCGCCAGGCGGTTTTGCAACTCTTCAACCTGCGCGTTCAGCTTTTTCAGTGCCGCTTCCTGGATTAAGATCGCCTGCGCCATGTAATATGGCGCGCCAGGCTGACTGGCCAGGTGCTGCTTGATCAATTGCTCGGCGCCGGCATCGCGCGGGCTACTTTGGCTTTCAGCCTGTTTCAGGCGGCTGAAAAGATTGTCGATGAGTTGCTGCTCTTCATTTTGCATAGGATAGCCTCCAATTACGCTCACGCCTTTATATGGGGGTTGCCGCCGGTAAAGTAAATCATCCGGCTGGTAAGCAAATGTTGCCCGTACTTACAAATTAGCGCATGCACAAAACGTGCATGGCTTTTTCTATTGCGATCAGCAAGTTGACACCGTATCTCAGTGGTTTATGCGTAAACTGTGCTTAGCCGGTGGCTGATAAATAAATTTCCCGCTATGATGCGACGCATTATTGACCTGATCACCTTGCCCGAGCGGCATAACACCACGGCGGAGGATGAGCCTGAATGTCCCTACCCATCTATCTGATCGGCGCGCGCGGCTGCGGGAAAACCACCGTGGGACAGGCGCTTTCTGAGGCGCTTGGCTACACCTTTCGCGATACCGATCACCACTTGCAATCTACGACCCAGCGCAGCGTGGCGCAGATTGTGGCCAGTGAAGGGTGGGAACGTTTTCGGCAGCGCGAAACCGATGCCCTGCACGCCGTTACGGCGCCCGGCAGCGTGATTGCGACCGGCGGCGGTATGGTGCTGGCGGAGAACAATCGCCGCTATATGCGTGAGCAAGGTCAGGTGATTTGGCTCAGCGCACCGCCGGATGTCCTGGCCGAGCGTTTGCAGCAGCAGCCCGAAGCGGCGCAGCGTCCCACGCTAACCGGACGGCCCATTGCCGAAGAGATGGGCGACATTTTGCGCGAGCGCGCGCCGCTCTATCGCCAGGCTGCGCATCACGAGGTCAGCGCCATGCAGCCGCCGGCGCAGGTTGTCGAGCAAATCATGCACTGGCTGCTCCGCGCGCGCGCCAGCTAACGCCTCAGATTTATCCCTCTTTCTCGCGCTTAATACCCTTTGTCTATACTTAACGTCAGACAGAGGATAGCCGCTGTCCGTGTGGAAAACTGACATAAGAGGGAAGTGTATGCCATCCAGACCACCGTATCCCCGCGAAGCTCGCGTCGTGGCCGTTGAAAAAGGGCAGCCCGGAAACACCGTAACCTGGTTTGAGTTACGCGCCGACCACCCGAAACCCGATACGCTCATCAGCGAGCACAAAACGGAATCAGAAGCGCAGGATGCCAAAGTGCGTTACGAGGACGTAGAAAAAGAGTAATGCAGACCGGCAGGGATGCCAGGCGTATCCTGTACGCTGTAAAAAATGTGCTTCCGCTAAAAGCCTGCTCAGGCAGGCTATTTTCCCCTCAATACGCTGTAACCCCGTACTTATTTCCCATTGCCTGGCTAAATTTTCCCTTAACGCCACATTTTATTCTGCATTAAAAATCATAAGAATTGCCTGTCTTAAAATATGCGCTTGACGCATTAAGCCCAGCGTTTTACTTTCATTTTATTGATACGGGAACTCAGTTCCACATAGTGAAACTAGCCTCATGAGCACACTTGAAAACGCCGCGGCTGTCCTTAAGCTTTTCCAGCGCTATGGCGTGATTCAAGGCCATCCAGGCCTGACATTCAGCGACGTAGTGGCAGGACTGGGTCTGCCAAAAAGCACCGTTTCTCGACTGCTGGCCACCATGGAAAGTGAAGGATTTCTTGAGCGTGATCCGGAAACCCGCTGTTTTCAGGTCGGACGCGTGCTGCTGTCAGTGGCAGGTAACTTCCTCTCAACGCCGCTGGTAGACAGTGCTTCTGATGCCATGGCACGTCTCGCCGCGCAGACCGGTTGCATGGGCTATATCTCGGTGCTTGACGGGGAAGATGTCTTAGTGATGCGCATGTACCACGGACGTTTCTTCACGCAGTTAGTCACGCCGCCCGGCTCGCGCGTTTCCCTGACCGGCACCTCCACCGGGCGGGTCTTGCTGGCGCAACTGAGCGATGAGGCGGTGCGCGCGCGGGTCGAACGCAATTGGCAGGCGGCGTCCGCCAACTCGCCGCGCAGCATCGACGCGCTTTGCGCAGAACTGGCGCGTATTCGTCAGCAGGGCTGGGCACTGGCGCGCAATGAGACGCTGCCCGGCATCAGTTCGCTGGCGGTGGCGGTTTCCAATAAATATCGAGGCGAAAGCGCGGCACTGTGCCTTTCGTTTCTGTCGCAGGAAGCGGCCCCGGGCTACCCGGAAGCGCTGCTCAGCGAACTGCGCGCAACGGCTGCGCTGATGGCCGAAAAGTACGGCGCATCCACCTGAGGTAACTCAGGCCAGTATTCCGATTTTTGAGGCGTTTATTCGCGCCACACCAGGGAAAAAAGCAGGTCTTCGGACCTGCTTATTTTCTATTTCCAAAGAGCGATAAATCATCAGGCTGCTGTGTCGCACGTCGGACAGCGGCGGACTCTTTGCGTTTTCTTCAGGGTGAAACACAGGAACACTATGCGTCAATCTAATCCACTTAAAAGCATCGGCGTCTGCGTGATGCTGGTACTGCTCTCCGTTGCCGGAGCCGTCATTGGCGTCCAGCTGATTACCACCATCGGGGTAACGCCCAATACGTCCATTATCGGCGCGCTGATTGCCATGCTGCTGGCGCGCATTCCGCTGCAATGGTTTCGTCGCTACCGCTCGGTGGAGGTGCAAAACCTGGCGCAGACTGCCATATCTTCAGCAACGTTTGGCGCGGCCAACAGCCTGCTGATGCCGATTGCCGTGCCGTGGGCGATGGGCGAACCCCAGCTGGTGCTGCCGCTGTTTGTCGGCGTCAGCGCCGCCATGCTACTGGATGCCTACCTGCTGTATCGCCTGTTCGATACCCGGGTATTTCCGGCCAGCAATGCCTGGCCGCCGGGCGTGGCCGCAGCGGAAGCCATTAAGGCCGGCGATAAAGGCGGACGTCAGGCGTGGTTGCTGGTGGCGGGCATTGTGGGCGGTATCGGCGGCGCGATGTTGAAAATCCCCATGTCAGCCTTCGGCACCGCCTTTATCGGTAATATCTGGGCCTTGAGCATGCTGGGCATCGGCTTTCTGCTGCGCGCGTATGCCGAGCCGGTAGCCGGCATTGATATCAACGCGCTCTATCTTCCTCACGGCGTGATGGTTGGGGCGGGGCTGGTGGCGCTGATCCAGGTGATTCAGGTGATCCGCCGCGGTCGGCACGATCGCGCTGAGGTCAGCCGCAGCGATGATGAGGTTAAACGGTCGCTGGGTCTGGGCACCGCCGGATACATTCTGATCTCCGCGCTGTTGGCGCTGGCAGGCGGCCTGTGGAGCGAGATGGCGCTGCCGATGCTGCTGCTGTTTATTCTCTACGCGGCGTTTGCCGCCTTTGTGCATGAACTGATCGTGGGCATTGCCGCGATGCACTCGGGCTGGTTCCCGGCGTTTGCCGTGGCGTTGATCACCCTGATTCTGGGCATTTTACTTGGCTTTCCTCCGCTGGCGCTCTGCCTGCTGTGCGGCTTCACCGCCGCCACCGGCCCCGCGTTTGCCGACATGGGGTACGATTTAAAAGCGGGCTTTATTCTGCGCGGCAACGGCACCGACCTGCAGCAGGAGCTATGGGGACGCCGTATCCAGCTGATCGCTGCCATGGTGGCGTTTTTGGTGGCGATTCCGGTGGTGTGGTACGCACACACGCTGTTTTTTGCCGAGAACATGCTGCCGCCCGTGGCGCGCGTCTATGCCAAAACCATTCAGGCGGGAGCGGAGCCCGGCATCGCCCTTAACCTGCTGATGTGGGCCGTGCCCGGCGCGATTGTGCAGCTGATTGGCGGTCCCAAACGTCAGCTTGGCGTGCTGCTGGCGACCGGTCTGTTGATCAATAACGCCGCGGCGGGTTGGGCGGTGATGGTGGGCATTGCGCTGCGCATTATTATCCTGCGCGTCTGGGGCGAGCGTGGGCGTTCGCCCATGGAAGTCATGGCCGCTGGCTTTATCGCAGGCGATGCGCTTTATAGCTTCTTCCACTCACTGTTTGCCAGCAGCAGCAAGAAATAATCAGGAATCTTATTATGAGCTTACAACAGACACTTCAGGTTTTTGAATTACTGGACAGCGCCTATGTTGATGGGCAACAGGTTGTGGATCTGTTTGCAGGCCTGCCTGGCATCAGCGCGACCACTACGCGCGTTAGCGGCGCAAAAGGACGTACCGATTTTGTGCGCATTACCGTGCCCGGCGCCCAGGGAAAAAGCCGTGGCGGCAGCGCGCCGACGCTGGGCATCATTGGTCGGCTAGGCGGCATTGGTGCACGCCCCACGCGTATCGGATTGGTTTCGGATGCGGATGGCGCCGTGGCGGCCATGAGCTGTGCGCTGAAGCTGGCGCAGATGCAGGGCAAAGGCGATGTGCTGGACGGGGATGTGGTGATCACCACCCACATTTGCCCGGACGCGCCTACGCGTCCGCATGAGCCGGTGGATTTTATGGATTCCCCGTGCGACGACCTGACCATGAACGAAAATGAAGTGGTCGAGGGCGTGGATGCCATCCTCTCGATCGACACCACCAAAGGCAATCGCATTCTGAACCACAAAGGTTTTGCGCTCTCGCCGACGGTGAAAGAGGGCTACATTCTGCGCGTGTCGGAAGATTTGCTGCGCATTATGGAGATGACCAGTGGCAAGCCCGCCGTGACGTTCCCCATTACCACCCAGGATATCACGCCGTACGGCAACGGTGTTTACCACCTCAACAGCATTCTTCAACCCTCCACGGCCACCGACGTGCCGGTGGTCGGCGTGGCGATTTGTAGCGAATCGGTGGTGCCAGGCTGCGGCACTGGCGCCAGCCACGAAGTAGATATCGCGGACGCGGTGCGCTTCGCGGTGGAAGTCGCCAAAGAGTTTGGTCGCGGCACCTGCGCCTTTTATGACCGTCAGGAGTATGCGCTGCTGCTGTCGCTCTATGGCAGCCTCGGTCATCTCCGCACGCGGAAACCAACAGCATGAAAAAATCCCTGGTGACGCTCACCATCGGGCAGGCGCCGCGCAGCGATATTATGCCGCTGCTGCAGGCGCATTTGCCTGAAGACGCGGTGGATCACGTGGGCCTGCTCGACGGCCTGAGCCCCGACGATATCGCGCAACGCTATGCGCCCGCGCCGGGCGAGCCGGTGCTGGTTTCTCGCCTGCTGTCCGGCGAACAGGTGCGGCTGGCTGTGCCAAACGTCGAGCGGGGCCTGCAGGACAAAATCACCGCGTTAGAGCAGCAGGGTTACGACACCATTCTGCTGCTGTGTACCGGCGAGTTTGGCGCGCTTACCACCCAGAAAGCGCTCCTGCTGGAGCCGGATCGCATTATTCCTCCGCTGATCAACGCCATTGTCCAGCAGCATAAAGTGGGCATTGTGGTGCCGGTGAAAGAGCAGGTGGCCGAACAGGCGAATAAATGGCGCAGCCTGCACCGCGCCCCGTGCTTCGCGGTGGCGAGTCCGTATCTGGCCGCGCAGTCAGATTTGATCGACGCGGGCTTATCGCTGCAGGAGCAGGGGGCGGATGTGGTGGTGCTGGACTGTATCGGCTACCACCAGAGACATCGTGATTTCCTGCAAAATATGCTGGGCATTCCGGTGCTGCTGTCTAACGTGCTGGTGGCGAAACTGGCAGCGGAGCTGATCCTCTGATCGCGCGCTGTCACACCGGGCATTGCCCGCTGCTTATTTCGCGTGACAGATCAGAGAGTTCCCTTGTAATCTGCCAGACACCTTAATGTGCTGTGAGGAAGTAACATGCTCAACGTAAGCGAGTATTTCGACGGAAAAGTAAAATCGATCGGATTCGACAGCGTCACCATTGGCCGCGCCAGCGTCGGCGTGATGGTTGAAGGCGAATACACCTTTGGCACGGGCCAGCCGGAAGAGATGACGGTGGTGAGTGGCGCGCTGAAAGTGCTGCTGCCGGGTGAGGTTGAGTGGAAATGGTACGAAGCGGGCGCCGTGTTTAACGTGCCCGGGCACAGTGAGTTTCATCTGCAGGTGGCAGAACCGACCTCTTATCTGTGCCGCTATCTGTAACGGCCTCTCGCCTGCACTTAGGGTGCAGGCTTTCAGCACGCCCATCAGGCGTGCTGACTCTTTCCTCAGGCGTTAACGCTTGGCTTCGCCGCCCAGTGCCTCGACCAGGTTGCTTAACAGCGCGGCCAGTTCGCTGGTCATCAAAATGAAATCCGCATCAAAACGCTGAGCGAAATCGTCACGATCGATATCGTCATTCTGCTCGCGCAGGGTATCGCTGAATTTCAGACGTTTAATCGACGCATCGTCGGCGATCACAAATTGCAGTCGCTCTTGCCAGTCGAGCGCCAGTTTGGTGACCACTTTGCCCGCTTCAATGTGCGTGGCGATTTCGTCCGAAATCAGATCTTGTTTTTTGCAACGGATGACACCGCCGTCTTCCAGCACCGCTTTCAGCTCTGCTTCATCCATCAGCGCAAAGCCCGCGGGCAGGTCGCCACCGCGCACCCATTGGGTCAGCGTTAGCTCAATCGGGTTTTCCAGCGTCAGCGGCACCACCGGCAGCGATCCCAGGCTTTTACGCAGCAGCGCCAGCGTGTCTTCCGCTTTTTTGGCGCTGGCGCAGTCCACCACAATCAGGTTGTTGACGGTATCAATCCACATAAATGTCTGGCTAAAGCGGCTGAACGCGCGCGGCAGTAAGCTGTGCAGCACCTCGTCTTTCAGCGCATCTTTTTCGGTTTTTTTCAGCTTGCGGCTCTGCTCCGCCTCCAGCTTCTCGATCTTGGCTTCCAGCGCCTGCTTCACCACCGGTGAGGGCAAAATTTTCTGCTCGGTACGGGCGCAAATAATCAGTTGACCGTTAACGTCATGCATCAGCGCTTCGCTGCGATTGCCCATAGGCGAGACCCAACCGGTTTTCGCCATATCCTGGCTGCCGCACGGCGAAAAGGTAAAGGTCGCAAGCTGTTTTTCCAGATCGTCTGCGGACAGCGGAATGTCACGATTCAGACGATAAACCATCATATTTTTAAACCACAACATCGGGATTCCTTACCGTGGGTGCGATCGGGCGCACAAGTCTTAAAGTCAGCGCGCATGATAGCGAAACATCCGTGGGGTTTCATTGCCTTTCCCGATTCTGCCTTCTACTGTATGGATCTCCTTTAAGAATAATGAGGAATAAATCGTGCGGATTGGGATTGATTTAGGTGGCACCAAAATTGAAGTGATCGCGCTCTCTGACCAGGGGCATGAGCTGTTTCGACACCGCGTCAATACGCCGCGCGATGATTATACCGCGACCGTACAGGCGATGGTTGATCTGGTGACGCTGGCGGAAGAGAAGACGGGGCAGCGCGGCAGCGTAGGTGTCGGGATCCCCGGCTCGCTGTCGCCCTATACTCACCGCGTAAAAAATGCTAACTCAACCTGGCTTAACGGACAGCCGCTGGACAAAGATTTGGCCCAGGCGCTGAATCGTGACGTGCGCATTGCCAATGACGCGAATTGTTTAGCGGTTTCTGAAGCCATAGACGGCGCGGGTGCCGGACAATCGCTGGTGTTTGCGGTGATCATTGGTACCGGATCGGGCGCGGGCGTGGCGATTAACGGCGCGGCGCGCATCGGTGGCAATGGCAACGCGGGCGAGTGGGGGCATAATCCGCTGCCGTGGATGGACGAGGATGAGCTGCGCTACCGCGCGGAAGTGCCGTGCTATTGCGGGCAGCAGGGCTGTATTGAGACGTTTGTGTCTGGTACCGGCTTTGCCATCGACTACCAGCGCTTAAGCGGTCAGCAGCGTAAAGGCAATGAGATTGTGGAATTGATCGCGCAGCAGGATCCGGTTGCCGAGCTGGCCATGAGCCGCTATGAAACGCGGCTGGCGAAATCACTGGCGCAGGTGGTTAACCTGCTCGACCCCGACGTGATTGTACTGGGCGGCGGTATGAGCAATAACGACCGGCTTTACCATACCGTGCCCACACTGATGAAGCAGTGGGTATTTGGTCGCGAGTGTGAAACGCCGGTACGCAAGGCGATGCACGGCGACTCCAGCGGCGTGCGCGGCGCGGCGTGGCTGTGGCCGCTGCAGTCGGCGGAATAAGGCCTCCTCAGAGGCGCAGCGCGCTGCGCCTCTGCCACCCGGCTTACTCGCCCATCAGCATGGCGTCTTGCGGCGCGTTATCACGCTGCGCTTTGGTCGCCCGAAAATAGAGATACCCCACCGCCATCATCGCGATAAACAGCCCACCAATCAGCGGATTGAACCACAGCATCGCCACCAGACACACCAGCGAAAGCACCAGCGCGATGCCCGGCACCACGGGATAACCCGGGGCACGGAAGCTGCGCGCCATGTTGGGTTCGCTGCGGCGCAGCTTGAACAGGCTCAACATGCTCATGATGTACATGATAATCGCGCCAAATACCGCCATGGTGATCATTGCCGCGGTAAGCGACATGCCCTGCAAATTGATCAGGCCATCGCTGTAAATCGCCGCGATGCCTATGGCCCCGCCGAGTAAAATGGCACGGTGCGGCGTCTGGAAGCGCGACAGCGTCGCCAGGCTGCGCGGCAGATAGCCTGCGCGAGCCAGGGCGAAGAACTGACGCGAATAGCCCAGAATAATGCCGTGGAAACTCGCCACCAAGCCAAACAGGCCGATCCACACCAGCATATGCATCCAGTTTGAGTGCTCACCGACGATCATTTTCATTGCCTGCGGCAGCGGATCGTTAATGTCGGAAAGTTTGCGCCAGTCGCCGGCACCGCCCGCCAGCAGCATGACGCCAATCGCCAGCACCACCAGCGTCAGAATGCCGCTGATATAGGCTTTGGGGATGGTGCGCTTGGGATCTTTGGCCTCTTCCGCCGCCATCGCCGCGCCTTCAATGGCGAGAAAGAACCAAATGGCGAAAGGAATGGCGGCAAAAATGCCGGAGACCGCCGGCAGGCCGAAGCTATCGCTGCCGGCCCAGCCGTGGGCAGCAAAATTCGCCACGCTGAAACCGGGCGAGACCACGCCCATAAACACCAGCAGTTCCAGCACCGCCAGCACCGTGACCACCAGCTCAAACATTGCCGCCAGCTTCACGCCTAAGATATTCAGCCCCATAAAGATCAGATAAGCCGCGACGGCGGCCGTTTTCGGATTCAGCGCCGGATATTGCACGTTAAGGTAGGCGCCAATTGCCATGGCAATCGCGGGTGGCGCAAACACAAATTCAATCAGCGTCGCCATCCCGGCGATCAATCCGCCGGTTTCACCAAAGGCGCGACGGCTATAGGCAAACGGGCCGCCAGCGTGGGGAATGGCCGTGGTGAGCTCGGTAAAACTAAAAATAAAGCAGGTGTAGAGGGTGGCGATCAGCGCGGTGGTCACCAGAAAACCTAGCGTGCCCGCTACGCCCCAGCCGTAACTCCAGCCAAAATACTCCCCGGAAATCACCAATCCTACCGCAATACCCCACAGATGCAGGGTTCCCAGCGTAGGTTTGAGCGTGTTGTTCATGCTTATCTCCCCGTCGTCATGCGTATGTGGTTTGCACCGTGCGGTGCGTACGTTGCGCTACCGTCAGGGGATAATGCCGTTGCCGGACGCGGGAATACTTGACGTCGGCGCGGTGAGTGGTGTGCTCCGGTGTCAACTTCACGGCGAAAAAGGCCACGGCTGCACGCTGACGTCAACTTTGTGTCGCGTGCGGTCAAGCAGCGCAAGCGATGGCCGCTCATGCTCATGTCACACCCTTGTTATTGCGTGATGCAGGAGACCGATCATGAGTGCCAAACAATCCGACACCTTAAGCAATGCCGCGGTTAGCCAGCTGGCACAGCAGGCGCTAACCTGTTACCCGCCCGCGCTGCACGGCACGCTCTCCCTGCTGTGCCGTTCTGAAAACGCCACGTTTCTGGTGCAGGCAGGCGGCCAACGCTACGCGCTGCGCCTGCATCGGCCTGACTACCACAGCAAAGCCGACATTCTGAGCGAACTGGCGTGGCTGGACGCACTGCGTGAGACCGGCATTCAGGTGCCGCAGGCGATTGCCGCGGATGATGGCGAAACGGTGCTGTCGCTGGCGCTGCCCGACGGCACGGTGCGACATGCGGTGCTGTTTCACTGGATCGCGGGCGAGATGCCGACCACGGAGGTCGATCCGAAAGCGTTTCAGCAGCTGGGCGAGATCACCGCGCGGCTGCATCAGCATAGTCGTCGCTGGCAGAAACCCGCGGGGTTCCAGCGCATCATCTGGGATCATGACACCATGGTGAGCGATCGTAGCCACTGGGGACGCTGGCAGGATGCGCCAAACCTCAATCCGGCCGATCACGACATTGTGGCTGAAGCCGTGCAGCGTATCGGCGTTGAGATGGCGGAGTACGGCAAAAGTGCCGATCGTTACGGTCTGATCCACGCCGATCTGCGCCTGACCAACCTGTTGCTGCACAAAGGCGAAACCCGGGTGATCGATTTTGATGACTGCGGCATGGGCTGGTATCTGCACGATCTGGCGGCGGCGATCAGTTTTGTCGAGCATCATCCGCGCGCGGCGCAGTGGGTGGATAACTGGATTCAGGGCTACGAGCGCATCGCGCATATCAGCGATGCCGACATGGCAAAAGTGCCGACGCTGCTGATGCAGCGTCGCATCCAGATGACCGCCTGGATGGGCACCCATGCGGACACCGAGATGGCGCAGAGTTTGGGGCCGCACTGGGCCGATCACTCGGTGCGCCTGTGCCGCCGCTACCTGGAAACCCAATTGCTGCCCGTGGGCGCCTAAATTGCACCAACAGCGGGCAGCGCTGCGTATTCAGTGCGCAGCGAGGCGGCGCGCGCGGGTGCCGCCGCCGCTCAGGCTGCCCACTGTGTGCCTGGTATGAAAATTGCTGCACCTCACTCACGCTTTTTCACTGCACTGTGAGGTTGTCATGCAAGCACTAACTCCTGCTGAAGCATTCAGCGCCTTCACGGCGTCTGCCAGCCATCGCGGCGTACTGGCCGCGGCCGCGACCGGACTCAGTTCTTTTATTACCGATAAAGGCGGTGACGTAGACCGCATCTTTGGCATCAGCGGCATTGATTCAGAGTTGCTGGCCAGCCCGACGCTAAGCCTGGGGCTGGTGAACTACTGCCGCGTCATGGAGGAGGCGGCGCGGCACTCCGGTTTTGATAACTTCGGTTTGCATTACGGCAAGCAGTTCAAACCGCAGTCATTAGGCCTGATTGGCTACATCGGCCTCTGTTCCGCCACGCTTGAGCAGGCGCTGCACAATGTCGTGAATGCGTTTCCCTGGCACCAGCACGATACGTTGACGCGGCTGGTGGACAAAGGCGACTGCTGGCGGCTTGATTATCAAGTGCGTCACGGCGCGATCCTGTGTCGCCGTCAGGATGCGGAGTTGACGCTGGGCATGTTTCTGAACCTGATCCGCCACGTCGCAGGCAAAAATTGGGCGCCCCGTGAAGTGCATTTCGAGCATCCGCGCCCCGGTCAGTGGCATGAGCACTGCAAAGTGTTTGATGCACCGGTATGGTTCGATCAGCCGTTTAACTCCTTATTGATCCCCAAGCGCGATCTGCTGCGTTCCATGCCTGAACAGGACCCGATTTTGCTGATGGTGATGCAAGACGCGATCCGACGCCTCAATAGCAGCGCCTCCGTGCAGAGCGTGGTGGAGCAGGCGCGGGCACAGGTCAATGTGTCACTGATTCAGGGCGAACCGGTGCTGGAGACCATTGCCGAAAAAATGGGGCTGTCGAGCTGGTCGTTACAGCGGCGGCTGCGTGAGGAGGGCGTGAGCTTTACGCAGCTGGTGGATAAAGTGCGCTGTGAAATGGCAACCTATTATCTGCAGCAGAAGCAGCTACCCATTTCAGAGATGGCGCTGCTGCTGGGGTATTCAGAAGTCAGCGCCTTTTCCCGCGCCTTCCGCCGCTGGTTCGGCATCAGTCCGCGCCAGTGGCGGCAGGAGGGGCTGGCGAGTTGACCCGTGACGGCGAAAAGCCAAACCACGCTGGTTGCTGACGATCGGGCGGCGGCGGCAGGGCGCGCGATTGGCCAATCAACTGCCAGGCGCGCAGGCACAGCGCCTCATCACCTTGCGTCTGCATCACGGCATACCGGCCCGTATTCTGCCAAACCAGCTGCACCAAACACTGTTGCCCGGCATAGCGCGCCGCGTCGCGAAAATCATGATTCAACTGATGCTGCATGGCTCGGTTCCATACGCAGGCCGCGCTGTCCGACGCCGTTCCCGGTTGGCACAGGTTAGTGAGCGAAGGGCGCGGCGCGGGCGCCGACTGCTGGCAGCCACCCAGCAGCACGCTGAGCAGCAGGATCGCTGCCAGCTGGAGAGTACGTATCATGGCGTTGCCTGTTGTCTGGTGTAAAAACGGCAAGTTTACTGGATGTCCTCGCTAAAGCTATGGCATTACTCTGGATTTTGCCCTGTACAGGGGGAAGGGGATTTGCCACGGGCTGTGGCGGAGCGTTTGCCGCAGGCAGCGGATAGGTTCGCCTCAGGCAGCGGCTCGGTGCGTTTTCGCTGGCGCGAGGCGCGGTGCATCTTTCGTTCGCCATGGCAATGGCAGTTGCCTGTGCCACGGGCTGTGGCGGAGCGTTTGCCGCAGGCAGCGGCTGATGTGCCTTTTCGCTGGCGCGAGGCGCGGTGCAACTTTCGTTCGCCATGGCAACGGCAGGTGCCGTTGCCGCCGTGCGGCGCACGAGCAGAGGGCGCCTGGGCCGCGCCCTCTGCACTCCCCGGCCCTGCGCCAGCCCCACTCGCCGCTGCGCGGTCCCTTCACTCCCTCAGGCTTCCTGACGGACCGGCGTCGATTCGCTCCTGCTCAACGCCGCCTCTCGCGGCA
>CAJYVD010000041.1 GCA_913778495.1 uncultured Pantoea sp.
CGCTGCAAGCCATGATTTTTTTCGCAGCGACCGCGTGGCTTTAGGACTTTTAAGTAACGGCCAGACCTCATTGCTTTGGAAAAAAGCCTTCTTTTCTGTTTTTTGTCTTTTTCAGCCAGCCGCTGTCTTTCAGGCCTGCTTACGGTCACCCAGACAACACCGCTCCAAACAAAATGAAATGACTCTCACAGGCGAGGTTTGTGAGCGCCATCCGGAGCGCCGAATGGAGCCTGACGGACCGCGCGGATTCGCCATCCATGGCTCATTCCGCCCTCTCAGCGGCATCCATGCCGCTTCGTCCTGGCCGTCACGCTCCATTCGGCGCTCCGGATGGCGCTCACAAACCTCGCCTGTGAGAGCCATTTCATTTTGTTTGTGGCGGTGTTGTCTGTGCGGCCGTAAGCAGGTCTGAAGGACAGCGGCTGGCTGAAAAAGACAAAAACACAAAATAGGTTTTTAGCTTAATGCCACGCGGTCTGAATGTTCCTTAAAAGCCTTACCGCCACGCGGTCGCCACAAAACATAAAAAACTCGCAGCGAGGTTTGTGAGGCGCCATCCCCACTTGCTGAACGAGTGAAGGCTTCCAGGGCGAGCGGCATGGATGCCGCGAGAGGCGGCGTTGAGCAGGAGCGAATCGACGCCGGTCCGTCAGGAAGTCTGAGTGAGTGAAGGGACCGCGCAGCGGCGAGTGGGGCTGGCGCAGGGCCGGGGAGTGCAGAGGGCGCGGCCAAGGCGCCCTCTGCTCGTGCGCCGCACGGCGGGCAATGCAACTGCCGTTGCTATGGCGAACGAAAGATGCACCGAACCAACGAAAAGCACCCAGCCGCTGCCTACGGCTAAAGCCCCGCCACGGCAAGTGGCAAAAGCACCCAGCCGCTGCCCGCGGCCCTATTACGAAATTCGCAAACCCGTGGCGGGGATATTGCGGCCGTAATAAATCTCCCGCATCTCTTTCCACAGCAAATCGGTAATGCGCTTGTGCTCCTGAGGCGTCAAATCATCGGGGCGCGTGTTAAACAGGTAGTACTTCAAATCAAACTCTTTCAGCAACATCTTAGTGTGGAAGATATTTTCCTGATACACGTTCACATCGACCATGTCATACATCGACTTCATATCTTCCGACATAAAGTTCTGAATCGAGTTGATCTCATGGTCGATGAAGTGCTTCACGCCGTTCACATCACGGGTGAACCCGCGCACGCGATAATCGATGGTAACGATGTCAGATTCCAGCTGGTGAATCAGGTAGTTCAGCGCTTTTAGCGGAGAGATAACGCCACAGGTTGAGACCTCAATATCCGCACGGAAGGTGCACAGGCCGCCTTCGGGATGGCTCTCGGGATAGGTGTGCACGCAGATATGGCTTTTATCCAGGTGCGCCACAACAGAGTTTGGCAGCGGGCCAGGGTGCTCCGAATTATCGATATCTTTCGGGTTAATCGGCTCTTCGCTTACCAAAATGGTGACGCTGGCACCCTGCGGTTCATAATCCTGGCGCGCAATGTTCAGCACGTTAGCCCCGATAATCGAACAGGTTTCCGTCAGGATCTCCGTCAGACGCGTCGCGTTGTACTGCTCATCAATGTAGGCAATATATCCGTCGCGTTCGGCTTCGGTGTTAGCGTAGCAAATGTCGTAAATACAGAAACTCAGGCTTTTTGTTAGGTTGTTAAAGCCGTGCAATTTCAGCTTTTGCAATTTGTTTCATCCTCATCTGACAAGGCATCCAGCAGATAGCGCGGCAGAGCGAAACTGCCCGAGTGGATCGCGGGCGTGTAGTAGCGACAGGGCAGATTTGCTGCGGCAAAGCGCTGTTGCAGCGTGGCGGTATCGAGCGCGCGAAGGGCAGGATTGTCACTGGCCCAGGCAAACGTCATGATGCCGCCGTAGTAAGTGGGGATCGCCGCCTGATAAAAACTCACGTCGGCAAAGTAGTGCCTGAGCTTGCGGTGGCTGTTTACCGCTTCATCCTGCTGCAAAAAGCAGACGCCGTTCTGCGCCACAAAAATGCCGCCTGGATTCAGCGCCTTTTTACAGCCTGCGTAAAAAGCGGAGGTAAACAGACTTTCGCCCGGACCGATCGGATCGGTGCAGTCTGAAATGATCACGTCAAACTTTTCGTCGGTCTGGGTAACGAAATCGACGCCATCGGCAATCACCAAATTGAGGCGGGGATCGTCATAGGCACCGGCGCTGTGGTTCGGCAGATAGGTCTTACAAAAATCCACCACGCCAGCATCAATTTCTACCATGGTGATGTGGTCGACGCTCGCATGACGCGACACTTCACGCAGCATCGCACCGTCGCCGCCGCCAATGATCAATACGCGGCGCGCTTCACCGTGCGCCAGCAGCGGCACGTGAGTCATCATTTCATGGTAGATAAATTCGTCGCGTTCGGTGGTTTGTACCACGCCATCCAGCGCCATGACCCGACCAAAGGCCGCGTTTTCGAAGATCACCAGATCCTGATGCGCCGTTTTATCGCGGTACAGCAGCGTATCGACGGTGAAGTACTGTCCAAAACCGGTATGAAGCGTTTCATACCATATGTCATTCTGGGCCATGAGGGCTCTCCTGCTGTCGCAACACCATAAAAATGGGCGAAAAGAATAGCGAATAATGACCGTGGTTGCACGGTCAAATCCTCAGCAGTGGAGCAGGGGCGGGCTATTTTACGTACGCGAGAAGACTCAGCGAATCTCGGGCTAGCGACTTACATTTTTTGTCGTTTGTCACCGCAATACCGCTCAGGTCTTTATAACTCTCTTCGCCGAGGGCTTTCATGTTGTAGTTGCTGTAATTACTCAAATCCCAACGGTTTTGTTGGGCGAAAAAGACCAGTGCTTTGCGGATTTGTGCGTCGGGTAAATCCTGGTAGCCGCAATCGTTTTTGAGATAGACAAACACGGCGGTGAGATCGGCCAGATCTTCTGCTTCGGACTCACTTAAGGCAAAACTGGTGGAGGAGAAGCTAACGAGTCCCGCTAACAGCAGGAGCCTGATGCTTTTCGTCATAATCATTCTCAACAGGGGACAATTAAGTGACGTTAGCACAGATACGGCGGGGTTTCCGCTAAATTTGCTAAAACGGGCGGTGCCGCTTTTTTTCACCTCTGGCGCGGTTTCCGCGCTTGACCCTCCCACTGGGGAAGGGTTTACGCTGTGTGCCCGGTTTCGACAAGGACACGCTCATGCAACGTCGCCATTTTCTCAAACTGACCGCGGCCCTCAGCGCCGCCGGTGCCCTGCCGCTGTGGAGCCGTCAGCTCATGGCGGCGACGCGGCCGCCGCTGCCGATTCCCACGTTACTGGAGCCTGATGCGCGCGGCGAATATACGTTGACCGCGATGCGCGGCACCACGCAATGGAAGGGCAACGCCGTGCCAACGTGGGGCTACAACGGCAGCCTCTTGGGGCCCGCGCTGCGGTTGCAGCGTGAAAAGGCGGTGACGGTCAATATTCACAACCGGCTGCCAGAGGCCACCATGGTGCACTGGCACGGCCTGGCGATCCCCGGCGACGTCGATGGCGGCCCGCAGGCGATCATTGCGCCCGGCGCGTCGCGGCAGGTGCGCTTCACGCCCGATCAGCCTGCCGCCACCTGCTGGTTCCATCCGCATCTGCACGGTAAAACTGGCCACCAGGTGGCGCAGGGTCTCGCGGGGCTGGTGCTGCTGGAGGACCAACCATATGGCCAACTGCGCTTGCCGATTCAGTGGGGCGAAGACGACGTACCGCTGATTTTCCAGGATAAACAGCTGACGCCGGACGGCGCCCGCATTGACTACGAGCTGGATGTGATGCGCGCGGCGGTGGGGTGGTTTGGCGACATGATGCTCACCAACGGCGAACAGTATCCGCAGCATGCCGCACCGCGCGGTTGGCTGCGCCTGCGGTTACTCAACGCCTGTAACGCGCGGTCGCTGGATATCGCCACCAGCGATGGACGACCGCTGTATGTGATTGGCAGCGACGGCGGCCTGCTGGCTGAGCCGGTGAGCGTAGAGAGCCTGCCGCTACTGCCGGGCGAGCGCTTCGAAGTGCTGATTGATACCTCAGACGGTAAGGCGTTTGATGTGGTCACGCGCCCGGTCACGCAAATGGGCATGACGCTTGCGCCGTTTGATCGCCCGTTACCGCTGGTGCAAATTCTGCCGCTGCGCATCATGGCCAGCGGCTCACTACCCGACAAGCTGGTTGAACTGCCGCCGCTGCCGTCAGCTGAAGGCGCACAAACCCGCTGGCTGCAGCTGACGATGGATCCTGAACTCGATCGGTTGGGTATGCAGGCGTTAATGCAGCGTTATGGCGACAAGGCCATAGGCCAGATGGCGGGACACGGACCGTCTGGCAAGGCGGACAACGCGCACGCTGGGCACGGCAGCATGACAATGGATCATGGCAGTATGCCCATGAATCATAGCGGCATGGAGAGGGATCACGGCGCGCAGGCGCCCAATGGCGAGTACGACTTCCACAGCGGTAACAAAATCAACGGTCAGGCCTTTGATATGACCAAGCCGATGTTTAACGCCAAACTCGGCAAACTGGAGAAATGGACGATTTCCGGCGAGGGTGACGCGATGCTGCATCCGTTCCACATTCACGGCGCGCAGTTCCGCATTGTGTCTGAGAACGGTAAGCCGCCCGCGCCACACCGCGCGGGCTGGAAGGACATGGTCAACGTAAACGGCTGGCGCAGCGAGGTGCTGGTGCAGTTTAACTACGTGGCCAGTGCCGACAACGCCTATATGGCGCATTGCCACCTGCTTGAGCACGAAGACACCGGCATGATGCTGGGCTTTACCGTGAGCTAACGCCTGTGGCGCTGGGTGCGGCTAGCGCGCAGCGTCCAGCGCCAGACGGATATCTTCAATAAGATCTTGCGCATTTTCGATGCCGATCGACAAGCGTATTGTGGCCTCGGTAATACCGATGCGCTGGCGTACCTCCTGTGGAACGCCTGAATGGGTGGTGCTGCCGGGGTGGCTGGCTAGCGATTCCGTACCGCCCAGGCTGACCGCCAGTTTGAACAGCGCCAGCGCGTTGAGAAAACGGAACGCGGCAGGCTGACCGCCATGAATATCAAAGGAAAAGGTTGAACCTGCGCCGCTGCACTGACGCTGCCAGGTTTTTCCCGCCGCGCTCTCGGCATCCAGATACGGCAGCCAGTGCAGTTTCTCCACTTGCGGATGCGTACGCAGAAACGCGGCGACCTGCTCGGCGTTACTGGCGGCTTTTTCCATGCGGAGCGAGAGTGTCTCCAGCGAGCGCCCCAGCATCCAGCTGGAGTGGGGATCGAGCTGGGTGCCGATGGCGCTGCGCAGCGATCGCACTTTATCGATCAACGTCTTGCTGCCCATCACTGCGCCAGCAATCAGATCAGAGTGGCCGCCCACGTATTTGGTCAGCGAGTACAGCGACAGGTCAGCGCCGTGCTGCAGCGGATGCTGGAACAGCGGGCCGAGCAGGGTGTTGTCGCAGGCGAGAATCGGACGCGATCCCTGCTGCTGGGCGATAACATCGGCCACCTGCTGCATAAGCTGAATGTCCACCTGGCTGTTTGTGGGATTGGCTGGCGTTTCAATCAGGATTATCGCCACGCGCCCGCGCTGCCAGGCCAGCTTCGCCGCCTCGTAAACTTTGTCCTCATCGGTACCGTCGCTAAACCCCACTGATTTGATCTCCAGATCGTGCAGCGTCTTGCTTAGCAGCGTTTCGGTGCCGCCGTAAAGCGGCTGCGAGTGCAAAATCACCTCGCCCGGACGGGCGAACGTAAGCAGCGTTGTGGCGATAGCGGACATGCCCGAGGAGAACAGCGCCGCGCGCTCTGCGCCTTCATAGATGGCGAGGCGATCCTCAACAATTTCACTGTTGGGGTGGTTGAAACGTGAATAGACCAGTCCGCCACTTTTGCCTTCTGGCGGCTGCTTGCGTCCCGCGACGAAATCGAAAAATTCCTGTCCCTCTTCCGCGCTGTTGAACACGAAGGTGGACGTCAGAAACACCGGCGGTTTCACCGCCCCTTCCGACAGGCGGGGATCGTAACCGTAGTTCAGCATCTGGGTTTCCGGATGCAGTTCGCGCGCGCCGAGGTGCGTTTTTTTACTTGATGAAGCAGCCATAGAAGACTCCTGAAGTAGCCGTGATCGGGGCAGAGGGATGCCATCCAGTAAAAACCAGCGCAATAAATTTCGCCACGGTATCGTTTGCGTTCTGTGCGCCGGGTTAGAGGATGCGGTGAATATGGTAAACTTCGCCCCTTTCTGAACACCTTCAATCGGGCGAATGCAATGAAACACACCGTCGACGTGATGATCTCTGAGCAGGAGATCGCAACCCGTGTGGCCGAACTGGGCGCACAGATTAGCGAACACTACCGCGACAGCGGCAAAGAGCTGGTGCTGGTTGGCCTGCTGCGCGGATCGTTTATGTTTATGGCCGATCTCTGCCGCGCCATTACCGTGCCGCACGAAGTGGATTTTATTACCGCGTCCAGCTACGGCAGCGGCATGTCTAGCTCGCGTGATGTGAAGATCTTAAAGGATCTGGATGAAGACATTCGCGGCAAAGACGTACTGATCGTGGAAGACATCATTGACTCCGGCAACACGCTGAGCAAAGTGCGCGAAATTCTGCAGCTGCGCGCGCCAACCTCGCTGGCAATTTGTACGCTGTTGGACAAGCCAGAGCGCCGTGAAGTTGAGGTACCGGTCGAGTTTGTCGGCTTTACCATTCCTGATGAGTTTGTGGTGGGCTTCGGCATTGACTACGCCCAGCGCTATCGCCATCTGCCGTACATTGGCAAAGTGATCCCCACTGGCGAATAACCGCACAATCTTCCAAGGCCAACGCCGCTCGCTTACGTTAAGATGCGCAGCCCGTAAGTCATTGACTCACGGGCGCTGTTTATCTTTTGGGTGTGGGGCATAGCGTTAACGTCGCCACGGCGCAGACGCGGCGCTTCGCCTTTGATTTCACAACTGTTATTGCTCAATAACCCCGCAAACCTGGCGTAAGCGCACTATCATCTATGTGGCAATGATGTCACGACAACAGGATATGGATTCGTAATGACTAATGCACTGGAACTTTCCGGGCTGACAAAGACCTATCCCGGCGGCGTACAGGCGCTGAAAGGGCTGGATCTCAACGTGGAAGCGGGTGATTTCTACGCGCTGCTGGGGCCAAATGGCGCCGGTAAATCCACCACTATTGGTATTATCAGTTCGCTGGTGAATAAATCCGGCGGCAGCGTGCGCGTCTTTGGCTATGACCTGCAGAAAGACGTGGTTAACGCCAAGCGCCAGCTGGGTCTGGTGCCGCAGGAATTTAACTTTAATCCGTTTGAAACCGTCATGCAGATCGTGGTTAATCAGGCGGGCTATTACGGCGTAGAGCGTCGCGAAGCCAATGCGCGCGCGGAAAAATACCTTAATCAGCTCGACTTATGGGGCAAGCGCAACGAACGTGCGCGCATGCTGTCGGGCGGAATGAAACGCCGCTTGATGATTGCCCGTGCGCTGATGCACGAGCCGAAGTTGCTGATCCTCGACGAACCTACTGCGGGCGTTGACATCGAGCTGCGTCGCTCAATGTGGGCCTTCCTGAAAGAGCTGAATGCCAAAGGCACCACCATTATTCTGACCACGCACTATCTGGAAGAAGCGGAGATGCTGTGTCGTAATATCGGCATCATTCAGCGCGGTGAGCTGGTGGAAAACACCTCCATGAAGGGGCTGCTATCCAAGCTGAAATCGGAAACCTTCATTCTCGATCTCGCCCCGCGCAGTCCGCTGCCGCAGCTGGAAGGCTTCCAGTATCGCTTGGTCGATACCTCCACGCTGGAAGTCGAAGTGATGCGCGAGCAGGGGCTGAATAGCGTCTTCAGTCAGCTGAGTGCGCAGGGCGTGCAGGTGCTGAGCATGCGTAACAAAGCCAACCGTTTGGAAGAGCTGTTTGTTGGCCTGACCCAAGGAAAAGGAGCGAAAGTATGACCCGTTTGTATTGGGTAGCCCTTAAAAGTATCTGGGCCAAAGAGATCAACCGCTTTGCCCGCATCTGGATTCAGACGCTGGTGCCGCCGGTGATCACCATGACGCTCTATTTCATCATCTTCGGCAACTTGATCGGCTCGCGTATTGGCGACATGCACGGCTTCAGCTACATGCAGTTTATCGTGCCCGGTCTGATTATGATGGCGGTGATCACCAACGCCTACGCCAACGTCGCCTCGTCGTTTTTCAGCGCCAAGTTCCAGCGCAACATTGAAGAACTGCTGGTGGCTCCGGTGCCGACGCATATCATCATTGCTGGCTACGTGGGCGGCGGCGTTGCCCGCGGCGTCTGCGTCGGCGTGCTGGTCACGGCGATTTCGCTGTTTTTCGTGCCGTTTCACGTGCATGCATGGTCAATGGTGGCGGTAACGTTACTGCTGACGGCGATTCTGTTCTCACTGGCGGGTCTGCTGAATGCGGTATTCGCCCGTACCTTTGACGATATCAGCCTGATTCCGACGTTTGTGCTGACGCCGCTAACCTACCTCGGCGGCGTCTTCTACTCGCTGTCGCTGTTGCCGCCGTTCTGGCAGGCGGTGTCGAAGCTGAATCCGGTGGTGTATATGATCAGCGGTTTCCGCTACGGTTTTCTGGGCATTAATGACGTGCCGCTGGTGTTTACCCTGTCGGTGCTGATCGCCTTTATCGTGGTGTTCTATATCCTGGTTTATGCGCTGATCCAGCGCGGGCGCGGCTTACGTACCTAAAATAAAAAATGCAGCCTCGGCTGCATTTTTTTATGTCCGTGCGTGACGGGTGCATCAGGCCACCTGCACCGGCAGCGCTTTGGCCAGGCGCTTCATTTCGTTATCGCCTTCAAAGTAGGCCACTTTTGGCTCCCAGCTTCGCGCCACGGCATCCTCAACCTGTACGTAGGAGCAGATGATCAACAGATCGCCTGCGCAGGCGCAGCGTGCGGCGGCGCCGTTTACGGAGATGATTTTAGAGCCGCGCTCCGCCGCAATGGCATACGTGGAGAAACGCTGGCCGTTGGTGACGTTATAGATGTCGATGGCTTCATATTGCAGGATCCCTGCGGCGTCGAGAAAATCCTGGTCGATAGCGCAGGAGCCTTCATAGTGCAGATCGGCCATCGTCACCTTCACGCGGTGCAGTTTGCCCTGTAAAACAGTACGAATCATAGCGGGTTAACCTTCATTAAGCTGCGATTAAACAACGGTGTTATTCCGTTAAATCCACTTGCTGATTATCGATCAGGCGCGCGTGTCCCAGCCAGCCGGCCATCAAAATAACGGCGCGCTGGCTGTCCACCGTCAGCGGTTGCAGCGTTTCAGCGTCGCAGATCGCCAGGCCATCCGGGCGGAACCCTTTGTCACGCAGTTGCGCTTCAGCCTGCTCAATAATCTCTTCAATATGGCGTTCGCCGTTGCTCAAGCGTGCCGCCATACTGTTCATCACCTGACTCAAGCCCGGCGCGATCTGTCGCTCTTCGGCCGTGAGGTAGCCGTTGCGCGAGCTCAGTGCCAGCCCGTCTTTGGCGCGCACGGTTGGAACGCCCACAATCTCGATATCGAAGGCCATATCGACCACCATCTTGCGAATGATCGCCAACTGCTGGAAATCTTTCTCACCAAAGCAGGCGATGTCGGGCTGCACCAGATTGAACAGTTTGCTGACGATGGTGGCAACGCCGCGAAAATGTCCGGGGCGGCTGGCACCTTCCAGCAGAGACGACAGGCCGGGCACTTCGACAAACGTCTGGCTGTCAAGTCCCTGCGGATAGATCTCCGCTGGCGCGGGCGCAAACACCAGATCCACGCGGTGGCGATTGAGCTTTTCGCAATCGTCCTGCAGGGTGCGCGGATAGCGCGCCAGATCGTCGGCGCGTTCAAATTGCATTGGATTAACAAATATCGAGACCACCACAATGTCGGCGCGCTCGCGTGCCTCATCCACCAAGGTAAGATGGCCATCGTGCAGGTTGCCCATGGTGGGCACCAGCGCAATACGTTTACCTTCCTGCCGCCAGCGTCGGATCTCACGGCGCAGCATCGGCAGTGATTCAATAATCAACACTGCAACTCTCCTGATTTACTGGAAACTGTGTTCGGCAGCGGGATAACGGCCTGCTTCAACGTCGGCAATATACTGGCGAATCGCCGCGCGAATGTCGCCGGTTTCCGCGAGGAAATTTTTAGCGAATTTGGGGATATGACCGCCGGTTATGCCCAGCGCATCGTGCATCACTAAAATTTGGCCGTCGGTGACATTGCCAGCGCCGATGCCGATCACCGGGATCTGTAGCGCCTGCGTAACCCGTGCGGCGAGCGCCACCGGCACGCACTCCAGCACCATCAGCTGTGCGCCCGCGGCTTCCAGCGCCAGCGCATCCGCCAGCAGCTGCTCCGCCGCATCGTCATCGCGACCTTGTACTTTATATCCCCCGAAAATATTGACGGACTGGGGCGTGAGCCCGAGATGACCGCACACCGGCACGGCGCGCGCGGTCAGCATGCTCACCGTTTCTGCCAGCCACGCGCCGCCCTCCAGCTTCACCAGATTCGCGCCCGCGCGCATTAGCTGCGCGGCGCTGGCAAAGGTCTGCTCTGGGGTGGCATAGCTCATGAAGGGCAGATCGGCCATCACCAGCGCGTGCGGCGCGCCACGACGTACGGCCGTGGTGTGATAAGCAATGTCTGCCACGGTCACGGGCAGGGTAGAGTCATGGCCCTGCACGGTCATACCGAGCGAGTCGCCAATCAGCATCACTTGAATGCCTTCGTCGGCGAACAGGCGGGCAAAACTAAAATCATACGCCGTCAGCGTGGCAAATTTTTGCCCGCGAGCTTTCATCTGGCGGAGATGGGAAAGAGTGGTGGATTTCATTACGCGCTCCAGGTAAATCGGCTGCGCGCAGTGTACTGGATTAGCGAAAAACGCGATACGTCCGCTACGGTATTATCGCGTTCCGGAGACCCAGGGGCGAATGGCGCTGCAATCGAGCGTGGCGAGAATGCCCGCCAGCGGCTGACCGGTCGGCAGGCGCAGCGTGGGGGCAATCTCCAGCAGCGGCAGCAGCATAAAGGCGCGGTTATGCATATCGTAATGCGGCACCGTCAGCCGCGGCGTATGGATCACGGCGCTGCCGAACAGCATGATGTCGATATCCAGCGTGCGCGGTCCCCAGCGCTCCGCTTTACGCACGCGACCGTGCTCCTGCTCGATGCGCTGGGTGTGATCCAGCAGCGCCTCGGCGTCGAGTTCGGTGTCCAGCGCCACGACGGCGTTCAGGTAATCGGGCTGGTCAGCAGGACCATACGGCGGCGTGCGATAGAACGAGGAGGTCGCCGCGCGGTGAGTCTGCGGGATCGCATCCAGCGCGGCGAGCGCAGCGTCCACCTGCTGCAGCGGATCGGCCAGGTTACTGCCCAGCGCCAGATACGCCCGGATCATTGGGCGTTACTGTCTCGGCGCGGGCCGGAAGGACGACGACGCGGACGACGGGGTTTACGGCGCGGCGCCGGATCGTCACCCAGGGTGTTGAGCATGGTTTTCTGCTGCACCGGCACGGCGGACTGGAACTCGCCCCACCAGTGGGTCAGACGCTGCAGCTCCGGGTTGTTCTCCACCTCAGCGCGCAGCGCCAGCAGATCATACGCGGCGCGGAATTTTGGATGCTCCATCAGCTTCCACGCGCGTTTGCCGTGGCGGCGTGAGATCCGCAGCTGAAGCTGCCAGATATCGCGGATCAGCGTGGTGATGCGTTTGGGAATCGCCAGCGCGCGGCACGCTTCATCCAGCGTTTCATTCATCGACAGGGCAAATGCGTCGTAGTAGGTCAGACCGCTCTCTTGCGCGATGCGTTCAGCCGACTCCAGCTGCGGATACCAAAACATCGCGGCGAACAAGAACGCGGGATTCACGCGCATATCATTGTGCAGGCGGGTATCGGTGTTTTTCAGCACCTGCGCCACCATGCGTTCCATAAAGCTATCGCCCTGCTCGGTAAAATGACGCGCCAGCGTCGGGAACAGGGGCTGGAACAGCTGGTATTCACGCAGCATTTGATAGGTGCGGAAGCCGTAACCGGCCTGCAGCAGCTTGAGCGACTCTTCAAACAGGCGCGCAGGCGGGATATCGTTCAGCAGCGTGGCCAGGCGTGGAATCGGCTCGGCGGTGTCAGCGGCGACTTGCATATCCAGCTTGGCGGCAAAGCGCACCACGCGCAGCATGCGCACCGGATCTTCACGGTAGCGCGTTTCCGGATCGCCGATCAGCCGAATGACACCCGCTTCGAGATCCTGCAGGCCGCCCACGTAATCACGCACCGTAAAATCCGCCACGCTGTAGTAAAGGCTGTTGATGGTCAGATCGCGGCGCTGGGCATCGTCTTCGATATTGCCAAAGATATTGTCGCGCAGCAGCATGCCATTCTGGCCACGCTGCGAACTGTTGCGGTCATCTTCGTGCTCTTCCTGATGATGGCCGCGGAAGGTCGCTACTTCGATCACTTCCGGTCCAAACATCACATGGGCCAGGCGAAAACGGCGGCCAACCAGGCGGCAGTTGCGAAACAGCTTGCGCATCTGGTCTGGCGTGGCGTTGGTGGTGATATCAAAGTCCTTCGGCTTTTTACCCAGCAGCAGATCGCGCACGCCGCCGCCTACCAGGTAAGCTTCAAAACCGGCTTTGTTGAGGCGATACAGCACCTTAAGGGCGTTTTCGCTGATATCTTTGCGTGAGATATTATGGCTTTCTCGGGGAATGACCGTCATCAGACTTTCTGTTTCCACCTCTTCAGGCACTTCCTCGTCACGCTTGAGGACTCTCCGGCAAAAATTGGCGACTCGGGTAAAAATGGGACACCTCGACAGTGAGAAAATGGGTGTGAATAAAATCAGCGGCTAATCATAGCCTGTTGCGAACCATTTAGGAATGATGTTGTCATTTCGGCCGGGATTCGGGCGTTGTCACGGGGAAGCTGGGTAATATCCCACTGCGCCACCGCACGTTCCAGCAGCCGATCGCGGGATTCATCCTGCCAGCCTGGCGCAACAGGCTGGCCGAGGAAGCGCAGCGCCTGCACCAGCAGCGGACGCGCATCACCGTCCGGCAGCGGCGGCGCATGATTCTGCTTGGAGAGCTTATTCCCGTCCGAATTGATTGCCAGCGGCAGGTGCAGATAGTCCGGCACCGACCAGCCAAACTGCTGATAGAGCGCAATCTGTCTAACGGTGGGATCGATCAGGTCTGCGCCGCGCACAATTTCGGTCACGCCTTGAAAATGGTCGTCAACCACCACCGCCAGGTTGTAGGCAAATAGGCCATCGCGGCGATGAATAATAAAATCTTCTTCCGCCAGGCGCTTGTCCGCCGCCAGGTAGCCGTGCAGGCGATCGTGAAAGCCGTAGACCGGTGCGTGCTGGCGCAGGCGCAATGCTGCCTGCTGCGCAGGCAGGTGGCGGTCGCGGCAGTGTCCGTCGTACACGCCGCCCATTTTCTGAATGCGGCTACGCGAACAGGTACAGAAATAACTTTGGCGGTGCTGCTGGAGCCAGCTCAGCGCGGCGCGGTAGGCCTCGTGACGCTGCGATTGCCATAGCACCTCGCCGTCCCAGCCCAGGCCATAGTGCTCAAGCTGTTTCAGGATACGGGTGGCTGCGCCGGCCACTTCACGCGGCGGATCGATATCTTCAATACGCACCAGCCAGCGGCCCTGTTGCGCGCGCGCGCTCAGGTAGCTGCCAAGCGCAGCGATCAGCGAACCAAAGTGCAAATCTCCGGAAGGAGAGGGAGCGAAACGCCCGATGCAGGGGGAAGGGGAGATCGTCATAATGCAGTGGTGCGCACAGCGGAGAAATGCGTTTTTCCTCCGCTGTGCGGCAACCGTTTTCTCGCGGTCATTAGCCCGCCATCTGCTTCTCGCGAATTTCTGCCAGCGTTTTGCAGTCGATGCAAAGGTCGGCAGTGGGTCGCGCTTCCAGGCGACGGATGCCAATTTCAACGCCGCAGGATTCGCAGTAGCCGAAGTCGTCGTCTTCCACTTTCTTCAGCGTTTTCTCAATCTTTTTAATGAGTTTACGCTCGCGATCGCGGTTACGCAGCTCCAGGCTGAATTCCTCTTCCTGCGCGGCACGGTCAACCGGATCGGGGAAGTTAGCGGCTTCGTCCTGCATGTGCGACACAGTACGATCAACTTCATCCCGAAGTTGGTTACGCCAGGCTTCCAGAATCTTGCGGAAATGGCTCAGCTGGGCGTCGTTCATATACTCTTCGCCCGGTTTCTCCTGATACGGCTCCACACCAGCGATGGCGAGGATACTCAGGGACGATGTTTTACGGTTTTGCCCTTCTTGCATGTTGTTTCTCCTGGATAACACGCACCACCCTTCCTGTATTAAGTTGCTGCACGAGGGCTGTGCTCATTTGTCCGGGTGCCAGACAATGTCTTGCGCCTCTGGACTCACTCCCTTGCCGACTTCCTGCAACTCAACGTATTCGGGGTATATCGATTCCCATCAGGGAAAAAAACAGGTCGCTATAAATAGCAGAAGCCATCAAGGTTGGCAATTATTCATCGCTACACCTTGACAACACGGTGCGAAAAAGCGTAATTGCAGCTCGCTCAACGCCATTCTGACATACAAAATGGCTTTTAATATTACAGCACTGGGTGAAGGGGCAGCGCCACTGGCCGAGTGAGTAACATTTGAGCGGGCGTTATCTCTGCGCGATACGCTAACACTTCCACGCCGCAACGCTGCGCCTGTCCGAATAGTTCTGCGTAATGCGCATCAATGTGATGCGCCGGGGAAACGTCCTCAATCCCCGTGTGCAGAACAGCAAACAACAAAACGGCTCGATGGCCTTCCGCCACAATCTTACTCAGTTCGCGCAGATGCTTCTGCCCACGAGTCGTCACCGCATCCGGAAAGTAGCCTTTACCCTGCTGTAACAGGGTGACGGATTTGACTTCAATATAGCAGTTCGCTCTGCCCGCCGCCTGTAAGAGGAAATCAATTCGGCTTTTTTCCGTGCCATATTTCACTTCGCTGCGGCACGTGCTGTAAGCGGATAATTCCGGAATCGCATCACGCGCCAAGGCTTCACGCACCAGCGCGTTGGCGCGTAGCGTATTGACGCAGATCAGATGGCCCTGCTGCGTTTCAGTGAGCTCCCAGCTGTGAGGATATTTGCGCGTGATGCTGGCGGAGGTGGAATACCACACGGTATCGCCAGGCGTGGCGCAGCCCGTCATGGCACCGGTGTTGGCGCAGTGGAGCGTCAGCGTTTCCCCGCTGGGCGTAACCACATCGGCTAAAAAACGTTTATAGCGGGCGATCAGCCGTGCCGGCTGTAACGGGGGATCAAACAGCATTCAGTCTCCGGGGGGCGGTGAGAGAGGCCATCGCGCGAGGCGTTTGTAGCGCGTGCGTCCCTGCGCATAGGTTGAGGCAAACAGGGCAAAGTGCGTCACCTGCAGCTGCCAGTGGAAGCCGCGTGGCGGCAGGGCGACAGGCGACGTGGCGTGACGCAGTAGCGTCACATGCGGATGAAACGGCTGCGTGCCTTGTGCGCAGCCGTGGCGTGCGGCCTGCGCGCGCAGCAGGCTCGCCAGTTGCAGCAGACCGCGCGGCGCACGCTGACAGCCCAGCCACACGACGCCAGGCCGCGGCCAATGGCCCGCATCATCGAGATCGAGGGTGAAGCCCGGCTGTTGAATGCGCGCGGCCAGCTGCTGCAGCGTCTGCGACGTCGCCGCGCTGACCTCACCGAGAAACGCCAGGGTGAGATGCAGATTGGCCGCCGCCACGGGTTTTCCTGCCTCGCTGGGGAAATTATCCGCTCGCCACTGCACCAGCGTCTGCTGAAGCGCGGTGGGCAGTTCAAGGGCGAAAAAGAGGCGCTGGGTGGTCATGGGTGGACGTGCCGGGTAGTGCTACAATGCGCGCCATCTTAGCACAGGAGCGGGAGTTGAGTTTGAGTGAGTTACCGGTAAGCGAGGTGCTGCCTGCCTTATTGCGCGCGCTGGCACAGTCGCCTCAGGTGTTGCTGGCCGCGCCCACCGGCGCCGGCAAATCCACCTGGCTTCCCCTTCAGCTGTTGCAGCAGGCCGCGCTGCCCGGCCGCATTATTATGCTGGAACCCCGGCGGCTGGCGGCGCGCAACGTGGCGCAGCGCCTCGCAGAACAGTTGAATGAGCAGCCGGGAGAGACGGTGGGCTATCGCCTGCGCGGTGAGCAGCGCTGCGGCCCGCATACGCGACTGGAGGTTGTCACCGAGGGCATCTTAACGCGTATGCTTCAGCGCGATCCGATGCTGGAAGGGGTTTCCCTGGTGATCCTGGACGAATTTCACGAGCGCAGCCTGCAGGCGGATCTGGCGCTGGCGCTGCTGCTTGATGTCCAGCAAGGCCTGCGCGACGATCTGCGCGTCTTGTTGATGTCCGCCACCCTGGATAACGATCGCCTACGTCACTTATTGCCCGATGCGCCTTTTATCGTTTCAGAAGGGCGCAGCTATCCGGTGGCGCGGCGCTATGCCGCGCTCAACGCCCAGGGGCGTTTTGAGGACGCGGTGGCGCGCGACGTGGCGCAGCTGCTGCGCGAAGAAACCGGTTCGCTGCTGCTGTTTCTCCCGGGCGTCGCGGAAATTGAGCGCGTCAGGCGTGAACTGGCCGCGCGCGTCAGTGACGAGGTGGATCTGTGTCCGCTCTACGGAGCGCTATCACTGGACGCACAGCGTCGAGCCATTTTGCCTGCGCCTGCTGGACGGCGAAAAGTGGTGCTGGCGACCAATATCGCGGAGACCAGCCTCACCATTGAAGGTATTCGTCTGGTGGTCGACAGTGCGCTGGAGCGCACTGCGCAGTTTGATGTGCGCAGCGGCGTGACGCGACTCACCACGCAGCGAATCAGTCAGGCGTCGATGACGCAGCGCGCCGGTCGCGCCGGACGGCTTGCGCCCGGCCTGTGCCTGCATTTGCTGCCGCAAGAGCAGGCGCTGCGCGCCGCCGCGCAGAGCGAGCCGGAGATCCTGCACAGCGATCTCAGCGCGCTGGTGAGCGATCTGCTGCTGTGGGGGTGTCAGGATGTCTCTCAGCTGCGCTGGCTGGATACGCCGCCCGCGCGCAGCGTGCTTGCCGCTACCGCGCTGCTGCAGCGTTTAGGGGCGCTGGACGAGAAGCAACAGCTTAATGCACGCGGGAGAAAAATGGCTGCGCTGGGCACCGAGCCGCGCCTGGCGGCGATGCTTTGCGCCGCTGGCGATGACGTCGATGCCATCGCCAGCGCCGCGCTGCTGGTGGCGATATTAGAGGATCCCCCGCGCAGCGGCAGCGTGGATCTGCGTGATGCGCTGAATGCGCCGCAGTCGCACTGGCAGCAGCGCGCCCGCCATTGGCAGCAGCGATTAAACGCGCGCGGTGGGCGCGTCAATCCCGACCTGTTCCCGTCGCTGTTGGTCGCAGGCTTTGCCGATCGCCTGGCGCAGCGGCGCGGCGACAGCGCCCGTTATCAGCTGGCCAACGGCATCGGCGGCATGCTTGACGAGCAGGATGCGTTGAGCCGCTATGGTTGGCTGGTCGCCCCCACGTTGCTGCAAGGGGCCAGCGCCGCCGACGCGCGTATCTTGCTGGCGCTGCCGGTGGAGATCGACGACCTGCGCCGACGCTGCCCGACCCTGGTTGAACAGCAAACGGACGTGGAGTGGGACGCCGAGAAAGGCACGCTGCGTGCCTGGAAGCGCGAGCGCATTGGGGCGCTGGTGCTCAGCGCGCAGCCGCAGGCGCGACCGGACGCCGACGTACTGCATCCGGCCATGCTGCGCTGGGTGCGTGAAGCAGGATTATCGGTACTGGGCTGGACACCGGAAGCAGAGCAGCTACGCTTGCGTCTGCATTGTGCCGCGCAGTGGCTGCCGGAAGAGGCGTGGCCCGCCGTGGATGACGAAACGTTGCTGGTGTCGCTGGAGCGCTGGCTGCTGCCTGAGATGCGCGCGGTGCGCGATCTCAAAGGCTTGCAGGCCGTGAATCTGACCAGCGCATTATTACATTTGCTCACATGGTCACAGCGTCAGCGGCTGGATAGTGCGTTGCCAACTCATTACACTGTGCCGACCGGAAGCCGCCTGCCGATTCGCTATGACGCGGAAAAGCCGCCGGCGCTGGCCGTGCGGATTCAGGAGATGTTTGGTGAAGCGCACAATCCCACCGTCGCAGAAGGCCGTGTGGCACTGGTTCTGGAACTGCTGTCCCCCGCGCAGCGTCCGCTGCAAATCACCCGCGATCTCGCGGCGTTCTGGCGCGGTGCTTATCCTGACGTAAAGAAAGAGATGAAGGGGCGCTATCCAAAGCATCCTTGGCCAGACGATCCGGCCAGCGCCGTGCCGACGCGGCGCACCAAGAAATTTTCATCGTAATGCATGGGCCGAATTCAGAGGGTTCTGCCATGCGCGATGCGTGAAAGCAGTTAGAGTAACGGCCGCAACCGCCGCTATGCCTGGAGAAAAAAAGCATGTCTGGGAACGATCGCGAACCCATTGGCCGCAAAGGAAAAGCACCAAAGCCGCCGCGCAACGCTGCGCGGCGGGGTCGCCGCAGGGAGCTGGATGACGATATCGATCAGCACGATTTTGACGAAGATGATGAGGAGAGTGCGCCGGTGCCACCTAAAGGTAAAGGTAAAGGAAAACGTCCACCCCGTGGCAAGCGTCGCTGGTTAGGCTGGATTATCAAGCTGCTGCTGGTGTTTGTGGTCGTGATGGTGGCCTGGGGCATCTATCTGGATTCCGAAATCCGCAGCCGTATTGATGGCAAAGTGTGGCAGCTGCCTGCCGCCGTGTATGGGCGCATGGTCAGCCTTGAGCCAGGCATGTCCTATGACAAAAAAGAGATGATCGCCCTGTTGGAAGGCACGCAGTATCGCGAAGTGTCGCGCATTACGCGTCCCGGCGAGTTTAGCGTGAAGGGCAACACCATCGACCTGCTGCGCCGTCCGTTTGATTTTCCGGACAGCAAAGAGGGGCAAATCAACGCGCGCCTGACCTTCAGCAACAACGAGCTGAGCGAGATCAAAAACCTCGATACCGGTCGCGACTTTGGCTTCTTCCGCCTCGATCCGCGGCTGATCACCATGCTGCAGTCGCCCAACGGCGAGCAGCGCCTGTTTGTACCGCGCGCCGGCTTCCCGGATCTGCTGGTCAGCACGCTGATTGCCACCGAAGATCGTCATTTCTACGAGCATGACGGCATCAGCCCCTACTCGATTGGTCGCGCATTCCTCGCCAATATCACCGCGGGCAAAGCGGTGCAGGGCGGCAGTACCCTCACCCAGCAGCTGGTGAAAAACCTGTTCCTCACCAATGAGCGCTCACTGTGGCGTAAAGCGCGTGAAGCCTACATGGCGGTGATCATGGATGCGCGCTACAGCAAAGATCGCATCCTGGAACTCTATCTGAACGAGGTGTATCTCGGTCAGGCGGGCAACGACCAGATCCGCGGTTTCCCGCTGGCCAGCCTGTACTACTTTGGCCGTCCGGTGGATGAACTCAGCCTCGACCAGCAGGCCATGCTGGTGGGCATGGTGAAAGGGGCGTCGCTCTATAACCCGTGGCGTAATCCCAAGCTGGCGCTGGAGCGACGTAACCTGGTACTGCGTTTGTTGCAGCAGCAGAACGTCATCGATCAGGAACTGTACGACATGCTGTCGGCGCGTCCGCTCGGCGTGCAGCCCAAAGGTGGCGTGATCACACCCCAGCCCGCTTTTATGCAGATGGTACGCAACGAGTTGCAGGCCAAGCTGGGTGATAAAACCAAAGACCTCTCTGGCGTGAAGATCTTCACCACGCTCGATCCGATTTCGCAGGATGCGGCGGAAAAAGCGGTGGAAGACGGTATTCCGACGCTGAAAAAACAGCGCGGTCTGAAAGATCTGGAAACCGCCATGGTGGTGGTTGACCGCTTTAGCGGTGAGGTCCGCGCGATGGTTGGCGGCGCCGATCCGCAGTTTGCGGGCTATAACCGCGCGTTGCAGGCACGCCGTTCGATCGGCTCGCTGGCGAAACCGGCCACCTACCTTACGGCGCTGAGTCAGCCCAACAGCTACCGGCTTAACACCTGGCTGGCTGACGAGCCCATCGCGTTGAAGCAGCCCAACGGCAGCATCTGGAAGCCGATGAACGACGATCGCCGTTTCAGCGGCAAAGTGATGCTGGTGGATGCGCTGACCAACTCCATGAACGTGCCTACCGTGAACCTCGGTATGACGCTGGGCCTGGATGCGGTTGTCGATACCTGGACCAAGCTGGGCGTCGCGAAAGATCAATTGCATCCGGTGCCGGCGATGCTGCTGGGCGCGCTTAACCTGACGCCGATTGAAGTGGCGCAGGCCTTCCAGTCGATCGCCAGTGGCGGCAACCGCGCCGATCTCTCCGCCGTGCGTTCGGTGATTGCGGAAGACGGTACGGTGCTGTATCAGAGCTATCCGCAGGCGCAGCGCGTAGAACCGGCTCAGGCGGCCTACCTTACGCTCTATACGCTGCAGCAGGTGGTGGACCACGGCACCGCGCGCGCCATTGGCGCCCGCTATCCGAGTGCGCATCTGGCGGGTAAAACCGGTACCACCAACGATCTGATCGACAGCTGGTATGCCGGTATTGACGGTAAGGAAGTGGCGATCACTTGGGTGGGACGCGATAACAACCAGACGTCGAAGCTGTATGGGTCGAGCGGCGCGATGCAGATCTATCGCCGCTACCTGGACAATCAGGCACCGATGCCGCTGACGCTTACCCCGCCGGAAGATATCACGCAGATGAATGTGGACTCTGCCGGGAACTTCGTGTGCGGCACCGGCAGCAGCACATGGCGCTCGCTGCCGGTCTGGACGCTGGATGCCAACGGGCTGTGCCAGCAACAGCAGCAAGTTCAGCAGCAGCTGTTCCAGCAGCAACAGCAACAACAGCAGCAACAACAACAGCAGCAACAGCAGCCGCAGCAAGAGCAGAAGGATGCTGACGGCGTGGCAGGCTGGATCAAAGATATGTTTGGCAGCAAATAATCGGTTGTCATCCTTAAGGGCGCTACGGCGCCCTTTTTTATGCCCGTAATCTCACGTAAGCGGGCAAGCGCACGATGGTTTCGCTCAGCCGATAACGCGCGCGGGCATTTCATCTTGCGACGGCCCGCGGTCTTCGCCTAAAATCCCTGCGTCATAATAATCATTCTCGTTTTCATTCGCTTTTAGCTGCGGAGTGAGAGCAGAGCCGAACCGAAAACGAGCCGGGCGCCTTGGGCGCAGACATCAAGGATTACCATGCTGCATCCGCACGCCAAAGAGAGCACCTTTTCGCTGGATAATGTCAGCTTCCGCGTACCGGGCCGCACCCTGCTGCATCCACTTTCGCTGACCTTTGCCGCCGGCAACGTCACGGCGCTGATCGGTCATAATGGCTCGGGTAAATCCACCCTATTGAAGCTGCTGGGCCGTCACCACGCCGCCAGTAGCGGACGCGTGCTGCTTGACGACAAGCCGGTGGCCGAGTGGAACAGCAAGGCGTTTGCGCGACAGGTCGCCTATCTCCCGCAGCAGCTGCCCGCAGCCGAAGGCATGACGGTGCGCGAACTGGTGGCGATTGGGCGCTATCCCTGGCACGGCGCACTGGGGCGCTTTGGCCGGGAAGATCGGCAGCACGTCGACGAGGCCATCGCTCAGGTGGGGCTGAGTCCCTTCGCCGGGCGGCTGGTGGACAGTTTATCCGGCGGCGAGCGCCAGCGGGCGTGGCTGGCCATGTTGGTGGCGCAAAACAGCCGCTGCCTGCTGTTGGATGAACCGACGTCGGCGCTGGACATTGCCCATCAGGTTGAGGTGTTGACGCTAATACAGCACCTGAGCCGCGTCCGGGGATTAACGGTGATAGCGGTGCTGCACGATATCAACATGGCGGCGCGCTATTGCGATCGGCTGGTGGCGCTGCGCGGAGGCGAAATGCTGGCGGAAGGCAAGCCGGAAACGATTATGCAGCCGGACGTGCTGGATGATATTTACGGCATTCCGATGGGCATTTTGCCGCATCCGGCGGGCGGTGCGCCCGTCAGTTTCGTGGTGTGAGGTCCTGATGCTGTCGCTTTCTCGTCGTCGTTTACTCACCGCCCTCGCGCTGACGCCCTTAATGCAGGTTGCGCCGCTGCGCGCGGCCGTGCCCGATGCCACGCGCATTCTTGCTATGGAGTGGCTGCCGGTAGAGCTGCTGATGGCGCTGGGCGTCGCACCGCTGGGCGTGGCGGACACGCGCAACTATCGCATTTGGGTGGGCGATCCGGTGCTGCCTGCCAGCACGGTGGATCTTGGTCTGCGCACCGAACCCAATCTGGAACTAATGACGCAATTACACCCCTCGTTGATCCTGCACTCCAACGGCTATGGTCCGTCGCTGGACAAGCTCGATCGCATCGCCCCGTCAATGGGGTTTGATCTCAACAGCGGTGACGGCAAACCCCTGACTACCGCGCGCAAGTCGCTGCATGCGCTCGGCGCGCGCCTTGGCCGGGAGGCGCAGGCGCAGCAGCATTTATACGAAGTGGATGCGCAGCTGGCGGCGGCCCGCGTGCGCCTGAAGCCGTTTACGTCGCGCCCGCTGCTGCTGATGTCGCTGCTGGATAGCCGTCATGCCATCACCTTCGGGGCCAACAGTCTGTTTCTGGAGATCATGCAGACGCTCGGCCTGCGCAACGCCTGGCAGGGCGAAACCAATTTTTGGGGCAGCGCCGTGGTGGGGCTGGAGCGGCTGGCTGAGGTAGGCGATGTGCAGGTGATCTGCTTCGATCACGATAATGCACGTGACATGCAGCAGGTGCAGGCCACCGCGCTGTGGCAGGCGCTGCCGTTTGTGCGCGCCGGGCGCTTTCAGCGCGTGCCAGCGGTGTGGTACTACGGCGCCACCTACTCGACACTGAAATTTGTCCGCGTATTGACCGACGCACTGGAGTCATCATGATGCGCCAGCGCCTTTTTCCGGTTGTTTTGTTAAGCGCCATGTTGGTGCTGGCGCTGGCATTAACCGTTTTGAACCTGTCACAAACGCTTCCTATTGATCAGTGGCTTCAGGCCGCGCGCACGCCGGATCCGACCCATATCCAGCAGATGGTGTTTCATGCCAGTCAGCTTTCACGGTGGGTGCTGTCGCTGCTGGTGGGGGCGGGGCTAGGCCTGGCGGGACTGCTGTTTCAGCAGGTACTGCGTAACCCGTTGGCCGAACCCACCACGCTGGGCGTCTCGTCGGGCGCACAGTTAGGCATTACCGTCGCCACGCTGTGGCAGCTGCCCGGCGGGGCGCTGACCGAACAGTTCGCGGCGCTCGGTGGTGCGGTGCTGGTGGGGCTGCTGGTATTTGGCGTCGCGTGGGGGAAACGCCTGTCGCCGGTCACGCTGATCCTCGCGGGCTTGGTACTGAGCCTTTACACCGGCGCGGTTAACCAAATTTTCGCCATTTTTAACCACGACCAGCTGCAGAACCTGTTTTTGTGGGGCACCGGATCGCTGAACCAGCTGGATTGGCGCAACGTCGCGCAGCTCTGGCCGCGTCTGCTGGTGGCGTGCGCGCTGGCGCTGGCGCTGTTACGCCCGCTGACGCTGATGGGGCTGGATGACAGCGTGGCGAAAAATCTTGGCCTCTCCCTGTCGCTGGCGCGGGTGGTGGCGCTGGCGCTGGCCATTCTGCTCAGCGCCCAGTTGGTCAATGTGGCGGGCATTATCGGCTTCATCGGCCTGTTTGCGCCGCTGCTGGCGAAACTGCTTGGCGGGCGTCGTCTGCTGAGTCGCATGCTGCTGGCGCCGCTGATTGGCGCGCTGCTGCTGTGGCTGGCGGATCAGAGCGTGTGGTGGCTGACCCGACACTGGCGCGAGATCTCAACCGGCACCGCGACGGCGCTGATTGGCGTGCCGGTGCTGCTGTGGCTACTGCCGCGGTTGCGTAATGGCTCGGTGCCGCCAGCGATGAACATCGGCGATCGGGTGCCTGCGGAGCGCCAGGCGGTGTGGCGATGGGGACTCTGCGGCGTGGCGCTGGTGGCAATACTCAGCCTGGTGGCGCTGAGCATGGGGCACGATGCGCACAGCTGGACATGGGCGAGCGGCGACATGCGCGATCGGCTGCTACCGTGGCGAGCGCCGCGCGTGCTGGGGGCGCTCACCGTAGGCTTGATGCTGGGTGTGGCAGGCGCGCTGATCCAGCGCCTCACCGGGAATCCGATGGCCAGCCCGGAAGTGCTGGGGGTGAGTTCGGGCGCGGCGTGCGGTGTGGTGATCATGCTGTTTTTTGTGCCGGGCGATGCCGTGGCCTGGCTGCTGCCGGCGGGCGCGCTGGGCGCGGCGCTCACCCTGGCGATCATCCTGCTGGTGGCGAGTCGCGGTGGTTTTTCTCCGGCGCGCATGCTGCTGGCGGGCATGGCGCTTAACAGCGCTTTTGTGACGCTGCTGATGGTACTGCTCGCCAGTGGCGATCCGCGTATGGCCGGGCTGCTGAGCTGGATCTCCGGTTCCACCTATAACCTCTCCTGGCCTCAGGCGCTACAGAGCGCGGGCGTGGGCGCCGTGCTGGTGGCGTTGGCACCGCTAGCCAGCCGCTGGCTTACGCTGCTGCCGCTGGGCAGCGCCACGGCGCGATCGGCGGGCATGGCGCTGACGTCATCCCGTCTTTGCCTGCTGTTACTGGCGGCCGCGTTGACCGCCACCGCCACGTTAACCATCGGGCCGCTGAGCTTCATCGGCCTGATGGCACCGCACATTGCGCGTATGCTCGGCTTCCGCCGCGCGCTGCCCCAGCTGTTGATGGCGGGGCTTATTGGCAGTGGACTCATGATGGTGGCGGATTGGTGCGGCAGAATGCTGGCATTCCCCGATCAGGTGCCGGCGGGATTGATGGCGACATTCCTGGGCGCGCCGTACTTTATCTGGCTGCTGCGCCGCAGCCAATAAAAAAGGGCGCTCCCGCGAGCGCCCTTAGTCGTGGGACAAGACAAGCTTACAGCTGAGCGAAACAGCGACGCGCGGCCTCAACGGTACGCGCAATGTCTTCTTCGGTGTGGGCCAACGACATAAAGCCTGCTTCAAACGCCGAAGGCGCAAGGTAAATGCCTTCCGCCAGCATCAAATGGAAGAAGCGCTTAAAGCGCTCGACGTCGCAGCGGGTGACGTCCGCATAGCAGGTTACGTGCTCCGCATCGGTAAAGAACACGCCAAACATGCCGCCAACGTGGTTCACCACCAGCGGAATGTTTTCCGCTTTGGCCGCGGCCAGCAGCCCTTCAGCCAGCTGCATGGTGCGGGCCGTCAAGGTTGCGTGCGTGCCGGGCTGGGCAATCTGCGTCAGACAGGCAAAACCCGCCGCCATGGCGATGGGATTGCCGGAAAGCGTTCCCGCCTGATACACCGGGCCGGTCGGTGCCAGCGCTTCCATCACGTCACGACGACCGCCAAAGGCACCTACCGGCATGCCACCGCCGATGATTTTGCCAAGGCAGGTCAGATCGGGCGTCACGCCGTAATGCGCCTGTGCTCCACCGAGCGCGACGCGGAAGCCGGTCATCACTTCGTCGATAATCAGCAGGGCGCCAAACTCATCGCACAGCGCGCGTAAACCGGGCAGGAACTCAGGCTGCGGCGGAATGCAGTTCATATTGCCCGCGACCGGCTCTACGATAATGCAGGCGATATCCTCGGGATATTGCTCAAACGCCGCGCGCACCGACGCCAGATCGTTGAACGTGCAGGTCAGGGTATGTTTGGCGAAATCCGCTGGCACGCCGGGGGAATTCGGCTGGCCCAGCGTCAGCGCACCGGAACCCGCTTTGACCAACAGGCAGTCGGCGTGGCCGTGATAGCATCCTTCAAACTTGATGATTTTGTCGCGATGGGTGAAGCCGCGCGCCAGGCGAATGGCGCTCATGGTGGCTTCGGTGCCCGAGTTCACCATGCGCACCATCTCCATGCTGGGCACCAGCTCGCACACCAGCTCAGCCATGTTCACTTCCATTTCGGTGGGGGCGCCGAAGCTCAGACCTTGCGCGGCGGCGTCAATCACCGCGTTACGGATGGTCGCGTTGTTGTGCCCCAGCACCATCGGTCCCCAGGACCCCACGTAGTCAATGTAGGCTTTGCCATCGGCGTCGTAGAGATACGCGCCATCCGCGCGTTCGATGAACAGCGGCACGCCGCCGACACCGGTAAAAGCGCGTACCGGTGAATTAACGCCGCCGGGAATGCGGCGCTGCGCGCTGGCGTACAGGTTTTCTGACTTACTCATGGATCGGCTCCTGCTGTTCTAAAAAATCTGGCGCCATTCTACGGGAAGAACGGGCTGCGATAAACGGCGAACGGGGGCGAAAGCCTGTTGCCACGCTATACTTTAGCGCACCCCACGCGGCACACAGTGCCAAGCGCGGCACTTGATTGCACCGAGGGGCTGGCAGATAATAGCGGAATTGAGGTCGTTTTCTGACCTGGACGTTTACCCGGAGTGAAAGATGAGTGACGACGTAGCAGCGCTGCCTTTGCAATTTACTGATGCAGCAGCAAAAAAAGTGAAAAACCTGATTGCCGATGAAGAGAACCCGGCGCTGAAATTGCGCGTGTACATTACCGGCGGTGGATGCAGCGGCTTCCAGTATGGTTTTACTTTTGACGATCAGCTGAACGACGGCGACATGACCATCGAAAAACAGGGCGTCTCGCTGGTGGTGGATCCCATGAGCCTGCAATACCTGGTTGGCGGTTCGGTGGACTATACCGAAGGCCTGGAAGGTTCACGTTTTATCGTCACTAATCCCAACGCAAAAACCACCTGCGGCTGCGGCTCTTCATTCAGCATCTAAGCGATAATCTGACCGCCGTTCAGGCGGTCAGTGCTTACCACTCCAGCGTTACCAATCGTGAGGTTTCACGCTTTTTCGCATCGCGCTTAAGCGCGCTTTGCGTCATGCGCGGCTGGGCGTTAACCTGTCCGCCGCAGGCAACAGAAGGCAGCGTACGGTCGCTCAAGCGCGAGATGTCACAGCGATAGAACAGCGTTAATGTAGCGGCAATAGAGCCGGTTGAGGTGCTCGCGCCCGACGGCGCAGCGATCGCCAGCCCGATGGCCAGCAGAAGCAGTCTGGTCATGGTGTAGTCCTGGTGTTCTTAAAGGCGCATTGCGCGAAATGGGCACCGTGCTTACGTGGCGCGGTGCCTTGTTATACATAACTCGGCGCGCGGGGCAGGATCTTTAGCCTGAAGGCCGTTTATTTTTTCAGCGCGTGGAGCTGTGCGCACAGCTGTTTGGCCGCCAGCAACATGCGAGGGCCGGGGCGACTGAGCCAATTCTCATCAATGGCGATGATGGGCACGTTGAGCTGAGGCCGCCAGAAATCGGCAACGGCAGCGGCTTTTTGCTCGTCGCCGGGGGTAACAATCGCGCGGGGATGCCGCGTCAGGACCTGCTCTCGACTAACCTGCGGCCAGCTTACCGGGCTGTCGGCAAAAATATTTTGTCCCCCACACAGCGCGATCACCTCGTTTTGCAGGGTATGCCGCGCGGCGGTAAACAGCGGCTGCTGAGCAAATTGCAAGAACAGCGGGACGGGCGTGCGCTGCGGATATTGCTGACGCAGGGCCGCTAACTGCGCGCGTAATGCCTGCGCTGCCGCGGCGGCTTTCTGTGGCTGTGGGCTCCAGCGCTGTAGGCTGGCCAGCGCGTCAATCATCCCTTCCAGGGTTTGCGGATCGATCCACACGACATTCAGTCCCAGCTGGCGCAGCTGATCTATTTGACGCTGCGGATTTCCCCCGCGCCACGCCAGCACTACATCCGGCTTGAGTTGAATGATGCGTTCGAGTTTAATTCCCTGCCAGGTCGCCACCTGCTCAATAGAGGCGGCTTGCGCAGGGTAGTCTGACCAGGCGCTAACCGCCACGGGCGTGATCCCTGCGGCAAAAGCCAGTTCTGTGAGATGTGGCGCAAGCGTAATAACGCGCGGGGCCGCAGCCAGCAGGCTATTGCCGATCAGCAATAGCCCGAGCAGCAGGTATTTAACCACGCGCCAGTTGCGTCAGCAGGTTTTCAACCATCAGCGAAGATTGGGTCGCCGCGACGCTAAGGAATTCGTCGAAGCTGAGGTGCGAGGCCTGATCGGCGACGTCAGAAATGGCGCGCACCACCACAAACGGCACGGCGAACTGGTGGCACACATGGCCGATGGCCGTGGCTTCCATTTCTACTGCAACGGCCTGCGGGAAGGTGCTGCGGATGCGCGCCAGCGCGTCACCGCCATTGATAAAGGCATCACCGCTTACCACTAAGCCGCGTACGGCATTCAGATTCAACTGTTGGATCACCTGCTCGGTAGCCTCAATCAGCTTAATATCAGCGGTAAACGCCGCTGGACAGCCCGCCATCTGGCCGGGCGCATAGCCAAATGCGGTCACATCGGCGTCGTGATAGCGCACTTCGTCAGACACCACGATATCACCCACCTTCAACGTCGAGGCCAGACCGCCCGCCGAGCCGGTATTGATCACCACATCCGGTTTGCACAGCTGTAACAGCAGCGTGGTGCCCAGCGCCGCTGCCGTTTTGCCGATGCCTGATTTGAGCAGAGCCACCTCAACGCCATTCAACGTGCCGGTGTAAATTTCGCAGCCGGCCAGGCTTAGCGTCTGGCGGTTTTCAATTTTGTCACGCAGCAGTGTGACTTCCTGCTCCATCGCGCCAATAATGCCTGCTTTCATAAAGAATCTCGCTGTAGTTATGGATGTAAACCGTAAAAGTGAGGCATAGTCTATCATGGCTGACAAGGGATCAATTCACCTAAAAATACGAGGTTACGATGGCGACGATCAATTTCAGGAAGAAGATCAGCTTTACCCGCCCTTATACCAGCCGCAAAGATCCCGAAGGTGAATACCTTATTACCCGCCATTTTGAAAGCGACCGTGGGCGTATTATTAACTCCGCGGCGATTCGTCGGTTGCAGCAAAAAACGCAGGTCTTTCCGCTGGAGCGCAATGCGGCAGTACGCTCGCGTCTCACGCACTCGCTGGAAGTGCAGCAAACCGGGCGTTATATCACCAAAGAGATTCTGCATACCTTGAAAATGCACGAGGGCGGTCTGGCGCGGTACGGGCTGGATGACTTCGAAGGCGCGGTTGAAAGCCTGGTGGAAATGGCCTGTTTGCTGCATGACGTCGGCAATCCGCCGTTTGGCCACTTTGGTGAAGCGGCCATCAATGACTGGTTCGACGCGAATCTGCCTGCCGAGCTGGTGGATCCCCTGGTGGCGGGCGTGGCTGACGATGCGCAGCAGGCTGATTTTGACCAGCTGAATGCAATGATTCGTCAGGATTTGTGCCATTTTGAAGGCAATGCGCAGGCCATTCGCCTGGTGCACACGCTGCTGCAGCTTAATTTAAGCTACGCCCAAGTCGCTTGTATTTTGAAATATACCGCTCCTGCCTGGTGGCAGGGAAATAAGCCCGACGCGTTCAGCGTACTGATGAAAAAGCCGGGATTTTATTTATCGGAACGGGAATATGTCGCTGACTTGCGCGCGGCGACCAATATTAAAGAGCATCACCGATTTCCGCTGACCTGGATAATGGAGGCGGCAGACGACATCTCGTACTGCATCGCCGACCTGGACGATGCGGTAGAAAAAGATATCTTTGACGTAGAAGCACTTTATAAATACATGCTCGCGATTTGGGGACCGGTGAATAACGGCGACGCATTTAGCCGCACCATCGGCGAGGCATGGAAAGAGGCAAATCAGAAAAAACGCCGCAGTCTGAGCGATCAATTTTTCATGTCACTGCGGGTCAATGTACAAAGCGTATTAGTGGGACATGCAGTGCGTCGATTTGTGGATAATCTTCCGGCTATCTTTGAAGGTAACTTTAATCACGCGCTGCTTGAGGATGATGGCGAAGAAGGTCGCTTATTATCCTTGTTTAAAACTGTGGCGCGCCAGCGGGTATTTAACCATCCTGAAGTTGAGCAGTTAGAATTACAGGGCTATCGGGTCATTAAAGGTTTATTGGAAATTTATCACTCGCTAATGCAGCTCGACTATGAGCAGTTTACCACCTTGATGAACGATGATTTTTTGCCCGGGCATCCCATTGAAACGCGGCTTTTTCATAAACTTTCCGGCAAGCACCGTAAGGCGTATCAGCAGCAGATGCGTGCGCGTATTGTGGAGCATAAATATCAGCGGCTTCTGTGGGAGCGCTATTATCGTTCAAGATTGATTCAAGACTATATTAGTGGAATGACGGATAATTACGCGTGGGATGAATATCGGCGCTTGATGGCGGTAGAATAAATTTTCATTTGTAAAGATGGAGAATAATTTTTTACCTTTGGCCAACACTTATTCAGGAACTTCGCGCTAAAAAATACATCTCATATCACGACCACAGCAATGGTCTGGACGTTAATTTCAGAGAGATACAACAATGAAAAAGAACACATTAGCCTTGGCGCTTGCGCTCAGTCTCGGCATGGCGATGAGTCCGGTTAGCGTATTTGCGGCGGAAACAGCTTCCTCCTCAAGCCAGCAGCTGCCGAGCCTCGCGCCCATGCTGGAAAAAGTGATGCCTTCCGTTGTCAGTATTAGCGTAGAAGGCAGCACCACCGTGAAAACCCCGCGTATGCCGCAGCAGTTCCAGCAGTTTTTCGGCGACGACTCGCCGTTCTGTCAGGATGGCTCGCCGTTCCAGGCTTCACCGCTTTGCCAGGGTGGCGGTGACCCCAACGGCGGCGGGGATGCACAGAAGCAGGCATTTCGTGCGCTGGGATCGGGGGTCATCATTAACGCTGACAAAGGCTATGTGGTCACCAATAACCATGTGGTCGACAACGCCACCAAAATTCAGGTCCAGCTCAGCGACGGTCGTCGCTATGATGCCAAAGTGATTGGCAAAGATCCGCAGTCGGACATTGCCCTTATTCAGCTGAAAGACGCGAAAAACCTTACCGCGATTAAGATGGCGGATTCTGACAATCTGCGCGTCGGGGACTATACCGTGGCTATCGGTAACCCCTATGGATTAGGCGAAACCGTGACCTCCGGCATCGTGTCCGCCCTGGGACGCAGCGGTCTGAATGTTGAAAACTACGAAAACTTTATCCAGACGGATGCGGCCATCAACCGCGGTAACTCCGGCGGTGCGCTGGTGAACCTGAACGGCGAGCTGATCGGGATCAATACGGCTATTCTTGCGCCAGATGGCGGCAACATTGGTATTGGTTTCGCTATCCCCAGCGCGATGGTGAAAAACCTGACCGCGCAGATGATTGAGTACGGTCAGGTTAAACGCGGTGAGCTGGGGATCGTCGGGACAGAACTCAACTCTGAACTGGCGAAAGCCATGAAGGTTGATGCCCAGCGCGGCGGCTTTGTGAGCCAGGTTCTGCCCAACTCCGCCGCGGCAAAAGCCGGGGTGAAAGCCGGTGACGTGGTGGTGTCAATGAACGGCAAACCGCTGACCAGCTTCGCTGCGCTGCGCGCTGAAGTGGGCTCGTTGCCGGTGGGGACCAAACTGCAGCTGGGTCTGCTGCGTGACGGTAAACCGGTAAATGTGACGGTTGAATTGCAACAGAGCACACAGGATAAGGTGCAGTCCGCCACGATTTACAACGGGATTGAAGGTGCCGATCTCAGCAATGCGCCAAAAGGCGTGCGCGTTGACAGCGTGAAGCCAGGCAGCGCGGCGGCGCGTATTGGGCTGAAAAAAGGGGATGTGATCCTCGGCGTCAACCAGCAGCCGGTGGCTAACCTGGGTGAACTGCGCAAAATCCTTGATACCAAACCGTCTGTGCTGGCACTCAACGTCCAGCGCGGCGACAGCAGTCTTTATCTGCTGATGCAGTAAGCGCAGCAGCGGAATAGCGTTTAAGCGGGCATCAGCCCGCTTTTTTTATGCCCGGCGCCCGGCGTCAGGCCACGGAGTGTGATGTCCACCGCAATTCCCGTAATCACTGTTCCGCTATGGGCGGTTGCACAATGCCAGCGTCGCTTTCGCTGCGTATTCTGTCAGTTTTGCCTTATTACGTGAGGGGTCAATGGCTCTCTATCCTCTTGATGCGCGGCTTGCGCAGGACATTGTCGCCCGCACCATGCAAATTATTGATAGTAATGTCAATGTGATGGATGCGCGCGGTCGTATTATTGGCAGCGGTGACCGGACGCGTATTGGTGAATTGCACGAAGGTGCGCTATTGGCACTGTCGCAGGGCAGGGTAGTGGACATTGATGAAGCAGTGGCCAAACATCTCCACGGCGTGCGGCCCGGCGTCAATCTTCCGCTGCACATCGACGGTGAAATTGTCGGTGTGATTGGTCTCACCGGCCAGCCGGCATCGCTGCGTCACTATGGCGAACTGGTGTGCATGGCGGCGGAGATGATGCTTGAGCAGGCGCGGTTGCTGCATCTGCTCGCACAAGATAGCCGTTTACGTGAGGAGCTGGTGCTGAACCTGATCCGCAGCGAAGCCGTGTCGCCCGCCCTGAACGAGTGGGCACAGCGCCTCGGCATCGATCTCAATGAACCCCGCGTGGCGGCGGTGATTGAAGTGGACAGCGGCCAGTTGGGCGTTGACAGCGCGATGGCCGAACTGCAGCAGCTGCAAACGCTGCTGACGACGCCGGACCGCGACAATTTGATTGCCATTGTGTCACTGACGGAAATGGTGGTACTGAAACCGGCACTCAATGCGCACGGGCGCTACGATCAGGATGAGCATCGCCGCCGTGTGGATCAGCTGCTGCAGCGAATGAAAGAGAGCGGCCAGGTGCGCATGCGCATTGCGTTAGGGAACTTTTTTACCGGGCCGGGCAGTATTGCGCGCTCCTGGCGTACTGCGCGCACGACAATGATAGTGGGGAAACAGCGCATGCCGTCCCAGCGCAGCTATTTCTATCAGGATTTGGTGCTGCCGGTGCTGCTGGATAGCCTGCGCGGCGGCTGGCAGGCCAACGAGCTGGCCCGTCCGCTGATGAAGCTCAAAGCCAGCGACAGCAACGGCCTGCTGCGGCGCACGCTGGCGGCGTGGTTCAGCCATAATGTACAGCCCAGCGCCACCGCACGCGCGCTGTTTATTCATCGTAATACGCTGGAGTACCGCCTTAATCGCATCGCTGAGCTGACGGGATTAAACCTGGGCAGCTTTGATGATCGTTTGCTGCTCTATATTGCGCTGCAGTTGGATGAACAGAGCTAGCAGGACGGGCTGGAAGAGGTTTGAGGCATAAAAAAGGCCAGCGTGCGCTGGCCTGGGCGTGGCGAAAAATTAGCGCCCGTTACGGGTCAGCTGCTCTAAATCGGATTCGATTTCAGCAATTTTGTTCGACACGACGTTTTCCAGATGGCGCAGATCGTCCAGGATCTTACGCTTCAGATCCACTTCAACCTGGTCACGCTGGCAGATTTGATCGAGTTCATCGATCACATAGCGCAGGTTTGGGCTGATCTCCTGCACTTCTTTGTAACCTTGACTGGTGTGATCGGCGACGACCGTTTTGCGCTGACGCGGGTATTTAAATTTCACGCTTTTGGCGAAAAACTCACCCTTGTCTTTACGGAAGTAGATTTTGAGAATGTCGTTGCTGGCTTCCTGACGCAGGCTGTAGCGGTCAATGTCGTCGGGATTGCTGATACCTAAGCTTTTCAGATTATCGTACATAGCGTTTATTTCCATCCAGGATGTGGTGAGCGCGCAGCAGGGTGATCCTCATTCAGGCGGCAGCAGCATGCCGAGGCCTGAACGCTTTCGGCAGACTTTATCAACTGTAGACGCAAAATCGGGAACAGTGCGCGGTCGGATTTAACTGGCGCGGATTATGACCTGAATGAAAAATAAACGCACCAGTTAATTCGCGTCGCGAATCATCAAGCGCTGGTCAAAGTGTAAACAAAAAATGACGGGCCTGAATACAGGCCCGTCACAAGGTGAATGCTTACTTCAGCGGAAATCAGTCGATGGTGCGCAACAGTTCGTTGATGCCGGTTTTTGCCAGCGTTTTCGCATCAACTTTCTTCACAATCACTGCGCAATACAGACTGTAGCTGCCATCTTTAGAGGGCAGGTTTCCGGAAACCACTACCGAGCCAGCCGGCACGCGGCCATAGTGCACTTCGCCGGTTTCACGATCGTAAATTTTGGTGCTCTGGCCAATGTACACGCCCATGGAGATCACCGAGCCCTCTTCAACGATCACGCCTTCAACGATTTCAGAGCGCGCGCCAATGAAGCAGTTATCTTCGATGATGGTCGGATTAGCCTGCAACGGCTCCAGCACGCCACCAATGCCCACACCGCCTGACAGGTGCACGTTCTTGCCAATCTGCGCACAAGAACCTACCGTGGCCCACGTATCGACCATGGTGCCTTCATCAACGTAGGCGCCGATGTTGACATATGAAGGCATCAGGACGGTGTTGCGGGCGATAAATGCACCCTGACGCACGGCGGCGGGCGGCACCACGCGGAAGCCCGCGTTTTTAAAGCGTGCTTCATCCCAGTTAGCGAATTTCATTGGCACTTTGTCATAAAAGCGCGTTTCAGCGCCGTCAATGACCTGATTGTCGTTGATGCGGAACGATAGCAGTACCGCTTTTTTCAGCCACTGATGCGTTACCCATTCGCCGTTGATCTTTTCAGCGACGCGCAGCTCACCGCTGTCCAGCAGACCAATGACCTGATTGATAGCTTCACGGGTAGCGCTGTCCACGCTGGCAGGCGTAATGTCGGCGCGGCGCTCAAAGGCAGATTCGATAACGCTCTGTAACTGTTGCATATTTAATTCCTGAGTCTGTCATAAGGGCGTCTGGGAAAACCAGACACAATGCGAAAGATCGGTTCACCCGATTGATAGCAAGCGGGTGAACCAGGGTCACACTTTATCGTTTGGATTAAGGGCCTGTGTCAACCGTTGCTGCAATTCATCGCGCATTTGCGCATTAAGTGCCCGACGCTCGCTGTCGGCCAGAATGAACAGATCTTCCACGCGCTCGCCAATGGTGCTGATGCGGGCGCCGTGCAGCGACACGCCCAGATCGGCGAACACCTCGCCCACGCGCGCCAGTAAGCCCGGCTGATCCAGCGCCACCAGTTCAAGGTAACTGCGACGATCGGTATGCGTGGGCAGAAACTTCACCTCGGTCTCGACGCTAAAGTGCTTGAGGCGAGAGGATTGACGTCGGGTACGTGGCGGCACCCACTCAGTCTGCGCGATCGCTTGCTCCAGCGCTTGCTTGATCATCGCGTGACGATCGGCCGCCAGCGGGCTGCCGTCTGGCTCCAGCACAATAAAGGTGTCCATTGCCATGCCGTCGCGGCTGGTAAAGATTTGCGCATCGTGCACGCTCAAATTACGCCGATCCAGCTCGCCCGCCACGGCGGCAAACAGATACGGGCGATCCGGGCTCCAGATAAAGATTTCCGTCCCGCCGCGCGTGGCCTGCGGGCTCACCAGCACCAGCGGCTGCGTGAGGTCGTGGTCAATCAGATGACGGGCGTGCCAGGCCAGTTGATTCGGCGTGTGGCGTAAAAAATAGTCTGCGCGGCAACGGCTCCAGATGTGGTGTAACCGTGCTTCGTCCAGATTCTCCATGCGCAGCAGCGCCAGCGCCTGTAACCGATGATGGCGGACGCGCTCGCGCAGATCCGGGCTGTTTTCCATACCGCGCCGCAGCTGTTTTTCGGTGGCAAAGAACAGCTCACGCAGCAGGCTCTGTTTCCAGCTGTTCCACAGGCTCTCATTGGTGGCGCAGATATCCGCCACTGTCAGGCACACCAAATAGCGCAGGCGATTTTCGTTTTGCATCACTTCAGCAAATTGCTGAATCACGGTGGGATCCTGGATATCGCGGCGCTGAGCCGTGACCGACATCAGCAGGTGATGGCGCACCAGCCACGCGACCAGCTGAGTTTCGCGTGAGTTGAGACCGTGAAGCTCGGCAAACTCCAACGCATCTTGCGCACCTAAAATGGAGTGGTCGCCGCCGCGCCCTTTGGCGATATCGTGCAGCAGGGCGGCCATCAGAAGCAGTTCAGGCTGAGGCAGACGCGGCCAGAGCTCTACGCACAGCGGATGCATCGGGCGCGTGTCTTCACTGGCGAAGCTCTCCAGCTTCTGCAGCACGCGAATGGTGTGCTCATCCACGGTGTAGGCGTGAAACAGATCAAATTGCATCTGGCCCACAATGTTGCCCCACAGCGGCGTGTACGCCCAGAGCACGCTGTGGCGGTGCATCGGCAGCAGGGCGCGCTTGACCGCGCCCGGATGGCGCAAAATCGCCATAAAGATCTGCCGCGCTTCCGGGATCTGGCTGAGCGGTTGCTTGAGATGACGACGCGCATGGCGCAGCTGGCGCAGCGTGGTGGAGTAAATACCGGCGATATGCTCGTTGCGCACCATCACATAAAACATGCGCAAAATGGCCTGCGGTTCACGTTCGAACAGGCTGGGATCGCGCAGATCGATCAGGTTGCCACGCAGTTGAAAATCATCATCAATGCTGCGCGGTTTTTCCGTGGTAGAAAGCGCCAGAATGGCTTCATCGAACAGCTGGAGCAGCATTTGATTGAGTTCGCCGATGCGACGCGTCACGCGGTAAAAATCTTTCATCATGCGCTCAACCGGCTCGTTACCCTCGCCAACATAGTTGAGGCGCTGAGCCACGGTCAGTTGGCGGTCAAACAGCAGGCGATTGTCGTAGCGCGGCAGCGTGAGATGCAGCGCAAAGCGAATACGCCAGAGAAAAGTCTGACACTCGTTGATTTCGTTGCGTTCTGCCTCGGTAATAAAACCAAAGCCGACCATTTCATCCATGGTGGTGGCGCCAAAATGGCGGCGAGCCACCCACTGTAACGTGTGGATATCGCGCAGTCCGCCAGGGCTGCTTTTTATATCCGGTTCGAGGTTATAGCTGGTGCCGTGGTAACGCTGGTGGCGCTCCTGCTGCTCGTGAATTTTGGCGGCAAAAAAGCGCGCAGAGGGCCAGAAGCCCTCGCTAAAAATATTTTTCTGCAATTCTAAAAACAGCGCCACGTCGCCAGTCAGCATGCGTGATTCGATCAGATTGGTAGCAACGGTGAGATCGGATAACCCTTCCAGTAGGCACTCTTCCAGCGTACGGACGCTGTGGCCGACTTCCAGTTTGAGATCCCACATCAGCGTCAGCAGCGCGCTGGTACGCTGCGCGGCGTCGTCATCCAGCGGCTGACGGCTGAGGATCAGCACGTCAATATCTGAAAGCGGATGCAGTTCAGCGCGCCCGTATCCGCCCACGGCGACCAGCGCGATGTCGCTCATCTGATCAAACCCGAAGAAGCGCCAGAGCCGCCGCAGCAGGCGGTCAATAAAGAGCGTGCGGGTATCAATCAGGGATTCAACATCGGTGCCGGCGTCAAAGGCCATGCCGAGATGTTGTTGAAATTGCTCCAGATACTGTTTGATGCTGTCACGCGTCAGGGCTTCATCGGGCCAGCTGGCGGGGGAATCGGTCAGGCCTTTGTGTACTGCTTCGGTCACGCTACCACTCATCGACATGCCTCGTCTGCGCCATAAAAAAGGCCGGCATTGAGCCGGCCTGATACTGTAACGGAGACCGCTACGCGTTATTGAGCACCGCTGGAATGGTGTCGTCTTCACGCAGCGTCAAAATCTCACAGCCGTTTTCTGTCACCACAATAGTATGCTCGTACTGCGCGGACAAGCTGCGATCTTTGGTTTTCACCGTCCAGCCGTCTTTCATGGTACGGATGCGGTAATCGCCCGCGTTGACCATCGGTTCAACGGTAAACGTCATGCCCGCCTGCAGCACCACGCCGCTGTCGTCGGCATCGTAATGCAGCACCTGCGGCTCTTCATGGAAGCCCTTGCCGATGCCGTGCCCGCAGTATTCCCGTACCACCGAGAAATCTTGCGCTTCGACGTATTTCTGAATTGCGCGGCCCAGCTCACGCAGGCGAATACCCGGCTTCACCAGACGCAGCGCAATGTAAAGACTCTCTTGCGTTACGCGGCACAGGCGCTCGCCCAGGATGGTCGGCTTGCCGACGATAAACATTTTTGAGGTATCACCGTGATACGCATCTTTGATGACCGTGACATCCACGTTGACGATATCGCCATCTTTAAGCACGCGATCGTCGCTGGGGATGCCGTGGCACACCACTTCGTTAATAGAGATGCATACTGATTTTGGGAAGCCGTGATAGCCGAGGCAGGCAGAAACCGCCTGCTGTTTCTGGGTGATATGCTCGTGGCAGAGACGGTCAAGTTCGCCGGTGGTTACGCCAGGCACCACGTGCGGCGCGATCATCTCCAGCACTTCAGCCGCCAGGCGGCCCGCCACGCGCATTTTTTCAATTTCTTCGGGGGTTTTGATTGAAATAGCCATTAATATTTCCGCGATCGCCGATATTTTCGACAATAATGAGTTCTGTGGCAGACATGTTAGCAGTCAGCAAAAGGGCTGCCAAATCGTGATTGCCCAAGCCTTAAACGCGCAACTACTATTGGCGTATTACTGCGCAGTATGGTATAAAGCGCGCCGACGATTCTGTGTCAGTCTTCGGGCAGGCCGGAAGCGTGAAAATCTCACTATGTGTACTAAAACACACATGCATCGACACATACGCCGGGGTGCCTTGAAAAAGGTCGGTTTTATGGGATGCATGGAGGCCCAACCCCAATCAAACTTTTAGAGGTAATCATGGCAACTGTTTCCATGCGCGACATGCTCAAGGCTGGTGTTCACTTCGGTCACCAGACCCGTTACTGGAACCCGAAAATGAAGCCATTCATCTTCGGTGCGCGTAACAAAGTTCATATCATCAACCTTGAGAAAACTGTACCAATGTTCAACGAAGCCCTGGCTGAGCTGAACAAGATCTCTTCCCGTAAAGGCAAGATTCTGTTTGTTGGTACTAAGCGCGCGGCTGCCGAAGCGGTAAAAGAGTCAGCACTGAGCTGCGACCAGTTCTTCGTTAACCACCGCTGGTTGGGTGGTATGCTGACCAACTGGAAAACCGTTCGTCAGTCAATCAAACGCCTGAAAGATCTGGAAACTCAGTCTCAGGACGGTACTTTCGACAAACTGACCAAGAAAGAAGCGCTGATGCGTGCGCGTGAGCTGGCCAAGCTGGAAAACAGCCTGGGCGGTATCAAAGATATGGGCGGTCTGCCGGATGCACTGTTCGTTGTTGACGCTGACCACGAACACATCGCAATCAAAGAAGCAAACAACCTGGGTATCCCAGTATTTGCTATCGTTGATACCAACTCTGATCCAGACGGCGTTGACTTCGTTATCCCAGGTAACGACGATGCAATCCGTGCTGTAAGCCTGTACCTGAATGCTGTCGCGACCACCGTTCGCGAAGGCCGTTCACAGGACCTGGCTGAGCAGGCTGAAGAAGCTGCCTTAGAAGGTTAATAAGGCTTGCTCTCACTGAGCGCCCTTAGACATCAGATGTGATCTGTTAAGGGGCCGAAAAGGCCCCTTTATTTTATCTCATTTTGTCGCGTTCCCCTGAGGTGAGCGGGGCAGAATACCTTTTCCGCAACAAGTTTCTGCGCGTGTGAAAACACCCGGAGACGAATCGAGGATTCTTGAATGGCTGAAATTACCGCTGCATTGGTAAAAGAACTGCGCGAGCGTACTGGCGCAGGCATGATGGACTGCAAAAAAGCGCTGACTGAAGCGAACGGCGACATCGAGCTGGCGATTGAGAACATGCGTAAGTCTGGCGCAATCAAAGCCGCTAAAAAAGCCGGTAACGTTGCTGCTGACGGCGTGATCAAAACCAAAATCGTTGACGGCTACGCGGTGATTCTGGAAGTTAACTGCCAGACTGACTTCGTTGCTAAAGATGGCGGTTTCCAGGCGTTTGCTGATAAAGCACTGGACGCGGCTGCTAAAGGCAAAATCACCGACGTAGAAGTTCTGAAAGCGCAGTTCGAAGAAGAGCGCGTTGCACTGGTTGCGAAAATCGGTGAGAACATCAACATCCGTCGTGTGGCGATCCTGGAAGGCGCAGAGCTGAACAGCTATCAGCATGGCGCGCGTATCGGCGTTGTGGTTTCTACCACCGGTGCTGACGAAGAGCTGAGCAAGCAGATCGCAATGCACGTTGCGGCAAGCAAGCCTGAATTCGTGAAGCCAGAAGACGTTTCTGCGGAAGTGGTTGATAAAGAGTACCAGGTTCAGCTGGACATCGCGATGCAGTCTGGCAAGCCAAAAGAGATCGCTGAGAAAATGGTTGAAGGCCGCATGAAGAAATTCACCGGCGAAGTGTCTCTGACCGGTCAGGCTTTCGTTATCGATCCAAGCAAAACTGTTGGCCAGGCGCTGAAAGAGAAAGGCGCTGACGTCATTAACTTCATCCGTTTCGAAGTGGGTGAAGGCATTGAGAAAGTAGAATCTGACTTCGCAGCAGAAGTTGCTGCCATGTCTAAAAAGTCTTAATGGTTTGTAAGAGCCGCCGAAAGGCGGTTCTTTTTTGTCTGCGTTTCGCGTAGACCGCATTTTCAGTCTCATCCCAATAGCTTTTTTACGACGCTAAGCGGATGATCAATCACATCTAACTTCTCATTCATCATATCTTCCAGGAAGAATTGACCATGGCGACCAACGCAAAACCTGTATATCAACGTATCCTGCTAAAACTGAGTGGCGAGGCCCTGCAAGGCGCCGAAGGTTTTGGTATCGACGCGAGCGTGCTTGACCGTATGGCACAAGAGGTGAAAGAGCTGGTTGAGCTGGGCATTCAGGTCGGTGTGGTTATTGGTGGTGGTAACCTGTTTCGTGGCGCGGGCCTGGCGCAGGCAGGCATGAATCGCGTGGTCGGCGATCACATGGGCATGTTGGCGACGGTCATGAACGGCCTGGCCATGCGCGATGCACTGCACCGTGCATACGTTAACGCGCGTCTGATGTCGGCCATTCCGCTGAACGGCGTGTGTGATAACTACAGCTGGGCGGAAGCCATCAGCTTGCTGCGCAACAATCGTGTGGTGATCTTCTCCGCCGGTACCGGCAATCCCTTCTTCACCACCGACTCGGCTGCTTGCCTGCGCGGCATTGAAATTGAAGCCGATGTTGTCCTGAAAGCCACGAAGGTCGACGGTGTGTTCTCTGCCGATCCGGTCAAAAACCCGGACGCAACCCTGTACGACCAGCTGAGCTATGCTGAAGTGCTGGATAAAGAGCTTAAGGTGATGGATCTGGCAGCCTTTACGCTGGCGCGCGATCACCAATTGCCGATCCGCGTCTTCAATATGAACAAACCTGGCGCACTGCGTCGCGTGGTGATGGGTGAAAAAGAAGGCACCCTGATTACGCATTAATACCCGACGCAAGATAAAATAAGGTATATTCTGTGGGCGCGATGCAGAGTTGCCGCGCATTTTATCCGTCACCATCGCCGTTGCAGCAGCGGGCAAACGCGCTTTTCAAGTGCAGCCACCCGCAGAGGCTCTGTAACGTGAACGGTAGCGGATATCAGGATGATCGATGTTTATCGATACCGCTTCCGACACGCTCGGAAATGGCCAGGTCAAAACCGAATCCAAGGGTTTCAACGTGATTAACGATATTAAAAAAGATGCTGAAACGCGCATGGACAAATGCGTGGAAGCGTTTAAAAACACCATCAGCAAAGTGCGTACCGGTCGCGCTTCTCCCTCGCTGCTCGACGGCATTGTAGTGGAGTACTACGGCACGCCAACGCCACTGCGCCAGCTGGCCAGCGTAACGGTGGAAGATTCTCGTACGCTTAAAATCAACGTCTTTGATCGCTCCATGGGGCCAGCCGTTGAGAAAGCGATTATGGCTTCCGATCTGGGACTAAATCCGAGCTCGGCGGGCAGCGACATTCGCGTTCCGCTGCCTGCGCTGACCGAAGAACGCCGTAAAGATCTGATCAAGATCGTGCGCGGTGAAGCAGAGCAGGGCCGCGTTTCCGTGCGCAACGTGCGCCGTGACGCCAACGACAAGATCAAAGCACTGCTGAAAGACAAAGAGATCAGCGAAGACGATGAGCGTCGCTCGCAGGAAGAGATCCAGAAAATGACCGATGCACACATCAAAAATGTTGATGCAGCACTGGCCGAGAAAGAGAAGGAGCTGATGGAGTTTTAATTCCATCGCTACCTGCTGTATCTGATATCTGCCGTGATGAGCGCCGCGCTTGCTGTTAAAGCCGCGTGCGATAACAGCGTGGTCGTTTAGCGCGAAAGGTCTATCAGGTATAAAACGCCGTTCAGAGACGTTGTACGACTCTGGCGGCGTTTTACATTGTGCCCGCTGTGATGGCGGGCGCCATCTATGACTTCACAGGGATAGCAAGATGAAGCGATTAACGCTATTGGGTTCAACCGGCTCCATTGGAACCAGCACCTTAGCGGTGATAGCCGCCAATCCAGAGTTGTATCAGGTAACGGCGCTGGTCGCAGGACAAAACGTGGCGCTGATGGCCGAGCAGTGCCAACAATTTCAGCCGCGCTATGCTTCTATGTCCGATGAATCCTCTGCGCAGGCGCTGCGTGAGCGACTGAGAGCACTGAATATCTCGACGGAAGTGCTCTCCGGCGTTCAGGCAGCGTGCGAGCTGGCGGCGCTAGACGACGTCGATCAGGTGATGGCGGCCATTGTTGGCGCGTCGGGCCTGCAGCCGACGCTGGCCGCTATTCGTGCGGGTAAGACAGTGCTGCTGGCCAACAAGGAGTCGCTTGTCACATGCGGCCGCTTGTTTATGGAGGCAGTCCGTCAGCATCAGGCCCAGTTATTACCGGTGGACAGCGAGCATAACGCCATTTTTCAGAGTTTACCCGCTTCCATACAGCATCAGTTGGGGTACGCTGATCTGCGGGAAAACGGCATTGAGTCGATTCTCCTTACGGGATCGGGTGGTCCTTTTCGTGACACGCCATTAGCGGATCTGTCGACCATGACGCCAGATCAGGCTTGTGCGCATCCGAACTGGTCAATGGGTCGCAAAATTTCCGTTGATTCGGCCACCATGATGAATAAAGGTCTTGAATACATTGAAGCTCGCTGGTTATTTAACGCCACCGACGCACAAATGGAAGTTATCCTGCATCCGCAGTCGGTGATCCATTCGATGGTGCGTTATTGCGACGGAAGCGTTCTGGCGCAGCTGGGTTCACCGGATATGCGAACGCCAATTGCCCACAGCATGGCGTGGCCCGCACGTATTTCTGCTGGCGTAACGCCGCTGGATTTCACCCGAATGAAAGCGCTCACGTTCGCCGAGCCTGACTACGCGCGTTATCCCTGCCTGAAGCTGGCGATTGACGCCTGCGCAACAGGCCAGGCGGCCACCACGTTGTTAAATGCGGCCAATGAAGTTGCCGTCGCGGCGTTTCTGCAGCACCAGATTCGTTTCACCGATATCGCGGCCATCAACAGTGAGGTGCTGGCAACCCTGAGCGTTCAGGAGCCAGACAGCATTGACGCGGTGATGGAGATCGATCGGATAGCGCGACGCTGCGCCACGGATATGCTGCCGCGCTTTGGTTTAGCAGGTTGATTGTCCCGCTATTTGTTCGCTCTCGGTGAAAATGGTATAGTCGCTCGCTCGCGTTTTTCGGCTCGACATTGTTTCGATGTCATCCTGCATGTTTGCCGGAGTTTGCCGCAGGCACAATGTATTCAGAAACCACAGCATTTCTGATCAAAGGAATTATTACGCGTTATGTCGTCCAACAATCACAATACAATCGATGACGGGTTATATTGCACGCCACGTCACGTGGCCATCATTATGGATGGCAATGGTCGCTGGGCAAAAAATCAGGGCAAACTGCGTATTACAGGCCACAAAGCCGGGGTGAAATCAGTACGCCGGGCCGTTAGCTTCGCGGTGAGCCATAAGTTAGAAGCGCTCACGCTTTATGCGTTTAGCAGTGAAAACTGGAGCCGGCCCGCGCAGGAAGTGACGGCTTTAATGGAATTGTTTGTCTGGGCATTGGACAGTGAAGTCAAAAGCCTGCACAAGCACAATGTCCGGCTGCGTATCATTGGTGACATCAGTCGCTTCAATAATCGCATCCAGGAACGTATTCGTCGCGCCGAGGAACTCACTCAGCACAATGATGGACTAACGCTTAACGTTGCCGCTAACTATGGTGGGCGTTGGGATATTATTCAGGGAGTGAAAAAGGTAGCTGAACAGGTGCAGGAAGGTTTGTTACGTCCTGACCAAATAACCGAAGAGAGTCTGGCTCCGCATCTTTGTATGCAGGAACTGGCGCCGGTAGATTTAGTGATAAGGACCGGGGGAGAGCATCGGATTAGCAACTTCCTGCTGTGGCAAATCGCCTATGCTGAGTTTTGGTTTACCGATGTTCTTTGGCCTGATTTTGATGAACACGTTTTTGAAGGTGCACTGAATGCATTCTCTCTGCGGGAGCGACGCTACGGCGGCGCTGCACCAGGCGGCGCCTGAGCTACCTGGGGGTAATCTTTGCTGAAGTCTCGTTTAATCACCGCATTCATTCTCATTCCGCTGGTGATTGCTGCACTCTTTTGGTTACCGCTGTCCGGATTTGCGATTACCACAATTGTCATTTGCATGCTTGCCGCCTGGGAATGGGGGCAACTGGCGGGTTTGAAAACCCGCCAGCAGCGTATTTGGCTGGCCGTAGTCTGCGGCCTGCTGCTCGCGGCAATGCTCTTCACGCTCCAACCCTATCAACGCGATTTACATCAGTACCAAGTGGAAGGCTCGCTTTGGGCCGCGCTGGGATGGTGGATCGTTGCTCTCTTCCTCGTCTTGTCTTATCCCGCTTCCGCCGCGCTATGGCGCTCATCGCGTCCGCTGCGCCTGATTTTTGGCGTGCTGACCGTAGTGCCCTTCTTCTGGGGCATGGTGGCACTGCGCCAGTATCACTATGAGAGCGATCACTTCGCGGGCGCATGGTGGCTGCTGTTTATCATGGTGCTGGTGTGGGGTGCGGATTCGGGCGCCTACATGTTTGGCCGATTGTTCGGCAAGCACAAGCTGGCACCTAAAGTCTCTCCCGGCAAAACGTGGGAAGGCTTTTTTGGCGGTTTACTCACCTCCGCAATCATTGCCTGGCTGTTTGCTGTGATGGCCCCGCTGGCAGTGGCGCCGGTCACACTCGTTATTTGTGCGGTTGTCGCTACGCTGGCCTCGGTGCTCGGCGACTTAACGGAAAGCATGTTCAAGCGCGAAGCGGGTATCAAAGACAGCGGGAACTTGATTCCCGGACACGGCGGTATCCTCGATCGTATCGACAGCCTGACTGCGGCAGTGCCGGTTTTCGCCTGCTTGCTGCTGCTGGTTTTCCGCACACTCTGAGGACTCGACAGCCATGTTAAGCTTTCTCTGGAGTTTGGTCGCCTTTATCGTCGCGCTGGGCGTGTTGATTACCGTGCATGAGTTTGGCCACTTCTGGGTCGCGCGTCGTTGCGGCGTGAAGGTGGAGCGTTTCTCGGTGGGGTTTGGTAAAGCGCTGTGGCGACGCACCGATCGTCAAGGCACGGAATACGTGATTGCGCTGATTCCGCTGGGCGGCTATGTCAAAATGCTGGACGAGCGCGTCGAGAGCGTGCCCGCTGAGCTCCGTCATCAGGCGTTCAACAACAAAACGGTATTGCAGCGTGCCGCGATTATCGCCGCGGGTCCGATCGCGAATTTTATCTTTGCGGTGTTTGCCTATTGGGTTGTGTTCATTCACGGCGTGCCCGGCGTCCGGCCGGTTGTTGGCGAAATAACGAGCGGTTCCGTCGCGGCAGAAGCGCAAATTACCGCCGGCATGGAACTTAAAGCGGTAGATGGTATCGAAACGCCTGATTGGGATGCTGTACGCATGGCGCTGGTGGGCAAAATTGGTGACAGCAGCGCCACACTTACCGTCTCTCAATTTGGTCAGGACGCGACACAGCAAAAGCAGTTAAATTTGCGCGACTGGCAGTTTGAACCGGATAAACAGGACCCTGTAGTCGCTTTAGGTATTCGTCCTCGCGGGCCACAGATTGAAACGACACTGGCAGAAGTTCAGCCGGACTCGCCAGCCAGCTTCGCTGGTTTGCAAGCCGGCGACAGGATCGTTAAAGTCGATGGTCAGCCATTGATGCAGTGGCAGGATTTCGCGGCGCAGGTACGTGACAACCCCGGTAAACCGTTGGCGCTGGATATCGAGCGCAACGGGGAACCGGTCGCGGTAACGCTTACGCCGCAGGCTAAATCCGGGGATAAAGCAGCGGGCTTTGCGGGCGTAATTCCTCGCGTAATCCCACTGCCCGATGAGTACAAGACGGTAAGACAATATGGGCCGTTTGCCGCGATTGGCGAAGCCAGTGTCAAAACCTGGCAGCTGATGAAGCTAACGGTTTCCATGCTAGGCAAGCTGATAACCGGAGACGTCAAACTCAATAACCTCAGCGGACCGATTTCGATTGCGCAGGGGGCGGGTTTATCAGCAGAGTACGGGGTGATTTACTATTTGATGTTCCTGGCGCTCATCAGCGTAAACCTGGGCATCATTAATCTCTTCCCTCTGCCGGTTTTAGATGGTGGACATCTGCTCTTTCTGGCGATCGAAAAGATCAAAGGTGGACCGGTGTCCGAACGAGTTCAGGACTTCAGCTATCGCATCGGCTCAATTCTGCTGGTGCTGTTAATGGGGCTTGCACTTTTCAATGATTTCTCACGCCTGTAACGCTGGAACGCAAGCAGGTGAGGGATGTGTTAGGAAAACGCATAACAACGATGGCGATGAAAAAGTTGCTCATAGCGTCGCTGCTGTTTAGCAGCGCCACCGTTTACGGTGCAGACGATTTCGTAGTGAAGGACATTCATTTCGAAGGTCTACAGCGAGTCGCCGTCGGCGCGGCTCTCCTCAGCATGCCAGTTCGCGTTGGTGATACGGTAAATGATGATGACATCAGAAATACCATTCGGTCACTGTTCGCCACCGGCAACTTTGAGGATGTTCAGGTTCTGCGCGACGGAACAACCCTGATTGTTCAGGTTAAAGAACGTCCAACCATTGCCAGCATCACTTTTTCAGGCAACAAAGCCGTGAAAGAGGATCAGCTGAAGCAGAACCTTGAGGCTTCTGGCGTGCGCGTTGGCGAAGCGCTTGACCGCACCACGCTCTCTTCCATTGAGAAGGGGCTGGAAGATTTCTATTACAGCGTCGGAAAATACACCGCCAGCGTCAAAGCGATTGCAACGCCGCTGCCGCGTAACCGCGTTGACTTGAAATTTGTCTTCCAGGAAGGCGTTTCAGCGAAAATCCAGCAGATCAACATCGTTGGCAACAAAGCGTTTAGCTCTGACGAACTGATCTCACGCTTCCAACTGCGTGACGAAGTACCGTGGTGGAACGTCGTGGGTGACCGCAAATACCAGAAACAGAAACTGGCAGGCGATCTCGAAACCCTGCGGAGCTTCTATCTGGATCGCGGCTATGCGCGTTTCAACATTGATTCCACGCAGGTCAGCCTGACGCCAGATAAAAAAGGCATCTACATCACCGTTAACGTTACCGAAGGCGATCAATACAAGATTGCCGGCGTGATCGTGAACGGCAGCATGGCTGGTCACTCGGCAGAGATCGAACATCTGACGCAAATCCCTAACGGTGAGCTGTACAACGGCACCAAAGTGACGCAGATGGAAGATGACATCAAAAAGCTGCTGGGACGCTACGGCTATGCTTATCCACGCGTGGTCACGCAGCCTGAAATCAATGACGCTGATAAAACCGTCAAGCTTCACATCAACGTTGATGCCGGTAACCGTTATTACGTACGTAAAGTTCGTTTTGAGGGGAATGACACCTCGAAAGACGCAGTTTTACGTCGCGAAATGCGTCAGATGGAAGGCGCATGGCTGGGCAGCGACTTGGTTGACCAAGGTAAAGAGCGTCTTAACCGCACCGGTTATTTCGAGACCGTTGACGTAGACACTCAGCGCGTACCGGGATCGCCCGATCAGGTGGATGTCGTCTACAAGGTAAAAGAGCGTAACACCGGGACATTCAACTTTGGTGTGGGCTACGGTACCGAAAGCGGCGTCAGTTTCCAGGTGGGTGTCACCCAGGACAACTGGCTGGGCACCGGCAACACGGTCGGCATCAGCGGTACCAAAAACGATTACCAGACTTACGCAGAATTCTCTTTGACCGATCCGTACTTTACGGTCGACGGCGTAAGCTTGGGTGGACGCCTGTTCTATAACGACTTTAAGGCCGACAACGCCGATCTGTCTGACTATACCAACAAAAGCTACGGCTTAGACGGTACGCTGGGCTTCCCGGTCAACGAAAACAACACGCTGCGCGTGGGGTTGGGCTATGTCCACAACGATTTGTCCGACATGCGTCCGCAGGTGGCGATGTGGCGTTACCTTGATTCCGTAGGCCGTCCACAGAGCATCAACAGCCGCGGTGACTTCTCCGCCGATGACTACACCTTCAATTACGGTTGGACGTATAACACGCTGGACCGTGGCTTCTTCCCAACGCGCGGTAACCGCACCAACCTGAACGGTAAAGTCACCATTCCTGGCTCCGACAACGCGTTCTACAAAGCGACGCTGGATTCGCAACAGTACGTACCGCTGAATCGCGACGGAACGTGGGTGGTGCTGGGACGCGGACGCGTTGGCTACGGCGGCGGTTTGGATGGCAAAGAGATGCCGTTCTACGAGAACTTCTATGCCGGTGGCTCAAGTACCGTGCGTGGTTTCCAGTCCAATACCATTGGTCCAAAAGCGGCGTACTTCAACGATCACTCATCGAACTGTAATCTGACCGATCCAAACGGCATTTGTAAATCCAGCGATGCCGTCGGCGGTAACGCCATGGCGATTGCCAGCCTGGAGCTGATTACACCTACACCGTTCCTGAGCGAGAAATATGCTAACTCCGTACGCACCTCGGTGTTTATGGATGCCGGTACCGTGTGGGATACCAAATGGGAGAACACGCCTGAAACGCGTGCCGCAGGTATTCCGGATTACAGCGATCCAAACAACATTCGCGTCTCTGCAGGTGTTGCCCTGCAGTGGATGTCGCCGCTGGGCCCGTTGGTATTCTCGTATGCTCAGCCGGTGAAGAAAGTCGAGGGAGACAAGTCAGAGCAGTTCCAGTTTAACATTGGTAAAACCTGGTAAGGCTCTGAACAAGGAAGTGTAAAAACCGTCTTGCACCCGTGTCGTCTTGATGGCGACACGCTGCAAACACACACGTTGAGGTAAGGAGTTTATAGTGAAAAAGTTGTTCTGTGCTGCTGCTCTGGGTGTTGCATTAGCTGCTTCTGCGGGTGCCCAGGCGGCCGATAAAATCGCCGTTGTTAACCTGAGCCAGGTGTTCCAGCAGTCTCCGCAGCGCGCGACGGTTGCCAAGCAGTTGGAAAGCGAGTTCAAAGGCCGTGCCTCTGAGCTGCAGGCCCAGCAGCAAAAAATCCAGGGTGAGATGCAGGATCTGCAGCGCAATGCATCAACCATGAAAGCCAGCGACCGCAGCAAAAAAGAGAAGCAGATTGCTTCTGAGCGTGCTGCCTTTGAGCAAAAAGCCCAGGCTTTCGACAAAGACAATCAGACTCGCCAGATGCAGGAGCGTAACAAGCTGCTGGCTAAAATCCAGACCGCTGTTCAATCTGTAGCGAAAAGCGAGGGTTACGATCTGGTGCTGGATTCTCAGGCCGTGCTGTACTCCTCTTCTGATGCGAAAGACATCACTGCTGACGTTGTTAAACAGGTTAAATAATTAATGTCATCGATTCGACTGGCTGATTTAGCCCAGCAGTTGGATGCAGAATTGCACGGAGATGGCGATATCGCCATCTCCGGCATTGCTTCTATGCAATCCGCCACCACTGGTCAAATCACTTTTCTTGCAAACAGCCGCTACCGCGAGCAGCTCGAACACATTCAAGCTTCAGCCGTGGTGCTGACGGAAGCGGATCTGGCGTGGTGTAAAACGGCCGCCCTGGTGGTGAAAAATCCTTATCTTACCTATGCACGTATGGCACAACTGCTGGACACAACGCCGCAGCCCGCGCAAAATATCGCGCCCAGTGCGGTGATTGATCCCACAGCAAAGCTGGGTAAGAACGTTTCGGTGGGCGCAAATGCGGTCATTGAGTCCGGCGTAGAGCTGGGCGATGATGCCGTAATCGGCCCAGGCTGTTTTATCGGTAAGCAGACGCGCATTGGTCGTGGCTCCCGGTTATGGGCTAACGTCACCGTTTATCACGAGGTACAGATTGGTCAGGATTGTCTGATTCAGTCCGGTACCGTTATCGGCGCTGACGGGTTTGGCTATGCTAACGATCGCGGTAACTGGGTGAAAATCCCCCAGTTAGGCACCGTGATTATTGGCGACAGGGTAGAAATTGGCGCCTGCACGACGATCGATCGTGGTGCGCTGGATAACACTCTGATCGGCAATGGTGTTATCATAGACAACCAGTGTCAGATTGCGCATAACGTCGTGATTGGGGATAACACCGCCGTTGCAGGGGGTGTGATCATGGCGGGTAGTCTGAAGATTGGGCGTTATTGTATGATTGGCGGCGCCAGCGTCATTAACGGCCATATGGAAATCTGTGACAAAGTGACCGTCACCGGCATGGGCATGGTTATGCGTCCCATCACAGAGCCCGGCGTTTACTCTTCGGGCATTCCACTGCAACCCAACAAAACCTGGCGTAAAACAGCAGCGCTGGTGATGAACATCGATGATATGAGCAAACGCTTAAAAGCCATCGAGCGCAAGGTCGGCAAAGACGACTAAGCACATCCCACGCTAGCGGCTTACATAACAAAGCTGTGTACCTTCTCTCCACATCGAGCTTGCTCGCATGCCACAGAAGGTAATGCAGGTAAGCTTGCGCCACCGAACTGATTTGCGGCCTGCGGGAGATCATCACGATCCGTGCAGGCCGTATTATTGTTGCCATCAGAATTTTTAGGACAGGAAGAGTATTTTGACAACTGAAACGCATACTCTGAAAATTGAAGAGATTTTAGAACTGCTGCCGCACCGCTATCCTTTCTTACTGGTCGATCGCGTGCTGGAGTTTGAAGAGCACAAGTATCTGCGCGCGGTAAAGAATGTTTCTGTTAATGAACCGTTTTTCCAGGGCCATTTCCCTGGTAAGCCGATTTTCCCAGGCGTTCTGATTCTGGAAGCGATGGCTCAGGCAACCGGCATTCTGGCGTTCAAAAGCGTTGGAAAACTGGAGCCAGGTGAACTCTATTACTTCGCCGGTATCGATGAAGCACGCTTCAAGCGTCCTGTCGTTCCAGGCGATCAGATGATCATGGAAGTGACTTTCGAGAAAACCCGTCGTGGTCTGACGCGCTTTAAGGGCGTCGCCACCGTAGACGGTAAAATTGTCTGTGAAGCAACCATGATGTGTGCCCGTAGCCGGGAGGCATAATTAGTGATTGATCCAACTGCCAACATCCATCCCAGTTCCATTATTGAAGAGGGTGCCGTAATTGGCGCCAATGTTCACATCGGCCCGTTTTGCTTTATTGGGGCGAACGTGGAGATTGGTGAAGGCACGATGCTCAAATCGCACGTGGTGGTGAGCGGCCATACGCGTATTGGGAAAGATAACCAGATTTATCCGTTCGCTTCTATCGGTGAAGTGAACCAGGATCTCAAATATGCTGGCGAGCCAACCCGCGTGGAAATTGGCGATCGCAATCGCATTCGCGAAAGCGTGACCATTCACCGTGGCACCACGCAAGGCGGCAACGTGACCAAAGTTGGCAGTGACAACCTGCTCATGGTTAACGCGCACATCGCGCATGACTGTGTGATCGGCAATCGCTGTATCTTTGCAAACAATGCCACGCTTGGCGGACACGTTACCGTAGACGATTTCGCTATCATTGGCGGTATGACGGCGGTGCATCAGTGGTGCACCATTGGTGCCCACGTGATGGTTGGCGGTTGCTCAGGCGTCGCACAGGACGTACCGCCTTATGTGATCGCCCAAGGCAACCACGCTACGCCATTCGGTATCAACATCGAAGGCCTGAAGCGTCGCGGTTTTAGTAAAGAAGCCCTGCATGCCATCCGTAACGCCTACAAACTGCTGTATCGCAGCGGCAGAACGCTGGATGAGGTGAAACCGGAAATTGAGGCGCTGGCACAGCAGCACAGCGAAGTGCAGCCTTTTTATGACTTCTTTGCCCGCTCAACCCGTGGATTGATCCGTTAGTCCATGTCAGTGCGTCCCTTAACGATTGCCCTGGTCGCCGGAGAAACCTCCGGCGATATTCTTGGTGCAGGTCTGATTCGCGCCCTCAAAGCGCGCCACCCTGATGCACGCTTTGTTGGCGTGGCGGGGCCGCTTATGCAGGCAGAAGGGTGCGAGGCCTGGTACGAGATGGAAGAGCTCGCGGTAATGGGTATCGTTGAGGTGCTCGGACGACTGCGTCGCTTACTGCACATCCGCAAAACCTTAACGCAGCGCTTCATCGATCTTCAGCCGGACGTGTTTGTCGGCATAGATGCACCCGACTTCAACATCACGCTGGAAGGTAATCTCAAACGCGCCGGTATTCGCACTATTCACTATGTCAGCCCCTCTGTCTGGGCATGGCGCCAGAAGCGCGTGTTTAAAATTGGCCGCAACACAGACTTGGTGTTGGCATTTTTGCCGTTCGAAAAGGCGTTTTACGACCGCTTTAACGTACCGTGCCGTTTCATTGGTCATACGATGGCCGATGCGATGCCGTTGCAGCCCGACAAATCTGCCGCGCGCCGCGAGCTGGGCATTGCCGACGACGCGCTGTGCCTGGGATTGTTGCCGGGTAGCCGCGGGGCGGAAGTGGAAATGCTGAGCACCGACTTCTTGCGCGCCGCGCAGCTGCTCCGCCAGCGCTATCCGACCCTGGAAATCGTTGTGCCATTGGTAAACGCCAGGCGGCGCGCGCAGTTTGAGCAGATAAAAGCGGAGGTGGCGCCCGAGCTGCCGATGCATCTGCTGGACGGCAAAGGCCGCCAGGCGATGATTGCCAGCGATGCCGCGATTCTGGCATCCGGGACCGCGGCGTTAGAGTGTATGCTGGCAAAATGTCCGATGGTGGTGGGTTATCGCATGAAGCCCTTCACCTATTGGCTGGCAAAACGTCTGGTGAAAACGCCTTACGTTTCGTTGCCCAACCTGCTGGCTGGCCGCGAGTTGGTCAAAGAGCTGCTCCAGGAAGCGTGTCAGCCAGAAGCATTGGCGACGGCGCTGGAGCCGCTGCTGCACGCGGGCCCAGAACGGGATGCGCTGCTGCATACCTTTACAGAATTACACCAACACATTCGCTGGAATGCCGACGAGCAGGCGGCGGATGCGGTGCTGGAGATCGCCCATGGCTGAGTTTATTTATCCTGTCGCGCAGTCTATCGCAGGCGTCGATGAGGTCGGCCGCGGGCCGCTGGTGGGGGATGTGGTCACGGCCGCGGTGATCCTCGATCCGGCGAGGCCGATTGCAGGATTAGCTGACTCAAAAAAACTCTCTGAGAAACGCCGCGTGGCGCTGTATGACGAAATCAAGGATAAGGCGCTGGCGTGGTGCATTGGCCGTGCAAACCCGGAAGAGATCGATCGGCTAAACATTCTGCACGCCACCCTGTTGGCGATGCAGCGCGCGGTTGCTGGCTTATCCATTACGCCAGATTTCGTTTTAATTGACGGCAATCGCTGTCCGGCACTGGCGATGCCCGCGCAGGCGGTGGTAAAAGGCGACAGCCTGGTGCAAGAGATCAGCGCCGCGTCTATCCTCGCCAAAGTCACGCGCGATCGTGAAATGGCCGAGCTGGATCGATTATTTCCGCAGTATGGCTTTGCCCAGCACAAAGGGTATCCTACCGCGCTGCACCGTGAAAAACTGATGCAGTTCGGTGCGACCCCGCATCACCGTCGCAGCTTTGCGCCGGTGCGAAACGCGCTGATTGACGCTGAGGTGCTGGCTGCCTCTGAGCCCGCGACGCTTTACTAGCCTGACGCTGTTTTAACGGAAACTGATATGGCTGAACCTCGTTTTATACATCTGCACGTCCACAGTGATTACTCCATGGTTGATGGTTTGGCGAAAACCAAACCGCTGGTAAAAAAAGCCGCGTCACTGGGCATGCCTGCTATCGCCATTACGGATTACATGAACCTGTGTGGACTGGTGCGTTTCTACGGCAGCGCCCATGATGCAGGCGTCAAACCGATTGTCGGCGCGGACTTCCAGGTCGCGAGCGAGCTTATGGGCGATGAACTCACGCCGCTCACCGTGCTGGCAGCCAACAATACGGGTTATCAGAATCTCACTCTGCTGATTTCCCGTGCCTATCAGCGTGGCTACGGCATTGCCGGACCCATCGTCGATCGCGAGTGGCTGGCTGAACTTAACGAAGGGTTGATTCTGCTGTCGGGCGGGCGTCGTGGCGACGTCGGTCGCAGCCTGCTGCGTGGCAACGCTGCGCTGGTTGCGCAGTGCCTGAGCTTCTATCAAACCTATTTCCCAAATCGCTACTACCTCGAACTCACGCGTACGGGGCGGCCAGACGAAGAAACGTATCTGCATGCAGCAGTAGAACTGGCCGTCGCGCAGGGCGTACCCGTGGTAGCCACCAATGACGTTTGCTTCCTGGAACACGATGACTTTGACGCGCACGAGATCCGCGTGGCTATTCACGACGGCTACACGCTCGACGATCCCAAGCGTCCCCGTCATTACAGTCCTCAGCAATACTTACGCAGTGAAGCGGAGATGTGCGAGCTGTTTTCGGACATCCCGGAAGCGCTGGAGAACAGCGTAGAGATTGCTAAGCGTTGTAACGTTACCGTACGCCTTGGCGAATACTTCCTGCCGCAGTTCCCCACCGGCGAAATGTCTACCGAAGATTTTCTGGTGATGAAATCACGTGAAGGTCTCGAGGAGCGCCTGGCATTTCTCTTCCCGGATGAGCAAGTGCGTGCCGAACGTCGCCCGGAGTATGACGAGCGTCTGGACATTGAACTCAATGTGATTAACCAGATGGGCTTCCCCGGCTACTTTTTGATCGTGATGGAGTTTATCCAGTGGTCAAAAGACAACGGCATTCCGGTTGGACCGGGCCGTGGTTCCGGCGCGGGTTCGCTGGTGGCGTATGCGCTAAAAATCACCGACCTCGATCCGCTGGAATTTGACCTGCTGTTTGAACGCTTCCTCAACCCAGAGCGTGTCTCTATGCCCGACTTTGACGTCGACTTCTGCATGGAGAAACGCGATCAGGTGATCGATCACGTCGCAGAGATGTACGGGCGTGAAGCGGTATCACAGATCATCACCTTCGGTACGATGGCGGCGAAGGCGGTAATTCGTGACGTTGGACGCGTGCTGGGGCACCCTTATGGTTTTGTGGATCGTATCTCAAAACTGATCCCGCCCGATCCCGGCATGACGCTGGAGAAAGCGTTCCAGGCTGAGCCGCAGCTTCCCGAGATCTATGAGGCAGACGAAGAGGTCAAGGCGCTGATCGACATGGCGCGCAAGCTGGAAGGCGTCACGCGTAACGCCGGTAAGCACGCGGGTGGGGTCGTTATCGCCCCGACCAAAATTACGGATTTCGCGCCGCTTTACTGCGACGAAAACGGTCAGTTCCCGGTTACGCAGTTCGATAAAAACGACGTGGAATATGCCGGACTGGTGAAGTTTGACTTCCTGGGCCTGCGCACGCTGACGATTATCGACTGGGCGCTCAAGATGATTAACCCGCGCCGTGAAAAGCAGGGGCTACCGCCGATTGATATTGCCGCCATCCCGCTGGATGACAAGAAAAGTTTCGACATGCTGCAGCGTTCAGAAACCACGGCGGTGTTCCAGCTTGAATCGCGTGGCATGAAGGATCTGATCAAGCGCCTGAAGCCAGACTGCTTTGAAGACATGATCGCGCTCGTGGCGCTGTTCCGCCCCGGCCCGCTGCAGTCCGGCATGGTGGATAACTTCATTGACCGTAAGCATGGGCGTGAGGCGATCTCCTATCCTGATATCCAATGGCAGCATGAGTCTCTGAAGCCGGTACTCGAACCCACGTACGGCATTATCCTGTATCAGGAACAGGTTATGCAGATTGCGCAGGTGCTCTCCGGCTATACGCTGGGTGGCGCAGATATGCTGCGTCGCGCAATGGGGAAAAAGAAACCGGAAGAGATGGCCAAACAGCGCTCGGTATTTAAAGACGGCGCGGAAAGGATGGGCATCGACGGCGAACTGTCGATGAAAATCTTTGACCTGGTTGAGAAGTTTGCGGGATATGGCTTCAATAAATCACACTCGGCGGCCTATGCGCTGGTTTCCTACCAGACGCTCTGGCTGAAAGCCCACTATCCCGCCGAATTTATGGCCGCGGTCATGACGGCGGATATGGATAATACCGAAAAGGTGGTGGGCCTGGTGGACGAGTGCTGGCGGATGGGGCTGAAAGTGTTGCCGCCCGACATCAACGCCGGACTTTATCCGTTCCACGTCAATGATGACGGCGAGATCGTGTACGGTATCGGCGCAATCAAAGGCGTTGGTGAAGGCCCCATTGAAGCGATCCTTGAGGCGCGTAATCAGGGCGGCTACTTTAAAGAGCTGTTTGATCTCTGCGCCCGTACGGACACCAAAAAGCTTAATCGCCGCGTCATGGAAAAACTGATCATGTCCGGTGCGTTTGATCGCCTCGGGCCGCACCGCGCAGCGCTGATGAGTGCGCTGGGCGATGCGCTCAAAGCGGCGGATCAGCATGCCAAAGCGGAAGCGATAGGGCAGGCTGATATGTTTGGCGTGTTGGCGGAAGAGCCTGAGCAGGTTGAGAAATCCTATGCCAGTATTACGCCGTGGCCTGAACAGGTGCAGTTGGACGGCGAGCGGGAAACGCTGGGTCTTTACCTCACCGGCCATCCGATCAATCAATATCTGAAAGAAATTGAGCGCTATGTTGGCGGCATGCGCCTGAAAGACATGCATCCAACGGAACGTGGTAAAATCACCGTGGCGGCGGGGCTGGTCATCGCTGCCCGCGTGATGGTCACCAAGCGCGGAAACCGAATTGGTATTTGTACGCTGGACGATCGCTCTGGTCGTCTTGAAGTGATGCTATTTACCGATGCGTTAGACAAATACCAGCAGTTGCTGGAGAAAGACCGTATCCTGATCGTCAGTGGACAGGTCAGCTTTGATGACTTTAGCGGTGGGCTTAAAATGACCGCCCGTGAAGTCATGGACATCGACGAAGCGCGGGAAAAATACGCGCGCGGACTTGCTATCTCGCTGACGGACAGGCAAATTGATGACCAGCTTTTAAACCGTCTCCGCCAGTCTCTGGAGCCGCATCGCTCAGGGACAATTCCGGTGCATCTCTACTATCAGAGAGCAGATGCGCGGGCGAAGCTACGCTTTGGTGCTGCGTGGCGCATTTCGCCCAGCGATCGTCTACTTAACGATTTACGGTCGTTAGTAGGATCGGAGCAGGTGGAACTGGAGTTTGACTAAAACAGGAACATTATGAGTCTTAATTACCTGGATTTTGAACAGCCTATCGCTGAACTGGAAGCGAAAATTGATTCGCTGAAGTCTATTGGCCGTTCGGATGAAAAACACGATATTAATCTGGATGAAGAAGTGCAGCGTCTGCGCGAGAAGAGCGTGGAGCTGACCCGTAAAATCTTCTCGGACTTAGGAGCATGGCAGGTTGCGCAGCTTGCGCGCCATCCGCTGCGCCCTTACACGCTGGATTATGTTCGTCACGCATTTGATGAATTTGACGAGCTGGCAGGTGACCGCGCCTATGCCGACGACAAAGCGATTGTCGGAGGCATTGCGCGCCTTGACGGCCGTCCGGTGATGATCATTGGTCATCAAAAAGGCCGTGAAACCAAAGAGAAAATTCGTCGTAACTTTGGGATGCCTGCGCCAGAAGGGTATCGTAAAGCGCTGCGCCTGATGGAAATGGCCGAGCGCTTTAAGATGCCGCTGATCACCTTCATTGACACCCCAGGCGCCTATCCAGGCGTTGGCGCGGAAGAGCGCGGTCAGTCTGAGGCCATCGCGCGCAACCTGCGTGAAATGTCGGGCCTGAAAATTCCGGTCATCTGCACCGTGATCGGCGAGGGCGGCTCCGGCGGCGCGCTGGCCATTGGCGTGGGCGACAAAGTGAACATGCTGCAATACAGCACCTATTCGGTCATTTCGCCGGAAGGCTGTGCGTCGATTCTGTGGAAAAGTGCCGACAAAGCACCGCTGGCGGCAGAAGCGATGGGCATCACGGCTGAGCGTCTGAAAGAGCTGAAGCTGATTGATTCCATCGTACCGGAGCCACTGGGCGGTGCGCACCGTCATCCGGTTGATATGGCAGCATCACTGAAAAATCAGCTGCTGTCTGACCTCGCAGAGCTGGATGGCTTGAGCACTGACGAGCTGCTCGACCGCCGCTATCAGCGTCTGATGAGCTACGGCTACGCCTGATATCGCGGCGCAGCCATTGACTAAGCGGACTTCGGTCCGCTTTTTTATTGCCGCAATCCATTATTTTTCCCGAAAAGGGCAACAGCAGAGCATTCCAGGTCTGCGCTGCGCCACATTTCGCTATCCTTATTCAGTGCCACAACACCACAGGAGGTGAGCATTGAATATCATTGCAATCATGGGACCGCACGGCGCGTTCTACAAAGATGAACCCATTCGTGAACTGGATGCTGCGCTAACGCTACAGGGCTTTCAGACGGTTTACCCCAGTAATGCCAGCGACCTACTCAAGCTGATTGAACACAATCCGCGTATTTGTGGCGTGATTTTTGACTGGGATGACTACAGCCTCGCGCTGTGTAGCGACATTAATCAACTCAATGAATCGCTCCCGCTTTATGCGTTCATCAATACTCACTCGCAGATGGACGTCAGCATCAATGAAATGCGCATGGCGCTGCACTTTTTTGAATACACGCTCAACGCTGCGGATGACATTGCGCTCCATATCCGTCAGTACACCGATGAATACATCGAGAAAATCATGCCGCCGCTCACCCGAGCGCTCTTCACTTATGTGAAAGAGGGCAAATATACGTTTTGCACGCCGGGTCACATGGGCGGGACGGCATTCCAGAAAAGTCCGGTCGGCAGTCTGTTTTACGACTTTTTTGGCGCAAACGCGCTGAAAGCGGATGTCTCGATTTCCGTCACTGAATTGGGCTCGCTGCTGGATCATACCGGCCCGCATCTGGAAGCCGAAGAGTATATTGCCCGCACCTTTGGTGCCGAGCAGAGCTACATGGTTACCAACGGCACCTCAACCTCGAACAAGATTGTTGGTATGTACGCCGCGCCTGCCGGTAGCACCGTATTGATTGACCGCAATTGCCATAAATCGCTGACGCACCTGCTGATGATGAGCGACATCGTGCCTGTGTGGCTCAAACCCACGCGCAATGCGCTGGGCATCTTGGGCGGCATACCTCAGCGGGAATTTACGCGCGACAGCATTCAGCAAAAGGTGGATAGCACGCCGCGCGCCAGCTGGCCGGTACACGCGGTAATCACTAACTCCACCTACGACGGCCTGCTGTATAACACCGAATTTATCAAAAAGACGCTCGACGTGGCCTCCATTCATTTCGATTCCGCATGGGTGCCTTACACCAATTTCCATCCGATTTATGCCGGAAAGAGCGGTATGAGCGGCGATCGCGTTCCCGGTAAAGTGTTCTACGAGACGCAATCCACGCACAAATTGCTGGCGGCGTTTTCGCAGGCCTCGCTGATCCACATTAAAGGCGACTACGATCACGACACTTTCAACGAAGCCTATATGATGCACACCACCACGTCGCCGAGCTACGGTATTGTCTCGTCTATCGAGATGGCGGCGGCGATGCTGCGCGGAAATCCGGGCAAGCGCTTAATCAACCGTTCTGTGGAGCGGGCGCTCCATTTTCGCCGGGAGATCCAGCGTCTGCGTGAAGAGTGTGAGGGCTGGTTCTTTGATATCTGGCAGCCTGAGCAAATAGACGAAGCGGAATGCTGGCCAATTCAGCCGGGCGACGAAGCGTGGCACGGATTTAAGCAGGCCGATCGCGATCATATGTATCTCGATCCCATTAAAGTCACCATTCTCACGCCGGGCATGAGTGAGCTGGGCGACATGGCACAAGAGGGGATCCCCGCAGCGCTGGTGGCGAAGTTCCTCGATCAGCGCGGGATCGTGGTGGAAAAAACCGGCCCGTATAACCTGTTATTCCTGTTTAGCATCGGCATTGATAAAACCAAAGCGATGAGCGTGCTGCGTGGACTGACCGAATTTAAACGCGCCTACGATCTTAATCTGCGGGTTAAAAATATGCTGCCGGATCTGTATGCCGAGGATCCCGACTTCTATCGCACGATGCGTATCCAAACGCTGGCGCAGGGCATTCATCAGTTGATCATGCAGCACGACCTGCCGCGCCTGATGTTGAAAGCGTTTGACGTCTTACCCGAAGCTAAAATGACGCCGCACCAGGCGTTCCAGCGTCAAGTGCAAGGGCAGGTAGAAACCGTGGAACTGCGCGAGCTGGTAGGGCGCGTGTCAGCCAATATGATCCTGCCGTATCCACCGGGCGTGCCGCTGGTTATGCCAGGTGAGGTGATCACCGAGCAGAGCCGAGCCGTGCTGGATTTCCTGCTGATGCTGTGCACTATCGGACGACACTATCCGGGCTTTGAAACGGACATTCATGGCACCACACTCACCGACGATGGGCGCTATCTGGTGCGCGTGCTGCGTGAAGAGAATACAGAATAACTTCAGATGTTTGCCTCTTTTCAGCGCCGCGCTGAACGCGTAGGGTAGGCGGCTGACAAGACATTGGGAGCCGCTATGCTGCAACTGCAAAAGATCCACCACATCGCCATCATCGCCACCGACTATGCGCGCAGTAAGGCCTTTTATTGTGACGTGCTGGGCTTTACGTTACTGGGTGAGTATTACCGCGTCGAGCGTGACTCCTGGAAAGGCGATTTGGCACTGCGGGGTGAATACACGATCGAGCTGTTTTCATTTCCGACGCCACCGCCGCGCGTCAGCGGGCCGGAAGCCTGTGGCTTGCGCCATTTGGCCTTTAGCGTCGAGGATGTTGCGCAGTCGGTGGCGGCGCTGGCAGACAAAGGCGTCATCTGCGAGCCTATCCGCATTGATGACCTCACCGGCAAGGCGTGCACCTTTTTCCGCGATCCAGACGGTTTGCCGCTGGAGCTTTATCAGGCGTAAAATAGCGCCCGCTGCGAGTCGCAATCAGGCGGCTTGCCCTGATGGAACGTGCGCATGTCCTTCTCTCACCTTGCCTCTCTGCTGCCGCCGGACGCCCATTGCGTGGTGGCCTTTAGCGGCGGACTTGATTCCACGGTATTACTGCATCAGCTGGTCAGCTGGCAGCGTCAGCAGCCGCAGCTACGGGTGCGCGCCCTGCACGTTCACCATGGCTTGAGCCCCAACGCAGACCGCTGGGCTGTGCACTGCCAGCAGGTGTGTCAGGCATGGCATCTCGCCTGTGATGTCCTTTACGTGCAGCTTGATGCCAAAATGCAGGGCATTGAGGCGGCCGCGCGCGAGGCGCGCTATCAGGCGCTGCGGGAACAGTTGCAACCCGGTGAGCGCTTACTTACCGCTCAGCATCTGGACGATCAGTGTGAAACGCTGCTGTTAGCCCTTAAGCGCGGCAGCGGTCCGGCGGGATTGGCGGCGATGCCAGCCCAGCGTGAGCTGCACGGTTTTTGGCATCTGCGACCGCTGCTGCAGACATCCCGTGCGCAGCTCGAGGCTTACGCCGCCGCGCACCAGCTGCGCTGGATTGAGGATGAGAGCAACGGCGATAGCCGCTTCGATCGCAACTTTTTGCGCCTGCATATCTTGCCGCTGCTGCAGGCGCGCTGGCCGCATTTCAGTCGCGCGAGCGCCCGCAGCGCAGCGCTGTGTGCCGAACAAGAACAGCTGCTGGATGAACTGCTTGCCGAGCAGCTGGCAGAACTGTGCGATGCGCACGGCGCGCTGGCGTTTCATCCGCTGCTAACGGTTAGCGAAGCGCGACGACACGCGCTGCTGCGGCGCTGGATCGCGCAACAAGGCGGCGCCATGCCGTCACGCGAAGCGTTGAAACGCATTACCACAGAGGTGATGCAAAGCCGCGAAGATGCTAATCCTTGCCTGCGCTTCGGCACGTTTACGCTGCGGCGTTATCGCCAGCGGCTCTACTGGCTGCCGCCGCAGCCGTCATTGCGTGAGTATGTGCTTACATGGCATATCAGTGAAGCACCGCTGCGTTTACCGGATGGATTAGGGCAACTTTACGCGAGCCACGAAGCAGGCGAACTGCGGCTACCGACGCCGGACGAGGTGGTGACGATTCGCTTCGCGGCGCACGGCTATTACCATTTGCAGGGACGTGCCGGTGGGCGAGAGATGAAAAAGCTCTGGCAGGAGCTGGGCGTACCGCCCTGGCAGCGGGAGCGCACGCCCCTGATTTACTACAATCAAACATTGATTGCCGCGCCGGGAGTGTTTGTTACACGGGAAGGTGCCGCGCCTCAAGGGTCGGCGGGCTGGCAGGCTATCTGGTTACCTCAACACCAGGAGCATGTATGATCACGCGGGCATTAGCATGGGCGATACTCAGCGCGTCGCTGCCGGTTTTGGCCGACGGTGCAGCTTCTGCGGGGGCAGAGAAAGCGGCCCGCTGCGTAGCTTGTCACGGTGCCGAGGGCAAAAGTGCGGTACCGCTCTATCCGCATCTGGCGGGACAAAACGCGCCTTATCTGCGTCATGCGCTACAAGCGTATAAAAATGGCGAGCGCAACGGCGGTCAGGCAGAGGTGATGAAGGCGTTTGTCGCCGGATTAAGTGATGAGGATATGGAAGATTTATCAGCGTATTACGCGGCGATGAAGCCTTGAGGGAGAAGGCGGGAAGGGGCTTCCCGCCTGAAGGCGCTACTCGTCTTCGCTGACGATAACGGTGCCAAGCTCAGGGTGGCTAAAGCTGGCGATGTGGTCGAGACGCAGCTCACGGGATTCGCCGGAGAGATCAACCTGCAGGTACTCAACATTTTTCCGTGAGACCATATCAACGGCTTTGGCCTCAAGCCGACTGCCGTTTTTTAACTCCAGCTTCAGCGTCCAGTGTCTTTGGCAGGCGAGTTCAAGGTTGTCGTAGTCATCGCAATTGATGGGTTTATAAGCTTCATTCGTCAACATAGTCGCTCACCAATAAGTTTGCAGCAGCGTAGGCTGCTTGTTCCCTGACAGAAGAGTTTAGCGCAGAATTAGCGGCAATATCATTCAGTGCATTCAGCGCGCAGCCAATTGCGTCTGGCACATAACCCAGATCGCCACTGCCGATTTCGGCATATTTCTGGCGAACTAACTCACAATACTTTTGCACATACACCTCCTCAGCAGAGCATAAATACTCTGGTTGACTCGCGACTATATCACAGGATTTTTATGGAAATCAGCCAGCACATCGGCGCAGCACGCGAAGAAAAAAGGGCAATGGCCGCCGGGCGCGATACCGCGAAGCGGCGAGGACGTGCCAAAAAGGAGAAAATAATGAAAAGGGGAGTTTGCGGCAACGTGCTTCGCGCGTGGGCAGGCACAGTATGCTAGTGGTATCACGAACCGTGGTGCTGCCTGACAGCGAGATCGAAATCACCGCCATTCGCGCGCAGGGCGCAGGCGGGCAGCACGTGAACAAAGCGTCCACGGCCATTCACCTGCGGTTTGATATTCAGGCGTCGTCGCTGCCGCCATTTTATAAAACGCGGTTGCTGGAGGCGCGTCACCATTTGATCACGGCGGAAGGCGTGGTGATCATTAAAGCGCAGGAGTACCGTAGCCAGGAGATGAATCGCGAGGCGGCAATCCAGCGGCTGATCAACCTGATTCGGGAGCTGACCACCGTTGAGAAAGCGCGGCGCGCCACTCGGCCAACGCGCGCGTCCAAAGAGCGACGTCTGGAAGGTAAATCCCGCCGCAGCAGCGTTAAAGCGATGCGCGGAAAAGTGCGCTAAAAAAAACGCCTCCAACAGGAGGCGTTTGCGATTACTTGTTCAGCGCGTGGGTGAGGAAGTCGACGATCTCATGCTGTTTGATCATCTGCTTCTCACTGGCGGCACGGGCCTTGTACTCGATCTCTTCGTTATCGAGATTGCGATCGCCGATGACGATGGTGTGCGGCACGCCAATCAGTTCCATATCCGCGAACATTACGCCCGGGCGCTCTTTACGATCGTCCAGAATCACGTCAACGCCTTTCGCGCGCAGTTCGTTATACAGACTCTCGGCCAGCTCTTTCACGCGGAAAGATTTGTGCATGTTCATGGGCAGAATCGCCACTTCAAACGGTGCCAGCGCCGCTGGCCAAATGATACCGCGCTCGTCGTGATTCTGCTCAATGGCGGCAGCCACCACGCGCGTAATACCAATGCCGTAGCAGCCCATGGTCATGATTTGGTTGCGCCCATCTTCACCCTGCACCGCGGCTTTCATCGCGTCAGAGTATTTGGTGCCCAGCTGGAAAATATGGCCGACTTCAATACCGCGTTTGATTTGCAGTACGCCTTTGCCATCTGGACTTGGATCGCCTTCCACAACATTACGGATATCTTCAACGCGCGGTTCAGGCAGATCGCGGCCCCAGTTGATGCCGGCAAAATGCTGACCATCAATGTTTGCGCCCGCAGCAAAGTCGCTCATTTTTGCCACGGTGCGATCGGCGACGATCGGCAGGGTTAATCCCACTGGGCCCAGCGATCCAAAACCCGCGCCAACCACGGCGCGGATAGCGTCTTCACTGGCCATTTCCAGTGGCGCAGCAACGATATCCAGATGCTCAGCTTTGATTTCATTGAGCTCATGATCGCCGCGCACCAGCAGGGCGACCAGCGCGTGACCGCTCTCTTCTGCGCCTTTGACAATCAGCGTCTTCACGGTTTTCTCAACCGGAATCTGATGCTGTTCAACCAGTTCCGCAATGGTTTTGGCGTGAGGCGTGGCAAACTGCGTCATCGCCTGGGTCGCCGCCGCACGTTCGCCGGCAGGCGCGACCGCTTCCGCTTTCTCAATGTTGGCCGCGTAATCAGACTCGGTGGAGAAGATCACATCGTCTTCACCGCTCTGCGCCAGCACCTGAAACTCATGCGAACCGCTGCCGCCAATGGAGCCGGTGTCCGCCTGCACCGCACGGAAATCCAGCCCCATGCGGCTGAAGCTCTGGCTATAGGCGCGATACATCGCATCGTAGGTTTCCTGCAGCGATTCCTGCGAGGTATGGAACGAGTACGCATCTTTCATGATGAACTCGCGTGAGCGCATCACGCCAAAACGCGGGCGCACTTCGTCGCGGAATTTGGTCTGAATCTGGTACAGATTCAGCGGCAGCTGCTTATACGAGCTCAGCTCGTTACGGATCAGGTCGGTGATGACTTCCTCGTGCGTCGGACCCAGCACAAAAGGACGTTCATGGCGATCTTTGATGCGCAGCAGCTCCGGGCCATACTGTTCCCAACGGCCACTCTCCTCCCACAGATCGGCAGGCTGAACCACCGGCATGGCAATCTCGATAGCACCGGCGTTGTTCATCTCTTCGCGCACGATGTTTTCAACTTTTCGCAGCACGCGAATGCCGGTTGGCAGCCAGGTATAAAGTCCAGAAGCCAGTTTGCGGATCATCCCGGCGCGCAGCATCAGCTGGTGGCTAATGACTTCCGCATCGGAAGGCGTCTCCTTTAGGGTGGAGAGCAGATATTGAGTAGTACGCATTGATTACGATTCCAGTTGTACGGAAGGATACGAACGAAAAATTTGCTGGCGGCTAGTGTACCAGCGAGATCAATCACTCAAAAGCTTGTTTTAGCGCGGATCCAGGGCGATCACTTCCGTGCCGCGATCGTCGATGCGCCAGCGCACATTAAAGTCGAGCAGCCAGGCGGCATACTCACGATCCTGCGTTTCGCCTTTTCGGTAGGCGGGGCGGGGGTCCTGCGCCAAAACCTCACGGATAAAACGTGCCAGGTGCGGATGGGTGCTCTGCTGCTGCTGTAGCTGACTCTGCGCCAGCGCCGAGAAGCGCACCGGCATGCTGGCCTCCGGCGCATGCTGCGCAAAGCCCGCGCGCGCGTTTGGCAGGGCTTCGGCAAACGGCAGGTAAGGTTTGATATCCACCACTGGCGTGCCGTCCACCAAATCCAGGCTGCCGAGCTGCAAAATCACCTGCTGTTTGTCACAGCGAATGCCTTTTAGCTCAACCAGTGACATCCCAATCGGATTTGGACGGAAGGTTGAGCGCGTGGCAAAGACGCCCATGCGCGCATTTCCCCCCAGGCGTGGTGGGCGCACGGTGGGGCGCCAGCCGCCCGCTTGGGTGTGATGAAACACGAACAGCACCCAGAGATGACTGAACGCCTCCAGCCCGCGCACCGCTTCCGGCTGGTTATACGGCGGCAACAAATGCAACTCGCCACCGCCGTCTTGCACCAAGCCAGGCTGGCGCGGCACCGCAAACTTCTCTTTCCAGGGGGAATGGATCACGCCAATTTGCGCAAAGGCAAATTCACTCATTGATTAGAGACTTTCAGCGCTGATCCCTGACACACGGCTTGGCGGTAGCAGCCCGGCGTGCTGGAGACAATTTCGCATTTGTGCAGCAACACGGCGTTGGCTTTCATCCCTGCCGCTTTGATCTGCAGACGTTTACGTGCGGTGTTGATATTTGGAGGCGAATCCTGATTGCTGCTCTGGCAATCTTCCGCTGAGACTTCGCCGAGATCGCGGAACGGGTTGCTCACAAGGGCGGTCGCGTCGGTATAAATTTTAACCGGCGCTGGTCGCGTGGCAGGCTTACGCTGTGGTTCGCTGGATGAGTGCTGCGGACGAACGGGGGCGCTGCTTATAGGGTGATATTCATGAACGCACCCGGTTAGCATTAATGCTAACAAGCAGAGCGGTAAAAAGCGCATGGCAACATCCTCATATGGCAAAAAGTGGCGTTATTGAAACAAGGACGGGATTAAATAACAAGTCAGCGGCATAAGCCAAATCTTTCGCGCGGATATGCGGCCAATAGTCCGGAGGGCGCGGCTGGGGAAGCAGGCCCATAAAAAAGGGCAGCCTGAGCTGCCCGATTACTTAAAGGAAGATTACCAACCTTTTACCGCACCACCGTTGAAGATTTTGTTTGCGGCTTCAGCCACTTCGTCAGACTGATAAGCCTGAACGAATTTCTTCACGTTTTCCGCATCTTTGTTGTCTTCACGGCTAACCAGCAGGTTAACGTAGGGTGAATCTTTATCTTCAACAAAGATGCCATCTTTGGCTGGCGTCAGGCCAATCTGGCTGGCGTAGGTGGTGTTGATGACGGCAAGCGCAATCTGCTGGTCGTCCAGAGAACGCGGCAGCTGCGGCGCTTCCAGCTCAACAATTTTCAGGTTCTTTGGATTTTCCACGATATCCAGTGAGGTCGGCAGCAGGCCCACGCCGTCTTTCAGTTTGATCAGGCCCACTTTCTGCAGCAGCAGCAGTGAACGGCCCAGGTTGGTGGGATCGTTAGGGATAGCAATCTGCGCACCGTTCTGCAGTTCATCCAATGATTTGATTTTCTTGGAGTAGCCTGCAATCGGGTAAACGAAGGTGTTGCCAACCGGTACCAGCTTGTAACCACGATCTTTGATTTGCTGATCGAGGTACGGCTTGTGCTGGAAGGCATTTACATCGATGTCGCCTTTGCTTAACGCTTCGTTCGGCAGCACGTAATCGTTGAAAGTCACCAGTTCAACATCCAGGTTGTACTTCTCTTTGGCCACCTTAACGGCGGTTTCCGCGACCTGTTGTTCCGCGCCGACGATGACGCCAACCTTGATGTGATTTGGATCTTTGGCTTTTTGATCGCATCCAGCCAGCGCGATAGCGCCAATCAGAGCACCCACAGCGGCAATCTTTTTAAATGTAAAAGACATATCCCTTCCTTAATAGAGGAGTATCGACGTTGTTAACTTATTTATGGGACACAGCACGCACGATGCGGTCACCACAGAACTGTATGACATACACCAGTACAACCAGCAAAATCAGCACGGTATTCATTACGGTCGCGTTATAGCCGATGTAACCATACTGATAGCCTATTTGACCCAAGCCGCCTGCGCCTACTGCGCCGCCCATCGCAGAGTAGCCCACCAGGGTAATCAGCGTAATGGTTGCGGCATTCACCAGTCCCGGTAGCGCTTCAGGCAACAGCACTTTACGAATGATTTGCAGCGGCGTCGCGCCCATGGCGCGTGATGCCTCAATCAGGCCGGTGGGCAATTCCAGCAGCGCGTTCTCCACCATGCGGGCAATGAAAGGCGCGGCGCCAACGGTGAGCGGTACGATGGCCGCTTGCAGCCCAATCGACGTGCCGACGATGGCGCGTGTAAAAGGAATCATCCATACCAGTAAGATAATGAAGGGGATAGAGCGGAAGATATTCACCACCGCTGAGAGCACGCGATAGAGTGCGGTATTGGCCAAAATTTGGCCTGGTCGCGTGACGTAAAGCAAAACGCCTACCGGTAAACCGAGTACAAAACCAAAAAAGCCGGAGACAAAGGTCATCATCAGCGTTTCCCAGACGCCGCGCGTCAGTAACCACATCATCGCTTCAGACATAACCTAATACCTCTACTTTCACATGATTTTCCTGCAGCCACGCAATGGCCGCCTCTGTATCGGGCGCGCTGCCGTGCATTTCCGCCAGCATAATGCCGAACTTCACGCCACCGGCGTAGTCCATCTGCGCGCTAATAATATTGTTATTGACGTTGTAGCGTCGGGCGACTTCGGACAACAGCGGCGCATCAACCGACTTTCCAGTGAATTCCAGACGCAGCAGAGGCACACTCTGCGCTGAGGCGGTGGCAGTCATGCGCTGTTGGTAATCTTCGGGAATATCCAGATGCAGCGTTGATTGAATAAACTGCTGCGCCAGCGGCGTTTTCGGATGCGAGAACACTTCGCTCACGCTGTCCTTTTCAATCAATTCGCCGTGGCTGATTACCGCGACCTGATCGCAAATGCGCTTGACCACGTCCATTTCGTGCGTGATCAGCAGGATGGTGATGCCGAGGCGACGGTTAATATCTTTCAGCAGTTCAAGAATCGAGCGCGTGGTGGCTGGGTCAAGGGCGCTGGTGGCTTCATCACACAGCAGCACTTTGGGGTTGCTGGCAAGGGCGCGGGCAATCGCCACGCGCTGCTTCTGACCCCCTGAGAGGTTAGCCGGCCAGCTGTCATGTTTGTCCGCCAGGCCAACCAGCTCCAGCAATTCGGTAACGCGCTGTTGGATCTGCGCGCGAGACAAATTGCCCAGCTCAAGCGGCAGCGCCACGTTGCCTGAAACGGTGCGTGAGTTCATCAGATTAAAATGCTGGAAGATCATGCCGATCTGACGACGCGCCAGCGTGAGCTGACTGGATGAAAGGGCCGTGAGATCCTGACCATCCACTAACACGCGGCCCGATGTGGGGCGCTCTAACAAATTGACGCAGCGAATCAGGGTGCTTTTACCGGCCCCGGAAGAGCCGATAACGCCATAAATCTGTCCAGCAGGAACGTGCAAGCTAACGTTTGACAACGCTTGCACAGTACGGGAGCCTTGCTGGAACACTTTCGTGATATTTTCGAGTTTAATCATTAGTTTAATTGTTATCGCAATGCGTTGTCCGTGGTGTATCGGCTTTCACTCAGTCAAGCTGTGTGAAATTTGAATGGATGGTAAGGCATCCAGACGGCTAAATCAATCGAAGTCAATCAATCTGCCATTCTCTCGTTCAACGCAATCATGCGATACTGTGCAGCATTATTTGCAGCAGGAGTTTTTACGTGGCGAACAAAGTCCCGGCTATATTTCTCGATCGTGATGGCACCCTGAACGTCGATCACGGCTATGTACATGAAATCGATAATTTTGAGTTTATCGATGGCACCATTGAGGCGCTGCAAGCGCTGAAAAAGATGGGCTACGCACTGATATTAGTCACCAATCAATCTGGCATTGCGCGGGGCATGTTCTCCGAAGATCAGTTTATGCAGCTTACAGAGTGGATGGATTGGTCATTAGCCGATCGCGAGGTGGACTTAGATGGCATCTATTTCTGCCCACATTTGCCTGATGCGAAGGTCGAAGCCTATCGCCAGCAGTGTGATTGCCGGAAACCACAGCCAGGCATGTTGCTCTCGGCGCAGCAGGAATTGAATATCGACATGGCCGCTTCTTATATGGTGGGCGATAAACTGGAAGATATGCAGGCTGCGTTGGCGGCTGGCGTGGGTACGAAAGTGCTGGTGCGCACCGGTAAGCCAGTGACAGAAGAGAGTGAAGCGGCGGCGGATTGGGTGATTGATAGCCTCGCAGGGCTGCCTGCACGCATTAAAAAGGGCTAAAACAGGTCGTTTCGCTCAAATTGTGAGCGAACGATAAAAAAGTTTAAATTTGCTCTTGCGCTTCCTCAGACTCGCCCTATAATGCGCCACCACTGAGACGGCAAAGCGGCAACGCAGACGGCTCAGCAGGGCGCGGAGTGATTCGCCCCGCCGGAGAAAAACGCTGAAAAAAGTGTTTGACTCTGAAGGAGGAAAGCGT